>NZ_JAPKNE010000002.1:0-648402 GCF_026344075.1 Enterobacter nematophilus | reverse complement strand
TCGATGTTCTTAATCAGGCACTAGCTGTGCTTATGCTGGTCGCGACGACAGCGTTTGTCGTAGTGGCGCACCCACCAATATTTATCGCAGACTTCCTCATGTCCGCTCACGCGCGCCCCGGCGAGCCACAAAACCGCACCGAGGAAGATGCTCAGTACCGCGCCATGCGCGAAGTATTGTGGGAGATCAAGCTGCGGCAGCTGGTTTAAAATGGAATAACCTACGCCGACTACCATCACGAAGAGCCCCAACCCCATCAGCACGTTACCGAGTAACGAAGCGTTTTTGCGTTTCATGTGTCACCTCCGGAACTTTGGGTTGTCAGGGGAAAAGCCCCTAATCCTTGTGTGTAAAGTATAGACAACGCCCCTTTTATGAGTTGCGTGAATGATCACAATTACAGATAACTCCCAGACAAAAATTTACAAATAACACCTTGAACAGCTTGAAATTCTAATTGTTCCGATTAGTAATTATTTGCATCTCGCGGTGCCGATCGCAGAATTTTGTCAAGCGGCGCGCCAGACAGTAAACTACGCGCCAGATCTGGAACCCATTAGGAATTGAATCGTGACGATTAAACTGATTGTCGGCCTCGCCAACCCGGGCGCAGAATATGCGGCAACCCGCCACAACGCCGGGGCATGGTACGTCGATCTGCTGGCTGAACGGTTACGTGCTCCCCTGCGTGAAGAACCCAAATTCTTCGGCTATACCTCACGTATCAACCTCGCTGGCGCGGATGTTCGCCTGCTGGTGCCCACCACCTTTATGAACCTGAGCGGCAAAGCGGTGGCGGCGATGGCAACGTTTTATCGCATCAATCCGGATGAAATTCTGGTGGCTCACGATGAGCTGGATCTCCCGCCCGGCGTGGCAAAATTCAAGCTGGGCGGCGGGCACGGCGGCCACAACGGTCTTAAAGACATCATCAGCAAGCTGGGCAATAACCCGAATTTCCACCGTTTGCGCGTGGGAATCGGCCATCCGGGCGATAAAAACAAAGTTGTTGGTTTCGTTCTCGGTAAGCCCCCGGTTTCTGAGCAGAAACTGATTGACGAAGCGGTAGACGAAGCGGCGCGCTGCACCGAAATCTGGCTGAAAGATGGCTTAACTGAAGCGACAAACCGCTTACACACTTTCAAAGCGCAATAATCCGCCCGATACGGCTTTTTTACCGCGCGTCATGCGGGTTACGTGTATAATAGGCGTAGTTATTTACTTTTCATCAATCGGTTATCGTTAACGGATTGATTATCAAGACATTAAGGTGATTTAGAAATGGGATTCAAATGCGGTATCGTCGGTCTGCCAAACGTGGGCAAATCCACCCTGTTTAACGCGCTTACCAAAGCGGGTATCGAAGCGGCGAACTTCCCGTTCTGTACCATCGAACCGAACACCGGCGTGGTGCCAATGCCGGACCCGCGTCTGGACCAGCTTGCGGAAATCGTGAAGCCGCAGCGCATTCTGCCAACCACCATGGAGTTCGTGGACATCGCGGGCCTGGTAAAAGGCGCCTCCAAAGGCGAAGGTCTGGGTAACCAGTTCCTGACCAACATTCGTGAAACCGAAGCGATCGGTCACGTTGTGCGCTGCTTCGAAAACGACAACATCATCCACGTTAACAACAAAGTGGATCCGGCTGACGACATCGACGTCATCAACACCGAGCTGGCGCTCTCTGACCTCGACACCTGCGAGCGCGCGATTCACCGCGTGCAAAAGAAAGCCAAAGGCGGCGACAAGGACGCGAAAGCGGAACTGGCTGCGCTGGAAAAATGTCTGCCACAGCTGGAAAACGCGGGCATGCTGCGCGCGCTGAAAAACCTGACTGAAGAAGACAAAGCGGCGATCAAATACCTGAGCTTCCTGACCCTGAAGCCAACCATGTACATCGCCAACGTTAACGAAGACGGTTTCGAGAACAACCCGTACCTGGATAAAGTGCGTGAAATCGCAGCGGCTGAAGGTTCTGTGGTAGTTGCCGTGTGCGCGGCCGTTGAATCCGATATCGCCGAGCTGGACGATGCCGACCGTGAAGAGTTCATGGCCGAGCTGGGTCTGGAAGAGCCGGGCCTGAACCGCGTGATCCGCGCGGGCTACGAGCTGCTGAATCTGCAGACCTACTTCACCGCTGGCGTGAAAGAAGTGCGTGCGTGGACGATTCCTGTGGGTGCGACCGCGCCTCAGGCGGCCGGTAAGATCCATACCGACTTCGAGAAAGGCTTTATTCGCGCGCAGACTATCGCGTTTGAAGACTTTATCACCTACAAGGGTGAGCAAGGCGCGAAAGAAGCAGGCAAGATGCGTGCGGAAGGGAAAGATTACATCGTTAAAGATGGTGATGTGATGAACTTCCTGTTTAACGTTTGATTGGTTTTGAATGGGAAAAATCCACGCTTAGGCGTGGATTTTTTTATAGAGTAACGAACTTATCCCCTCTTGCGCAGATAGAACTCCAGATATTTTTTAGGTCTATCCTGAAACGCACGTTCTTTGCCGTAGTTATAAGCATCGTTAAAATATTTATACGCTTCCTCGAATTGATTCAACTCATAACAGACCATGCCGAGATCGATTAAGGGTGCAGTGTCTATATCCGATCCACGTGTCCGTAATGTCGTCTCTCCCCATTTCTTTGCCTCAGCGTAATCCGCGAGATCAAAATATGCGCTGTACATGCAGGCAGAGATCCAGTTGGCGAGCTCCCATTCGAGCTTTGGCTCAGGAAGCGCTTGCCAGGCTTTTTGGTATTGCTCTAAAGCCTCGGCGTATTTTTGGTTGCCGTGTAACTCGTTTCCTTGTTCAATTGTATTTGTTATAGATATTTGCATACTAAAGCCCTTATCCATTTAGATAAAAACACCCTTTCTTAAACAACAACCAAATATAATAAAATGCATTGCTAAATTTTGATTGCAGATTATAAAGTTATTACATTGCAATCAATCATCTTATAGCATATAGTTTTTAGTATTAATGCCTCTATAACATTCCAATCACCTCCGCCGAGGCCTGCCCCTATTCTTGGCATTTGTATTGAAAGGCGGTGCACCAAAGCAAAGTCAGATAATTTTTCAAGACAAACAGCCAAGGATGAATAACATACATATTGATTTTTGTCATTGATATTTTTCTTTATACCATCCTGCGCATACATATTAGCAATAAATATTTGTTCTTGTTCATCAATCTTGACAAAATCAACCACCCCTAATTCTGGAATGTTATTTTCTTTGAAGCTACTGAGATAGTGTTTCTTTGCAGCAGGATATTTATTTGAAAGGGAAAGAACAAAACCTTTACCCCATTTCCCTTTATTATTCACAATATGAGCAATAACTGTGGATTTTTTCAAAGGTTCCACAGCATCTCCAGATAAGTAATTTATTCTCTTTTTTTCTTGCAATGAAGCCGTTGATCTTTCCCAGATTGTTTCAAATTCATCATTCGAAATTTCTTCGGCGTCACTTAAGTCAAGTTCGCTTTTCTTACCGTCATACAGCAGGAAACCAACTTTTTCATTTTTATCTAGCAAAGAGGAAGAAGCATAATAATCACCATCTATAATATTTATTTGTCGAGTGGCCACCTCTCCTATGAATTCATTGAGGATAATCCCTTCACCTGCAATAAAATCAACATTTCCTTTATAATATTTTTTCACCTCAACCACAACTCCTCCCACTTTTAACAATTCTTTTAGAGACATCGAGATCTTTTGTGTTTAAGATCAAAAATGTATTTTTCCGAGGTTCAATTACATCTAAGCCAGTAACATCTATTTCGACAAAATGGCTTATGCCTTTTAATTTCCTCGCGTCACCATATATATCAGCTGCTAATTGACCCAGAGACATTTTTCCAGTTCCTCCAACATCCTTGAGTGTTCGTCCGCCAATCATTTCAGGTCTGATATTAGTGAAGTATTGTCCATCCCCGAAGCGGGCGTGTATATCTCCTGATGAAGGTCTTATTACACCACTTTCCGTGATACCTTTCATCCCTTCTTCAGTCGTGTAGTGAATTAATGTTTTAGGCGTCAACCCCCACGGATCCACCCACCCCAGCGCATTCGGCGCATACTGGTAAAGGTTTATCCCCCCCGCCAGCCCTATCGGGTCCTGCTGCGTAAACCTTCCGCAGTCCGGGTCATAATACCGGAACAGATTGTAGTGCAGCCCTGTCTCACGGTCCAGGTATTGCCCCTGCATGCGCAGGTTCTGAGAATATCCTGATACCTGCGTCTCGCTTTCCCGCAGCAGCTTGCCCCAGGCGCTGTTCACACCTTCCCAGCGCACCTGTCCTTCGATATCCGTCATCCGCTCCGGCGTGCCGTTCGGCTGGCAGTGGAACCAGAAGATCTCCGGGGCATCAACGCCGTCAATACGCGCCAGAGGATCGTAGCTGTCCTGATCGCTGTAGACGTAGGTGAGCGGTACATCCCCGTGCACCTCCTGCAGCAGGCGGAATCCTTCCCAGACAAACCGGGTGGTGACCGGCTTGCCGGTTGGCTGTCCGCCCAGCATCTGGCGTCGCGTTTTGCTGACGCGCCGACCGAGCGGATCGTAGCGGAAGCTGACCTGCGTCTGCGGCCTGTTGCGATCCCGCGGCTGGCTGATGACCTCCGTCAGGCGATGCTCGCCGTCGTAGCGGTAGTGCCAGCGGGTCTGGCCGTTATCCTTCTCCACGGTGCGGCCGTGGATGTCATAACGCCAGCGAATGCCATTCAGCTGCGTCAGACGATTGTGCGTGACCTTCTCAGCAGAACCTTCCAGCGGGTTACCGGCCGCATCCCAGCGCCACTTCTCCTGTCCGGGCAGCGTGCCGTCCTGAACCAGCAGACGCCCGGCGCTGTCGTACTGCCAGCGGTACCAGCTGAACGGGTTGTCGTCCCGCTCTTCCCGCACCAGGTTATTGCGGTAGTCGTAATCCCAGCGGCGGGACCAGCGGCGCGGCGACGGGCGCTGGGCATTGCCGGTAAAGACGTCCCGGCGATGCAGTCGGCCAAGGCGGTCGTATTCGCTGCGCGTGGTCAGCAGCCCCTGGGTTCGGCTGGTCTCGCGGTGAAGCTCGTCGCGGGTAAAATCAGAGACCGACAGCTTATCGAGAGCAATGCCGAGCAGATGCCCGCTGCCGTAGTAAAACTGCTTAAGCTCGCGGCCATCGGGCAGCGTGACGGAGGTGCGGTTGCCCAGCGCGTCATACTCCCACGCCAGCTCGCCGTGCTCGCCCACTTCGCGCGTGACGCGACCAAGCGCGTCATACTCAAAGGCAAGCTCCTGCTCTGCCTCGGTGGTCCACGCGTCGGCTGAAAGCGCCGGATGCAGCCCAATACGGCTTAACAGCCCGGACGGAGTGTAATGGTAGCAGGTCTGTCCTTCCGGCGTGGTGCGGGCGACCAGCTGGCCGCTCGCGCTCCAGGCGAAGGTGTGGGTGATGGCCTCCGGATGGCCGGCGGCAAACGTGCGCGCTATCGTGCGTCCGCAGGCGTCGTAGCGATACTGCGAGACCACGCCATCGAGCCCCACCTCTTCCAGCAGCAGCGAGTCCGCGCCCCAGCGGAACTGGTACGCTTCGCCGTTTTCGTTTTCAAGAGCAATCAGACGTCCGCGGCTGTCCCAGCGGCGGCGCACCTCTTCGCCCTGAGTATTGCGCGTGGCGGTTAAGCGCCCTGCCTCATCGTATCTGAACTCGCTCTCTTTTCCGTCGGCGCCAGCATGCTTCACCGGCAGGCCACGTTCGTTCCATTTGAGCGACTCCGTCCAGCCTTCCGGACGATCGAGCTGCACAGGGCGCCCCGCGGCGTCGTAGCGGTAACGCGTCTCTTCACCGTCGGCGCTAATCTCGACCACCAGCCAGCCCAGGGGATGATAGCGGTAGCGGGTAATACGACCGGAACAGTCCGTCGCACGCACAATCTGTCCGGCCTCGTTGTACTCCTGATAGCGGCTGTTTCCGGCGGCATCGACCTCCTCAACAACCTGGCCGAACTCGTCCCGGCGCAGCAGCGTCGTCTGCCCCATCGGGTCCACCACGCGCTTCAGCCCGTGGTGTTCGTCGTACCAGAAGCGGGTGGAGCTGCCGTCGGCTTCGATAATGGCCGCGGGAAGCGCGCGGTGCTCCAGCCAGGCGGTGGTGCGGGTATTGCCGTCGGCGTCAGTCTCCTGAACCCGGTTGCCCATTTCGTCGTAGACGAATGTAACGGCGTTACCGAGCGGATCGATGCGACGCGTCAGAAGCTCGTTGTCGTCCCACTCGTAGCGCCAGTTTTCACCGCGCTCGTCAACGTAGCGGACAATCAGATTTTGCGCGTTCCAGTAGTGGCGGCGAGTCTGACCGTCGTAGTGCTCGACGGTCGTCATCCCGGCGGCTAAATCGTAGCTAAAGCGGCAGCCGTCGCCGGTGCTGGTGCGGTTTTCCACCACGCGCCAGTGATCGAACTGTTTCCAGCGGTATTCGCTCTCCAGACCGCCCGGCAGACGGTGCCAGACCATCAGCCCGTGCTCGTTATAGCGGTATTCACGCGTCACCACGCCGGAGGCATCCGTCGCGCTCGCCAGCTGGCCGCGCGCGTCGTAGCCCCACTGCATCAGCGGCCATGTCTGGTTGCCGTCGAAATGGCTGGCAGCGGTGACGCGCTGCGGGAAACGCTCATCCTCATAGCGCAGGGTGACGTCGATTGCCCGCGGCTCGTCGTGCAGGCCGACTAGCCTGCCGTGCTCATCCCACTCCGTCAGCAGGGCGTTGCCGTATTCATCGCTGAGGGAGGCCAGACGCAGGATGGAGGAATTCGCCCGGGTTGGTTTATACAGACGCCACACCGCGCCGTCGTCGTCGGCAATCGCCACGTCGCCGCTCTCATTGCGGCGGATGATAATGCCTTCGCTGATGCTGTAAAACGCGCGGTCGACAGGCGGCAGCTCGAAGCTCAGCTCGCGCCCGGTTTCGTCAAACCATGTGGCATTGTTTTCGTCGAGCGTCAGATAGCTGTCAAACGTGGTTGCCCAGCCCAGCCCAAACAGTCCTTCGCGGGTTGTCAGGCTGTTGTAGCTGCGCTGCCAGCGCAGCGGGAAGCGCCCCGGCAGCGAGAAATCGAGTTCGTCGTCGTCATTCAGCACCTTCACGCCGGTGGCGGCGTGAACCGGGTGCGAGGAGCCAAACACGGCATTCACCGCCATATCGGCCAGCATCCCGCCGCCGGCCGCCGCCAGCGCGCAGGGCATGTTTTTGAGAATCTTGCCCGGACGCCCGCGCAGCAGGGAGAGCGCAATCATCCCCAGCGCCAGGCCCGGCGTTTTACCGCTTTTGATATCGCGGACCGTGAGCGTCTCCCCGCCGATGATCACGTTCGGGGAGACATCGTCGGAAACGGTGCCTTCGCAGGTTGTGCGATCTTTTGCGCGCACCGCGGGCTGCCCGTTGATAAAGACGCTTTTAGAGCCTTCCGCCAGATACTGCGGCCCGGAGTGCTTTTCGCACGCCACCTTGTCTTCTTCCAGCGGCGAGGTCCCCGCTGCGGCAGAGGCTACGCTCGGCTGCCACATTTCGCTGCCAAACTGTCCGGCGGCGGAAAGCAGCATGCCCGCGTAATCGGCAAAGCTGCCCGGCGACTGCGGCTCAGGGGACGGAGTATCCGCGGGCGTCAGCGTCCCTGCCGCACGCGCGGCAGGGATTGCGTTGGTCAGAACGTTATTCGAACCGGTAGTGATTTTTCCCGCAGGCGACGGCGGGAAAAGCGCGTTGCCTAACCCTTCCGCGGCGTTGCTGATATCGTCGGTGATGCCCGCCACGTTCGCCAGCACGCCACCGATAATTCCGCTTAACAGACAGCTGGATCCAATCGCCGCCACGCCCGCTGCGGCAGCACCCGCACCGAGTAGAGGCGCGGCCGCCGTAGCCGCCAGCCCTACCGCCGCACCGATCACCGCATAGGCGGCACCTTCCGCCACAATGCTGGTGATGTCAGCAAAAATGCTGGAGTGAATAATCTCGTCGCCCTTACGGGCCGCGTTGTTATCGCTCATGCCTTACACATTCCGGTTGTCGTTTAGCGTCAGACTCTGCTTAAGCGCGCTCCAGCGCACCTCGTCCTCTTCGGTGAAGGCTCTTAATGCCGAGAGGGTAAAAATCATCAATACCGGTTTGCCCGGCGTCTGCACGGCAAGCTGTTTTTGCCACAGGCGCTGTCCGTTACGGTCAAAGGTAGTCTCGACTTCCAGCCCGTTAATTTTCCCGTCAGGACCGGCTTTTACGCTCCGGAATTCGCTCTGGGCGATCTCACCCATCTGAGGACGCAGCACGTCCCACTGGCGATGAAACTCTTGTTCGTAGTCGCTGCCGTCCGGGACAACGCCGCGGCTGACCACCACGGACAGCCCGCTTTCGTCATCGCGAATAATGTTCATGCTGTTATCCTGCCAGGCAGCAGGAAATAGGGAAAACGAACCTTCCTGGAGGGTGTATTTCATAAGTGAACTCGGGATGATTAATATTAAAGACTGTAAAGGCAGAAAAATAAAGGCCAGAGAATGCTGACCTTTTAGTAATACATTCTATTTATTAACCCATTGACCTGGCTGATCAACTAAAACATGACCACCTTTACTGACTACCAATTTCAATGGGTTATAGGTAACTGTATAGGTAATTTCACCATTCTTAAATAAAGAACCAGTTACTTTGCCAGCCGTATCTTTGAATGTCTTCCCATCTAATGAAATTGTACTATTGTCACTTTTTCTAATCCCAAGATAAAACATACTATTGCAGTCTATTTCAAACGAACCACATTTATTTACAAGAGTAATATTGAATTTCTCGGTTTCAAAAGTTCTTTTTTCGGGTGTCGACGACTTTAACATTTTTGTTAGCTTATAATTCTGAGGAGCATAATATTCACCTTTCTGTGGCGGTGTAATTAAAGTCCAGATCATTTTATCACCAACAACTTCCAGTTTCGCGTGTCCCTTTCCGCCACCAAATGAAGAGTTAAATTCCACATTTGCTCGATTTTCAGCAATAACACCCTTTAGATTATTCTCATCATCTGGGGGACAGTCAATGCGGTTACCGTTTTGAGTAACATAACAATAACTACCATTCACATTTTGACCAACTTGATTTAATCGTAAAGTGAGTGTAGACTCATTTTTTTGCTCTCCGCTCCACTGACCAGAAAACATATCTTTAGCTATTGCATGGCCACTATTAAAACTTGCAACCATCAATAACATTACTAATTTTATATTCATTACAAAGCCACCTGTGCACACCGATCAACTCGATTTAACCAACCTGTCAAAAACTTAGCATTTTTAGAATTATTTACCACAAGGTTTTCATAATATTCTTTACGGATGTCCGCTATTCTGGACGTAAGTTTCGCTGAGTCGCTTACGCTGTTCATTGCTTCTATAGTCTTAGGCCCTATTTTCCCATCTGCAATTAACTGCTGGCCAAACTCATTGTTCAGCAATTTTTGGATTTGTTTACCGGCTCCGCCGGAGGTTATGGTCCAATCATAAGACATTAGTGCGAGTTTAGGATCATTAAGATTGTTAAATCCAGACGGTTCCCAGTAACGTTTACGGTAAATTGTCTCAGCTTGTTCATTGGTTAAATTTTTTAGATTATCCAATGTGGGTTCAACACCAAGATCTTCCTTGGCATATTTCTGCCATGTTTTCCACGCAATTCCTTTATTGGTAGCTCCCCCGGAGTCGTTAGGATCATTAACGTACCCGCCTTCATTCTGGAAAATAATAGGAGAGATCTTTGAAAACTTGTCATCACTTTGAGTCGGTGTTGCTGAAGTGGCATTACTTACTGTAGCTTGAGGTGCTGGTTTCGTTGCAGACTCTGATGGCACTGGAGACGCTCCTGCCCCTTTCTTGCTTTGTTCAGGCGCAAAATACGCCTGCACCGCCGCATCAATATCCCCTTTATGCCCCGATCCCGGTGCCGTTGTGCCCGGCTTGGTGCCAGAGGTATTCAGGTGCAGCTTACCGCCCGTGGTGATATAGCCATCCCCTTCCACGAAGAAATTAAACTCTTTGCCGATCAGGTTAATCTTGCCGTTAGCGTTCAGCTCGATGGCACTTTCACCTGAGACCAGCCGCAGCTTCGTCCCGGAAGCAATGACATACTGCTCTACCGCCGCATCCAGCTTGCCTTTTCCCGTCAGGATCTCGGTTCCGCCTTTCACCGCCTGGGTCTGATTCGCTTCCACGCGATGCAGCTCATTTTTCTTCACGTAATGGCTGCGCGCCCCGCCGACGCTGTGCGTTTCATCATTCTTAACGCTGGTATCCATATTGCGTTCGGCCTGGATCCACACCTGCTCTGCACCCGCCTTGTCCTCAAAGCGCAGGGCGTTGGCGTTATCCACGGAGCCCCCTTTCGAGCGGCTCATAAAACCCATCTGTGTCGCCGCTGCCGGCAGCGCCCACGGCGGCATGCTCGCGTCGTTGTACACGCGTCCGGTTATAATCGGACGGTCCGGGTCGCCGTTGATAAAGTCCACCACCACCTCGTCGCCGACGCGCGGGATCTGCACCCCGCCGTAGCCCTGGCCCGCCCACGCGCTCGACACGCGCACCCAGCAGGAGCTGGTGTCATCCCCCTTCGCCAGCCGGTCCCAGTGGAACTTCACCTTCACGCGACCGTATTTGTCCGTCCAGATACTCTCGCCCTTCGGTCCCACCACCTTCGCGGTCTGCGGGCCGTAGGTGCGCGGCCACGCCGTGCTCTGCGCAGGACGGTACACCACCGCCGACGGGATGACAGTGAAATCCGTACGGTGAATGGTCTCCCCCTCGCCGCTCGCATAGCGGTTCTCTTCGAAGTGGTAGCCCGCCGCCGTCACCAGATATTCGCCGTTGTCGCTGAAGAACGGCGCGTTGGTTAACGTGAAGGTGTGCCCCGGCGCTATACCCCCCGCCGTGGCGGTGGCCTGAATCTGCTGATGCTCAACCTGCCAGCGCTCCTGACGGATACGGGCATAGAACTCCCCGTGACCTTTGTCCACAAAGCGCCCCGGCCAGTCGTACACGTCGATGCTCCCCGGCTTCGGCGACGCCGGGTTCTGCTGGGCCTGGAACAGCCACGCGTTCGGCTTGCGGAAGTCATAGTCGTCGAGGCTGTAAATTCCCGGCGTCACGCTGTCCTCCAGCGCCCACTGGCTGATGCCCTCTTCATCCGTACTGCCGCCGGACGGCGTCTGGTGGTAGGGAATGACCTCATAGCCGCTGAACGGCTGATGCTGCGTGGCGGCGTCGGTGAGCACCAGGGTGTGTTTGTCCGCCTCGTGGCTGAAGTGATACGCAATCCCTTCCAGCTCCATCAGGCGGCTGATGAAGTCCAGGCTCGACTCCTGATACTGCACGCAGTAGTCCCACACCCGGTAGCTGCCGGTGAGTTTATCCTCAACGTTAACCTGATGCTCGCCCAGCAGGGTTTTCACAATCTGCGGCACCGTCTGGCCCTGGAAAATACGCAGATTGCGGTCGCGCTTCATCGGCCACAGGTCCGGCTCCACCGTCAACTGGTACACCGCATAGCGCGTGCCCGTCAGCTCTACGGCGCTGACCGCCACGCGGGTAATCTTGCCGTTAATGTACCGGGAGGTCAGCAGGTTCTGCGTCGGGATGGTCACCGTGACCGGCTGGCCGAGCAGCCTGCTGCGGTCGATGCGCGCGTCCGTGCCGAGCACGGTCAGCGTCAGCGCGAACGACTCGGACATCGCCTCGCGGCCCGTCAGTTTCCAGAACAGAAGCCCCTCCACCGGGAGCTGAACGGTAATTCGGTTGAGCATGATCTTTATTCCACTATGAACTCATCTCAGTGCCAGAAATTAACTCATCTCAATACGCAAAGCGGGAACGCTGTTGATGTGATAATGAGTAGCTGTAAGAGTTATTTCTCTTGCCACAAAATAAAGCCACTTTTCCTGTAGTTTTATTTAGATAGTTTTAAGTTAATGTCGTGATTATTTAAGCCATAAGCCTGAAAACATAAGTATGCTCCCCAGGGAAACTGCACTTTTAGCGACGATAAGTAAGCCAGGTGCAACAACACGTGTTACAGCCGATATTTTTTCATAATTTTCTATGTTGTACCTTTTGTGCCATCCTGTAATTCCGGAAAGAATAGTACAGAGCAGCACAACGGTAACTTTTAATCCCCATACGCACAGGAAAGACATGGACAAGATAATCGAATATTGTTTCGCCTTTGCGACGGAGAATAATGACATTGACTGAGCGATCCATTTCAATGTAAAACCGATAACGACCGTACCCACCAATACCAGAACAAACATCAATCCGGCCAGGAACCATTGCTTTTTACTGAAGAAATCTTTTCCATTCCAGATATATGCTAAAGTGACAAAAATGAAAAATACACAACCAATCCATTTCACCCTTTCATTCTCCACTCATATTTCCAGCGTCGCCATGCAAACATTAAAAACAAGACCGATCGAGCTAAAATGCTCATAATTTCTCATACATTAAAACAAAAAACTTAATCATTTGAGGTATCTTTTTGTCTTTTCAAATCTTCAATCCTTGCCTCATCTGCGAAGCTATATAATCAGCACTGGATAAATGCTCAGCAAGTTCGGCATCTGTTGTATCAAATTCTTCGGACGCGAGTACCCCAAGATTCAATGAATGTAATTTGCTTTTATCTTTTTCAGCAACAGTTAGAAGGGATTTAATATAATCCAACTGACTCTTCGCCATAACATATAAAGAAAATGTTGGATTTTGTTCTAATCGATAATTAATTGCATCAATAGTATCATCGATATAAGCCAACGCGGTGTGATTTTCTTTACGCGTGAGACACCTCAAATATATCCTTTTCGCTTGAAAGCATCTGTGAAGATGTGATCTGGTGCAATCTCTGCCGCCGTGGTGATGGCTTGAATCTGCTGATGTTCCATAAGACAACTGATGAAGTTCAGACTCGACTCCTGATCGTGATGGTTTATCGTGGCGATAATATTAATAATGTAGGGAAATCGACAAATTCAACGTCCATCTAAAAAAGGAAAATTCACGCTTACGTGTGAATTTTCCTGAATATAGATTCAAGGTTTAGGCATTTCTATATGGAATGTTGACAGGATGATTTCGAGGCAACGCTTATTCGCCTCATAGTGGTAATCTCGATAGTTACGGTGTCTGCCAATAAGTTCTGCATAGCACCAGACTTTGCCCACATTAAAAATATAGCACTGGTAAACAGCGCGCATTTCTTCTTCTGCGCTGAGCATTTCTCCCCGGCAAGTCCACAGTGTTTTTCCCAGGGATGGATTAAACTCATTTGGAATAGTGGCAAGAGCTTCAGTCTTAAGCGTAACGGCAGGTTCTTGATCGTGAAACCGTTTAGTCGAAATGCTAAAAACATCCTGTGCGGAAAACAACATCTCCTGTGAAAAGAAGCAAAGATTAATGACACCGTAGTTAGTGCCATCAAACGAGTGCTCGACCACCAGACGCGTTTCTGTCAGGGTCTTAACCTGCCAAGATTCCGGTACTTGAAAGCCACTGTTGTTTTTAGCGCTGAGGCTCACAGTCTCAAGCAGTTCAGCCAGAGCAAGGTTACTACGATGCAGTAAATCCCAGTTCACTACAGTAAAGTAAATATCATTCGCCAGCGCTGGGTAGTCACGAGCGGCACAGGCGGCTTTGATCAGAAAATAATTCCCGCCACCTTCTTGCGGATTGTAATCTTTTTGTACAGTGTAACGTGAAATGACCTCGTCGCCGGACGAGTGGGTTTTGAGAGTTAGCGCATCTGCAAAAAGACCACTACCGGAAGGATGAGTAATCAAGCGCTGATTCAACACTTTCTCGCCCATTAGTTCCAGTTTATTGAACAACCAATCCGAGGGATTCATCTCCCACTCACAGCGTTCATAAGCGGCCCAAACTTCCATATAGGGTTGAGCATCATCGGTGACATAACGACCCAAATTCGTTAAGCCGACTTCTGGAAGGTATTGCGGAGTCAGTTCAGCAGGCTTAACGCGATTTGGTAAAATCACCCAGTACTGAAGCATTTTTTCATCAGCAGAGGTATACAGGCATTTCCAGTAGTTAGCCTTTATCTCTTCATTGCTTGCGGTTGAGACGACTGGAAAAGCATAATTATTATCGGTGTTCATAGAACCTCTTCAACTCAGACCGTGCTGCCAAACCAAATACCATAGAACATTAAGATGCAACCCAACGAAGCTAGACACTTTGCTACCAGGCGTAATCTTGCCCCATACTTATCAGATATTGATAACAATTTTGAATAGTTTGCTGCAGTATTATAGCGTTTATGGAATCGCATAATAATATCGAAAATATTATTCAACATCACAATAAAAAACTTCGACAGCAGCACTGCCATAAAGGAGGCAGGCATTATTACTGATAATGACCGTGCAGTTTCTCTGGTAATTAATGGGATGAACTTTGAAAGGCCGACCAAAACAAAGACCAATGCAAATGCACCAATCAGTACTGAAATGAATTTTATTCCAAAACCACGCCAATCTTGTTTTGTGTACAGATCCTTTCCATTCCAGATATAGATCAAAGTTATTAAAACAAAAATCGTAAAGCCAGCCCATTTCATTATTTCATCGTCCTCGCAAACATTTTAATCGCCTATCAAAACAGTAACACACCCGGTAATAATTGTCCCATCCCCACTTTCTGTCGGAACTGAGGTAACGGCTGGCTCATCCTCTTCACCATACAAATAGTCAAAGAAATCCAGTATCGGCTTAAATGCCACTTTCAGACTTGCATCCCCCTTAAGCCCTACGAGTCCTGCCGCCCCACCAGTCACCCTGACGTTAACGGAATAATCTTTAGTGTCCCAGAAAGCGCTTCCGCCTCCCGCGAGACCAGCAGACCCAAAGCTACCGTCGATTTTTGCTTCTCCGGAAACGATGCCCAGAATATCGAGGTTGCCCGATACTTCGCCTTTCACTCCTTTAGCTTCCGCACCAGCATCAGCCGTCAAACCATACTTCCCATCATTGCCGGTATAGACTTCTAATACAGCTTTAGCTTCTGCTGTACCGATAGTTACATCCCCTGATACCCCGCCATACAGCGTTCCTTCTTTACCCGCAGCGACCGAGCCGCCGTATTGTTCACCTGTCGCAGCGGCATTCGCATTCAAGCCATAAATATCGTTGCCGCCACCATACAGAGACCCCGTCGCATTGGCGACGGCGAGTTTATTACGCATTTCTGCCCGCAGCAGATCCTTACTTTTCATGTTCCCCACGGTAATATCCGCCAACGCAAAACCAGCCGAAGCGGTATCAAAATCACCGTTGAGGTTTTTATCTTCGAGGCTGGAGTAGGCACCCAGAACACGGGCATCATAACGTTCGCCGTGCATCATGCCATCTTCACCGGCATTTTTCGCCAGCGTGCCCCCCCAGTATTGAGGTGCTGCAGCTTTTGGTACGGCAGGTGCCGGTGAGCCGCTAGCATCACACTGCGTCTTGTCTCCTTGACGCGCAAGTGGCATACCGTTCACGAAGACAGTACCGGAGCCCCCCACAATAATGCCGCTGCTGTGAGTCGAGCAGGATAACGTATCACCCTTTCGAGCGGCGGGAAAACCACCGATGATAACATCCGGGCTTCCTGACTGTATTGGCCCAGAATGTGCACTGACATCTATGGTCGCTCTGGCGGCAGGCTGTCCCATGTTCAAAAATCCTTCTACATATTAGCTGTTGATTTTAACAACAGCGCCTTTAATATCCGTCAGATTTGTGCCATTGAGATTAAGCGTATCTTTAGCTTTCATCTCGGCATTTATTCCACCGCCTAACTTCGTGAATTCTGTCCCTTTAAAGGATGCCTCAGTAATACTTTCAGCCTTGAGAGTACCTTCGGAAACAATAATTTCAATGGTCGATGGCGTGATAAGAATGTAATTATCATTCACCTTTAACTTAATCGAGGTTGTTGCTTCCAGCAGAGCATTTCCCTCTTTATCCATAGTCAGTACGGTTTGGTTTTTACCCACATTGATTTTGTGCTGATTACCCGTATTGCTGGTTGAATTCGCCCCCACGTTCACGTCGTGGTTACGCTTAACCGTTGCGTGCTCATCCCGGCCAATGATTTTTTTACGGTCTACTCCTACGTCATGCGTCTCGCAGTTCTCAATCTCGGTGTCCATGTTTTTTTCAGCATGAATCCAGATTTGCTCTTGCCCGGCCTTATCCTCGAATCGCAGGGCATTGGCATTATCTTTGTGTCCATCCTTACTACGGCTCATAAAGCCCATCTGCGTCGCTGCAGCCGGCAGCGCCCACGGCGGCATGCTCGCGTCGTTGTACACGCGGCCGGTTATAATCGGGCGGTCCGGGTCGCCGTTGATAAAGTCCACCACCACCTCGTCGCCGACGCGCGGGATCTGCACCCCGCCGTAGCCCTGGCCCGCCCACGCGCTCGACACGCGCACCCAGCAGGAGCTGGTGTCATCCCCCTTCGCCAGACGGTCCCAGTGGAACTTCACCTTCACGCGACCATATTTGTCCGTCCAGATACTCTCGCCCTTCGGCCCCACCACCTTCGCGGTCTGCGGGCCGTAGGTGCGCGGCCACGCCGTGCTCTGCGCAGGACGGTACACCACCGCCGACGGGATGACAGTGAAATCGGTGCGGTGAATGGTCTCCCCCTCGCCGCTCGCATAGCGGTTCTCTTCGAAGTGGTAGCCCGCCGCCGTCACCAGATATTCGCCGTTGTCGCTGAAGAACGGCGCGTTGGCTAACGTGAAGGTGTGCCCCGGCGCTATTCCCCCCGCCGTGGCGGTGGCCTGAATCTGCTGGTGCTCAACCTGCCAGCGCTCCTGACGGATACGGGCATAGAACTCCCCGTGACCTTTGTCCACAAAGCGCCCCGGCCAGTCGTACACGTCGATGCTCCCCGGCTTCGGCGACGCCGGGTTCTGCTGGGCCTGGAACAGCCACGCGTTCGGCTTGCGGAAGTCATAGTCGTCGAGGCTGTAAATCCCCGGCGTCACGCTGTCCTCCAGCGCCCACTGGCTGATACCCTCTTCATCCGTACTGCCGCCGGACGGCGTCTGGTGGTAAGGAATGACCTCATAGCCGCTGAACGGCTGATGCTGCGTGGCGGCGTCGGTGAGCACCAGGGTGTGCTTGTCCGCCTCGTGGCTGAAGTGATACGCAATTCCCTCCAGCTCCATCAGGCGGCTGATGAAGTCCAGGCTCGACTCCTGATACTGCACGCAGTAGTCCCACACCCGGTAGCTGCCGGTGAGTTTATCCTCAACGTTAACCTGATGCTCGCCCAGCAGGGTTTTCACAATCTGCGGCACCGTCTGCCCCTGGAAAATACGCAGGTTGCGGTCGCGCTTCATCGGCCACAGGTCCGGCTCCACCGTCAGCTGGTACACCGCATAGCGCGTGCCCGTCAGCTCAACGGCGCTGACCGCCACGCGGGTAATCTTGCCGTTAATGTAGCGGGAGGTCAGCAGGTTCTGCGTCGGGATGGTCACCGTGACCGGCTGGCCTAGCAGCCTGCTGCGGTCAATGCGCGCGTCCGTGCCGAGCACGGTCAGCGTCAGGGCGAACGACTCGGACATCGCCTCGCGGCCCGTCAGTTTCCAGAACAGAAGCCCCTCCACCGGGAGCTGAACGGTAATTCGGTTGAGCATAATCTTTATTCCATCTAGCTTATGCGATTCAGAAAAGAGGTTCGCATCTGTGACTGAGCGAAATTCTACGGATTCACCAGCCAGGTGCCCGGCTTGGTGATCTCCAGCGTCTGGCTGCGCGTTCTCCCGTTGCCCTGCAGTTCAATCTTCACCTCTCCGGCTGGCAGCTTGAGAGATGCATAGCCGTTGGTCGCCGGACGCAGCGCTTTTGGCTCGCCGTTCACTTTCAGCGTTTCGCCGTCCTGGATACGGATATAGACCAGCGCAACAGGGCTCTCGACAGGTGGTGGCGTCTGTTGCGCCGCCTGTTGGCTCGCCTTCGGCGCTTCTGGCTTCACGTCTGGCGTGTTCGCAGCGGTTTCACTCGGACGCGTCTCTGCCGGGGCCTGTGCAGCTTGCTCAGGCGCATCATTCCCACCGCTGAACAGCATCGCGCCGGCGACAACGCCCACCAGCACGCCCGCGGCAACCATGCCCGGGATCTTGTAACGCCGCCAGTCGAGTGCCGAAGCCGGCTTCTCTTCCTCAACCGGAACCAGCATGGTGCCGGTCTTTTTGGCGGTCAGCACATCGTTGATCCCGGCGACCGGCATCTCAATCAGCGCGGCGAATTCGTCGATAGACTGCGGACGATCCTCCATGTGCAGCGCCAGCGCGCGATCGATGGCCTGCAGCAGCGGGATGGAGTAGCCCTGCGGCATGATTTCCACCAGAGGTTTGCAGGTATCCTGAATAGAGCGCACCACGCTGACCGGCGGCGGAGAGCCCACAATCAGGGTACGCAGCACCGCGCCGAGGGCGTAAATATCCGTCCACGGGCCCTGCTCGCTCTCGTTGTCGTCGGTGTACTGCTCAATCGGCGCAAAGCCGGGGCGCAGCATGGTTTCCGTTTCGTCGGAGAGGTTACCGATGGTGCGGCGCGCGGAGCCGAAATCAAGCAGCACCGGCAGGCCGTTATCCTGGATCTGAATGTTATCCAGCGAGATATCGCGGTGCAGATAGCCTTCATCGTGGATGGTCTTGATCGCCCCGAACAGCATCGGCAGCGTGCGGCGGATCCAGGCTTCGTTGATCAGCTCCGGCTTTTCTTCGCGCAGGCGCGAAAGCGTGGTGCCGCTGTAAAACAGCGTCCCCATGTAGGCCGTGTCGTTTTGCACCCAGAAGCGCAGGACGTGGAGCAGGTTCGGGTGGTTAAAACGCGCCAGCAGACGCGCTTCCTGAATAAAGCTGTTCAGGCCCGCGGAAAACGCTTTGCCAAAGCGCTCGCTGCGCAGCACCAGGGTCATGTCGTCGCCGCGCACGGCGAGCGAGGCAGGCATAAATTCTTTGATAGCGATAGTGCGTTCGAGCTGATGATCCCACGCGCGATAGACAATGCCAAAACCGCCGCCGCCGATCACCTCTTTGATTTCAAACTCGTTGAAGCGGTACCCGACCGGGAGCGCGTTTGGGACAGTCCGATTGTTATCATTATCCGTCATCTTTTACAGTTCTCTTGATGATTATTACGCGGCAAACTGACAGTGAAACTCGCCCTGCTCGCAGGTGACGTGCAGACGTCGGAACTGCTCGTCGCTGCGGCTGGCAGTAAGTAAGATCTGGCTCATCTGAGGCAGCAGGGTGTTAGTCAGGATAGCATCCACCATGCGGCCGCCGGACTCCACCTCGGTGCAGCGCTGAACAATCTGTTCCACCACGCTGTCGTCAAACTCAGAAATAATGCTGTGATTCTCTTCCAGACGACGCTGAATGCGCTTGAGCTGCAGGCGCACAATCTGCCCAAGCATCTCGTCGCTGAGCGGGTAGTACGGTACCACCAGCAGACGGCCCAGCAGCGCCGGCGGGAACACCTCCAGCAGCGGCTGACGCAGCGCGCCGCTTAACGCGTCAGGCTCCGGCATCAGCTCCGGATCGGCGCACATGGCGCTTATCAGCTCGGTGCCCACGTTGGACGTCAGAATGATAATGGTGTTGCGAAAATCAATGTGGCGCCCCTCGCCGTCCTCCATCCAGCCTTTGTCGAAGACCTGGAAGAAAATCTCATGTACGTCCGGGTGCGCTTTTTCAATTTCGTCCAGAAGCACCACGCTGTAAGGGCGGCGGCGCACGGCCTCGGTTAACACGCCGCCTTCACCATACCCTACGTACCCCGGAGGCGCACCTTTTAAGGTGGAAACGGTATGCGCTTCCTGGAACTCGCTCATGTTGATGGTGATAACGTTCTGCTCGCCGCCGTACAGGGATTCCGCCAGCGCCAGCGCGGTTTCGGTTTTCCCGACGCCGGACGGGCCGCACAGCATAAATACGCCCACCGGTTTGTTCGGATCGTCCAGCTTCGCCCGCGAGGTTTTCACGCGGCGGGCAATGAGATCCAGCCCGTGACGCTGGCCGATAACGCGCTGGTTCAGCGTATCGGCGAGGTTGAGTACCGCGTCGATCTCGTTTTTCACCATCCGGCCCAGCGGGATCCCGGTCCAGTCAGAGACCACCGCGGCGACCACGTTTTCATCTACCGCCGCAAACAGCAGCGGCTCGTCACCCTGTAAGGCGTTCAGCGCCTGCTGCTGCTCCGCCAGCTGGCTGCGCAGATCAGCGGTCTCTTCCTCGCCCGCCGCAAACAGCGCGGCGCGCAGGCGGATAATCTCCTGCACCAGGCTGCGCTCTTCTTCCCAGCGACGGGACAGGGCTTCGCGTTTTGTTTCATACGCGTCGCGCTCTGTGATTAATGCCGTTACGCGATCGGCATCACCGGCACCGACGCGGGCTTCACGTTCAGCGATCTCAATTTCTACGTCCAGCGCGGCAAGATGGCGCAGGCAGTCTTCCAGCTGCGCCGGCGGCGCGCTCTGGCTGACGGCCACGCGGGCGCAGGCGGTGTCGAGCAGCGCAACGGCTTTGTCCGGCAGCTGACGCGCCGGAATGTAGCGATGGGACAGCTTCACCGCCGCGCTGACCGCTTCGTCGAGCAGCAGGACCTGATGGTGCGTCTCCAGCGGCGACACGGTGCTGCGCAGCATCAGAATCGCTTTCGCTTCGTCCGGCTCGTGAACCTGCACCGTCTGGAAACGACGGGTCAGCGCCGGGTCTTTCTCAATGTACTTTTTGTATTCCGCCCAGGTGGTGGCGCCGATGGTGCGCAGCTGACCGCGCGCCAGGGCCGGCTTCAGCAGGTTCGCCGCATCGCCGGTACCCTGCTGGCCGCCTGCGCCAATCAGGGTGTGGATCTCATCGATAAACAGAATAATCGGCGTGGCGCTGGACTGGACTTCGTTAATGAGCGCCTGCAGACGGGCTTCAAATTCGCCTTTCATGCCCGCGCCGGCCTGCAGCATGCCGATATCCAGCAGCCACAGCTGAATATTTTGCAGCGGCTCCGGGACGTCACCGTCGGCGATACGCAGCGCCAGCCCTTCCACCACCGCCGTTTTCCCGACCCCGGCTTCCCCGGTCAGCAGCGGGTTGTTCTGGCGGCGGCGCATGAGGATATCCACCATCTGGCGGATCTCCTCGTCGCGCCCGACAACCGGGTCAATCTTCCCGTCGCGAGCGCGGGCGGTCAGGTCCTGGCCGTACTGGGCCAGCGTACCCTGCGCCGCCGGTACCGCACCCGCGGGCGCGTCGACGGCGGCAGCGGCCTGCTGCGTCTCTTTGCTGTTGGCGCAGATGGCATCGAACTGCTCAATCAGCACTTCGACGTTAAGACGGGTGAACTGCGCCGAGATGCTCTTCAGCACGTTGGCCAGATTCCAGGTTTTGAGGATGCCGATCAGCAAATGGCCGCCGCGAATGCGGCTGACGCCAAACTTCAGCGAGCCGAAGACCCAGGCGCGCTCCACGGCGCTGTCGATATGTTCGGAGAGATCGGAAACGGAACTTGCGCCGCGCGGCAGGGCGTCCAGCGCCGCCACGATATCGCGCGTCAGCTGCTGTTCGTCGAGGGCAAAATGGCGGATGACCTGCTGCAGATCCCCATCCTGCTGCTGCATCAGCTGATGCAGCCAGTGCACCAGCTCAACGTAGGGGTTGCCGCGCAGCTTGCAGAAGGCAGTCGCGCTTTCCAGAGAGGTAAATAACAGCGTATCCAGTTTGCCGAAAAGCACGGCACGGCTAATTTCTGACATGTTAGTTTCCATTAACAATGATTCGGTATACGGAAGGATTACCGCTCTGCGCGATACACCAGATCGCCACGCGGGACAGGCTGGGGTTGATGCCCCAGCCAGGTGTTATAGCCTAATCGCCCGGTGCCGCCGAGCGTGGTGCCCTGCACCGCGTCTTCACGCAGGATCACCCGTGTTTCCCATTCAAACTCAATCCCCGCGTACTGGCGCACCCAGTCGCGCAGCTCGGTGACCCACGCTTCGCCCGGCAGAAAACGGTTGTACTCCTGTGCGCTCAGCGGGCCAATCTCGATGCGAAACTTATGCTGCACGTCGCGCACCGCAACGCCGAGAAAAGCGGATTCCCCCATGCGCGGCATGCGGCGTCCTGCTCCCAGCTGCGCCTGCTCGCGCGCGGAGAGCGGCATCCACTGCGGCACGTTGCTCACCAGCTTAACCGGCGCTTTAAAATAGCTGCGCAGGATCTTCTCCAGCCCCTCCGGATCCCGCCCGTGACGGGTCAGGTGCCCGGCGTGGGTAAAGCGGGCATGGGCGCTCAGGCTGCCCTTGCTCATCTGGCCCGGCTGCCCCATGCCGATCAGCGACGCCAGGTAGCCCTCAAAGCGCCTGTTGTCGGCGCGATCGAGGGAAACGGCGGGCTGTGCGTCCGCCCAGGCGCGGTAAAACAGCAGCGCCAGGCGATGATGGAACAGATCGGCAAACGCGCTAAGGCTGGTGTCCTGGTGATGATGAATACGCTCGCGGGCGTATTCGGTCATGTGCACCGGCAGCGGGCCGTTCGGGCCAAACAGGCCAAAGCTGAGGATCGACACCTCATGCAGACCGCTTTCCTCGCGCTGTCGTACCTGGGCCAGCGTCGACGGCGCAAAGCTCATTGAGGGCTGCTGCCCAATGCGCAGCGGCTCAAATTTCGGCAGCGGCGCGCGTCCCAGCGGGTAGCGCTCGCCGCCCTGGGCATCAATGCGCCTTAACAGCTGAAACAGATCGTAGCGCCAGGGCGTCTCGCGGACCCCGTGCCAGAACGTATCCGGCAACTTCGTCAGGCGATGCACGCGCAGCGGTGCGGTCGCAGCGTCACTCATACCAGCGCCCTTTTACCCATGCGCGGCGCCCAGTAGCCTATCTCGCCGCGCTGCTGGCTTTTCAGGGTGAACTCCGTAAAGCTGTTGATGGATACCAGACGGGCAAAGAGGCGCTCCATCACGCTGCCGAAAAGCCACGGGCTGGCGCCGGAAAACGCACGCTCGTCCACCGTCAGGGTGATGCCAATTCCGCGGGCGAAAACGACCGGGCCGGGTTCAGGCACGCGGCGGTGCACCGGCTCCAGCACGCAGTGGCGTACCCCCTCCACCTGACGCGCAACCGGCGTTTCGGCCAGGTTGGCGTACAGCCCTAACAGCTGGCGCAGCGCCGCTGCCCCCTCTTCATTCTCGCTGTCCATCAGGCTGAGATAGTTCATCTGCAGCTGGCTGATGAGCCGCCAGGTGCTGAACCCTTCCGCCAGCGCCGGACGCGGCGGCGTCGGGCCTTTGCGCAGAGTCAGGGATTTCACCGGCATGGAGTCGGCCATAATGAACTGCCCGAGCTCCTGCTGCAGCATCAGCGGCAGGTCGCGGCTGGTGCAGAGCACCTCGGCGGAGATATAGCGCAGGTTTTCCTGCCACGGCGCATGCTGCTCATCCACCAGCGAGACAAAGACCTCCGAGCCGATATAGCCGGTACGGGTGCCGTAGCGCAGGGCATGCTCAGAGAGCACGCGCTGTTCCCGGCGCAGGGAAAAATAGGCTCCGTAGTTGCCCGCGTCGCCGCTCCAGGTGCTCCAGAATGGACGAAACGTCTGGTCGTCGCGCTGGCCATCGGCGCTGCCAAAAATTTTATTTACCGCGTAAATCTCGTAGTCCAGCGGGCGGATGTTATCGACCACAAGATGGTATTCATGCTGCCCTTCATTCAGCTTCTGGCGGGCCGCCACTTTCGGGAACAGGTTGATGACCGGCGTGCAGTGCAGCGCCAGATGGCTGGCGTCGACCAC
This sequence comes from Enterobacter nematophilus, assembly GCF_026344075.1. NCBI lineage: Bacteria > Pseudomonadati > Pseudomonadota > Gammaproteobacteria > Enterobacterales > Enterobacteriaceae > Enterobacter > Enterobacter nematophilus. Next base: position 624,531 of record NZ_JAPKNE010000002.1, on the reverse strand, counting down.
GCGCTCCAGCTGTTCATCCGTCTTATCCAGCAGAATGAAAATATCGAAGGCTTTTTCGCTTTCACAGCGCTGGATGAGCGCGCCCAGACCGCTCAGGCTGATAAAGCGGAAGCGGGCCGGAAAGGCAAAATATTCCTGCAGCAGACGGTAGCCGTCAAAGTTGCGCAGATCGTCTGGGAGCAGCGCCTGGTCCGGCGCAAAGCCCTCCTGACGCAGCGCATCCGTTGCCAGCAGCTGTCGCTGCGGCTGCGGGCCGACCGTCTGGCAGACGATCCCGGCGTGGTGCTCCATGACCAGCTCCAGCAGCTTCAGCGCCTCAATGTCCGGGCCGCTGAGGAAAAACTCCAGCCGATCAAAATTCAGGTGCCCGAGGTTTTGCGGGCCGTCGCAGGCAATGCGGATCCGCAGGGCGCTGTTGATCCCCCGCTGGCTTAAGCCGAGCTGCGCCAGCGGCAGGTCAGCGGGCACGCCGCCGAGCTCCACTTTGTCGATTTTCAGCGGCAGCAGATTGACCTCGTGCGCGGTGGTATAGCTGCAGGTTACGCCGGTTTTCTTCAGCGCCAGGCTGTCCATCATGGTGCCGCGCGGCACGATAAAGCCGTTGCTCAGATCGCCGCGGCTGCTGTCGGGCTCAATTTCCGCAATCGCCATTGAAGGCGTGGGTGCGAGGTAGTTCGGCGCGATCATCTCCAGCAGACGCTGAGAGAAGCGCGGAAACTCCGCGTCCATTTTCATCTGCACGCGAGAGGTCAGAAACGCGAAACCTTCCATCAGGCGTTCGGTGTACGGGTCCGCCACTTCGATGCCGCGCATGCCCAGCCGCCCGGCGACCTTCGGATAGCGTTCGGCAAACTCGGCCCCCATTTCGCGCAGGTAGGCCAGCTCGCGGTTGTAATATTCGAGCAGTTTACTTTCCATGATTACCCCGCATCTTTCAGTTCAAAATGGCCGTTTTCCAGATCGACATCGGTGCGAAACAGAAACTCCAGCGGGTACGGCACACACCATAAGCGCCCTTTAATCTCGATGGAGAGCACGTTGTGCAGATCCAGCGAGGAGGTATCCGACACGCAGCGGACCTGCAGCCCCTGGGGCAAAATGCGCGGTTCGAAATTGATGATGGCCTCGGTGAGCTTGCGCTGAATATCGTGCCATTCAATATCCGACATTCTCTTCCCGGCGAGCGGCGCGACGCCAAAGTTAACCACCGAGCGGCTCACGTGCGGCAAGGCGCTCAAATCGCCGGAGGCATCGTGATTGATGGTGTTAAACAGCCACTGCAGATCCCGCAGCACGTTACGACGCAGCGCAGCGTGGGTGATAAGGTTGCTGTTAGCCGGCTCGCGCTTTTTTTCCGGGTCGTTATCGGTGAGGCGATCGAGCAGCGACGGCTGCATTTTGTCGCGCGCCCCCACCTTCTCCTGCCTGCTGCGGGCTTGCCAGCCGCTGCGCAGCAGATCGCCTTCGCCAGCGGGATTACTCATCGGCTCCATCCGTCGCAAACGACACGAGGCTTAAGGACAGCAGCGGGCTTTCGCTTTGCTCGCTGAGCCAGGCTTTCTGGCCCATCCCTTCGTACAGGGTGCCGTCCTCGTCGAGCGGGCGCCACTCGGTGGTGCGGCCCAGTTTGATCGCATCCGAAGCCTCGGCAGCAAACGGGTAACGCGCCGGGATCTGACACACCTGCTCCGTACCGTCGGTCAGGCGCACCAGCGCGTGACGCCAGACCAGGTCGGTCACGCTCGCCGGGGCCTGGAAACGGATCTCGGCGATAGCGTTAAACGGCAGCCAGAAATAACGGCCGTTCACAATGGTTTCGCACACCGGGCCGAGACGGGCATCGCCGTCCATCAGCCAGTCAAACGCCCGTGTCTCCTCGTTTTCGAGGGTGACGTGACCGGGGGTGGCCTGCGCCTGGTCAAGCGCTTCAAGGCGCAGCGACCGGGCGCGATCGCCCTCCTCGCTCAGCGCTGCGGCCAGGGTGGTCAGCCACGGCCACTGAGTTTCAGGCATGGCCGGACGCGCCTGCCCCGCCATCACCTGCGCGCGCTGCAGCTCGCCCTGAATGGACTGCTCCAGCAGCGTGACGGTCGGCTTCGCCTGCGGCTTCAGCGCCAGCCAGCTTTTCAGCTGGGTCAGCGCGCGCGTCCAGTTGCCGCTGAGGGTTAAAAACTGCACGAACGCGGCGCGGAGGTCGGCATCTGCCGGACGGGCTTTGATTTCTGCTTCGAGGCGCACCAGCGCGTCGTTGAGCGTTTCACCCGCCAGGTGTTGATAGAGCGTATTCATAGCCATTCCTTAATTCGCCGCGCGCCAGGCGCCCACTGCCGGATCGCGCAGCTGAGGGCGCAGGGTATCAATCAGAACGATATTCAGCTGAGTGCCGGGTGCGACCCAGGCGCTCCAGGTCTTTTTCACCGCCGCAATACGCGCCTGCAGCTTTGCATCGTCGCTGGCGGTTTCGCGGGAAATTTCTACCGCCACCGTGCCGTTGCTCTTCCAGCTGTTCAGAGTGCTGTCGTAAGGCAGGATCATCCAGCTCTGGTCGCTATCAGGGGTGCTGAATACCATGCGCTCTTTGTTAACGGAGGTGATAAGCGCGTTTTCCGGATCGGCGCTCTGATTCAGCCCCATCACCGGGAAGCCGTGAATGTACGTCACCGCCATCTCTTTCTGCCCGCCGTTGCGGGACTGAGAGATAACGGTGTGACCGCTCAGCCAGCTGCCGTTACCGCAGCGGGTGGTTTCAGAATCCGGAATAAAGAGCGCCGGAGCGGACGCGCCGCCCTCCCAGAAGGTGCGCAGGTGGCAGCCGTCCTGCAGGGTAAACTCCTGCCACGGCGTGCGGTCCGCGGCAACCGTATGGGCGGCAACGTTCTGATCCGGAGGCAATAACGCGCCGCTGGAAGTGGTCGCGGTGACGGCAGGCGCAGCCTGCTGCTGTTTCACCACCAGCGCCCACTCCTGCGCTTTGGCTGCCGTGCCCTGCGCCAGCGTTGTCCCCTCGGGATCGTTGAGCGTCCAGCTGAGTTTATTCAGTTTGCTGCACTGGTGTTCCAGCAGCGAGCCAAGACGCGGCACAAAGTTTTCCAGCACAGAGACGTCTTTCTTGCCGTTCGCCACAATGCGCAGCGCCACCTCTGGCTTACACCAGCTCTGCGGAGTGTTGTCTTTGATATTGTCGATCCAGATATCCAGCTTCTGCGCAGGAGACTGCACGATGCGGAAATTCTCAGCCTGCGCGGTGGAGGTCACCGCCAGAAGTGCCAAACCCGATAGCCAAAGTTTCATATCGTTCCTTGTGTGTCTAATCAGTTCCGCAGGGAAGAAATTGTGCTGCGTCAGAGAGGGTATGCAGCAAAGTGGTGTCCTGAGGGTTGCCCATCCATACCGCCAGGGCGGTATAGTTATCCTGCGCATTCCCCTCCAGTTCGCCATTCTTTTGAATGATTTGGTTCATTAAGGTCAGCCACTCCTGCGGCGTATTGACCATGTGCAGCGACTGCTTCATTTGCTCTTCGCTGACGCCGTGCCAGAACCCGTCGGTGCAGAGTAAAAAGGCATCGCCGTCTTCCACCTGCACCACGTCGCTGTAGCTCGCTTCCGGTCCGCCGTTTTCAATTCCCAGCGCCAGATAAAGCAGGTTGCTGTTGAGATCGTCCGTCTGATGCCCGGCATCCTTCATCTGCTGCACCAGGCTGTGGTCTGTGGTGACGTGCCACAGCCATCCCCGGCGAAACAGGTACAGGCGGCTGTCGCCGGCATGCGCCCAGTACGCCAGCCCGTAGTCCCGGTCAATGAACAGGCTGACCAGCGTCGTGCCCATCCGTCGATAGCCCTGAACGGCCTGCTGTTCGCTCAGAATGGTGCGGTTCGCCGTCTGCACGTAGTCGCGGATATGCTGCGCGTTCAGGTGCTTGTCGCCATCGAAGCGGGAGATAATGCTGTTGCGGGCCAGTTCAGCGGCGACTTCACCACCGGGCAGACCCGCGATGCCGTCGCAGACGACAAAGCAGGCCGAGCGTTCCCCTATGGTTTCTCCCGTCTGATCCTGGTTGCTGGCGCGCGTCCCCTGGCGGGAGAGAGAAGCGGTTGCGATATTCATTTGTCTTCCGATCCGCTCTGTGAGTCTTTGTACTGATTCACCTCCATGTCATACGCATGAAGGAAGGCTTCGCCGAACAGGGTGTGGAAGTCATCCTCAATTTCGCCCGCCGTCTCGCCATAGCTGCGAACAAAATAGTCCCACAGGGCGGCCTTGCGGCTGCCCGGCAGCGCCAGACGAGAGGTCATGCCGTTCTGCTTCGCCTGCTCCTCCAGCTGTTCCGGGTTAAAGGACTGCAGCATCGCGGCGATGATGGCGCGGATACCGGAGATCATCCCCAGCTGGTGCGCCTGAAGATCGATAAGCGCATCGCGCACCGATTTGGTCGGCGGCATAAAGCCCGGCATCGGGGTGCCGAACATCTGAATTAAGACGGTTTTCCCGGTCGGCAACAGCTTGAACGGGTTGTTGGCATCGTCCAGCACCATGGTCATATCGGCTTTTACGCCGCGTTTCAGGATGGAGCGAGACGAGAGCAGCGCCACGGTCCCCTGCGAGAACATGCCCAGAATCTGCCCCAGCTGACGCATATTTTCCCGGTCAAACTGCGGAACGGGCTGCATTTCGCTCAAGCCCATGCCTTCAAGCAGCGCCTGCAGCAGCTCGCCCTGCAGCACTTCGCCCTTCTCGCCGTTATTCGCGCTGGCGGTTGGGGACGCCGCGTTATTGACCGGGTCGATGCGCAGGCGCCCCTTCGGTGCCTGAGCGCTGCTGCGCGCAACGGCCTGCGGCGTAGGCATGGTGAAGCCTGTGTAATCCGGCCGCGCCGGCTCTTCTTCACGCGGCGATTCCTGCGGCTCTGGAGCGAACAGCGGAGAATCGGCAAGGACGTCCTCTTCCTGCTCCGGTTCAGGCGCTGGGGCTGGCTTTTCGTCAGCAATGTCATCCGGGTGGGTTAACGGCGCCCCGCCCAACAGCCCGAGCGGGTCATCATTGCGCGCGGCTGGCGCGCTGGCCTTTCCACCGAACAGCGCCAGCGGGTCAAGCTCGTCCGCCGCGTCTTCTTTAGGGGCGGGTTGACCCTCAACCGGCGGCACCAGCGTGGAAGGCGTCACGTCGTCAAAAATGCTCTCTTTTTTGAACAGCGCTTCGTCGCTGAACAGCGTGTCCGGGTCGACGTTCTTACGCTCAAGCGTTGGATCGCTGTCGTTGAACATCGCGAGCGGATCTTCGGCATTACGCTCCGGCGCGGCGGGCTGGGAGAACGGATCCTGTGAGGCCGCAGGCTGGGGTTTTGCGCGGTTGCTGGAGATGCTGTCGGAGATGGAGAACTCCTGCATCAGGCTGTCCCAGATTTCGGAAGGCACGGCGGTCGGTTCCGCCTTACAGCGTGGCGCGGGGTTAGCAGGCTTCGCTTGCGCTGCCGGCGCAGCGGGTGCGGCTGTTGGACGTGACTGCTGCTGCATGCTGGCCGCCATACGGCTTACCGGCTGCGTATCGTGGATCAGTTCGGTCACTTCGATACGGTAGTCATCAATACCGAGGATGTCGCCATCCTGGAGTTCAACCTGACGTCCGCGCTCCAGCGGAATATCATTTAATACCACGCGGGTGACGCTGCCACGGTTGGTGACGCGGCATTCGCCCTGGGCGTCAACGTGGACAATGGCCTGCAAACGCGAGATGGTGCGGTCATTGTCCGGCAATACCAGATTGTTATCCGTACCGCGCCCAATGGTGCCGCCCGGGGCGTAAAAATCACAGCTGCTCTGCGGCGGCTGATGACCGGGTTTCGTAGAAATAATCGTGAATCGCATGGCGTATTCCTGCTGGTATGATTAGCGCTCAAACGCTGCCGCTCTCGGGGTGAGAACGGCGGCGTTTGAGATCAACCCCAAAAAGCATCATTTAAATTTTAAATGTATAATTAAATTTCATTAACGCCTGCTAATATTAAAAGCAGTACAAACAAAGCCGTGGCAACTTTAACCTTTGTGTTATATGAATTAATCCATGATAATTCGAAGTTAGATAAAACACTGTTGCACGGTTGAGGTTCAAGCCAACGTGATTCCGTCAATTTTATACGCTTGCCCCGCACAAGCCTTGATAAAATTGTGGTGCGAAAACCAAATCCCCAAAACCCAAGATTTTTCCAGGCCTGATAATCGTCTTCCTTGAGCAAATTCTTCTGAATTAGCAAGTCATAGATTTTATCAACTTGATCGGAATGTTTACGGTAATCAACATAGAACGTTAGCACAAGAAATATAAAAACGGCAAAAACACAAATAATAAAAGCAGAGTAAATATTATCAGCAATCACACTATTCTCCGCTAAATATTAAATTATTCATTTGTTCTCCTACAAACCCTCCAACCTTTGTTCCCCCGGCGGCCCCCACTGCGCCGACGACCAGACCACAAACGAGGGTGCCTGTTCCCGCTGTTGGTACGCCTAATGCAAGACAAACAGGAGCCGCAAGTGAAGAGCCTAACGCTGCACCAGCAACACCGCCCCCAAATTTGCTATATTCGCTCACTGCAACCTTACCACATTCATGTTCTCTACCCAGGGTGCATGCATGATAGACTTCATTAGTCGTATTCGCAAAAGAAAAACCTAACGCAACCCATCCACCTGCTTTCATATAAGCTGTAATTTTGGACGCCCGGTCAATATACGTTGAGTACCCTGGAATCGCACCAATACCAACCGTACTCCATTCATGAACAATAGATTTTGTGGAAAGTCCCAATGCTCTTTTAAGATCCGCATAATCTCTAAATTTGAGCTGTTTTTTTGTCAGTTTGTTTAATAGCGGCTTGAGTTGCGCAAGAAGGGCATTACGTTCTGCATAAAACTGCTGCCCAATAAGAGCACCTTGTGTTCGATACTGATTTTGGTAGGTTTTTTCAATTTTAATCAAAATACTTTCAATTTGTTTAAAGTAAGACTCCCCCGCACTGCTTGCATTTCCCACTAAGGTATCACCCCATGCAGTTATGGCGGCAATATTATCAAAGTTATTCTTTAAAAATTCTGCCGCATCCCCATCAATTGTTGCAAGTGCGTTGTTGACTTTCTTTTTGGCACTAGCTAACCCATTAATCTGATGTGATTGATTAGCATTATGCGGATCCGCAACAATTAATATCTGTCCAGGTTTGACCCACGCTGTATCTTTATTCAGCTGCATAAAATATTCGGATTTTTCATTACGTGAATTCCCAAACAGTTGTCTTGTCTGGAAGTCCAGCGTACCCGGTTGCTGTACCACACAGTAACCCGGAGCAACGTTTGACTGATTTGCCATGAAAAACTCCTTATGCTTCGCACAAATAAATAAATGCTATTTTAGGCATTCAGCGCCCGAATCGCGTCGCTATTGACGATTAAGTTGCACTTCAACACCTGATAACGACCCTGTTCAGTGCCGCCCGCTTTCTCTTTCAGTAAATAAACAATCCCCCCTTACCGAGAATATCGGCGTCTGCCCGGGGCGTGAAACGCGGCGTTTGGGGTTAACACATTCTATTCAGTTTGCATAAGCTTAAACTGGCCTGAGGGAGCCTCTTGTAAGGTGAAGCGGGCCGCATAGCGAATAGAATCGTTTTTCCCTGACACCTTCAGAGCAACATCATATTCTCCGGCTTGCCACGCGACATCCTTCCACTGATGACACTGCTGGGTCATTAACGTCACCTCAGGGCTAAACGTAGACGGCGGCGATATCGTTTTCCATTCATTTCCCACGCGTTTCATAATGGTGGGCGAATGGCTGGTAACTGGCGCTTCTAACCCGTGGTTAGCGGGAATAGCAAAGCAGGGTTCATTGTTTTTAAGCGTAACCGCAAGCGACCGATATTGTGCAGGATGAGACACACAAGCGCTTACCATTAACGTGACCGCCAACACACCGAATATCTGTTTCATAACCATACCCGCCGATCCTCAGGGTGTTTGAAATTTGCAAATGGTGAGAGGACGGGCACCTTCTTACTGCAAGCTTGTCATGCTATCTGACTCCCCGGTTGATAATGACCGGGGAAAACTCCCCGGCCATATACGCAATTATGCTTCTTTGTTTTCTTTGATGTTCCAGCCAGCGCTGCTTTCAGCACCTTTACCACCCGACGTGGTCTGCTCCCAGTACTGCTGTTTCACTTTCGCAGCCTGGAATGCGTAGGTCACACCAACGGTATCGCCGTTGTCTGCACCGGTGTACTGAACCGAAGTCACCAGCACATCTTCCAGCGTAATGCGGGAATATTCCACCTGCTGGCCACCCGCTTTACAGACGGACAGCTCAACCTTAGTCAGGTGTTTACCGCTGGCGCAGTGTTTCAGAATAGCGGTGGTGGATTTGTCGATCAGCGCGTTAACGTGCAGGTCGTTAAAGTTAACTTTACCGGCACCGCCGCCACCGCCAACGCTCATATTACCTGGCTGGGAAGCGCCCCAGGAGAAGGAGGTAATATCAGTCCAGCCGGTGTGGTTAGAATCTTTAGATTCGCCCGTAACACCCTCGACCTTCAGAAACATATCAATAGCCATAATATCTACTCTTCGTGGATGAACAATATTGCTTTCGAAAAAGCACTTATATGGCAAACAGGAAAGCATGGGGCTGAATAAAACCGTCCATATTTTACCTCTGCCTCACATCAAATGACCCGTGTCATTTGACAGTCTTACATTCCCCCTGAATTAACGGAAAGAATGTGAAGTCTTTACTACTGCGGGTTGTCCTGAATCCAGGTGCGATCAGGATTTCCGATAATTAATTGAGGAACAAGTTTGTTAAGTTCGTCACTATGATAAAGACGTAGACAGTTTAAGGTTACGCCTTTTACATCGGGTTTTCGCTCCGAATGAAAACCATTAATTTGATTTTTATATTTTCCAATGATGGCTTCTACCTTCTCTGTACCGTTTTCGGCATCAAACGGTATCCACTCAATGAAAGCACTCGCACTGCGAGCCGCGTCAGCAGAAAACTGGCTGCCTTTATCGGCCACCTGCGCAAGGCAACGCGCCAGAACTAAATCTTTTACAACCTGCCGGTATGTTTGCTGCTGGTAAAAATCAAATTGTGGCTTATCGCCAAGAGCCGAAAACGTTAAAAACATGAGCAGAATAAATGCTCTCTTCAAATTCATTAGTGAAATTATTTTAATTCCCAAAACCAGATTTCCTGACAGTAAGGGAAACAATCGGAGTTACATATAAAAGAATTATTACTTAGGGGTTCAATGAGATCGATATGACCACCACCGTAACCATCAATTTTATTAAAGAAAACCACACCTTTTCTGCCGATCATCGACCGTGCACCTGCCTGACGATCGGTATAGATTTCTGCTTTCCCAAAAACGTGAGATTTATACAGTTGATCGGCGAGCAATTTTGCACCCGGCTCAATTGTTTTTCCCTTATAGGGCCCTGACTTTATGGGGAGACGCCCAGTAAATTCAACATTACATTTTAACAAAGCCAAACTCATCCTGACCGCACACGTATTTTCGTAGGCAGGCTGCTGTTTGATAATCGTTGAATAGTCGTAGCCAATTTCTGAGAAAAGCTGTTCACCAGAGGCAAATCCCGCACGAGCATGATTTGAAGAGTAATGTTGACGTTTCAGTTGTTCGTATAATGGTCTCATTTATTACTCTCTTTTTTGCAAGGGCGTAATTCTTTCATGCCATCGGTGATAATTTTCGAGGCGCGCTCTTCTTTTTGCTCTGCCGTTAAGTTAGCGAAACGCGGGTAAAGAAACTCATGAAGGGTATTGGGTAAAAAAGGCTTTCCTTTGCACCAGACGGTCCCCTCGGAGGCATCCACAACCCCCAGAAGATACATATTGGCCTTAATGCGTTCACGTTCATTGGTTTTTGAAAGCCAGGCATTAGCAAACCGCTCTGCCGTAAGGTTTAAATCATATCCGGTTAAAAGAGCCGGATCGCGCAGCATGTTTGATGTGTCATCCTGCGGCAATGCTTCCGCTCGCGGGTAAGTATATTTTTCTGGTTGCGCACTAGCCAGTGCTGAAACTGCCAGCAAACTGGTAGCGATTAATAGATTTTTTATCACCGGATATCCTTATTCACTGACAGTAATTAACCGAAATATAGCTTTTGGCTAACCGGCCCTATCGGGCCGGTTACCATCATCACGCGTCTTTCGTCTTCAGCGACGGCAGTTTAGAAACCAGACGCAGAGAAACGGTCAGACCTTCCAGCTGGTAGTGCGGACGCAGGAAGAACTTCGCGGCGTAATAGCCCGGGTTGTCTTCGATCTCCTGCACCTGCACTTCCGCCGCCGCCAGCGGTTTACGGGACTTGGTCTCCTGAGAGGAGTTAGCCGGGTCGCCGTCGACGTAGTTCATCACCCAGTCGTTCAGCCAGCGCTCCATCTCTTCGCGCTCGCGGAAGGAGCCGATTTTGTCGCGCACGATGCACTTCAGGTAGTGAGCAAAGCGGCAGCAGGCGAACAGGTACGGCAGACGAGAGGCCAGACGCGCGTTGGCGGTGGCATCCGGGTCGTGGTACTCGGCCGGTTTTTGCAGAGACTGCGCGCCAATAAAGGCCGCAAAGTCGGAGTTTTTGCGGTGAACCAGCGGCATAAAGCCGTTTTTCGCAAGCTCGGCTTCGCGGCGGTCGCTGATGGCGATCTCGGTCGGGCACTTCATGTCCACGCCGCCGTCATCGCTCGGGAAGGTGTGGCACGGCAGGTTTTCCACCGCCCCGCCGGACTCCACGCCGCGAATCGAGGTGCACCAGCCGTACTCTTTGAAGGAGCGGTTGATGTTGGCCGCCATCGCATAGGCCGCGTTCGCCCACGAGTAGCTGTTGTGGTTCGCGCCGTCGGTCTGCTCTTCAAAATCAAAGCTGTCCACCGGGTTAGTGCGAATGCCGTACGGCAGGCGCGACAGGAAGCGCGGCATCACCAGCCCCAGATAGCGGGCGTCTTCGGATTCACGCAGCGAACGCCAGGCGGCGTATTCGGTGTTCTGGAAGATCTTGGTCAGGTCGCGCGGGTTGGCCAGCTCCTGCCAGGACTCCATCTGCATTACGCCCGGCGCGGTGCCGGTGATGAACGGACAGTGCGCCGCAGAGCCGATGCGCGCCATCTCGCCCAGCAGCTCAACGTCCTGCGGGCTGTGGTCGAAGTAATAGTCGCCCACGATGCAGCCAAACGGCTCGCCGCCGAACTGACCGTACTCCTGCTCGTAAATTTTCTTGAAGATCGGGCTCTGGTCCCAGCCCACGCCCTTGAAGCGCTTCAGGGTGCGGCCCAGCTCCTGCTTGGAGATGCTCATAAAGCGGATCTTCAGCATCTCGTCAGTTTCAGTATTGTTCACCAGGTAGCTCAGACCGCGCCAGGCGCTCTCCAGCGTCTGAAACTCTTCGTGGTGAATAATCTGGTTCACCTGCTGCGACAGCTGCTCGTCGATACCGGCGATCAGGTTCTGAATGGTGCGGTAGGTGTCGTTCGAGAAGGTAACGGTATTTTCCAGCGCCTGCTGCGCCAGGGTCTTGACCGCGCTCTCCACGGCGGAACGCGCCTGATCGGTTTTCGGGCGGAACTCTTTGTTCAGCAGCGCGCTGAACTCATCCTGGCTGAACGCCTGACCCGCCTGCTGCTCATGTTGTTGAGTCTGGTTGCTCATGATTATTCCTCGCTACCTTTCGCACTGTCGTCATTTTTCGGCAGCTGGCTCAGAGATTTGAGCAGCGTCGGATCCTGCAGAATTTTAGCGATCAGCTCTTCCGCGCCGTTTTTGCCGTCCATGTAGGTCAGCAGGTTGGAGAGCTGTGTACGGGCTTCCAGCAGCTTGTTCAGCGGCTCAACCTTGCGGGCCACCGCGTCCGGCAGGAAGTCGTCCATACTGTCGAAGGTCAGATCCACGTTGAGCTTACCTTCGCCGGTAAGGGTGTTATCCACCTGGAACGCCACGCGCGGCTTCAGCGCCTTCATGCGTTCGTCAAAGTTGTCGATGTCGATTTCAAGGAATTTACGCTCGTCGACGGCCGGCAGGTTTTCTACCGGTTTGCCGACCAGATCGGCCATAACGCCCATCACGAACGGCAGCTGAATCTTACGTTCTGCACCGTAGATCTCTACGTCGTACTCGATCTGCACGCGGGGGGCACGGTTACGTGCGATGAATTTCTGCCCACTGTTACTCATTGCCATGATGTTCTCCATCAAAGATGCGCGGTGAAGGTGAAACGGCAGGCTCCATGCCTGTCGTCATAATGCCTGGACGCGTTATTCGCGGCGTCCAAAGATGTTTTCCAGTTGGTTAACGCCGTCTGGCGCCAGGTCGCGAATAATGTCCATGAAGTTAAGTTCTGACAGCCGCTGCACCCGTTCAATCATCAGCGGCGCGGGGTGGCTCGGTTCGTACTGCGCAAAATACTGCTTCGCTTTTTCCAGCATCAGCTGCGCGTCGGCGCGGCTGGTGACCTGCACGCTGCGCCAGTCGGTTACCGGCTGAACGGGCTGCGCTGCCGCAGGCTGCGGCTCAGCGTGCTGTTCAGCCTGCGCGTCGCGGTTCGGCAGCAGCTTGCTGATGTCTGTCACCTGACACGCGCTGGCGACCAGCCCCACGGTTTTCAGCAGCTGTTCCATTTCCGGTACGCCGCTTTCACCGAGATGCCCGGTAAGCAGCTCGCGGATGGCCAGCAGCCGTTCGTTAATCACAATGACAGCCGCGGTCCCCGGCTGGTCGCCGCGGGCCAGCTCGTCAATCAGCCGCGGACGGCCGCCCGGATAGTCCGGACACTCGGTTTTACTGCCGTCCAGCAGCGCCTGGGCGTCACGCAGCGAAATTTCATCGCCGTTTGAACGCAGCAGCGAGGCGTTACGTACCGCGACGGTGAGCTCGGATTTATCGCTCAGCCCCGCCAGGGCGTTAATGCGGTAGAACGGGTCGGTTTCGCCATACTCTTCCAGCAGCGGATAGAGCGGCTCCCAGTAGCGCGCGATCGCTTCCTGCACCAGCAGCAGACCGTCCGCGTAGCCCGCAAGGCCGCGACGACGGGTCCAGGCGTGGGTTAACGCCAGCATTACGCGAAGATCTTTGGTGCGCGCCAGCAGGCTGGTAGCGAATTTTTCTACCGTGTTCCAGTCCGCAGGCTCTGCCGGAATGATGGTGTCGCCAAACTGCTGTTCCGCTTTGCCCTGGCTTGCCTGGTTCATCGCCTGGAAGTCAGCGTCATATTCCAGATTGTCGCCACAGGGCTTGTCGGGGCTTATTGGCGCGAGAAATTCTTCGATATTCATACGTTCCCTGCTTATTCAAACATGGGCGGATAGAGACCGTGACGTCCCGGACGGGCGCCCCCTGCCGGGTCGAACAGCAGAGTGAAAAGCTGCCCGGTGAAGTTGCCGCTGTGAACGTGGGTGTACAGCGGGTAACCGTCGCAGCGGTTGGTCCACCAGTAGCTGGTCTGACGCAGCGGGTCAAAACACTCTGCCGCCTGCGGCCAGCCCAGCGTGCTTTGGCCATCCTCGTCGTAGCCAATCACGTCGAGGATGTCGGAACGCTTCTGCGGCTCGACGGGCTGCGGCGCCGGAATGGACATCAGCATCTCATCCAGCTGCGAGGCGGAAAAGCTGTTGCGCACCGCGTGCAGCCCCAGACGACCAATTTGCTGATACCAGTTCTCCGCCTGGCTGAGCAGGCTGGTCGACCACTCTGACGGGGCGAAGCTCAGCTGAATGCAAACCGGGTACTGTCGGCCGACGCTGTCGCGGCCGGGCAGCAGGCAGCCCATCTGGATCATCTGGCTGCCCAGCATCGGCGGGACGACGAAGTTCCAGACCGGAGCTTTGGTGAACTGGCGTTCGCCGCTGCGCTGCTCTTCCTGCTGCCAGGCCAGCAGGCCAACCTGAAACCAGTGCGACCACTGGCGCTGTAAGGTGTCAGGAAAGCGACGCTGCAGGAAATCTCCGGCGCTGGGTAATTTGCCATACCAGCTGTAGCGGTTCATCGCAGGGGTATTCGTCATACGGCTGTCCTTGCGGTTATGGGCATGAGAAACGGGGAAGCTGGAACGGGTTGCGAATGCTGTTTGGCGCGAACTCCAGCGTGACCTGATGTCCGTCAACGTTGAAGGTGGCCTGACGGCTCAGGCTTCCCGCGCCCGGGCTGGTGCTCGCTTTGTCGAAAAAGCGGTTGAGCGCCCAGGAGCCGTTGGTCGTAAGCGTCGCGGTGCTGCCGTTAGCCAGCCCCAGCTGCATACGGACCTGGTTGGTGCCGCCCGGTCCCGGCCAGTTCATGATCTGTACGGCCTGCGGGCCGTGGCTGTAGCGCAGCAGCTGGCCGTCGACGTCCAGGGTCAGGTTCAGAATGGTGTTATCCATTCGCACGGTGCGAACCGTCACCTTGAAAGACGGGGTCGTTGCACCGTTAGCAAAGAAAGCGTCGCGAATCGACTGGGCCTGCTGGAACGGTCTCAGCAGCCCTTCGCTGCCCGGCAGGGTTTTACCGTCGATGCCCGGCATAAAGCGCCAGTTCGCCTGCGTGGTATCCACTTTGTTGGTCAGGTTGTCGCGAAAGAAGGTGTCCATCAGCCCGGTCCCCGGCGCAAACATGCGGGCGAGATCGTCCGGCGTCACCTCGGTGCTGGCGCTGCGCACCAGCGGGTAGCGACCGGCGATCGCCTGACGGCAGAACCCGCCCACTTCGACGTTAATCCGCTTACGGACGTTTTCCAGATCGCGGCGCTGGGTATCGCTGCTGGCCCCCACCGCCATGTTGCTGAACATGGTTTGCAGCCCGCCCGGCAGACGACCGGCGCTGGCCTGCAGACGGCTGATCGCCTCGCCGCCCGGTGCCGGCATGCCGCTGTTGGCGGCGTCCTGCACGGCGGTCAGGTAGCGATAAAGCTCGTCTACCTGCTTAAGAAAATCATCAAAGACGATGGTCTTGCCGCCCTTTTCCAGCGGCTGGGCCAGCTCAATCATCGGCGCGTAGTGGTCCGTCACCAGCTGCTCCGGCGCCTGAGTCATCGCGGCGGCCTGCGTCGGGGCATTGTCATTATTGCTGAACAGCGCTTCCAGCGTGCGGGTGGCGCGGTTGCTCTGCGCCTGCGCTTTACCGGCATCTTCCGGTGCCGGGGTATCGCGGGAGAGCGTCAGCACCTGGCTCAGGTTCTGCACCAGACGGCGCAGGGGCGAATTTGCGCCAGAGAGCAGGCGCGCGGTGTTGATGCGCTGGGAAAGATCGGCGCTGTTGTTAAGCTGGATGTCGGCGAGAAAGCGATCCCAGTTCGCAATAAAGTCGCGCATGTAAAGCTGGCGCACGGCGTTATCGATCTGCTGTTTATCTTCCTGCGCGGTCGCGGCGCCCAGCACCCAGGCGTCGTCTTCATGCAGGGCGGTCGTCACGCTGTCAATCTGGCTGTTAAAGCTTTTCCAGTAACCGTCCGGCGTGTAGAGACCCGGCACGCCTTCGCTCACCGGCTTGCCGCTTTTGCGGGAAAACACCAGCTCGCTCTGCGGCCCGCCCAGGTCGGAAAGAGAGACCGGCTTGAGGTTGTCGTCATGTTCCAGCAGGCGCTTCAGGCGACCGTAGACGCGGGTTGAAAGCGGCTGCTGGTTGATCAGCGCTCTTTCACGCGCCACCAGGGATTCGTCCTGCGCGTACGGCGAGGCCTGAATTTTCGGCTCCAGCAGCTGGGTGAGATGCCATTCGAGCTGCTGCAGCTGCGCCTTCGTGACGTTTTGCGGCAGGTTGCGCTGCAGGTTGAGCATCACCCAGGAGTGCAGGAATTTACCGTCGTAGTGCTTCGGCTGATAGAGCATCTGATAGGCTTTCAGCGCCTCATAGCTATACTCCACGTCGCTGCCGTTGTCGTTGCGCAGCCAGGTGGTGATGTGCATCGCAACGGCAGGCAACAGCAGCTGATCCAGCGCCTTCTGGTACAGGGACTGGGAAGCATCGCTGACGTCATCCCCACGGTAAAGCCCCATGCGGCGGGAGACTGGCGGATCGTTGACATCAAACGCGTCGCTTTTCGGCAGGTCCACCAGGCCATTCAGCAGAGGCAGCAGATCGAACAGGTCACGCTGCGGCTGGTTTTGCAGCGCTTTGCTCTGCTGGTCCAGCAGCGGCACCTTCGCATCCACCTCTTCCAGATAGGCTTTGTTCTTGGCATAGCTGGTCAGCCACAGCCCGCCGAGGATCGCCAGCAGGGCCAGCAGCGCCGCGTAGCCGGACCAGATCACCGCCCGGTTGCGCAGTTCCCACCAGCGGTTTTCCCCGGCGATCCCGGCTTCCTGGAAAATAACGTTTTGCAGCAGGTTCTTGATGAAGAAACTCTGGCCCTTCGCGCCCGGGATTGGTGCCTCTTTGCTGACCGAATCCCAGTTATCGCTCTCCGCCCCTTCCGGCAGGGAGAGCGCGCGGTTCAGTTCGCCCATTACGCGGTCGAACGGCATGCCTTCCTGCGTCCCGCTGGCGAAGTAGATCCCGCGCGGCGAGAACTCGGTTTCGAAGTTGGAGCGGGCGAAGACCGTGCTGAGGTAATCCGCCAGCAGCGGACGCAGCGCGGCGAACTCCTGCGGGAAGAGATACGCTTCGGCGCGGGTTTTCGCGTCATGCTCTTTGAGCATGGTTTCCGGCAGCCCGGCATCAAGGCGCTGCTGTAGCAGAGAAAACTCCTGCTGGAAGTTGCCCATCAGGTCGTAGTCGGCGTGTTTGGTCTGCTCCCACGGCAGCGTAAAGCCCCAGATCTGGTCGCGCTGCGCTTTATCGTAGTCGGCAAACCAGGCGCGGAAGCCTTTGAGCAGGTCGGCCTTGGTCACCATCACGTACACCGGGAAGCGGATACCCAGCTGTTCATGCAGCTCGGACAGACGCTGGCGCAGGTTCACCGCCTGCTGGCGGGACGCTTCGGCGGACTGGGTCAGCAGGTCCGAAATGCTGATCGTGACGATAACGCCGTTGATCGGCTGGCGGCGACGGTACTTGCGCAGTAGCCCCATGAACTGCAGCCATTCACCGGCATCCTGCGCCTGCTCGCTCTCCTGGGTGGTATAGCGACCCGCGGTGTCCAGCAGCACTGCCTCGTTGGTGAACCACCAGTCGCAGTTGCGCGTGCCGCCAATACCGCGCAGCGCGGTTTTACCGAAACGGTCGGCGAGCGGGAACTGCAGCCCGGAGTTCACCAGCGCCGTGGTTTTACCGGAGCCCGGCGCGCCGATAATGACGTACCACGGCAGCTGATAGAGATATTGCGTGCTGAAGCGCTGCGTCCACTGGGCGCCCTGACCCGCCTTGCTGAAGTGCGCTTTTTTAAGCATCTGCGCGGCTTCATCAAAACGGCTGGCGAGGATCTGCTCCTCGCTGTTCAGGCGCTGCTGCGGATCCGCCGCCTCCTGGCTGGCGGTGTTCTCGTTGAGCTTGTCCATCAGCTTGCGGTTCAGCCAGGCGTTATAAAGACGCGGCAGAATATGGCCCTGCGCCCACAGCAGGTAGACCACGGCGATACTGATGATGCGGTTCTGTTCGGATTCGAGCGGTCGGGTGTCCACGATGGACAACAGCGGACCAATCATCCAGATCACCGCCGCCAGCGCCGTTACGCCGAGGAAGCTCCACAGAATGCGGTTAGTCAGAATGGAAAGAAGTGTAGTCAGCATCCTTAGTTTCCTTGCGGCAATCCGTTCAGCTCGGCCTGCGTGTTTTCAGGCGACACCAGCAGAGTAATTTCCACACGGCGGTTACGGGCGCGGTTTTCCGGCGTCGTGTTCGGCGCTACCGGGTTAATCTCGCCCCGCCCTTCCGCCTTCACGCGGCCGGGCTGAGAGAGGCTTCCCTGCAGCATTTTCTGTACGGAGCGCGCGCGTTCCAGTGAGAGCTCGTAGTTAGAGGCAAAGCGCGCGCTGCGGATCGGCACGTTATCGCTGTAGCCCACCACCAGAATTTTGCCGCTGACGTTGTTCATCGCCTGCGCAATGCGGTTGATGACCGGTTCATAGCGGTCGCGCACGACGGTCGAGGCGGAGGCAAACAGCCCGTCGCCCTTCAGGATCACGACGCTGCGATCCGCTTCGTCTTTCACCGCCACCAGGCCCGCCTCAATTTCAGGCTTCAGGAAGCCGCGCAGGTTAAGCACCGCGGGCAGCTGGCGCGCCGGCTGCTGGATGGTGGTTTCCGGCAGCTGGGACTGATAAATCTTCGCCAGCACCGGGCTGGTGTTGTCGCCAAGGCGCCAGTTAAGCACGATATAAAACAGGCAGGCGATAAACCCGGCCAGCGCCACGCAGGCCCACAGGGGAACCATTGGTCGCCAGAGTTTGCGCAGCACCGGGCGATCTTCCGGATGGGGAGAAAGCGGTGGCGGATAGCTGCCGCGCACGCCGCGGATCATCTGCCACAGCCGCTGCTTGATGGTTTCAAGCTGGGTACGGCCATTGTCCAGCACCCGATAGCGCCCCTCGAAGCCGAGCAGCAGGCAGTAGTTGATCATCTCCAGCAGCAGAATATGCTCGCGCGGGTTCTGCGACAGGCGCGCCAGCAGCTGGAAGAACTTCTCGCCGCCCCAGGTTTCGTTATGGAACGTCACCAGCAGGCCATTGCTGGACCAGACGCCGCTGCTGCCCCAAGGGGTAAGCGCGGCGGCCTCGTCCAGCGCCGTGCACAGGCAGTAGCGCGCCCCGACGATCACTTCGTAGGGAAGCCCCGCCTGCTGACAGCGGACTTCAAAACGGCGAATCTCATCGATCAGGCGCTGGCGTAACGCCACCTGATCGTCATGTGATACCGAATGACGGATCTGCGGAATCGCATTGAGCAGCGGATTGGCGGCCGCCACCAGCGGGTTGTTGCTACTGGCTCTGGTAAACGTGGCATCACTGCCGGTGTCCTGTCGTTCCTGCATATTAAGCGCTCGCTTTATTATTCTGTCGGGCTACGGATGGCCCAAAACTCCATATCCAGCCCCGGGAATTCACCCGCAAGGTGCAGGGCGAATGCGCCGGACTTATCCATCTCGTGCCACAGCTCGCTGCCCTTCTCCAGCTCGAAGTAGCTGTAGCCGGCATGCCACGGGATCTGCGGCGGCGCGACAGGCATGGCGCGCAGCATAATGCCCGGCAGCTGAAGCTGAACCAGATCGCGAATTTTCGACACCGGCGCGATTTTCATCTGCGCCGGGAAATGGGTTTGCAGATGGTCGCCAGGCACGTTGGCTTTCACCGCCAGCACGAAGCCAAATTCGCGCACCATGCTGGTTTCAGGAACGGTGGCGATGTTCAGGCCATGCGAGCGCTCGTTAAGCGGCAGCTGGATCGCGTGATCTTCCATCACCAGCGCCAGCCCCTGGCGCAGCATCAGCATCAGCTTGCTGAAGCAGTTCGCCAGATCGTCGTGATCGTAAATCGGCAGCACGCTCTCGGTGGTGCGCTGCGACGTCCAGGTCGTGAGCTCGGTGGCAAACGGCAGCCAGCTGCGCCAGAGGGTTTCCGGGTGCAGCAGCGGCAGCGTTTTCAAATGTGAAACCTCGCCCAAATGACGGTTCACTAGCGAGAGCAGCGTAAATTCAATCAGTTCGGAGGTGTTAAAGCGGCCAGGCTGGCGCAGGCGGCCGCCAATCTGCTGGCTGCGCTGCACCAGCAGGCCGTGCAGATCGTTGATCATGCTGTAGATCTGCGGGCTGTTATTGGCGTTCAGCATCGGCGGAATGTAGCTGTTGTCCAGCCGCACGTGGTTGTCGTTGCGTTTTTCCGTCACAAACGCCACGCCGATGGCTGTCCATTCTGCCGTGAGGTCTTTTTCCAGCATCAGCGTCAGGCGCAGGCGGCCAAACTGGACGGTGGCATCCCCCACCGACATGGCGTTATCGTCCTCCACCTCCTGCTCAAACGCGACGAAGCGCGCCAGCGAGGCCGGCTCTTCGCTGAAAATCACCTCTTCCCGCTCACCGCGACGAACCGGCAGCGCGAGCACCACCTTTTCGTTGGTGAGATTGTCAGGAATTTTTAGCGGCGCGGGACCATTGCGTCCGTTGCGTACCTGGAAAAAGGTGCCGTCCGGCAGTAACCCGCTGCAGTAGCTCAGGGCAATGCATCCCTGGCGAAGCATCGCTTCGTCCAGTTCTACGTCGAGAAAGCCCCAGAGATAGGAACGCTGCAGCGCACCCCACTCACGAACATGGTTGAGCAGATAACTTTCAGTCCGCTGAAAATGGTGTGGACGCAGGAACATGCCTTCGGTCCAGACGACCTTTTCTGCTTTGGTCATGATGATGTGTTTCCTGTTGTGAAGCGCGTTACTGGCTGATGACCCGAATGCCGTTTACGTCGAGAAAAACGTTGGCCTGGAGTTCATCCGCGGACCATTTCCAGAACTGGTAGATATGATTTTCGCCTGGCACAGGCAGCGGGAGTGAAACGCGCCATTTTTTACCGTCCAGCTTCTGATATTCCGCCATCACGCCGATGTAGCGCGCCTCGGGATCGCTCTGACCGCTGAGGGTTTTGGAGAGCTGTCCCGGCATCAGGAAGAAAACGTCGCTGTTCAGCAGATTCGCGCCAAGCGTTGCTGACGCGTTGTTCTGCAGGGAATAGAAGTCGCTGGACATGAAATCCGCATCGGATTTCAACAACAGCACCCGGACTTTAAGTGGCGCAGAATCATTGATTTGTGGATGAGCCTGAAACTGCAGATTGTAGCGGGAAGGGTCGCTGTGTGAAGACGACGTACAACCACTGACAAGGGCGAAAATCGCCGCGTAAAAGACTAACCACAGCCGATGAAACTTTTTATTATTCATAAAAATACGCCCACGAAAGCCGTTTAGTTCAGGATCCAGGTACCGTTAGCGCTGTCTTTGCAGGCTTTGCTGTTGCCATCCACATCGACGCAGGTCGCTTTTTTACGCGCCTTAGGACGAATGGCCTGTTTGCGAACGGTGGCTTCGTACTGGTCGGCTTTGATAACGGCACGCATCGGGACGTAGCCAATCAGCTGGTCGTTCCCCTCATCGGCGAGCGCCATCCAGTAGTGTTCAACCTGCCCCAGCACGACATAGGTTTTTCCGGTTTCCAGCGTACGGATAACCTTTCCGCCAAAATCAGGACGGCTCATCAGGGAGGCCGGATACATGGCGCGATAGGGCTCGTTAAGCTGGGTGAATTCCGTTGGCGGCACCACGGCGTGACGGTGGGTCAGGGTGACACCGTTGACCTGGCTGGTCACGATCGTGTCGTCGGTGATTGCCGGTTTCTGTGGCGCTTTACAGCCCGCCACCGCCATTACAAACAGAAGTGAAAACAGTACGCGCATTTTCATATGCTTTTCCGTAGCGATATTTTGATGATGGAGATAAGGGGATGAAATTTGACTTAGGTGGTATTGTTAAAATAGTCAGGATAATTTCGGTGTGTTACTAATTTAAAGGCATAGCTACCGCACGAGCCCTTCAGAATAAGGCCCAGCGTCTTCCTGACATATTTTGACAAACGGTAAACAAGTTTACATGAGCTTTGCTTCAATTCAATATTTACCGCCTCGTAAGTGGTGGTAATTGAAGCAGTCGAAACATTATAGGATTTATCTGATAAAAAAACCCGTAATGACCTGGTTCTACTTATTTCATCAACTTATAACCACATAACCCAATGTTATTAAAGCAGAAAAGACAAAAGAGAACTGATTTCATTAACGCATTAATGCTATTATCGCCACTACCATAATTAGTAGAATTGTCGTTTTGGTGATATCAGAAGAATATATCGACGATGAATTATTTGTTGCACTAACAGGGTAACTTTAATAATACCTGCATTACCTGACAACAGCATCGCTATTTTACTTACGCCGCGCACCTTTAATTTCACGGCTCAAAATAACTTATATTTCGTGTTGTGATAATTACCCTGTAAGTCATTATACATTTCCATTAATCATTAAGCCTCAGTAAACCTTCCCGCCACTATTTCGAATGCCGAAGCTGTTACAGCACCTGTCAGCCGCGAAGCTTCCATTTTTTGAGCGACAGCCATTTTCATTCGAAACTTTACCTGCGCTACATACTTTCTCGCTCCACGCTATCTATCCTGCCTACCGGATGATAGATACAATTTATTATTAAAATGCTAAAAAATCGTTATAATTTCTTTAAATAGTTACGCACTCATCCTTTTAACTCATTGTTATGAAATATGATTAAAGGCAAGAGCCGTAACTCGACCGCATGGATCTCTATCCCTGCGTGTCATTGCTTTTGCTTATTACCCAGCCGTTGCGCGACCAAACACGTCAGGAGTATGTATGAACACGAAAAGACGCTCAGTTCCCGGTATCAGACACTATGATGGTCCTGCCGGCGGCTGGGGCGCGTTGAAGGCGACGGCCATTGCGGTACGTACTCAAATGGATACCTTTGAAGCCCCCGCTACGCTGCTGCGCACCAACCAGCCTGACGGTTTTGACTGCCCCGGCTGCGCGTGGCCCGATAAAGAGCACAAATCGACATTCCAGTTCTGCGAGAACGGCGCGAAAGCGGTGACCTGGGAAGCCACCAGCAAACGCGTGCCCCCCGCATTTCTGGCGGAAAACAGCGTCTCCTCGCTGCTGGCTAAATCGGACTTTGAGCTGGAAGGTTACGGTCGTCTGACGCATCCCCTGCGCTACGACCGGGCAAGCGATACCTTCCGGCCCGTCGACTGGGACGAAGCGTTTCAACGCATCGGGGAAATATTGCGCGGGCTCGAACCGGACCAGGTCGAGTTCTATACCTCCGGGCGCGCCTCCAACGAAGCGGCGTATCTGTTCCAGCTGTTCGCCCGCGAGTACGGCACCAATAATTTCCCGGACTGCTCGAATATGTGTCACGAGGCCACCAGCGTTGGCCTGCCGCGCTCCATCGGAATTGGGAAAGGCACCGTCTCGCTGGACGATTTCGACAAGACCGAGCTGGTGATCTCCATCGGCCATAACCCCGGCACCAACCATCCGCGAATGATGGGTACCCTCCACGAGCTGGCTCGCCGCAACGTGCCGATTATCGTCTTTAACCCGCTGCGCGAGCGCGCCCTCGAACGTTTTGCGGACCCGCAAAGCGTGATTGAAATGGCAACCTATAGCTCTACGGATATTGCCTCCACCTATTTCCAGGTGAAGGCCGGGGGCGATGCCGCCGCGCTGAAGGGTATTGCCAAACATCTTCTGGAAATGGAGGCCGAACGCGGTGGCGTGCTGGATCGCGCGTTTATTGCCGAACACACCCAGGGCATTGAGGACTTTGCCGCCGATATCGCGCAGACCCGCTGGGATGATATCGAGCGCGAGTCCGGGCTCAGCCAGGCGGCGCTTAAAAAGGTGGCCGAGGCCTATGCGAAATCAAACGCCACTATCATTACTTACGGAATGGGGATTACCCAGCACAATAAAGGCACGGCGAACGTCCGCCTGATTGCTGACCTGCTGCTTCTGCGCGGGAATATCGGCAAGCCCGGGGCGGGGATCTGCCCCCTGCGAGGCCACTCTAACGTTCAGGGGAACCGGACCGTCGGGATTAGCGAGAAGCCTGCCCCGGCCTTCCTGAACCGCCTGCAAGAGGTGTTTGGCTTTGAGCCTCCTTCCCGTCACGGACACGATGCGGTGCAGGCGACGCAGGCCATGATCGACGGTCGCGCAAAAGCGCTCATCTGCCTCGGCGGTAACTTTGCGGTTGCGATGCCCGATCACGAGAACGGTTTCCCGGCGATGGGGTCTCTGGATCTCAGCGTGCACGTTGGGACCAAGCTGAACCGTACCCATCTGCTGGTGGGCAAAGAGACCTTTATTTTCCCGTGCCTCGGCCGCACGGAGCTGGATATGCAGGCCACCGGCCGCCAGTCCATCACCGTCGAAGACTCCATGTCGATGGTGCATGCCTCTTCCGGCAAGCTGAAACCCGCCTCACCGCTGCTCCGTTCGGAACCTGCCATCGTCGCTGGTCTGGCGAAGGCGACCCTGCCGGAGACACGCGTGGACTGGCTGACGCTGGTCGAAGATTACGACCGCATCCGCGATCTGATCGAGCAGACCATTCCTGGCTTTGAGAACTACAATGCGCGGATCCGCGTTCCCGGCGGCTTCCGCATGCCGCTGCCGCCCACGCAGCGCATCTGGCCGACCGCAACGGGCAAAGCGATGTTCTCTGTATTCGACGGCGTACAGGAAAACGCCAGCGGTGAAGGCGAGCATGTGCTGCGCCTGATCACCCTGCGCAGCCACGATCAGTACAACACCACCATTTACGCCCTGGACGATCGCTACCGCGGCGTCTTTGGCCGCCGCGACGTGCTGTTTATGAACGAAGAGGATATGGCGCAGTCAGGGCTGGAACACGGCGACCGCGTGGATATCGAAACCGCCCTCCCCGGCAGCGCTCAGCGTCTGGAGGATATTACGGTGGTGGCGTACAACATCGCCCCGGGCTCCGTCGGCGCCTATTACCCGGAGGCCAACGTGCTGGTGCCGCTCGATTATCTCGATAAGGACAGCGGTACGCCGTCGTATAAATCGGTTCCGGTACGCATTACCCTGCGCTCGAAAGAGATCCGCATGCTGTAAGGCTTCACGCGCAGAGAAGAGTGATGGACATAAAACAGTTAAAATATTTACTCGCGCTCGACGAGACCCGCCACTTTGGTAAAGCGGCCTCGCGGTGCAACATCACCCAGCCGACCCTCTCCATG
This sequence comes from Enterobacter nematophilus, assembly GCF_026344075.1. NCBI lineage: Bacteria > Pseudomonadati > Pseudomonadota > Gammaproteobacteria > Enterobacterales > Enterobacteriaceae > Enterobacter > Enterobacter nematophilus. Next base: position 599,782 of record NZ_JAPKNE010000002.1, on the reverse strand, counting down.
CGCATCCGCAGCCTGGAAGAGGAGCTGGGGCTGGTGCTGATCGTGCGCGGTCAACGCTTTGAAGGGTTTACGCCGGAGGGCGAGCGTATTCTGGCGTGGGCGCGCGCGCTTCTTGCCGCGCACGACGGATTGCAGGCGGAAGCCGCGCTGTGCAAAGGCCAGGTGGTGGGGGAATTACGTCTCGGGATGGTGCCGCTGGCGAGCGTGGATCCGATGATCTTCATCCGCCAGCTGACGCAAAAATATCCGGAGCTGACCTACAGCCTCTATTCTATGTCTTCGGCGCAGATTGCCGACGGCGTCAGCCGTAACCAGCTTGAGCTGGGGATTTGCTACCTGAACAGCATCGACACCAGCCTGTACGACATTATCCAGCTTCCCAAAACGAAAATGGGCCTGCTTCACGACACCCGCCATTTCAAGCCCGGCCGGGAAGCGCTGACCTGGCACGACCTGACGGATTTTCCGCTGGGGTTCCTGACCAAAGGGATGCATTACCGGGCGCATATGGAGGCCAGCTTTAACGCTGCCGGCATCGAACCGACGTCCGTTTTTGAGAGCGACTCCACGTACCAGATCATTCAGGCGGTTCAGAGCGGCGTATGCTGCGCCGTGATGCCGCTGAACAACGGGCTTGAAGAACTGAACGGCACTTTCAGGATCGTTCCCATCGCCGATGCGAACATCGAGGCTCCCGTCGGCCTGATTATGCGCAGGCAGAAACCCGTCTCTTCGCTGGCGCTGCGCTGTTTTACCGACGCGCAGGCGATTTATCACGCGAGCAACGAGGCGTAGGCCTGACGCGACACCGCGCTAAAACCGCCGATCAGCACCGCGGCGCAAATCTCCCGATGTTCCGGTGAACTGACCAGCGCGTGGAGCGCATCGCGAATGACGCTGAGCGTTTCGGGGGGCGTGCGTCGCGACGTGATTAACGGCAGCCCTGGCGTCAGCGGCGTTCGATCGAACGCTGCCAGTCCCGCAAGCCGTTCGGGCTCATGACGCGCCAGCAGCGCCTAGGTCACGCAGTCGATGGCGGCGATATCACTCTTCCCGCGCTGCAGGTCAATCAGCGACTGACGGTGGCTGCCGCTGAAGGACGTTTGTGAGAAAAATGGCCCGTCAACAATCAGCGGAGCCACCTTTTTTCGCAGCGCGTTATAGCCGGACTGCGAGTCTACCGAATTACAGACCGCCCGACGTCCGCGAAAATCCGCCAACGTCAGGTGCCGATCCTCCTCGCGCGCCACCAGAAAGCTGCGGTACTGGAACCCTTCGCAGCCCGGTGCCGTGTAGTGAAAACAGCCCACCACCTGTACCTCAGGGAGCAGCGTCACCAGCGGGTAGCCGCACGTCTGGCTGAGGATAAGCGCAGGCTGCTGCCAGTGGGTCAGCAGGTCAAACTCCGGCCAGCCGGGAGCACCATCGACGGGCACGCCGCGCGCGGCCAGCAGATGCTGCAGCGCCAGCCAGAGCGCGCGGGTATCGGCGCGATCCACGGCGTACATGGGCAACGCCAGCAGGTTACTCATGCCTCTCCTCCTGTTGTTTTCCGGGATGGACGGTGACCTCCACTGGCCGGGTCCAGAACTGGCGTAGCCATTCACCGTAGCCCCGGACCACAAAGCCGTGATTACGCTGCCGGTACGCCTCCCGATTTTGCCGGTAGATCGTCGGCAACCCGTACCAGGGAACGCCCGGCAGATCGTGATGGACTGAATGATAGTTGAGATTCAAAAACAGCACCCGCCAGACTAGCCCGGCCTCGTTAATGACCGAGCGCGCGAGCGGATCGTCCGCCGCCCGATGCTCGTAAAACGAGCGGACCTTGGTCAGCGCCAGCGCCGGATAGCTTACCGCCAGCACTAACCAGACGGGTGAAAAGCCGTGATGCGCCATCCACGCGAAAAGTGCCGCCAGCAGCAGAACATGAACCAGCCACATCGCCATCGCCCGCAGGTGAAAATCACGAAACGCCGCCACGGCGCCGCCCAGCGCCTGAAGGATATCCAGCAGCGGTGCCAGCACCAGCCGCCCGACAAAGGTATTTCGGGCCCGGATCGCGCGCTTCTGCCAAGGGGAAAAGCGCGCCCAGCTCGCCTCGGTAAAATAGTACGACTCCGGGTCATCCGCCGGAAAGGTCAGGCTATCGTGACGGTGATGGGCCAGATGGGAATCCCGGTACAGGCCATACGGATACCAGACCGCCAGCGGGAGCGTGCCAAACAGCTGGTTAAGCCGGGCAAAACGGGTGGGATGCCCGTGGATCAGCTCGTGCTGCAGGGACATATACCAGGCGGTAAACCAGATAAGCAGCAGCGTGGCGGGCAGCAGGCCGAGCGTTTGCCAGAACGTTAGCGTGGTAAACCAGCCGGTATAAATGGTAACGATCAGCAGCCACGTGGGGAGTTCGCTTCGCCACAGCATCCCGGATGCAAGACGGTGGATGTGATTGCGCTGCTGCGGATGTAAATAGAGGGAGCTTCGTTTACGCATTCCTTCAGACGCCGTTTCGCCAGAGACAATGCCCTGACGATCGGGGATAACGCCTGAAATGACAAAGAACTTAAATCGCTTTGCTTTGCCGGGATCGCGCCTCTTGACTTATTTTGCAATAAAGGTACTTTTCAGGACATGAAGAAGATCCTGATTATTGTTCCCGACGGCGGCATGCTGTTTGAGGCCGCCGGTATCGCCGACATTCTGATGCAGGCCAACCGGCTGCATCCGGAAGGGCTTACCCGGCCGCGCTACCGTATCATCATCGCCACCACGCAGCCCCATCAGGTGATTCACGGCCAGTCCGGCCTGAACCTGCTGGCGGACTATCGCCTGCCGGAGCTGGATCCGCGCGAACCGCTGGACACCATTATCATCACCGGACGCGGAATGAACGAGCAGGAGAGCACGGCGGTGGTGGACTGGCTGCACCTCGCTGCGCCGCACGCCCGGCGGATCGCCTCGATTTGCGGCGGCGCGATGCTGCTTGCCCAGACCGGCTTGCTGAACGGCCGCCGCGCGACCACCCACTGGCGGCTGCTGGAGACAATGCAGGCCCAGTATCCGGCTATCCGCGTCGAAGGCGGCCCGCTGTATATTCAGGATGGCCCCATCTGGACCTCCGGCGGCGTAAGTTCCGGGTTCGATCTGACCCTGGCGCTGGTGGAAGACGACTACGGATTTACCCTCGCCCGCGACGTGGCGCAGGATATGGTGATGTATCTGCGCCGCCCCGGCGGACAGCTGCAGTTCAGCCGCTATAGCCTGCAGCAGGCTGGCGCATCGGGGCCCATCAGCGAGCTGCAAGCCTGGATCCTGCAGAACCTCACCGCCGACCTGTGCGTGGAAAATCTGGCCGAAAAGGCGGCGATGAGCCCGCGCAATTTCACCCGGGTGTTTACCCGTGACGCGGGCGTCTCGCCTGCCCGCTACGTGACCGAAGCGCGTCTGGCCGCCGCCCGACAGCTGCTTGAACAGACCCACGATCCCCTTGAGCGCGTTGCCGAGCAAAGCGGGTTTGGCACCAGCATTAACCTGCGCCGCGTATTTGAGAAACAGCTCCACCTCACTCCTGGCGAATATCGCCAGCGCTTCCACTGCCGCAAGCTGGCGTAATTTGATCCTTTTTTGTCGTTTACGCCAACCGGCCCCGCGCCTACAGTGACTCCAGACAACAGAGATAAGGAGTGCACCATGGTTAAGGTCGGTATTAACGGTTTCGGCCGTATCGGACGTAATTTCCTGCGCGCGGCGCTGGGTAACCCGGATCTTCAGATTGTGGCCATTAACGATCTGACGGACAGTAAAACCCTCGCCCACCTGCTGAAACATGATTCCCTTCTGGGCAAACTGCCTGCGCCCGTTGAAGCGGCTGACGACGCGCTGCAGGTGGACGGTCAGCGCATCGTGGTATTTAGCGAACGGGATCCGACAAATATCCCGTGGCGCGATGTCGGCGTTGACGTGGTGATTGAGGCCACCGGCTTCTTTACCGATCGGGAAAAAGCGGCGGTGCACGTCACGCACGGTGGCGCAAAGCGCGTCATCATCTCCGCGCCCGGCAAGAATGACGATCTGACGGTTGTGATGGGGGTGAACCACGACCGGTACGACCCGGCTCAGCACGTGGTCGTCAGTAACGGGAGCTGCACCACGAACGGCCTGGCCCCGGCGGCTCAGGTGCTGCATCAGCAGTTCGGGATTGAGCATGGTCTGATGAACACGACGCACGCCTACACCAACAGCCAGGCGCTGCACGACCAGCCGGAGAAAGATCTGCGCGGCGCGCGCGCGGCGGCGCTGTCGATTGTGCCTTACTCCAGCGGCGCGGCGAAAGCGCTGGGCAAAGTGATCCCCTCCCTGGACGGCAAGCTGACCGGGTACTCCCTGCGCGTGCCGGTGCCGGTGGTGTCGATTGTGGATTTGACGGTAACGCTCAGCCGTAGCGTGACCGCCGAAGAGGTGAATGAGGCGTTCCGCAACGCGGCCGCCAGCGGGCCGCTGAAAGGGATCCTGGGCTATAGCGATGAACCGCTGGTCTCCAGCGACTACCAGGGCGACCCGCGCTCCTCCATTATCGACGGGCTTTCCACGCTGGTGATTGGCGGAAACATGGTGAAGATCCTGGCGTGGTATGACAACGAGTGGGGCTTCTCTAACCGCCTGGTGGATTTGGCGGTGCTGATGGATAAGAAAGGGCTGTAGCCTTACCTTAATGCCGGGTGGCGCTTGCGCTTACCCGGCCTATGAATGATGACATCATTCAGTAATATCGCCTCAATCCTCGCAGAATATATAATTCAAGATAATCTTAAGTTTATTCAATGCTTTCCAATTCATCATATCAATTATAAAAAAACACCGATTAACTAAGATAATAGGTTAGCGGTTATTCTTTATTTCACTTTTAAAAGTGCGAGTACGATCACTGTCCTTAGACGATAACGTAGACCATGATAAACCCTACGCATCACAGGGACATATTATGTATTACAGCAAGGAAATTATAGATAGAATCGGATCCGATAAAGACCTCGCATTAAGGCTCGATCGCGCCGTCACGGGGGTCAAGGATGGCGCCATAGAGTATTTAAATAATCTTGGCGATGCTACTACGCGCGTGCTTTATTATACATCTTGCTTCACCGATAATTATCAGGATGTCTGTACAAAATTGGGTTCGGAAGATTTGAGGTTCTTAGCAGGAGTCGCCGAGCTTGTTAAGCATAGAGATGTAATTTTTAGAATGGTAAGGATTTATATTGAAACATTGCTTCAGAACAAATCCATTACTCAAAGAAGAATTATTCTCGAAAAATTAATACCATTTACAACAAACTATTCAGTAAAGCAAGTATCTAAGAATGGATTGATTTATGCCGTCACGTCATACATCTGTTATGGTAATAACATGAACGTGGCCGTAAAAAGTGCATTTATGAAAAAGGTTGGTTTGAGCACAGGAGGTGTAATTACCGCATTAAACCTTTACGCTATAGTTCAGCATGCGGCAGACAGCGCAAATACACTTAAAAAATTTCAACCGTTATTTTACCATGCGCTGTATGTTGAAAAACTGGAAATGATGTATTTCCTTATTGAACCGGTGATTATGAAAGCCGGGTATCTTAACTTGAACACTGCATCCGATAGCGAAATTGCTGATGCGCTGAATAGAATGATGCGATAATGTGGCAATCAATAAAAGCATTTTTGATACAATTTTTAAAAAGTTTCTTACAAGACATTATGGATGATTTTTTTTGGTATGGCACTGGAATATTCGTCATCATTCTTGGTGCTGTCGTAGTGAGTTTTATAGAAAACGAAAAAATTGCACTACGAATCGTTGGGATTATTGTATTAGTTGTGTACTTCATTGCATTTCGTCACAAAACAAAGGATGAATAAATGTCTACTCCAGCACATATATGGTTTACTGATGAAAATAATGCTCCCGTCATAGGGGAGTGTTTAATGCCTACAAGATTGGGCTCTACCGAACTAAAATCGTTTAACCATTCGGTCTGGATCCCCACCTGTTCCAACACGGGAAAACTGACGGGAACGCGCCTTCATGTCCCAATCACCTTTGAAAAAGAAATAGACCGCATCACTCCCTATCTGTTTCGTGCCGTATGTACAGGTAAAACCTTCAAAACGGCATTAATTAAAATGTATAAAATTGATGATGCCGGTATTGAGCGCGAATATTTCAATATCACTCTGGAAAACGTAAAGATAACAAGGATCTCGCCAGTATTGCACCCGCTCGGTATCGCAAGTGCGCATATGGAAGAAGTCGAACTCCGCTATGAATCGATTGAATGGAAATATTGCGACGGGAACATCATGTTTAAAGACACATGGAATGAAAGAGCAGTAGCATAGAAGAATGGACACCCGTTAAGTCCCTCTCCCTGAAGAGAGGGAAACGATCACTCCGCCTTAACCTTCACGCCCATCAACACAATCACCATCGCCGTCACCAGCAGGAACCCGCTTCCGGCGAATACGCCGCTGGCACCGTTAAGGTCAAATACCGCCCCGCCCCCTGCCGCACCGGCGCTTATCGCCAGCTGGATTGAAGCCACCAGCAGCCCCCCTGCACTTTCGGCTTCATCCGGAACGGTGGTGGCAAGCCAGGTTGACCAGCCCACCGGAACCAGACCAAACGCAAAGCCCCACAGCGCCACCAGGAACCCGTCCAGCATCGCCAGATGGCCAAACGCCACCATCGTCAGCGCCAGTATGCCCATGGCGAACGGCACCAGCGCCAGCGTCAGGCGCAGATTACGTGCCAGAAGATGTCCGGCAACGGAAGTACCGACAAAGTTCGCCAGCCCAAAGCCCAGCAGAATCAGTGAAATGGTTTCAACGTTGGCCTGCCCCACCGTTTCCAGGAACGGGCGCAGGTAGGTAAAGAAGGCGAAATGGCCGCTGAAGATCAGAATAGTTGCCAGCATGCCGCCGATCATGCCCGGTCGACGCAGCACGCGGAACAACGTGCTGAGGCTACCGCTGCTTTCGGGCTTCATGGACGGCAGCACCCAGATCTGCCACAGCAGCGCCAGTACGCTCGGCAGAATGCAGAGCACAAAGACGTTGCGCCAGCCGATCAGGCTGCCCAGATAGCTCCCCAGAGGGGCGGCAACCACGGTGGCAATCGACACGCTGGAGAAGATCACCGCCAGCGCTTTCGGCACTTTATCCGCCGGAACCAGGCGCATCGTGGTGGCCGTTGACATCGCCCAGAAGCCACCAATGGCGACCCCCAACAGCAGGCGCCCCATTAGCAGGACGTGCAGCGTGGGCGCAAAGGCCACCAGCAGGCTGGAGATGATTTGCAGCACGGAGAAAAACATCAGTACCCAGCGGCGGTCAATACTTTTGGTCGCCGGGGTGATCAGCAGCCCGGTGACGAGCGCCACCAGCGCGGTAGCGGTGACGGCCTGCCCGGCCATGCCCTCGCTGACGCCCAGGCTCGCGGCCATCGGCGTCAGCAAACTGGCTGGCAGGAACTCTGCCGTTATCAAACCAAACACGCCCAGCCCCAGTGAATAGACGGCCCGCCATGCCGGTCTGGCAGGCGCGACGGCTTCTCTCGCCACGACACATGAATTCATCTGTTGTTCTCCCGTTATAAAAATGTGACAACTGTCGCAAAAGCATAGAGGGTTCACCATGGACGATCTATGACATATAATCTCCACTTATTGATTATTCGTCCGGAGTTGCGCCATGACCGTACAGTCCCCCGATTTGATCAGCGAACTTTTACGCGGCATGCGCCTGTCGGGCGTGAAATACCGACGGATTGAAGCCAGCGCGCCGTTTGGCGTGGCGTTCCACCAGGCGCCCGGCAAGGCACAGTTCCATTTTGTGAGCCACGGAAACGCCCTGCTCCGAATGGACAGCGGCGCAACGTTTGAACTGAGCAGCGGCGACGCGCTGTTTATTCCTGGCGGCAATTCCCATGCCCTGCTCTCTGACGCGCAGGCAGCCATTACTCCGGTGAACGCCTTTCCCAGCGAGCCTATCTGCGGCTCGGTCTGTGCGATTACCTGCGAGCCCTGTCCGGAGAGCGAGAACACCATCATCTTTAGCGGGTGTATGGATTTCGAGCTCGGCGGGATGCAGCCGCTGATCAAAGCAATGCCGGAGGTGATGATGGTCAGCCGACTGATGTCCACCTGGCCGGAAATCCATCCGCTGCTGGCGGCGATGGAGCGCGAGTCGATGACGCGACAGGTTGGGTTTGCCGGGATCCTGGCCCGGCTGGCTGACGTGGTGGCGGCGCTGATCGTCCGCGGCTGGGTTGAGGCTGGCTGCGGGAAAGCCACCGGCTGGGTGCAGGTCTTACGCGACCCGCGGCTGAGCAGGGCCATTTACGCCATGCACCAGCAGCCTGGCCTGAACTGGAGCGTGGCGGATCTGGCGAAAGAAGCGGGCACCTCACGCTCCGTGTTTGCCGAACGGTTTCTGGCCGCGACGGGGACGACCCCGGCAAAATATCTCAGCGAACTCAGAATGCGGCTGGCGATTCAGTACATTCGCCACGAAAATCAGCCGATTGAAACGGTCGCACTTAGGCTGGGCTATGGATCGCTGGCGGCGTTTAGCCGGGCCTTTAAGCGCATCATTGGCCATGCGCCGGGCACGCTGCGGGAAGCCGGTCAGACCCCGGAAGAGGTCTGACCGGAAGGCGGGCATCAGAAATAGTATTTAAAGCGCACGCGGCCACCGTAGCGGTCGTCGTTTTTCTTATCACCCTCTTTCGGGGAAGAGTTGACCCACGACGCATACGCGCCCAGATAGATGTTGAAGTTTTTCATCTTCATAACGTTCGGGATCAGGTACGACGTATGGACGGTATGAATGTCGTACTCGCCCGGGTCGGTGATCCAGCAGTCGTTTTCGCACTCTGCGTCAAACGTCGATGTATTAAATTCGTCGATTTCGTTGTGGGCGTAGATATAACCCAGCTCAAAATTGCGCCAGAGGGCATTGATGCCTGAGGTAAAGTCGGTTTCGCCCGTCGCGTCCAGGTAAGCCGTGTTGAGGTTCATGACCACGCCGTTCTCCGGATCGGTTTTGAGCCCGTCCCAGGTCATGGTAAACCCGTAGCCGGTCCGGTCGGACTGATCGACCCAGCGCCCTGCGTCGTCACGGTAGCCGTAAGCGTTGTTCACCAGGTTGGTCTCCATGGCGACCGCGGTGGAGAACGGCCCGTTCTGCCACGAGATGACCGGGCGCACGTAGGCCACATTTTTATCATTCTCAAGTTCTGCGCCGTGATAACGCTGGTCGACGTACAAATCGCTGCCGTCTTTAAACAGGGTATTCAGCTCAAAATACCAGTTATCCAGCGTTTTGCTCATCAGGAAGTTACCCCCGCTGTCGGTTCGCCCGCGCCCCTCTTTCAGCATGTAGATATAGCCGTAGCCGTCGCTGTAGAGATCGTCTGCGGTATTTCCTGAGTATTCCACAAAGGTATCCTGATTGAGCGGGAACATATCGTACGCTTCGAAACGTCCGACTTTAATTTCCCAGTCGTTCTCGGAACCGAAGAAGAATACCGCATCATCGAGATACATTTTCCCGACGAGATCGCCGAGGGGCTGAACGGAAAATCCGGCAAAATTGCCGTTGTCCATTTTACGATAACCGTCAAAACCTAATAAAATACGCCCGTTAATATCCCAGCGTTCTTTATCTCCCGGTGCCCAGTCGCTATTAGCGCTTTGCTTAACGGACGTCAGGCTGCCTGTTTTACTGGCGGCATCCATATTAAATTCAACGTCACCATAAAATTTAATATCACCAAACCCTGAAAGCGTCAGCTTTGGCGGTTCGGCTTTGTTCACCGGCTCTTGCGACTGCACAACAACGGCGGGTGCTGCCTGCGCGGCGGCCGCCTGCTGCTGTTTAAGCGCCTGAATTTGCGCTTCCAGTTGCGCCAGTTTTTCTTCCACGTTCGTCGAGGGTTGTGCTGCAAAAAGCGCGCCGGAATAGAAAGCACTTATCAATATTACCGCTTTTTTTAATTTCATAGAATCCATCCTGATTATAAAAGTGAATACGCAAATATTGAGCATCGCCATTTCGACTAAATAGCCTTGTGGGTTCTATTATGTTTTTTGGTAAGTGAATTATGAATTTTAACTTGTGTGATCGCCGAGGAGAAAACATCTCATGATGAACAGAAGAAACACCCTTTACTTCACACTCTTATTCCATTAATCACATCAATGTTTTAATGCGAAATATATATGATTATTTAAAAATATAATTCTTCCAATTCCATTTGCCCAACAAATCCGTCCGGACAGGGCGTGCGAAGCGGTAATTTGTCTGGTTCTGCGCAAAATGGGATATTCAACACGCGAAGCGGGCGATATTCGTCTAAGGTTTTCAGGTGATTGATAACAGCGGTCACGCTGCTCAGGAATACAGGAGACGAACCGATGATAAGACCTCGTACTTTACGCCCTGCTCTTTTGCACCTCGCGCTGGGAGGCGCGCTGCTCGGTGTGGCAACGATGGGTTATGCTGACGAAAAGCCAGCCTACCAGAAAAATTCACCCGATATTTTGCTTGGCCCTCTGTTTAACGACGTGCAGAGTGCCAAACTGTTTCCCGATCAAAAAACCTTTGCCGATGCCGTTCCCAAAAGCGACCCGCTGATGATTCTGGCGGATTATCGGATGCAGCACACCCAGACCAGCTTTGACCTGCGCCACTTTGTGGAGATGAACTTCACGCTGCCTGCGGAAGGTGAAAAATATGTGCCGCCTGCGGGACAAAGCTTACGTGAACACATTGACGACCTCTGGCCTGTGCTGACGCGCACCACGGATAAAGCCAGCAACAAGTGGGATTCCCTGCTGCCGTTACCGAAACCTTACGTGGTGCCCGGCGGGCGCTTCCGCGAGATCTACTACTGGGATAGCTATTTCACCATGCTGGGCTTAGCCGAAAGCGGTCACTGGGACAAAATCAGCGATATGGTGGATAACTTCGCCTGGGAAATTGATACCTTCGGCCATATCCCCAACGGCAACCGCAGCTACTACCTGAGCCGCTCCCAGCCGCCGTTCTTCTCCCTGATGGTGGAACTGCTGGCGACGCATGATAAAGACGCGCTGAAAAAATACCGTCCACAAATGGAAAAAGAGTACACCTACTGGATGGAGGGTGTAGAAAACCTTCAGCCTGGGCAGGCTAACCAGCGCGTGGTGAAGCTGGATGACGGTTCGGTACTCAACCGCTACTGGGACGATCGCGATACCCCGCGCCCGGAGTCCTGGCTTGACGATATTACCACGGCGAAGAGCAACCCTAACCGGCCTGCGACGGAAATCTACCGCGATCTGCGCTCCGCTGCGGCCTCGGGCTGGGACTTTAGCTCCCGCTGGATGGACGACCCGCAAAAGCTCGGCACTATCCGCACCACCAGCATTGTGCCCGTCGATCTGAACGCCCTGATGTTTAAAATGGAAAAACTGCTCGCGCGAGCGGGCCAGGAGGCCGGCGACAGCGCGGCGGCGAGTAAATATGAGGCATTGGCAACCGCCCGTCAAAAAGCCATTGAGCGCCACCTGTGGAACGATAAAGAGGGCTGGTACGCCGATTACGATCTCAAGAGCAAGAAGGTGCGCAACCAGCTCACGGCCGCCGCGCTCTTCCCACTCTACGTGAAGGCAGCGGCGCAGGATCGCGCCGATAAAGTGGCCGCGGCCACCTCCGCGCGCCTGTTGAAGCCGGGCGGGATCGCCACCACCACCATCAACAGCGGCCAGCAGTGGGATGCGCCAAACGGCTGGGCGCCGCTGCAGTGGGTGGCCACGGAAGGGTTGCAGAACTATGGGCAGAACAAGGTGGCGATGGACGTAACCTGGCGCTTCCTGAAGAACGTTCAGCATACTTACGACCGCGAGAAGAAGCTGGTGGAGAAGTATGATGTCTCTTCTACCGGTACCGGCGGTGGCGGCGGTGAATATCCGCTTCAGGATGGTTTCGGCTGGAGTAACGGCGTGACGCTGAAAATGCTGGATCTGGTTTGTCCTAAGGAGAAACCGTGCGACAGCGTGCCGGAAAATCAGCCTGCGGCGAACGATGAGGCTGCGCCAGCGAAAAGCGCAGCACAGTAAGGGGTAACCCTCTCCCCAATGGGGAGAGGGTTAGATCCTCAGAAGCTATAACTCGCCCCTAGCTGATACGTCCTGTCGCGCCCAATCCAGCAGTTGGTCGCGTCGTAGCAGGTCAGCGTCTCTTTATTGGTGATGTTCTGCATACTCGCCTTAAGCGTTAACCTCGCCAGCGAAGGCAGAATTTCGCCCATCCGGTACGAGGCCGCCAGATCGTACTGCGTGGTGCCCCCCAGCTTACCCGCATCGTTAGACGGTGAAATCTCCATCGGGCCGGTGTAGCGCGCCCCTGCCCCCAGCATCAGCCCCTTCAGCGGCGTGCTCTCGAAGGTGTAGTCTCCCCACAGGTTGAACGCATTCTCCGGCACCTGGGTTGGACGCTTGCCCTGGTACTTATCATCTTCGGTATTGATTGCGTGGGTGTAGGCATAGTTGGCAATCAGCGTCAGGTTGTCCGTCGGACGGCTGATGGCGGAGAGCTCCGCACCTTTGGATTCCACTTCACCGGTCTGGCGATAGTTCAGGAAGCCCGGGTCGGAGGTGACGACGTTTTTCTGCCGGATGTTAAACACCGAGGCGGTAAACGTCGTGGCATACTCGGCCAGCAGATATTTTACCCCGCCTTCTACCTGCTTGCTGGTGGTCGGCTTGACGTCTTTCGCCGTGAGCGTCCCCTGCGGCGACACCGCCGCAAAACCTTCTGAATAGCTGATAAACGGCGAAATACCGTTTTCGAAGGCATAAAGCGCCCCCAGACGTTTGGTCACGCGATCCTGCGATACCCATGCCTTATCGCCGTTTTGCAGGTAATCGGTGGTCACGGATCGGTAATCGTCGTAACGCAGGCTGCCCAGCAGATTTAAGCCGCCAAATTCCACCCGATCCTGCAGGTAGTACCCGTTCTGCTGATAGCTGAGGCGGTTTTTCTGGGCGGTGTAGAGCCCCAGCGCGCTTTCGTGGATTTGCGAATAGTCCGGGTTACGCATATCCATGCCCGGCGTGGTCGACGCGTAACGGTAGTGGAAATGGGAGTTCAGCCTCTGATAGTCAAACCCGGCCAGCAGATGGTGTTTCCAGCCGCCCAGCGCAACGGTTTTGGTCACCTGGTTGTCGATGTTGAAGCTCTTAAGATCTTCATCGGTGGTATAGGCAAAGCGGTTAAGCTGATAAACCTCACTTCCCGTTCCCGTCGCGTAGACGCTGTTCTGGTGGGTATCGACGTCGAAATAGCGCGCTTTCTGGCTAAAGCCCCAGCCGCTGTCGAACTCGTGTTCGAAGCTGTAGCCCAGCATCCACTGGCGCTGCTTAAACCCGCTCCACTCGTCTCCGGCGTAATCCCGGCGATCGGCATATTTCGAACGCAGATAAGCGAGCGGCAGCGGGTTCGACGGCGTCAGGCTCGGGGAGTTTTGCGCCAGCGCATCCAGGGTGAGGCGGGTTTTGCTGTCGGGTTGCCAGGTAACGGACGGGGCGACCAGGTAATTTTCATAGCGGCTGGTGTGCGGCTGATCGTCATTCTCCGTCGCCTTGCCCAGCAGCCGGTAACTCCAGTCGCTGTCGGCAATTTGTCCGGTCGAATCGAGGTAGCCTTCTTTCAGATTACGGTTTCCGGTGTTAAAACCGACCTCGGTTCGGGCTTCCCGCTGCGGCTTTTTACTTTGAATATTTACCAGCCCGCCCGGCGAACCGCCGCCGTAAAGCACCGATGAAGGCCCTTTCAGGATATCGACGCTGTCTATTAGCAGCGGATCGATGCGCGCCTTGGTGTTGCCGGTGACGTTATAGGGCAGCTGCAGCCCGTTGTAGAACTCCTGGTCAACGGTAAAGCCACGAATTTTGTATTCGCTCATATAGGAGGTGTTACCCCGCACCTCGGTTGAGACGCCCGGCGCATAGCGCAGAATTTCGTTCACGGAGTTCGCGTGACGCTTTTCGATCTCCGGCGCAGAGAGCGTGTTGATAACCTGCGGCGTTTTACTTTCGGCAACGGCCGATTTTGTGGCGCTGTTGGTCCAGGCCGGCAGCGCGCTGCCCTGCTCTGAGCCCGTGACGACGATGGTGGATTCTTCGGCGAAAGCTTGGACCTGCAGTGCCAGCGTGACGGCACCCGCCAGGGCGCATAACCTAAAACGTGAGGTGTTCATAATGTCGTCTTGTTGTTAGATGCAATACGGAACGACAATTATTATCATTTAGATTAGCAAATCAATATGGCGGCAAAAAAAACGGCCCTCCATAGAGAGCCGTTCTGTCACTTTATGCTCGTCGCAGTAATCTGAATATGCCCAGCACGACAATGGCCCCCACGACTGCGACAAGGAAACTGTGCATGTCAAAACCACTGATGTCACCACCAAAACCAAACATCGTCGCCAGCCAGCCGCCTACAACCGCACCAACGACCCCGAGTACGCAGGTCAAAATAAAGCCGCCGCCATCGTTTCCCGGCATGATCAGTTTTGCGATAGCGCCAGCAATAAGGCCAAAAATAATCCAGGCGATGATACCCATAGCAATGCCCTCTTGCAGATTAAACGCATGTGCAGAAAACCTTCTGCACAGCTAACTTAAGTATAGGTCATCACCGGAAAACCAGTTTCGTCTCACCGACTTATCCTGCGGGCAACGGTAAAAAAAACTCACCGGTTTGTATTAAGTTTGGGGGTGGATTGCCGATAACGCTAAGACAGTCTGTCATTAATCAAGGAGCCATCCGGCGTGAGTCATTACAGTGAGCAGTTCCTCAAGCAAAATCCGCTGGCTGTATTAGGGGTATTACGCGACCTGCAAAAAGGCGAAGTGCCGCTGCGCATCAGCTGGTCGAATAATCAGTTCATCAGCAAAATCCTTGACGTCTCGCAGGAGCGGCTGGTTATTGACCTGGGCAGCCAGGAGTATGAAAACCGCGCGGCGCTGAAAGCAGAGAATATCGTGGTCATGGCCGAAACCCACGGTGCCAAAGTGGAGTTTGTCCTGCCGCGACTGGAGCTGAGCGAATACCAGGGACTTCCGGCTTTTGTTACCCCCCTTCCTGGCAACCTCTGGTTTGTTCAGCGTCGTGAATATTTCCGCATCAGCGCCCCGCTTCACCCTGCCTATTTTTGTAAGGCAAAAATGCCGGACAAAAAAGAGATCCGCTTCCGTCTCTTTGACCTGTCGCTGGGCGGAATGGGCGCGCTGATGGATACCCCGAAGCCGGAGGGCCTGGTCGAAGGCATGCGGTTCACGCAAATTGAACTGGACATGGCGGGCTGGGGACGTTTTTATTTCGATGCACAGCTGATCGCCATCAGCGAGCGCACGGTGGTGGACAGCAAAAATGAAACGATTACCTCGCCGCGGCTGAGCTTTCGTTTCCTGAACGTCGGGCCAGGCGCGGAGCGCGAGCTGCAGCGCATTATCTATTCGCTGGAGCGGGAAGCACGGGAACGTGCGAATAAGGTACTTTGAGAGAAGTCGGGCAGCGAGCGCCGCCCGTTTGCGGCATTACATGGCATCCATCGCTTTCTGTACTTTCCAGATATAGCGAGGCGCCTGCGGTGCCGGATGATTTTTCGCCACATGCTCGACGAACTCGTCTTTGTCCATGTCGTTAATCTCCTCAATCGCCTCTTTGCGGTCAGAGGAGAAGGTTCTGAGCAGCGCCCCTGCGCCGTTCACGTACGAGACCACCAGCGCGTATTGCATCACTTCCGGATCCTCGATGCCCTTAAGCACGCCATGTTCCAGAATGCTCAGGTAAGCGGTACCCATAGAAATGTTGCGTTCCGGGTTCTTCAGCTCGCTGGTCGACGGCTGGCCGCTCCAGCCCATATAGCGGTAGACCTCTCTCCCCGCCGTTGACGCTTTCAGCTGCATCAGCCCCACCGCGTTGGATTTGCTGACAAGCGTGGGATTGCCGCCGGACTCCACCGCAATAATGGCGGTGATCAGACGCGGGCTGACGCCCCAGGCCTTTCCGGCTTGTTCACTGATCGGCATCCACTGCATGGCCCGTTTCACCGGCACTTCCGGGTTCCAGGGCGGGTTTTGATAATCATGTTTTGAACTACAGCCAGCCAGCAACACAATCAAAAAAGCAAACCATCTCAATTTCACGTCATCTATCCTTATAGCCGGTCATCGCGGTGCGCCGCCCTTGAAGCAGGCAGCGTATACGCGGCATGATATAGACAATTAGTTTCTCATTCAGCAAGGAATTGCCATGTCTCAGTTTCATCTCATCGCGCCGTCGGGCTACTGTATTAACCAGGACGCGGCGCAGCGGGGCGTTCAGCGCTTACTGGATTCCGGCCATCAGGTAGAAAATCAGACAATTATCCCCCGCCGCCAGCAGCGTTTTGCCGGAACGGAAGCGCAGAGGCTGAATGATATCAATAGCCTGGTAAACCTGAAGGGCGAAAACCGAATAGTCCTTGCGGTGCGCGGCGGCTACGGTGCGAGCAGGCTGCTGGAGAGCATTGACTGGCAGGGCCTGGCGCAGCGCCAGCAGCAGGATCCGCTGCTGATATGCGGCCACAGCGATTTCACCGCCATCCAGCTTGGTCTGCTGGCGCTGCATAACGTCATCACGTTTAGCGGCCCGATGCTGGCCGGCAACTTCGGCGCGCCGGAACTGGACGCGTTCACCGTGGAGCATTTCTGGCGCGCGCTGCGCAACCCCACCTACAGCGTGGAATGGCAGGGGAATGGGCCGCACTGGGAATGTGAGGGCCAGCTGTGGGGCGGTAACCTGGCGATGCTGGTCTCGCTCATCGGCACGCCGTGGATGCCGCAAATCGAGGACGGCATTCTGGTGCTGGAAGATATTAACGAACATCCCTTCCGCGTCGAGCGCATGTTACTGCAGCTTTATCATGCCGGTATTCTCGATCGCCAGTCCGCAATTGTGCTGGGCAGCTTTAGCGGCTCTGCCCCGAACGACTATGACGCGGGTTACTCCCTGGAAACGATGGTCGATTTTATCCGCTCGCGGCTGGATATTCCGGTTATCACCGGACTGGATTTTGGTCATGAACAGCAGACCGTTACCCTTGCGCTGGGCGCGCAGGCGACACTGACACACGATGTTTCAGGCAGTCGGTTAACGATCGGCGGTCATCCGGTCATAAAAGCATAAAAAACCCCCTTAATAAAACGCTGTTACCGTTGTTAATATGTTAGGGTTTTAGTAACAGCGTTAACATTGAGGTGGGAGTAAGAGAACATTGGATGCCGCAGCGATAATCAGCCTTTTCATTTTGGGTTCTGTGCTTGTAACCAGCAGTATTTTATTAAGTTCATTTTCATCGCGTCTCGGCATACCCATTCTTGTTATTTTCCTTGCCATCGGCATGCTGGCCGGCGTTGACGGCATCGGCGGTATCCCCTTCGATAACTATCCCTTCGCCTATATGGTGAGTAACCTCGCGCTGGCGGTGATCCTGCTCGACGGCGGGATGCGCACTCAGGCGAGCTCCTTCCGAGTGGCCTTAGGGCCTGCGCTGTCGCTGGCGACCGTCGGCGTGTTGATCACTTCCGGCCTCACCGGGATGATGGCCGCCTGGCTTTTCAATCTCGATCTGATGGAAGGACTGCTGATTGGCGCAATCGTGGGTTCTACCGATGCGGCGGCGGTCTTTTCCCTGCTTGGCGGTAAAGGGCTTAACGAACGCGTTGGCTCAACGCTTGAGATTGAATCCGGCAGTAACGATCCGATGGCGGTGTTCCTGACCATCACGCTGATAGAGATGATCCAGCAGCACGAGACGGGCCTGAGCTGGATGTTTGCCCTACATATTCTGCAGCAGTTCGGGCTGGGGATTGTCATCGGCCTGGCGGGGGGATACCTGCTACAGCAGACGATCAACCGCATTTCTCTGCCCTCGGGGCTTTACCCTCTGCTGGCGCTCAGCGGCGGGATCCTGATTTTTGCCGTCACCACCGCGCTGGATGGCAGCGGTATTCTCGCCGTCTACCTCTGCGGGTTCCTGATGGGCAACCGCCCTATTCGCAACCGCCATGCCATTTTGCAAAACTTCGACGGCCTGGCGTGGCTGGCGCAAATCGGCATGTTCCTGGTGCTGGGCCTGCTGGTGACGCCGTCGGACCTGCTGCCGATCGCCGTTCCGGCGCTGCTGCTGTCGGCGTGGATGATCTTCTTCGCCCGTCCGCTCTCCGTGTTTGCGGGCCTGCTGCCGTTTCGCGGCTTTAACCTGCGCGAGCGCGTCTTTATCAGCTGGGTCGGCCTGCGCGGCGCGGTGCCGATTATCCTTGCGGTCTTCCCGATGATGGCCGGTCTGGACAACGCGCGGCTGTTCTTCAACGTGGCGTTCTTCGTGGTGCTGATTTCCCTGCTGTTCCAGGGCACGTCGCTCGGGTGGGCGGCGAAAAAGGCCAAAGTGGTGGTGCCGCCCGTGGGCTGGCCGGTCTCCCGCGTGGGGCTGGATATTCACCCGGAAAACCCGTGGGAGCAGTTCGTCTATCAGCTGAGCGCCGACAAATGGTGCGTGGGAGCCTCGCTGCGCGATTTGCACATGCCTGCCGAAACGCGCATTGCCGCCCTGTTTCGCGATAATGTCCTGCTGCACCCTACCGGCAGCACCCGCCTGCGCGAAGGGGATATTCTGTGCGTGATTGGCCGCGAGCGCGACCTGCCCGCGCTGGGCAAGCTGTTCAGCCAGTCGCCTCCCGTGGCGCTGGATCAGCGTTTCTTCGGCGATTTTATTCTGGAAGCCAGCGCCAAATTTGCGGATGTAGCGCTCATTTATGGCCTGGATGAAGGTGCTGAAGACGGCGATAACCCGCAAACGCTGGGCGAAATCATTCAGCAGCGGCTTGGCGCTGCGCCGGTTGTGGGTGACCAGGTGGAGTTTGCCGGGATGATCTGGACGGTTGCCGAAAAAGAAGATAACGCGGTGCGGAAGGTCGGTTTGAGGCCGATGGAAGAGGACGCGGAGTAGTTTTTTTTGCCGGGTGGCGGCTTCGCGTCACCCGGCAAAGGTACAAGTTACACCGTCACAACCGGCACTCTCGGTGCCAGCGCGCACATCAGTTCATACCCTACCGTTCCCGCCGCGGCCGCCACGTCATCAATTTTGATTTCGTTGCCCCACAGCTCGACCGGTGAACCGATCCCTGCCTGCGGGCATGGCGTCAGGTCAACCGCCAGCATATCCATTGAGACGGTCCCAACCGTGCCCGTGCGCACCCCATCCACCCAGACCGGCGTGCCGGTCGGCGCGATGCGCGGATAGCCGTCGGCATAACCGCCCGCGACGATGCCGATACGCTGCTCGCCCTTCGCCCGGAAGCGGCTGCCGTAGCCCACCGTGTCGCCCGCCTTCAGCGTCTGCACGCCGATGATCTCGCTGCGCAGGGTCATGACCGGCTTCAGGCCGCTGTTGGCGATATCCTGCCACTGGCCTGAAGGTGATGCACCGTACAGAACAATCCCCGGACGTACCCAGTTATAGTGGGCTTCAGGATGCCAAAGCGTCGCCGCCGAGTTCGACAGGGAGCGCGGACAATCGAGCCCTTCAGCCGCCTGCTCAATGCGGACCATGGCATCAGCAATACCGTCCGTTTTTTCCGCATCGGCAAAGTGCGCCATCAGCGTCATTTCGCCGACGTTTTTCAGGGCGCGCAGCTGCTGCCAGACCGTATGGACCCGCTCGGGCTGGAAGCCCAGGCGGTTCATGCCGCTGTTCACCTTGAGATAAATATCCAGCGGAGCGTGGAGCTTCGCATCCTGAATGGCTTTAATCTGCCAGTTGCTGTGCACGCTGGTGGTCAACCGGTATTTATCCAGCAGCGGCAGATCGTCCGCGTGGAAGAACCCCTCCAGCAGCAGAACAGGCCCTTTCCAGCCGCGCTCGCGCAGCAGGATGGCCTCTTCGAGATTCAGTAACGCAAAACCGTCGGTCGCGCCGAGCGCGCTCCATATACGGTCAATACCGTGGCCGTAGGCGTTTGCCTTGACGACTGACCAGACGCGCGAACCAGGTGCTGCCCGGCGAACAATTTGCAGGTTTTCCTTCAGGGCCTGCAGATCCAGCTGAGCCAGAACAGGACGGGACATGACAGCTCCTTAGTTATGCGCGCCGTGCAGGTGCTGAGGACGCGATGGCGTAAATCCTGATTGATAGCGCGCAGCGCTTAAATCGTCAAACGGAATTGCCGGCGTGCGCCCGGAAATCAGGTCGCTCAGCAGCTGGCCCGATCCGCAGGCCATCGTCCAGCCGAGCGTGCCGTGTCCCGTATTGGTCCACAGGTTTTTGAACGGCGTGCGTCCGACAATCGGCGTGCCGTCCGGGGTCATCGGACGAAGGCCGGTCCAGAACGTCGCCTGCTCAACAAAACCGCCGCGCGGGAAGAGATCGCCCACCACCATCTCCAGCGTTTCACGACGCGGCTGCAGCAGTTCGGTGTTGAAGCCGACAATCTCCGCCATGCCGCCGACGCGAATACGGTTATCGAAGCGGGTAATGGCGATTTTGTAGGTTTCATCCAGAATGGTCGACACGGGCGCCCCGCTCTCCTCTTTCACCGGGATGGTGAGCGAGTAGCCCTTGAGCGGGTAGACCGGGATATCGAGGATGCCTTTCAGCATGGCGGTGGAGTAGGAACCAAACGCCATCACGTAGGCATCGGCTTTGATCACCTCGTCGCCGCACTTCACGCCGTAAATTTTTTCGCCTTCAGACAGCAGTTTGTCGACGGAGGTATTAAAGCGGAATTTCACCCCCGCCTGCTCGCACATGTGCGCCAGACGCTGGGTAAAGAGCTGACAGTCGCCGGTTTCGTCATTCGGCAGACGCAGGCCGCCGGTCAGCTTGTGGGCCACTTCGGCCAGCGCGGGTTCAACCTGGCCCAGCTGGCTGGCCTCCAGCAGCTGGTAAGGTACACCCGCATCTTCCAGCACGGCGATATCGCGGGTGGCGTTTTCATACTGTTGCTCGGTGCGGAACAGCTGCAGCGTGCCGCCCTGACGGCCTTCGTACTCGATCCCCGTCGACGCGCGCAGGGCTTTGAGGCAGTCACGGCTGTATTCCGCCAGACGCACCATGCGCCCTTTGTTTTCCATGTAGTGGCGGGTGTCGCAGTTGCGCAGCATCTGCCACATCCACTTCAGCTGGAACTGCGTGCCGTCAAGGCTGATGGCCAGCGGCGCGTGGCGCTGGAACATCCATTTGATCGCCTTCAGCGGCACGCCGGGAGCCGCCCACGGGGCCGCATAGCCGGGAGAGATTTGACCGGCGTTTGCCGCACTGGTTTCAAGCGCCGGGCCGGATTCACGATCGATAACGGTAACCTCATGTCCCGCCTGACTTAAATACCAGGCGCTGGTTACGCCAACGACACCACTTCCCAGTATGACAACACGCATAGCCACTCCATTATGAGCAAAAGAACAATCATCTAATTACAGATTGATAACCTAGTTGAAAATATTATTCAACATACGACTTTTTTATGGTGACTTGCCTCACACATCCCCCAGCATCAGGGGACAGGTGTAATTTGGGATCTCCTGCTGAGCTTTATTTTTAACCAGCATAAAATTCTGATGAGTGCGCTTTTTTTGCCGTATCAAAAACGGGAAATCGCAAAGAAAAAATTTCTGCGCCAGCACGCTTTTTAACACGTTGATCTATGCTTGAAAGGAGGCTCTCCAGACAGAGAGAGCACCCACAACGAGGGCGCGCTAATGGCTACTATTGATTCCCTGAACAAGGACAACACACGTCTGAGCGATGGACCCGACTGGACCTTCGAGCTGCTGGATGTCTACCTCGCCGAAATCGACCGGGTGGCAAAACTGTATCGTCTGGATACCTATCCCCATCAGATTGAGGTGATTACCTCCGAACAGATGATGGACGCTTACTCCAGCGTCGGGATGCCGATCAACTATCCGCACTGGTCGTTTGGTAAAAAATTCATTGAAACGGAGCGGCTGTACAAGCACGGCCAGCAGGGGCTGGCTTATGAGATCGTCATTAACTCCAACCCGTGTATCGCCTATCTGATGGAAGAGAACACCATTACCATGCAGGCGCTGGTGATGGCGCACGCCTGCTACGGGCATAACTCCTTCTTTAAAAATAACTATCTGTTCCGCAGCTGGACGGACGCCAGCTCCATCGTTGATTACCTGATCTTCGCGCGTAAATACATTACCGACTGCGAAGAGCGCTACGGCGTGGACGAAGTGGAGAAGCTGCTCGACTCCTGCCACGCGCTGATGAACTACGGCGTGGACCGCTATAAACGCCCGCAGAAAATTTCTCTGCAGGAGGAGAAAGCCCGGCAGAAAAGCCGCGAGGAGTATCTGCAGAGCCAGGTGAACATGCTGTGGCGTACCCTGCCGAAGCGTGAGGAGGAAAAAACGATCGCCGAAGCGCGTCGCTATCCGTCCGAGCCGCAGGAAAACCTGCTCTATTTTATGGAGAAGAACGCCCCGCTGCTGGAGCCGTGGCAGCGCGAGATTTTGCGCATCGTGCGTAAGGTGAGCCAGTATTTCTATCCGCAGAAACAGACCCAGGTGATGAACGAAGGCTGGGCGACATTCTGGCACTACACCATCCTCAACCATCTGTATGACGAGGGAAAAGTCACCGAGCGGTTCATGATGGAATTCCTCCACAGCCATACCAACGTGGTGTTCCAGCCGCCCTACAACAGCCCGTGGTACAGCGGGATTAACCCGTATGCGCTGGGCTTTGCGATGTTCCAGGATATTAAGCGCATCTGCCAGTCGCCAACGGAAGAGGACAAGTACTGGTTCCCGGATATCGCCGGTTCTGACTGGCTGGAAACGCTGCATTTTGCGATGCGCGACTTTAAGGATGAGAGCTTTATCAGCCAGTTTATGTCGCCGAAGATCATGCGTGATTTCCGCTTCTTCACCGTGCTGGACGATGACCGCAACAACTATCTGGAGATCTCAGCGATCCATAACGAGGAGGGATACCGTGAGATCCGCTCGCGCCTCTCCTCCCAGTACAACCTGAGCAACCTTGAACCCAATATTCAGGTGTGGAACGTGGACCTGCGCGGCGACCGTTCCCTGACGCTGCGCTATATCCCTCACAACCGCGCGCCGCTGGATAAAGGGCGCAAAGAGGTGCTGAAGCACGTGCACCGCCTGTGGGGCTTTGACGTGCAGCTGGAGCAGCAGAATGAGGACGGCAGCGTGGAGCTGCTGGATCGGTGCCCGGCGCGGCTGAATACGCTCTAGGCCCGGTAAGCGAAGCGCCACCCGACGAAAAAAAACCTCTCACTTGAGAGGTTTTTCTTTTAACGGCTCTGAATCGCTAAATCGCCCGGCAGCGTTTTCTGCATACGGTGCCAGATTTCACCGGAGTCGTGGCCATAGCGGCGAACGGTTTCATAAACCTGATCGTGCAGGCCTTCGGTGCAGAGCTTGCTCAGCTTATGGTAGAAGCCCAGCGCCAGGCTGCGGGCTTCAGGGTTGGCGAAGTAGTGACGACCAATGCGGGTATAGAGCCCTTTCATACCGTTGAGGATCAGGCCGTAAACCGGGTTGCCGGAGGCAAACGCCAGGCCGCGAAACACGTTGTAATCGAGGGTGGCAAAAGCATCGGCGTGATCTTCAACTTCATTCGCGCTGGCCAGCACCGCAAGCGCATCTTCAGGATGCTGACGGAAAGCGGTGCGAATAAAGATAGTCGCGATGTTGGTGCGCACGGAGAGCAGGTTATCAATCAGCTGCGGCACGCTTTCGTGGTCGAGGCGCGCCAGCGTTTCAAGAATGTTCAGCCCCGAGGTTTCCCAGAAATTGTTTACCTTTGTTGGCTTGCCGTGCTGGATCGTCAACCAGCCATCGCGCGCCAGTCGCTGAAGCACTTCACGCAGCGTGGTGCGAGTGACGCCAATCAGTTCAGAGAGTTCGCGTTCAGCCGGAAGAATGGACCCCGCAGGGAAACGATTATTCCAGATGCTTTCAATGATGTACTCTTCCGCGAAACCCGCCGGGCTCTGCGCCTTAATGACCATAGTGAGATTTCCATTACACAGCTTTTTGCAAATTGGACTCATCATACCAGAGGCGTGCAGCGGCAGGTAGCGCGGCAAAGTGAGAAAAGAGGGATCGCCGTTTCATTTTCGTGAAATTTACAATGCGGTCTTATCCGCCTCCGGGCCGCGATTTTTGCGTATACTGATGTTTTGTATTACTTGACGGGAAGGACGTCTGTTGTGGAAATTTCTTTTGGGCGCGCGCTGTGGCGCAATTTTTTAGGTCATTCTCCTGACTGGTACAAACTGATACTGCTGGTTTTCCTGGTCGTTAATCCCATCATTTTTAGCGTGAATCCGTTTATCGCCGGGTGGCTGCTGGTAGCGGAGTTTATCTTCACCCTGGCCATGGCGCTGAAGTGCTATCCCCTGCTGCCTGGCGGTTTGCTGGCGTTTGAGGCCGTGGTCATCGGCATGACGTCCGCAGAGCATGTCAAAGCGGAGCTGGCCTCAAATCTTGAAGTGCTCCTGCTGCTCATTTTTATGGTGGCCGGTATCTACTTTATGAAACAGCTTCTGCTGTTTATCTTTACCCGTCTGCTGCTGAGCATTCCGTCTAAAACGATCCTCTCGCTGGCGTTTTGCCTCGCCGCCGCCTTTCTGTCGGCCTTCCTGGATGCGCTCACCGTTGTCGCGGTGGTGATCAGCGTCGCCGTAGGATTTTACGGCATTTATCACCGCGTGGCCTCCTCTCGCCCGAGTGAAGATTTGCAGGACGATAGCCACGTCGAGGCGCATAACCGCGACGTGCTGGAACAGTTCCGCGCGTTTCTGCGCAGCCTGATGATGCACGCGGGGGTCGGTACGGCGCTGGGCGGCGTGATGACCATGGTGGGCGAGCCGCAAAACCTGATCATCGCCAAAGCGGCTGAATGGCATTTTGGCGAATTTTTCCTGCGCATGGCCCCCGTCAGCGTGCCTGTGCTGGTCTGCGGGTTAGCGACCTGCATTCTGGTCGAAAAATTCAGGCTGTTCGGCTACGGCGCACAGCTGCCTGAGCCCGTCCGCAATGAACTGCATAAATTTGACGAGCAGAGCCGCAAACAGCGTACGCGCCAGGAGACGCTGCGTCTGATTGCGCAGGGGATCATCGGCATCTGGCTTATCGCCGCGCTGGCGTTGCATCTTGCCGAAGTCGGGTTGATTGGCCTCTCGGTCATTATTCTTGCGACCACCTTTAGCGGGGTAACGGACGAGCATGCTATCGGTAAAGCCTTTACCGAAGCCCTGCCGTTTACCGCGCTGCTGGCGGTCTTCTTTGCGGTCGTGGCGGTGATTATCGATCAACACCTTTTCGCACCGATTATCGCGTTTGTGCTCCAGGCCTCGCCGGACTCGCAGCTTACGCTGTTCTATTTATTTAACGGTCTGTTGTCCTCTATTTCCGATAACGTCTTTGTCGGGACGGTGTACATCAATGAGGCCAAAGCGGCGATGGAGCAAGGGATCGTCAGCACCGGACAGTTCGAACTGCTGGCGGTGGCCATCAACACCGGAACCAACCTGCCCTCCGTTGCAACACCGAACGGCCAGGCGGCATTTCTCTTCCTGCTGACTTCCGCGCTGGCGCCGCTCATACGACTTTCTTATGGAAGAATGGTCTGGATGGCGCTGCCGTACACGCTGGTACTCACCGTTGTTGGTTTGCTGTGCATCAAAATTACTCTCGTTCCCTGTACGCAATGGCTGTTACAAGCGGGTATACTTGCGGCGCATTAAAATTCGTTTACACTGCGCTTTCTAAGCATGTTCCAGGGAAATGATTATGTTGAGATTTTTAAACCAGTGCTCCCGCGGTCGCGGAGCGTGGTTGTTGATGGCCCTGACCGCCTTTGCGCTGGAAATGGTTGCGCTGTGGTTCCAGCACGTGATGGGACTCAAACCCTGCGTGCTGTGCATCTACGAGCGCTGCGCGCTGTTCGGCATTATGGGTGCAGGCCTGGTGGGCGCTATTGCCCCGAAAACGCCGTTGCGCTATGTGGGTATCGCAATCTGGCTGTACAGCGCCTGGAAAGGGATTGAGCTTTCCTGGCAGCACACCATGATGCAGCTGCATCCGTCACCGTTTATGACCTGTGATTTCGCCGCCCGCTTCCCGAGCTGGCTGCCGCTGGATAAGTGGCTGCCGCAGGTGTTTGTCGCCTCCGGTGACTGCTCCGTACGTCAATGGGAATTCCTGACGCTGGAGATGCCGCAGTGGCTGGTGGGCATTTTTGTGGCCTACTTCGTCGTGGCGCTGCTGGTGCTGATTGCCCAGCCGTTCAAGCCGAAGAAGCGCGATCTGTTCGGAAGGTAAATAGCAAAACGGCAACGATAGTTGCCGTTTTTAGTTTTTGCGCCCTCTCCCGTGGGAGAGGGTTGGGGTGAGGGCATCAGGCCGCACCCCAATAAAAACCCGCCTCGGCGGGTTTTTTATTATCACCGATTAGGGTGATTCATGATGTGGTCTTCCCAGTCCCGCACCTCGGACTCTTTCACCGCAATGTGGCGCACCGAAATGCGCTCGCCGTGCATTGCCGCTTTCGACCCCGTCAGCAGCGGATGCCAGTTCGGCAGATCTTTTCCTTCCGCCAGCAGACGATACGCGCAGGTATGCGGTAACCACTCAAAAGTCGGCAGATTTTCACGGGTTAATTTGATGCAGTCCGGCTCAAATTCAAACCGACGCTCATAGTTGCGGCACTGGCAGGTTTTGATGTTCAGCTGCCTGCAGGCGACGTTGGTGAAATAGATCTCGTCGGAGTCCTCATCCATCAGCTTATGCAGGCAGCACTGTCCGCAGCCGTCGCACAGGGATTCCCATTCCGCGTCGGTCATGTCGTCGAGAGTTTTGCTTTGCCAGAAAGGGATGTCGTTCATCAGGATGTCCACACGTCAAAAGAAAGCGCACCTTATAACGAGTCTGGCACGTTGTTGCAAGTTTTGCCGCCCTCTTCAGGCGGCAAGATGCGGTTACAGCACGCGGGTTTTTAGCGACAGGCCGTTAAAACCGACCTCAAGCTCATCCCCGCTGGCGAGCGGGCCCACGCCTTCCGGCGTGCCGGTGAGGATCACATCGCCCGGCTTCAGGGTGAAGAAACGGCTCATGTAGGCAATTAGCGGGACGATCTTATGGATCATATCTGCCGTGGTGCCCTGCTGGCGGATCTCGCCGTTAACCTTCAGGCTGAGCGGGGTGTTCTGCGGGTCATTAGTAAACTCGCTTACCGGAACAAAACCCGAAATTGGGCAGGAATTATCAAAGCCTTTGGCTTTTTCCCACGGCTGCCCCGCCTTCTTCATTTTGCCCTGCACGTCGCGCAGGGTCAGATCCAGCGCCACGCCGTAGCCGGCAATCGCTTTCTCAACATGCTCTTCGGAGGCCTGGCGCAGCGTGGCGCCGATCAGCACCGCAAGCTCCACTTCGTGATGCACCGACCCCAGTCCCTGCGGCAGCGCCAGCGGCTGGCGGATATCGCACAGCGCCGTCTCGGGCTTAATAAACAGGACCGGCTCTTCTGGGGTTGCGCTGCCCATCTCCTGAATATGCTTCGCATAGTTGCTGCCCACGCAGACCACTTTGCTGACGGGATAATCCAGTAATGCACCTTGCCAGTTATGATGTTGATACATGCTCGACCCCTAATCGGTTGATGTGTTATGCCCGAAAACAGCTGAGACTATTTTTTCCCGGTCGCCTCGAGGTGCTGTTTTAATAAATTCTCAGGCGGCGGTGGCAGCTGTAAATAATAGCCCTGCTCGGCTAATGCCGTTTTCACTTTTTCCAGATCGGCATTCACCAGCTTTTTACGACCGTCCAGCGGCAGCAGCATCGCCAGCTGTGGTCGGCCAAAGTTCTTCATTAATTCTTCCGGCACGCGTGAAAAATCGTCTTTCTTTTCGACATAAAGATAGGTCTGGTCACGGCTTGTACTTCTGTAGATCACACAAAACATGTTTTTACTCTGAATTAATGGGTGGTTGCTTGCCTCAATATACTCCTGACTATAACATGCCTGATACTCTTCGGAATATCGCAGCGAATGGTTGCGGTTAATAGCAAATTGAGTAAGGCCAGGATGTCAAACACGCCCATCGAGCTTAAAGGCAGTAGCTTCACCTTATCAGTGGTACATTTGCATGATGCAAAACCCGAGGTTATTCGTCAGGCGTTAGAAGACAAAATCGCCCAGGCTCCCGCCTTTCTGAAGCACGCCCCTGTCGTCATCAACGTCAGCGGTCTTGAGGCGCCGGTTAACTGGACACGTCTCCAGCAGGCCGTCTCCTCGACCGGGCTGCGTATTGTCGGCATCAGCGGCTGCAAAGATCCCGAGCTGAAAGCGGAAATCGACCGTGCGGGGCTGCCTCTTCTTAATGAGGGCAAAGAAAAAGCCCCACGTGCAGCACCCGTTGCCGTGCAAACGCCCCCTCCTGCGGCGCAAAACGTTACTACCGTCACAAAAACGCGAATGATTGATGTTCCGGTTCGTTCCGGTCAGCGCATTTATGCACCAAACTGTGATCTAATTGTTACAAGCCACGTCAGCGCTGGCGCAGAGCTGATTGCAGATGGCAATATTCACGTTTACGGTATGATGCGTGGACGTGCGCTCGCAGGCGCAAGTGGCGATCGGGACGCGCAAATATTTTGTACTCACCTGACGGCGGAACTGGTGTCCATCGCAGGTGAATATTGGCTGAGCGACAAGATCCCAGCCGAATTTTATGGCAAAGCGGCTCGCCTGCTTCTGGCAGACGACGCGTTGACCGTTCAACCGTTGAATTAATCCCTTTTTAACAAGGAATTTCTATGGCACGCATTATTGTTGTTACTTCGGGTAAAGGAGGCGTTGGCAAGACCACCTCCAGCGCGGCCATCGCTACTGGTTTGGCCCAGAAGGGAAAGAAAACCGTCGTTATCGACTTCGATATCGGTCTGCGTAACCTCGACCTCATCATGGGATGTGAGCGTCGCGTCGTGTATGACTTCGTGAACGTCATTCAGGGCGATGCCACGCTGAACCAGGCGCTGATTAAAGACAAGCGCACCGAGAACCTCTATATCCTCCCGGCCTCTCAGACGCGTGACAAAGACGCTCTGACCCGTGAAGGGGTAGAAAAGGTGCTCGACGAGCTGAAAAAAATGGAGTTCGACTTCATTGTCTGCGACTCCCCTGCCGGTATCGAAACCGGTGCCCTGATGGCGCTCTACTTCGCTGACGAAGCGATCATCACCACCAACCCTGAAGTCTCCTCCGTGCGTGACTCAGACCGTATTCTCGGCATCCTCGCCTCCAAATCCCGTCGTGCGGAAAATGGCGAAGACCCGATTAAAGAGCACCTGCTGCTGACCCGTTACAACCCTGGTCGCGTAAACAAAGGTGACATGCTGAGCATGGAAGACGTGCTGGAGATCCTGCGCATTAAACTGGTTGGCGTCATCCCGGAAGATCAGTCCGTGCTGCGCGCTTCAAACCAGGGCGAGCCCGTGATCCTGGATACAATGGCAGATGCAGGTAAAGCTTACGCCGATACCGTTGACCGTCTGCTGGGAGAAGAACGTCCTTTCCGCTTCATTGAAGAAGAGAAGAAAGGTTTCCTCAAACGCCTGTTCGGAGGATAAGTTATGGCATTACTGGACTTTTTTCTCTCGCGGAAAAAGAACACCGCCAACATCGCAAAAGAACGTCTGCAAATTATCGTTGCGGAGCGTCGTCGTAGCGACGCCGAGCCTCACTACCTGCCGCAGCTGCGCAAGGACATCCTGGAAGTGATCTGTAAGTACGTGCAGATTGACCCGGAGATGGTGACGGTGCAGCTGGAGCAAAAAGACGGGGATATTTCGATTCTGGAGCTGAACGTGACGCTTCCGGAAGCGGAAGAGTCGCGTTAATTCGGTTGTGGTTCGTCGCCCCGGCAGACGTAGCGCCACCGGGGGAATATGCCGGGTATATCGCCCGGCATATTTTTATCGCGGATAACCTTCCAGCAAGGTATTCAGGCGATCGGCCATCAATTCCCCGCGCCAGCCCGCCATCAGTTCCGGCACGCCATTCTGCGGTTTCAGCTTCCAGTGCCAGTTCAGCAGCTGGTTAATCTGCCTGCGTGACGCCAGCAGTTCTGCACTCAGCTTGCTTTCCGTTGCGGCGTCCTGCACCAGCGCTTTGATGTCCTTGAAAGCCTTGCGATAGCCCGGCATATCCATCAGATTCAGCAGCGGCTCAGGCAGCGCCTCTTCCGGCAGCGCCTGCGCTTTGGCGACCAGCGCCAGCAGGGTTTTACCGTGGAAGCGGATCTCGCTCCCCGAAAGCCCGATGCTGTCCAGTTCGCCCAGGCTGCCCGGCATATAGCGCGCGACCGCCCAGAGATGCTCTTCGCGAACCACAAAGTTAACGGCCAAATCGCGTTCGCGCGCTTTGCGTAAGCGCCAGTCGGCTAACAGCTGCAGGCAGGCCAGCTGACGCGTACGCAGCTGCCATGCGTTGCTGATGTCGCGCCAGGCCTCTTTCGGATCGACCACTTCCTGGCGACGCTGCTGCGTCATACGGCACTCGTCCAGCGCGGCAGACAGCCAGCCGGAGGCCTCCGCCTCTTTCATCAGCTGTCCGGCAATCGGCAGCAGGTAAAACACGTCTGCCGCCGCATATTCCAGCTGACGCTCGGTAAGCGGGCGCGCCAGCCAGTCGGTACGGGATTCACTTTTATCCAGCGTCAGGCCCGTATACTCCTCCACCATGGCGGCAAAGCCCCACGACAGCGGACGACCGCTGAACGCCGCGAGGATCTGCGTATCAATCAGCGGCTGAGGCATGATGCCAAAGGTGTTCAGAAAGACTTCCAGATCTTCACTGCCCGCGTGCAGGTATTTCGTTACCGCAGTATCCAGCAGCAGGTCACGCATCGGCGCCCAGTCGGTAATGCCGAGCGGGTCGATCAGCGAGACGTGCTTACCGTCGTACATCTGTATCAAACCCAGCTGTGGATAATAGGTGCGAGTACGGACAAACTCGGTATCCAGAGCGATGGCAGGAAAGTCGCGCGTCACTTCGCACAGCGAAGCCAGCTCGTCGTTGGTCGTGATCATCTGGTAATTCAAATCGGATTCTCTTTTGTTTGCGCCCATAAAAAACGCCGGCTTAACCGGCGTCTGGGCGATTAACGTGAAGCTCAGGCCTTATTGTCTACTTTGGCACGGGCTTCGTCACGTAATTCTCGTCGTAATATCTTCCCGACGTTGGATTTCGGCAGCTCATCGCGGAATTCCACCAGCTTCGGCACTTTATAGCCCGTCAGCTGACGGCGACAAAACGTTATCAGCGCTTCCTCGGTAAGAGAAGGATCTTTCTTGACCACAAATATCTTCACCGCTTCACCGCTGCTGCCGGAAGGAACGCCCACCGCCGCCACTTCCAGCACCCCGCTGTGCTGCATCACCACGTCTTCGATTTCGTTCGGATAGACGTTGAAGCCGGAGACCAGAATCATATCTTTTTTGCGATCGACGATGCGCAGGAAGCCTTCGTCATCCATCACCGCAATATCGCCGGTGTACAGCCAGCCGTCTTTGAGGATTTCGTCGGTCGCATCAGGGCGCTGCCAGTAACCCAGCATCACCTGCGGTCCTCTGACGCACAGTTCGCCCGGCTCACCGTGCGGCACTTCGTTACCCTCATCATCCACCAGCTTTGCTTCCGTGGACGGCACCGGCAGGCCGATGCTGCCGCTGTGGTAGTCGATGTCATGCGGGTTGACGCTGACCAGCGGGGCACATTCCGTCAAGCCATAGCCTTCCAGCAGATATTGCCCGGTAAGCTTCACCCAGCGCTCGGCCACCGCCTGCTGGACCGGCATGCCGCCGCCCGCGGAGAGATGCAGCGTGGAGAAATCGAGCTGCTGGAACTCTTTGTTGTTGAGCAGCGCGTTAAACAGGGTGTTCACCCCGGTCATGGCGGTAAACGGGTATTTTGCCAGCTCTTTCACCAGCCCCGGGATATCGCGCGGGTTGGTGATCAATACGTTTTGCCCGCCCAGCTCAATAAACAGCAGGCAGTTCATGGTCAGCGCGAAGATGTGATACAGCGGCAGCGCGGTGATCACAAGCTCTTTACCCGGATGGAGCAGCGGCCC
Organism: Enterobacter nematophilus; assembly: GCF_026344075.1. Taxonomy (NCBI): domain Bacteria; kingdom Pseudomonadati; phylum Pseudomonadota; class Gammaproteobacteria; order Enterobacterales; family Enterobacteriaceae; genus Enterobacter; species Enterobacter nematophilus. Next base: position 567,506 of record NZ_JAPKNE010000002.1, on the reverse strand, counting down.
GTAGGTGGCATTGACCTGCTCAAGGTTCGCCAGCATGTTGCGGTGGGTCAGCATCGCCCCTTTGGCCACGCCGGTGGTGCCGCCCGTGTATTGCAGGAAGGCCAGATCCTCTGAGACCACTTCCGGCTTGACGTACTGCATGCGATAGCCCGCATGCAGCGCGCGGCGGAAGGAGATAGCATCCGGCAGGTGGTATTTTGGCACCAGACGTTTGACGTATTTAACGACAAAGTTAACCAGCGTCCCTTTGGCGGTGGAAAGCTGATCCCCCATGCGCGTCAGGATGACGTGCTTCACCTGGGTTTTGTCGACCACCTTTTCCAGCGTGTGGGCAAAGTTAGAAACAATGACAATCGCCACCGCGCCGCTGTCGTTCAGCTGATGTTCCAGCTCGCGCGGCGTGTAAAGCGGGTTGACGTTGACGACAATCATCCCGGCACGCAGGATGCCGAACAATGCCACCGGGTATTGCAGCAGGTTCGGCATCATCAGCGCGACGCGATCCCCTTTTTGCAGCCCCAGCCCTTCCTGCAGATAAGCCGCAAACGCCCGGCTACGTTCCTCAAGCTTACGGAACGTCATCACCTCGCCCATATTCACAAACGCGGGCTGATCTGCGTAACGTCTTACCGAGTGCTCAAATAATTCCACCAGGGATTGATAACGGTCAGGATTGATCTCCGCAGGCACATCTGCGGGATAACGGTTAAGCCAAACCTTTTGCAATGCATCACCTCTGAAATGAGTGTTCGTCGTCATCACAGCCCCGATAATAAACAGTTTGTTAACATTATATTAACTCAGCGTACCAGTTTATTAATTGTTCAGATTGCAGGTTGCGAAGCGCGTCACTCTTTTTTTTCGTTTTATCCGTAAAAAAACAGAGACAGCGGCTGAGCCGCTGTCTCTTTCCTAATAATAACAGTAAGTTACTCAGTTACGATCGTTTGAACCTGCGCAGGGCCCGGATTATACCAGCCCCATCCCGGATAACCGTAACGATAAGGATGTGGACCCCACATCCACGGATCGATTGGCTGAGGCGGCATCACCACCTGCTGGGCGATACGCCAGCGCTTATAGCCGTTCACCTGCATGGTCATAAACTTGTACGGCGTGTTGCCGATTTTGCCCTGCACCGAACCGGTGATCGGCCCGACAACGGTTACCAGCTGTCCGCGAAAATCGACCGGGTCGAGGAAGCCACTAACGTCGGCATAGATGCGCCCGCGAGAGGCTTCACCGAGTACGGGACGCGCGCCGCTGTCGAGCGGTACCGTGGCAATTTCCAGACGGGTTTTCCCCTGCTGGTTCTGCACTTCTATCACTTTCCCACCGTAGCGCGCTTCCTGGCCGACGTAAAGCTCGGGCGCGTTCATTACCCGAACCAGATCCTGCTGTGGCGTCGGGCTGCTGCCCTTGATCGCATCAGGTACGGTTACGCAACCGCTCAGTGCTATGGCAACCGCGCCTGCCATAAAAAGGCGTACTACTTTAGTCTGAACCGCCATGATGCGACTCCTTTTTCTCAGTTCCTGTTACTGAGATTCACTCGCGGCCCGGAAGTTTCTTCCACGCGACGGTGTTTCGCAAATAAACCGGCTCCGCATGTTCAACGGCAACGGTTTTTCCTGCTGCAAGCAGCTGACGGGCAATCGGGAGCATATCTTCTGCCGCAGGCAGAAGCATGTTGCCGTCCACCAGCGTCACGCCGGTGCCGTTCGCCATCTCTGGCCACGCCGGCCAGCCCGTGCCGACCGTAGCCCACTCGCCGGACAGCTGCTTCAGGCGTTCAGTAACGGCTTCAGGCTTAAGCACCGCTTCCGTCTCTTCGCCGTGCCAGATGCCGTTTTCATCGCGGGTATATTCCGCCCAGTAAACTTCACCCATGCGAGCGTCAATAGCGGCCAGCACGCGGGTCGCGCCCGTCATGCGCCAGGCTCCCTCGGCCATCGTGGCAAGCGTAGAGACGCCGATCATTGGCAGGTCAGCGCCCAGCGCCAGCCCCTGCGCGATGCCAATCCCAATGCGCACGCCCGTAAAGCTGCCGGGACCGCGGCCAAAGGCCAGCGCGTCGAGGTCGGTTAAGGTGGTGTTGCCCTGGGTTAAAATGGCTTTTACCAGGGGCAGAATACGCTGGGTGTGTTCCCGTGGGCACTCTTCGAAATGAGCAGAAACAGCACCGTCGTTTAACAGAGCAACAGAGCAAGCCTCTGTCGCGGTATCAATAGCCAGAATTCGCATCAGTCTTCGCGCTCTCGCAAGGGTCAGTCACAAAATGGCGCGCATCTTAGCACACTCCGGGGCGAATTACTCCGCCGTTGGGTTTGCCAGGAAACGCACCGCGCGTTTAATGTCCCGCGTACGCGGGGCGGGCGGCAGGCTGGCGAGGAAGGTTGCGCCGTAAGGACGCATGACCAGCCGGTTATCACAAATGACCAGCACGCCGCGATCGGTCACGTCGCGGATCAGGCGCCCTACCCCCTGCTTCAGGGTAATGACCGCATCCGGCAGCTGAACCTCGTCAAACGGATCGCCCCCGCGCAGGCGGCAGTCTTCCATCCGCGCCTTGAGCAGCGGATCGTCCGGCGACGTGAACGGCAGCTTATCGATGATCACCAGCGAGAGCGTGTCGCCGCGCACGTCCACCCCTTCCCAGAAGCTGCTGGTCGCCACCAGCAGGGCGTTACCGGCGCTGACAAACTGCTGGAGCAGCTGGCCTTTGCTGGTTTCCCCCTGCAGCAGCACCGGCAGGGTCATGGTGGCGCGAAACTGCTCGGCGAGGTCGCGCATCATGGCGTGCGAGGTGCAGAGCATAAAGCAGCGCCCGTTGTTGGCCTCAATCATCGGCTTGAGCATCGCCGCGAGATGCCGCGCCGCCCCCGGCTGGTTCGGCAGCGGGAGATTGCGCGGCACGCACAGCAGCGCCTGCTTTTCGTAGTCAAACGGGCTGGGCAGCAGCAGTGATTCCGCCTGCTCAATGCCGAGGCGCTCGGTGAAGTGGTGCAGATCGTCATTTACCGACAGGGTTGCGGAGGTAAAGATCCAGCTTCCCGGCTTCTGCGCCATCACCTCTTTGAATTTATCGGCCACCGTCAGCGGCGTGAGCGCCAGGGTAAAGTGTCGGGAGGTGCATTCATACCAGTAGCTGTACCCCGGCTGATTGATCTCTTTTAGCCGTTTCAGCCGCCCGCGATAGAGCGTGGCGCGCTCGAAGGCGGCATCAAGCAGGGCGGAACGTCCGAGGGAGAGCTTCGCCACGTCGTAGCAGAGTTCCAGGGCATCATCGAGCAGCAGCAGCGCGCGCTGGATATTTTTGTCCGCCAGCAGCTCGCGCAGATTGCCGCGATAGCCCGGCTCGCCAAGCTGCAAGCGGAAATCCTGCGCGCTTTGCGCCAGGCGGTCGGCGCACTTCTGCAGCTGCTGGGTATCTTTGAGTTCGGTCCGGTAGGCAATGGTGAAATCTTTCGCCAGATCCTGAAGCTGGCGGCTGGAGAGCGACTGGCCGAAATACTGGCTGGCGATATCCGGCAGCTGGTGCGCTTCATCGAAGATCATCACATCCGCCTCCGGGATCAGCTCGCCGAAACCGCTGTCCTTAACCACCATGTCCGCGAGGAACAGGTGGTGGTTCACCACTACCACGTCTGCGTCCATCGCGGTTTTACGCGCTTTCACCACAAAACAGTCTTTATACAGCGGGCAGTCGCTGCCGAGGCAGTTGTCGTTAGTGCTGGTCACCAGCGGCCAGGCCGGGGAGTCTTCCGGCACGCTCGCGCAGGTGCTGATATCGCCCTCTTCGGTCTGGTTCGCCCAGGCGCGCAGGATAATGACGTCGCTCAGGGTTTGAACCGGCAGATCGCCGCCCGCCAGCGCCTGCTGTTCGAGTCGCTCCAGGCAAAGGTAGTTCGATCGCCCTTTCAGCAGCGCCAGGCGTCCTTTGTATTTCAGCGCTTTTGCGACGGTAGGCAGATCGCGGCTGTAGAGCTGATCCTGCAGCGCTTTCGATCCGGTGGAAATGATCACCTTCTTTTTCGCCCGCAGCGCCGGCACAAGGTAAGCATAGGTCTTACCCGTGCCGGTTCCGGCTTCAACCACCAGCGGCTGGGCCTTATCAATGGCGCGGGCAACGGCGTGCGCCATCTGTCGCTGAGGCTCACGAGGCTTGAAGCCGGGGATCGCCTGCGCTAATTGACCTTCAGGGGAAAAATCGTCTGCCACGTTGCTCTCTCACTGTATTTTTGCACAGGGATTATGTCAGCCCATCCTCTCCTGTGCCACCCCAAATAGTGACGACGGCAGAACAATATGGCAGTCTTGCCGCCTGACGACGAAAAATAACGAGGAAACGTTTATGACAATTGTGCGCATTGATGCCGAAGCCCGCTGGTCTGATGTGGTGATCCATAACCACACGCTGTACTACACCGGTGTACCGTCAAATCTGGACGCGGATGCGTTCGAGCAGACGGCGAATACCCTGGCGCAGATTGATGCCGTGCTGGAAAAACAGGGCAGCGACAAATCCCGCATTCTGGATGCGACCATTTTCCTGGCAAACAAAGACGATTTCGCGGCGATGAACAAAGCCTGGGATGCGTGGGTGGTGGCGGGTCACGCGCCTGTACGCTGCACCGTACAGGCCACGCTGATGAAACCGGAATACAAGGTTGAGATCAAGATTATCGCGGCGGTTTAAGCCCGATTACTCTTCATCTTCATCCTCAAAACGCGCCACGATCCGCTCGCCGGTATGGGTGGCGCGCAGCTCCTCCGCCACCTGGGAAATCGCCTGTCCGCTGCTCATCCCCTGGGACATCAGTTCCTGAATTCGCTCAACCGCTTTCTGCTGCTGTTCATGGCTCAGAGAAGGTAAACCTGCAAACATCGTCAACTCCTGCTAAATTATTCGCGCTAATTATTTCACGCTGCCCGGTAGTATGCCATACATGAACATGCGCTTCCCCACTGTTGTTACCTTACCCTGGCGCGCCGACGCCGCTGAGTTCTGGTTTGCCCGACTGAGCCACCTTCCCTTTGCCATGCTGCTGCACTCCGGCCATGCGGATCACCCCTACAGCCGCTTCGATATTCTGGTGGCCGATCCGCTGAAGACGCTGACGACCGACGATCTGCTGCCAATGGACGATCCGCTGATGCAGCTTCAGCAGGAAATCAACGCGCTGGGCTTAACCGCTACGCCGAACCCGGACCTGCCTTTCCAGGGGGGCGCGCTGGGGCTGTTTGGCTACGATTTGGGCCGCCGGTTCGAGACGCTGCCCGAGCATGCGCAGGCTGATATTTCCCTGCCGGACATGGCCGTGGGGCTGTACGACTGGGCGTTGATTGTGGACCACCAGAAAAAAACGGTCTCCCTGCTGAGCCATGGTGACGTGCAGGCGCGTCTGGCCTGGCTTGAGGCGCAGCATCCTGCCCCAGCTGAGACGTTTAACCTGACCTCCGGCTGGCGCTCGAACATGACCGCGCCGGAATACGCGGAAAAATTCGCGCGCGTTCAGGCGTATCTGCAAAGCGGCGACTGCTATCAGGTCAACCTTGCCCAGCGCTTCCAGGCAGCATACCAGGGGGACGAGTGGCAGGCGTTTACCCGTCTGAATGCCAGCAACAGGGCCCCGTTCAGCGCGTTCGTACGCCTGGAACAGGGAGCAATACTGAGCCTGTCGCCGGAGCGCTTTATCCATCTGGCGGAAGGTACGATTCAGACCCGCCCGATTAAAGGCACGTTACCGCGTATTGCGGACCCCGACGCCGATCGCCAGCAGGCGGAAAAACTCGCCGCATCACCGAAAGATCGTGCCGAAAACCTGATGATTGTCGACCTGATGCGTAACGATATTGGCCGGGTCGCAGAACCAGGCAGCGTGCGCGTGCCGGAGCTGTTCGTCGTCGAGCCTTTCCCGGCGGTACATCATCTGGTCAGCACCATTACCGCGCGCCTGCCCGCCTCTCGCACCGCCTGCGATCTGCTCCGCGCCGCGTTCCCGGGCGGCTCCATCACCGGCGCGCCAAAAATTCGCGCCATGGAAATCATCGACGAACTGGAACCGCACCGCCGCAACGCCTGGTGCGGCAGCATCGGCTATATCAGCCTGTGCGGCACCATGGATACCAGCATTACCATTCGCACGCTGACGGCCTGCGGCGGCAATCTGTACTGTTCTGCAGGGGGCGGCATTGTGGCGGACAGCCAGGTCGAGGCGGAATATCAGGAAACCTTTGATAAGGTGAACCGCATCCTGAAACAACTGGAGAACTAACGGTGGAGAAAGAGAACCTGACGCTGGATGATTTTCTGTCGCGCTTTCAGCTGCTGCGGCCGCAGGTCAACCGCGCCTCGCTGAATCAACGTCAGGCGGCGGTGCTGATCCCGGTGGTGCGCCGGGAACAGCCGGGCCTGCTGCTTACGCAGCGTTCGCCGCATATGCGCAAACACGCCGGTCAGGTGGCCTTCCCGGGAGGCGCGGTGGACAGCACCGACGCGTCGCTGATTGCCGCCGCGCTGCGGGAGGCGCAGGAGGAGGTGGCAATCCCGCCTGAAAGGGTCGAGGTCATCGGCGTGCTGCCGCCGGTCGACAGCGTGACCGGCTTTCAGGTCACGCCGGTGGTCGGCATTATTCCCCCCAATCTTCAGTATCACGCCAGCGTCGATGAAGTCTCAGCGGTGTTTGAGATGCCGCTCGAAGAGGCGCTCCGGCTAAGCCGCTATCATCCGCTGGATATCCATCGCCGGGGGCATGACCATCGGGTGTGGTTGTCCTGGTATCAGCATTATTTTGTCTGGGGCATGACCGCGGGCATCATTCGTGAACTGGCGCTACAAATCGGCCTGAAGCCTTGACTATACTTTACATTCCAGCCTTTTTTGCAGGTTTGCGATCCGCGTCGCGCTATTAGCAAAACCCATCGTTAACCATTAGTTTAATTCATGTGAATAGTTAAGCCGAGGTTGGTGTTCCCTCTTACACTATGCGCAGTTATAACATCGTTACTGGAACCCCGGTAACCCTGTCAGGAGTGTGAAAGTGATTAGTATATTCGACATGTTCAAAGTGGGGATTGGTCCTTCTTCTTCCCACACTGTAGGGCCGATGAAGGCCGGTAAACAGTTCGTCGATGATCTGGTCGAAAAAGGATTACTGGAAAGCGTTACCCGTGTCGCCGTAGACGTTTACGGTTCACTGTCATTAACGGGTAAAGGCCACCACACCGATATCGCCATTATTATGGGTCTGGCGGGCAATATGCCGGACACTGTTGATATTGATGCCATCCCGGCATTCATCCGCGACGTGGAAGCGCGCGGTCGCCTGCTGCTGGCTAACGGTCAGCACGAAGTGGATTTCCCGCAGGATGACGGCATGCGTTTTCGCAGCGACAACCTGCCGCTGCATGAAAACGGCATGACTATCCATGCCTGGAGCGGCGAAAAAGAGATCTACAGCAAAACCTACTACTCCATCGGCGGTGGCTTCATCGTTGACGAAGAGCATTTCGGTAAAGAGAGCGCGGGCGACGTGAACGTGCCCTATCCGTTCAAATCGGCCACCGAGATGCTGGGCTACTGCAAAGAGACCGGCCTGTCGCTGTCCGGCATGGTGATGCAGAACGAGCTGGCGCTGCACAGCAAAAAAGAGATCGAAGACTATTTTGCCAACGTGTGGCAAACCATGCGCGCCTGTATCGATCGCGGGATGAATACCGAAGGCGTGCTGCCTGGGCCACTGCGCGTGCCGCGTCGTGCCTCTGCCCTGCGCCGTATGCTGGTGACCACGGACAAATTCTCTAACGACCCGATGAACGTGGTCGACTGGGTCAACATGTTTGCCCTGGCGGTTAACGAAGAGAACGCCGCGGGGGGGCGTGTCGTGACGGCGCCAACCAACGGTGCGTGCGGGATCGTTCCGGCGGTGCTGGCCTACTACGATCACTTTATCGAGCCCGTGACGCCGGATATCTATATCCGCTATTTCCTCGCGGCAGGCGCTATCGGCGCGCTGTACAAGATGAACGCGTCTATTTCAGGCGCTGAAGTGGGCTGTCAGGGCGAAGTGGGCGTAGCCTGCTCCATGGCGGCGGCCGGTCTGGCCGAGCTGCTGGGCGCAAGCCCTGAGCAGGTTTGCGTGGCGGCGGAAATTGGCATGGAACATAACCTCGGTCTGACCTGTGACCCGGTCGCCGGCCAGGTGCAGGTGCCGTGCATCGAGCGTAACGCGATTGCCTCCGTCAAAGCGATTAACGCCTCGCGCATGGCGATGCGCCGTACCAGCGAACCACGCGTGTCGCTGGATAAGGTTATCGAAACCATGTACGAAACCGGCAAAGACATGAACGCGAAGTACCGTGAGACCTCGCGCGGCGGTCTGGCCATTAAGGTGCAGTGCGACTAATCCTCTCTTTCGCCCATCCGCAACGGATGGGCGAATTTCTCCCTTCATTCTCGTCTCCTTCTTCTTTCCCCACTACACTTTTTACGGTCGCGGCTGCTCGCGCTCGGCCTGGCATCAGGCAGCGGCTAAATAGCGAACGGGTTGAGAGAAGCAGGCGCGGTAGTAACGCCTCAATGGCTGGCGGGAAAATCTTCCCCGCCAGAAGATCGTAACGGGCACATCGTACCCGTTAAGCAGACTTATTCATCTTCGTCGTGTGCAGACTGTTCTTTAACAATGCGGACCAGATCGACGCGGTAGTCGTTAGCTTCAACGATAGTGATGTGCAATGGAGGAAGCTCGATCACATCCCCGACGCGCGGGATCTGACCGTTTACGGCGATAACCAGCCCCGCCACGGTTGCGATGTCTTCTTCATCGTTAACCACGTTTTCCAGCCCCAGCGTATGCGAGAGCGCGTGCAGGTCGGTCGCACCTTTGACCAGCCAGCCTTCGCCGTCGGCCACAATCTCAGGCGTTTCGTCTTCATCCGGGAATTCACCGGCAATCGCTTCAAGCACGTCCAGCGGCGTCACCAGCCCCTGTACCACACCAAACTCGTTGGTGACGATAACAAAGCTACCGCGCGCGCGACGCAATACGCCCAGCAGGTTGATCGGATCCAGCGTTTCCGGCACGACAATCGCCGGCGACGAAGCTGCGATGGCCTCCACGTTGACGCCCTCTTCCAGCGCCACCAGCATCTCTTTCGCCCGCACGACGCCGATGATTTCATCCAGCTCACCGCGGCATACCGGGAACAGACTGTGCGGAGATGAGAGCAATTGCTGACGAATTTCATCAACGCTCAGGTTCGCATCGACCCAGCTAATTTCCCCGCGCGGCGTCATAATGCCGCGCAGCGAGCGGGAGGCCAGGGAGAGCACGCCGTTAATCATGTAGCGCTCCTCTTCCACAAACGCCCCTTCCGGGACCGGCACCGGGTTACGGTTTTCGGAATCAGACTGGACGTTCACCTGGCGACGCCCGCCCATCAGGCGCAGAATGGCGTCCGCCGTGCGGGCGCGCAGCGGCTGATTAGACTGCTGCTTAATAAAGTTACGGCGCGCAATCTGGTTGAACAGTTCGATCAGAATCGAGAAACCAATCGCGGCGTACAGGTAGCCTTTCGGAATATGGAAGCCGAAACCTTCCGCCACCAGGCTCAGACCAATCATCAGCAGGAAGCTCAGACACAGCACAACCACCGTTGGATGCTGGTTGACGAAGCGCGTCAGCGGTTTCGAGGCCAGCAGCATCACCGCCATCGCAATCACGACAGCCGCCATCATCACCGGCAGGTGGTTCACCATACCGACCGCGGTAATGACCGCATCCAGCGAGAAGACCGCATCCAGCACCACGATTTGCAGTACCACGACCCAGAAGCTGGCGTAGCCCTTACCGTGCCCATCATCGTGCTGACGGTTCTCCAGCCGTTCATGCAGCTCTGTTGTCGCTTTGAACAGCAGGAATATCCCCCCGATCAGCATGATCAAATCACGCCCGGAGAAGGTGTAGTCCATCACGGAGAAGAGCGGTTTGGTCAGCGTGACCATCCACGAGATCACGGACAGCAAGCCCAGTCGCATGATCAACGCCAGCGACAGGCCAATCAAACGTGCTTTATCACGCTGTTTTGGCGGGAGCTTGTCCGCAAGGATGGCGATAAACACCAGGTTATCAATACCGAGAACGATCTCCAGTACGACCAGCGTGAGCAGTCCCACCCAGATTGACGGGTCCATTAAGAATTCCATGACAAGCTCCTGCTAAAGGAATGACAAAACGGTGCCCCGCTCAACGTGGGCAAATAAGAGGCAGACAGAGTCGATACGTGGCGTGGTTCGCCGGTGAAAAAGGCGCGGAATGGCCTGGTAGATGACTGACGTCGGTGACGGTCCATATAGTGGGCTGTAGCCCTATACTCCTGAACAATTAAACGGAGGCTAAACATATCAGAGACAATAGGTTTTAAGCAAAGATTTACGTTCATTTGCAAAAACGTAATAAGACTAAATTTGTGTTGAGAATTTTCTCGATCGGGAAAGCTAAATTACGGATCTTCATCACATAAATTATTTTTTCACTGTCTAAAATAATTCGCGGAAGTCTTAGTTTTTTAACTCTAACCCTTATCTGAATCGATTCGGTTCGCCAATACGATTCTCAGTACGTCTGTCCGGCAGGCGTATTAATGATAATAAAAGGAGGTAGCAAGTGACCATTGCTATTGTCATAGGCACACATGGTTGGGCTGCTGAGCAGCTACTCAAAACGGCAGAGATGCTGTTGGGCGAGCAGGAAAACGTCGGCTGGATCGATTTCGTTCCCGGTGAAAATGCCGAGACGCTGATTGAGAAGTACAACGCTCAACTCGCGAAGCTGGATACCAGCAAAGGCGTGCTGTTTCTCGTCGATACATGGGGCGGCAGTCCGTTTAATGCTGCCAGCCGTATTGTCGTCGATAAAGAGCATTATGAAGTCGTCGCCGGGGTTAACATTCCTATGCTGGTGGAAACCTTTATGGCGCGCGACGACAACCCGAGCTTCGATGAGCTGGTCGCGCTGGCCGTTGAAACCGGTCGCGAAGGGGTGAAAGCCCTGAAGGCTCAGCCGGTTGAAAAACCCGCCCCTGCCCCGGCTGCGGCGGCACCGAAAGCAGCGGCACCGGCAAAACCGATGGGACCGAACGATTACATGGTCATCGGTCTGGCGCGTATTGATGACCGTCTGATTCACGGACAGGTTGCGACACGCTGGACCAAAGAGACCAACGTACAACGCATCATCGTGGTCAGCGACGAAGTTGCCGCTGATACCGTCCGTAAAACCCTTCTGACTCAGGTTGCACCACCGGGCGTTACCGCGCACGTGGTGGATGTCGCCAAGATGATCCGCGTTTACAACAACCCGAAATATGCGGGTGAACGCGTGATGCTCCTGTTTACGAACCCGACAGACGTCGAGCGCATTGTTGAAGGCGGCGTGAAAATCACCTCCGTGAACATCGGCGGTATGGCTTTCCGTCAGGGCAAAACGCAGGTCAACAACGCGATTTCAGTCGATGCAAAAGATATCGAGGCGTTCAACAAGCTGAATGCCCGCGGTATTGAGCTGGAAGCCCGTAAGGTTTCCACTGACCAGAAACTGAAAATGATGGATTTGATCGGTAAAGTTGGGAAATAAGCCCGCGCCGGTTTTTCACATAAAGCTTATGTTATAGGAGAAGTACAATGGAGATTACCACTCTTCAGATTGTGCTGGTGTTCATCGTCGCGTGTATTGCGGGTATGGAATCCGTACTTGATGAATTTCAGTTCCACCGCCCTCTGGTGGCCTGTACGTTGATTGGTGCCGTTCTGGGTGATATGAAAACCGGTATCATCATCGGGGGTACGCTGGAAATGATCGCCCTGGGCTGGATGAACATCGGTGCAGCCGTTGCGCCAGATGCCGCACTGGCCTCTATCATCTCAACCGTTCTGGTTATTGCCGGTCATCAGAGTATCGGTGCAGGTATCGCCCTGGCCATTCCTCTGGCCGCAGCAGGCCAGGTGCTGACCATCATCGTTCGTACTATCACCGTGGCCTTCCAGCACGCGGCGGATAAGGCGGCCGAAAACGGCAACCTCACGGCGCTCTCCTGGATCCACGTGTCGTCCCTGTTCCTGCAGGCGATGCGTATCGCAATCCCGGCGGTTATCGTTGCGATCTCTGTCGGCACCAGTGAAGTTCAGGGCATGCTGAACGCGATCCCTGAAGTGGTCACCAGCGGTCTGAACATCGCGGGCGGTATGATCGTCGTGGTGGGTTACGCGATGGTCATCAACATGATGCGCGCAGGCTACCTGATGCCGTTCTTCTACCTCGGCTTCGTCACCGCTGCATTCACCAACTTCAACCTGGTTGCTCTGGGCGTGATTGGTGCCGTGATGGCGATTCTCTACATCCAGCTCAGCCCGAAATACAACCGCGTTGCGGGTGCCCCAGCGCAGGCTGCTGGTAACAACGATCTCGATAACGAACTGGACTAACAGGTGAGCGAAATGGTTGATATGACAAAAACTACCACCGAGAAAAAACTCACTCCGGGTGATATTCGTGGCGTGTTCATCCGTTCTAACCTGTTTCAGGGTTCATGGAACTTCGAACGTATGCAGGCGCTGGGCTTCTGCTTCTCCATGGTACCGGCGATCAAACGCCTGTATCCGGAAAACAACGAAGCGCGCCGTCAGGCGATTAAGCGTCACCTGGAATTCTTCAACACCCATCCTTACGTTGCGGCTCCAGTTCTGGGCGTGACGCTGGCGATGGAAGAGCAGCGTGCGAACGGCGCGGAGATTGACGATGGTGCTATCAACGGTATCAAAGTCGGTCTGATGGGTCCGCTGGCCGGCGTGGGCGACCCTATCTTCTGGGGTACCGTTCGTCCGGTCTTCGCGGCCCTGGGTGCCGGGATCGCGATGAGCGGCAGCCTGCTCGGGCCTCTGCTGTTCTTTATCCTGTTCAACGCGGTGCGTCTGCTGACCCGTTACTACGGCGTGGCCTACGGCTACCGTAAGGGCGTGGACATCGTTAAGGATATGGGCGGCGGCTTCCTGCAGAAACTGACCGAGGGGGCGTCAATTCTCGGCCTGTTTGTGATGGGGGCGCTGGTTAACAAGTGGACGCACGTGAACATCCCGCTGGTGGTTTCGACCATCACCGGTCAGGATGGTCAGACCCGCGTCACCACCGTGCAGACGATTCTGGACCAGCTGATGCCTGGCCTGGTGCCGCTGCTGTTGACCTTCGCCTGTATGTGGCTGCTGCGTAAGAAAGTGAACCCGCTGTGGATCATCGTTGGCTTCTTCGTCATCGGTATCGCGGGTTACGCTGTCGGCCTGCTGGGCCTGTAAGACTTTGCGTTATCGACCGGGGGCTTGCCCCCGGTCTTTTTATCTGGAGGATGAATGACTGTTACGGACATCGTACTGGTTTTGTTTATTGTTGCCCTTCTGGCTTATGCCATCTACGACGAGTTCATTATGCCTCGCCGCCACGGCGAGACGCTGCTGACCCTTCCCCTCTTGCGCCGAGGACGCATTGATGCGTTTATCTTCGCCGGCCTGGTGGTCATTCTGATTTACAATAACGTGACCAGCCACGGTGCAATATTAACCACATGGTTATTATGTGCGCTGGCATTAATGGCGGTTTACCTGTTCTGGATCCGCTCGCCAAAACTCATTTTTAAAAAACACGGATTCTTCTTCGCCAACGTATGGATAGAATATAACCGCATTAAAGAGATGAATTTATCCGAAGACGGCGTGTTAGTGATGCAATTAGAACAACGCCGCCTGCTCATCCGGGTCAAAAATATTGATGACCTTGAGAAAATTTACAAATTACTCGTTAAAACTCAATGAGTTATTATTATAACCTCGGCTATATATTGTGATATTCTTTCACAAAGAATATAGCCATTGCTATATCTCCCCTCCTCTTTCACTTATATTTATTAACGATATTTTCACGCATAAACCTAAATGAAAATCGTTATCAAAAAAGCGAATAAATTAAGCCTTTCTCGTTGTTGTTTTATATTCTCAAAATATGTTAAGGTTGCGCCCGTCGTTGGGGAGTAGCCGATTTCCTGCACGCAGGAAATGTACGTGTCAACATACTCGTTGAAAAACGTGGCGCGTACGGATCGCTTTCAGCACGCATATTGTGCAAAAGGGATCAGGCGAGACCATAGATACATCAACTGCTGTTTACTGGGGGCAGTGATGTGTCATATGGATATCCCCGGTCTGGACGCTCTTATGAACATCTCCGCTACGATCCTTCTCGCTTTTGGCATGTCCATGGACGCATTTGCGGCTTCCATCGGCAAAGGCGCCACGCTCCACAAACCTAAATTCTCAGAAGCTCTGCGCACCGGTCTGATCTTTGGTGCCATCGAAACGCTGACGCCGCTCATCGGCTGGGGTTTAGGCATGCTCGCCAGCCAGTTCGTGCTGGAGTGGAACCACTGGATTGCCTTCGTCCTGCTGGTGTTTCTCGGTGGCCGAATGGTGATTGAAGGTTTTCGCGGGAATGATGATGAAGATGAAGCGCCGCTGCAACGCCACGGCTTCTGGCTGCTGGTCACTACGGCAATCGCCACCAGCCTGGACGCCATGGCCGTCGGGGTGGGCCTGGCGTTTCTGCAGGTCAACATTATCGCTACCGCGCTGGCTATTGGCTGTGCAACGCTGATTATGTCCACGCTGGGCATGATGGTCGGGCGGTTTATCGGCCCGCTGCTGGGTAAACGCGCCGAGATCTTAGGCGGTATTGTGCTGATCGGCATTGGTGCCCAGATCCTCTGGGCACACTTCGCGCCTTAAGCGTCGCGCTGCCAGACGTGAATACTGAAATCCGTCTGGCAGCCAAACGTCGTTCGCGCCGCTAGCGCATCCCAGACTTCCGGCTTTGCCCGCCACGCGAACGGCGTCATCTGCAGCAGGGCTACCGCTTCTTCCCCGTTCAAATTCATTTCATACGCCACCGAGCGCTCCTGCTTCAGAGTAAAGCCTGTCAGCTGTTCGGAGTGTGGGGCATGCAGGCGCACCTCGTCGTAAATGAGCCCTTTCAGCTCCATCAGGTGACGTGGGCCCGGCGTGACGGTTATCACCCAGCCTCCGGGCTTCACCACGCGCGCCAGCTCGTCTGCTTTACACGGCGCGTAGATGCGGATAACGGCGTCCATACTGGCATCCTCAAACGGCAGCCGGTGGCTGGATGCCACGCAGAACGTCACGCCAGCGTAACGTTTAGCCGCCGCGCGGATCGCCACTTTCGACACGTCGAGACCGAATGTCACTCCCCCCTTCTCACGCACCACATCCGCAAACCGTGCGGTGTAGTACCCTTCCCCGCAGCCGATATCAAGCATGGCGGACGCGGAGTCAGGCAGCATGTCACCCAGCATCTGCGCCACCGTCTCCCGCAGCGGCAGATAGTGCCCGGCATCGAGAAACGCCCTGCGCGCCTGCATCATCTCTGCGCTATCGCCCGGATCGCGGGAGCGCTTGTGCTGCACCGGAAGAAGATTCACATACCCTTCTTTCGCCATATCAAACTGATGTCCCTTCGGACAGGCATAACTTTTATCTGAGCGCATCAGGGGCGCGTGGCAAAGGGGACAGCTGAAGGACATGACAACTCCGGAACATAAACCAAAGGGCGAAGTGTACCGCTATTTGCCCCGCTATAAAACGGCTGGATCACCGCATGACGATAAGGTGGTCAGAACCGGCAGGCAGGCCATCGGGTTTAATATTCTCCAGGCGCAGCACGTTGCCCATGATTTCGCTGAAGACCGGCGCGGAAACCGCCCCGCCATAGTAGGCCCCGTTTTGAGGATCGTTAATCACCACCACCAGGGCGAAACGCGGGTCGCTGGCAGGCGCAACGCCCGCGGTATAGGCGACGTATTTATCGACATATTTGCCGCTATCATCAATTTTCTTCGCCGTCCCGGTCTTCACCGCCACGCGATAATCGCGAACGGCGGCCTTAACGCCACCGCCGCCGGGCAGCGCGACGCTCTCCATCATATGCTCCACTTCATGGGCGATCTCCTCCGGCATGACGCGGCGGCCGATAACGGGGGGATCGATGCGGGTGATGGAGAGTGGGCGCTCAAGCCCGAAGCCGCCAATCGTCGCGTAGACGTGAGCCAGCTGAAGCGGCGTGACCATAAGGCCGTAGCCAAAGGCAAAGGTCGCACGGTCAAGCTGGCTCCAGTATTTACGCTGTGGCAACAGCCCGGCGCTTTCGCCCGTCAAGCCCAGCCCCGTGTTGGTGCCAAACCCAAAGTTTCGATAAGTATCAATAAGATGCTGGACAGGCATCGCCAGCGAGAGCCGGGATACGCCGGTGTCGCTCGATTTTTGCAGGATCCCGGTCATGGTCAGTTCAGGATAATAACCCACGTCGCGGATACGATGCCCGTCAAGGGTATACGGGTGGGTATCAATGACGCTGTCCGGCTGGACCAGACCCTGCTGCAGGGCCGTCATCAGCACCAGCGGCTTGACGGTCGAACCGGGCTCGAACGTATCGCTGATTGCCCGGTTGCGAAAATCATTTATCGTCGCACCTTCCCGGTTATTGGGGTTGAAGTCCGGATAGCTCGCCATAGCGAGTATTTCCCCGGTGGGGATATTAATTAACACCGATGCTCCTGACTCGGCCTTGTTCCAGGCCACGGCATTATCGAGCGCATCCTCGGTAATGGTTTGCAGACGCTCGTCAATACTCAACTGGATGTTATGCGCCGGCGTGGGCGCCACTTCCGTCAGGTTTTCAACCACGCGACCATAGCGATCCTCTCTGACCTGTCGAATACCCGCTTTACCCGTTAGCTGCGCATTGAAGCTTTTCTCCACCCCTTCAATGCCCTGCCCGTCAATATTGGTAAAGCCAATCAGGTTCGCCGCCACGTGGCCTGCCGGGTAAAAACGGCGGGATTCATCGCGTAAATTAATCCCCGGCAGATTAAGCTTATCAATCCACTTCGCCTGAGCAGGATCGACCTGACGCGCCAGGTAGATGAAGCGGCCCTGGGGGTTGGCGTTAATCCGTGATGAAAGGGCGCTCAACGAAAGATGCAGCGCGCTCGCCAGGGCCTGCCAGCGTTCATCAAAACCAACGCCCCCTTTTGCCAGCACCGTTTTAGGATCGGCCCATACGGCCCGGACGGGCACGCTGACCGCCAGAGGTCTCCCTTCACGATCCATAATCATCCCACGCGGCGCATCAATCGCCAGCTGACGGAGGGATCGCATATCTTCCTGCTTTACCAGATTGTCAGGTTTGATGATTTGTAGCCAGGCAACGCGGCCAAGTAAAAAAGCCAGACTGCAGAAAATAGCGAAACAGAGCAGCGCAAAACGCGCCGGCGTGAAATTGCCAGCGGTTAATATCAATTTCTTCTTCACCTGAACCCCAGGACTGTTAAACAACGCTCTGATTTAACGAGAAAAGATGCGTTTTGGGAGGCGAAACTGTGATACTAACCTCGCAGCTTTGCAACAAGTTGCTAACAAGACGGGAGATAGTAATATTTTGAAAGATAGGGAATAAAAAAGCCCCGCATGATGCGAGGCTTTATGTCTGAGAGTGAAGCGCTGTGCGCCCCAGTCAGCAGCGGTTCGATCAGATAGCAGTTACGTTAACTGCAGCTGGGCCTTTCTGGCCGTCCTGAATTTCGAACTCAACGTTCTGGCCTTCAGCCAGAGTTTTGAAGCCGTTACCCTGGATTGCAGAGAAGTGTACGAACACGTCTTTGCTGCCGTCAGCAGGAGTAATGAAACCAAAACCTTTAGACTCGTTGAACCACTTAACTTGACCTTTAATCTTTGCCATTTTGCAAAATTCCTTAGAGTGTTTTCTTAGCCCGCAGGCATTAACTGAGATAAAACTGAGACATTACTGCATGAGGCACTAATATAAGGTTCGGCAGAGAAGCGGTATTCAACGACAACGTGTTTACTCAGGACTTCTTTACTGAAAATGCCACACATAAACAGAACTGTACCTCGTTTGACCCAAAACGTGTTATCACACACTATGTTTAATATGGCAAGCCATTTTTAAACATGTCTCGATCCGCCGCACAAATTCGAACACTGTCTGTAAGGATTTGCACAATTATGCGCTTCACAAACAGACGGCTATACTCCCTTACACAGACTCAACGCTGCTTGCGCAGCCGCTGTAATCTAAGACTTTTTTAACATAGCTCAATCATTACAATGCGTCCAGCAGACGGGAAAAGAAATCTTCGGCGTTGATTGAGTTAGAACAAATTGTGAAAACTTATGCTTAAATCATTGTAACGTGACCGTATTGTTTCAGCCAAAAGCGATGTTAATAATCCGCACCCTTTTGTATTAAAATGCATCAGGTAATAAACAGTGTTATGCACCAAAATAATGAAATTTTTATGACTCTGCATCAAAACAAGGCAAGCAAAACGTTTCGATAAAAATAAAACTTTCCAGGCACCGAATACATACACAATATATGCAACAATTTGTCGCTTCGTTTATAAGGGTAAATATTCGCCAATTTTCAGTATCCTGAAAGAATTATTAACTGGTGCTACACTGTCCAGCGCGTCAGTTAATTCTTTTATGGGGTCATCCAGCGCTTCATCCGCCAGCTCAAACACGCCCCAGTGAACAGGGAATGCCAGAGGGCAACCTAACTGCTGCCACAGCGCAACGGCAGACTGAGGATCCATATGGTGTACGGCCATAAACCATCGCGGAGCATAGGCGCCAACGGGCAATGCTGCAGCATCAATTTTCCCCAGACGTTCCGGTATCAACAGCAGCTCGGGCGAATAGCCGGTATCGCCACTAAACCAGAACCGGTGATGCCGCCTTTCAAAGACCCAGCCGCACCATAATGAACGATTGCGGTTCCAGAGCGTGCGCATACTCCAGTGCTGCGCCGGTACGGCGGTTAATGTCATCCCCTGCCAGGTAAAACTCTGCCACCAGTCGAGCTCAACCACCTGTTTTGCGCCCCGGCGACGAAACCAGCCGCCCAGGCCTAAAGGAACAAACACGCTGACGTCGGGAAAGCGTTTGAGAATA
Organism: Enterobacter nematophilus; assembly: GCF_026344075.1. Taxonomy (NCBI): domain Bacteria; kingdom Pseudomonadati; phylum Pseudomonadota; class Gammaproteobacteria; order Enterobacterales; family Enterobacteriaceae; genus Enterobacter; species Enterobacter nematophilus. The sequence continues at coordinate 548,416 of NZ_JAPKNE010000002.1, read as the reverse complement.
TGGCGAACGGTGAATTCATCAAGATGATCGTAATGGTTATGCGAGATAACGACCGCGTCAAGCTGGTGCAGTTGATCGACAGAGAGTGCCGGAGGCGTTCTACGCTGCGGCCCTAAGAAAGGGAGCGGAGAAGCGCGCCGTGAAAAAACGGGATCGGTAAGAAGGATATTGCCGTCCAGCTGCAGCAGTATGCTCGCATGTCCGAGCCACCACGCCCCATCCTCCTGCGGTTGCTGAAGATCGGCCGGTTGCCACCACTGCCGTATAAAGTCATCGTAGCCGAGGGCAGGCGGCTTCGGTAAGCCGGCTTCTTTACGCTCTTTGCGCCAGCGGTCAAGATCGCCAGGCTGGTGTCCTGCAGAAGTGGTATTACGAAAACCGTTTGGGGTGTGATGCTGCAGGGAGGGGTCATACCAGGGATTTTTCCAGACCACAGCCACCTCCCGGAATCATACGATTAGCGTTCAGCCACCAGGCGAATAAAATCGTCTTGATCGTTGTTCTCTTCAGCGACCGCTTCTTTTGATACTTCTTTCTCTTCCGGCTCGTTAGCCTCGCACAGACGACGCAACAGCGCATTCTGTCGCTTTTGCTGCTCAAGCAGCGCTTCCAGCAGTTCGATCTGCTCGTTGGTACGTGAACTGGCACGGTTTACGAAAAACCAAATGACCAGCCCCACCAGCAGAACAACCAAAGAGATCGTCAGGGATGCCATATTTAGCAGCCCTGAATTCAGTAACTCACCCATTTCACCACCTCAATAAAAACGTCTATTTTACCACTGGCGCGAAGGAAGGAAATCACCTGAAGAAAAAATGCGTGCTACCACGGAATAAACTTATTGATTGCGCAAACGCCGCTAAAAAACTGTACATCCTGATCGCACATCACGTTGATAGTCTGCGTCCACAACACCACGCACGCTATCAGCACGATAATCAGAATCACCCAGCGTATTTTTTTCACTCCACACTCCGTTTAAAGACCTGATATGACCAGGTTATCACGGTTATCTTAAACAAGGACTAACTGTAGCGCCATCAGGCTCTTTTCAGAATCCTGCACTTGTTTCATTACGTAAACCGTTTAGGCTATCGTCATGATAACAACGATAAAGAGGTAATAATGCGCTTAATTATTCGTACAATTGTTGCACTGGCGATACTCTGGATTGGCCTGCTTTTAACGGGTTATGGCGTGCTGGTGGGAAGCACCGAAAACGCCGCAGGGTTAGGCATTCAATGTAAGTATTTAACAGCACAGGGAGTCAGCACGGCGCAGTATCTCCATTCGGATAGCGGGATCATTGGGTTAACCAACTGCCCGGTACTGCGTAAGACCTCCGTCGTGATTGATAATGGCTAAGCCACAGCGTTAACGACGAATAAAAAACGCCGCAAAGATGCGGCGTTTTTTATGTTAGCCTGGGTTAAAACGGATAGTCGTGGTAACCCATCTGTTCAGAAATCTTACGCGCGGCGGTATGCAGAATAGCCACGTACTCGTGCAGGCGCTCTTCCGAGAAGCGAAGCGTGGGGAAAGAGATGCTCAACCCCGCGATTACGACGCCAAAGCGGTCAAACACCGGAACGCCAATACAGCGCAGCCCTTCTTCCTGCTCTTCGTTATCTTCGCCGTACCCTTGTTCACGCACCTTGTCGAGCACCGTTAATAACTCATCGGTGTTAGTAATGGTCCGTTCAGTGCTGCGTTTGTACTCTACGCCATCGAGGATCTGTTTAACTTCTTCACGATCTCGCCACGCCAGCAGAACCTTACCAATGGCCGTGCTGTAAAGCGGGTTGCGACGACCAATGCGAGAATACATACGCAGGTTATACATGGAGTCAATTTTATGGATGTAAACAATGCTGTCTTCATCCAGCGCACCCAGGTGGATAGTCTCTTTGGTCAGGCGGGAGATCTCACGCATCTGAATATCCGCGCTACGGATCAGATCCACGTTTTGCAATGCCCGGGCACCCAGTTCAAACAGTTTCAGCGTCAGAGAATATTTTTCAGATTCGCCTTCCTGTGCAACGTAACCCAGTGATTTCATGGTTTGCAAAAAGCGGTAAACGGTGCTTTTTGACATCATCACGCGCTGTGACAACTCTGTGATACCAATTTCACGCTCTTCCCCGAGCGCCTGTAAGATGCCAAACACCTTCAGCACGGAAGAAACAGAATCTGGCTGTTTATCCAAATCCGCAATTGCCATTTACCACCTCATAGAGAGTGTTTTATAAAAATCAGAACCGGTTTTTATTATAAATTCCCGTCATGTTACCTGCAATCAATCCGCGTTTACTTCGTTACAAATCTGCGACATAAAACGGTGTTAACGATGCTAAAATAGTTACCCTGAGAATAATTTCACTCTGAGCTATTTATCCCCGATGGAAAAGAACCTTTCCGATGGACTGCCTTTGCCCCAGCGGTATGGCGCTATCGCTACGATTATTATTGGTATCTCAATGGCCGTCCTTGACGGCGCGATTGCGAACGTTGCCCTTCCCACCATTGCCACCGATCTGCATGCTTCCCCGGCCAGTTCGATATGGATTGTTAACGCCTATCAGATTGCGATTGTGGTTTCCCTGCTCTCCTTCTCTTTTCTGGGCGATATGTTCGGCTACCGTCGGGTATATCAGTGCGGGCTGGTGGTATTTACCTTCACATCGCTGCTGTGCGCCCTTTCGGACTCTCTGCATACGCTGACGCTGGCGCGCATCGCGCAAGGTTTTGGCGGCGCGGCGCTGATGAGCGTCAATACGGCGCTAATCCGCCTGATCTATCCGCAGCGTCATCTGGGGCGAGGCATGGGGATAAACTCGTTTATTGTCGCGGTCTCATCTGCCGCCGGGCCAACCATTGCAGCAGCCATACTTTCTGTCGCCTCCTGGCAGTGGCTGTTCGCCATAAACGTGCCGCTGGGTATCGTGGCTATCTTCTTTGCCCTGCGTTTTCTGCCCGCTAACGGCCCGAAAAGCAGCATGCCGCGCTTTGACGTGGCAAGCGCGGTGATGAATGCGCTCACCTTTGGTCTGCTGATTACCGCCCTGAGCGGTTTTGCGCAGGGTCAATCCCTGATGCTTACCGCCGTGGAGCTTGTCGCCCTGCTGGCGATCGGCTTCTTCTTTGTTCGCCGCCAGCTTGCCCTGCCGGTGCCCTTACTGCCGGTCGATCTGCTGCGAATTCCCCTCTTTTCGCTCTCCATCTGCACCTCCGTCTGCTCATTCTGCGCCCAGATGCTGGCTCTGGTTTCACTGCCCTTCTTTCTGCAAAGCGTGATAGGACGTTCCGAAGTGGAGACCGGGCTGTTGTTAACCCCCTGGCCGCTGGCGACGATGGTGATGGCACCGCTTGCCGGTTATTTAATAGAACGTGTACATGCCGGTTTGTTAGGTGCGGTGGGGCTGGCAGTGATGGCTACAGGTCTTTTCGCGCTGGCGCTGCTTCCGTCATCTCCAACCGATCTGGATATCATCTGGCGCATGATCCTGTGCGGTGCCGGGTTTGGCCTTTTTCAGTCCCCCAACAACCACACCATTATTACCGCGGCACCGCGCCGCCGCAGTGGAGGTGCCAGCGGCATGCTGGGGACCGCGCGTCTGCTGGGGCAAAGCACCGGGGCGGCGCTGGTTGCCCTGATGTTTAACCTTGCCGGGCAAAACGGCAACCACGTTGCGCTTCTCACCGCAGGCGTTCTTGCCACCCTGGCGGCCATCGTCAGCGGATTGCGCGTAACCCAACCCGACGTTCAGGCATAAAAAAAGCCGGGCGGAGTCTTCTCCAGCCCGGCTTGTTTAAGCACTTAGCGTAACTTCAGATATTCCCCACTGCGCAGCGCTTCAATACGTTTATCCAGCGGCGGGTGAGACATAAACAGCTCGCTCAGCGACTTTGATTTGCCGTTGATGCAGAAGGCCATCATGCTGTTCGCTTCCTGCGGCTCGTAGCTGGTTTTCAGACGCTGCAGGGCTGCAATCATCTTCTCACGACCCACCAGCTTCGCAGAGCCGGCATCCGCGTGGAACTCACGGTGACGAGAGAACCACATGGTGATAATGCTCGCCAGGATACCGAACACCAGTTCCAGCACCATCGATACGGCGAAGTAGATCAGCGGGTTACCGTTGCTCTCTTCACCTTCATCACGGTTGCCGCCCATGAAGCCAGCCGCAATCTGCGCCAGAATACGGGAGATAAAGATAACGAAGGTGTTCACCACGCCCTGGATCAGGGTCATGGTCACCATGTCACCGTTGGCAATATGGCTGATTTCGTGCGCGATAACCGCTTCGGCTTCGTCGCGGCTCATGTTCTGCAATAATCCGGTGCTCACGGCAACCAGCGACGCATCACGACGGGCACCCGTAGCAAACGCGTTAATATCCGGGGCATGATAAATAGCAACCTGCGGCATGGCGATGCCTGCCTGCTTAGACTGCTGCGCCACCGTATTCATCAGCCACTGTTCCATATCGTTACGCGGCTGTTCAATTACCTCACCGCCTACGGATTTCAACGCCATCCACTTTGACATCAGCAGGGAAATAAAAGAGCCACCAAAACCAAACAGCAGCGCCATAATCAACAGACCCTGAACGCTGCTCGACTGAATTCCCGTCAGGCTTAGCACGAGCCCGAAAACCACCATCACCGCCAGGTTGGTGAGCAGGAAGAGCGCGATTCGCATCATAATTTTCTTTTAACCTCAGTTTAACAAAACGCACTATGCGATTACCCACATCGTATGGGTATTACGGCTATTTTCAAGCATCCGGTAGGCGTAAGTCACCAGAAAGACACAACTTTACACAATTGGAAATCAGCCTGACGGAAGGATGCAGAACAAAAAGAAACAGGCACAATTTCTTGTGCCTGTTGGGAGATTATTTTGCCGAAGCGGGCTGCACGGCAGGCTTCTCTTTTTCCAGATTCGCCAGGTCGAGCGCGATATGCACCGTCTCGTCCAGGTACGGATCCGGCTCCTGGTAATCTTTTGGCAGATCGTCCAGTTTCTTGAGCAGAGGCTTACCTTCTCGCTTGAAGCGATCGTTGATACGCGCCAGACGCGTTGCATCATCCTCGTTGTTCTCTTTTTCACGCTGAGCGTAGTTCAGAGAAACAATATTCCGCTTATCCTTCAGGGCGTTGAAACGCGCAATGTCCTTCATGATGTACTGGAATTCCGGATCTTTCGCGATGCGTTCATTATGCGCCTTCAGCAGCTCAGGGCCAAACTGCGTCATATCACCCGCCTTCACGAAGGTCGCAGCATTGATGCTGTCCCACGGCAACGCGTTATCTTCAAACTTCTCGCCGGTTTCGGTCTCTTCCGTGCCGGTCGGCATCATGATATCCGGCGTTACGCCTTTACGCTGCGTACTGCCGCCGTTAACGCGGTAGAACTTCTGAATGGTGTACTGAACAGAGCCCAGCGCAGGCCATTCCGGACGCAGCATCTGATCGTAAATACGGTTCAGCGAGCGATACTGCTGAACGGTACCTTTACCAAAGGTGGGTTCACCCACGATCAGCGCGCGGCCATAGTCCTGCATTGCAGCGGCAAAGATTTCAGATGCGGACGCGCTGAAGCGGTCAACCAGGACCACCAGCGGGCCTTTGTAATAGACCACGCCGTCGTTATCAGCATCTTCACGAACTTTACCGTTGTTATCACGCACCTGTACAACCGGGCCAGACGGGATAAACAGGCCTGAGAGCGACACCGCTTCGGTCAGCGCACCGCCACCGTTCGTGCGCAGGTCGATGATGACGCTGCTCACGTTCTGCTTCTCAAGTTTCTGCAGCTGAACTTTTACATCGTCTGTCAGCCCCACGTAGAAGCCAGGGATATCCAGGACACCCACCTTCTCTTTACCCACGGTTTTCACCGACATTTTCACCGCGCGGTCTTCCAGACGGATACGCTCGCGGGTCAGGGTCACGATACGGGTTTTGGTGCCTTTACCGGCAGGCAGAATTTCCAGACGAACTTTGCTGCCTTTCGGACCTTTGATCAGCGCAACCACATCGTCCAGACGCCAGCCAATGACGTCAACCATGCCCTGACCGGTTTGTCCTACACCCACAATGCGATCGCCTACGCTTATCGCTTTGCTTTTGGACGCCGGGCCGCCCGCGACCATGGAGTTGATCACCGTGTAGTCATCGTCCATCTGCAGCACCGCGCCAATACCTTCCAGAGACAGGCTCATCTCGGTATTGAACTGTTCGGTATTGCGTGGAGAAAGATAGTTGGTGTGCGGATCGATTTCGTGCGCAAAGGCGGTCATCGCCAGTGAGAAGACATCCTCACTGTTGGTCTGCGCCAGACGACGAATGGCAAATTTGTAACGACGCGTCAGCGTGTCGCGGATCTCTTTTTCATCTTTGCCGGTCAGCTTGAGGCTCAGCTCGTCGTATTTGACCTTTCCATCCCACAGCGCGTTCAGCTCGGCTTCGTCTTTCGGCCAGGGCGCTTTGCTGCGATCGAGATTAAAGGTGTCGGTGCCGGTGAAGTCCATCGGACGTTCCAGCACTTTCAGCGCGTACTGATAGCGTTCAAAGCGGCGCTTTTGCGACAGGTTGTAGAGATCGTAGAACAGATCCAGCTTGCCTGACCGCAGCTCATCACCCACCTCGGATTTGCGCTTAGCGAACTGCTCGACATCGCTGGCGAGCAAAACGTTATGGCTGTAATCCAGCAAGTTCAAATAGCGGTCAAAGATTTTGGCCGAAAAGGCCTGATCGAGATCGAACTGACGATAGTGCGAGCGGGTAAAGCGAGAGGTTACACGCTCGCTTACCGTCGCGTGCTGCGTCTCTTCCTTGAGTACCGGAATTTGATCAACACGCGTGATATCGTCCACTGCGAAAGCGTGACCTGTTATGGCAAACAGGCCCGCCAGCGCGGTGAGCTTAAAAAAAGTGTTCATGCCAGGCTTGGCCTCCGTTTCAGAACAACAAGTGTTCTGCGCGTACAATCATTGACATACCAGAAGTCAGCTGTACACGAACGCCATCTTTGGTGATTTCCAGTACGGTGGCGTCCATTGCGTTGTTGCCCGCTTTTACTTTCAGAGCCTGACCCACGCTCAGGGCGTTAATGTCAGAAACCGGAGTATGACGCGGCTCTTCACGAGGCGCACGTGGGGCTTTCGCTGCTGGTTTGTCTGCACGCGGTTTGCGATCGTTATTGTCGTGACGACGCGGCGCAGGGCGTGGTTTACGCTCACGACGAGGCGCTTCTTCCTGGCCGTTTGCCGCTGCGGCTTCGCGTTTTTTCGCTTGCTGTTCTGCACGTTGTGCCTGAACGCGCGCTTTGGCTTCTTCCAGCTGCTTACGCGCGTGTTCAACGTGCTGCTCGTCCAGCTCGCCGCAAGGGTTGCCGTCGAGATCCACGCGGGTCGCGCCCGGTTTGATACCGTACAGGTAACGCCAGCTCGAAGTATAAAGACGTAAGGCAGAACGCAGCTGAGTTTTGCTGAGGTTCATTTCCCCTTCAACACGTGCCACCAAATCCTGAAAAATACCGACTTTCAGGGGACGAGCTTCGCCTTCCGCACTGAAGCACTGCGGGAAACGCTCGGCCAGAAATGCGATAACTTCTTTACTGCTATTCAACTTAGGTTGATTTTCCATGAAATTTCCTGATTACAACGGACGTTGCCAACAAGCGCAGGCATGAACAGGCGTCATTATAATGACGCTATCAGTAAATGCTACGTTATCCGTTGATTATCCTGCGACGCTCGCAAAGAATTTTTGATAATCGGTTGCAGCGAGGACGTTTTCCAGATTCGCCACCAGCTCGCGTAGCCCCTGTTCGTCCTCGGTTGTAAAGCGACTGAAGACCGTACTGTCGATATCCAGAACGCCAATAATCTGATTTTTTACCACCAGCGGCAGAACGATTTCTGAATTGCTGGCAGCATCACAGGCGATATGCCCGTCAAACGCATGAACATCTTCCACGCGCTGAACCTGATTCTCGGCCACCGCGGTACCGCATACGCCGCGCCCTACCGGAATGCGCACGCAGGCCAGTTTGCCCTGAAACGGCCCCAGCACCAGCGTTTCACCTTCCAGAAGATAAAAGCCAGCCCAGTTCACATCGGATAGCCGTTCGAACAGCAATGCGCTAGTATTTGCCAGAGTGGCTAAGAAGCTGGTTTCACCCGCCATCAATGCCTTAAAATCGCGGTTCAGATCCGCGTAGAATTCTGTTTTGTTCATTATTCAATCACTTAGTTGTCTTACAAAATTACCGCATAGCCTATTAAAATAAGCAATAAATGCGCTCATGCTCAAGATGAATCCGTTCATGAGTTAATATAACGTTCAACAATACTTATTTGCGCGCAGCTGATGGCCTTAAAAACAACCAAAATTACGCCGACAAAAAAGATAACTGTCCATACGGTAAGCGAAGCTTTGCCCCGTGCACATTATCAGCGTTGCCCCCAGTGCGATACGCTTTTTATGTTGCCGAAGATGAAATCGCACCAAAGCGCCTTTTGTCCCCGCTGCGACGCTAAAATTCGTGACGGCCGCGACTGGTCATTAACCCGCCTTGCCGCCATGGCCGTTACCATGCTGCTGCTGATGCCCTTCGCCTGGACCGAACCGCTGCTGAAGCTTTACCTGCTTGGTGTGCGCATTGACGCCAACGTGCTGCAGGGTATCTGGCAGATGACGAGCCAGGGCGATCCTCTCACCGCCGCCATGGTACTGTTCTGCGTTGTCGGCGCGCCGCTGGTGCTGGTTGCCGCCATTGCCTACCTCTGGTTTGGTAACATCCTGGGGATGAACCTGCGTCCGGTATTGCTGATGCTGGAAAAGCTTAAAGAGTGGATCATGCTGGATATCTATCTGGTGGGCGTAGGCGTGGCGTCAATCAAGGTGCAGGACTATGCCTTTCTGCAGCCGGGCGTCGGCCTTTTTGCCTTTATCTGCCTGGTATTGCTCAGCATCCTGACGCTGATCCATCTGAACGTTGAGCAGCTTTGGGAGCGTTTTTACCCTCAGCGCCCTGCCACCCGCCCGGATGAAAACCTCCGCGTCTGTCTGGGATGCCATTACACCGGGTTGCCCGACAAGCGTGGACGCTGCCCGCGCTGCCACATACCGCTGAGGCTACGACGCAACAACAGCCTGCAAAAATGCTGGGCGGCGCTGATTGCCTCCCTGGTGTTTCTGATCCCGGCCAATATGCTGCCGATATCCATTATTTACGTGAACGGTGGCCGTCAGGAAGATACTATTCTTTCCGGTATTATCTCCCTTGCGCACAGTAACGTTGGGGTGGCGGCCATCGTCTTTATTGCCAGTATCCTGGTTCCCTTTACCAAAGTGATAGTGATGTTTACCCTGCTCGTCAGCATTCACTTTAAGTGTGAACAAGGTTTACGTACCCGTATTCTGCTTCTGCGATTCGTCACCTGGATTGGCCGCTGGTCAATGCTGGATCTGTTTGTGATTTCGCTGATGATGTCGCTGATCAATCGCGACCAGCTTCTTGCTTTTACTATGGGACCCGCGGCTTTTTATTTCGGCTCTGCGGTGATATTGACTATTCTTGCTGTGGAATGGCTGGATAGCCGCTTACTTTGGGATGCACATGAGTCAGGAAACCCCCGCTTCGCCGACTGAAGCGAGAATTAAAACTAAACGCCGCATTTCGCCATTCTGGTTGCTGCCCGTCATCGCCCTGATGATTGCAGGCTGGCTTATCTGGACGAGCTATGAAGATCGCGGCAGTACCGTCACCATTGATTTTCAGACCGCCGACGGCATCGTCGCCGGGCGAACCCCCGTTCGTTTTCAGGGGGTAGAAGTCGGTACGGTTCAGGACATCTCCCTTGGAAAAGGGCTCAACAAGATTCAGGTGCGGGTCAGTATTAAATCTGACATGCAGGATGCCCTCCGCAGCGAAACGCAGTTCTGGCTGGTAACGCCGAAAGCCTCTCTGGCCGGCGTGTCCGGGCTGGATGCGCTGGTTGGCGGTAACTACATCGGCATGATGCCGGGCAAGGGTGAACCGCAGGATCACTTTGTCGCACTGGATACGCAGCCGAAATACCGCCTCAATAACGGCGATCTGATGATCCATCTTCAGGCACCGGATTTGGGCTCGCTGAACAGCGGTTCTCTGGTCTACTTCCGCAAGATTCCGGTTGGCCGCGTGTACGATTACACCATCAACCCAAACAAACAGGGCGTAACCATTGATGTGCTGATCGAACGTCGTTTCACCAATCTTGTGAAAAAAGGCAGCCGCTTCTGGAATGTCTCCGGCGTGGATGCCGACCTCAGCCTGAGCGGCGCAAAAGTGAAGCTTGAGAGCCTGGCCGCGCTGGTGAACGGAGCCATTGCCTTTGACTCTCCGGAAAATTCAAGCCCTGCCACGGCCGATGACACGTTCGGTTTATACCCGGATCTGGCTCACAGCCAGCGTGGCGTGATCGTTAAGCTTGTTCTGCCTGATGCCAAAGGGCTGAAAGCGGGTTCAACGCCGCTGATGTACCAGGGGTTACAGGTCGGACAGCTCACCAAAATGACGCTCAACCCGGGCGGCTCGGTGACCGGCGAAATGACGGTCGATCCGAGCGTGGTCGATCTCCTGCGCGAGAAAACGCGCATCGAGATGCGCAGTCCGAAGCTCTCTCTGAACGATGCCAGCCTCAGCGCGCTGCTGACCGGAAATACCTTTGAACTGATCCCCGGTGAAGGAAAGCCAAGCAACAGCTTCGTGATTGCCCCGGCGGACAAAGCGCTGCTGCAAAAACCGGGCGTCGTGACGGTTACGCTGAATGCGCCTGAAAGTTACGGCATTGAGGCCGGTCAGCCGCTAATTCTGCACGGCGTACAGGTGGGTCAGGTGCTGGAGCGAACGCTCTCCGAAAATGGGGTGAGCTTCTCGGTGGCTATCGATCCGCAATACAGCAACCTCGTCCATGGCGACAGCAAGTTCGTGGTGAACAGCCGCGTTGACGTGAAGGTGGGCCTGGACGGCGTGGAGTTCCTCGGCGCCAGCGCCAGCGAATGGGTTAACGGCGGCATTCGCATTTTGCCGGGCAATAAAGGCCCCGTTCGCGACAGCTACCCGCTCTACGCCAACCTGGACAAAGCGATTGAAAACAGCCTGAGCGATCTGCCAACCACCACCCTGACCTTAAGCGCCGAGACGCTGCCGGACGTTCAGGCGGGCTCCGTGGTGCTCTACCGCAAGTTTGAGGTCGGGGAGGTGATCGCCGTTCGCCCGCGTGCCGACGCGTTTGATATCGAACTGCATATCAAACCGGAGTATCGCAAGCTGCTGACGCCAAACAGCGTCTTCTGGGCCGAGGGCGGCGCGAAGGTGCAGCTTAACGGCAACGGCCTGACCGTGCAGGCCTCCCCGCTCTCACGCGCGCTGCGCGGGGCGATCAGCTTCGATAACCTCAGCGGCGCGGGCGCGAACTTGCGCAAAGGCGATAAACGGATCCTCTTCCCGTCCGAAACCGCCGCGCGTGCCGTGGGTGGGCAGATTACCCTGCATGCGTTCGATGCCGGCAAGCTGGCAGAAGGCATGCCAATCCGCTACCTGGGCATTGATATCGGGCAGATCCAGAAGCTGACGCTGATCACCTCGCGTAACGAGGTGCAGGCCACCGCGGTGCTTTATCCGGAATATGTGCAGACCTTCGCCCGCTCGGGTTCCCGCTTCTCGGTGGTGACGCCGCAGATTTCGGCCGCAGGCGTTGAGCATCTTGACACCATTCTGCAGCCGTACATTAACGTCGAGCCCGGCCAGGGCAAAGCCCGTCGTGATTTCGAGCTGCAGGAAGCCACCATCACCGACTCGCGCTATCTTGACGGCCTGAGCATTGTGGTGGAAGTGCCGGAAGCGGGCTCGCTTGGCATCGGTACGCCGGTGCTGTTCCGCGGCATTGAGGTGGGTACGGTAACGGGCCTCACGCTCGGCACGCTCTCCGACCGCGTGATGGTGGCGTTACGCATCAGCGAGCGTTACCAGCACCTGGTGCGTAATAACTCGGTGTTCTGGCTGGCGTCCGGCTATTCGCTGGACTTTGGCCTGACGGGTGGCGTGGTGAAAACCGGTACCTTCAACCAGTTCATCCGCGGCGGTATTGCGTTTGCCACCCCGCCGGGAACGCCGCTGGCGCCGAAAGCGCAGTCGGGTAAACACTTCCTGCTGCTGGAAAGCGAACCGAAAGAGTGGCGCGAATGGGGAACAGCCCTGCCGCGTTAATCTGACAGGCTCCGGTGTCAACGCACCGGAGCCTTTATGTTACACTGCGCACCTGAACTTTTCCCTGTGGTGTGCCCGTGGCTCAAAACTCCGTATTTCTTCCTGAACAATTCCTGGCGCTCATGCGCGAGGCGCTTCCCTCTCATCTGTCGCTGGACGATTTTATCGCCGCCTGCCAGCGTCCGTTACGCCGGAGCATCCGCGTTAACACGCTGAAAATCAGCGTAGAGGATTTTCTGACGCTGGTCTCTCCGTACGGCTGGCAGCTTACGCCGGTTCCGTGGTGTGAAGAGGGATTCTGGATCGAGCGCGATGATGAAGACGCCGTGCCGCTGGGAAGTACCGCAGAACATCTGAGCGGACTGTTTTATATTCAGGAAGCGAGTTCGATGCTGCCGGTTGCCGCCCTGTTCGCCGACGGCAACGTGCCTGAACGGGTGATGGATGTCGCCGCTGCGCCAGGCTCGAAAACCACGCAGATTGCCGCGCGCATGGGCAACCGCGGCGCGATCCTCGCCAACGAGTTTTCCGCCAGCCGCGTGAAGGTGCTGCATGCCAATATCAGCCGCTGCGGTATTCACAATGTCGCACTTACGCACTTCGACGGTCGCGTCTTTGGCGCCGCCCTGCCGGAAATGTTTGATGCCATCCTGCTGGACGCCCCCTGCTCCGGTGAAGGGGTAGTGCGTAAAGATCCCGACGCGTTAAAGAACTGGTCCATGGAGAGCAATCTTGAGATCGCCGCCACGCAGCGCGAGCTGATCGACAGCGCGTTCCACGCCCTGCGCCCCGGCGGCACGCTGGTGTATTCTACGTGTACATTAAACCGGGATGAAAACGAAGACGTCTGCCTGTGGCTGAAAGCGCAATACCCGGATGCCGTCGAGTTCCTTCCGCTCAACGATCTGTTTTCCTCGGCACAGGAGGCGGTCACGCCGGAAGGTTTCCTCCACGTGTTCCCGCAGATTTACGACTGCGAAGGGTTCTTTGTAGCGCGCCTGCGGAAAACGCAGGCGGTTGCTCCCCTGCCTGCACCTAAATTCAAGGTCGGCACCTTCCCGTTTGCACCGCTTAAAGGCCGCGATGTCGCGCAGCTTGAAGCCGCAGCCAGCAAGGTTGGGCTGGAGTGGGATGAAAGCCTGCGCCCCTGGACGCGTGACAAAGAGATTTGGCTTTTCCCGGCGAATATTGAGCCGCTGATTGGCAAAGTGCGTTTTTCACGCATCGGGATCCGCCTGGCGGAAGTGCATAACAAAGGGTATCGCTGGCAGCACGAGGCGGTCATCGCGCTTGCCGGGCATGAGAATACTTTCGCCCTGACGCATCAGGAAGCTGAAGAGTGGTATCGTGGTCGCGATGTTTATCCTGACACCTCGCCTTGCGCAGATGAAGTGGTGGTGACCTATCAGGGATACCCGCTGGGGCTGGCCAAAAAGGTAGGCTCAAGGCTTAAAAACAGCTATCCACGCGAGCTGGTCCGCGATGGCCGTCTGTTTACCGGTAACGATCGCACCGCCTGAAAAAAGCGCATTTTTTTACTGGCGATTTCGCTCTCCTTGTCTACGATCAAAAATGGATGCCCATACTGGTCATACCAGATTTTGACAACCGACCCGGAGAGCACTATGACGAAAACCAGCGTGCGTATTGGCGCTTTTGAGATCGACGACGCAGAACTGCGCGGCGAAGCACAAGGCGATCGAACGTTAAGTATTCCCTGCAAATCCGACCCGGATTTGTGCATGCAGCTTGATGCATGGGATGCGGACACCAGCGTCCCGGCAATACTTGATGGCGAACACTCTGTTCTTTACCGTGAGCATTACGATAGTAAAACCGATGCCTGGGTCTTGCGCCTTGCCTGACCTAAAGAGAACCCGCCCGAAGGCGGGTTATTTATTACTGCAGCTGTGCCAGCGTAAAGTACCCGTCAAAAACCGCCCCCGTATCAATATAGTGCAGGTTAGAGAAATCATACCGTCTTTCGACGGGCGTATGCCCGAACCAGAAGTGATCCGCCCCGCTAATTCCCTGCCCTTTGCCCACCATAAACCCCATCAGGCGGTCGCGATCCCATAACACGCGCTGGGCGCTTACCGGTTTCTGCCAGCGGTATTCCTCCGTCGGGTAATCAGCATGAGCAATAACGTTCAGCCCGTTCGCGCAGGTAATTTCGATAATATGCGGTAACTCCCGGCAGGCGTTAAGTAACGAGCGCGCCCGCTGCTGCTCCTCATGCTCAAGCCGCGAAAACCACATTCCACCATTCATTGTCCAGAGCGCAAAATCATTATTATCCAGGCTATCTATTGCCATTTGCTCATGGTTACCCCGCACGGCTCGAAACCATTTCTCATTGATGAGCTGCAACGATTTCACGCTGTCCGGACCGCGATCGATCATATCGCCAACGGAAATAAGTAAATCCTCATACGGATTGAAATGACGACGTTTCAGTTCCTCCATGAGCCTTTGGTAACAGCCGTGTATATCGCTGACAACCCAGACGTGACGCCACTCTCCACCTTCGATTCGCTGATACATAAGGCCTCCCTTTAACAGTATAGCCGCCGTAAAAAGCGCAGTAAGGCCGGCGCAGTTCTTACAAAGTAAAACAAACGGTAAACCAAAGAGAAATAAAGATCCGCGCGCTATTAATCCCTTTTTACTGGCTCCTTAGAATAAGGGGAAATAAAAACGAGAGGTCTTCACGTGTCTAATACACAGCTACATAACGATGTGTTCTACCCGCATCGCACGAATATTATTTCCGAGCTGGTGAACGGCAAACGCGTCCCGGGGCCAATCTGGCGGAAACGCGAATACCGGCTGAAGTTCCTTTTACGTTCCCTGCTATTTTGGTCTTCCACCCACCGTATGCTGGAAGCCCTCTCTGGCCGTGACGATTTCGACAAACTGCTGACATCGCAAATTACGTTGCCCAGCAAGACCCATCGGCAGTACCTGATGCGCGGTCTGACGGCAACCGATCGCGCCGACGCTATCGTTAACCATTACCACTGGATTGATAGCCTGAAGGAGAGCGGTCTCGCCCAGGCTATGACCGGCCCGCAGGAACAACCTGTTGTGCAGTTCCATGCAAAAGACGGCGTGATCTACACGGTTAATGCGTCCTCAGCCGGCAAAGCCGAGCGTGAAGGTGAGAGCACGCTCTGGCTGCGCGACAACGAGGATACGCTTCTGGCCAGCCTGACCTTTAGCGTCGCCCGCAGCAATGGTCAGCCCGTTATGGTTATTGGCGGACTTCAGGGACCTCGTCGCTGCGTAACACGAGATGCCATTAAACAGGCAACTCGCGCCTGCCATGGCCTGTTTCCCAAGCGCGTGCTGATGGAAGTGCTTTTCCAACTGGCAGCGCAGTCATCTGTCAGGGCCATTTTTGCCGTCAGCGATGAGGGGCACGTTTTCCGCGCGCTACGCTATCGCCTCAGCAAAGGCCGTCATTTCCACGCCAGCTATGACGAATTCTGGGATTCTCTGGGCGGAAAAAAACTCTCCGCCTTCTGCTGGCAGCTGCCGCTGCAGATGGAGCGCAAATCCCTTGACGAGATAGCCAGTAAAAAACGCGCTGAATACCGCCGTCGCTTTGAACTGCTTGATGAAATCGAGGCGTCCGTTAAGTCCCGCTTTTAAGCACAGCACTGACTTTCGCTGACTACTCACAAAAATTTAACAAAACAGGCAAAAAGGGCTGGACTTCCGCATGCTGTGTTGTGTTATGTTTTACGAAGTCGCAAAGGACGTATGCGCTGTATAAAGAAGATAATGGGGTTAAGTTATTCACTTTTATACAGATAAAAAGAGACCGAATACGATTCCTGTATTCGGTCCAGGGAAATGGCTCTTGGGAGAGAGCCGTGCGCTAAAAGTTGGCATTAATGCAGGCTAAGTCGCCTTGCCTTTTAAGAATAGATGACGACGCCAGGTTTTCCAGTCCACAGCAAAAGTGGCCTGAAAAAAAGCGTCAGAGCATCATTAAAAGTAAAAAACCGCAGTGCTTTCGCGAGCATCTGCGGTTTTTTATGGGAAACCTGAACGTCAGCAGAGCTTTTCGGCACGCTCGATAAACGGTGCCAGGCTCATCTTCTGCCCCGGGTGGGCCGGGTCATCAATCTGAATCACGCTGATTGGCTGACCGCTGCTCTTGCCGCTGGTGACCTGCTGCTCAGCGGTATCGTTTAGCGGGTACTGGACCAGCGTGCTCGGGTTGATCGCATACAGCGCATGGCCCGGACGGCAGGTCAGCATCACCTCTTCGCGATTAAAGGCCCATTTATCTTTGCCCACTTCAAAACGGCTGACGGTGATTATCTGCGGTGCCGCCAGGGCGCTTCCCGCGCAGGCCAGCAATAAGAGTGAAAGTACTGTCTTTTTCATTGAATAGTTAACCTTGTCAGAAGGGTTCCCAGGTAGCAAACAGACTGACCGTTGCCAGAACCAGCGCGCCCAGCACCACCTCTGCCTGTGTCATCCTGATAAAAAGCCGTTGTGCGCGCCCGGAATCCGGACGGAACCGTGGCACCAGAAAATACCGATTTGCCAGCGCAATTGCCACCATCAACGCCACGAGAGCACATTTGAACAACAAAAACTGCACGTAGCCAGCCTGCCAGGGAATATGGATGCCCAGAATCAGCAGCGCATTCACTACGCCGGTGAGCAGCACGCCCGCGACGGCATAATGCCCCACGCGCGAGAAACGCATCATGGTGTAGATGGCCGCGTTCTGCCAGCGTCCTTTCGCCAGGTGCATGCAGAACAGCAGCGGCAGCAATCCCCCCACCCAGGTTGCGGCACACAGCAGGTGAACAGCATGATTCAGACGCTGTATCGCCCCCATCGGGCCGTCGTTCATCGCCGCATGCCCTACCCCTGCCAGCAGGATAAGCTGACCCATGGCGAGCAGCAGCAGCCGCGAGCCTTTCAGCGGCGCGAGCCACGCGGCGGCAACGGTGATGGCAGCGAGGATAATTTGCCACAGCCAGACGCCGCCAAACCGCGTTCCCAGAACGCTGTGCCAGATTTGCGGGTTAAACACATCGCCCCAGCCGTTGCCCATTAAGCCGCCCTGAAGCATAAACATCAGGATCGCAGCGGCCAGGCTGATGATGGACGCCACTCTCTGCTGGAGCTGGAAACGCCTGGCCATCAGGCGGTGCAGCCCGGAAGGTGCAAACCAGACGCTGTAAAGCGCGTTGCCAAACACGAGCATCAGCGCCGCAAAATGGATAAAGCGCAATCCTACGTATAACAGTCCCAGCATGCTATTTCACGCTGAAGTGATAGCTTCCTTTGGTTTTATGGCCGTCGACGGAAACCACGTGCCAGTCCACCCGGTAAGCCCCCGGCGCCAGCGTCTGTTCCAGCGGAACGGTCAGCTGCGCCTTGTTCTTTTCGTCTCGCGAAGCAGTACCGGTTTTAATCACCTGCTTTTGCGCATCCGTCACCACGACGCCGCTAAATCCGGGCTCAATGCCTTCGGAGAAATTCAGCGTCAGCACCTGCGGTGGTGCCACCTGGCTGTCAGCAGCCGGGCTCTGCTGCTTAAGATGCGCATGCGCCAGCACGGAGGGTGAGATTACCGTTGAGGCCAGAAAAACCAGTGCGCATACCGCGCGGGAAGCGGATAAACCCATCACAATCATTCCTTTTTGTTATGCCTGTATGCTAAAGAATAACGCTGTATAATAAACGAGTCGAGGATCATCCCGCTCTGCTTGTCATCGTCGCGCAATCGCGGTAACGTTGCCGCCGCAAAATAAGGAGAAGGTAATGAAGATCAATCTGGCCGCCCTTCCTCAGGACGAGATGGATAAAGTAAATGTCGATCTCGCTGCCGCTGGCGTCGCCTTTAAAGAGCGTTACAACATGCCTATCGTGGCAGAAGTGGTAGAGCGAGAACAGCCCGCACATCTGCGTGACTGGTTTCGCGAAAGGTTAATTGCTCACCGTCTCGCCTCGGTCAACCTCTCCCGCTTGCCGTACGAGCCGAAAGTTAAATAAGCTTAACGACTCGTTACACTTCCTTACGCGGAATCTGGCAGGATAAGAAAACCCTGATTAAATTAGGTGTATTCTCTAATCCCTGCGACTCTGTGTATAAGGAAGTCACGATGTCACATTGGAATATTGCGGCAGCCCAGTATGGCGGGCAGCACCACAGCGTAGATGACCATGTTGCGCACCATCTCCACTTTATTGCCGAAGCGGCACAGCATCAGTGCGATTTGCTGGTTTTCCCGGAACTCTCGTTAACCGGCCCGGGCGCGACGGCATTGCCGCTCCCGCCCGAAGACGATCGGCTACAGCCATTGCTTGACGCCGCCCATTTTTACCGCATTACCCTCATTGCAGGGCTTCCCGTTGAACGAAACGGCCAGCGCCAGAAAGGCCTTGCGCTGTTCACCCCCTCTCGCGATCGTATTCTGCGCTACCCTCAGGGGAGCGGCGCCAGCCTGGTGCCGGGTGATAAACAGCTCACGATTATCGATGGGCAAAGTGATTCCCCGAATCTTGATCCGCAGGCAACGCTCTTCACCAGCTGCCAGTCGGTGAGGGACTACCGCTGGCGACAGTTCATCAATACTCTGCAGCGCTTTGCGCACAGGTATGCCATCGCGGTATTAATGGCGAATGCCAGCGCGGGCAGCGCGTTATGGGATGAAAAAGGCCAGCTGATCGTTCGGGCCGATAAGGGTGAGCTCCTGTTGACCGGCACGCGCAACGGACAGGGTTGGCAAGGCGATATCATTCCTTTAGGCTAAGCGTTTTAAGCTCAGGAGATTTTCATGCTGCGCGTCATTGATACCGAAACTTGCGATCTTCAGGGCGGAATTGTAGAAGTGGCCTCGGTCGACGTGGTTGACGGAAAAATCGTCAACCCGATGAGCCATCTGGTGCGTCCCGATCGTCCTATTAGCCCACAGGCAATGGCTATCCATCGCATTACAGAATCAATGGTGGCGGATAAACCCTGGATAGAAGACGTTATCCCGCACTACTACGGCAGCCCATGGTACGTTGCCCACAACGCCAGCTTTGACCGTCGGGTACTCCCCGAAATGCCCGGGGAGTGGATTTGTACCATGAAGCTGGCGCGTCGCCTCTGGCCGGGGATCAAATACAGCAATATGGCGCTGTATAAATCCCGCAAGCTCAGCGTCAGAACCCCGGAAGGGCTGCACCATCACCGCGCCCTGTATGACTGCTATATCACCGCCGCGCTGCTCATAGATATTATGAATACATCGGGCTGGACGCCGGATGATATGGCAACGATCACCGGGCGCCCTGCGCTGCTGACGACGTTCACCTTCGGCAAATACCGCGGGAGAGCGGTATCGGATATTGCGGATAAAGATCCGGGCTATCTGCGCTGGCTGTATAACAACCTCGACAAAATGAGCCCGGAACTGCGCTTAACCCTGAAGCACTATCTGGGCGAAGCTTAACGCTGCGCGCGGCCTGGCAACGTATCCTGCGCCAGGCCAATCAAAAAGGCATACTCCAGGGCCACCCCTTCGTAGGATTTGAATCGCCCGGATTTCCCCCCGTGCCCGGAGTCCATATCGGTACAGAGCAGCAGCAGGTTATCATCGGTTTTCAGCTCCCGCAGCTTTGCTACCCATTTTGCCGGTTCCCAGTATTGCACCTGTGAATCGTGCAAGCCGGTCGTCACCAGCATGTGCGGGTACGCTTTCGCTTCCACGTTGTCGTACGGGCTGTACTCTTTCATATAGCGATAGTAGGTTTCATCCTGCGGGTTGCCCCACTCCTCAAACTCCCCGGTCGTCAAAGGGATGGACTCATCGAGCATGGTGGTAACCACATCGACAAACGGTACCTGCGCAACAATGCCCTTAAAGCGATCGGGCCGCTGATTGATGACGGCCCCCATCAGCATTCCCCCCGCGCTGCCGCCCATGCCGAAGCAGAGCTGAGGATCGCCATAGCCTTGCTCAATCAGCGCATCGCAGACGTCGAGATAGTCGTTGAAGGTGTTTTTCTTTTTCAGGAATTTCCCGTCTTCATACCAGTGCTGCCCCAGCTCGCCGCCGCCGCGAATATGGGCAATGGCGAAAACAAAGCCGCGGTCGAGCAGGCTTAATCTGCTGCTGCTGAAGTCGGCATCCATGCTGGAGCCATAGGAGCCGTAGCCGTAGACCAGGATCGGATTTTTACCCTTCTGGAAATGCGCCTTGTGATAAACGAGCGAGACCGGCACCTCCACGCCATCGCGCGCGGTGACCCACAGGTGTTCGCTGCGGTAATTGTCGGAATCAAAGCCCTTTACTTCGGTTTGCTTAAGCACCTGGCGCTGTCCGGTATCCATATCCAGCTCGAAGAGCGTATCCGGCGTGGTCATGGACGAATAGCCGTAGCGCAGCCGGGACGATTCAGGTTCCGGGTTAAAGCCGATCCACGTGACGTAGGCCGGATCGTCGAACGCGATCCCTATCACCTCGCGCGTTTTACGGTTGATCTGCCGGATGCTGGTCAGCCCCCGCTGGCGCTCCTCCACCACCAGCCAGTCGGTAAACAGCGTGAACCCTTCAAGCATCACCTGATCCCGCGCGGGAATGAGCACCTCCCACTTGCGCTCGTCGCGCACCTTGGTTTTGTACAGACCAAAGTTCTTGCCTTCACGATTCGAACGCAGATAAAAGCTGTGCTGGAAGTGATCCAGGCTGTACTCGTGATCCTTGCGGCGCGGCAGGAAACAGAGCGGCTGGGCGTCAGGCAGTTCGGCATCCAGGAGCAGCACTTCCGAGGTGGTGGCGCTGGCGAGGAAGATAATCACATAGTGGCGCGAGGAGGTTTTATGCAGGCTGACATAAAACGTTTCGTCTTTCTCTTCATAGACCAGCTCGTCATCGGCTGAGTCCGTGCCTACGGTATGGCGCCATACCTGATAAGGCAGCAGCGTGGAGGCGTGCTTTTTAACGTAGTAGACCGTCTCGGAATCGTTCGCCCAGACAAAATCCGGGGAGACGTTTTCCAGCATTTCCGGATACCAGTTGCCGGTTTCCAGGTTGCGAAAACGCAGGCCGTACTGGCGCCGGGAGAGATAATCCTCCGCCAGCGCCATAATGGTGTTGTCCGGGGAGATGGACATACCGCCCAGGGTATAAAACTCGCTGTGGGCGGCGCGCTGGTTCGCATCCAGCAGAATGTCCCATTCATCCCACTCGGCGCTTAATACCGACTGCCGCTGATAGATGGGATACTCGTTGCCCGGCTCGTAGATATGGCGATAGCGATAGCCGTTTTTGGTCCAGGGCGCGGAGATATCGCGCTGAGGAATACGCTGCACCATTTCGTTCAGCAGCTGGTCCTGCAGCGCCTGCTGGCTGGCCATGACCCTGCGGCCATAGTCGTTTTCTTCGTGCAGGTAGTCGAGCACCTCTGGCCGGGAACGCGAATCGTCCCGCAGCCAGTAATAGTTGTCTATACGCGTATCGCCATGCGTGACGATCGCATAAGGAGTACGTCGGGCTTTCGGTGGCATGTCATCATTCTTTTGAGTTTTACACCCTATAAGGTTGGCAAAACCCGCGCATGATGCAAGCGAAACATGACCACAGGCGATAGCTAGCCCTGTAGCGTCTGTTTTTGCTCCCGGATATCTTTTTCTATTCCTTCGCGTACGTCCTGAGGGATTTTCAGCGCATCGCCCAGGGCGTTGAGATAGCTGCGTTCCATAAAGTGATCGACATCAATGGCGGCACAGCTGAGGAAATAGAGCTCCAGCGCCTCTTCTTCATTCTTTACGCCTAGCGCCAGACGCTGCGGATCGAGCGGCTGCTCAATGGCCTGCGCCACCAGCGTCCTGCCCTGCTCTTCAACACCGGCTTCGCGCAGCTGCTGTTCGATAGCCGCTCTCTCTTTATCATCAATGTGCCCGTCGCTTTTGGCGGCGAAAACCAGCGCAAGGATGAGCCGCTCCGTGCGCAGATCCAGCGGAGAAGTATGCTCCCCATAGTGAGGTTCATCGCGGTGCGCCGCTCGCACTCTGTCCTTATATTTGTTCCACAGCACGGTGCCGGCGATTGCGCCGCCCCCGGCCAGCAGCGCGCCGGTACCGTATTTTGCCAGCAGCTTACGTGAGGATTTATTGGCAACCAGCAGCCCTGCCAGCCCACCGAGTGCCCCCGGTACCAGCAGCTTGCTCAGCCCCTGCTCGCCGGAACCTGACGTTTTCTGCCCTAACATGGATTGCAGTTGATTTAACCAGCCTGACATGGATTCCCTCGCTTATCGGGTAACATTTTCCACAGCGTAAGCGAGCAGGCGTCAGGAAATGTCCGCTAAGGCTAAAGAAGCGCAAATTTCTCGTCTGCCCTTTTGCCCTGCGCAAGACAGACGCAAACGTTTTCGTTTATACTGCGCGCATCTTTTTCAGGGGGAATGTTATGACTCGTTTAGGAACCGCGCTGCGACCTGCGGCGACGCGCGTAATGCTGTTGGGATCGGGCGAACTGGGTAAGGAAGTCGCCATTGAATGTCAGCGTTTAGGGGTGGAGGTGATTGCCGTAGACCGCTACGCCGACGCGCCTGCCATGCACGTCGCCCATCGTTCTTATGTGATTAACATGCTGGACGGTGATGCCCTGCGTACGCTCATTGCACGAGAGAAACCGGATTTTGTTGTGCCGGAAATTGAAGCTATCGCAACCGATACGCTGATCGCCCTTGAGCAGGAAGGCCAGCGCGTGGTGCCCTGCGCCAAAGCGGCAAAGTTGACCATGAACCGTGAAGGCATTCGCCGCCTGGCGGCGGAGGAGCTGGGGCTGCCTACCTCAGGCTACCGTTTTGCGGGTGACAAAGCCGCATTCCTGCAGGCCGTTGAAGAGATTGGCTACCCGTGCATCATTAAGCCGGTGATGAGCTCTTCCGGTAAAGGTCAGAGCTTTATTCGCGACAGCAGCACGCTGGACAGCGCGTGGGATTATGCGCAACAGGGTGGCCGTGCCGGTGCCGGTCGCGTCATTGTCGAAGGCGTGGTGAAGTTTGATTTCGAAATCACCCTGCTCACCGTCAGCGCCGTGGACGGCGTCCATTTCTGCGACCCGATCGGTCACCGACAGGAAGATGGCGATTACCGCGAATCCTGGCAGCCGCAGCAGATGAGCCCCCTGGCGCTGGAGCGTGCCCGGGAGATTGCCCGTAAGACCGTTCTGGCCCTGGGCGGTTACGGCCTGTTCGGCGTGGAGCTGTTCGTCTGCGGTAACGAAGTGATCTTCAGCGAAGTCTCCCCTCGCCCGCACGACACCGGCATGGTCACGCTCATTTCGCAGGATCTCTCGGAGTTCGCCCTGCACGTGCGCGCCTTCCTCGGCCTGCCGGTTGGCGGCATCCGCCAGTACGGCCCGGCGGCGTCGGCGGTGATCCTGCCGCGGTTGACAAGTCAGAACGTCACGTTTGATAACGTCGAAGGCGCGGTTGGCGCGGGCCTGCAGGTCCGTCTGTTCGGCAAGCCGGAGATCGACGGTACGCGTCGCCTGGGCGTGGCGTTAGCCACCGGGGATAACGTTGACGAGGCCGTTGCAAGAGCAAAAGCAGCGGCAGCGAACGTTCAGGTAGCAGGATAAAAAAACGGGCCGAAAGGCCCGTTTTTCATGCTGCGAATGGCTTACTGCTTCGCGCCTTCAACCGCTTCACGAGCCAGTTTCGTGATGCGATCCCAGTCGCCCGCTTCCAGCGCATCCGCCGGAACCAGCCATGAGCCGCCGATGCACAGCACGCTTTTCAGCGCCAGGTAGTCGCGGTAGTTAGCCGGGGAGATACCGCCCGTCGGGCAGAAGCGTACCTGAGAGAAGGGACCCGCAATTGCCTGCAGCGCTTTGGTGCCGCCGTTTGCTTCTGCCGGGAAGAATTTGAACTCTTTCAGACCGTAGTCCATGCCAAGCATCAGTTCAGAAACGGTGCTGATGCCCGGGATCAAAGGAATGGTGCCTTCGGTCGCGGCCTTCAGCAGCGGCTCGGTCAGGCCCGGGCTGATGGCAAACTGTGCGCCGGCTTCGGTCACTTCCGCCAGCTGCTGCGCGTTGAGAACGGTACCCGCACCGATGATGGCGTCCGGCACTTCTTTAGCGATGGCGCGGATGGCATCCATCGCGCAGGCGGTACGCAGGGTCACTTCCAGAACGCGAACGCCGCCCGCAACCAGCGCTTTCGCCATCGGCACAGCGTGCTCCAGCTTGTTTACCACGATAACCGGCACGACAGGGCCAGTGGTCAGGATTGCTTCTGCACTTGTTTTCCAGTTTTTCATCAGAGTTCTCTCTCGCCAGATCGTTAAAATCAAGTCGTCTTAAAACGTAATACAGGTTGCGCCCTGCTCCGCACCGGAGAGCTTTTCACGCAGCGCGCTGAACATTTCGCGTCCGGTCCCCACGCGCGATGCGCTCAGGTCAGGAATATGGGGCTGACGTGCCGCCAGCTCTGCGTCATCCACCAGCAGGGTTAACTCGCCTGTCTGGCCGTTCACGCGGATCATGTCGCCGTCGCGCACTTTCGCCAGCAAGCCGCCGTCGTAGGCTTCAGGCGTGACGTGGATGGCGGAAGGCACTTTGCCGGATGCGCCTGAGAGGCGACCATCGGTCACTAACGCAATTTTGAAACGGCGGTCCAATAATACACCAAGTGGTGGCATAAGTTTATGTAATTCTGGCATGCCATTCGCTTTTGGCCCCTGATGACGCACCACCACCACGCAGTCTTTATCAAGCAGACCGGCGTCGAAGGCAGGCAGCACGTCGTGCTGGCTTTCAAACACGACCGCCGGGGCTTCGATAACCTGGTTCTCTTCCGGCACGGCAGAGGTCTTCATTACCGCGCGGCCAAGGTTGCCGCTCAGCACTTTGGTACCGCCGTGGTGGGAGAACGGTTTGTCGATAGTGGCAATCACCTGCGGATCAAGAGACGCGGTTGCCCCGTCGCGCCAGTCCAGCTCGCCGTTGTTCAGCCACGGCTCCTGGGTGTAGCGCTGCAGGCCAAATCCGGCTACGGTGTTCACATCTTCATGCAGCAGACCGCCTTTCAGCAGCTCGCGCATCAGCAGCGGGACGCCGCCCGCGGCCTGGAAGTGGTTGATGTCAGCCGGACCGTTCGGGTACAGGCGCGCCATCAGCGGTACCACGGAGGAGATGTCAGAGAAGTCATCCCAGTTAATCAGAATGCCCGCCGCGCGCGCCATGGCCACCAGGTGCATGGTGTGGTTGGTTGAACCGCCGGTCGCCAGCAGGGCGACGATACCGTTGACGATCACTTTTTCGTCGACCATTTTGCCCATCGGCATCCATTCATTGCCGTTTCCGGTCAGACGCGTCACCTGACGGGCCGCGGCCTCGGTCAGCGCCTGGCGCAGCGGCGCGTCCGGCTGGATGAAGGACGAGCCCGGAAGCTGCATCCCCATAAACTCCACCACCATCTGGTTGGTGTTGGCCGTACCGTAGAACGTACAGGTGCCCGGCGCATGGTAGGACGCGGCTTCGGCTTCGAGCAGCGCCTGACGATCGGCTTTGCCTTCCGCATACAGCTGGCGGATACGCACTTTTTCTTTATTCGGCAGACCGCTGGCCATCGGGCCGGACGGCACGAAAATCGCAGGCAGATGACCAAACGACAGCGCCGCCATCACCAGTCCCGGGACGATTTTGTCGCATACGCCGAGATACAGCGCGCCATCAAACATGTTGTGTGACAGGCCCACCGCGGCAGACATCGCAATCACTTCGCGGCTCAGCAGCGACAGCTCCATACCATCCTGCCCCTGCGTCACGCCGTCGCACATCGCCGGCACGCCGCCCGCCACCTGGCCCACCGCGTTCACGCTGTGCAGCGCTTTACGAATGATGTTGGGATAGACCTCATACGGCTGGTGCGCGGAGAGCATATCGTTATAGGACGTGATAATAGCGATATTGTTACGCAGCATGCTTTTCAGGGAGGCTTTGTCATCGGGCTGGCAGGCGGCGAAGCCGTGAGCCAGGTTACCGCAGGCCAGCTGGGAGCGGTGAACGGTGTTGCTTTTCGCCTGTTCAATGCGGGCGAGGTAGGCCGAACGGGTCTCTTTCGAGCGCTCGATAATGCGTTGTGTTACGCGTAACAATACA
Organism: Enterobacter nematophilus; assembly: GCF_026344075.1. Classification (NCBI taxonomy): domain Bacteria; kingdom Pseudomonadati; phylum Pseudomonadota; class Gammaproteobacteria; order Enterobacterales; family Enterobacteriaceae; genus Enterobacter; species Enterobacter nematophilus. Next base: position 522,013 of record NZ_JAPKNE010000002.1, on the reverse strand, counting down.
GGATTCATAAAAGCTCCTTTAATTTATCTGTCCGGGCTCGGGAGTTTACAAAGTCGCTGGCGGTTGTTAACAACGCTGAAACGCTTGCTGTCCGGAGCTCAGGGGCAAAATCACTTCCGGCAGTGTAATAAAAAAAGCTCCGCGGGTGAATCCACGCGGAGCTTAAAAGTATAAAAATTGTGCCACTAGCTGTGTTAGATCATGTTACCGGTAAAATAACACTTTCGGGCTAGCGGATTATCCTACTCAAACTCGTTCCAGGAGCGGCCATCGCGGGTGATCATCGCCACCGACGCAACTGGCCCCCAGGTACCCGCCTGATACGGTTTTGGCGCATCCTGATCGGCAGCCCAGGCTTCGGTGATGGAGTCGACCCATTTCCACGCCTCTTCCACTTCGTCGCGACGCACGAACAGCGCCTGGATACCGCGCATGGTTTCCAGCAGCAGACGCTCGTAAGCATCCGCAAGGTGCGTCTGGTTAAAGGTTTCGGAGTAGCTCAGATCCAGCTTGGTGGTCTGCAGGTTGTGCTTATGATCCAGGCCCGGCACTTTGTTGAGGATCTGGATATCCACCCCTTCGTCCGGCTGCAGACGGATGGTCAGCTTGTTCTGCGGCAGTTCCTGCCAGGATTCTTTGAACAGGTTCAGTTCCGGATTTTTGAAGTAGACGACAACTTCGGAACACTTCGCCGGCAGACGTTTACCGGTACGCAGGTAGAACGGTACGCCCGCCCAGCGCCAGTCGTCGATATCCACGCGGATCGCCACAAAGGTCTCGGTGTTGCTGGTCTTGTTCGCGCCCTCTTCTTCCAGATAGCCCGGCACTTTTTTGCCTTGCGCAAACCCGGCGGTGTACTGGCCGCGCACGGTCTTCTCGCGCACGTTGGAGCGGTCGATGCGGCGCAGCGACTTCAGCACTTTAACTTTAGCGTCGCGGATGCTGTCAGCCGTCAGGTCAGACGGTGGAGACATGGCAATCATGCACAGTATTTGCAGCAGGTGGTTCTGGATCATGTCGCGCATCTGGCCGGCCTGGTCAAAGTAACCCCAGCGACCTTCAATCCCCACCTCTTCCGCCACGGTAATCTCCACGTGGTCGATGGTACGGTTGTCCCAGTTATTCACAAACAGGGAGTTAGCGAAACGCAGCGCCAGCAGGTTCAGTACCGTCTCTTTACCGAGATAGTGGTCGATACGGTAGACCTGGCACTCTTCAAAGAACTCGCCCACCTGGTCGTTGATTTCACGCGAGGTTGCCAGCGACGTACCCAGCGGCTTCTCCATCACCACGCGCGCCGGCTTGGCGTTCAGTTTGGCTTCGCCCAAACCTTTGCAGATGGCGCCAAAGGTGCTTGGCGGCATGGCGAAATAGTTAATGGTGACACGGTTTTTCTGATCCAGCATGGCACCCAGACGGGAAAACGCGCTGACGTCATTGACGTCCAGGTTGCAGAAATCGAGACGACCGCTGAGGGTATCCCACAAACTTTCATCAATTTTTTCCTTCATGAAAGTTTCGAGCGCCTCGCGGACGACTTTGGTATAAGCGTCCTTGTCCCAGTCGGCGCGCCCTACACCCAGGATACGCGTATCCGGATGAATTTGGCCCGCTTTCTCCAGTTGATACAGGGAAGGCAGCAATTTTCGGCGTGCAAGATCGCCTTTCGCGCCGAAAATGACCAGGTCACATGCCTGGGCTGTTTGCGTTACCGCCATGTCATTCTCCTCAGTTGGATCACCTGGTGCTTCTGCCAGGTATCGTTGTAATTTTATTACAATGCACTGTACTGCTTTTACGTCATTCCCGAAACCATTAGCGCTTATCGTCTCGTGCGATACGGCGATTTTTCGCCATTCAGCCGATTATGGCGACGTAATGACGCAACAGCCGTCGATAATTTGCGCAACAGGGTCATAGCAAAACCCGACATCGATCAAGTAATGAAAAAAAACAACAACATTATCTTGTCGACTGTTACCCTTTAGGGAAGCCACAGGGGTAATATCGGCTAATCGAATCAAGATTTCATCAATGCGTGAAATCGTTTCCACCCCCATGAGCGCCTTGTTAACAATGAACATGCTTGAAAAAATCCAGTATCAGCTGGAACACCTTAGCAAATCCGAGCGAAAAGTGGCTGAAGTCATTCTGGCCGCGCCCGCTCAGGCGATTCATTCAAGCATCGCCGCTCTGGCTCAGGAAGCGGGCGTCAGTGAACCGACGGTCAACCGCTTCTGCCGCAGCCTGGAAACGCGCGGCTTTCCTGATTTTAAACTGCATCTGGCACAAAGTCTGGCAAACGGTACCCCCTATGTTAATCGTAATGTGGATGAAGACGACAGCGTAGATGCCTATACGGCAAAAATATTTGAGTCGGCCATGGCCACGCTCGATCACGTTCGTCAAAGTCTGGATATGAGTTCAGTAAACCGCGCGGTAGATTTACTTACCCAGGCCAAACGCATTGCCTTCTTCGGTCTTGGCTCGTCAGCCGCCGTGGCGCACGACGCGATGAATAAATTCTTCCGCTTTAACGTGCCGGTAATTTATTCCGATGACATTGTGCTGCAACGCATGAGCTGTATGAATTGCAGTGAGGATGACGTCGTGGTACTGATTTCGCACACTGGCCGCACCAAAAGCCAGGTTGAGCTGGCGCAGCTGGCTCGTGAAAACGATGCCATGGTGATCGCCCTCACCACCGCCGGCACGCCGCTGGCGCGGGAGGCGACCCTCGCCATCACGCTGGATGTCCCTGAGGATACCGACATGTATATGCCAATGGTGTCCCGTCTGGCGCAGCTGACGGTAATCGACGTGCTGGCGACCGGATTTACCTTACGCCGCGGCGCAAAATTCCGGGATAACTTGAAGCGAGTCAAGGAAGCGCTGAAGGAATCGCGTTTTGATAAAGAATTGCTTATAAAGAGCGATGTTCCCTGAAGTAGATAACGAAGACGTAACCAATAATTACGATGTAATGATTTTCGGCATTCGGTCCCCTCTTTGCTGCCTTGCGGCAGATGAAGGCCGATTCAATGTTCACGCAACACCAAAGTTGTTTCAGTCAACGGAGTATTACATGTCCAGAAGGCTTCGCAGAACCAAGATCGTAACCACCTTAGGCCCGGCCACCGATCGCGATAATAACCTTGAAAAAATTATCGCCGCTGGCGCCAACGTGGTGCGTATGAACTTCTCTCACGGTACGCCAGAAGACCATAAATTGCGTGCCGATAAAGTGCGTGAGATCGCCGCTAAGCTGGGCCGCCACGTCGCTATCCTCGGCGACCTGCAGGGTCCAAAAATTCGTGTATCAACCTTCAAAGAAGGTAAAGTTTTCCTCAATATCGGCGACAAATTCCTGCTGGATGCCAACCTCGGCAAAGGCGAAGGCGATAAAGAGAAAGTCGGAATCGACTATAAAGGCCTGCCGGCTGACGTGGTGCCTGGCGATATCCTGCTGCTCGACGACGGTCGCGTCCAGCTGAAGGTGCTGGAAGTTCAGGGGATGAAAGTGTTCACTGAAGTCACCGTCGGCGGTCCGCTCTCCAACAACAAAGGCATCAACAAACTGGGCGGCGGCCTCTCTGCGGAAGCCCTGACCGACAAAGACAAAGCGGATATCGTAACGGCGGCCCAGATCGGCGTTGACTACCTGGCGGTCTCCTTCCCGCGCTGTGGCGAAGATCTGAACTATGCGCGCCGTCTGGCCCGTGACGCAGGCTGTGATGCCAAAATCGTCGCTAAGGTTGAACGCGCGGAAGCCGTGTGCGATCAGGATGCGATGGACGATGTGATCCTCGCCTCTGACGTGGTGATGGTTGCCCGTGGCGATCTGGGCGTGGAAATTGGCGACCCTGAGCTGGTCGGTATCCAGAAAGCGCTGATTCGTCGCGCACGTCAGCTGAACCGCGCGGTGATCACCGCCACCCAGATGATGGAATCCATGATCACCAACCCAATGCCAACCCGTGCGGAAGTCATGGACGTCGCTAACGCCGTGCTGGACGGTACCGATGCGGTGATGCTGTCAGCGGAAACCGCGGCGGGCCAGTATCCGGCAGAAACCGTGGCCGCAATGGCGCGCGTTTGCCTGGGCGCGGAGAAGATCCCAAGCATTAACGTCTCCAAGCACCGCCTGGATATCCAGTTCGACAACGTGGAAGAAGCGATTGCGATGTCCGCCATGTACGCGGCCAACCATCTGAAAGGCGTTACGGCGATCATCACCATGACCGAATCTGGCCGCACCGCGCTGATGACCTCTCGCATCAGCTCCGGCCTGCCGATTTTCGCCATGTCCCGCCACGAGCGTACGCTGAACCTGACGGCGCTGTACCGCGGTGTGACCCCGGTACACTTCGACAGCACCAATGACGGCGTAGCCGCGGCGCACGATGCCGTAAACCTGCTGCGCGATAAAGGTTACCTGGTGTCTGGTGATATCGTCATCGTGACGCAGGGTGACGTGATGAGCACCATCGGCTCAACCAATACCACCCGCGTGCTTACAGTCGAATAATAACGGTATATGTGCGATCCCCTCTCCCCTAAGGGGAGAGGGACAGGGTGAGGGATAAAGGTTTTCTATTTCCTCGGGTAAAGCTCTTTACGCTTATAGGGCTCCGTCTCTCCCGGCTTCCGTGTTTTCAGCAGCTTCAGTATCCACGTGTACTGTTCGGTATGCGGCCCCACCAGCAGCTCTACCTCTTCATTCATGCGACGCGCGATGGTGCGATCGTCCGCGGTCAGCAAGTCGTCCATCGGCGGACGGACTTCGATGCTCAGACGATGCGTTTTACCGTCATAAACCGGGAAGAGCGGGATCACGCGGGCGCGGCAGACCTTCATCAGGCGGCCAATCGCGGGAAGCGTGGCTTTGTAGGTCGCAAAGAAGTCGACAAACTCGCTGTGCTCGGGCCCGTGGTCCTGATCCGGCAGATAGTAGCCCCAGTACCCCTGACGCACCGACTGAATAAACGGCTTGATGCCGTCGTTACGCGCATGCAAACGCCCGCCAAAACGACGACGTACGGTATTCCAGACAAAATCGTAGATTTTATTGCCCTGGTTATGGAACATGGCCGCCATCTTCTGGCCCTGAGAGGCCATCAGCATCGCCGGAATGTCTACGCCCCAGCCGTGCGGCACGAGGAAAATGACCTTCTCGTCATTGCGACGCATTTCTTCAATGATTTCCAGTCCTTTCCAGTCAACGCGATCGATGATTTTTTCCGGTCCTTTCAGCGCCAGCTCCGCCATCATCGCCATGGCCTGCGGTGCGGTGGTATACATCGCGTCTATGATGGCCTCGCGCTCGGCATCGCTTTTTTCAGGAAAACAGTAATAGAGGTTAATCTGCGCACGACGACGCGCGCTTTTACCTAAGCGCCCTGCCAGACGGCCTATTTTGCCCAGGACGGGATCGCGCAGCGCGGCAGGCAGCATAGCGATGCCCGCAAAGGTGTAAACCCCCAGCCAGGCGCCCCAGTTGCGCGGGTGTCGAAAGGATTTTTCAAACTCAGGAATGTATTCAATATTATTTTTTTTTGTTTCCATGCTGGTTCCAGGGTCTGGTGACGCAAAAAATTATTCAGATAGTGTAGCGAGGCAGTCGCCCGCGCACAAAAGAAAAAGCCGGCGCATACTGACACCGGCTTTTTTCACAAAACAGAGAGCTTAGTTTAAGCTCAGCTGCGGTATCACCTCTCTCGCCTGCGCCAGGTAATCGGAACGATCTTTACCTGTCAGGCCTTCGGTGCGCGGCAGTTTGGCCGTCAGCGGGTTCACGGCCTGCTGGTTGATCCACACTTCATAGTGCAGGTGTGGGCCAGTAGAGCGGCCGGTGTTGCCGGAGAGCGCGATACGGTCGCCACGTTTCACTTTCTGCCCCGGTTTGACCAGCAGCTTGCGCAGGTGCATATAGCGGGTGGTGTAGGTGCGACCGTGACGGATAGCCACGTAATAACCCGCTGCACCGCTGCGTTTTGCCATCACCACTTCGCCATCGCCAACGGACAGCACCGGCGTGCCCTGCGGCATCGCGAAGTCTACCCCGCGGTGAGGCGCAACGCGCCCGGTGACCGGGTTCAGACGACGCGGGTTGAAGTTAGAGGAGACGCGGAACTGTTTCGCCGTCGGGAAACGCAGGAAGCCTTTCGCAAGACCCGTACCGCTGCGGTCATAGAACTTGCCGTCTTCCGCGCGAATGGCGTAGTAATCTTTGCCCTCGGAGCGCAGACGCACCCCCAGAAGCTGGCTCTGCTCGCGCTTGCCGTCCAGCATTTCGCGGGACATCAGGACGGAAAACTCGTCGCCTTTCTTCAGCTTACGGAAATCCATTTGCCACTGCATGGCTTTGATCACCGCGCTGATTTCACCGCTGGTCAGGCCCGCATCACGGGCGCTGGAAACAAAACTTCCGCCGACGGTGCCTTTCATCACGCTGTTCACCCAGTCGCCTTTCTGCATTTCACTGGTCATTTTGAAACCGTTTGCAGTGCGGTCGTAGGTGCGGGTTTCGCGGCGGGACATTTCCCAGGTCAAGCGCTGAAGATCGCCATCCGCCGTTAATGTCCAGGAGAGCTGTTGCCCGATTTTCAGGTTACGCAGGTCTTTATCCGCAGCGGCCAGCTGGCTGATATTGCCCATGTCGATACCGTACTGGTTAAGCACGCTGCTCAGCGTGTCACCGGTAGAGACAACGTATTCGTGGATCCCCGCTTCGTTCTCGGTTTTATCGTCCAGTTCATCCTGAGGGATAGCTTCATCTTCCTGAGCGGCCTGGTCGATAGGCTCGCTGGCTTCAGGCAGCAAAGATCGGATCTCGCTCTTTTCAAGCTCGATGGTTTTTATGATCGGGGCAGAACTCGGGTGGTAAACATAGGGCCGCCAGACGGCGACCGCTAAGGTGAGAACTGTAAGCGACCCCAGCATAACGCGGTGGGGTCGAGGCAGATTGTTAAATGCCAGGGCGACAGAGCGGGCTATCTGTTGCACGTATTCACTTCCTCGTTAATCTCCTTTCAGGCAGCTCGCATACTGGTTCGCCAGTTGGCTGAGGAACTGCGAGTAGCTCGCTTTGCTCAACTGGATATTCGTACCTAGCGGGTCAAGGGTTCCCATGCGCACGGATGTTCCCCTGGCCACGGCTTCTACGACCGCTGGCCTGAACTGTGGCTCAGCAAAAACGCATGTCGCTTTCAGCTCAACCAACTGTGTTCTGATTTCATGTAAACGCTGCGCACCAGGTTGAATTTCAGGGTTGACGGTAAAGTGCCCAAGCGGGGTCAGGCCGTAGTGTTTTTCGTAGTAGCCGTAGGCGTCATGAAAAACGAAATACCCTTTTCCTTTCAACGGTGCGAGCTCATTACCTACCTGCTTATCGGTTGCGGCTAATTGTGCCTCAAAATCCTTCAGGTTGGCGTCTAGTTTGGCTCGACTTTGCGGCATAAGTTCCACTAATTTGTCATGGATTGCAACCGCTGAAAGCCGCGCTATCTCTGGGGATAGCCAGAGATGCATGTTGTACTCGCCGTGATGGTGATCTCCATCACCTTTTTCACCCTCTGCAGCGTGATGGTCGTGTTCGTCAGCGTCATCATCCGCCCCTTTCATCAGCAGCGGTTTCACGCCGGACAGCCCGGCAATTGCGACCTGTTTTTCGCCTGGGATCTGTTTGGCAGACTTCTGCATAAACGCTTCCATCTCCGGACCAATCCAGACAACTAAGTCTGCGTTTTGTAAGCGTTTTACGTCGGACGGGCGCAGGGAATAGTCATGCTCTGAAGCCCCGTCAGGTAGCAGAACCTGGGTTTCCGTTACCCCATCGGCAATGGCCGACGCGATGAATCCAAGCGGTTTAAGCGAAGCGACAACGGCAGCGTTAACATCTTGTGCGGTTGTTCCCCAAAGGGCGGTGGATAATGCTGCGAAAAGAAGCGTATTTTTATGTAACATAATGCGACTGATCATCGTAGTGAATGCGTGGAATGTGATATTATAACATTCGTTGACTTCTTCAAGCTTAAATTGACATGACGACTCTGGTTTCTCTCGACAATATTTCGGTCTCCTTTGGCCAGCGCCGCGTCCTCTCTGACGTGTCGCTGGATTTGAAGCCCGGCAAAATTTTAACGCTGCTCGGCCCAAATGGCGCAGGTAAATCCACTCTGGTGCGCGTGGTGCTGGGTCTGGTTACACCGGATGAAGGTGTAATCACGCGCGAGGAAAAATTGCGGATCGGCTATGTGCCGCAAAAATTACATCTGGACGCTACCCTGCCGCTGACGGTAAGTCGTTTTCTGCGTCTGCGTCCCGGCACGCGAAAAGCCGATATTCTCCCGGCGCTGAAGCGCGTGCAGGCGGGCCATCTTATCGACGCGCCGCTGCAGAAGCTGTCCGGCGGCGAGACGCAGCGCGTTTTGCTGGCCCGTGCGCTATTGAGCAGCCCGCAGCTGCTGGTGCTGGATGAACCAACCCAGGGCGTTGACGTCAATGGTCAGGTTGCGCTTTATGATTTGATAGACCAGCTGCGCCGCGAACTGAACTGCGCCGTGCTGATGGTCTCCCACGACCTGCATCTGGTGATGGCGAAAACTGACGAAGTGCTGTGCCTTAACCATCACATTTGCTGTTCAGGCACGCCTGAAGTGGTCTCAATGCACCCGGAATTTATCTCCATGTTCGGCCCTCGCGGCGCTGAGCAGCTTGGCATTTATCGCCATCATCATAATCACCGCCATGATTTGCAGGGACGAATCGTTCTGCGTCGGGGAAATGGACACTCATGATTGAACTGTTACTGCCCGGCTGGCTGGCCGGGGTTATGCTTGCCTGCGCCGCGGGTCCACTCGGCTCGTTTGTGGTGTGGCGCAGAATGTCTTACTTCGGTGATACCCTGGCGCACGCGTCGCTGCTGGGCGTTGCCTTTGGTTTGCTGCTGGATGTGAATCCCTTCTACGCGGTGGTTGTGGTCACGCTGCTGCTGGCGGCCGGTCTGGTCTGGCTGGAGAAGCGCCCTCACCTCGCCATTGATACGCTGCTTGGCATCATGGCGCACAGCGCGCTGTCGCTGGGTCTGGTCGTTGTTAGCCTGATGTCGAATATCCGCGTTGACCTGATGGCCTACCTGTTCGGCGATCTGCTGGCCGTGACGCCGGAAGATCTCATCGCTATTGCCATTGGCGTAATGGTGGTGCTGGGTATTCTGCTGTGGCAGTGGCGGAATTTACTGGCAATGACCGTCAGCCCGGATCTGGCCTTCGTCGACGGCGTGAAGCTGCAGCGCGTGAAGCTGCTGCTGATGCTGGTGACGGCGTTAACCATAGGAGTGGCAATGAAGTTCGTCGGCGCGCTGATTATCACGTCGCTGCTGATCATCCCTGCCGCCACGGCGCGTCGCTTTGCCCGTACGCCGGAGCAGATGGCCGGTGTGGCCGTGATTATCGGGATGATTGCGGTAACGGGCGGGTTAACCTTCTCGGCGTTTTATGACACGCCTGCGGGGCCGTCGGTGGTGCTGTGTGCAGCGGTGTTGTTTATTTTCAGTATGATGAAGAAGACCGCAAATTAACATCGAGGGCGCTGATGCCCTCACCCTGGCCCTCTCCCACAGGGAGAGGGAACAATGGATTACGGCATTGCCGGTGGCGTAATGCCGAAATGATTCCACGCCCGCACCGTCGCCATTCGGCCACGCGGCGTGCGCTGTAAGAAGCCCTGCTGGATCAGATACGGCTCCAGCACGTCCTCAATGGTCTCGCGCTCCTCGCCGATTGCCGCCGCCAGGTTATCCAGGCCAACCGGTCCGCCAAAGAACTTATCCAGCACCGCCAGCAGCAGCTTGCGGTCCATATAGTCAAAGCCTTCGGCGTCCACGTTCAGCATATCCAGCGCCTGGGCGGCAATCTCTGCCGATATGGTGCCATCGTGCTTCACCTCGGCGAAGTCACGCACGCGACGCAGCAGACGGTTGGCAATACGCGGCGTCCCGCGGGAACGCTTCGCCACCTCAAATGCGCCCTCTTCACTCATATCCAGCCCCATGTAGCGCGCGCTGCGGCCCACGATATGCTGGAGGTCCGGCACCTGATAAAACTCCAGACGCTGTACAATACCGAAGCGATCGCGCAGTGGAGAGGTTAACGACCCGGCGCGCGTCGTGGCGCCAATCAGGGTAAACGGCGGCAGATCGATTTTGATAGAGCGCGCGGCCGGGCCTTCGCCGATCATGATATCCAGCTGGTAATCTTCCATCGCCGGATAGAGCACCTCTTCCACGATGGGCGACAGGCGGTGGATTTCGTCAATAAACAGCACGTCATGCGGTTCAAGGTTGGTCAGCATCGCCGCCAGATCGCCCGCTTTCTCCAGCACCGGGCCGGAGGTGGTGCGCAGATTCACGCCCATTTCGTTGGCGACGATATTCGCCAGGGTGGTTTTCCCTAACCCCGGCGGGCCAAAAATCAGCAGGTGATCGAGTGCATCGCCACGCAGCTTTGCCGCCTGGATGAAAATCTCCATCTGGGAGCGAACCTGCGGCTGGCCGATGTACTCATCAAGCAGCTTCGGGCGGATCGCACGATCCACCACGTCTTCTGCCTGAAGGGTGCCTGCCGATACCAGGCGATCTGCTTCAATCATCCTTTACCTCACAATGCAGCGCGCAGCGCTTCACGAATCAGGGTTTCACTGCTGGCGTCCGGTTTAGCAATTTTGCTCACCATCCGGCTGGCCTCCTGAGGTTTATAGCCCAGCGCCACCAGCGCGGCAACCGCTTCCTGCTCGGCGTCATCATCAGAGGCAGGCGCACCAGGAGCAGTCAGAACCAAATCGGCGGCCGGGGTGAACAGATCGCCGTGCAGACCTTTAAAGCGGTCTTTCATTTCGACGATCAGACGTTCTGCGGTTTTCTTACCGATGCCCGGAAGCTTAATCAGCGCCGCGGGATCTTCGCGCTCAACGGCATTCACAAACTGCGGAGCGGACATGCCGGACAAAATCGCCAGCGCCAGCTTCGGCCCCACGCCGTTGGTTTTAATCAGCTCGCGGAACAGGGTGCGTTCCTGCTTGTTGTTAAAGCCGTACAGCAGCTGAGCATCTTCACGCACCACAAACTGGGTAAAGACAATCGCCTCTTTGCCCGCGTCCGGCAGCTCGTAGAAGCAGGTCATCGGCATATGGACTTCATAGCCCACGCCACCCACTTCCAGCAGCACTAACGGGGGTTGTTTTTCAATGATGATGCCTCTGAGTCTGCCTATCACGTGACGCTCCTGCGTTCTGGAAGAAATTAACTGCCGACATAATAAAAAAAGGCTGGATAAACATCCAGCCTGATTTCTGATTATCGTAACCTGCCTCGCGCCAGATTGAGCCGCGACTCGCTCATTTGCATCGCGTTCTGGCTGACGTGACAGTGGGTAATCGCAATCGCCAGCGCATCGGCGGCGTCGGCCTGCGGGTTCGCGGGAAGCTTCAGCAGGGTGCGCACCATGTGCTGCACCTGGCTCTTCTCCGCGCTACCAATCCCCACCACCGTCTGCTTAACCTGACGCGCGGCGTATTCGAACACCGGGAGATCCTGGTTCACGGCGGCAACAATCGCCACCCCGCGCGCCTGACCGAGCTTCAGCGCCGAGTCCGCGTTCTTGGCCATAAAGACCTGCTCGATGGCGAAATAGTCCGGCTGGAACTGAGTGATAATCTCCGACACGCCCGCATAGATGAGCTTCAGGCGCGACGGCAGATCGTCCACTTTGGTGCGAATACATCCACTGCCGAGGTAGGTCAGCTGGCGTCCCACCTGGCGGATAACGCCATAGCCGGTGACGCGTGAGCCGGGGTCAATCCCGAGGATAATCGACATCACGCGTCTCCCGTAAACGGTTTACAGGCTCTCATCAGAGAGTCGCTGCAACCTCATCAGAGATTTCACCGTTGTGGTACACTTCCTGCACGTCGTCGCAGTCTTCGAGCATGTCGATCAGACGCAGCAGTTTCGGTGCGGTTTCTGCATCCATATCCGCTTTGGTGGACGGGATCATGGAGACTTCGGCGTTATCCGCTTTCAGGCCCGCCGCTTCCAGCGCATCGCGCACGGCGCCCATCTCTTCCCACGCGGTGTAGACGTCAATGGCACCATCATCGTAGGTCACCACGTCTTCCGCACCCGCTTCCAGCGCCGCTTCCATGATCGCATCTTCGTCGCCTTTCTCGAAGGAGATGACGCCTTTTTTGCTGAACAGGTAAGCTACGGAACCGTCAGTGCCCAGGTTGCCACCGGTTTTGGTGAACGCGTGGCGCACTTCCGCAACGGTACGGTTACGGTTGTCAGACAGACATTCAACCATCACCGCAGTACCGCCAGGGCCGTACCCTTCATAAATGATGGTTTCCATGTTCGCGTCTTCATCACCGCCCACGCCACGTGCAATCGCACGGTTCAGGGTGTCACGCGTCATGTTGTTGGACAGGGCTTTATCCACCGCCGCGCGCAGACGCGGGTTAGAGGCCGGATCGCCGCCGCCCAGACGTGCCGCTGTCACCAGCTCACGAATAATTTTGGTAAAGATCTTACCGCGCTTGGCATCCTGTGCCGCTTTGCGGTGTTTGGTGTTGGCCCACTTACTATGACCTGCCATAAAAAGTTCTCCAAAAATCGCGCCTTCTCAGGCCGCGTTAATTACAAATTCTTCAATCGCCTGCCGGTTGCTCCACGACTTGGTCAGTGCGGCGGCATCCGCCGCGTTCACCCAGCGGTAGTTCAGGTGTTCGGTAAACACGATCTCCCGCTCATGGGGGAGCGCGAGACAGAACCACGACTCCGTGTTGCGCTCAATGCCCGGCGCATAGCGATGACGTAAATGGCTAAAAATTTCAAACTCCACCGTACGCTGACAGTCCTTCAGGGTCAGTTGCTCATGAGCGACATCAATGGTGACCTCTTCCTTTACTTCACGCGCGGCGGCCTGCGGCGCGGTCTCCCCCTCTTCCAGGCTGCCGGTAACCGACTGCCAGAAATCAGGATCGTCGCGCCGCTGCAACATCAGCACCCGCTTCGTGTCTTCTGCATAAATGACCACCAGGACAGAAACGGGAAGCTTATATGCCATATCAGTTTTTCTCTTCCTTCTTCACCACTTCAATGCCCAGCTCGGCCAGCGCTGCCGGGTTGGCAAAGCTTGGCGCTTCGGTCATCAGACACGCTGCGGCAGTGGTTTTCGGGAAGGCAATAACATCACGAATGTTATCGGTGCCGGTCAGCAGCATGGTCAGACGGTCAAGACCGAAGGCCAGACCCGCGTGCGGCGGCGTGCCGTATTTCAGCGCGTCCAGCAGGAAGCCAAACTTCTCGCGCTGCTCCTGCTCGTTAATGCCCAGAATGCCGAACACGGTCTGCTGCATGTCACCGCTGTGAATACGCACGGAACCGCCGCCCACTTCGTAGCCGTTGATGACCATGTCGTAGGCATTCGCAACAGCATCTTCCGGTGCCGCTTTCAGCTCTGCCGCCGTCATGTCTTTTGGCGAAGTGAACGGATGGTGCATTGCGGTCAGGCCGCCTTCACCGTCGTCTTCAAACATTGGGAAGTCAATAACCCACAGCGGCGCCCACTTGGTTTCGTCGGTCAGGTTCAGGTCTTTGCCGAGCTTCAGACGCAGCGCGCCCATCGCATCCGCAACGACTTTCTTGTTGTCTGCGCCGAAGAAGATCATGTCGCCGTCCTGCGCACCGGTGCGTTCGAGGATCGCTTCCACGATGTCCGCGTTCAGGAACTTCGCTACCGGGCTGGTGATCCCTTCCAGACCTTTCGCGCGCTCGGTCACTTTAATATAGGCCAGGCCTTTCGCGCCGTAGATCTTAATAAAGTTGCCGTAGTCATCAATCTGCTTACGGCTCAGCGCCGCACCGCCCGGTACGCGCAGGGCAGCCACGCGGCCTTTCGGATCGTTAGCCGGGCCCGCGAATACCGCGAACTCAACGGCCTTCACCAGGTCTGCCACGTCCACCAGCTCCATCGGGTTACGCAGGTCTGGCTTGTCGGAGCCGTAGCGACGTTCCGCTTCGGCAAAGGTCATGATCGGGAAATCGCCCAGCTCAACGCCTTTCACGTCGTTCCACAAGCTACGCACCAGGGCTTCCATCACCTCACGCACCTGTTCGGCGGTCATGAAGGAGGTTTCCACGTCGATCTGGGTAAATTCTGGCTGACGGTCAGCGCGCAGGTCTTCGTCGCGGAAGCACTTAACGATTTGATAATAGCGATCGAAGCCGGACATCATCAGCAGCTGTTTGAACAGCTGCGGTGACTGCGGCAGCGCGTAGAATTTACCTTTATGAACGCGGGATGGCACCAGGTAATCGCGCGCGCCTTCCGGCGTGGCTTTGGTCAGCATCGGGGTTTCGATATCGAGGAAACCGTGGTCATCCATAAAGCGACGCACCAGGCTGGTGATTTTCGCACGGGTTTTCAGGCGCTGGGCCATTTCCGGACGACGCAGATCCAGGTAGCGGTATTTCAGACGCGCTTCTTCAGTGTTGACGTGGTTGGAGTCCAGCGGCAGCGCTTCAGCACGGTTGATGATAACCAGATCGGAGGCCAGCACTTCGATAGCGCCCGTAGCCATGTCGGCGTTAACGTTTTTCTCGTCACGCGCACGCACGGTGCCGGTGACCTGAATGCAGAACTCATTACGCAGTTCAGAAGCCAGCTTCAGCGCTTCTGCGCGATCCGGGTCGAAGAACACTTGGACGATACCTTCACGGTCGCGCATATCGATGAAGATAAGGCTACCAAGATCACGACGACGGTTGACCCAACCACACAGGGTGACCTGCTGTCCGACGTGGGACTGACGCAGCTGCCCGCAATATTCTGTACGCATGAGATATCCCTTAATTAGCCGCAGGCTAAATGTCGCCTGGTATGCAGGCTACTATGTCGCAGCTTTCTGTATGTCACAACTGGATGAAAAAAGGCGGCTATTATACTGGAAATTCCGCCGGACGATAAGAGCGAACCACCGCCAGACGGTCGTTTGCTGCACTCTTATTGCGCATTCTCACAAAAATTAACAAAATTATCCGACCGATAACAGGTCATCACGTCGTAAGGTGTTACGGAAGTGATTAATTTACCTGGAGTGACGATGTTAACACTTGATGCCCGCAAAACCGCGCTTGTGGTGATTGATTTACAGGAAGGGATCCTGCCCTTCGCCGGTGGCCCACATGCAGCGGATGAAGTCGTCAGCCGCGCCGCTCGCCTGGCCGAGAAATGCCGCGCCAGCGGTGCTCCTGTGGTCATGGTGCGCGTCGGCTGGTCCGCTGATTTCGCCGAGGCGTTAAAACAGCCCGTTGATGCCCAGGCGCCCGCGCATGCCCTGCCGGAAAACTGGTGGACGTACCCGGTGTCGCTGGGCAAACGCGACAGCGATATCGAAGTGACCAAACGTCAGTGGGGCGCCTTCTACGGGACCGACCTTGAGCTGCAGCTTCGCCGCCGCGGTATCGACACCATTATTCTGTGCGGCATATCCACCAACATCGGCGTGGAATCCACCGCCCGTAACGCCTGGGAGCTGGGCTTTAATCTGGTGATTGCCGAAGATGCCTGCAGCGCGGCTTCCGCTGAACAGCATCAGGGCAGCATGACCCATATCTTCCCGCGCATCGGACGCGTGCGCAGCACGGATGAGATTTTAAGCGCGCTATGATGTACGTGGGCCTGCCCCAGTGGTCGCACCCGAAATGGGTGCGCCTGGGCATCACCAGCCTTGAAGAGTATGCCCGACACTTCAACTGCGTCGAGGGTAACACCACGCTGTACGCCCTGCCCCGCGCGGAGATTGTCGAACGCTGGCGGGAGCAAACGACGGACGATTTCCGTTTCTGCTTTAAGTTTCCGGCGACCATCTCCCACCAGGCCGCGCTGCGCAACTGCGGGGACTTAACGGAAGAATTTTTCACGCGCATGTCGCCGCTGGCTAACCGCATCGGGCAATACTGGCTCCAGCTTCCCGCCACCTTTGGCCCGCGCGACCTGCCCGCGCTGTGGCAGTTCCTCGATGCGCTACCTGGCGACTTCACCTATGGCGTTGAAGTCCGGCACCAGGACTTTTTCGCGAAAGGCGAAGCCGAAAAAGCGCTTAACCGCGGCCTGCTGGATCGTTCCGTTAACCGCGTGATCCTTGACAGTCGTCCGGTGCACAGTGCGATACCGCATAGCGAGGCTATCGTTGAAGCGCAGCGTAAAAAACCGAAAGTGCCGGTTCACGCCATCGTGACCGCGCAGAACCCAATGGTCAGGTTCATCGGCAGCGACAACATGCAGCAAAATCAGGCGATGTTCGCCGTCTGGCTGCAAAAACTCGCGAACTGGGAGCACACCACCACGCCGTACCTCTTTTTGCATACGCCGGATATCGCTCAGGCGCCGGAACTGGTCGATGCTCTGTGGCAGGCCTTGCAGGCTGCGGTGGCGTCCGTGGGCAGCGCCCCTTCCATCCCACAACAATCTTCTCTTTTCTGATATCACCCCCTATCATAGTGAAGTGCCATCTGCCAAAAACAGGGAGTTAGTATGGTCAGCGCGCTGTATGCGGTGTTAGGTGCATTACTGCTGATTAAATTTTCATTTGATGTTGTGCGCCTGAGGATGCAGTACCGCGTCTCTTACGGCGACGGCGGGTTCTCCGAACTGCAAAGCGCTATCCGCATTCACGGTAATGCGGTGGAATACATCCCCGTTGCCCTCATCCTGCTGCTGTTTATGGAGATGAATGGCGCGGAAACCTGGATGGTGCATATTTGTGGCCTGATGCTGATTGCCGGCCGGTTAATGCATTATTACGGCTTTCACCACCGTTTATTCCGCTGGCGTCGTTCCGGCATGAGCGCGACCTGGTGTTCGCTTTTGCTGATGGTGCTGGCTAACCTGTGGTATATGCCGTGGGAGTTGGTTTTCTCCCTCCATTAGCGCACAATACGCCACTTTATTTTTCCCGGATTTTTACGTTATGTCAGATCGCGACACGCTTTTTTCCGCGCCTATCGCCAGCCTGGGCGACTGGACCTTCGATGAACGGGTAGCCGAAGTCTTCCCGGATATGATCCAGCGCTCTGTTCCCGGTTATTCCAATATTATCTCTATGATCGGTATGCTGGCTGAGCGCTTCGTTCAACCCGGTACGCAGGTCTACGACCTGGGCTGCTCGCTAGGCGCGGCAACGCTGTCGGTACGTCGTAACATTCATCACGATGGCTGCCGAATCATTGCCGTCGATAACTCCCCGGCCATGGTGGAACGCTGCCGTCGCCATATTGATGCGTACAAAGCGCCCGTTCCGGTGGACGTGGTGGAAGGCGATATCCGCGAGATCGAGATTAACAACGCCTCGATGGTGGTGCTGAATTTTACCCTGCAGTTCCTGGTGCCTGAAGACCGCCAGCTGCTGCTGGACAAAATTTACCAGGGGCTGAATCCCGGCGGCGCGCTGGTGCTGTCTGAGAAATTCAGCTTTGAGGATGCCAAAGTAGGCGAGCTGCTGTTCAACATGCACCACGATTTCAAACGGGCGAACGGCTACAGCGAGCTGGAGATCAGCCAGAAGCGCAGCATGCTCGAAAACGTGATGCTGACGGACTCCGTGGAAACCCATAAAGCGCGCCTGCACAAAGCCGGGTTTGAGCACAGCGAACTGTGGTTCCAGTGCTTTAACTTTGGCTCTCTGGTGGCGCTAAAAGCCGGGGATGCCGCATGATTGAATTCAGCAACTTTTATCAGCTGATTGCTAAAAACCATCTTTCCCACTGGCTGGAGACCCTGCCGGCGCAGATTGCCGCCTGGCAGCGCGACCAGCAGCACGGCCTGTTAAAACAGTGGTCAAATGCCGTGGAGTATCTGCCGGAACTGACCCCGCATCGTCTGGATCTTCTGCACAGCGTAACCGCCGAGAGCGAAGAGCCGCTCCCGGCCGGGCAGATCAACCGCATCGAAACGCTGATGCGTAATTTAATGCCGTGGCGTAAAGGGCCGTTTTCGCTGTACGGCGTGAACATCAATACCGAGTGGCGGTCAGACTGGAAGTGGGATCGCGTTCTGCCGCACCTTTCCGATCTGACCGGGCGCACCATTCTGGACGTGGGCTGCGGCAGCGGTTACCACATGTGGCGCATGATTGGCGCTGGCGCGCATCTGGCGGTCGGCATCGACCCGATGCAGCTCTTCCTGTGCCAGTTTGAAGCGGTGCGAAAACTGCTCGGCAACGACCAGCGCGCGCACCTGCTGCCGCTGGGCATTGAGCAGCTCCCTGCCCTGAAAGCGTTTGATACCGTCTTCTCCATGGGCGTGCTGTATCACCGTCGTTCCCCGCTTGAACACCTGTGGCAGCTCAAAGATCAGCTGGTCAGCGGCGGCGAGCTGGTGCTGGAAACGCTGGTGATTGAAGGCGATGAACATGCCGTGCTGGTGCCGGGCGATCGCTACGCGCAGATGCGCAACGTTTACTTCATCCCGTCCGCGCTGGCGCTGAAAAACTGGCTGGAGAAATGCGGGTTTGTGGACGTGCGCATTGCCGACGTCTGCGTGACGTCTATCGAAGAGCAGCGCCGCACCGACTGGATGATCACCGAATCGCTGGAGCAGTTCCTCGACCCGGCCGACCACAGCAAAACCGTTGAAGGCTATCCTGCACCGATGCGTGCGGTGCTGATTGCGACCAAGCCGTAGTTTTACCCCTCACCCTAACCCTCTCCCCACAGGGGAGAGGGGACTGCACGGTGCGGTCTTTTCACCCTCGCCCCTTTGGGGAGAGGGGCATAGATAAAAAAAGGCCCCTGTGTAATTGGCAGGGGCCTGGTACAAGCAAGCATCATATTGGGCGACATGATGCGCGGTAAAAATCGGTACGTTGCTACACGTGATGACGCTCAATCAGCGACTTCATTTCCGCAACCGACTCTCCCTCTACGCCGTAGCGTGAATACTCATCCGCTTCAGCATCCGTCGACATTGACAGCCCTGTATTGCGATAACGCATGGGTGAAGGTATCCATTTACCCGCAGAGCTGTGAAGCTCTTCCACCCCGGCGTTTAAAAACCGTTCCAGATTGCTGGCACGGACTCCCGCACCCGCCATTATTATTGGAACACCGGAATGTGCTTTTAGTTCCGTAATTAATTGCAGTCCTTTTTCAGCCGAAGACTGCTGCCCCGATGTCAGGACGCGCGCCACGCCAAGTTCGGCAAGCGTATCAAACGCTTGCAGAGGATCTTTACACATATCAAACGCACGGTGAAAAGTGACGGCCATCCCTTTAGCGACGTCCATCACCTGGCGCATGCGCGGCAGATCGACATGTCCGTCTTCATCAAGCAGGCCGGTCACCAGGCCGGGAAACCCCAGGTCGCGAACAAGGGCGATATCTTCAAGCATGGCACTGAACTCGCCCGCCGTGTAACAAAAATCGCCGCCGCGAGGACGAATGATTGGATGTACCGGAATGGTGACCGCCTGGCGGGCAGACTTCAACACGCCGTATGAAGGCGTTAACCCCCCTTCTTTCGGGGCAGCGCACAGTTCAATACGGTCCGCTCCCATCTTTTGCGCCGTTACGGCACACTCCACGCTGTAACAACAAATCTCCAGCAGCGCCATCTGCTTCTCCTTAAAATCAGCTTAACGCGCCATCATGGCACGCCTCTCGGTTCGGGTCCTGGCGACGAGTCACAACTCTCAGGCTTCGCTGGCAACGATCTGCTCAATGGTCCAGGGATGAAATTTCACGGTCACCTGCCCGTCCGTCACGGCCAGCGTCGGGTTAGGCAGACGCTCGCGCTCGCCTTTGGGTGAACTCGTCTTCACAAAAATCCCCGGCTTGCTTAATCCGTCGTCTGACAGCAGGGCCAGGGCGCGCGCGTTCAACGTTTCCGGCTCACCCGGAAGGACGATTTCAATATGCTCCCAGCCTTCGTGCGGATAGCGTTTCTCGCCCGGCCACGGCAGTTCAACCACGGTGAACTGCCAGTGCGCCACGTTCACCGGCTCATGCAGCTTAAAAAGGCAAATGGGGCGTCCATTGATGATGTTCTCAGAGAGCAGCTCGCCGCACTGTTCAAACCCGCGACGCCAGCGCTCGGCGGTGGCGTTCTGGTGACAGCGCAGCGAAATGTGATCCGCCTCAAGCGGCGCGATATCCAGACCAAGACGGGTGGCAAGTTCTGTGAACGCCTTTGTGAAGCGCGGTAAATCTGCGGAAATATCATGCAGTTCGTCGATGGATTGCCAGTTCGCCATAAGTCAGTCTCTTTTCGTGTCGCAAAGCCGCTAATTTACTCCGTTGCCCCGTTTTGACCAACCGCAGAATCCGGCTTTTTATGATTGCATGGTTATGCACGCTTTCTTAGCCTGGATTCTGAGCAATCTTCAGGCCCCGCAATGCTGACGCCAGAAGGCATTTGCAGTATACTCCCGCCCTAAATTCTTTAACTGGCGCGGGCGGTTGTAAGCCCGCATCTAAAACGTAAGGTATCCAGGTGAATATTCAGGCTCTTCTCTCCGAAAAAGTCAGTCAGGCACTGATTGCCGCAGGCGCGCCTGCGGATTGCGAACCGCAGGTTCGTCAGTCAGCAAAAGTACAGTTTGGCGACTATCAGGCTAATGGCGTGATGGCAGTGGCTAAAAAACTGGGCATGCCGCCGCGACAGCTCGCTGAGCAGGTACTGACGCATCTGGATCTCTCCGGCATTGCCAGCAAAACCGAAATTGCCGGTCCGGGCTTTATCAATATTTTCCTTGAGCCTGCATTCCTGGCGAGCCACGTTGACGCGGCGCTGAAGTCTGACCGTCTGGGCGTTTCCCAGCCGGAAGCGCAGACCGTGGTGGTCGACTACTCTGCCCCGAACGTGGCGAAGGAGATGCACGTAGGCCACCTGCGCTCCACCATCATCGGTGACGCCGCGGTGCGCACCCTTGAGTTTCTCGGTCACAAGGTGATCCGCGCGAACCACGTGGGCGACTGGGGCACCCAGTTCGGCATGCTGATTGCTTACCTGGAAAAACAGCAGCAGGAAAACGCGGGCGAGATGGCGCTGGCGGATCTGGAAGGGTTCTACCGCGAAGCCAAAAAACACTACGACGAAGACGAAGCCTTTGCCGAGCGCGCGCGCAGCTACGTGGTGAAGCTGCAGGGCGGCGATCAATACTTCCTCGAGATGTGGCGCAAGCTGGTTGATATCACCATGTCCCAGAATCAGCTTACCTACAACCGTCTGAACGTGACCCTGACACGCGACGACGTGATGGGTGAAAGCCTCTACAACCCGATGCTGCCCGGCATTGTGGCGGACCTGAAAGCCAAAAACCTGGCGGTGGAGAGCGAAGGCGCAACGGTGGTGTTCCTTGATGAGTACAAAAACAAGGAAGGCGAACCGATGGGCGTGATTATCCAGAAAAAGGATGGCGGCTACCTCTACACCACTACCGATATCGCCTGCGCGAAATACCGTTACGAAACCCTGCACGCCGACCGCGTGCTGTACTACATCGACTCCCGTCAGCACCAGCACCTGATGCAGGCGTGGACTATCGTGCGTAAAGCCGGTTACGTGCCGGACTGCGTGCCGCTGGAACACCACATGTTCGGCATGATGCTGGGTAAAGACGGCAAGCCGTTCAAAACCCGCGCGGGCGGCACCGTGAAGCTTTCCGATCTGCTGGACGAAGCGCTGGAACGCGCCCGCCGTCTGGTGGCCGAGAAGAACCCGGACATGCCTGCTGACGAGCTGGAAAAACTGGCCAATGCCGTCGGTATCGGCGCGGTGAAATACGCGGATCTGTCCAAGAACCGCACCACCGACTATATCTTCGACTGGGACAACATGCTGGCGTTTGAAGGCAACACGGCGCCGTACATGCAGTACGCCTATACCCGCGTGCTCTCCGTGTTCCGTAAGGCGAACATTGATGAAAGCGTGCTGGCGAATGCGGCAGTGACCATCACGGAAGATCGCGAAGCGCAGCTGGCGGCGCGTCTGCTGCAGTTCGAAGAAACGCTGACGGTTGTCGCGCGTGACGGGACGCCGCACGTGATGTGTGCCTACCTGTACGATCTGGCGGGTCTGTTCTCCGGCTTCTACGAGCACTGCCCTATTCTGTCCGCAGAAAATGAATCGGTGCGCAACAGCCGCCTGAAGCTGGCTCAGCTGACGGCGAAGACCCTGAAGCTGGGTCTGGATACCCTGGGTATCGAAACCGTAGAACGTATGTAATACAAAAAACCCGGCAGTCGCCGGGTTTTTTATTATCAGAAGTATTTCCGCAAATACTCCGTCAGACACAGAATCGCCATCGCCTGTCCGTACGGCATAGACGTCAGCGGGATCTGGCGATAAAACTCAAGATCGCTGCCCATGCCCGTACCGAACGACGTTTGCAGCAATTCCCCTTCCGACGAGATATTTTTCACGATGCCGCGAATCGCTTTTTCAGCAACGTCAGCATATTCAGGCTCAACGTAGCGCTTCCTCACCGCTTTCAGGATCCCGTAGGCAAAACCGGCCGTAGCGGATGCCTCCAGGTACGAGTTCGGATCGTCCAGCAGCGTATGCCACAGGCCGCTCTCGCCCTGACATTTCGCCAGCGCGGCAATCTGCGCATTTAATACCTGTACCAGGTAGCGGCGCACGGCGTTGTTTTCAGGCAGATCAACCAGTTCGAGGAAGTCGGGGATCACGATGGTGAGCCAGCTGTTACCGCGCGCCCAGCGGGCATTGGCAAAGTTATGGTTGCCGTCGTAATTCCAGCCGTGGAACCACAGCCCGGTCTCCCGGTCCATCAGATTCTGCACGTGCAGCAGGAACTGATACACCGCCTCTTCAACGTACTCCGGTTTGTTGAGCAGCTTGCCGATTTTCGCCAGCGGCAGCACCGTCATCATCAGCGTATCGTCCCACATCTGCTGATGGTTCTCTTCCGCCAGCGTGATGTGCTGCATGCCGCCATGTTCGGTGCGCGGCATTTCAGTCATCGCCCACTCCGCCCAGCTTTCCAGCCACGGCAGCCAGGCCGGGTTTTTGGTCTCTTCGTAGCGATAGGCCAGCGTCAGGAACGGCGACATGGTATTGACGTTTTTGGTGGTGGCGCCTTCCGCAAAGCGGTCGGTAAACCAGCTGTCGATAATGTTACGCATCCCTTCGTCGCCGGTCTGGCAGTAGTACTGCCAGATACCATACAACCCGACGCCGTGTGTCCACTCCCATCCGGCCCAGCCTTTGGTGTCGATCACGCGTCCGTCGTCCAGCCGCAGCAAAAACTCCCCCGTTTTGTCGTGGATATTGACCAGGTTGTGCGTCACCTTTTGAATCAGCGATTTCAGCTCATCCCTGGCAATAAAGCGTTCGGGCTGGCGCAATAACGGGCTATGTTTGACAGGCCAAACTTTCATCATCTTAACCTCTGTTGTATGTCGAATTGAGTATCGCGCGATCCTTCAGCGAAGGTGCCGCTAGCTTATTGCGGTTCAGATAGCCGATGTTGTTATTGCCCCACAGTGATTCATAAGGCATACCGGCCAGCATCTCGACGGTGGCGCGGGCGTGTGGCGTCGCTGACTCCGGCATCGCATGACCAAACTCGCGCATTTTCGCGGTCTCCTCGCGCAGCGTGCTGTGGGTCTGCAAATTGAGCTTGAAGCGCAGGGAAACGAGGAAGCCGCAGAACAGCACCAGGATGGTGCCCACGCTCAGAATCATCAGAATGGTGTGGCTCACTTCCGCAGGCTGTACCTTCTGACCGCTGACAAAGCCGGACATTTGCATCACGATGCCCACCAGCATCACCGCACCGGCCTGAGATGCCTTACGGGTCAGGGTCATAATGCCAGCGAAAATCCCTTCGCGGCGCTGGCCGGTGATCGCTTCATCCACGTCAGCAATGTAGGTATAGGTATTCCACGGTACGTAGTTGATACCGCCGCGGCCAAGGCCGGCAATGGCAGAAGCCAGCAGAAGCAGAGAATAGATATCGCTTAGTCCCGCATAATAGAGTACGGCGTATGAAATAGAGGCCAGGCCAAACAGCACCACCACCATGCGGTAGGACGGCGCAGGCCCGAAGCGAATACACAGCGGGATCATCCCGATCACGGCGAGGAACTGGAAGATAGCCATCGTGCCGAGCAGGTTGGACGCCATTGATGCTTCCTGCATCAGCACAAACACCACGTAGTAGGTAAAGACTGCGTTAAATACGTCCTGCGCGATGTAGCCGCCGAGGTACATCCCCAGATGCTGGCGGAAAATCTTGATGCGCAGCGTCGAGCTTAATTCGACAAACAGACGATTGATGCTCTGGCCCAGCGTCAGTTTCTTCTTCTCTTCTTCGGCACGCAGCGCCGCTTCAGACCACTCCTCACGCGGGCGCTCCCAGGTAAAGAACCAGACAAAGGTCAGCATCAGCGCGCACAGCACGGAAAAGACCAGGCTTGCGTAAAAGAAAGAGACGGCGTTGTCTTTCCCGAATTGCGTGAGCAGGATCCCCGGCAGGAAGGAGGCCAGAATGGCGGACATTTGCGCCATAGAAATACGCGCCCCGGAAAACTTGGTTTTCTGTTTGAAGTCGTCGGTCATTTCCGGCACCAGCGTCTCGTAAGGCACGAGAATCATGGTGTAGACAATATCAAACACCAGATAGGTCAGCAGGTAGTACCAGAAATTCATGTCCCCCACCCACATCAACGAGTAGCTGAACACGCACGGAATACCCAGCAGGATAAAGAACTTACGGCGACCAAAGCGCTTTCCAGGCCAGGTTGTACCGAAGTTATCCGTCAAAAAACCCATTAACGGGCTGACAACGGCATCCAGCACCCTCGCAGCGGCAAAGATGAAGGTTGCTTCAATCGGTGTGAGTCCACAGAAGGTGGTATAAAAATACAAAAGCCAGGCCGCCGTCAGGGCGGTAGTACCCGCCCCGAGAAAATCGCCTGACCCGTAAGCAAGGTAATTTGCGAGTCCAATTTTACGTGTTTTCATTGCCGTCAACCCTAATCAATTTTAGGAGACTCCCTGTAAGCAAACCTCGTCCGGGAGTTTTTACACGGCTACAGTAAATGCATCGACTTCTTCATACCTTTCTGTTTCTGCCATCACAAAGAGGGTGAATGGCAAAAATGCAAAGAGTATCGTCACGCGTGTCACTGATTTATAAAACAGTGTTTCTGTTGCATCAAAAGGTGAGGTCAATTTTGCGAGCCAGCCATCAGAATTGCCTGACGGCTGGTGAAAAGGCAGGCGGTTAGCGGTAGTTCACGATGACAGAATTGCTCTGCACCTTCAGCGCCGGCATTAAGCGTCCCCCGCCCGGTACTTCCCAGATAAAACGCAAAGGTTCAACGGCCGGCACGCCGTTGAACGCCTGCGTTGTGCCATTTTCGCCGTCGATTTCCGTGCAGCGGCTCTGTGTGCAGAGGCGCACCCGAAGGCCGGCTGGCGTTGGGCCAATCAGCCTGTAGTTCCACACCACCATCCCCATCAGACCAGAAACCGTTTCAGAAGGCGACAGCGGACCAGAAGACATGGCGACACCGCGGTTGCTCAGGGTCACGCCCATGCTGCTTGCCTGCCAGCTCCCTTCCCCGGCAGCCTGAGCCGCCAGCGGGAAGAGCAAAATCCATAGCCATTTACCCATCATTTTCCTCCAATCGTTGCCGTCATGCGGATATGGCGGTTATCCGACAGTTCCAGATTCGACAGCACAACCAGCTGGTTCAGGCTGCGGCGCAGGAAGCGTGACAGCAGCGGGCGCAGCGCGTGGTTGACCAGCAGCACCGGCGGCGCGCCCAGCATCTCCTGACGCGCCAGCGCCTCCTGGGTCTGCTCCAGCAGACGATCCGCCAGGCCTGGCTCCAGGCCACCGCCGCCCTGTAGAGCCTGCAGCAGCAGGCGCTCAAGCGGCGTATCGAGGCCAATTACCTGGACTTCGCCGGTTCCCGGGAACCACTGCTGGGTGATCGCCCGCCCCAGCGCCACGCGCACCACCGCCGTCAGCTCGTGCGGATCGCTCTGCAGCGGCGCGTGCTCGGCAAGGGTTTCCAGAATGGTGCGCATATCGCGGATCGGCACTTTTTCCTCGAGCAGGTTTTGCAGCACCTTGTGCAGCGTGGTTAACGTCAGCACGCCCGGCACCAGGTCTTCCGTCAGCTTCGGCATCTCCTGCGTTACGCGGTCGAGAAGCTGCTGCGCTTCCTGACGGCCAAACAGCTCTGCCGAGAATTGACCAATCAGATGATTAAGGTGGGTTGCCACCACGGTACTGGCTTCGACAACCGTATAACCCTGAATTTGCGCCTGCTCTTTCAGCGCGCTTTCAATCCAGATTGCCGCCAGGCCAAAGGCCGGATCGACGGTTTGCTCGCCCGGCAGCGTGCCTGCTGCAGTGCCAGGGTTAATGGCCAGCCAGCGGCCAGGGTAGGCATCACCGCTGCCAATTTCCACACCTTTCATCAGAATGCGGTAGCGCGCGGGCGGCAGGTCCATATTGTCCTTGATGTGAACCACCGGCGGCAGGAAGCCCATGTCCTGGGCGAATTTTTTACGGA
The DNA here is from genome assembly GCF_026344075.1 of Enterobacter nematophilus. Lineage (NCBI taxonomy): Bacteria > Pseudomonadati > Pseudomonadota > Gammaproteobacteria > Enterobacterales > Enterobacteriaceae > Enterobacter > Enterobacter nematophilus. Next base: position 495,405 of record NZ_JAPKNE010000002.1, on the reverse strand, counting down.
TACTGCGGATGCGCCCAAGCAGCTCGCCATCCTGCTGGAAATCCACCATCGGGATCAGGCGATACCCGACCTCCATTCCCAGGGAATCTTCCAGCTGAACGTCGTTCCAGGTCGCTTCTACGGCCTGGGTATTCTCCGGCATTTTCACCGGAACCGGATCCGCGGCCGGTTTGGTCTCACGGCCACGCATCCACCAGGCCAGCCCCAGCAGCCCCGCCGTAAACAGCAGGAACACGAGGTTTGGCATCCCCGGCACCAGGCCGAGCAGCCCGAGCACCGCAGCCGCCAGCAGCATGACGCGCGGGTTACTGAAGAGCTGGCCCACCATCTGCTCGCCAACGTCCTGATCGGTACTGACGCGGGTCACAATAACACCCGCCGCAGTGGAGATAACCAGCGCCGGGATCTGGGCGACCAGACCGTCACCAATGGTCAGCAGCGTATAGCTCTCCGCCGCGCGGCCCATGTCCATACCGTGCTGCAGTACCCCCACCAGCAGGCCGCCGACCACGTTAATCACCATGATCAGGATGCCCGCGATGGCATCGCCGCGCACAAACTTACTCGCACCGTCCATGGAGCCGTAGAAGTCCGCTTCCTGAGTCACTTCCGCGCGGCGCTTTTTCGCTTCATCTTCGGCGATAAGCCCGGCGTTCAGGTCGGCGTCGATCGCCATCTGCTTGCCCGGCATCCCGTCCAGCACAAAGCGCGCGCCCACTTCCGCGATACGCCCCGCACCTTTGGTGATAACCATAAAGTTGATGATAACGAGGATAACGAACACCACGATACCGATAGCGAAGTTCCCGCCTACCAGGAAGTGGCCGAAGGCCTCGACCACCTTACCCGCCGCTGCCGCACCGGTGTGGCCTTCCATCAGGATGATACGCGTGGAGGCCACGTTCAGCGCCAGCCGCAGCAGGGTGGTAAACAGCAGAATGGTCGGGAACGCGGCGAACTCCAGGGTGCGCTGGGTGAACATCGCCACCAGCAGCACCATAATGGACAGCGCAATATTGAAGGTGAAAAGCAGATCGAGGATGAACGCCGGGAGCGGCAGTACCATCATCGACAGAATCAACAGGATGAGGATCGGCCCGGCAAGGATCTGCCATTGGGTCGATTTCAGGTTGCCGGGCAGGCGCAACATTGCCACCAGATTAGCCATCAGTGTCCTTCTCGTTCATAAAATCCAGCGCGGCAGGCACCGGAAGGTTCTCAGGTTTGACGGGCCGTTGACCGCCGGCCAGACGCCAGCGCTTCAATTGCCATACCCAGGCCAGCACTTCCGCCACCGCGGCGTAGAGCTGTCCAGGGATCTGTTGTCCGATATCCGCGTGGCGGTAGAGGGCGCGCGCCAGCGGAGGCGCTTCCAGGATCGGCACGCGGTTTTCGGTGCCAATTTCCCGGATGCGCAATGCAATCAGCCCCGCCCCTTTCGCCACCACTTTCGGCGCGCTCATTTTGTTTTCGTCATAGCGCAGCGCCACGGAATAGTGCGTCGGGTTGGTAACGATGACGTCCGCCTTCGGCACATCTTCCATCATGCGGCGACGGGCGGCGGCACGCTGCATCTGGCGGATGCGCCCCTTCACGTGCGGGTCACCTTCCATCTGCTTATATTCGTCGCGGATGTCCTGACGCGACATTCGCAGTTTCTTGAAGTGGGAATAAAGCTGGAAGATAACGTCAAAACCCACCATCGGAATAATGCTGAGCACCACCAGCAGCGCGCAAAGCCCGACCAGGTTCAGCGCATTGCTCATCGCGGTAAGGGGCGACTCGCTGATAAGGCGCATCATTTCGGGCCAGTGGTACCAGAGGAAAAATCCCGCAGAACTGCCCATCAGCACCGATTTGAGAATGGCCTTGAGCAGCTCGGCCCCGGTCTGCGCCGAGAACATTTTCGCAATGCCCGGGAGCGGGTTCAGTTTCGAAAATTTGGGTTGCAGCGATTTTCCGCTAAAGACCAGCCCGCCCAGCATCACCGGGGAGACCAGCGCCACCAGCACCACGCCGGTAATCAGGGGGAGCAGCGCAACCATGGCCCCTTTTATCAGCTGAATAATCTGGCTGAGGATTAAATTCGGGTCGTTGACCATGCTGTGGTCAAAACGTAAGCCGGTGGAGAGCATCCCCGCCAGCTTGCGGGCGAGCGACTCCCCGCCCCACCAGATAATGCACACCCCAACGATAAGGATCAGCAGGGAGGTCAATTCTCGGGATCGGGGGATCTGCCCTTCCTCACGCGCTTTTTCAAGTCGGTGGGGTGTGGGGGCTTCCGTTTTGTCGTCGTTCTCTTCTGCCACAATGCATGCTCAGCCCATTACGTCACGGGTATCATGCCAGTCCCCTGCCTCATCAATGGGCTGAAAAAGCCCTATAACCGCGTTCTTTTATCCAGTTCAAAGCCAGGCTAAGCACAAGCAAAGAGTAAGAATGGAGGAATAATGATCGATCGGCTCCAGAAAGCCGTTTTTTAGCATGATTTTTTATTGAAAATGAACTTAGCAAAAGTTAATTATGACCTATGACGCTTAATATTCAGAAAAGAATTCTCACAAAACGCCATCATTTTTAATTATTAGATTATTAAAGTGCTAAATCCATGTAAATTTAATAAGTCAGGGATATTTATCATATAAGTCTCATTAATTTACAAAAATCCCCACGAGCATTAGCATATATAATATGTATTTTGCCCTGCGCTTACCTGAGGAAAATTACCCGCTATACTTCGGAACGGCGTAATTTGACCTCCCCCTCAAATTGCATGCCCTATATTTTTAAACTCAGGAAATTTTGCAGATGGACTTCAAAAATAACATTATTGCAGGTGTTGTGCTTGCCACCATTTCGATGGGTACTTTTGCTGCCGAAATGAACGCAGGGACGATTCACTTCACGGGTCAAATTATCGAACCTAGCTGTACCATTGAAGGCGATAATGGTACAGACAGTACTGTGCCTTTAGGGACGTATCCAAAATCGGTATTTACTGAAGTCGGTAAAGAAACCGATCTTATGGATTTTACTATCACGCTCGCAAATTGCCCGCTTAAAAGTGATGGCCTCCCTGCTGTACAGTTAACATTTAATGGTCAAACAACTCTAACAGGTTCAACGACTTTGCTGGATGTCAGCAAAATCACCACCGAGGGTGAAAAAGCCGCAACAGGAATTGGTATCGCTGTAAGTCCTGCCGGTGATGCAACAAAATTCATTGCTTTCGACGGCAGTGAAGAGCAGGTCAAGATCACATTGCCGACGATAAAAGACGATCAAATTCATGCAGACTTCACAGCACGCTACAAATCCTTTGCGGCGACTGTTGAGCCGGGGGCGGCAGATGCCGATCTAACCGTGAATATTCTTTATCGTTAATATCAGCAATTAACGCATTCTCTTATTAAACATTTTTCAGGCGCATTTACCTGGAAAGAAAACGCCGGTAATAGCTCAAAAACAGGGCTATTACCGTTAATTTATGAGTTAATGATTGCAGGCTTTTTTTATGCGCAAACTACCGCACATATTCTTCTGTCTTATGTTCAGCTTGAGTTCAATTAGTCATGCAGCGGGTATTCAGATTGGACGCACACGCATCATTTATAATGCGGACAAAAAAGAGATTGCCCTGCCACTGGTGAACAAGGACAACACTCTGCCCTGGCTAGTACAGTCATGGACGGATACGGGTGACGGTAAAACGCGCGGCCCCTTCATCATTACCCCACCGCTTTTCCGTCTCGATCCTCAAAAAGAACAAAGTCTTCGCATCGCATGGAATGGCACCGTATTGCCAGACGACCGTGAAAGTATTTTCTACATGAATATTCGAACCATTCCAGCGACGGCAAAAGAGGACAGCGATAAAAATGTTATGCGGTTGATCTATAAAACGCGGCTGAAGCTTTTCTGGCGGCCAGATGGTTTAAAAGGAACGCAAGGAGAAACCTGTAAAAACCTGCATTTTAAGCGGCAAAACAATGAGCTGCAGGTGATCAACGAGGGTGCGTACTACAGTACGTTTGACAGCTTATATGTAGGCAACGCAAAGGTTGAAAGGGCCGATATGGTAGCCCCCGCTTCCGCGATCTCCGTTGACCTTCCAAAAAATATCGCAGGAAACCGCGTGAGCTGGCGCTGCATCACCGACTATGGAAATGCCTCAGATCAATACACCTCCACATTGGTTCAGGAATAAAACGATAATATGACTAAGGGATTACGTCTATTCCACGATAAATACAACGTACCAAGTGCGCCTGTACTCTGCTGCATCAGCGGAGCGTTGCTGCTGAGCTCCGGTAATATCTACGCACGTGAATATCTTTTTTCGCCTTCCTCGCTTGAGGGCGATGCACTCACACAGCAAGATATCGACCTTTCGCTCTTTTCAAAAGAAAATAGCCAACTTCCTGGCCGCTATTCATCGCATATACGTATCAACACGATGCGGCTGCGCGATCAAGACATTACCTATAAAAGTAGCGATACAGGTGAACTCATCGCGCAAATATCCCCTGACATGCTGCGTCAATGGGGAGTCGATGTAGACAAATACCCCTCACTGGCAAAGCTGGAGGGGCAAACTCCACTGACAAAGCCTTTGTCTGACTTTATCCCGTTCGCATCATCTTCACTCGATTTTAGCGAAATGACGCTCAATTTGAGTATTCCTCAGGCGGCATTACTAAGCGACAGCCCAGACTTTATCGCTCCTTCCCGGTGGAATGATGGCGTCCCGGTGATGTTCGCAGATTATGCTTTTTCGGGCTCTCAGCACAAAGACAGCGCAAAGAATGCGACTTCCAGCCAGTACCTCAATTTGCGAAGCGGTGCCAATCTTGGCGGATGGCGGTTGCGCAATTATTCAACATGGAATAATACGGAAGATGCTTCGAGCTGGGATTCCATCAACACCTTTCTCCAGCATGATATTGACGTTCTAAGAGCTCAGTTCACAGCGGGTGAAAACAGCACTCGCGGTGAGGTATTTGACAGTCTGCAATATCGCGGGGTCAATCTGGTGTCTGATGAAGAGATGCTGCCCTACAGCCAACGTGGATTTGCACCCGTGATTCGCGGCATCGCAAGCTCGAATGCCGAAGTCTCGGTACGGCAAAACGGTTATCTCATTTATCAGCAAAACGTGGCTCCCGGGGCATTCGAAATAAACGATCTTTACTCTACAACCAATAGCGGGGACCTGGAGGTAACGATAAAAGAAGCCGATGGTAGCGAACACCATTTCACCCAGCCTTACTCAAGCATCGCGGTAATGCAGCGGCCAGACCATCTGAAGTATGAATTCACAGCGGCACGGTATCGTGCTGACAGCGGGAGCGATCAAAAAGAGCCGCTGTTTGTACAGGGAAGCGTTATTTACGGCCTTAATAATACCGTCACGCTGTTCGGAGGATTGACCGCATCTGAAGATTATCAGGCGCTCAACAGTGGCGCGGGCATCGCTTTGGGTCCATTAGGCTCACTTTCAGCAGATGTGACGATGGCAAAAACCCGTCTCGATAATAATGACGAGAGCACGGGGCAATCCTATCGCCTACTGTACTCCGGTAAAGTTGATACCACGGGCACCAATTTCACCCTGGCCAGTTATCGCTATTCTACCAGCGGATATTATAGCTTCGCCGATGCCACGCAAAAATATGATGACAACGAAGACAACTGGCTATACCGCTATAACAAACGCAATCGCATCCAGGCCAGCATTAGCCAGAATGTATTAGGCAGCAGCGTTTATCTGAACGGCTATCAACAGGATTACTGGGGGACCTCGCTGAAGGAACGTAACCTCTCAGCCGGATTTAATACGGTTGTAGATGGTATCAGCATGCATATGGCCTACACCTACAGTAAAAACAATGATGACAGTGCCGACAGAATGGTTTCTTTTGGCATCAGTATGCCGTTAAGTAGATGGCTTCCGCGCGCCTGGAGCAGCTACACCATCAGCAATACCAGGCATGGTTACACCCGCCAAAATTTAGGTATTAATGGAACGCTGCTAGACGATGAGCGTATGAGCTATTCACTTCAGCAGAGTCGTTCTAATCACGACGGAGAGGACACCAGTAGCGTTTATAGCAATTATCGTTCGCGTTACGCCAACCTGAATGTGGGCTACTACTATTCTTCAGACAACACTCAGCAGTTCAACTACGGTGTTAGTGGTGCCGTTGTTGCACATCCCCACGGCGTCACGCTTGCTCAGCCATTAGGCAATCAATTTGCCATCGTCAATGCCGAGGGTGCCGAAGGGGTTCGCTTTAAGAACCAGCGCGGTATTCAGACGGACTGGCAGGGAAATGCGGTCATTCCGTCACTTACTCCCTACCAGGAAAACCGTATCCGCATTGATACCACTAGCCTTCCGGAAGATGTTGATACAAGCGAAACCGCCATTACGGTCATCCCCTCACGCAGTGCTGCGGTCGTAGCGAGCTTTGATGCCCACGTTGGCTATCGTGCGTTGATCACCCTCACGCGTCCTGACGGCCGAAATGTCCCTTTTGGTGCTATTGCCAGCGTTAGTCAGTCCGACATCAGTGGGATCGTTGATGACACCGGAACACTCTATCTCGCCGGAATTGGCGAGGAAAGTCAGGTGAAAGTGAGTTGGGGAAACGCTACTGAGCAGCAGTGTATCGCTCATATCTCCCTCAATTCATCGCAGGGGTTAACCGGCCCAACGGGGATCCGCTATGCCCGAGTTATTTGTCAGCAGGAACAACAGCATGTTAACTAACTTCAAAATGCCCCTTGCCCTTCTTGTTAAAGTGACAGTCGTGTCTCTCATGTTGTCCTTTTCTGTTCATGCCTCGACGGTTCTAAAAAATTGCTTTAGCTCACCTCAGGATTATACCGTTAGCTATGAACGTGAACTGAGTGCAGCAGAAAACATTGCCGGGAGTGAAATTGTGGACAACATGCACCTTCTCGGTAATGGGGCAGAGATGGAGGCTAACTGCAGTTGCGTCAGTGATATGGAAGAGTCCACCAGCGTTATGGAAATGACGTTGGCCGGAAGCCCATTAAATGCAGGTGCCAGTGGTTACGGCTATCTGAATGACGTACTGGATATTCATGTATCCGGTTACAGCGATGCCATTAACTCTCCGGACGGCGCTAATTTGACGAAGCTAGAGGTATTCCAGTATCCGACGCCTCGTTCTTCCATGCAAAAAAAAGTTGAAAACATTAAAACAACAGAAGGTACTGCCAGTGTGTGCAGTAACGATACTCGTCCTGCTGGCGAACCCCGTCCCAAACGCATGTTCAAATGGAACGTCATCGCGGCTAATTTTCTGATCAAGAAACCTATTCTTGGGGTCATCTCGTTCCCTCCGACCCTGGTCGTTCAGAACTATGCCTGCATCTATATTAGCGGTAGTTGTGCCCCGTCTGATGCAGAATTGGTCTCTAACATTTGGTTAAGCGGGACTATTTCTGCACCGTTGAGCTGTACGATCAACGAGGGCAGTACTATTGAGGTCGATTTCGGTGAACTGGTGTCCAGCCAGTTTGTTGCAAAAGGGCAGCAACCAAAAGGCTATACGCTGAAAGATGTCGATATCTCTTACCACTGTGACGATAACGCCATAGGGAGTGACGACAGAATCAAGCTTACCCTTACCGCAGACCAGGGGGTCGTCGACAGCAGCGACCCGGTTATCGCCAAAATGGTTGGCCGGGAGGATATTGGCGTGAAAATTTATAATGAGGACAATCTTAACATTGCGCTGGATGGGACCTACGAGTTCCCGGTTACAATAGACGAGCAGGGAAATGGCCTTGTACGCATCAAAGCAACACCGGTTAGCACCCGCAATGAGAAACCTCAACCCGGTAGTTTTGAAGGTAACGTGACGGTGAAAATGGATCTGCGCTAACCGAAACACCCTCAGGTTGACGCCGCAACCTGAGGGTAATCACAGTTATCAGAAGCCGAGGCTGTCCAGCAGGTCGTCCACCTGGTCCTGGCTTGCCACCACGCCCGCCTTGCTGGCGTCGAGCTGCGGCCCATTGAGCAGGCTTTCGTTCTCGCGTTTTGGACGGGCAGCCGGTTCCGGGATGTTCTCCAGCAGAACCATCAGCAGCTGGCGCTCAATCTCCTGGATCACATCCATCATGCGCTTGATAACCTGACCGGTCAGGTCCTGGAAATCCTGCGCCATCATGATGTCCAGCAGCTGGGCGTTGGTGAAGCTGGTGTGTCCCGGCACATCCCCCAGGAACTGACGGGTGTCGGTGACCAGCTCGCGGGCATCCGCCAGCTCAATGGGGTTCTCGAACCACTCATCCCAGCGCTGGGTCAGGGCTTTCGCGCCCTTTTCCATCGCGTCCTGGTGCGGCTGTGACGCTTCAACGCTGTTCAGCGCACGCTCAGCCGCCTGAGCGGTCATCTGCACAACGTAGTCCAGACGATCGCGGGCGTCCGGGATCGCTTCCGCCGCTTCGGCAATGGCCTGATCCAGCCCCAGTTCACGCAGGCTGTCACGCAGCATGCGCGTCAGGCTGCCGATGCGCACGATGATGTCGCTCGGCGAGTGTTCTTCAACGGGTTTCATTGCAGGTTGCATCATCACCAACACCTCACATGCCGAGTTTCTCGAAGATCTTACCGAGCTTCTCTTCCAGGGTCGCTGCGGTGAATGGCTTCACCACGTAGCCGCTTGCGCCCGCCTGTGCAGCGGCAATGATGTTCTCTTTTTTCGCTTCTGCAGTGACCATCAGCACCGGCATAGACGCCATGCCCGCGTCCGCACGAATCGTTTTCAGCAGCTCCAGACCGTCCATGTTCGGCATGTTCCAGTCGGAGATCACGAAACCAAACCCGCCAGCCTGCAGTTTGTTCAGCGCATCCACGCCGTCCTCTGCTTCTTCAACGTTGTTGAAGCCCAGCTCTTTCAGCAGGTTGCGCACAATGCGACGCATGGTGGAAAAGTCATCCACAACCAAAAACTTAAGCTCTTTATCCGCCATAAAATAATACTCCTGAGTCAAATACGTATTGCCTGTCCGGCACTGATTTTCGCCAGCATCTGCTGGCTTACCTGGCTAAGATCGACCACTTCGCTCACGCCACCCATATTGATGGCCTCGCGCGGCATGCCGAACACCACACAACTTGCTTCATTCTGCGCAATCGTCCAGGCGCCAGCCTGGTGCATTGCAAGCATTCCGGCGGCACCGTCGTTGCCCATCCCCGTCAGGATCACCCCAACGGCGTTGCGCCCCGCATGTTTCGCCACCGAATGAAACAGCACATCCACCGACGGACGGTGCCGGTTGACCGGCGGTCCGTCATGAATTTTGATTTGATAGTTAGCGCCGCTGCGCGCCAGTTCCATATGCTTGTCGCCCGGGGCGATATACGCATGGCCCGGCAGCACGCGCTCGCCGTCTTCCGCCTCTTTCACGCTGATCTGGCACAGCTTGTTCAGACGTTCGGCGAACGAGCGGGTAAAGCCTGGCGGCATATGCTGAGTAATCAGAATACCCGGACTTGAAAGCGGCAATGGCTGGAGTACATGGCGAATTGCCTCTGTTCCTCCGGTTGACGCCCCAATAACCAGCAGTTTTTCCGAGCTGAGTAACGGTCCGGCCTTCAGGGTTGCCGGCGCGGCCATCGGTTTGTGGGCCGCGAGCTTCGCGCGCGATGCGGTACGAATTTTTTCGGCAATCATCTCGCTGTACGCCAGCATCCCCTCGCGAATGCCGAGCTGCGGTTTGGTGACAAAATCCACCGCCCCCAGCTCCAGCGCGCGCAGTGTGATCTCAGATCCTTTCCCGGTCAGGGAGGAGACCATCACCACCGGCATGGGCCGCAGCCGCATCAATTTCTCCAGGAAATCTATGCCATCCATGCGCGGCATCTCGACATCCAGCGTTAGCACGTCGGGGTTATATTTTTTAATTAAATCCCGCGCTACCAGCGGATCTGGCGCAGTGGCCACCATCTCCATGTCGCTGTGGCTATTGATGATTTCAGTCATGATCTGGCGCATCAGCGCTGAATCATCGACGGACAATACCCTGATTTTACTCATGCTTTTTCCTTACTCAGCGCATATACCGTTTGCCCACGCAGGCTAAACTCACGCGCGAGGTTGCTGAAGTTTTCCGAGTGCCCGGCAAACAGTAAACCGTCAGGCTTGAGCAACGGAACAAACCGACGCAGAATGTCCTGTTGCGTCGTTTTATCAAAATAGATCATGACGTTACGGCAAAAAATGGCGTCGAAAGGACCCGGCACGTTGTACTGCTTATCGAGCAGGTTAACGGGCGCGAATTCGACGCAGTTCGCCAGCTCCTGGCGTACGCGAACCAGGCCTTCATGCGGCCCCGTACCGCGCATGAAGTAACGCTGCAGCTGCTGCGGCGACAGCGTTTTCAGCTCGTCCTGGCGATACACGCCGTTGCGCGCCTTCTCCAGCACCTCGGTGTCGATATCGCTGGCGTAGACTTTCCAGCGCCCCGGCGCCATGCCCAGCGTGTCTGCAAGGGTGATCGCCAGCGAGTACGGCTCTTCGCCCGTCGAGGCGGCCGCACTCCAGACGCGATACTCCCCGGTGCGACGCCGCGCGTGCTCGGCCAGAACCGGAAAGTGGTGGGCTTCACGGAAAAAGGCCGTCAGGTTGGTGGTTAACGAGTTAATAAAAGCCTGCCACTCCGCGCTGTTCTGGTTCGCTTCGAGCATGCTCAGATAGCGGCCAAAATCATCCAGCCCCAGCGTACGCAAGCGCCGCACCAGCCGGTTGTAGACCATGTCCCGCTTATGATCCGCAAGCACGATCCCCGCACGCTGGTAGATTAACTGACATATCCGACGAAAATGCGCGTCGGACAGCGCGAGGCGCTGTGTCATCTGCAACAATAATGACGTTTGCCCAGGGGGCATTGGTGATGTCATAGCGCCTTCTTAATTACATTCAGGATACAACTGGCACGGCCTGCGACCGCCCGACTTCTGTTACTGCTTCAACGTGCTCTTTCACATTAAATACCGCGACCAGCCCGGTGAGACGATCCGCCTGGCTGGCCAGCTGATCGGTTGCCGCTGCCGCTTCCTCAACTAACGAGGCGTTCTGTTGCGTCACCTGATCCATCTGGCTGACGGCCTGAGCCACCTGCTCAATGCCGCGACGCTGTTCGTCCGACGCCGAGGCAATCTCGCCCATGATGTCGTTCACCCGCGTCACGGAGGTAACGATTTCGTGCATGGTATGCGCCGCCGTATCCACCAGGGCAGACCCCTGCTGGACGCGAGAGACCGACTCTTCAATCAGGGTCTTAATCTCTTTCGCCGCGTTGGCGCTGCGGCTCGCCAGGTTTCGCACTTCACCGGCCACCACCGCAAACCCACGCCCCTGCTCGCCGGCGCGCGCCGCTTCCACGGCGGCGTTCAGCGCCAGAATATTGGTCTGGAACGCAATACCGTCGATCACGCTGATGATGTCGCCGATTTTCTGCGAGCTGGCGGCAATCTCCTGCATGGTGCTGGCCACGTGAGAAGCCTGATCGCCCCCTCTCTTCGCCGTCATCGCCGCCTGCTTTGACAGGTCAGACGCCTGGCGGGCGTTATCGGCGTTCTGGCTTACCGTCGCGGTCAGCTGCTCCATGCTGGCCGCCGTCTGCGCCAGCGACGCCGCCTGCTGCTCGGTGCGGGATGAGAGATCGTTATTGCCTGCCGCAATCTCTGAGATCCCGGTGTGCATGGCGTAACTGCCCTGGCGCACGTCAGATACCGTTTCCCGCAGCGATCCCTGCATCGCCTTCAGGCTGGCGAAGATCGCCGAAATTTCGTTCCTGCCAAATACCGCCACCGGACGCGCCAGATCCCCTTTCGCAATACTGTCGAAGTGGCTGCTGATAATCGCCAGCGGCTGCACAATCATTCTGCGCGCCCAGAGCAGCGCCCCGCCGGTCAGCAGCCCCGCCAGGATCACGACGACGGCAAAGATAACGCCGGACATGTGATAGCTGGTGCGGCTCGCTTCACCTGCACGCTGAACAGACCGGTTAATGTCCTGCTGCCACGCGTTAAAGCTGGCGTCAAACGCGGCCTGAGACGCCTGAACCGGTGCGGTCATAAAGTCCGAAAGCTGGTTGTTCTCAAGCCAGGTCGCCTGGTGGTCCAGATCGCTGTACCACTGCTCAAAGTTCTTTTTCATGGCCGCCTTCAGCGCTTTCTCTTTCTCGCTGTCGGCCGCCTGCGCCGTGAAGGCCTTAAACTGTGCGTCTGCCTGCTTCAGGCTGTCGCGCGCCGTTGCCATCAGCGCCTTAATGTCATCCGGCGGATAGCTGAGCGCGGTTAAGGTTCCTGCCTTGTTCAGCGCAGTGCTTGCCTGCAACAGCACGGCACGCGTTTGTGCCAGTGCGGAGCGCTGCTGATTACTCGCCTCAACGTCCTGCAAATTCTGATAGCCATCGCGAAACGCCCAAAAAGACAACCCGTTACTGCCAACCTGCAACACACCGCAAAGGATCAGAATCAAAAACAGTGTGGTCGAGATACGAATACGATTTAACATCCACGCTCCCATCAAGCGGCAAGCAGCCGCGGTTTAATTGTCAGTCAAAATGTTTCCCAGTTTTCATCTTGTCCGGTCGTTGCAGCACGCGTGCGGGTGACCGCCGGGTCGGCGGCTGGCGCGCGGTACACCGCGTGCGGCGTGACCGTATTTCCAGCGAGTGAAGCGAGACGAAACGCCGAGACGGCCATCTTCAGACGGCTCGCCTGGTCTTCCAGGGCAGCGGCCGCCGCAGCGGACTCCTGCACCAGCGCGGCGTTTTGCTGTGTCACGCGATCCATTTCCGATACCGCCAGGGCAACCTGGTCGATACCACGACTCTGTTCATCGGACGCAGAGGCGATTTCACCCATGATGTCCGTTACGCGGGTAACGGCATTCACGATGTCATTCATGGTCTCCCCGGCGCTTTCCACCAGCACCGAGCCGGTATCCACGCGGGAGACGGAGTCTTCAATAAGGGCTTTGATCTCTTTTGCCGCGTTGGCGCTGCGGCTGGCCAGGTTGCGCACTTCCCCGGCCACCACCGCAAACCCGCGCCCCTGCTCGCCCGCGCGCGCCGCTTCCACGGCGGCGTTGAGCGCGAGGATGTTGGTCTGGAAGGCAATGCCGTCGATAACGCTGATGATGTCGGCGATTTTCTTCGAGCTGTCGGCGATTTCGTGCATGGTTTTCACCACGCCATCCACCACGCGCCCGCCCCGCTGTGCGGTCTCGGAGGCGCTTTCCGCCAGCTGAGACGCCTGGCGGGCGTTATCGGCGTTCTGCTTCACGGTTGCGGTGAGCTGCTCCATGCTGGCGGCCGTCTCCTCCAGCGCCGACGCCTGCTGCTCGGTACGGGATGAGAGATCGTTATTCCCCATCGCGATTTCGCTGGTGCCGGTATAAATAGCCTCGGATCCGTTACGCACGTTGGCAACGGTCTCGATCAATGAACGCTGCATGTGGTCGACGCTGTTGGCCAGCTCGGTGATCTCGTTGCGTCCGGAAACGGTCAGCGTTTTGGTCAGATCGCCAGAGGCAATCTCACGGATATGGGCAATGACGCGGCCGAGAGGGTTCAGCAGGATATGGCGAATGCCGTACCACACAGCAAACAGCACAATGACCAGCGCCAGGGCCAGCACCGCCATCTGCCATTTCGCAAAGCGGTAGTCATTCTGGCTTTCAGTAAAGGCCGAGTGGTACAGATCGCCGCTGGCCTTCGCGTATTCCCCCAGCGCCGCGCCGAGTGCGTTTTGCATCCCCTGCGTGGGCTGTGCGAAGTAGGCATCCATGTTGCCGCTCTCCAGGAACTGGATCAGCTCCGTCAGCCCGGCATAGTAGGCGCTGTATTTTTCATCAATGTTCTGGCTCACCTGCGCCATCGCGGGCTGCGGTGCGATCTGTTTGAAGGCGGCGTAGTGTTTTGCCGCGTCGGCCAGCGTGGCCCGGGCATTTTTTAGCAGATCGGTTTTCGCGCTGCTCTGCTGATTGTTCGGATCCATCATCATGCGCGCGGACGAGCGGCTCAGGTTGATGCGCGTTTGCAGCATCAGATCCCACGTTGACGTAAGCTCACTCTGCTGAAGGCGGAGATCGTTCGAGGCGGCGAAGCTGTCCTGGTTCTGTTTTAACGACGAGAAAAAAAGCCCGCCGGAGATAAGCTGAAGTAGTGCGAAAATGACCAGCACCATCATCAGCATTGTGACAACGCGGATACGGTTCAACATACAACACCTTCTCATAGATTTATTAACGGTGTTATCGGCACAGGCCACAGGAACTTTACATTTGCGAAAGGGAAAAGCGCGGGGTTAAAACGCGACGTCAACAATCAGCGTATCGGTGTAGGTGCCGGCGGGCGGCGTGGCCTGATTGGTCAGAACCTTAGCGGTATAGTTGTAGGTACGCAGCAACCCGTCGGTACTGATCTGGGACGACGTCGCGCTGGTCCAGCGCTCGGTGCCGCTGCCGCCCCAGCGGTTGCCGCTGGCTTCTTTATAGATGTCGTAGCTCAGGTAGTTACTGCCGCTTACCATCCGGCGGACATTATTAAGAGCATTGGCACCATTATTAATGCCAATGGTGTAGGTGCTGCCTTTGGTACAGGTAACGGCAATCGCCTGCGAAACGGTGGGAAAACTTTGCACCAGCGGCGCGCTGTTAAAGTTCACGTCCGGCGTGGTCATGGCGCTGCAGTCGTTGGTGACGGTCATGTTAAGCAGAATACTGGTCGTTGCGGTTCCCGACTGGGGAGATGTACACAGGCTTCCCAGGCCGACGGCGCAGACGTTGTAGTTGATGCTAAAGTTCAGCAGCACCTGGTAAGGCCCGGCAGTCACGTTTTGTCCGGGGACGGTGCGAAAATAGAGCGGAATGTTGTACTGCTTTGACCCGAGTAGCCCCAGCAGGGTATTCCCGCTCCAGGTATACGATTTACTTATCTGCACCTCGCTGCTGCTCGCGCAGCCGGATAATCCGCACAGCCGGGTGGGGATCACGTCTGTAATAGCGGCATTATCCGTGCGTTTCATGGTCGCGCGGCTGTTGCCCGAAACCGACGCCGCGGTGTAGTTCAGGGTCACCGAGTCGTTGGTTAGCACATTGAGCACGGCGTCACACGCCACCACCAGCGTGCCGGTGGTTTGCACTTCCCCGGTCCCGCTCAGCGCAAACGAGGTGACGCTGCCAAACGACGCATTAACCGTACTGACGGTACACGCCGCCCAGCCGCCGCCGGAAAACAGCAGCAGCGTCAACAGCAGCAGGCACCTCATGATCCCTCCCGACAAACCAGCGGTCCGTAGGTTTGCAGCTTGTGCCCGGGATTGGCCCCCACGGTCAGGGTCGCCGTGCAGCGTTTTCCGCCAGGGGTGATCACCTCAAGCGGGTTGACATCGCTGAGGTTTTCCAGCCAGGCAATACCGTCATACCCCACCACCGCACTGCTGCGCGAGGCGCGTCGGACCTGGCTTCCCACCGGGATCGCCTGGCCCTGCGCATCGTGCAGGATGACGCTCGCCACCCGCTCCTGCTCCATCGGGAAGTCCACCAGATATCCGCTGTGACGGCGAATGGCGATCCGCCGCTCCGTCTCCTTCAGCCGGGTATCCGCCGGCAGATTCAGCGTATCGATTCGGTAGCTTGCCGGATAATAGGCCGACACCCCGCTGACCAGCAGGTAGCCGTTATTGTTCGTTTTGCCGACGGGCTGGTTCTCATAGCTGACGGGCACGTCCGGATGGCCGTCGGTGCTGATCACCACAAACGCATCGTTGATTTTGTTCGCCGCAAACAGCTCGCCGTCCATCAGAACAACGGCGCCCATCGCTTCGCCCCACCAGGTCATGGACTCTCTTTCACCATAGCCGCCGCCCTGCAGTTCAATGTTGTTATTGCGCCAGCCCAGGGTTCCCTGTTGATAATCACGCGAGCGTGACTGGTTGGCCCAGGCCATGTTCCAGCTAAACCCGCCGTCAGAAGGCATAGAGTGGTTATAGTTAATGCGCTGCGTGCTGCCTGCATCCGGGGTGTTTTCGAAGGTGACGGCAGCGCTGTCGCGTTCACCCAGCGGCACCTGCAGCGACAGCGCGACCGTCCAGTCCCCACGCTGCTGGTCCCGGCTGCCGGCCAGGTAAATGCTGCTCGACCCCCAGAGATTGCGGCTCCAGGAGAGATTCAGCAGTTCCGTTTTCTGGCTGTCAAAGCTCTCCACGCCGATCCAGGCCGCGCCGATATTGCCGTACTGCCCCAGATTGAAGGTCAGAGAATACTGGTCGGTATTGCGGCTAAAGCTGGCGATGGGCCGGTCATTTTCGTCATACACCGTCGGCTGATCGTAGAGAGCGAGATTGCCAAAGCCGCGATCGCGACGGGTGTGCTGGGTCGCGACGCTAAATTCGCTGGTGCTGTACTGATAGCCCCAGCTGATTTGCCCGCCGTCGTCTCCGCGCATGCGGCTTTGTGAGTAGGAGGTATTCACCACGCCAAACCGCCCCAGCTTTATCACCGTCCCCGCCCCGCCCAGCGCCAGCTCTTCTGCCCCTTCCGCGTGGCCCTCCAGCGTCAGCCAGTCGGTCACCCCGTAGCGATACGAGCCGCTGCCTGCCGCCGGGCCGTAGTCAAAATTCCTGATGCCGTAATTGCGGCGCAGGCTGCCGAGCGTCACGGCCCCGTCGCTCAGCCCTGTTTTAAGCAAATCGCTGGTGACGTAAAACGGCAGCGTGGTGCTCACCTGTCGTCCCAGCGCATCGGTGGTGACCAGCACCGCATCCCCCGCCCCGTTGATATAGGGCAGATTGGTCAGGGTGAAGGGCCCCGGCTGAAGCTGCGTTGAGCCGGATCGATAGCCGTTGATGAAGAGATCCACCGAGGTGGGGACCGCGGCCTCCCCCGAAAACTCGGGCAGCGGCCATGTCACCAGGTCCGGGCGCAGGGAGAAATCGCGTCCGTAGCTAATACCGCCCATCCGCACGCTGGAGGTCCAGCTCAGGGCATCGCTGATCACGTCTCCGGCGCTCCAGGTGGTCGCGTCATCCTCATTCGTTATCAGCAGCGTGGTGTCATAGCGAACATACCCTTCCTGCTGGCCGTCGTTTCCGGTGAAATTTTTCCGGGCGTATCCGGTGGAGGAAAACGAGCCGTTCTCGTCGAAGTAGCGGAGCTCATGCCAGAGCGACGCCTGGCCGCCAACGTGCTCCGTGTGGTTGGTGTAGAGATCGTAATTCAGCAGCGCCCCGCGTCCGTAGTGCGGTTTGGACTGCGCCGTTTGCGCGCTAAAGGGCGTGACCCGGGCGGTGATCCAGTCCCGGGGAAGGGTCAGCAGCAGTCGCTGCCCGGCGCTGTCGTACTCCACGCGCACCTGGCTCAGTGAGGCGAGATTCACCTCTCCGGCGGGCACATGCTCCGGGGGAAGCCCCGCGCGCAGCAAATCGGCGCTGGAGATAAAGAAAGCGCCGTTGCGCTGCGTCACGGGTACCACCAGACCGGTGTCGTAGTGGTTGAGCACGAGGGCAAGCTGAAAGACCGCTTCATCATTTACCGCCTGTGCCTGGGGAGGCGGCGGCAAACTGTCGTCGCCGGGATCGCCCCAGGCTGTGGTACTGACGCAAAGCAGCATCATCATTGCCGGCTTCAGTTGACGGGAGGCGACTGCCATTGTTCGTCCCTGGCATTAATCTGCGCGCTCATCCGGTCTGGCTGACGAACGCCAGCGGGTATCGGCCAGCTGCGGGTGCTGCCCGGCAGAACGTACCCCAGTAACCCCTCCGCTACGCTGCGTTTTTGTCCCCCCTGCGTCAGCGACACCTGGCTAAGCCTGACGTGCACATCCCCCTGATTACGCACCTGTAATGCAGGTTGTCCTCCCTCCTGCGTCACCCGCCAGCTCAGGCTTCGGGTCTCCACCAGCGCGTGATGCGCCCCCTCTTTCAGGGTCGGGATCCCCTGTCCGTAGACAAACAGCGGAATGGAGTAACGCATCTGTAATTTGAGGCCGATGGCGGGCGCGTCTTTGCCGTCAGGCTGCGGAATTTCATCCACGATAATGCGGTAGGCCTGTTCGACGCCCGCGGGAACCGCGCCCTGTTTAATAAGACGAATCAGCTGCTTATTGCCTTTCTGGATGGTGACAATGGGTGGGCTGGCTACCACGTCCTGCTGCGCGCTGTAGCGTTCGTACCCCCCCTCCTGCTTCCAGCGCACAATGCGCACCTGCATGGTCGTTGCGCTGTTCCCCTGGTTCTGGATCCACAGCTCCGTAGCGTTAGCATCTGCGGCAAGCCAGGGATCGATGGGCCAGAGCAGAATAGTGGCCGCCGCCTGCGCCTGTCCGGCTGCCGCGACGCCTGACAACGCGCTCGCCAGACACAAATGCCTGATAAATGGCTTCATTGCCTCTCTCCCTTTATTACCATGACAAGGTCACGGTGAGCTGATCGGAATAGGTTCCTGCCGGGCTAAACCCGGTCAGTAGCGCCACGCCAAATAGCGGCAGCGCGATGTTATTGCTGTTGGTATAGGTCACCGGTATCGCCTGGTTAACGCCGATTTCGCTGTTCGCGGCCAGCGAACTGCTGCTGTACAGACGGTAAGGGACCATTTCCGTCCCGTTCGTGCGCTTCATTCGGCGAACGGATGAATAATTCTGACCGCCGTTAATGCTCATACTCAGCGCCACGCCCGGCGTGCAGGCGATGGACAAGGCCCCGTTCGGCACAAAGCTGGTGCTCACCGGCGCGCTTGCCACGCCGTTATGGGTGCCAAAATCCAGCGTACCGAGAAGCCCCCCGCTGCCGGTAGCCACAGCGCATCCCGGCACAATGGTCGCGCTGACCTTAAAGGATTGCGACGTCACCGCCCCCGCCGTAGGGAGCAGCAGCAGCCCGACGATCAGCGCGAAAAAAGGCTGCACGTGTCCCTCTGCGCTTTTGCGCAGACCTATAAAAGGTGCCTTCATGGCAGTGCAGATCTAATAGGTTACGCTGACGTTAATCGTGTCGGTATAGGTGCCTGGTACCACCGTTACGCTGTTACCGCCGCCGGTAATACGTCCGTAAAGGGTGTAACTGTCAACGCCCCCCGCCGTGGACGCGATAGGCAACGCGGCGTTATTGGCAATCAGGGTGTTGAAGCCACTGTCGCTGTACAGGCTGTAAGCTACGCCCTGCGCCGTATTGGCCGTGTTTACCAGATAGCGCGCGGGCGTTCCCGGCGAGCCGACAACGGTGCCAGGTGCCGTGGAGTTGGTGTTGCCGGTGATCGCCACCGAATAGCTGGCGGTCGTACATTGAATGGTGAAGGTATTTCCGCCGCTGGCGCCGGTTAGCTGCGTGGTGAGGGTGGAAAACGTTGCGGGATGGGTACCGAAATCGAGTATCCCGAAGTTAATGCCGCTTTGCGCGGGCGATCCGTTAATCAGACAACCGTTTGTCAGCGTCAGCGTAGCGCCAATGGTGCCGTTGCTGGTGACGGCCAGCGCATGATGGGCTGTTGTCGCAGTCAGCAACGTGCCTGCGCAGATCAAAAGGAGTTTTCTTTTCATTTACCACCCTCCAGAAGACGTCTCCGTTCCCTTGCGACATTTTATTTTTAACGTTCAAGATGTTAGCCCCGCTAAACCTTCCTCAGAGGGGGTTATTGAGAATTTAGTTTACGGATATCGCTTCGACCACCCGGCGCATGGCAGGCAAAACCCATGTCCTGATAACTTTATTTGTAGATATAAAACAATGGGTTAAAACAAAAAAAAGGAATATTCCTGCACATTGACTGAGGATATATCCATCAAAATGTGATAAGGATCACAATATATCGTTCGGGCATTAACAACAAAATTAATAAAAATTAAAAAGGAGTTGTATCCCCCTACGCTTTGCGTCAATTTATGTGCCGAATATTTTCCCGCGCAGTAATAAAAAATTTATATGTATCGGCGCGGGCTACATCTGAAGCGCATAGAGGGTCTTTTTTCGTGGCAAGTGCAAACAAACTCACACTCTTCATCGTGATATTCATGCTGGCGGGTATTCTTTCAGGGGCGGCAATTCACGAGTACGCATCTGCGGATGCCATCAAAGCCTGGTCGGATAATATTACCCTTCTGACCGATATTTTCCTCCGTCTGATCAAAATGGTTATTGCGCCGCTGGTCTTCAGCACGCTGACCGTGGGCATTATGAAGCTGGGAGAGACCTCCACCATAGGCCGAGTGGGCGGCAAAGCGATGGTGTGGTTTATCAGCTCATCCGTGCTCTCCATTCTGGTCGGACTGTTTATCGTCACGCTGGAGCGTCCGGGAAGCGGTCTGAACCTGACGATCCCAACCGAGGCGGTGGATACCGGTCTGGCCGTGGGCGGGATGACGCTGAAGGCGTTCCTGTCCCACACCATTCCCACCAGCATCGCGGGGGCGATGTCGAACAATGAGATCCTGCAGATTGTGGTGTTCTCGATGTTCTTCGGCATCGGCGGCGCGTCGCTGGGGCAGAAATTCAACGCGCCGCTGGTGGCCGCGCTGGATGTGGTTTCCCATATCATGCTGAAGGTAACGGGTTACGTGATGTACGTTGCGCCGCTGGCCATCTTCGCGGCGATCTCCTCCGTCATTGCCACGCAAGGTCTGGGCATCCTGTTGAACTACGCTTCCTTTATTGGCGGCTACTACGTTGCCATTCTTCTCACCTGCATGGTGCTGCTGGCCGTGGGTTACATGGTGCTGAAAAAAGAGGTGTTTCGCCTGGTCAGCATGCTGAAAGATCCGGTGCTGGTCGCGTTCACCACCAGCAGTTCTGAAGCGGCCTACCCTAAAACGCTGGAGCAGCTGGAGCGCTTTGGCTGCTCGCGCAACATCGCCTCTTTCGTCCTGCCGATTGGCTACTCCTTCAACCTGGTGGGGTCGATGGTGTACTGCTCTTTCGCCTCGATGTTTATCGCTCAGGCGTACAACATTCACCTGAGCTTCTCTGAGGTAACGGTGCTGATGTTGACCCTGATGCTGGCGTCGAAAGGGATTGCGGGCGTGCCGCGTTCTTCGCTGGTGGTGCTGGCCGCGACGATCCCGAGCTTTAACATTCCGGTAGCGGGCATTCTGCTGCTGATGGGGATCGACCACTTCCTGGATATGGGCCGTTCCGCGATTAACGTGCTGGGGAACGGGATTGCGACGGCGATGCTCTCGCAGAATGAAGGCGCGCGGGAAGCGGAAGCTGAGCTGGTAAAGCAGGAAGCGTAACGGTATGAAAAAGGGTGAGGCCTGATGCCCTCACCCCGGCCCTCTCCCACGGGGAGAGGGAGCAAACACAAAAACGGCAACCGAGTTGCCGTTTTGCATTTACCTACGCTACATGATTCGCCGCGATATCCAGCAGCGCCATCTCTTCGCTGTTCAGCAGCTTCTCGATGTTCACCAGAATCAGCATACGCTCGCCGAGCGCGCCCAGGCCGGTCAGGTATTCGGTCGACAGCGTGACCGCAAACTCCGGCGCAGGGCGGATTTGGTCAGACGTCAGCGAGAGGACGTCAGATACGCCATCCACCACGATACCCACCACGCGCTGTCCCAGGTTCAGGACGATCACCACGGTGTTGTCATTGTAGTCAACGTCGCCCTGGCTGAACTTCACGCGCAGATCCACGATTGGCACAATCACGCCGCGCAGGTTGGTGACGCCTTTAATAAACGCTGGCGTGTTAGCGATGCGGGTAACCTGGTCGTAACCACGAATTTCCTGCACTTTCAGGATATCGATGCCGTACTCCTCATCGCCCAAAGTGAATACCAGGAACTCCTGCCCTGATGGCTCGCCCGCCAGTTTCGTTACATTACTCATACCGGTCATGTTATTACCTTCTACTTAATCAGGCGGCTGTGTACGCCACACGTTGTTCACGATTTAATCCCTGAAGCGCCGACACGTCGACGATCAGCGCCACGCTACCATCCCCCAGAATGGTGGCAGCAGAAATACCCGGCACCTTGCGGTAGTTGCTTTCGAGGTTCTTCACCACCACCTGGTGCTGACCAATCAGCTGATCGACCAGCAGCGCGTAGCGGCGGCCCGCGCTTTGCAGGATCACCACGATACCCTGCGTGGCCTCGGTCTTCGCCCCGTCAACTTCGAACACTTTCCACAACTCGACCAGCGGCAGGTACTCGCCGCGCACCTCAAGCACGCGCTCGCCGCCCGCCAGCGGATGCAGATCTTCTTCGCGCGGCTGCAGGGATTCCATCACCGCGTTCAGCGGCAGAATGAAGACTTCGTCCGCCACTTTGACCGACATGCCGTCGAGGATCGCCAGCGTCAGCGGCAGCAGAATACGAATGGTGGTGCCGGAGCCCTGTTTAGACTGGATCTCAACGTGGCCGCCCATCTCCTGAATGTTACGTTTCACCACGTCCATGCCGACGCCGCGCCCGGAAACGTCCGTCACCTGCTCGGCAGTCGAGAAGCCCGGCGCGAAGATCAGCATGCCCACTTCTTCGTCGGTCATGTTTTCATTCACCGCCATCCCCTGCGAAATAGCCTTCGCCAGGATGCGCTCGCGGTTGAGACCCGCGCCGTCATCGGTCACTTCAATGCAGATATTCCCGCCCTGATGTTCCGCAGAGAGGATCAGATTCCCGACCGGGGATTTCCCGGCGGCAATGCGGTTTTCCGGCAGTTCGATACCGTGGTCAAGGCTGTTACGCACCAGGTGCGTTAACGGGTCGATGATGCGCTCGATCAGGCTCTTATCCAGCTCCGTTGAGCTGCCCATCAGGGTCAGTTCAATCTGCTTATTCAGCTTGCTGGCAAGGTCGCGCACCAGGCGCGGGAAGCGGCTGAAGACATATTCCATCGGCATCATGCGGATGGACATCACCGATTCCTGCAGGTCGCGGGCGTTACGCTGCAGCTGGCCCATGCTGGTGATCAGATCTCCGTGCGTGACCGGGTCCAGTTCGTTAGAACGCTGTGCCAGCATGGACTGGGTGATCACCAGTTCGCCAACCAGGTTAATCAGCTGGTCAACCTTCTCAACGGCCACGCGAATGCTGGTGGACTCGCTGGAGCGCGCGGCCGGTTTTTCACCACGGCCTGGTGCCGCGGCCTCTTTTGGCACCGCTTTCAATACCGGAGCCGCAGGCGCAACAGCCGGTGCCGCAGCCTGCTCGACGACGGCCACCTCTTCTTGCGCAGCTGGCGCTTCTGCCGCGGCGGTTTCCGTTTCGAAGGCGATCTGGTCGGCTTCAATGACAAAGCACAGCACCGCCACGATATCGTCCTGACTGATACCGTCATCGAGGGTCGCCGCGAGGCTGTCTTTGCCTTTCACTACGTTACTTAACGTTGCCAGGTTACCCAGCTCTTCTTCCAGAAGGTTAACTTCGCTCTCTTTCAGGCGTGACAGCACAACGCGCAGTTTGCCCGCTTGCGCAGCGGCTGGTGCGGCCTCTTCAGCAGCAACCGCATCGACAACGCTCAGTTTTGCCGCAGGGACAACGGCTGCAGCGACCTCACCTTTTGCTTCCAGGGCGAGCTGGCGCAGCGCATTGCAGATGTATTCAAAGCTGGCGGCATCAGGCTCTGCCGAACTTTTATAGGCGTCGAGCTGTTCCTGCATAATATCTTTGGTTTCCAAAAACAGGTTGATAATGTCGGTATTGAGCTGCATCTCACCGCGTCGTGCTTCATCAAGCAGGTTTTCCATTAAATGGGTCGTTTCCTGCAGGATGGTAAATCCAAACGTTCCGGCTCCGCCTTTAATGGAATGCGCCGCGCGGAAGATGGCATTGAGCTGCTCGGAGTCCGGTGCTTCGGGCACCAGATCGAGCAAATGTTGCTCCATATCCGCCAACAGTTCGTCGGCTTCATCAAAGAATGTCTGGTAAAAATCGCTAATATCCATGCTCACGCTATCACCTCGGATTGGCTGGTGGCGATGTTGGAACGGCAGCCGCAGGGACGGCCCCAGGCTGTTTTAAATCGTCCAGTGACTCATTCTGACTTTCGGCGTTTTCGTGCAGGATGGCCTGCTCCGCCTGCTGGTTCAGCACTAAAAGACTGATACGACGGTTGATGGCGTCATCCGGCCCGCGGTCGGAGACGCGCATGGTTGCTGCCATGCCGACCACGCGCAGTACCTTGCCATCATCAAGCCCACCTGCCACCAGCTCGCGACGCGAGGCGTTGGCACGATCGGCAGAAAGCTCCCAGTTGCTGTATCCCTTCTCCCCACTGGCGTACGGGAAATCATCCGTGTGGCCCGACAGGCTGATTCGGTTAGGAATGCCGTTCAGCACCGGGGCAATCGCGCGCAGAATATCGCGCATGTAGGGCTCAACTTCCGCACTCCCGGTTTTAAACATCGGGCGGTTCTGGCTGTCGATAATCTGAATACGCAGCCCTTCCTGGACCAGATCGATTTTCAGGTGCGGACGCAGCGCGCGCAGTTTAGGGTCCGCTTCAATCAGCTGGTCGAGATCGCCACGCAGTTTTTTCAGACGCGCCTGCTCCATCTTTCTTTTCAGCTCGTCGATGTTCGGCTCTTTTTTCACCTCACCCTTCTGCTGGGTGTAATCATCGCCGCCGCCAGGAATCGGGCTTTCGCTATTAGAGATACGCTGCCCACCGGTCACTGCCGTCGCCAGCGGGGTACGGAAATATTCGGCAATCTGGATAAGCTCCTTCGGGCTGGAGATGGAGATCAGCCACATCACCAGAAAGAACGCCATCATTGCGGTCATAAAGTCGGCGTACGCGATTTTCCAGGAGCCGTGGGAACCGTGTCCGCCGCCCTTGTGCTTGCGTTTTTTGACGATGACGATCGGATGGGACTGGTTTTTCATGCGTCCTCAGTTGTCGTCTGTTGGTTTGGGTTTTTCACCGCGCGCACGTGTTCTTCAAGCTCGATAAACGACGGACGCTCGCTGGAGTAAAGCGTTTTACGGCCAAATTCAACCGCGATCGGTGGCGCGTAACCGTTGAGGTTAGAGAGCAGCGTGATCTTCACGCACTGCATCATTTTGGTGGTTTCCGCGCTCTTCTGGCGCAGCACGCTTGCCAGCGGAGAGATAAAACCGTAAGCCAGCAAAATACCGAGGAAGGTGCCCACCATCGCATGGGCAATCAGCGCGCCCAGTTCGGCCGCCGGGCGATCCGCTGAGGCCAGGGCGTGTACCACCCCCATGACCGCCGCCACGATACCAAACGCCGGAAGGGAGTCGCCCACCAGCGCCAGGCTGTTGGCCGGCACTTCAGATTCGCTTTCGTGGGTTTCGATCTCTTCGTCCATCAGCGCTTCGATTTCGAAGGTGTTCATATTGCCGCTGATGATGAGTCGCAAATAGTCGACGATGAAATCCAGCATCATGGCGTCCGCCAGAATGCGCGGATAGCTGGCAAAAATTTCGCTCTCTTTCGGGTTTTCAATATCCCGCTCAAGCGAGAACATCCCCTGCTGACGCGACTTCGCCATCAGGCGATAGAGCAGCGCCAGCAGATCCATATACATGCTTTTGGTGTATTTCGAGCGACGGAACAGCAATGGAATTGCTTTTAACGTGCCCTTGATCGATTTACCGTTGTTACCAACGATAAAAGCCCCTACCCCTGCGCCGCCGATGATAATAAGTTCAGCCGGTTGATAGAGTGCTCCAAGGTGCCCGCCGGTCATCATGTAACCGCCGAAAACTGTACCGAGAACTACCAGGTAACCTAATAAGATAAGCACGACATCATCCTTCCGCTAGTGACTATGGCAAGGACGTCCAGCTCGCAGCGTTTACCGTTTGCGGGGTAAAAAAAAGCAGCGGTAAGGGCTTACCGCTGCTGGAATCTTGCCCACACGTTCGGGTTAAACAGCTTGTTCGATCTGTTCATCCAGCAGTTGTGGAATAATATCGGCAGCATCCCGGGAAAGTTTACGTCTTTTTACTGCGCGGGATGGCGGCTGACATAAACTACAGGCGAAGCTGCCTGCAGGCTGATGAGCATGGGTAATAAAATTGCCGTCGCAGCAATTGCAGCGCGACAGTTCAAGCATTCCGCTCTCAACAAAACGCACCAGCGTCCATGCGCGGGTCAGCGCCAGCAGAGGGCCTTCTTCCTGCTGTGGGCATTGTTCAAGGTAAAGTTTGTACGCTTTGATCACGGCGTCTACGCCGCTGCACAAACCGGTTTTGAGAAGATACTGCCAGGCATTACAGAACATGGAAGCGTGGATGTTCTGCTCCCAGGTCATAAACCAGTCCGTAGAAAACGGCAGCATGCCTTTCGGCGGGGGACTACCGCGTAACTCTTTATACAGTTTGATGAGGCGACCACGGCTCAGCTGAGTCTCGCTTTCCAGCATTTGTAAACGAGCACCCAGCGTAATCAGCTCCATGGCCAGCTGTATGTCACGCGCTTCCTGAACAATGCTTTTTTCGCTCATTGCTAGGCCCTTTTCTTACGGGCTGCGTCATCAGGCTGGCTGATGTCGCTAAGCAAGCGAGTGGAGAGCAGGATACCGGTATGGATCTGTTGCAGATCGTCAACGCGGGATTCCTGCGTCAGACGCGTTATCGTCTGCGGATTATCAAAACGGAACTGGCACACCAGTTGATTCGTTTCCGCCAGTTTTACCATCTGCGGGAGGGTTAATCCGCCCAGCATGGTTGCCATTTCTTCGTTAATACCCAGACGAAACATCGCGGACGCTTTGTCCTGACTAATTAAACGCTGCGCGAGCAGTAAATATGACAGATTGATGTCATAGATATGTTTTAGCAACTCGGATGTATGCATTGTTCCCATCCCGAATAACCAACTATTATTTTTATGCGGAAAGACCGCACCCCGTGATGTCGCCGGGAAATCACCCGGTATAAAAAAGAAAAGGCTAAATGCATAGTTGAATCTAGGTTTGTATTCATCCAAACGCGTAAGGGATGCAACTCGGTTACATCTCTTACATGTTTTATCGTTTCTTACAAATAACTAAGATTTTTCCTAATTCGACGCAAACTCTACTCGTCAGATTTGCCACATACAATGCAGGCACCCTCAAATTTAAAAAAAATGTGATCTGCGTCACATAATTTAAGTGAATAGGCCCCATAAATCCATCAGTATGACTTCTAATTTGCTCATTTTTTGACCAATCAGCACTGTTTTGTATTCTTAATCGACGAATACTCATGCAGAAGCGTGAGCAAAAGTGGCACGCAACGTGCTTTTATCAGTGCGTGCAGCATCAGCAATCGTTACATCGCGTGTGCCTCAGGGACACATTTTGATTACCTCGATAAAACATATAGTTATGCGGGGTGACTAAAAAATTTGTTTCTGCACGTAATCATTTGAAATGCGTTTATAACTTGTTAAAACCATTTAATAGCGAAAGGGCAGAATTGTGTGACTTACGTTAAGTTGTTAATTTTTTTCATTTAGGCGCGTTTTTTAGTTATTCTTCTTATAAGAATAATTAATGAATAATTATGATAAGCTTCACACTAATGTCTTATTCAACTCTTGCGGAACCTGCAAATTCGCGGTAATGGTGATGTAACGCTGTCTGTCAGACATCTTAAGGAGTGCGCCATGAGTTACTCCCATCTTCTTGTTTCTGTTGCCGTTTCCCCCGAAAGCCACCAGCTCGTCGCCCGGGCCGTTTCGATCGCCAGGCCTCACAATGCGCGCATCAGCCTCATCACCCTTGAGGCCGAACCCGAGATGTACAATCAGCTGGCGGCCCCAATGCTGGAAGATATTCGTGAGGTATTGCAGGAAGAAACGCAGCAGTTTCTGCGAGAGCTTGTCGAAAAAGCAGATTACCCTGTTCATGAAACCGTTATTGCGACGGGGGAACTGAATGCCCATATTCTTGATATGTGCCGCAAGCAGAATATTGATTTAGTGATTTGCGGGAACCATAACCACAGCTTTATATCGCGGGCGACCTGCGCGGCAAAATCTATTATCGCCTCTAGCCAGGTGGACGTGCTGTTAGTGCCGCTTGGGGGGGCTTAACCCCCCCAGAGGAATATCAGGCAAGTTTAGGGAAGGTCGCGATCTTTTTTTGCAGATTGCCTTCATGACTTTGCGGGGCTATTTCGCGTAGATCCTCAATAAAACGTGCCTGCCAGTGATTAATATCGTTTTTACGGATCGTCTCCATCATTTCGGCATGGCGGGAAATACGCTCCGTCAGCGGCATGGTCAGCGCGCGGTTAAGAGCGTTAGCCACGTCATCCCGATCGTAAGGGTTCACGAGCAGCGCTGAAGTCAGTTCATTCGCGGCCCCGGCAAACTGGGAAAGCACCAGCACGCCAGGATCCGCCGGGTCCTGAGCCGCCACATACTCTTTTGCCACCAGGTTCATCCCGTCGCGCAGCGGCGTAACCAGGCCCACGTCGGCGTAGCGGAAGACCTTCATCAGGATCTTACGGTCAAAATGCTGATTCAGATAAAAGAGCGGCGTCCAGCCCAGTTGGCCGTAGCGCCCGTTGATGCGTCCCGCTTCTGTCTCCAGCTGATGGCGAATATCCTGATAGGCCTGCACTTCCCCGCGCGACGTTGGCGCGATCTGGGTATAGCGGATTTTACCGTGGTGCTGAGGGTATTTATCCAGCAGCGTTTCATACGCCAGGAAGCGTTCCGGCAGCCCTTTGGAATAATCCAGACGCTCTACCGAGAAGATATTCTTCACGTGCTTGAGTTCATTCTTAAGCTGGGCCAGCTTCGGCGGCAGCGGGCCGGAGGCCTGTTCCGCAATTTCGTCGGGTTCAATACCAATCGGATAAACCTCGGTGTGGAAGGTTTTCCCCCACGCCGTATGGGTTTTGCCGCCGCTGGTCGCCAGGCGCGTTTTGCCTGAAACGGAGTCCAGGAACGCGAGACGGTCATTTTCGGTCTGGAAGCCCAGCAGATCGTAATCACACAGCGCCTCCAGCAGTTCTTCATGCGGCGGCAGCGCGGTGAAAATTTCCGGCGTCGGGAACGGAATGTGCAGGAAGAAGCCAATTCGGTTATTGACTCCCCTTTTACGCAGCTCTCTGGCGAAGGGGAGCAGATGATAATCGTGGATCCATAAAATATCGTCTTCCTCTATTAAAGGCAGCAGTTTATCCGCCAGCAGCGCATTCACCCGCGAGTAGCCCTCGAAGGATTCACGCTGGAATTTCACCAGGTCAAGACGATAGTGAAACGCAGGCCACAGGACGGCATTGGAGAACTGCGAGTAATACTCGTCATAGTCTTTCTCTTTAAGCGCAAATGAAGCCCACGTAATGTTTCCGCGCGTCACCTTTGTAAGCGGTTTATCTTGTTCATTGATTTCACCGCTCCAGCCAAACCACAGCCCGCCAGCAGCTTTTAAGGCACCTAATACCCCTACCGCCAGGCCACCTGCACTGGCTTTTTTATCATCAGGCGGTGCGATTCGGTTAGAGACGACGACTAAGCGACCCATAATGGTTTCCCCCTTTGTTTTGCGCTATTTGTTGTTGTTGCTGGTTAGCGATATCAGAAATCCACTGCCAGACGCTGGCGACATTCGCCAGACGCCATTCAGCGACAGTGTCACCAGGCCCCACCTTGACGGCGATCCCTCCGGCCTGTTTCACCACGCGAAACCCGGCCTCATCGGTCAGGTCATCGCCAAAAAATACCGGTGTACGTCCCTTAAATGGCGCTTCCGCCATAAACGCCGCAATAGCGGCCCCCTTATTAATGCCCTCAGGTTTTATCTCTACGACGCACTTCCCCGGCTGCAGCGCGAGCTGCGGATGTGCATCGGCCACGCTGCGGGCAATCGCAAAGATCGCCGCTTCGTGGTGCGGAGCCTGCCGATAGTGCAAGGCGAACGCCATGCCTTTCGCTTCCAGTTCCGTGCCCGGAAGCGACGCCAGCGCCGTGGAGAGTTCAGCGTGTAACGCCTGAATTAAGGTATCGGGGAGTGATACAACATGCAGTTGATCATGGATATCGCGGCGCTCCGCTCCGTGTACACCGGCCAGCGGAAAGTGGTAAGGACTGGCGAGCACGTCCAGCTCGGCCATTGAGCGCCCTGAAATCAATGCCAATGCGCCCTCGTTCAGTCTGGAGAGCTGCTGCAAATTCTCTAGCACCGTATCCGGTACGACCACGTCGTCAGGATGCGGCTGGATCCCGGCGAGCGTCCCGTCGAGGTCAAAAAAGAAAGCATATTTTCCGGGCAGTACAGGCGGTGCGGTTAACAAGTCAGCCACCCTAATCCTCCTTACGGTTTACGAGAGGTAAACGCCTTTACCTCTTTCATAGCCATGTAAGTATAGACAGTGTGATGGGCCTCGCCATTTGACAACCGCCCCGCCAGCAAAACTGGCGAGGCGGTTCAGGGGTCAACTATGGTTATTAGTTGAGCAATAAAAAGTCAGCGCTGGGGTTACACGGTACGCTTCGCTTTTTGCTTGTAACGGTCGAAAATCACTGCTGCCAGCAGGATCAGGCCACGCACGACGTACTGAGAGAATGGCGAAATATTCAGCAGGTTCATGGCGTTCTCCACCGTGCCCAAAATCAGGATACCGGCCACCACATATGAGATTTTTCCGATGCCGCCCTTGAGGGAAACGCCCCCTAAAACGCAGGCTGAAATGACGATCAGCTCATAACCGATGGAGGTCATCGGCTGTCCGCTGGTCATACGCGAGGCCAGAATAATCCCGGCAGCGGCAGAAACCAGCCCCGAGAGCACGAAGATAATAATCTTGGTGCGTACGACCGGCACCCCTGCCAGCCGCGCCGCTTCTTCATTACCGCCGATCGCCAGCGTGTTACGACCAAAGGTGGTGCGGTTCAGCAGGAAGCCGAACAGGATCAGGCAGGCCACGGTGAGCCAGATAGGCGCCGGCAGGCCCAGCCAGTTGGCGTAGCCCAGCGTAAAGAAGCGCTCGTCTTCAATCCCCACCGCTTTACCGTCGGAGATGATATAGGCCAGGCCGCGGACTATCTGCATCGTCGCAAGCGTGGTAATCAGGGCGTTAATCTTCAGGCGTGCGATAACAAAACCGTTTACCAGACCGCTGATCACGCCGAGCAACAGACCGGCAAAAACGCCAATCCACAGGCTTTCCGTCATGTTGATCACCACCGCCGTGGTGACGCCCGCGCAGGCGATAACCGAGGCCACCGACAGGTCGAAATCACCGGAGGCCAGACAGAAGAGCATGCCGCAGGCCACCATGCCGGACATGGAAATAGCCAGCCCCAGCCCTTTCATATTAATGAAGGTGGCAAAATTAGGCACGAAGATCGCACAGGCGACGAAGAGTGCGGCAAAGACCACCAGCATGCCGTACTGGTCCCAGATACGGCCAAAGCTGAAAGCCGACTTCGGCGCTCCGGATGTAGTAACAGAGGACATCATTAACTCCTTACTCAGGCGACTGCCTGGCTGACTTTAGGCATGGCGAGGTTCAACGCCTGTTGTTCATTCGCCTGTTCATGAAGTAGTTCACCGGCGATTTCGCCTTCGCGCATCACTACAATGCGGTCGGCAACGCCAAGCACCTCAGGCAGATCGCTGGAGGCGAACAGCACCGCCACGCCGCGTTTTGCCAGTTCATAGATCACGTTGTAAATCTCGTGTTTTGCGCCCACATCGATACCGCGCGTCGGCTCGTCCAGCAAAATGACCTTCATATCCTCCGACAGCCAGCGGCCTAAAATGGCCTTCTGCTGGTTCCCGCCTGACAGATTCATAATCAGCTGTTCCGGTCCCGGCGTTTTGATATTCAGCGAGCGAATATGATGGTCGGCGTTGCTCGACTCCCAGCCGTCGTTAATCAGGCACCCCGCGCGGATAAACTTACGGCGGGCAGAAATGTTGATGTTGTCGCGCACCGAATGCACCGGAATGATCCCCTCCGCCTTGCGGTCTTCCGGGCAGAGCATCATCCCGGCCCCGATCGCGTGGGCAGGTTTCCGGATATCCACCTGCTCGCCGTCAATAGAGACCTGCCCTGCGGTAATGCGGGTACCGCCGAACAGCCCTTTCATCAGCTCGCTGCGCCCCGCCCCCACCAGACCAAACAGCCCGACGATCTCACCGCTGCGTACGGATAGCGAAACCGGCGTTCGCACGCCCGGCGCTTTGACGTTGTCCAGACGCAGGCGCTCGGGGCCGTACTCGCGGGGTTTCCAGTGATAGATATCGCCCAGATCGCGCCCGACCATCGCCTGAACAAGCTGGTCATGGTTAACCTGCTGCATATCGGTGAAGGTGCGCACATAGCGCCCATCTTTAAAGACGGTGATGGCATCGCTCAGGGCAAAAATCTCCTCCATGCGGTGCGAGACGTACAAAATGGTGCGGCCTTCCTGACGCAGCTCGCGGATCACGCGGAACAGGTTTTCGATTTCACGCGCCGAGAGCGAACTGGTGGGTTCATCAAAGGCAATCACTCTGGCGTTACGCGCCAGCGCCTTGGCAATTTCAACCATCTGCCACTGGCCGATGGAGAGGTATTTCAGCGGCGTCTGGGGATCGACGTCCAGACCCAGATGCTTAAGCTGCAGCCCCGCTTCATAATTAAGTAGCGAACGATTCACCACGCCGCTTTTGTGCGGAAGCTGCCCTAAATAGATGTTTTCGGCCACGGTCATCTCAGGGATGAGGTGCAGTTCCTGATAGATAATAGCGACACCGGCGTTGAGCGCCGCCGTGGTATCGGCAAAGGCCACCTCTTCACCGCGAATGGCCAGCGTGCCGGTTGTTGGCGCGTAGTTGCCGCTGAGGATTTTTAACAGCGTGGATTTCCCCGCTCCGTTTTCCCCCATCAGGGCATGAACCTGGCCGGCATAGCAGTCGAAGCTGATATCGGTCAGCGCGTTAACACCGGGGAACGTTTTCCCGATGCCGCGAAAAGAGAGATACGGATTAGACTGTTGCATAACGACTCCGTGATTCCTGTAGTGTGTACGTCTGGCCCCTTACGGTGAGTAAGGGGCACAATCACAGCGTATTACTTACCGCCCAGTCCTTTTTTCGCCAGT
The DNA here is from genome assembly GCF_026344075.1 of Enterobacter nematophilus. NCBI lineage: Bacteria > Pseudomonadati > Pseudomonadota > Gammaproteobacteria > Enterobacterales > Enterobacteriaceae > Enterobacter > Enterobacter nematophilus. The sequence goes on along the minus strand of NZ_JAPKNE010000002.1, from coordinate 462,365 downwards.
TCCTCTTTGAAGTTGTCGCGGGTAATCAGCACCACGTCGGTCACTTCGGTAAATTTCGGCGGTTCAGCCCCTTTGGTTACCCAGTTGTAGAGCATTTCGCTGGATTTGTAGCCGTGAACGTCCGGGCTTGGCAGCAGAGAGCCGTAGAAGCCGGTGGCCTGCGCCTTGGACAGCTCGCTGACCGCATCCACGCCGTTGATGCCGATGCCGATCACGTCAGGCGCCTTGAAGCCCTGACCTTCCGTTGCGCGCACGCCGCCCAGCACGGTGTTGTCGTTCATGCCGACCACCAGCCAGTGCTTCACTTCCGGGTGCTGGACCAGCATAGAGTTCGCGGCGTCGAAAGCGCCCGGGATATCGTTGGATTTGGTTGGCACTTTATAGATCTGTTTTTCCGGGAAGCCGGCCGCTTTCAGCGCGTCCATTGAACCGGTCGTACGACGTCGCGCCGTGTCCAGCTCGTCCGCGGTGATGGCCATGACGGCGGTCTCTTTCACATCCCAGCCGCGTTTCTGCATCTCTTTATAAAGCTCCTGCCCCTGACGTTCACCGATTTTGGTTGCCGCCATCATAACCAGCGGAACGCTGTCCATCGGTTTGCCTTTGGCGTTAACGAACTGATCGTCAACCGCAATAACCTTCATGTCATAACCGCGGGCTTTCGCCGCAATTGCTGACCCGAGTTTGGGATCCGGAGTACAAATAACAAAGCCTTTCGCGCCGCTGGCCGCCAGGCTGTCGATGGCGTTCAGCGTTTTCTCACCGTCCGGCACGGCGATTTTAATCACCTCAAAACCTAAATCTTTTCCGGCTTTATCAGCGAATTTCCACTCGGTTTGGAACCAGGGTTCTTCCGGCTGTTTTACCAAAAAACCGAGTTTTAAATTCTCAGCGATAGCGGATTGTGACATAACGGCAGCCAGACCGATGGCCGCCAGCGCTTTAGTAAATTTGTGCATGGTAAACTCCAGCTTTAGCATTCTTTTCTGTAGGGAAGATTTGCGTGCTTCTTATTTAATCGGACTTAAAACAAGGCATTAGCGCTTACCTCGTCATAAGCGTTATTGCTGGTGATAGTTTTAGCGGGAAATTAATCATCCATAAGAGAGCCGCATCACACCGCAGAATTACAGTAATTGCGTACATAAATTCAGCGAAAAATGACATAAAAAAGGCCGGAATTGTCAGACAAATGAAAGCAGGCTAAGCAGAATTATCCATAAGATTAGCTAAGAAATCCCTGATACCTTACGGCGGGTGGCGCTGCGGTTCCCCCCTGAACGGGATCCATGCTTTTCATCAAAAAAACAAAAGAGTCATGAAAAGGGGTTATTCCGTTAAAATTGATTTGGCGCAAATTTAGCAACGCATCATATATTTGAAAGGAATAATCTGTATTTATTTTTCTCACAGAGCATTATTCCGGCTAAATGTTCACGAAAGGAAATCAGCATACCAGGAAAGATACTTATCCTTTAATATCAACCACTTAAGGAATTCCATTTGATGGCTATATATTTGTATTTTTGTACTATATTAAAGTTTGTAATGTATGGTAAACACAGCCTAATTAAGAGTTTTCTTAATCCTGAGACAAAGGTATGCTTATTTATATCGAACACAGGAAGTGAATTTTCGATCGACTTTAGTCACTGCAAAAATTGCAATTCTGTTTTTCTTCGTATTTGCCTGGCTGTCAGGTTAAGCAGCGGACATCGCGTCCCACAGTCTATAAGGATATGAGTATGGCTACCCAAACGATGATGCAAAAACTTAACGCGCAGATGAACCTTGAGTTCTACGCCTCGAACCTGCACCTTCACTTAAGTGCATGGTGTTCCGAAAAAGCCTCACGGGCTCTGCCACGTTCTTTCGTTCACAGGCACAAAGCAACGTCACCCATATGATGCGCGTCTTTAACTTCCTGAAGGCCGCGGGGGCTAACCCGGTTGTTAAAGCCCTTGATGGGATCAACGAAAATTACTCTTCTCTGGAAGAACTGTTTCAGAAAACGCTGGAAGAGCATGAGCAGCGCTGCACGACGCTCAACAAGCTGGCCGATGAAGCCCGAGCACAGCATGACGTCATCACCCTTAAATTTTTACGCGATATGGATAAAGAACAGCAGCAGGACGGCGTGCTGCTGAAAACGCTGGCGGATGAAATCCACAATGCGCGACAGGCAGGTTTATGCCCGGAGCAAGCCGACCGCCACCTGCTCGATCTTGTGACGGTGCAGCACCACTAAGCGTTTTAACCTGCCCTTGCCCTGGTTCAGGGGGGCAGGTTCCTTTCTACCTCTTCAACCCACTGCTTTTGCTGAAATTTAACAAATCAGATCTCGCTCTCAATGATTAACCCTACAACATGTAATGATTTATTTAATTACATAATCATTGACGAGGGAAAAGCATGATCACCATTGAGTTTGTTGTCATTCTCCTCTGCCTGCTGACGGGAACACGTTTCGGCGGCATGGGGCTTGGGTTAATCAGCGGGATTGGCCTTTTTATTTTGTGTTTTGTCTTTGGGCTCCAGCCCGGCAAGCCTCCGGTTGACGTTATGTTGACCATTCTCGCGGTGATTGGCTGTGCCGCCACCCTGCAGACCGCGGGTGGCCTTAACGTCATGATGCAGTTTGCTGAACGCCTGCTGCGCAAACACCCGCAGCACATCACGCTTCTCGCCCCTTTTACGACCTGGACGCTGACCTTTCTGTGCGGCACCGGGCACGTGGTCTACACCATGTTCCCCATCATTGCGGATATCGCCCTGAAAAAAGGGATCCGCCCGGAACGCCCAATGGCGGTGGCATCGGTGGCATCCCAGATGGCGATCACCGCATCTCCGGTTTCCGTCGCCGTTGTGTCGCTGGTATCCATCCTGGCCGCACAGCATGGGATTGGGCACGCGTGGGGGATTCTGGAAATCCTCGCCGTGTCGGTTCCCGCTTCGCTTTTCGGCGTCGCGATTGCGGCCCTGTGGAGTTTACGCCGCGGGAAAGATTTAGCTGACGACGCGGAGTTTCAGGAGAAACTGAAAGATCCTAAACAGCGCGAGTTTATCTATGGCGGCACGGAGACGTTAATGAACCAGCGTTTTCCTAAGGAGGCCTACTGGTCGACATGGATTTTCTTTGCCGGTATTGCGGTGGTAGTCCTGCTCGGGGCCTTTCCCGAACTGCGCCCCGCCTTCGAGCTGAAAGGCAAAATGACGGCGCTGTCGATGAACCTCGTCATTCAGATGATGATGCTTATTGCCGGTGCCGTGATGCTGATGGCCTGCAAGGTCAATGCCTCCGCCATCTCAAACGGTGCGGTATTCAAGGCCGGGATGGTGGCGATCTTCTCGGTGTTCGGGGTGGCGTGGATGAGCGATACCTTTTTCCAGGCGCATCTCGATGAGTTAAAGCTGGCGCTGGAAGGCGTGGTTAAAAGCCATCCGTGGACGTATGCCATCGTGCTTTTCCTGGTGTCGAAGCTGGTAAACAGCCAGGCGGCGGCCCTGACGGCCGTGGCGCCGATGGGATTGATGCTGGGTATCGATCCAAAAATGCTGATCGCCTTCTTCCCGGCGTCCTACGGCTATTTTGTCCTGCCGACCTACCCGAGCGATTTAGCCTGCATCGGCTTTGACCGCTCGGGAACGACCCGCATCGGCAAATTCATCATTAACCACAGCTTTATTCTGCCGGGGCTAATTGGCGTAAGCTGCGCCTGCGCGGCGAGCTACCTGCTGGTGCAGACCTTCTTTTAACCGCGTCAACGGGCGACACGCGCGGTCGCCCGTTTGCAATTTTAATGAGACTCGCCCTGTGGGGTGAAGCGCAGCTCAATCAGCGCGATGGCTTTCTGGATCGCGCGAAGCGTAACCGGATCGGCAGCGGCAGGATGGCTGGCAAAATCGATGTTTTTCAGCTGGGTGGACATCTTCTCGCGCACTTCAACCGGTGCAATAACGTCCAGAACATCAAGAATTTGCTTGATAACCAGCTGGCAGGCGACAACGTCAGATACCAGCTCCTGATCGGCGCTCAGGTTTTGTGACATGGGTTTTCTCCTTATTCAAAGGCCGCCATAGTATCAAAACGCGGCCCCTGACATCTTCCCTTCCTCGCGTGCAGAGACAAAAAAACCTGCCGAAGCAGGTTTTTTTATCAGAACATGGCGCCAGGCGGCACGTCTTTGAAGGTGCGGCAGTAATTGGCCCACATGCTTTTCAGGATTTTGCGCAGTTTCATTGTGATGCTCCATTAACTTGTTATACAACTTTATAGTCAATGTGCCTATAATATGACCATCGTCACAAAAATCAATATTTTTGTGACGCACATCACAACTTAACTTTCGAAATCAGCTTTAGCCCACGATACCGCGAACAAAATCTTCGATAGCTTTATCCTGGCAATTTTCAAAGAAGCACTGCTGGAAACGCTGGCCGGAAACGGCGGTCTTCACCAGCTCAGGATCGATGGCGCGCAGCGAGTCCAGATAGTTATCTTTCACCACGGCCGCTTTCACCTGGTTCAGTATACCGGCGTTACGCACCTGCGGCTCTTTACGCTCTGGCGGATAACCCTCTCCTTTTCGGCCGGTAAACGCCTTTTCAAAGATAAAGCGAACGTTCAGCTCCGCTCCCCAGCCAAACCCTTTAGCAAAAGGCAGCGAAAGCGCATTGCCGTTGTTGATTTGCGCGAAGAGGAAAGCGTCTGCGGGATCGATGCAGTAGCCGCAAATCACGCCAGGGTGGATATTTAACGACATCAGCGCCCCCTGCCCGGTGCCGCAACCGGTGACCACGAAATCCACCGCTTTCGCATTCAGCAAAATGCTCGCCATAATGCCCAGGTGGATGTAGGTCAGGTGATGATCGTTTTCGTCGCTCATCCCCACGTTGTAAACCGGGAACCCTTTTTCATCGGCTACCGTTTTCAGCTCTTTTAGGATCACTGGATTTTTGGCCGCCTGGCTGTTTTCCATCATCAGTGCAATTTTCATTTATCTCTCCCGAATGCGCTGCGGGCACTCCCGCCTGGATACCTGTTCCTGTTCATCCTGGCATCAAATGAACAGACTTTCAAAGTAAATGAAATATGGTTTTAAAAAATCAAATTCGCGCTCACAAATTTGTGAGGAAAGGATCCACGCCGCCCGTTGCAAAGAGTGAGGGCAGATCGTCCGGCTATTCCTGGCATTGCAGCGGGCATCTGCGGGTACGATAACGTATCTCCCTTCACTCAGAGCGAACCATGAAAAGAATCATCGTAGCCGGTACTGCCCTGCTGCTCGCGGGGTGCAGCGTTAACCGCCAGGCGGAAATCAGCAGCCTCGACGCGCCGAACGGCATTGTCCGCCTCGACTACGGCCAGGCGGTGCTGCAAAACGCCTGGTCCGATGAATATGTCAATAACGGTACTGCGGTCAAAGCCTGTCAGAACATGGGATATGCTACCGCCTCTGCCTACGGGCAGCCGGTCAAAACCTGCACCCTGACAAGCGGCTCGTTGTGCCTGAACGAGAGCGTTACTATCCAGTATAAGTGCATGGGGTATGCCGTTAACCCTAAGGCAAATAATCCCTGGTATTAATCAAAGCTGCCAGCGTTTGCTGGCGCTTTATTTAACTAAGAACAAAAATAATTCGCATTAATAAAAATAAATATCGCCAATGCGTTTTATTCCCATTCGTATTTTGAATGAATAAATATTTAATTTTACGTTTTGCAAATAATTATATAACAAATTATAGTGTCGCTCATTATGAACCCGTAATAATAATCCGGAGCGCCACCATGCTGAAAACTGAAATGATCGACAAGCTCAATGCACAAATGAACCTTGAGCTCTATTCATCCCTTCTCTACCAGCAGATGAGCGCCTGGTGCAGCTATAACAGCTTTGAAGGTGCGGCCGCGTTTCTGCGTCGTCACGCTCAGGAAGAGATGACCCACATGCAGCGTCTGTTCGATTATCTGACCGATACGGGCAGCCTGCCGCGCATCGAGAACGTGGCATCGCCTTTTGCTGAATATAATTCTCTCGACGAACTGTTCCGCGCCACCTACGAGCACGAGCAGCTGATCACCCAAAAAATTAACGAACTGGTTCATGCAGCAATGATTGGCCAGGATTATCCAACCTTTAATTTCCTGCAGTGGTACGTCGCTGAACAACACGAAGAAGAGAAGCTGTTTAAATCCGTGCTGGATAAATTGTCGCTGGTAGGTAAATCCGGCGAAGGTCTTTACTTTATTGATAAAGAACTCTCGACTCTCGATACGCAGAATTAATATCAGCGCGGTGCCGGTTTCCGGCACCGCGTTTATTTACCTTCCCCACGCCTCAAAACACGCATTTTATTCCCCGTACGCCTTGTTTACGTCACGCCAGGCCGTCGCCCCACTCAGGATTGGCGGCAGTGCAATACGTAAATCTTTCATTACACCCCTTGTAACGGTGGTTTGACGAATTACCGCTTTTGCCTTACTCTGCGCCGCAGATTTTGTTGCGGTTAAGCGTCGTTGTAGAGGAAAGCGTGAAAAACAGAACCCTGGGAAGTATTTTTATCGTCGCCGGAACGACGATTGGCGCAGGAATGCTGGCAATGCCTCTGGCTGCCGCGGGAGTGGGATTTGGAATGACCCTGCTGCTGCTTGGCACGCTCTGGGCATTAATGTGCTACACCGCACTGCTGCTGCTTGAGGTTTACCAGCACGTGCCTGCCGATACCGGGCTGGGTTCGCTTGCGGCGCGCTACCTGGGACGCTACGGCCAGTGGATCACCGGCTTTAGCATGATGTTCCTGATGTACGCCCTCACGGCTGCCTATATCAGCGGTGCCGGGGAGCTTATCGCCTCCAGCGTCAACGACTGGTTTGGCTCAGACATTACCCCTGCAACGGGTGCCATCTTCTTTGCGCTCATCGGCGGCGGCGTGGTCTGCGTGGGGACCTCGCTGGTCGATCTGTTTAACCGCTTTCTGTTCAGCGCAAAAATCCTGTTTCTGGTTGTCATGCTGGCGCTGCTGGCACCGCACGTGCACAAGGTGAACCTCCTGACGCTGCCGCTGGAGCAAGGGCTGGCGCTTTCCGCCATTCCGGTCATTTTCACCTCGTTTGGCTTCCACGGCAGCGTGCCGAGCATCGTCAGCTATATGAACGGCGATGTCCGCAAGCTGCGTCGCGTGTTTGTTATCGGCAGCGCCATTCCGCTGATCGCCTACATTTTCTGGCAGCTGGTGACGCTGGGCAGCATTGACTCTTCCACCTTCGTCGGGCTGATGGCGCAGCACGCTGGCCTCAACGGTTTCCTAATGTCTCTGCGCGAGGTGGTCACCTCGCCGCACGTGGAGCTGGCGGTTCATCTGTTCGCCGACCTGGCGCTGGCGACCTCGTTCCTGGGCGTAGCGCTCGGCCTGTTCGATTACCTGGCCGACCTGTTCCAGCGTCGCAATACCGCCGCCGGGCGGTTACAGACCGGAGCCATCACCTTCCTGCCGCCGCTGGCGTTTGCGCTGTTTTACCCTCGCGGGTTTGTGATGGCGCTGGGCTACGCGGGGGTGGCGCTCTCGGTCCTGGCCCTGCTGCTCCCTTCCCTGCTGGCGTGGAAAAGCCGTCAGCAGCATCCTCAGCAAGGATATCGCGTCGCGGGGGGAAAACCGCTGCTGTGCGTTGTGTTTGGCTGCGGGGTGATGATTATTCTGGTGCAGGTGCTGATAGCAGCCGGAATGCTGCCGGAAGTGGGTTAAATAAAAAAGGGGCTATCGTCAGCCCCTTTTTTATCAGTGCAGGCAGCAGCTCTTAAACTTCTTCCCGCTGCCGCAAGGACACGGATCGTTACGCCCCACCTTCGTGCCGTTCACGACAGGCTTCTTCGCTTCCGGCTGCTGCGGGTTCTCCACCCAGTAGTTGTATAAGCGCAGGGCCGCAGGCTGGATGCGCTCAATGCTGGCGATATACTCCTCTTCGGACAGTTCATCCAGCTTCTCGCTGTTCTCTTCCGTTCCGTGCAGGGCTATCACGTCGAGATCGGCCTTCAGGGCTTCCGGCAGGGCTGACCAGTCCGTCAGCGCCACGCCGCGCATGTAGCCATAGCACCACTCTTCCACCACGGTGTAACTCTCACCGTCAACGTCGTTATAGCCGAACAGCGGCTCAAACTGATCCGGGTACTCGCTCAGGCGCTCGGCAATGTCGTTCATATGCTTAAAGCAGAGATCGATAAAACGGTTCATCTCGCGATCGTTTTTCCAGCGCGGGATGTACTTCTCTCCGCCCCACACCGCCACCAGCCAGGCATCTGGCTCAACGACAACAGGGCCGGAAAGCACTGCGGTAAGCATGCCGTCCAGCTCGGACACGTCAATCACGGACGCATCGTCATGACCGTAAGACATTAACGTCTCTTCCAGCCACGCCATTTCGCTTTCATTTAATGGACCTTCCGTCATCGCGGACACTCCTGATAAAAAAGGAAAGGATCCTACCACAGATCGCACGCCTTCCCTGGCTGAAGTTTAGGTCTTTATTGCTGCAAAAGTGTGCAAATCGTGACCGTTGCACAACTTATGGGCTTTATTGTTAACGATGTGTGATCTCCGCTGTAATTTCTTCTCCTGCCGCAGGGCGGGATAACGCGGCGCTCTATACTCAAACATGTCATAACCCCGTCAAGGGGTTAACCATTCTGGCAACGTTTTTGCTTGCTGTTCTTCGCGCGACGCTGCGCATGGAAACCTCGCCGTATCACGCAGGATGCCGTTCGTTTAGTGCATTTTGTTCTTGCTCGTGTTTTTGGATTAGCTGCGCCCTGGGCGTTCAGGCTTACGCCGTGGTGCAAAACCTCTTTGCTAAGGAACATAATAATGTCGCTGAAATTTATCAGAACTCCTGTTTCTCTTGTGCTGGCCGGCTGTCTGGTGACGGCGTTTTCCGCCCGGGCAGATATCGTGATTGGTGTCGCCGGACCGTTCACGGGCCCTAATGCCACCTACGGCGATCAGTACTGGCACGGCGCAACGCAGGCCGCCGAAGACATTAACGCCGCAGGCGGTATTAACGGTGAGAAGATCAAACTGGTTCAGGGGGATGACGCCTGCGAGCCTAAGCAGGCCGTGGCCGTCGCCAACCGCCTGGTCGACCAGGATAAGGTCAACGCCGTGGTCGGCCATTTCTGCTCCTCTTCCACTATGCCCGCCTCCGAGGTGTATAGCGACGCGGGCATCATCGCGATTACCCCCGGCTCAACTAACCCGCAGATCACCGAACGCGGCATGAGCGACATGTTCCGCATGTGCGGCCGCGATGATCAGCAGGGCCAGGTCGCCAGCGACTTCATCATCGACAAGCTGAAAGCCAAACGCGTGGTTATCATTCACGATAAAGACACCTACGGACAGGGGCTGGCAGACGCCACCAAAGCGGCGCTGGCGAAGCGCGGGGTCAAGGATGTGATGTACGAAGGTTTATCCCGCGGTGAAAAAGACTTTAACGCGCTGGTGACCAAGATCGGCGCGCAAAAACCGGACGTGGTGTTCTTCGGCGGCTGTCACCCGGAAGCCGGCCCGCTGGTTCGCCAGATGCGTGAACAGGGCGTGCAGGCGAAATTCTTCTCCGGCGACTGCATCGTCAACGAAGAGATGGTGACGGCGGCGGGCGGCCCGCAATACACCAACGGCATTTACATGACCTTCGGTAAAGATCCGCGCCTGATCCCGGACGGTAAAGCGGTTATCGACAAATTCCGCGCCGGTAAATTCGAGCCTGAAGGTTATACCCTCTACTCCTATGCCTCCGTACAGGCCATTGCCGCAGCCTTCAAGGCCACCGGCGGCAAGGACTCCGCTAAAGCCAGCGAGTGGCTGAAAGCCAATTCCGTCGACACGGTGATGGGCAAAAAAGCCTGGGATAGCAAAGGCGACCTGAAAGTGTCTGACTACGTGGTTTACCAGTGGGACGACAAGGGAAAATATAAGGAAGTGCAGTAACGGGACGGAGTCACGCTCAACGTCGGCGGGCTTGCCCGTCGGCGCGTAATAAACATCAGGCTGCGCGCCTCGCGCAGCCTATAAAACGAGCGCGCTAAGATGAGTACATTCTTCCTGCAGCAGTTAGTCAATGGCTTAACGCTGGGCTCCGTCTACGGCCTGATCGCCATCGGCTACACCATGGTGTACGGCATTATCGGGATGATCAATTTCGCCCACGGCGAAGTGTATATGATTTCCGCCTATCTCTGCGCCATTGGCCTGGCGCTGCTCTCTTTCTTCGGGCTTGAGTCCTTCCCCCTGCTGATTCTGGGTACGCTGGTGTTCACCATCGCGGTAACCGGCGTGTACGGCTGGACTATCGAGCGTATCGCCTACAGGCCGCTGCGGAACTCCACGCGCCTGGCGCCGCTTATCTCCGCCATCGGGATGTCGCTTATCCTGCAAAACTACGCCCAGCTGAGCCAGGGTCCGCGCCAGCAAGGGGTGCCGACCATGCTCGACGGCGTGATTCGCCTGCATCTTGGCGACGGGTTCGTGCAGGTAACCTACACCAAAGTGTTTATTCTGCTCGCCTCGTTTGCCGGCATGCTGGTGCTTACGTGGATAATCAACCATACCCGGCTGGGGCGGATGTGCCGCGCGGTACAGCAGGATCGGAAGATGGCCTCCATTCTGGGCATTAACACCGACCGAATTATTTCCCTGGTCTTTGTTATCGGCGCGGCGATGGCCGGCCTGGCGGGCGTGCTCATCACCATGAATTACGGCACCTTTGATTTCTACGTCGGGTTTGTGATTGGCATTAAGGCCTTTACGGCGGCGGTGCTCGGCGGCATCGGTTCCCTGCCCGGCGCCATGCTGGGTGGCCTCATCCTCGGCGTCGCGGAAGCTCAGTTCTCGGGCATGGTGAACTCGGACTATAAAGATGTCTTCTCGTTTGGCCTGCTGGTCATGATCCTGATTTTCCGACCCCAGGGTCTGCTCGGGCGCCCGGTCGTGGCCAAAGTGTGAGGGAGAGACTGATGACATCACACGGGTTTTCGCTTAAGCGCTGCATTCTGGACGCGATTTTTTCCGGACTGATTGCGCTGATAATCTTCGGCCCCATTGCGGGCGTGGTGCTGGACGGGTACAGCTTTAACTTCGCCGGACAGCGGCTGGCCTGGATGGTTGGCATCGTCATGCTGGGGCGTTTTCTGTTGAGCGCCTTTTTAGGTACCGCCGCGGGGGCCCGTTTCCAGGCGCGCTTCGAAGCCGATAGCGCGGGCGTCTATGTTCGGCCACCGGAATATAAGAGCCGCATGCGCTGGATTATTCCTCTGGTGATTACCCTTGCGGTTTGCTTCCCGTTTGTCGCCACTAAATATGTCCTGACCGTCGCCATTCTCGGGCTGATCTACGTGCTTCTCGGTCTGGGGCTAAACATCGTCGTGGGGCTGGCCGGCCTGCTGGACCTGGGGTACGTTGCCTTCTACGCGATTGGCGCGTACGGTCTGGCGCTGGGATACCAGTATCTCGGCTTAGGCTTCTGGAGCATGCTGCCGCTGGCGGCAATCATGGCCGCCGCCGCCGGTGCCCTGCTCGGTTTCCCGGTACTGCGCATGCACGGCGACTATCTGGCGATCGTCACCCTCGGGTTCGGGGAGATCATTCGCCTGATCCTGAACAACTGGCTGACCTTCACCGGCGGCCCCAATGGCGTCTCGGCCCCTCCCCCCACCTTTTTCGGCCTGGAATTTGGACGACGCGCGAAAGAAGGCGGCGTGCCTTTTCACGAGTTTTTCCACCTGACCTACAACCCGAACATGAAGTTTATCTTTATCTATACCGTGCTGTTTCTGGTGGTGATGCTGGTGCTCTACGTCAAGCACCGCCTGACGCGGATGCCGATTGGCCGGGCGTGGGAAGCCCTGCGTGAAGACGAAATTGCCTGCCGCTCGATGGGGTTGAATCACGTCCTGGTGAAGCTCTCCGCCTTTACGCTGGGGGCGTCGACCGCGGGGATTGCCGGGGTGTTCTTCGCCACCTATCAGGGGTTCGTGAATCCGACCTCCTTTACCTTCTTTGAATCCGCGCTGATCCTCGCCATCGTGGTGCTGGGCGGCATGGGCTCGACGCTTGGCGTGGTGCTGGCCGCCTTTGTGCTTACGGTCACGCCGGAGCTGCTGCGCAGTTTTGCCGAGTACCGTGTCCTGCTGTTTGGCATGCTGATGGTGGTGATGATGATCTGGCGTCCACGCGGCCTGATCCGCATTAACCGCAGCGGGTTTGCCGTGCGTAAGGGCGTGGCGCCATGAACGGGACGATATTGCGCGTTGAGCATCTGATGATGCACTTCGGCGGGATTAAGGCGCTTAACGACGTGAATCTGGACGTGCAGCGCGGCTCCATTACCGCCCTTATCGGGCCAAACGGAGCGGGAAAAACAACCGTGTTTAACTGCCTGACCGGCTTCTATAAGGCCTCCGGCGGCAATATTTTATTTTCTACCCGCACTAAAACGACCAACGTTATTCAGGTCCTCGGACAAAAATTCCAGCCGGGCGACTGGATTAACCCCGCGCAGTTCGGGCAGCGCCTGTTCTACAAAATGTTTGGCGGAACGCACCTGGTCAACCGCGCCGGGCTGGCTCGCACATTCCAGAACATCCGCCTTTTTCGCGAGATGTCGGTCGTGGAAAACCTGCTGGTCGCGCAGCATATGCGCGTTAACCGCAATCTGCTCGCCGGGATCTTAAACACGCCGGCATATCGGCGGGCGGAAAGCGACGCCCTGGACAGGGCCTTCTACTGGCTGGAAGTGGTGGATCTGGTGGAGTGCGCCAATCGCCTGGCGGGGGAGATGTCGTACGGGCAGCAGCGGCGTCTGGAGATCGCGCGGGCAATGTGTACCGGGCCCGAGATGATCTGCCTTGATGAGCCCGCCGCCGGGCTTAACCCGGTCGAAACGCATAAGCTGAGCAGCATTATTCGTTTTCTTCGGGATCGTCATGACATCACGGTCTTACTGATTGAACATGATATGGGGATGGTGATGGAGATTTCGGACGACATTATCGTGCTCGACCACGGTGACGTGATTGCCAGAGGCAAACCCGAACAAATTCAGCATGATGAAAAGGTGATCGCCGCCTACCTGGGCACGGACGAAAGCGAGGTGCCCCTATGACCGAACCGCTGCTGGCATTTCGCGAGGTGGATGTGTTTTACGGAGCCATTCAGGCGCTGAAGCAGGTCTCCCTGGAGGTCAATAAGGGTGAAACCGTGGCGCTGATTGGCGCGAACGGCGCGGGTAAGTCGACATTGCTGATGTCTATCTTTGGCCAGCCGCGCATCCGCAGCGGTCAGATTTTGTTCGGCGGTGACGACATCAGCCATCAATCCACCCACTACGTCGCGTCCAGCGGCATTGCGCAGGCGCCTGAAGGCCGGCGCGTCTTCCCGGATATGACCGTTGAAGAGAACCTGCTGATGGGGACCATCCCCATTGGCAACCAGTTTGCGGTTGAAGATATGCAAACCATGTTCGACCTGTTCCCTCGTCTCAAGGAGCGGCGCAAGCAGCGCGCGATGACCATGTCCGGCGGAGAACAGCAGATGCTGGCGATCGCCCGGGCGCTGATGAGCCGTCCCAGGCTGCTGCTGCTTGATGAACCGAGCCTGGGCTTAGCGCCGATAGTGGTGAAGCAGATCTTCCAGACGCTGCGCGAGCTGGCCCGCAACGGCATGACCATCTTTCTGGTAGAGCAGAACGCGCACCACGCGCTGAAGCTTTCCGATCGCGGGTATGTGATGGTTAACGGGCAGATCAGGTTGAGCGGCAGCGGCGAGGAGCTGCTGGGAAATCAGGAGGTGAGGAAGGCGTATTTGGGTGGGGTGTGATTTAATATGAAAGGAATCGTTAAAATTATTTTTATATAAATAACAATGAGATATTCACGACAGGTATAGCACGCAATGCCTTGAGACGGCCTGAGTTTGTTGATTTATTAGTATCTGATAATCACGTCAAACTCACTGAAAAGGAGCGTTCAGAATGGCTATACCCGCATATTTATGGCTCAAAGATGACGGAGGTGCGAATATTACAGGTTCTGTAGATGTTCAGCACCGTGAAGGTAGCATTGAGGTTTTATCGTTTGGCCATGGTTTACACATTCCAACCGATGGCAATACGGGGAAACTAACCGGCACCCGCGTCCACTCCCCACTAACAATCGAAAAAGAGTTTGATTCATCCTCTCCTTACCTTTACCGGGCTGTAGCAACTGGCCAGACCCTAAAGTCAGCTGAAATCAAATGGTACCGTATCAACGATGCGGGGCAGGAAGTTGAGTATTTCAATATGCTTTTAGAAAATGTGAAAATCGTAGGGATAACGCCTGTTATGCATAACGTAAAAAATCCCTCAATGGAAAAACACAACCATCTTGAGGCGATCGAACTGCGTTATGAGAAAATCACCTGGAAGCACTGCGACGGGAACATCCAGTTTACTGACGGCTGGAATATTCGGGTTACAGCATGATTATTGCGCGCTATGCATTGAATGGCTTACCGTCATCTGTTCTTACCGTTCCGGGTGTAGGGAACTTTCCGGCATTCTCAGGCCAGCTCTATGGCAGAAACAATCTGACTATGGCAAGCAAACCAGAAATCGGGCCGATCCCGCCTGGACGTTACTTCATCGTGAACCGACAGAGCGGAGGCAGGCTCGGAGGACTAAGTGATTTTGCCCTGAAAAATATTTATGGCACCGATCGCTCAAAATGGTTTGCCTTATACAAAGATGACTGGCAGATAGATGATCAAGTTTTTGTTGAAGGTGTCCGGCGCGGCCATTTCCGCCTCCATCCGATAGGACCAAGAGGGTTAAGCGAAGGCTGTATAACCCTTCTTCATCTGAGTGACTTTGATTACTTGTACGAAGCTCTTATGAAAACAACTATGATGCCAGTACCTTGCACGAGCTTTAAAGCTTACGGGACAATAACAGTAACATGAGGACTTTTATAGAAATCACCTTCAGCCTTGCAATCGGTCTTATCAGTTTTCTTTTATACACGCGCTGGCTTTTTATCTTGATACCTGCCGAATGGGCTTATGCAGTGATGGATCATTTCGGCACATACGGGATAGAAGAACTGGAGGATACGTTAGTCGATATCGCCTCTTTGTTTGGATTGCTTCCGGCGATTCTTACTGGCTTGTTAGTAAGGAAATTAGTAAAACGAATGTGATTTATGAGCCTTCAGGCGTAGAGTCTCGAAGGCTTTTTTGACTCGGAAATGGAAAATGGTACAGTGAAAATGCTGAAGTAACGCAAATGAAATAAAAAAACCACCTTTCGGTGGTTTATACGACACTGCTTATTGCTTTGATTATTCTTTGATTCCCATGGTACCCGGAGTGGGACTTGAACCCACACAGCGCGAACGCCGAGGGATTTTAAATCCCTTGTGTCTACCGATTCCACCATCCGGGCTCGGGAAGAAAGTGGAGGCGCGTTCCGGAGTCGAACCGGACTAGACGGATTTGCAATCCGCTACATAACCGCTTTGCTAACGCGCCGTAAAACTTTTCAAACTGACACCCGCTGTTGCGCATGTCTTTAATCTGGAGCGGGAAACGAGACTCGAACTCGCGACCCCGACCTTGGCAAGGTCGTGCTCTACCAACTGAGCTATTCCCGCATGTCATCAAGTTAACTGCTAACCACTTGATTTCATTATCGTCCGGCTTGCTGTGCCGCCGTTCGATGCGTTGCATTCTACTGATATGACGTTATGAGTCAACGTTATTTTTTGCTTGTCTGGATTGTTTGCTGAAAATTACGGCGAAACGATCACTGATCAAGCAAATCTCCGCGCGCAGCGTTCAAATATTGCAGCATTGACCACAGCGTTAGCACCGCCGCTACCCACAGGAGACCAATACCCGCCCATTCAACCCAGGCGTTCGGGCGCCAGAGCATCCACACCAGCGCCGCCATCTGCGCGGTGGTTTTCACTTTACCAATCCAGGAGACCGCCACGCTGCTGCGTTTCCCCAGCTCCGCCATCCACTCACGCAGCGCAGAGATGATGATCTCACGGCCGATCATCGTTGCGGCGGGCAGCGTCACCCACCAGGTATGATAGTGCTCAGCCACCAGCACCATCGCGATAGCGACCATCACTTTATCCGCTACCGGATCGAGAAACGCGCCGAAACGGGTGCTCTGGTTCCAGCGGCGCGCCAGATAGCCATCAAACCAGTCAGTTACCGCTGCGATAAGGAAGATCAATGCGCAGGCAAACGGTGCCCAGACGACCGGCAGGTAAAATGCCAGCACAAAGAACGGAATGAGTACAACACGAAAGAGAGTGAGCAACGTAGGGATATTATATTGCATAGTGACGGTAACTATTTGTTGTCAGTAAAATTTAGCTCTATGTTGCTACAGAGCCCTCAATGTTTCAACGAGTAGTAGATCTTTTCTGCCAGCCCTTGCGAAATACCCGGCACTTTTGCAATTTCCTCCATGCTGGCGTTGAGTAATCCTTGCAATCCGCCCATATACTTCAGCAGCATCTGGCGGCGTTTTGGCCCAACGCCCTCAATAGTCTCAAGCGTGCTCGTGTTTTTGACCTTCGCCCGTTTTTTGCGGTGGCCGCTGATGGCATGGTCGTGCGACTCATCGCGAATATGCTGGATGACGTGCAGCGCCGGGGAGTCCGGCGGCAGGCTGAAGCCCTCACCTTCCGGCTCAAAGAACAACGTTTCCAGACCGGCCTTACGATCGGCCCCTTTTGCCACGCCTAACAAAAGCGGATGGTTTTTGTCCCACTCAACGTCGAGCGACTCGAATACCGCTTTCGCCTGGCCTAGCTGCCCTTTCCCGCCGTCGATAAGAATCACGTCCGGGATCTTGCTCTCTTCAATCGCTTTACCGTAGCGGCGACGCAGCACCTGATTCATGGCGGCATAGTCGTCACCCGGCGTGATGCCGGTGATGTTATAGCGGCGATACTCGGCGCGCAGCGGGCCGTTGGCGTCAAACACCACGCAGGACGCCACCGTCTGCTCACCCATCGTATGGCTGATATCAAAACATTCCATACGCTTCACTTCCGGCAGCTTCAGGAGCGTCGCCAGCGCGGTTAAACGCTGGCTGACCGTCGATTGCTGGGACAGCTTAGTGGTGAGCGCCGTCGCCGCGTTGGTCCGCGCCAGCTTCAGGTAACGTGCACGGTCGCCGCGCGGTTTGGTTTGAACATTCACCCGACGCCCGGCCAGTTCGGAAAGCGAATCAGCCAGCAGGGTTTTATCGTCAAGATTAAAATCGAGCAGGATCTCAGAGGGCAGCGTACGCATCTGGCTGCCCTGCAGATAGAACTGGCCGACAAAGGTTTCCACTACTTCTCCCAGCTCGGTGCCGCCAGGCACCTTCGGGAAATAGCTGCGGCTGCCGAGCACTTTGCCCTGGCGAATAAACAACACGTGCACGCAGGCCATGCCGGCGTCGAACGCCACGCCGATAACGTCGAGATCGTCGCCGGTATTCGAGACAAACTGTTTCTCAGTAACTCTGCGCACCGCCTGGATCTGGTCGCGGATCCGCGCAGCCTCCTCAAACTCAAGCGCGGCGCTGGCTTTTTCCATTCGGGCGATCAGCTGAGTTAAGACCTGATCGTCTTTGCCTGCTAAGAACAGGCGTACATACTCCACCTGCTGCGCATACTCGTCTTCACTGACCAGCCCGGCAACACAGGGGCCAAGGCAGCGCCCAATCTGGTACTGCAGACACGGGCGCGAGCGGTTGCGGTAAACGCTGTTTTCACACTGGCGGATCGGGAAGATTTTTTGCAGCAGCGCCAGCGTCTCCCGCACGGCATAGCCATTCGGGAAGGGGCCGAAATATTCACCCTTCGCATGTTTTGCGCCGCGGTGCATCGCGAGGCGCGGATGGGTGTCGCCACTCAGAAAGATAAACGGATAGGACTTGTCGTCCCGCAGCAGCACGTTATAGCGCGGCTGGTAGAGCTTAATATAGTTGTGCTCAAGCAGCAGCGCTTCCGTCTCGGTATGCGTCACGGTGACATCAATATTCTGAATGAGTGAGACCAGCGCTTCGGTCTTACGGGAGGCAAGGTTGCTGCGGAAATAGCTGGAAAGACGTTTTTTGAGATCTTTGGCCTTCCCCACATAGATAACCGTACCGCCAGCGTCATACATCCGATAGACGCCTGGCTGGCTGGTTACGGTTTTCAGAAATGCTTTTGAATCGAATACATCACTCACTGACTTAACAACGTCTCCGCGTTACATAAACCATGCCGGATGGCCAGATGAGTCAGTTCAACATCACCATGAATGTTCAATTTACTGAACATACGATAACGATAGCTGTTGACCGTTTTCGGGCTGAGATTCAGCTGCTCTGAGATCTCATTCACTTTCTGACCCTTGGTGATCATCAGCATAATCTGCAATTCACGCTCAGACAAACTGGCAAACGGTGATTCCGTTTTCTCGGGTTCGATCTGGCTCAGCGCCATCTGCTGCGCAATGTCAGAGGCAATGTAACGCTGCCCGGCAAATACAGAACGGATAGCATTGACGACTTCCTGAGGTGCGGCGCCTTTGCTCAGGTAACCGGCAGCTCCCGCCTGCATCACCTTCGCGGGAAGCGGGTTTTCAGTATGCACGGTCAGCATGATGACTTTCGTATCAACAAAGGTACGCGCGATTTTGCGCGTTGCCTCAAGGCCACCGATACCGGGCATGTTCATATCCATCAGCACCACATCGGCCGAGTTTGTGCGGCACCATTTTACGGCGTCTTCCCCACAGCACGCCTCACCGGCAACTTTAATACCTTTAATATCTTCAAGAATGCGTCGTATCCCTGCGCGCACCAGTTCGTGGTCATCAACAAGAAGGACGTTGATCAAAGGAAATGTCTCCAGAATAGGGATAACGCTACTGAGTGATAATTTGGCTTATATTAACGGTTTTCATGACAAGATTAAAACGTTAAAAAATCGGCTATTCGATTTTGTTCTCGTTTTTGGAAATTAGCCTGTACAGTCCATGGAAAGAGATCCCTTGCCATCAGAGCTTTTGCGGCTTTTTTTAAGTATCTGTATTCAAAAAGTTACAAAAAACTTGCACGTTTTCCTCGCGAAAAAACGGTTCTCAAATTTTTGTAACAATAATTAACGGCAAGTAAACCAGGCGCAAACAATTAATAGCCGAACCCGAGCGCCAGTTTACCGGCTGGCTCTGTTTACGCAAATAAACACCGGCGTAAAAGTACGAAAAACAACCGCTGCATTTTTTGCTGCAGCTTGTGGTATACTCCGCCGCCTTGACTTTCGTCGTCGCGCTTTAGCGCCGTTTAATAATGAGGAAAATAAATGAGCACACCTGAATTTGCCACTGCGGAGAATAACCAGGAACTGGCACAGGAAGTAAACTGCCTGAAAGCGCTGCTAACGCTGATGCTGCAGGCGATGGGCCAGGCTGATGCTGGTCGTGTGATCATTAAAATGGAAAAACAAATCGCGCAGATGGAAGACCAGGCGGAATCGGCCGTATTTGCTAACACCGTAAAGCAAATCAAACAAGCGTACCGCCAGTAACAAAAAACGGCTGGATGCAGTGCATTCAGCCGTCCACTCGTCTGTCACGCAGAACGTACTCTCTAATCAGATCAGTCCCGTAGCCGCCGCATAACAGGCTATCTGCGTCTTGTTTGGCGCATTAAATTTTTTCTGCATATTCTTCTGATGGAAGTTAACCGTATTCTCTGAAATAGAGAGAATGATCGCTATTTCCGCAGACGTCTTCCCTTCCGCAGTCCATTTCAGAATTTCTCGTTCGCGTTTGCTGAATTTCATCTCAGGCGGCATAACCATCTCATCTTCAAAACGCAACAACGCGGTTAATGCCATTTGCACCAGCATCTGCAGCCGCAGCTCTATTTCCTCGCTCGAAAACGGACCTTCCTGTGCGCTAGTACGGGAAACCGAAAGGAAGCCGAGCGCATGATTAGGCAGCATCAGACACTGTGTTATTCCCGAACGTAAACCGAAGCCCTGCGCGCTGCTCCATAATTCCTGAGCATCCGCAAATAATTCGTCCGTCCAGGGTAAATGCCCCTGAATGAAATTCTCGGGCTTGAGCACCGGATCGATGGTGAAATAGTTCTCTGACTGATATTGCGCCTGCCACTGTTGTGGATAAGTGGTATGCACAGCAATTTTAGGCCGCGTAAACGGCACCGGATGGCGCACACAGAGTGCGTAATAATCGAATTCCAGCGCCTGAGTTTGTCGCTGAAGTTCATGATATACCTCGGCGGCACAGGTCAATTCCTGAAACCGGAGGGAGCAATCCCGTCGCCAGGTGAAAAAGTCTGAATCCTTCATACTTACTAAAAGAAGCCTCTGAAAAGATAATCATTATTATGGTGAATATAACCTAACACATAAAACTTATTTTCAACTACAAAATATCGGCAATAGCACAATTAACTGCGCAATGGATAAGGTTTATTCTGTTCGGGTGGAATAAAAGAACACCGTTTAAGGCGAAGAGCGAGGATAATTTGCTCCAGAAGAACTTTCTGGAGCAAATTAGTGCAAAAATGCTACTGCATGAGGAATTTTTCCAGGAACTGACGGGTTCGCGGCTGCTGAGGGTTAGCAAACAGGCTTTTCGCCGGTCCCTGCTCCACAATCCGCCCCTGGTCCATAAAGATGGCTCTGTCCGCCACGTCGCGCGCAAAGCTCATTTCATGGGTCACGATGACCATGGTGCGTTTTTCCTGCGCCAGCTGGCGGATGGTATTCAGCACCTCTCCCACCAGCTCGGGATCGAGCGCGGAGGTCGGTTCATCAAACAGGATCACGTCAGGGCGCATCGCCAGCGCCCGCGCAATGGCCACGCGCTGCTGCTGCCCGCCCGACAGGCGGCGCGGGTAGCTGGTCTCTTTCCCTGCCAGCCCAACTTTAGCGAGCAGTTCACGCGCGCGCGCCGTCGCTTCCTCTTTCGGCTCGCCTTTTACAATGACCGGCCCTTCAATAATATTTTCCAGCACCGTGCGGTGCGGGAAAAGATTGAAGCTCTGGAACACAAAGCCAACATGCTGGCGCAGGCGGCGAATCAACCCTTTCTGCTGGCTGATGGATTTACCGGTATCAATCGTTATCTCCCCAACCCGAATGGTGCCCCCTTCCGGCTGTTCAAGCAGGTTGATACTGCGCAGCAGCGTGGTTTTCCCCGACCCGCTCGGACCAATAATCGCCACGACTTCGCCCTGCTCAACTTCCAGGTCGATCCCGTGGAGCACCGTTTGCCCGTGGAATTTTTTCACCAGGTTTTTAACGTCGATAGCACTCATTTTGGATCACGCTCCTGGCGGTTAAGCTGGTTTTCAAAGTAGTTTTGCAGAGCAGACAACACCGTCGCCATTACCCAGTAAATCAGCGAGGCGGCCAGATACATGGTGAAAACTTCAAGGGTGCGCGAGGTAATAAGCTGCGCCTGACGGAACAGCTCAGGCACCTGAATGGTTGCCGCCAGAGAAGTATCTTTCACCAGGCTGATGAAGCTGTTGCTGAGCGGCGGCAACGCCACCCGCGCCGCCTGCGGCAGAATGGCGCGACGCAGCGTCTGCCACGGCGTCATCCCGATACTGGCCGCCGCTTCCCACTGGCCTTTATCAATCGACGAGATCGCCGCGCGCAGGGTTTCGGAGGTATAGGCCGCCGTGTTAAGCGACAGGCCAATCATCGCCGCCGGGATCGGATCCAGCTCGATGCCGAACTGCGGTAAGCCGTAGTAGATCATAAAGAGCTGAGCGATGAGCGGCGTACCGCGAAACACGGAGATATAAAAGCGCGCCAGCCAGCGTACCGGCAGAATGGGCGACATGCGCATTAAGGCCAGTACAAAGCCCAGCACCAGCCCGAAGAACATCCCGCCGATACTCAGCTGTAACGTAAATACCGCACCTTTCAGCAGGAACGGCAGAGAATCAATAACCAGTTGAATACTTTCTTGCATTATTATTTTTCGACCTGATTTTTAGACATGAGGATGATAAGCAAACAGCGCGGGCGCCCCGCCGGTGTGCACAAATAAAATCGGCCCTTCATCCTTAAAGCGTTTCTGCGCAATGCCATCGATAAGCCCGGCCATCGCTTTACCCGTATAAACCGGATCGAGCAGTATACCCTCAAGGCGCGCCAGCAGCTTAACGGCTTCCATTCCCTCTTCATTAGGCGTGCCGTAACCCGGCGCAAAATAGTCATCCCAGAGCAGAATATCAGCCTTTGCCTTCAATTCCAGCTGCTCTGCCACCGCCTGTTGCAGAGCCACTACTTTTGGCTTCTGGTCCGCGACGCTGCGGGACACCGTTACGCCAATCAGCTCGACCTCCGGCAGCAGTTGTTCCAGCCCCACCGCCAGCCCGGCATGGGTGCCCGCACTTCCGGAGGCAACCACCACAGACGAGAGGCTCACCGCCCCTTCGCACTGCTGGGCGATTTCCAGCGCGCTTTCCACATAGCCCAGCGCGCCCAGCGCATTCGAACCACCGACGGGAATGACGTAGGGACGGAAACCCTGCGCTTCCAGGCGCGTGGCCAGATCGTCAAGCTGCGCGGTCGGGTCGGTCAACGCATCAACCATCTCCACCTGCACGTTAAACAGATCCAGCAGCAGACGGTTCCCGTTGGACAGATAGTTTTCCGCTCGCGTGCCGATCGGGTTTTCCAGCAGGGCCACGCAGTGAAGTCCGAGCTTTGCCGCCACGGCCGCCGTCTGACGAACGTGGTTGGACTGAATGGCCCCGGCGGTGATCAGCGTATCCGCGCCTTCGCGCAGCGCGTCAGCCGCCAGAAACTCCAGCTTGCGCAGCTTATTGCCGCCCATCGCCATCGGCGTCACGTCATCGCGCTTAATGAAAATATCGCGTCCCAGATAATCAGAAAATCGCGGCAGGTACTCGAGCGGCGTCGGCGCGCCGATAAACTCCAGACGGGGAAAGCGCGTTAAATTCTGTAGTGACATGGATTCTCCGGTAACCTAGACAAAATGTGATATTTTTCATTATGCACGCAGACGCGTAAGAAATAAAAAAGGCGCTTTTAAAAGCGCCTTTTTTTCACGTCACTAACTTACTTGGTGACGTCCGCCCCGAACCACTTCTCAGACAGCGCCTTCAGGCTGCCGTCTTTCTGCATGTCAGCAATCGCGGAATCGATGGCTTTCACCAGATCCTCGTTGCCTTTACGGACGGCCACGCCGGATTCCTGACGAGAGAACGCGTCACCCGCTACCGCGAGGGTATTGTTGGTTTTCTTCACCAGATCCAAAGCGGCCAGACGGTCAACCAGAATGGCGTCGATACGGCCTACGCGCAGATCCTGATATTTCGTCGGGTCATCATCATAGGTGCGGATATCCACGCCCTGAACGTTCTGGCGCAGCCACTCTTCGTAGTTGGTTCCCAGACCGACGCCAACTTTTTTGCCTTTCAGATCGGCAGCCGTTTTGATGGAGCCTTCGTTACCTTTCTTCACCAGCGCCTGGATACCGGACACGGTGTACGGCGTGGAGAAGTCATACTTCTTCTTACGCTCGTCAGAAATGGTCACCTGGTTAATCACCACGTCAATACGTTTTGAATCCAGCGAGGCCAGCATACCGTCCCATTTGGTCGGTTTCAGGGAGGCTTTAACGCCGAGGTGTTTTGCCAGTTCTTCTGCAAATTCCACTTCAAAACCGGTCAGCTTGCCGTCATCACCCTGGAAGCTGAACGGAGGATAGGTTCCTTCCAGCCCGACCAGCAGCGTACCGCGCTCTTTTACTTTATTCAGCAGGTTTTCTGCGGCGAACGTTTTTACGCTCATGCCCGCAACCAGCGCGACGGCCATAACTCCCATCAGCGCCTGACGACCCAGAAGTGCAAATTTCATAAATACCCCGATATAGTGGAATTTTTACGTAGTGTAGAGAAATCGCCTGCAACGTCAAAGGCGACTGCGCTACATCTTATTCTTTTTTAATATATATCAGAAGTTGTTCCGGCGAGCGCTTTCTGCTTCACGGAACCCGGCATTTGTACCTTATATTGCGCATACTTGCGCAGCGCAATACGGTAGTTATTGGTGCTGGTTGCAGGCAGCCACGGTTCCAGATTTTCATCCAGATAACCTGTCTTGAGCAGATCGCGAGAGATATTGTTTACGGTCAGATGCTGCCCAAGGCGTCGCAGGCGAACCACATATTCGCGCACGGTGCCGTGGCTCATCTCCGTTTGTTCAAACAGGAATTGTTTGAAGCCGATGATATCGAAGAAGTCGCTTTGCTCTTTGCAGTGGAGATCGCCACAGAAACGGCAAAGCGCCACCCACTCTTTTTGCTCTTCGAGCCACGCGGCTTCATCCATTAACGTGTCGAGGCGAGAGATTGCGATTTTATTCACGATCTCGCCGCGGCGAACCAGCGTGATACGATCGAGTAATTTGTTACAGTGGGCGCAATGCGTCTGGCTGTGTTTAAAGTCTTTCAGGTAGCGGCTTAAAGGCCGTCTTTTAGATTGCTGCACCGTCATGATAACTCCTGGTTGTCAATACGTTGTGCGGCATTTTTCGGGTGATTGGATCACCTATAACTTACCCAGCTTGGTTCGTAAGCGTTTAATGGCCTGGCTGTGCAGCTGGCTAACCCGCGACTCCCCCACCTCCAGAACCGCGCCAATCTCTTTAAGATTAAGCTCTTCCTGGTAATAAAGGGTCAACACCAGCTGTTCGCGCTCAGGCAGAGCTTCAATCGCTTCCATTACGCGCTGGCGTAAATTCCCTTCCATTAAATGGTGTAACGGGTTTTCCTGCTGGTGCTCGTCCGTCACCAGCTCGATGCTATCGCCATGCTCTTCGCGCCACTCGTCATAGGAGAAGAGTTGGCTATTATTGGTATCGAGCAACATCTGACGATACTCTTCAACAGCAATGCCAAGACGTTCCGCCACTTCGGTTTCCGTTGCGTTGCGTCCCAGTTCCTGTTCCAGCTGCCCCATCGCATGCGCCACTTCGCGCGCGTTGCGGCGAACGCTGCGCGGCACCCAGTCGCGGCTGCGCAGCTCGTCCAGCATCGCACCACGAATACGCTGAACTGCGTAAGTCGTAAATGCCGTTCCTTGCAGAGCGTCGTATCGGTCAACTGCATTCAATAACCCGATACCGCCCGCCTGTAGCAGATCGTCAAGTTCCACGCTCGCCGGCAAGCGCACCTGGAGGCGCAATGCTTCGTGACGCACCAGCGGGACATAACGCTGCCACAGCGAGTGTTTATCCATTACACCTTCAGCGGTATAGAGTGAATTCACGATAAACAGCCCTGCGTTAGTTGAGTTATCGGCATGATTATCCGATTCTGCAGGGCGTTCAATTGGATGAAAAAGGGGGATAAAGTGAGGTTATTCTGAGGTTGCCCGCAGGAGGGGCAACTTTTCTGGCTAAATTAACAGTTGCAGCAATGAGATATCGTCGCCCAATTTGACGCTATCTATATGTTGATGAAAGAGCTTTCCTGCTTCCTGATTATGCTGGCTCAGGGAGTGGAAACTGTAAATAACGTCAATAATATTGTCTTGTTCAATTTTCCCCGCCGCGATGGCCTGACCGGCAAGCAGCGATTTGAGGAAATAGAACTCCGCGACGATTAAATAGAGATTATTCAACATGCTGCGGCCGTTGCTCTGCGGGAAGCCCTGCTCCCAGAGCTTGTATTTAAAAAAGTTCTTAAACAGGTGATCGTTTTCCGTCAGGTAACCGCCCGCCACATCGCGCCAGACGGACTCGATGTTTTCCATGACCTTTTCTGCCGAAACGGTGTCATCGACAGATTCAAACTGTTTATAAAGCTGGTCAAAATAACGGTTTAATACGGCGCCGCCGCGGGCTGTCGCTTTCTTCGTAAAGTAGCTTTGGATGAGCGAGATTAACGCGAATTTCAGGCTGTAGTTCTGATTAAACCCGCCTAACTCCGTCTTGATTTTACCGCTCACCAGCTCGTTCACCAGCGAAAAATAAACCGTTTCGAGCGTGCTGATATTCTCTTCCAGGTTTTCGAGCTTTTCAGCCACCATGAGGAATTTCACCACGGCATAAACCTGCTCTTCAACGCTCACCGCCTCAACGCTAAATAGGTTCTGGCAGAAGAGATTGATGACCTTAATCTTCAAATCCATCGCTGGCGCATTATTCACGTCCTGCTGAACGCTGATGGATTCCATCATCGACATCGACGCCCGATCGTTCAACAGCAGACGAGTCACTTCCGGGCACGAGAGATTGAGCGATTTTTCAATTTCATTTTTATAGACCCGGTTTGTCCGCGGGAACGTCGAACAGGTTGGGCTCAACGCCTGGGCACCCATGGCGCTATGAATAGAGCAGAGCTTTTCCGTATCCATAAACGGGCAGTTTTTACTTTCCGTATGGAAAATCACTTCGCCCCAGTTGCCGTACTGTTTTTTTGTGACTTTTATCGCCGTTTTCGCCGTGTGACGAATGCCGGTATTTTTACTGTTCAGATAGCGGTTAACGGAGGATTTATCAAACGCGATGGTCCAGCCCTGACAACAATGTTCACGGCACTCCCCACCGACACAGGAAAAATCTGCGACCAGTTTAGGCTGGGTAATAACGATCTGTTTCACGGGCGGGTCCTCAAAATTCAGAGACAAAAAAACCCCGCCGAAGCGGGGTTTCGTGCGTAAAATTAACGCAGCAGAGACAGAACGGTCTGTGGAACCTGGTTTGCCTGAGACAGAACAGAAGTACCAGCCTGCTGCAGGATCTGCGCGCGGGACATGTTGGAAACTTCAGTTGCGTAGTCAGCGTCCTGGATACGGGACTGAGCAGCAGACAGGTTGTTAGAGGTGTTGTTCAGGTTGTTGATTGCAGAAGTGAAGCGGTTCTGCACAGCACCCAGACCGGAACGAGCGGTATCAACTTTAGCGATAGCTTTGTCAATGGTGTCCAGATCGGTAGCGGTCATTGCTTTCAGGTCGATAGCGTTCACACCCAGAGTGGTAGAGTCAGCTTTAGCACCGCTCAGGTCCAGGTTGATGGTGTCGCCGTCGTTTACGCCAACCTGAATTTTAACCACACCAGCAGTACCTGCAGTGCCGTCCAGCAGTTTGATGCCGTTGAAGTCAGTTTTGCCCGCAACGCGGTCGATTTCAGCCAGACGCGCGGTAACTTCATCCTGCAGAGAGGCCAGGTCAGATGCGCTGTTGGTGCCGTTGCTTGCCTGAACAGCCAGTTCACGAACGCGCTGCAGGTTGCTGTTGATTTCATTCAGAGAACCTTCAGCAGTCTGCGCCATGGAGATACCGTCGTTGGCGTTACGCGCTGCCTGAGTCATGCCTTTGATCTGAGCGGTCATGCGGTTTGCAATCGCCTGGCCAGCGGCATCGTCTTTCGCGCTGTTGATACGCAGACCTGAAGACAGACGCTCAATAGCAGTGCCCAGAGAAGACTGAGATTTGTTCAGGTTGTTCTGAGTAGTCAGGGACAACAGGTTAGTATTGATAACTGCCATAATTTTCTTTCCTTCAAAAATTGGGTTTTAGGTCCGGTGCCTAACACTCACAGCGTCTCTCACCGTCAACAAGGTTATCGACGGGTCCCGAAAAGACTTTAGAATCAATTTCGAAAAAATTATAACTATATGATTATTAATGATTTTATTTTTAAAAAAATCAATTAAGGTTCATCATAAGGTTATTATTTACGGCTTTTTATTACGCGGAATATGCCAAAAAAAGGCACACACTTATCTGTGTTATTGGCGCACTAAAAAACGTCCCAAAGTGCAATCGTTTCATTTAACGCGCCAGGACATGCCTATTCTTTGGATTATTTTTTTCTCACCATCGTAAACTTTTACTATTCGAGGCCGATAAGAGTCCTGAACTACTTTCGTATTTAAGGAAAATATGCATGGCTACTATCAGTAACCTCGGGATAGGTTCTGCAGGACTCGGGGAATTATATAATCAGTTGGATGCAGCAGAACGAACCAAGCTGACGACGATTACTACCCAGCAATCAACGTATAACGCACAGTTAAGCGCGTACGGCAAGCTGCAGAGTGCCATGACCTCGCTGCAGACTGCGACCGCTGCGCTGGGTAAAGCAACCACATGGAACTCAACCGCCGTAAGCAGTACCAACACGGCCTTTACCGCAACCACGACCGCAGACGCATCCGTCGGCTCTTATGTGGTTAACGTCAATCAGGTGGCAAAAGCACAGGCGCTCACGACGGGCTCCTACACAACCAACACGGAGCTGCTGGGCGGTACGACCGGCACGACGCGTAAAATCACGATTACCCAGCCGGGAACAAAAACGCCTTTAGAGGTGAACCTGGCCGATGACGATACCTCGCTTGCCGGGATCGCCAGCGCGATCAACAAAGCGAACGGCAACGTCACCGCCAGCGTAATCAAGGCGAAAGACGGCGATTACCGCCTGATGCTGTCATCGAAAACCACCGGCACGGATGGCGAGATGACCATCAGCGTCACCGGTGACGACAAGCTGCAAAGTGCAATCGGCTACGACTCAACCGCCAAAACCGGCGCGCTGGCGGTAAATACCGCGGCCCAGAACGCGATTGTCGTGGTGAACGACATCAAGATTGAGCGTCAATCGAACACTATCTCCGATGCGCTGCCGGGGATGACCTTCACCGTGAAGGCCGAAAGTAAAGCAGATGAAATGCTGGAAGTGACGCGCGCCACGGATGCGAACCAGAAAGCCGTAACGGACTGGGTAACCGCGTATAACTCGCTGCAATCCACCATTAATAGCCTCACCAAATATGTGCCGGTCGACGCAGGTTCTGGCAGCCAATCCACCAGCAACGGCGCGCTGGTGGGTGATGCAAACGTGCGCGGGATCCAGTCTCAGCTGCGCGGCCTGCTGACCGAAGTTCAGGCCGGCTCCGTTCAGATCATGGCTCAGCTCGGGATTACCCAGGATCCGGTGAAAGGTTCAGACGGTACGGTCGGTAACCTCAAAGTGGATACCGATAAGCTGAAAAAAGCGCTGACCGACAACCCGACCGCCGTACAGCAGTATTTTATCGGTGACGGAAAGAAAACCGGTCTGGCGACCCAGATGAACAACACGCTGACCACCATGCTCAGCACCAGTACCGGCAGCGCGGGTGTGATCCAGAACGCGAAAGACGGTATCAACAAAACGCTGAAAACCCTGGGCGAACGTTACGATTCTATGGAAGCCACTATTGATGCCACCATGGCGCGTTACAAAGCGCAGTTCACCAGCCTGGACGTATTAGTCACCAAAATGACCAGTACGGCCAACTACCTGACCCAACAGTTCTCACAAAAATAGTCGTAGCCTTCAGGAGTGGATATGTATAAGACCTCTGGTGTTCAATCCTATCAGCAGATAGGAGTAGAAAGCGCAGTTATGAATGCCAGTCCACACCAGCTGATTGTCATGTTGTTCGACGGGGCGCATAGCGCCCTCGTCCGCGCGCGTTTGTTCATGGAAGCCGGACAAATTCGTGAAAAAGGCGAAGCGTTATCGAAAGCCATTAACATCATCGACAACGGTTTAAAAGCAGGACTGAACATGGAGGTTGAGAGCGAGCTGTCCAGCAATCTTGCCTCCTTGTACGAATATATGGTTCGACGTTTATTACTGGCGAACGTCAGTAATGACGTAGACGCAATTGTTGAAGTCGAGGGTTTATTAAACAACATTGCGGATGCGTGGAAGCAAATCGGCCCCAATGCGTCCTCTATTTCAGGATAATTTTGATGAATAATCCCAGCGCAGCGCTTAGCCACTGGCAGGCGTTACATGCTCAGAGCATTGCTATGCTAAATCTCGCACATTCTGGTCAATGGGATGCGCTTATTGAGCAGGAAATGCATTACGTTCAACTGGTGGAAAGGATTTCGCAAACGCCCATCATGTCATGCCCACCGGCTCAGGTTGAGCAAGCGCGTGCGCTGCTGGAGATGATCCTCGACAATGAGAATACGTTAAAGGCGCTGCTGAAAGTGCGGATGGACGAACTGCGTAATCTCATCGATCAGACCGGCAAACAGCAATCCATCACCTCTACCTATGGAAAGCTGTCAGGGAATATTCTTTATCCAGAAAGTGTTACCCGCGACACACAATTATGATTTCTTCATCCATACTCCAGAAGTCTGCCATATGGCTTCTGGAGCACGGATGATGAAAAACCCCACCCTGTTACAATGCTTTCACTGGTATTACCCCGCTGGCGGTGAATTGTGGCGAGAAGTCACGGCGTTAGCCCCCAATCTTAATGAAATCGGCATCAACATGATCTGGCTGCCGCCCGCGTATAAAGGGGCTTCCGGCGGGTATTCGGTTGGCTATGACTCTTACGATCTGTTTGACCTCGGCGAGTTTGATCAGAAAGGCAGCATCGCCACGAAATATGGCGATAAAGCGCAGCTGCTGGAAGCCATCGACGCCCTCAAAAGCAACGACATTGCCGTACTGCTGGACGTGGTGGTGAACCACAAAATGGGGGCAGATGAGAAAGAGCCCGTCCGCGTTCAGCGCGTGAACGAGCAGGATCGCACGCAAATCAATGATGAGATCGTCGAGTGTGAAGCGTGGACACGCTACACCTTCCCTGCCCGCGCCGGGCAATATTCGCAGTTCATCTGGGATTACAAATGCTTCAGCGGTGTCGACCATATTGAAAACCCGGATGAAGACGGGATCTTTAAAATCGTTAACGACTACACCGGCGAAGGCTGGAACGACCAGGTTGATGATGAGATGGGTAACTTCGATTACCTGATGGGCGAAAACATCGACTTTCGCAATCACGCCGTCACCGAGGAAATAAAATACTGGGCCCGCTGGGTCATGGAACAGACGCGCTGCGACGGTTTTCGTCTGGACGCCGTCAAGCATATTCCCGCCTGGTTTTACAAAGAGTGGATTGAGCACGTTCAGGAAGTCGCCGAACAGCCGTTGTTTATCGTAGCGGAATACTGGTCCCACGAGGTGGATAAACTGCAGGCCTATATTGACCAGGTCGAGGGTAAAACCATGCTGTTTGATGCCCCGCTGCAGATGAAATTCCACGAGGCGTCACGCCAGGGTCGGGATTACGACATGAGCCAGATCTTCACCGGCACGCTGGTGGAGGCCGACCCGTTCCATGCGGTCACTCTCGTCGCTAACCATGACACGCAGCCTCTGCAGGCGCTGGAAGCGCCGGTCGAAGCCTGGTTTAAACCGCTGGCGTACGCGCTGATCCTGCTGCGGGAAAACGGCGTGCCGAGCGTTTTCTACCCGGATCTGTTCGGCGCAAGCTATGACGATACGGGAGGCGACGGTGAGACCTATCACATCGACATGCCGGTGATTGAGCAGCTTCACGAGCTGATCCTCGCCCGTCAGCGCTTTGCCCACGGCGTGCAGACGCTGTTTTTTGACCATCCAAACTGCATCGCCTTCAGCCGCAGCGGTACCGAGGACGATCCCGGCTGCGTGGTGGTGCTGTCGAACGGCGACGACGGCGAGAAGGTAATTTGCCTGGGGGAAAACTACGGCAACAAAACGTGGCGTGATTTCCTCGGCAATCGCGAAGAAACGGTCACCACCGCGGCGGATGGCGAAGGTACCTTTACCTGTAAAGGGGGAAGCGTCAGCGTGTGGGTGATTGAGGATGCGTTGTAGAGCGGGAAACGTGCGGCCTGATGCCCTCACCCCGTCCCTCTCCCTGTGGGAGAGGGCGCAAACACCAAAAACGGCAACGAGGTTGCCGTTTTGCTTTTACCCTTAGGGCAGTTTACTCTCCAGCGGATTTTTGCTCAGGTAATCAGCACATTCCACCGTTGGGCGGTCAACCTTTTGCAGCTCCATCCCGTCATACTCAAGCGTAGCGCCGTCGCGATCCAGCGGATAGATATCCAGCTTGCGCGTGACGTTGTAATAACTGTCTGAGCGCAGCATGATCTTACCCGGCACGGCAATCACGCGCTGCCACTGGCGGCAGTCCAGCGTATCGCCCTCTTCCGTCACCACCAGCGTGGCAATCGCTTCAGGGCTGACCAGACTGCTCTGCGGCCCTTTCGACTGCCAGTATCCCGCCAGGTTCGCCGGGACGGGATGCTTGATCACGTCATTATAGTTATCGACCTGAACGCACCCGGTCAGTGCCAGCAGCGCGCCAGCAATTGCTATTTTTTTCATCATCTTTCCTGCATTCGAAGAAAAAAATATTGTGGCATTAAAGCGCTGAGGCTGCCAGCGAAGATCGACAGGTCTTAGAACTGTATATAAATGTTATGAGCGGACATTTTTCATAATCAACAAAGGCTTGGTCGACCTTCATGATCATCGAGTACGTGCTGTCCATTGGAATGAGCTGGACGGTTGGACGCAGCTCACGGCCACGAAAGCAGATGAGTGGTGAGCTCTACTGCCGCAACGAAGACGGTGTGTATGTCTGCAGTGCGTGGCATGATCATTCATAAAATCAACTGTATAAATACGCTGCGCAGTTAAACATGAGGGTCGATCAAGTGAATGCCAGATGCTACACTTCAGACTTTTCTGAATTTACTGATTTATCAAATGTTCAAGTTATTCGTCAGGTACACATCAATAGGTGTAATAAACACGCTAATTCACTGGGCCGTCTTTGCTGCATGCATATACGCATTCCACACAGGGCAGGCGCTTGGCAACTTTGCCGGATTCGTTGTCGCTGTGTCGTTCAGCTTCTTCGCCAATGCCAAATTCACTTTTAAATCTTCCACAACAACCATTCGCTACATGCTTTACGTATGTTTTATGGGCTCATTGAGTGCCGCTTTTGGCTGGTGTGCAGACAAATCAGGCATGGCTCCTGTCATCACATTAATCATGTTCTCCGCCATCAGTCTGGTGTGTGGGTTTGTATATTCAAAGTTCGTTGTATTCAGGGATGCTAAATGAAAATTTCACTGGTCGTTCCAGTTTTTAATGAAGAGGATGCAATTCCGATTTTCTACAAAGCCGTGCGGGAATTTGAAGAGCTTAAGCAACATGAAGTCGAGATAGTGTTCATTAATGACGGCAGCAAAGATAGTACAGAATCAATTATTAACGCACTTGCTCTTGCCGATCGGCTTGTAGTTCCGCTGTCCTTCACTCGCAACTTTGGTAAAGAACCTGCGCTGTTCGCAGGTCTGGATCACGCTAGCGGAGAAGCTATTATTCCGATTGATGTTGACCTGCAGGACCCTATTGAAGTCATTCCATATCTGATAGAGAAGTGGCAGGCCGGAGCAGATATGGTGCTTGCCAAACGCTCCGATCGCTCTACAGATGGCCGTCTGAAGCGCAAGACCGCTGAGTGGTTTTATAAGCTACATAACAAAATCAGCAATCCGCAAATCGAAGAGAATGTTGGAGACTTCCGTCTGATGTCCCGCGAGGTCGTGGAAAATATTCAGCTCATGCCAGAGCGCAACTTGTTCATGAAGGGCGTGCTGAGTTGGGTTGGCGGGCGTACTGATGTCGTGGAGTATGCACGCGCTAAGCGCGTTGCTGGCAGCACTAAATTTAACGGCTGGAAACTGTGGAACCTTGCACTTGAGGGAATAACAAGTTTCTCTACTTTCCCGTTAAGGGTTTGGACGTATATTGGCTTCATAATTGCATCTATTTCATTCTTATACGGCGCATGGATGACTTTGCAAACATTAATTATAGGCAATCCGATAAAAGGGTACACATCTCTATTGGTATCCATCCTGTTTATCGGCGGCGTTCAATTAATCGGCATTGGTGTTTTAGGTGAATATATAGGACGCATCTATATCGAAACCAAAAAAAGACCACGCTATTGTTTAAAACGGAATAAAGAAAAATGATTTCCAAAAATAATCTGTTAGTTCTAAGTGTTATTTTTTTACTTATGTTGGTGCCATACTTACACACACCAGTATTGTCAGATGATTATTATTATTATTTTCATGCCAGCCTGCAGGAGCAAATTGGTCATTATTTAGTCTGGAGCGGGAGGCTAATTACTAACATATTTAGCTCATATATGCTCAAATATGTCAATCATGATATTTATCAATCTTTGACAGCTGCTGCGCTAGTTGCCAGCGTTTATCTTATTGCAGCGATACCATCTGCTTTATTTGATGGCAAGCCAAAACCAAGCGCCATTTCGATAGTAATTATCTTTTTAGCTCTTTGGATATCAAATCCAGCGCTTGGTGAAACTTTTTTCTGGTTTGTTGGCGCATCGAACTATTTATGGCCTATATTTTACATATCTTTATTTTTCGTTATTCTCGCTCGACAAAGAAAACCACATACATTACTTAGTTATTCTGGGGCGATTTTAGTTGGTTTTTTAGCAGGTTGCTCAAACGAAAACACGTGCATTGTCGCAACGATACTGACAGTGTCATATTCTATTTGTTTTAACCGCTTTAAACTATCGGCACCCTATTTAATTGGGATTTTCTTAGGCTCTGCGGTGCTTTTATTCAGTCCAGGCTCTGCCATCAGATCGTCTTATTTTAAAGATTGGCACTCATTAACATTAATAGAAAAACTTGATCTACATTTATTTGAAAGACTGCCTGCAGCGCTGAATAGCTTATGGCCAATATTTCTAATCATCATTTTCATTGCACTTTCATTTGGACTACTCAAAATAGAATCTAGGGGTTCATTAATTTGTGCACTAGCATTTTTCATTGGTGGGATATTATGTGACCTTGCATTTGTTGCTTCACCATACATGCCTGAAAGAGCTGGTATTGGTGCCTTATTTATGTTTTTAATAACCCTTTCTTTTTTAATTTACTCTGCTAACTTTTCAAATGAAAAAATATATAAAAACTCGATATTTGGCATTGTCATTGTGTTCGCTATGACTTACTTTGTACCCTCTTACGGCTTAATTTCCTATTCCAATATTAGAGCGTCAAAGCAAGATGCAATACGCATGGCAATGTTAACACAGCAAATCAACGAAGGAAAAAAAGAGATCGTAATACCTGACTTTTACCTAAACCGACTTTTAAAAAAATCAGATGGTTTCCCTACTTTTAAGAACTCATATATGTTTAATTATTTTAAAGTAGATAAAATCACTGAAGAGCCAATTAATTTCGATTACTCAATTATTGACTCACTTCCCAAGAGAGACGTTAATGCAAAATTACATGAAGACATAACATTGAAATCGATTTATTTTTATACTGATAAATTATCAGGGAAAAATAAGCTTATATATCGTATCTCGGGTAACATAAATGATTATTTGATGAATAACACCGCCATTTTTTCTCATGTTACTTTAAAAAACAATGATAACATAAACATGGATACTATCGTTAAGGCGATTAAAGTAGGGAGTGATTGGTATACTTATAGTGATGCAGGAAAGTTAGATTTATCAGAAATAAATAAAATCAATATCGGAATGTACACTACTGATCCAGTAAAAATACTGTCAAGCAATTATTTAGAATTTAAATAATCACCTTGCAGTTTTACTGGTATATTCGGAAATGGCGTTATCCAGAACGCCATTCTTTTTGAAGTATTACGTAAAAAAGTATCCCTACTTATATGAAGGACATCGATATGGTCAAAAGCATTCATTACTTAAGGGGAATTGCGGCTTTATTCGTGGTTCTGTTCCATTTAAGAGGCTATGTTAACAACACATACGTTCAGTCAAATCTTGGGGATTTACTGTTTGTTAATGGAGCTTTTGGTGTAGATTTATTCTTTGTAATTAGTGGATTTATAATCTGCTTTGCAACTCAAAAAAAGGAATATTTTTATCCACTTAAGTTTTTTATTAGAAGATTTTTTAGAATCTATCCACTATTGATCTTAACAGTGTCAATTTACTTTATATTTTTGACAATCAAAAAGGGATCAACCGGCTTAGACGCGTGGTTTATATGGTCAATCGCACCTCTCCAAATCGATTATCATGCTGGGGCTCCTTTCTTTGGATACAATGTACTTGCAATAGCATGGACATTAACTTACGAGATTTCTTTTTATATTATTTTTCTTGCTGCCATGATTATATCCCACAAGTATAGGGCTATATTATGCTCATCCATAATCTTGACAATGGTTTTCTCTTCACAATTAATGAGCGCCACTCCAACACTCAATGGCGTAAATACAAACTATATCAAAAATGACTTCATCACTCTTATTTCATCACCTATATACATTGACTTTGTGTATGGCATAACTTCATATATTATATATATAAATATTTTACCTGCACTATTGAGATACAAGGGAACAGTTTTAAACGTTTTGCTAATTTCAACCGTAATTGTTACTACAGCATTAATATTTACAACAAAACACAATGACCACGGCCCTTTAGGTTGGGGGGGTATGGCATTTATCATTGTCGTATCAATGACTTTAATGGAAGCAAGTTTCACGACAGCAAAATACAAGCCCCTAATTATACTCGGGGATATTTCATTTTCTCTTTACATGTGGCATTTCATTTTTATAGAAATAATTAACACATATTTCCCAAGTATTTCAATGAATGGATTTTATACCTTAGCCATTATGACAACCTGCTCAATTGCAATAGCCTGGATTTCATTCAATCTCATTGAGATTCCATCAATTAACCTTTCAAAGAAAATCATATCATGGATAGACAGAAACAACCCAGAGCGTATTGTTTCATAGCTAAATAGTTCACAATGTGCGTCATTCAAAAAATGATAGCGTTTAACCAGATAAAATAATTCACTATAATGGAGGTAATTATCACCGTGATACATAGAACGCCATCATCCCCATAGAATCTCAGTTCAATCATGCGTTCCCGAATGAATTTTTGTCCATTTATTATCAGATCAGCCCCATATTTGGGGCTCATGACATGCGTGCCAGCGAAATTCTTCTCAGTTCCACTAATATTCCTATGATTGTAATGGGAAATATCTCAACCATTATTTTTTGAAAGCTGTATCCAAGTTTTCAGACGTGACGATGACGCATCGGGAAGGTGTGCAATTGCTGCTTTTAATCGTACCCAGTAATTGGGTATAACCCTACAATCAGGAACAATGATAACCCGTGCCTGCCATCATTACGCAGTCGGGTCTTACAACCAGTCACAGGAGGCAGCAATGCGGCGCGCAAATGGTTTACCGGGTATAGGGATTCTGAATGGCTAAAAATAACCAGGACCAGGTACTTATCCT
This sequence comes from Enterobacter nematophilus, assembly GCF_026344075.1. Taxonomy (NCBI): domain Bacteria; kingdom Pseudomonadati; phylum Pseudomonadota; class Gammaproteobacteria; order Enterobacterales; family Enterobacteriaceae; genus Enterobacter; species Enterobacter nematophilus. The sequence continues at coordinate 425,066 of NZ_JAPKNE010000002.1, read as the reverse complement.
CAACCAGAAATTGAGTGAGTTTGCCCCATCCATGCCCCACGCTGTGGGATCGGATGATTATTAATAATAAATATCATTAGGTTAGATAACCTAAACCTGCATCCCCATCACTTCCTGATACGCCGACACCAGCTTGTTACGCACCTGGATCCCCATCTGGATAGAAACCGAGGCTTTTTGCAAATCGGTCATCACATCATTCAGCGCCACGCCCGGCTCGCCGAGGGTGAACTTCTCCGCCTGCGTACGCGCAGCGGTCTGGGTATCGCTGATACGGTCAAGAGCTGCATGCAGTTGCCCCGCAAAGCTGATGGTCGGCTGTTGTTCTGCCACATTCTGATTACGGGCCGTCATCGCCGTTGCCTGCAACTGACTGATTACCCCTTCAATGCCCTGTATAGCCATGACTCTCCCCTGGATGGTTTTTTACGCGGTCAAGACTAACAGCTTGTCAATAAGATAATGGCGGTAAATAGCGTGAAAAAACCAGGTTATTTGACGCATAGAAAATCCGGAATCGTCAAATAATGGCAGGGCCATCAATATGGAACTTTTGTCGTGTTTGCCGACCCGGGAGTCAGTTTTGTTTCTCTACACGAATAACGTAAACCACCAGGATTTAAGAGGTGCGCAATGAGTGCAACAGCATCGACAGCGCCACAAAATAAATCACTCGAGTGGATGAACCGCCTTCGCGCGAATCCTAAAATCCCGTTGATCGTGGCAGGCGCTGCCGCAATTGCGATCCTTGTAGCGATGGTTTTATGGGCGAAAAGCCCTGATTACCGCACGCTCTACAGCAACCTTTCCGATCAGGATGGCGGCGCCATCGTCACCCAGCTTACCCAGATGAACATCCCGTATCGCTTTGCCGATAATGGCGGTGCGCTTGAGGTACCGGCGGATAAGGTGCACGAGCTGCGTCTGCGTCTGGCACAGCAGGGCCTGCCAAAGGGCGGCGCGGTCGGCTTTGAGCTGCTGGACCAGGAGAAGTTCGGCATCAGCCAGTTCAGCGAGCAGGTGAACTACCAGCGAGCGCTGGAAGGCGAGCTGGCCCGCACCATTGAAACGTTAGGCCCGGTGAAGGGTGCCCGCGTGCACCTGGCGATGCCTAAACCCTCTTTATTCGTTCGTGAACAGAAATCCCCTTCGGCTTCCGTTACCGTGAACCTTGAGCCCGGCCGCGCGCTGGACGAAGGGCAAATCAGCGCGGTGACGCATCTCGTCTCCAGCGCCGTCGCCGGCCTGCCGCCGGGTAACGTGACGCTGGTGGACCAAAGCGGACATCTGCTGACGCAATCCAATACCGCCGGGCGTGACCTGAACGACGCGCAGCTGAAATACGCCGCCGACGTGGAAAGCCGTCTCCAGCGCCGTATCGAAGCGATCCTCGGCCCGGTGGTGGGCAACAGCAACGTGCACGCCCAGGTGACCGCGCAGATTGACTTCTCTAATAAAGAACAAACCGAAGAGCAATACAGCCCGAACGGCGATGCGGCTCAGGCGGTAATGCGTTCACGCCAGATCAACTCCAGCGAACAGATCGGCGGGGCCTACCCTGGCGGCGTGCCGGGCGCGCTCTCTAACCAGCCTGCTCCGGCAAACGCGGCGCCGATTTCCACGCCGCCGGCCAATCAGCAGAACGGCCAGCAAAATAATCAGCAGACCACCTCAACGACCAATAACGCCGGTCCGCGCTCCAGCAGCCGTAACGAAACCACGAACTACGAAGTGGACCGGACCATTCGCCACACTAAGCTGAACGTGGGCGATATTCAGCGTCTTTCCGTTGCGGTTGTGGTGAACTACAAAACCCTGCCGGACGGCAAACCGTTGCCGTTAACCGCCGAGCAGATGAAGCAGATTGAAAACCTGACCCGCGAAGCGATGGGCTACTCCGAGAAGCGCGGCGATACCCTCAACGTGGTCAACTCGCCGTTCAACGCGGTTGAAGAGACCGGCGGCGAGCTGCCGTTCTGGCAACAGCAGGCGTTTATCGACCAGCTGATGTCCGCGGGACGCTGGCTGCTGGTGCTGATTGTCGCGTGGCTGCTGTGGCGTAAGGGCGTTCGTCCGCAGCTTCAGCGCCGTGCGGAAGCCGAAAAAGCGGCTCGCGAGCAGATGAGCGCGCGTCAGGAAACGGAAGAAGCGGTTGAAGTTCGCCTCAGCAAAGATGAACAGATGCAGCAGCGTCGTGCTAACCAGCGCATGGGCGCTGAGGTCATGAGCCAGCGCATTCGCGAAATGTCAGATAACGATCCGCGCGTCGTGGCGCTGGTCATCCGCCAGTGGATGGGTAACGAACATGAGTAATACGCTTACGGGCACCGATAAAAGCGTCATCCTGCTGATGACCATTGGCGAAGACCGCGCGGCAGAGGTGTTCAAGCACCTCTCCCAGCGCGAAGTGCAAATTCTCAGCGCGGCCATGGCCAACGTGCGACAGATCTCCAACAAGCAGCTGACCGAAGTGCTGTCGGAATTTGAGCAGGAAGCCGAACAGTTTGCGGCGCTTAACGTCAACGCCAACGACTACCTGCGCTCCGTGCTGGTCAAGGCGCTGGGCGAAGAGCGCGCGGCCAGCCTGCTGGAAGATATTCTGGAAACGCGCGATACCGCCAGCGGGATCGAAACGCTCAACTTTATGGAGCCGCAGAGTGCCGCCGACCTTATTCGCGACGAGCATCCTCAGATTATCGCCACTATTCTGGTTCACCTCAAACGTGGCCAGGCGGCGGATATTCTGGCCCTGTTCGAGGAGCGCCTGCGTCACGACGTGATGCTGCGTATCGCGACCTTCGGCGGCGTCCAGCCGGCCGCGCTGGCGGAGCTGACCGAAGTGCTGAACAACCTTCTCGACGGTCAGAACCTCAAGCGCAGCAAAATGGGCGGCGTGAGAACGGCGGCGGAGATCATCAACCTGATGAAAACGCAGCAGGAAGAGGCAGTCATTACGGCGGTTCGCGAATTCGACGGCGAGCTGGCGCAGAAAATCATCGACGAGATGTTCCTGTTCGAAAACCTGGTCGAAGTGGACGACCGCAGCATCCAGCGCCTGCTCCAGGAAGTGGACTCCGAGTCGCTGCTTATCGCCCTCAAAGGTGCCGAGCAGCCGCTGCGCGAGAAGTTCCTGCGCAACATGTCCCAGCGAGCGGCGGATATTCTGCGCGACGACCTTGCCAACCGCGGCCCGGTACGTCTGTCTCAGGTGGAAAACGAGCAGAAAGCGATCCTGCTTATTGTTCGTCGTCTGGCGGAAACCGGCGAGATGGTGATTGGCAGCGGAGACGACACCTATGTCTAACGAGCTGTCTTGGAAGCGCTGGACGCCGGACGATCTGGCTCCTCCCCTTTCAGAGTTCACCCCGGCCGTAGTAGCGGCCGAGGAGCTTGACCCGGAAGCCGAACAGCCCGAGCTGAGCGAAGAGGAGCAGCAAGCGCAGATGCTGGCGCAGCTGCAAATGCAGGCGCACGAGCAGGGCTATAACGCCGGTCTGAACGAGGGCCGCCAGAAGGGGCACGATCTCGGGTACCAGGAAGGCCTGGCGAAAGGGCTGGAGCACGGCATCGATCAGGCGCGCCAGCAGCAGGCGCCGATCCATGCCCGCATGCAGCAGCTGGTCAGCGAGTTCCAGCACACGCTGGACGCGCTGGACAGCGTGATTGCCTCGCGTCTGATGCAGATGGCGCTGGAGGCGGCGCGTCAGGTTATCGGCCAGACGCCGGTGGTGGATAACACCGCGCTGATCAAACAAATTCAGGGTCTGCTTCAGCAGGAGCCGCTGTTCAGCGGCAAACCGCAGCTGCGCGTCCACCCGGACGATCTGCAGCGCGTGGAAGAGAGCCTGGGCGCAACGCTTAGCCTGCACGGCTGGCGTCTGCGCGGCGACCCGTCGTTACACCACGGCGGATGCAAAGTCTCTGCCGATGAAGGCGACCTGGACGCCAGCGTCGCCACCCGCTGGCAGGAACTGTGCCGCCTGGCGGCACCGGGAGTCGTCTGATGACCGCACGCCTCACCCGCTGGCTCACCACGCTCGACAACTTTGAAATGAAGATGGCGCAACTGCCATCCGTTCGTCGTTACGGGCGTCTGACGCGCGCCACCGGCCTGGTACTGGAGGCGACCGGCCTGCAGCTTCCGCTGGGGGCAACCTGCGTCATTGAGCGTCAGGATGGGCAGGAAACGCGTGAAGTGGAAAGCGAAGTGGTCGGGTTTAACGGCCAGCGCCTGTTCCTGATGCCGCTTGAAGAGGTGGAAGGCATTCTGCCCGGCGCGCGCGTCTACGCGAAAAACATCAGCGGCGACGGTCTGCAAAGCGGGAAACAGCTGCCGCTTGGCCCTGCCCTGCTCGGCCGCGTGCTGGACGGCAGCGGTAAACCGCTGGATGGCCTGCCCGCGCCGGACACCACCGAAACCGGCGCGCTGATCACCCAGCCGTTCAACCCCCTGCAGCGTACCCCTATTGAGCACGTGCTGGATACCGGCGTGCGCCCGATCAACGCCCTGCTCACCGTGGGGCGCGGGCAGCGTATGGGCCTGTTCGCCGGTTCCGGCGTGGGGAAATCCGTCCTGCTCGGCATGATGGCGCGCTATACCCAGGCCGACGTGATCGTCGTGGGGCTTATCGGCGAGCGTGGTCGCGAAGTAAAAGACTTTATTGAAAACATTCTGGGTGCGGAAGGCCGCGCCCGCTCGGTGGTAATCGCCGCGCCGGCGGACGTTTCGCCGCTGCTGCGTATGCAGGGTGCCGCCTACGCCACCCGTATCGCCGAAGATTTTCGTGACCGCGGCAAGCACGTGCTGCTGATCATGGATTCCCTCACCCGCTACGCGATGGCGCAGCGTGAAATCGCGCTGGCTATCGGCGAGCCGCCGGCCACCAAAGGCTACCCGCCTTCGGTCTTCGCCAAACTTCCGGCGCTGGTAGAGCGTGCGGGGAACGGCATCAGCGGCGGCGGCTCTATCACAGCCTTCTATACGGTGCTGACCGAGGGCGACGACCAGCAGGACCCGATTGCCGACTCCGCGCGCGCGATCCTTGACGGCCATATCGTGCTGTCGCGCCGCCTGGCCGAAGCCGGACACTACCCGGCGATTGATATTGAAGCGTCCATCAGCCGTGCGATGACGGCATTGATTACCGAGAAGCACTACGCCCGCGTGCGTAACTTTAAACAACTGCTTTCCAGCTTCCAGCGCAACCGCGATCTGGTCAGCGTGGGGGCGTATGCCAAAGGCAGCGACCCGATGCTCGACAAGGCGATTAGCCTGTGGCCGCAGCTGGAGGCATTTTTACAACAGGGCATTTTTGAGCGTGCCGACTGGGAAGATTCAATCCAGGCGCTGGAGCTGATTTTCCCGCAGGTGTAACACAGGTGGAGGGCGAAGGTCATGGCGCAAAACAGCGCGTTATCAACGCTGAAAGATCTGGCTGAGAAAGAAGTTGATGATGCCGCATTGCAGCTTGGGGCAATGCGACGCGGGTGCCAGCAGGCTGAAGAACAGTTGAAGATGTTAATCGACTATCAGCATGAATACCGCACCAACCTCAATACCGATATGACGCAGGGCATTGGCAGCCAGCGCTGGATTAACTATCAGCAGTTTATCCAGACTCTGGAGAAGGCGATAGAGCAGCACCGCCAGCAGCTCAGCCAGTGGACCCAAAAAGTCGATACCGCGCTGAATTTCTGGCGCGAAAAAAAACAGCGGCTGCAGGCCTGGCAGACCTTACAGGACCGGCAGATTGCAGCCTCAACCCTGGCGGAAAACCGCCTGGATCAGAAGAAAATGGATGAGTTTGCCCAGCGCGCATCAATGAGGAAACCGGAATGATCACACTGCAACAACTGCTGATGAGCGACAGCGACCTGTCAGGCGGGATGCAAACAGGGAAAGGCACCGAGGGTGCACAGGACTTTCTCTCCCTGCTGGCGGGCGCCCTGACGGACGCAACGGGCAAGGGCAACGATGCGCCGCTCACCCTGGCAGACCTGAAAGCCGCCGGCAGCAAGCTGTCGAAAGTCGCGCAGGAGGCCAAAGGCGATACCGCTCTGCAGGCCAAAATTGCCGACCTGCTCGCGCGTCAGCCTGCGCTGAATGGCGTTGAAACGTCGGAGTCCGCGCCCCTTGAAACCCTGGGTTCCGGGCTGGTGCCGCTGTCAAAGGGCGACGCGCTGAAGACGCTCACCGCGGCCAACGGCAAAGATGACGGTAAAACCGAGCTGAGCGAAGAAGAGCTGGCCGGATTAAGCGCGCTGATGGCGATGCTGCCGCACCAGCAGACTACCGCCTCTCGTGCGGCTGGCAGCGACGGCGTTTCCGCCACCTCAGCGCTGAGTTCAGCAACGCTTTCGCAAAACGGTGCGGGACAGCCGTCCCTGAACGCGCCTGCGGGAAGCCATGATAAAGCGCAGCTTTCTGCGTCCTATCAGAGCCAGGCGAAGAACAACGGCCCGGATCTCGCCGCCAACGCGCCTGCCACGCCGGTCATGGCCGCAGCCGCAGAGAAGCAGGAGTTCGCCAGTTCTTCCTCGTCCTCTTCGCCGACCGCTACCCTGGCGCCGATTATGTCCAGCCATGCGGCCAGCCAGCCTGCCGCCACCGTTGCCACCGCGCCGGTGCTAAGCCAGCCTCTGGGCACCCACGAATGGCAGCAGTCCCTGAGCCAGCACATCACCCTGTTCACTAAGCAGGGCCAGCAGACGGCGGAGCTGCGCCTGCACCCGGAAGATCTGGGCCAGGTACAAATCTCGCTGAAGCTGGACGATAACCAGGCACAGCTGCAGATGGTATCTGCGCACAGCCACGTGCGCGCGGCGCTGGAAGCCGCGCTGCCGGTCCTGCGGACCTCGCTGGCGGAAAACGGCATTCAGCTTTCTCAGAGCAGCGTCAGCAGCGAGAGCTTTGCCGGGCAGCAGCAGTCTTCATCCCAGCAGCACCATGCCTCGCGTTCCGGCCAGCACGGTGGTTTTAATGAAGAGAGCGATGAGCTCCTGCCGACCCCCGCCGCCCTGCAATCCGCGGCGCGCGGTAACGGTGCCGTAGACATCTTCGCCTAAACGCCAGAGGTAGCGTGATTATCCCCGTCTTTTCCACGCTTTGACGACGGCAGGACACGGGATAATCACCTTATTAAGCTGTACCGAAACAGGAAGCTCGTATCAGATGACAGACTCCGCTATCACCAAAAAAAGCAAGCGTTCCATCTGGATCCCGCTGCTGGTGTTGATCACGCTCGCCGCCTGCGCTACCGCGGGCTATAGTTACTGGCGTATGCAGCAGGAACCTTCAACCGCTGCGGCCAAAGCCGAACCTGCCCCACCGCCGGCGCCGGTCTTTTTCCCTCTGGACACCTTCACCGTTAACCTCGGTGATGCGGATCGCGTGCTGTATGTCGGTATTACGCTGCGCCTGAAGGACGAAGCGACCCGCGCGCGCCTGAACGATTATCTGCCGGAAGTGCGTAGCCGCCTTCTCCTGCTGTTTTCTCGTCAGGACGCCTCCGCGCTGGCTACCGACGTGGGTAAGCAAAAGCTGGTCGACGCCATCAAGCAGACGCTGGCCACCCCGCTGGTAAACGGTCAACCTAAGCAGGAAGTCACTGACGTTCTGTACACAGCCTTTATTCTGCGGTAACGACATGGGCGACAGTATTCTTTCTCAGGCAGAAATCGACGCGCTGCTTAACGGCGACAGCGATAAGAGTGACGACCCGCAACCGGGTCTCACCGGCGACGATAATATTCGTCCTTACGATCCCAATACCCAGCGTCGCGTCGTCCGTGAACGTCTGCAGGCGCTGGAGATCATTAACGAACGTTTTGCACGTCAGTTCCGTATGGGGCTGTTTAACCTGCTGCGTCGTAGCCCGGATATCACGGTCGGTGCGATCCGCATTCAGCCGTATCATGAGTTTGCCCGCAACCTGCCGGTGCCAACCAACCTTAACCTGATTCATCTGAAGCCGCTGCGCGGCACCGGTCTGGTGGTGTTCTCCCCAAGCCTGGTGTTCATCGCGGTGGATAACCTGTTCGGCGGCGACGGGCGTTTTCCGACCAAAGTGGAAGGTCGTGAATTTACCCACACCGAGCAGCGCGTCATTAACCGCATGCTGAAGCTGGCGCTGGAGTCCTACAGCGACGCGTGGAAAGCGATTAACCCGCTGGAAGTGGAGTACGTCCGTTCCGAGATGCAGGTGAAATTTACCAATATCACCACCTCCCCGAACGATATCGTCGTCAATACGCCGTTCCACGTGGAGATCGGTAACCTGACCGGTGAGTTCAACATCTGCCTGCCGTTCAGCATGATTGAACCGCTGCGCGAGCTGCTGGTTAACCCGCCGCTTGAGAACTCACGCAACGAAGATCAGAACTGGCGTGAAAACCTGGTGCGCCAGGTGCAGCACTCGCAGCTGGAGCTGGTGGCAAACTTTGCCGACATCTCGATGCGGTTATCCCAGATCCTGAAATTACAACCCGGCGACGTTTTGCCGATAGACAAACCCGACCGCATTATTGCCCACGTGGATGGTGTCCCGGTACTTACAAGCCAGTACGGCACGATTAACGGTCAGTATGCGTTACGCGTTGAGCACTTGATCAACCCGATTTTGAATTCGCTGAATGAGGAACAGCCCAAATGAGTGACATGAACAATCCGTCCGATGAAAACAGCGGAGCACTGGACGATCTGTGGGCTGACGCGTTAAACGAGCAAAAAACGACTCCGACGAAAAGCGCGGCGGACGCGGTATTCCAGCAGCTCGGCGGCGGCGACGTCAGCGGCACGCTGCAGGACATCGACCTGATTATGGACATCCCGGTTAAGCTGACCGTTGAACTGGGGCGCACCCGGATGACCATTAAAGAGCTGCTGCGCCTCACGCAGGGTTCAGTTGTGGCCCTTGACGGCCTGGCCGGCGAGCCGCTGGACATTCTGATCAACGGTTATCTGATTGCTCAGGGTGAGGTAGTGGTGGTTGCCGATAAATACGGCGTGCGCATCACCGACATCATCACCCCGTCTGAACGCATGCGTCGTCTGAGCCGTTAAGTATGAAAACCCAGGCAACAATATCACAGCCGTCCGCCGTACCCGGCTCCCCGCTGCTCCAGGTGAGCGGGGCGTTGTTCGGTATTATTGCCTTTATTCTTATCGCCGCCTGGCTGGCAAAGCGTTTTGGCCTGGCGGGTAAAACTGCCGGCACCCGCGGCCTGAAGGTCAGCGCCAGCACCACGCTTGGGCCGCGCGAACGCGTGGTCATCGTCGATGTAGAAGACGCGCGTCTGGTTCTGGGCGTAACCGGCTCAAACATCAACGTATTACATAAACTGCCGCCTGCCCCGGTCACGGTGGACGAGTGCGCACAAGCCCCTGCGGATTTTCAGTCCGTCATGAAGAGTTTGCTTAAGCGTTCCGGGAGATCCTGATGCGCCGTTTGTTATCCCTTACGCTTGCGGGCATTGGCCTGTTTGCTCCTGCGGTTTATGCGCAGCTGCCCGGTCTGGTCTCCACGCCGATTGCGGGTGGCGGCCAGAGCTGGTCGCTCCCGGTTCAGACGCTGGTCTTCATCACCTCGCTGACCTTTATTCCGGCCATCCTGCTGATGATGACCAGCTTCACCCGCATCATCATCGTCTTTGGTCTGCTGCGAAACGCGCTGGGCACCCCTTCGGCGCCGCCAAACCAGGTGCTTCTTGGCTTAGCCCTGTTTTTGACCTTTTTCATCATGTCGCCGGTGATCGACAAGATTTATACCGACGCCTACCAGCCGTTCAGCGAAGATAAAATTTCGATGCAGGAGGCGCTGGAAAAAGGCGCGCAGCCGCTGCGGGAATTTATGCTGCGCCAGACGCGCGAAGCGGACCTGGCTCTTTTCGCCCGCCTGTCCAACACCGGCGAGCTGCAGGGACCGGAAGCGGTACCGATGCGCATTCTGCTGCCGGCCTATGTCACCAGCGAGCTGAAAACCGCGTTCCAGATTGGCTTTACCATCTTTATTCCGTTCCTGATTATCGACCTGGTGATCGCCAGCGTCCTGATGGCGCTCGGGATGATGATGGTGCCGCCCGCCACCATTGCCCTGCCCTTTAAGATCATGCTTTTTGTGCTGGTCGACGGCTGGCAGCTGCTGGTCAGCTCGCTGGCGCAGAGTTTTTACAGTTAAGGAACGGCAATGACACCCGAATCGGTCATGATGATGGGCACGGAAGCGATGAAAATCGCCATTGCCGTTGCCGCGCCGCTGCTGCTTGTCGCGCTGGTTACCGGCCTGATTATCAGTATTCTTCAGGCCGCCACGCAGATTAACGAAATGACGCTGTCGTTCATCCCGAAAATCATCGCCGTGTTCGTGGCGATTATCGTGGCCGGACCGTGGATGCTGAACCTGCTGCTGGACTATATGCGCAACCTGTTTACCAACCTGCCGTACATCATCGGCTGACCTGACGATGCTGCACTTCACCAGCGACCAGTGGGTTCAGTGGCTCGGCGTCTATTTCTGGCCGATGCTGCGCATTCTGGCGCTGATCTCCACCGCCCCCATTCTCAGCGAGAAAGCGATCCCCAAGCGCGTTAAGGTGGGGCTGGGCATTATCATCACCATTATTGTCGCCCCTTCCCTGCCGCCCGTGAATATTCCCATCTTCTCGGCTAACGCAATATGGGTCGCTTTACAGCAGGTGATGATTGGCGTCGCCGTGGGCTTTACCATGCAGCTCGCCTTCGCCGCCGTGCGCACGGCCGGTGAGCTGATTGGCCTTCAGATGGGGCTATCGTTCGCCACGTTTGTCGATCCCGGCAGCCACCTCAACATGCCGGTGCTGGCGCGCATCATCGATCTACTCGCCATGCTGCTGTTTCTGTCGCTCAACGGTCATCTGTGGCTCATCTCCATGCTGGTGGATACTTTCCATACGCTGCCGGTCGGTGATAACCCGGTCAACAGCAATGCCTTCCTCGCGCTTACTCGCGCGGCGGGGCTGATCTTCCTCAACGGTCTGATGCTGGCTCTGCCGATCATCACGCTGCTGCTCACCGTCAACCTGGCATTAGGCTTACTGAACAGAATGGCACCGCAGCTCTCGGTGTTTGTGATTGGTTTTCCGCTGACGTTGACGGTCGGAATTTTATTAATGTCATTACTGATGCCCCTTATCGCCCCCTTCTGTGAACATTTATTCGGCGAGATATTCAATCTGTTAGCGGATATTGTCAGCGAATTGCCTCGTAAATAATAGTCCTCACGGTCGCTATTGTCTTTCTGAGGATATTCCTAAAATAAAACGCGAAAAACATCTTCCAGGATATATCTGACGCGGTTTAAATGTTTCTAACCATCTCACAATACTTAATATTTACTTTACTTTAAGAAGATTCCTGGCAAATTATACGTAACTTTACGGGATAGTGAGTCCGCCTGAAAGTCTTTGTCATGCTCACAGGTTTATTATTTTTTTCCATCCCGTATGGCTGTTTTGAGCTCTCAGGCAGATGGTGAATTATCGTTACGCATTGAGTGAGGGTATGCCATGTCAACGATCATTATGGATTTATGCAGCTACACCCGGCTAGGGTTAACCGGGTACCTGGCAAGCAGAGGGGTAAGAAAGAGAGACATCAACGATGCACACACCGTTGAAGAACTCGCAGCCGCTTGTGACGAACTCAAACCAGGCGTGGTGTTTATTAATGAGGACTGTTTCATTCACGATCCAGCCAACAGTCAGCACATTAAGCAAATCATTAATCAGCATCCAAAAACCCTGTTTATTGTTTTTATGGCGATCGCGAATATCCATTTCGATGAGTATTTGTTGGTCCGTAAAAATTTATTGATTAGTTCTAAGTCGATTAAACCCGAGTCGCTGGATGACATTTTGGGTGATTATTTGAATAAAGAAGTTAAAAATGTAGGAGCGGTTAACTTACCCACCCTTTCATTAAGCAGGACTGAATCAAGTATGCTGCGAATGTGGATGGCGGGACAAGGAACTATTCAGATCTCTGACCAGATGAATATTAAAGCGAAAACCGTTTCGTCACACAAAGGAAATATTAAAAGGAAAATTAAAACGCATAATAAGCAAGTGATCTATCACGTGGTACGTCTGACCGATAATGTGACGAACGGGATTTTCGTCAACATGCGTTAGAGGCTTAAACCCCTTTGCACCCTACCTTTGATCTCTGGCCTGGCCAGAGATTTTTGCTTTTGCGGACGTTGTCGGGCATGCGCAATGCCACCCGACGCCGTACTACTCCGCTTTCTCAACAAAAATGCCGTCCGGATGCCCCAGTTCGTTAAAAAACCAGATGCCGAGCGGGTAGTCTTCCAGTGAGACCAGGTACATTGTGCCTTCACTAAACTCTTCAATTGCCAGCACCACCCCCGGGCGGCGCGGCCCACCGTCCGTTTTAACGGTTACCCGATCGTTGACCTTCATACATTCCTCCTCTGGTTTTGAGCCAGTGTAGAACAAAACGCAAAAACACACACCGCCGCACGGCGTGAATGGCGTTTTTATGCACAAGCTATACTTAACCTTGGACACGTTTGTAGGTTGAAAGAGGAGTCCCGTAATGAAGACCGATAAAGAGTACAGCGACACCATCAAACGCGAGGTCGAGGTGGATGTCGATGCCCTGCTGGCCGCCATCAATGAGATCAGTGAGTCAGAAGTCCGCCGCACGGACGATGGTTCGGACCACGTCATTGTTAACGGGAGGGATTATCACACCTACCGCGAGCTGGCGGAGGCCTTCGAGCTTGATATTCACGACTTTAGCGTGTCTGAAGCAAATCGTTAGCACGAAAAAAATCCCGGTCATGGGGATGGCCGGGATCAAAACTTGCTTATGCAAGAAGCACTTGAAAATTCGTTACACCAGGAAATCTGATGTACAAACAACACTATCCCCAACGATTTTGCATGACAAGCATATATTCTTACGGCGAATATAATATTTTTTACATAATCGTTTTGGTTATGAGCAGCAACATACGCCGAATGCGGGTTTGGCTGGATCGGTTATCCTTAATCCGGTTTAGACTCGGATAATTTTTTAGGATTATTCTTAGATTAAGGCTTATTCGTTTTCGGGAGTTACTATGCTTTCACTCCGGAGTCCCCTGCTGATTTTTTCCGATCTGGATGGATCGCTGCTGGATATTCATACCTATGAGTGGCAGCCCGCGATGCCGTGGCTGGATAAACTGCAGGATAATCAGGTACCGGTGATCCTTTGCAGCAGCAAGAGCGCGGCAGAGATGCTGGATATTCAGCAGGATCTGGGTCTGGAAGGGTTACCGTTTATCGCTGAGAACGGCGCGGTGATTCAGCCTGACGTGCGCTGGGAAATGGGTCAGCGCCACGTCAACGGCATGACGCACCGGGAGATTCATCCGCTTATTGAGCAAATCCGCCTGCAGGCAGGCTTCAAATTCACCACCTTTGACGACGTGGACGAACGCGTCATTAGCGAATGGACGGGGATGACCCGCTATCGGGCGGCGCTTGCCCGCAAGCACGACGCGTCCGTCACCCTCATCTGGCGTGATTCCGACGAAGCCATGGCCCGGTTTGAAGCGGCGCTGGCGCAACGCGGGCTGAAATGCCTGCAGGGAGCCCGTTTCTGGCATATTCTCGATGCCGGCTGCGGTAAGGACGTTGCGGCTAACTGGCTGATCGCGCAGTACCGTGAACGGGAAAATATTGAACCCACCACCCTGGGGCTCGGCGACGGGCCTAACGACGCGCCGCTGCTGGACAGCGTGGACTACGCGGTGGTGATTAAAGGCATCAACCGCCAGGGTATCACGTTACGGGACGATAACCCCAGCCGGGTTTATCACACCCGGCAGGCGGGACCGCTCGGCTGGCAGGAGGGGCTGGATCATTTTTTGTCATGATCGTGCCAGACAACCCGGTTACGTCCTTCCTGCTTAGCTTTGTATAACCGGGCATCCGCGACGGACTGCAGCTGTTCGAAATCGTAGTTTTGGCTTTCCTGCGCGCTGCTGACGCCGAGTGACGCGCTGATGCGCAGGGTCGTGCTCTTCTTCACCAGAATCTCCTTGCTGTTGATTCGACAGCGAATACGCTCCGCCACGCCTCTCGCCTCCTCGAGGCCGAGCCCCGGCAGGACAATACAAAACTCTTCCCCGCCCACGCGTCCTGCCACGTCGTTTTTACGCAACGCGCTGGCAATCAGCCCTGCCGAGTGGGAAAGCATCTTATCACCGGCCTGGTGACCGAATCGATCGTTGACGCTTTTAAAATGGTCGAGATCTAACTGAATAACCGAGAACGGCAGCGACTGTTGATGACACTTCTCCGCCAGCAACTTCGCGCGTTCGAACAGCGCGCCGCGATTATTCAGGCGGGTTAGCGGATCGTGCCAGGCCTGCCATTTGAGCGAGTGCTGCAGCGTGTACATGTTGCTGACCATCCGGCGGATCACCAGCCATGAAATCAGCAGCATCGCGGTGAAGAGCGCCCACAGCAATGCCAGCACGATACTGATGCTGCCGAAGTCGCCCTGTACCCCTTCCTGCAGAGTATGGACACGCAAAACCAGGCCATCAAAGTGATCGAGCCGCTGCCAGCTGATGAACCGGCTGCCGAGGCGGATGCCACCGCCAGTATCGTGCTCGATGGCCTGCGCAATCTGCGCGATTTCGCGTTCATCGAAATGGTTCACCTGCTTATCAGTCTTTTCAGTGGAGGCAATCATATTGAGCCGGGAGTCGTACAGCTGATACTCCCCCTCCGTCCGGTCGTCCGTCGCCTCTGCCAGCAGGCGTTGCATCGTGTTCAGCGAAAAATCCATCGCCACCACGCCATACCAGTAGCGATTGAAATAGATGGGGACGCTGGCAGTGATCGTTCGCTCGTCACCGGTCCAGGATGACGGCGTGGAGATAAACCAGCGCACCGCGCGGGAGCGATTGTTACGTTCCGACTGCTGGGTAAACCATGACTGCGTGACCAGGTGGTAATAGCGGGGGATAATATTGGTCGCCTCTGATAGCGTGTCCGTCGAAAGATAAAACCCGGCGCGTGAAACGTAGATCACCCGCGATTCGCTATGCCTGCTCGATGTCGCCAGCCTGAGCAGGTATCCCACCTCAAGCGCGGCTGAAATTTCATTGCTGATGCGTTCAGCATCCCGGTTCAGAAGCGAGGTTTTTTCGACAAACGCATCCGAGACGCCGTTAATCGGAAGCGTGCGATTTTTATCAACAACAAGCTGCCAGGTGGGACGCATACGGAGAGCGTTAAAGCGCGACACCGCATCATGCAAAACATTGAAGGCCAGCGGCGTCTGTAGCGCATCGTGCATGCTCTGGCGAAATAACAGCATTTTATCCACGCTGTACTGCAGCTGCCTGTCCAGCGAGCTGGCCACGGTTTCCAGATGGTTGCGCTGGCTGGAGATATACGCCTCTTCGAGGACCACCACCTCACGCCAGGTCAGGAGAGTGGAAAACACCAGAACAACGATAAAACAGAGGTTAACAATCAAACCCGGATTGCTACGCTTATGCAGCCATTGCAGAAAAGATCGTCTTACAACAAAGGTATCGCGCTGCACACACACTCCCTGATTACTGCCTTACACCCGGTACTTCAGGTAAAAACGCCCGGCAAAGCCGGGCGTTATGTGATTAAGCCTGATCGTGCTTGCGCTGTCCGTCACCGGGCTGAAGCTCATCTTCACGAAAGGCTTCCCGCTTAATGCTATAGCCATCATGCCACCGACACTCCACCATTCCGCTGGAATACCCGGTGACAATCATCCGCGGGCCGCCCTTCTTAGGCTTAACTTCATCACTGACCAAAAAGACCATACCTGCCTCCTGTATCAGGGTGAAACTGTTTCAATTTAGACGAGGAATGGTCTTTTTGCACACCGCAACAGGTAACAATTAGTGCGCCGTACCGCGCATTTTTTCGACCAGTTTCACCGCCGCCACCACGATAGCGCCAACGATAAAGCCCAGCACAAGATTAAGCAGCGTCGGCAGAATCGCTGCCACCACGCCCCCCTGCGCCGAGGCGAAATGTTCGATAGCATGGTGCAGCGGAGCAATGCCGTGGACCACAATACCGCCGCCCACGAGGAACATCGCGAGGGTGCCCACCACGGACAGGCTCTTCATCAGCCACGGCGCCAGCGTCAGCAAGCTTTTGCCGATGCCTTTTGCCACCGCGCTGGATTTCTCCTCCAGCCAGTAGCCGATATCATCGAGCTTAACGATCAGCCCGACCAGGCCGTAGACGCCTACCGTAACCAGAATGGCGATCCCGGAGAGGACCATCACCTGATTCAGCAGCGGCGCATCTGAGACAATGCCCAGCGTAATGGCAACGATCTCTGCCGACAGAATAAAGTCGGTGCGAATGGCGCCTTTGATTTTATCGCGCTCGAAGACTTTCGGATCCTGCGCGGCCAGCGCTTCAAGGCGCTGCTGGCGCGCCTCCGGGGTATCCTTCTGCTTGCGCGCGCTCAAGGAGTGCAGAACTTTCTCCACCCCTTCGAAGCATAAAAATGCCCCGCCAATCATCAGCAGCGGCGTGATGGCCCAGGGAATGAATGCGCTGATCAGCAGCGCCAGCGGCACCAGGATCACTTTATTCAGAAACGAGCCTTTTGCCACGCCCCACACCACCGGCAGCTCGCGGTTAGCCCGTACCCCGCTCACCTGTTGGGCGTTAAGCGAGAGATCGTCCCCCAGCACCCCTGCGGTTTTCTTCGCCGCCAGTTTCCCCATCACGGAAATATCATCCAGTAGGGTGGCAATATCATCCAGCAATGTTAGTAAGCTACTTCCTGCCAAAATGGTGATCCTTCTTTTTTGGTAATTAAGTGAATAGTATGGAGCAAAAGCGCAATCGCGGAAACAGGCACCTTTCGTCAACAAAAATTTCACATCATCTACACAATTAAAGGGCTCGCCAGCGCGATAGTTTTCGCGTTTACTATCAGCGACCTTTTTATTTCGTCGTGAGGGATTATGCGTTTCCGGCAACTGCTTCCGCTTATCGGGGCACTTTTTTCGCTGTATATCATCTGGGGTTCAACCTATTTTGTCATTCGCATCGGCGTGGAAAGCTGGCCGCCGCTGATGATGGCGGGCATTCGCTTCCTTTCGGCGGGCGTGCTGCTGCTGGCCTTCCTGCTGCTGCGCGGGCATAAGCTTCCTCCGCTTCGCCCAATGCTGAACGCCGCCCTGATCGGCCTGCTGCTGCTGGCGGTCGGGAATGGCTTTGTGACCATTGCCGAGCACCAGAACGTACCGTCTGGGATCGCCGCCGTGGTCGTTGCTACCGTACCGCTGTTTACCCTCTGCTTTAGCCGTCTTTTCGGCATCCGCACCCGCAAGCTGGAGTGGCTGGGGATTGGCATCGGCCTTGCCGGCATTATTCTCCTCAACAGCGGCGGTAACCTGAGCGGGAATCCGTGGGGCGCTGTGATTATCCTTATCGGCTCGATGAGCTGGGCGTTTGGTTCCGTATACGGTTCGCGTATCGAACTGCCGACCGGCATGATGGCGGGGGCAATAGAGATGCTTGCGGCTGGGATTGTGCTGCTGCTGGCCTCAGCCCTGACGGGAGAGAAGCTGACTTCCCTGCCGCCGCTGTCGGGCTTCCTGGCGGTAGGCTACCTGGCGCTGTTTGGCTCTCTCATCGCCATCAACGCCTACATGTTCCTGATCCGCAACGTCTCTCCGGCGGTTGCCACCAGCTATGCCTACGTCAACCCGGTCGTGGCCGTGCTGCTCGGCACCGGGCTTGGCGGTGAAACGCTCTCTCCGGTTGAGTGGTTAGCTTTAGGGGTGATTGTTTTTGCCGTCGTACTGGTGACTTTAGGCAAATATTTGCTGCCGGCAAAGCCTGTTGTTACGCCTTGTGAGGTGGAGAAACCGTAAGCGCGTGAATTCCCTGGGTGTCGATCTGCGCGGTTTCACCGCCGCCGCAGATCCACTCTTCCAGCCGTTCGCTCAGATCGGCATCGTTCAGCTTTAACCGTCCTCTTAGCGCACACTCCCAAACGATCAGCACTCTCCAGCCCTGCGCGACAAGCGTGGCGAGATCCCGGGCGTCGCGCTCAACGTTCTTGCCAATCTTCTCCAGCCAGAAATCGGTGCGCGTCGCCGGGACTTTAAACAGGTAGCAGTCGTGATGATGCCAGAAACAGCCGTGGGTGAAGATAATGCACCGATACGCGTCGATGACGAAATCCGGGCGACCCGCAAGCGCGGGATCCTGCACGCGAAAGTCGAAGCCCGCCTGCGTCAGCAGCCCGGCCAGACGCTTTTCAATCGCGGTGTCACGCGTGCCGATGGCACGCATGTTTTTGCTGCGCGTGGCCTTATCGTGAACGTCCGTCATTGACGGCCTCACTCTGGCGTAGCGCCACCGCCTGTTTGATGCGCGGAGCCAGCAGTTTTGCCACCGCCGCAAACGCGGGCACCACCACCGAGTTACCAAACTGACGATAAGCCTGGGTGTCTGAAACCGGAATGCGGAAGCGGTAGCCCTGCGGCGTTTCAAAGCCCATCAGGCGGGCGCACTCCCGCGGCGTAAGACGCCGCGGACGGTGACGCTGGTTTTGCGGATCGTCGAAATCTTTCTCGCCCAGCGCTTTATCCCAGCCTCTGTCGATAAGGATTTCCGCGCCGTCTTTGTAGTAGCGAGCGGACAACGTGCGGGTCACGCTGTGCGGATCGTTTGGGTTCACCATACCAAACCCGAAGCCGTTGCCTTTGGCCTGATGCTTTTTGGCATAGCGGTAGAGGTATTTCCACAGGATCGGCGTAAGGATAAATTTCGCGTCGACCACCGGCTCCAGCAGGTCGGCAATGGTTGGACGACGCTCGGGGTATAAGGAGGGAATATCCCGCAGGGTGAAATCCCCCTTCAGATTGAGGTCGCGGCGGAAACCGACCAGCACAATGCGTTCGCGATGCTGGGGCAGGAAGTGTTTCCCGTCGATGATTTTCGGGTCATCCGCGCCCATGTCCGCGGAATCGGCCACGTCATAGCCCAGCTCGTCCAGCGTTTGCATGATAATGCGGAAGGTCTTTCCACCGTCATGGCTCTTTAAGTTCTTGACGTTTTCCAGCACGAATATGGCCGGGCGACGGGCGTCAATGATTCGGGCCACGTCAAAAAACAGCGTTCCCTGCGTATCGCAGGCGAAACCGTGGGCACGCCCGAGGGCATTCTTTTTGGAAACGCCGGCCAGCGAGAAAGGCTGGCACGGGAAGCCCGCCAGCAGCACGTCATGTGCCGGAATCGTCTGGCGAATGTGCTCGGCGGCTTGTTCATCCGTGACGCCGCTTTTATGGCTCAGGGTAACGTCGCGGATATCGGCGTTGAAATGATGTTCATGCGGATCGCAGTACCAGTTCGCTTTATAGGTGCGTACCGCATGTTTGTTCCACTCGCTGGTAAACACGCACTGACCGCCGATAGCTTCAAAGCCGTGCCGGATGCCACCGATGCCGGCAAACAGATCGATAAAGCGGAAGGCATAGTTCGGGTGCGCGGCAGGCGGCGGCGGAAGCAGATTTTGCAGATAACGAAACTCGCCTTCGCTCAGGCGACGCCCTGCCCGATCGCTGGTCAGCAGTCGCTTAAGGATGGCCGGGCTCCAGTGGCTCTCGCCGTGCGCCACCAGCTGGTTTGCCAGCGTTTTAGCGTCATAAATATCCAGCAGCTGGCGCAGTAATGCCTGCACCGTTGCCGTTGACTTCTCAGCCTGCTCAGGCGCGGGCTCTGTCACTGATCGATTTTCCTGCATTCTTTTAACCGGGCAATAAAGACTGAAAACAGATTACCACAGTTCACTTTCGCAAACTGCGAAGTAAGCGGTGTTGAATCTGGCTATCCAGCCCGATGCAGTCGCCCTGTAATTCGGCACTGAGTTTCGCCATAAACTGAATCAGAAAATCGGCGTTGTGCTGTGCGAGCTTGCGCCCGACGTCGGTTTGCATTGTATCAGGCAAGCGCAGCAGCTTGGTCTGAAAATGATCGAGCGCAAACGCCCGGTCATCAAGCGGGCGCGCGTCGGCAAACGGATCGTCCGCGTTAAAAAGCGGTACGCCCAGCGCTCCTGACACGGCAAACACGCGCGCCAGGCCAATCGCCCCCAGCGCCTCAAGACGATCTGCATCCTGGACAATTTTGGCCTCAATCGTGTGCGGCGTCAGGCCGGCGCTGAAACTGTGCGCCTCGATGGCGTGCTCCACGGCGGCGTAGCGATCGGGCGGGAAGTCAGGGAAATCGCGGTGAAGAATCTCCCGCGTCCTGCGCGCAGCCAGGCGCGACGACTGGCTGCGTTCAGGATGGTTTTTCGGCAGGCTGACGATGTCGTGAAAATAGCAGGCGGTCAGGATCGTCAGCGGGTCGACGTGGTGATGCACCATGATTTTCTGCGCCGTCATCCAGACGCGACGGAAGTGTGAAATATCGTGCGCGGTGTCGTCGGTCGCGTGATGTTCATCAAGCCAGGATTCAAAGCGCTGCTGCCACTGTATGAGTTCCATCATCCTTTCCTGTTACGAAAATGGGCCCTGAATTATAACATAGCCAAATGAAATAAATTAAAAAATAGAAATGCGAAATACTTAATAATAATTACCCGTAATATATTCAGATAATTAATTCACATGAAAAATAAAGAGATGAATAGAAATATTCTGTAATATTTTTACTGATTTAATTACATTTATTTTTGGACCAAACTAACAAACCATAGAATAGTATCGAACACGTAATTACGGAGGGTGATTACATCTATTCATATAAATTATCTTTAAAGGGAATATATAATGAAAAGAAAAGTTCTGGCAATTCTGGTACCCGCGTTTTTAATGGCTGGTGCAGCGCATGCGGCTGAAATGTACAACAAAAACGGCAACAAAGTTGACCTGTACGGCAAAGTAGACGCGCGTCATACCTTCTCTGACAACCCTGGCGACGACGGCGATGAAACCTATGTACAAATTGGTTTCAAAGGCGAAACGCAGATTACTTCCGAGCTGACCGGTTATGGTCAGTGGGAATATAAAACCTACGCTAACGATACCGAAGGCGCTGGTGATAAATCATTTAACCGTCTGGCATACGCTGGCCTGAAATATGGCGAATACGGTTCATTTGACTACGGCCGTAATTACGGCGTCGTGTATGACGTTGAAGCCTGGACCGATATGCTGCCGGTATTTGGCGGTGATTCTTACACCTGGACCGATAACTTCATGAACGGCCGTGCTAACGGTCTGGCTACCTACCGCAACGCCGATTTCTTCGGTCTGGTTGAAGGTCTGAACTTCGCGCTGCAGTATCAGGGTAATAACGAAGGTGGTCCGCACGAAGATCAATATGGCAATGTTGTTAACGTTCAGGAAGGCACCAAAAACGGCCATGACGATGTTCGCTTCCAGAACGGCGACGGCTTCGGCATGTCTACCACCTATGACTTCTCCGGCGATCTGTCCGGCCTGAGCCTGGGTGCAGCATACTCTTCTTCTGACCGCACCAACGAGCAGGTGGCATACGGTAAAAGCCTTGAAGGCATCGGTTATGCCGGTGGCGAAAGAGCCGAAGCCTGGACCGTTGGCGCGAAATACGATGCAAACAACGTTTACCTGGCGATGATGTACGCTGAAACCCGTAACATGACGCCAATCGGTAACTTCGGTATCGCTAACCAGACCCAGAACTTTGAAGCGGTTGCACAGTACCAGTTCGACTTCGGCATGCGTCCTTCCCTGGCCTGGGTTTACTCAAAAGGTAAAGACCTCGACGGTCAGGGCTTCGATCAGGACCTGGTTAACTACATTGACCTGGGCATGACCTACAGCTTCAACAAAAACTTCTCCACCTACGTTGATTACAAAATCAACATGCTGGATCAGGACGAAGCGCTGTATGACGCATACGGCATCTCTACCGATGACATCGTTGGCGTGGGCATGACCTACCAGTTCTAATCGCCATAAACACTAAAGCCCGCATGATGCGGGCTTTTTTCATTTCAAGGCCGAGTTTACGGCGCTTCCTGCAGCGCCACGCGGATAAACCCGTTATTTTGCGCGAGCAGCTCATGGGCTTTCCACGCATCCAGACCGGTCAGCACCATCAGCACCGCCGTTTTACAGTGATGGTTACAGCTCTCCAGCGCGGCTTTTGCCTGCGCACGGGTGCATCCCCCCGCCTCCATCACGATGGCGATTTGCCGTTCGACCCATTTAGTGTTGCTTGCCTCAAGATCCACACGCAGGTTGCTGTAAACGCGTCCGGTACGAACGGCCAGCCCGGTGGCGATCGTCGAGAGGATCATCTTCTGCGCAATCCCCGCTTTGGTATTGATATAACCAGCAACCACATCAGCCCCCAGTTCCGGGGCAATCACCATGCTGGCCAGCTGTGCCGCTTCACTTTGCGCATCACCGGTGATGACCGCAACCGGCGCTCCCAGCGACCAGGCATGCCGCATCGCTCCCCAAACCCACGGCGTTTTTCCGCTGACAGTCACCGCCAGCATCATATCGTGTTCAGCAAATTTAATGGCCTGCAGGTCAGCGACCCCGCGCTCGTAGCTTCCTTCTCCCTCTTCTGCCGTCACGGCAATTACCGGAGTTTTACCCGGCGCATAGTCATCCGCAGCCTGCCGTGCGGTGCAGCCCGACGGTCCTGCCCCGACGATGACCAGACGGCCACCGTGGTTGAGCGCCGCGGCGGCGTTATCCACCACGCGGGCGATTGTCGTTAAGCAGGGTGTTATAGCAGCAGAAATGCGTGCATCTTCCTCGTGGATAACCTTCAGCATGTCCAGCGTGGACAATCTATCTATATTCATCGTGCTGGCGTGCCGTCTTTCCTTGACTGAACCGGTAAGCGTAATGCTCATAAACAGCCTCCTTATTATGAGTACCCACACACTATAAAGTGTTTTATATAGATGACCTGCGAGTGGGGTCACGAAAAGAAGAGCAAATCGACGCTTTTACATGGCTTTAAGAAAAGCCCATCATCAGCGATAATCACCCCCCTTTCTTAATCATCGCGGAGTGTTGATGAGCGATCTGCAGCCTTTCCCTCTGACGCGCAAGCGCCCCATGAAACTGTACACGCTGGTCACGTTGATGGTGTCCGCGATTATCGCCTCTGTGCTGCTGGTGGTTTTTGCGCTCTATTCCGTGCAGATCACCCGGGCGACCCGCGATGATGTAAAAGATACCGCTCTGGGCATCGCCCGCACGCTGGCCGACAGCCCGGAGATCCAGCGCGGCCTGATGCAGTCGCCGCAGGCCGACATCATTCAGCCCATCGCCAAAGCCGTCACCCAACGCAACGATCTGCTGCTCACCGTGGTGACCGACATGCGGGGGATTCGCTACTCGCACCCGAACGAGGCGCTCATCGGCCTGCATTTCATCGGCAACGATCTGGAGCCCGCGCTGGAAGGCAAAGAGAATGTCTCGGTTAACCGCGGCGCCCTCGCCGAAGCGCTTCGCGTTTTCACGCCGGTCTATGACAGCCAGCACGATCAGATCGGGGTCGTCGTGGTCGGCATCTCCCTGAAGAAGGTGGAAGACCAGATAGCCCGCGGGCGGCTTAACGCGCTCTGGACGATTTTGTTCAGCATCTTTATGAGCTCGATGGCGATTTGGGGTCTGGTACGGGTGCTGAAGCGCATTCTTTTCGGGCTCGAACCCTATGAAATCTCCGCCCTGTTCGAACAGCGCCAGGCAATGCTGCAGTCGCTTCGCGAAGGGGTACTGGCCGTCGATATTCACGGCCGCGTGACGATGATTAACCACACCGCCAGAGAAATTTTACTCCTGCCCTCGGGCAAGCAGACGGAAAACGCCAGCGCTCCCCTTCTGGCCAGCCTGCGGGAGGTTTCAACGACGGGCGTCGCGCTTCAGGATCGGGAGATCAGCTGTAACGGTCGGCTGCTATTGTGCAACATGGTGCCCGTCAAAAGCCAGGAGCGTGTCATCGGTGCGATAGCCACCTTCCGCGATAAAACGGAAATCAGCCAGCTGATGCAGCGTATTGATGGCATGGTCAACTACGTCGACGCCCTGCGCAGCCACACGCACGAGTTTATGAATAAACTGCATGTGATTCTGGGCCTGCTGCATATGAAGCGCTACGACAAGCTGGAGGAGTACATCATCCAGACGGCGCATAACTACCAGACGGATATCGGTACGATCCAGAGCAAGGTAAAGTCCCCGGTCGTTGCCGGGTTCCTGCTGGGCAAAATCAACCGGGCGAAAGAGGCTGGCGTTACCCTGACGCTGGCGGATGAATGCCTGATCCCGGATACCGCCAGCGAAGAGCAGGTTGCGGTGCTGATTACCGCGCTGGGTAATCTAATCGAAAATGCGCTCGACGCGATGGCAGGACAGCCGGAAGGCGAGATTGGCCTGCTGCTGCATTATCAGAATGGCTGGCTCAGCTGTGAAGTCAGCGACGATGGCCCCGGCATTGATCCCGCTCAGCTGGAGGCTATTTTTACTAAGGGGTTCTCAACAAAAGGTGAAAACCGCGGCGTTGGGCTGTTCCTTGCTCGCCAGCAGATCCAGAACCTGGGCGGCGATATTACCGTCGAGTCTGAGCCTGGCGTATTTACCCAATTTTTTGTTCACATCCCCTGGGATAGCGAGAGGAATATCGCGTGATAAATGTATTAATTGTCGATGATGACGCCATGGTGGCCGACCTCAACCGTCTGTACGTCAACCGCGTTGAAGGCTTTAGCTGCTGCGGCGTCGCCTCCACGCTCAGCCAGGCCAGGGCCATTATCAATAACCCCAGCCAGCCTGTTGATCTGGTGCTGCTGGACGTCTATATGCAGCAGGATAACGGGCTGGATCTGCTGCCCGACATTCGCGCGTCAGGCCGTCCGATTGATGTGATTATGATCTCCTCGGCCGCCGATGCCGCCACGATCCAGACCTCCATCCACTACGGCGTGGTGGATTATCTGATAAAGCCGTTCCAGTTCCCGCGCTTTGAAGAGGCGCTAAACGGCTGGAAGGCAAAGCACAGCCTGATGGGCTCGCACCAGTATTACGAGCAGGCGGACGTCGACCGGCTGATCCACGGCGGCGCGCCGGAGCTGGCGGACAGTAAAAAATTGCCGAAGGGGTTAACGCCG
Source organism: Enterobacter nematophilus (assembly GCF_026344075.1). NCBI lineage: Bacteria > Pseudomonadati > Pseudomonadota > Gammaproteobacteria > Enterobacterales > Enterobacteriaceae > Enterobacter > Enterobacter nematophilus. The sequence continues at coordinate 399,868 of NZ_JAPKNE010000002.1, read as the reverse complement.
CAAACGCTGCGCACGATTTGCCAGTGGATTGACGGCCACCCGGAGACGGAATTTTCCACCGACGATCTGGCTAACGCAGTCAATATCTCCCGCGTCTCCTGCCGTAAGTACCTGATTTGGCTTGCGCAGATCAACATTCTGTTCACCAGCATTCACTACGGTGCCACAGGCCGCCCGGTGTATCGCTACCGCTTACAGCCGGAACAGATCGGGCTGCTCAAACAGTACTGTCAGTAACGCGGTAGCTCTCGTCCAGAAGGGTAAAACGGAAGTGGTGTGCTGAAGAGAACACCACTTCTTTTGTTTTGGTCACAAAGATAGCTTCAATATCGGGGCGCACGCGCAGGGCGGCACATCCCTTCTCTACCCCCATGCCGTACATCAGCGTGGTCCAGATATCGCCGTCAATGGAATCTTTTGAAATGATGGTGACGCTCTCCAGCTCGTTGTCCAGCGGGTACCCGGTACGCGGGTCGAGAATGTGGTGATAGCGCTTGCCGTTCTGCTCGAAGTAGCGCTCGTACGTTCCCGAGGTCACCACGGAGAGGTTCTCCACCGTCATCGCACCGATCAGCGCGTCACCAGCGAACGGTTTTTTTAGCCCCACGCTCCAGCCCCCTTCCGGCGAACCTAACGTCTGGATGTTTCCGCCGAGGTTGATCAGCCCCAGCTCAGCGCCCTCTTTACGCAGGTAGTCCCGCACCCGGTCGGCGATATAGCCTTTGGCGATGGCACCCAGGTCAATCTCCATCCCCGCTCTGGCCAGAAACACGCTGCTCTGCACTTCATCAAGGATGACATCCTCGGGCCGGGTTATCGCCAGCAGGGACGCAATATCATCAGCAGGCGGAACGCTGTCGCCCTGAAAGCCAATCTTCCAGCGCTTCACCAGCGGGCCGATCGCCAGGTTAAAGGCGCTGTTTTTAATCAGGCTTGCCGCTTTGGCACAGCGGATGAGATCAAACACCGGACGGCTGACGGTAATCGGTTGCTGGCCCGCCGCATGGTTGATGTCCATCACCTGGGAATGCGCGCGGTTAACGGTGAGGAGATCTTCGTACTGTTTAATCAGGCGGAAAACGCGGGACGCGAGAGCTTCGTCATGGGAGAAGAGCTTCAGGAGAATGGGCGAGCCCATCAGAACGGCGGAGTAGCTGTAAACGCGATGGCTATCAGGCATAGCATGAGTCCTCAGATGTAGCCCCGGCAGGCACCGCGCCGCCGGGGAAACAGGAGCCTTACGTTCTTTTTGAGCGCATCGCCGCCTGATGTCCGGCAAGGGTACCAAAAATAATGATATCTGCCACTGCGTTACCGCCGATACGGTTGCCGCCGTGGATCCCGCCAACCACTTCACCCGCCGCGAATGCCCCCGGCAGCACGTTGTGGTTGCTGTCCAGCACGCAGGTTTCGGTGTTGATGGTCACGCCGCCCATGGTGTGGTGCACGCCCGGCGCAATCTGAATGGCGTAGAACGGCCCTTCGTTGATGGGCGCACGCAGCGCGGTGGTGCGGCCAAAATCATCGTCGTGCTGTTTTTCCACAAAGCCGTTGTAGCGCTCAAGCGTTGCCAGGAACTGGTGATAATCCATACCCAGCGCTTCCGCCAGGGCTTTCGGCGAGCTGGCGCTGGTCACGAAGCCTTTTGCGATGTACTCATCCGCGGCTTTGTTTTTAGCACGAACGTGCTCGTCAAAGACGATGTACGCGTATTTTTCCGGCAGCGCGATGATTGACGCCGAGACTTTATCGCGGGTCGACATTTCGTTGTAGAAGCGGTTGCCCTGCTGATTGACCAGAATTGCCCCGCCGCCGCGAATGGATTCGGAAATCAGGTACGAGGTTTTCTGCTCAACGGTTGGGTGGATCTGAATTTCACCCATATCCACGGTGCCTGCGCCAATACGTTCCAGCAGCGCGATACCGCCGCCGGTCGCCCCTTTATGGTTGGTCGTGACGAACCCTTCCAGATCCGGGCGGTATTTCACCACCATCTGGCTATTCGCGCTGAAGCCGCCGGTTGCCACGATCACGCTTTTAACTGCCACGGTGACGGTTTCGTTCTCTTCAGTGGTCAGGCGCACGCCGGTCACTTCACCGTTCTCGAAGATGATGTCACTGACGGAGGTATCCAGCATCACTTCAATGTTGCGCTTGTTGACGTTACGCACCAGGCCGCTGATCAGGTAGCCACCCACCGCCGAGCCGTCTTTTGGACGGTGCGTACGGTCAATGCTCATCCCACCGGTGGTGGTGATGTCGTTCAGCATGATGCCGCGCGCTGCCAGCCACTCAATCGCTTCCGGCGCGTTCTCGACAAAGCGACGCAGCAGTTCCGGGTCGTTCTTGTTGCCGCCGCCTTTCAGGCTTTCCTGATAGAACAGCTCTTTGCTGTCCTGAATGCCCTTCACGCGCTGGAAGCGGGTTTCTGCGGCGTTCATCCCTGCAGAGGCTTTAATAGTGTTCCCACCGATGGTTGGCATTTTCTCGACGATCAGCACGCTTGCGCCTTCGTCGTGAGCCTGAATGGCCGCCGCCAGACCGGCGCCGCCGCTGCCGACCACCACCACGTCCACGCTGCGGGTTTCGTTCGGGTCAACGCCCTCTTCCGCCGCCAGCGCCTTGCTGGATTTCAGCATCGCTTTAGAGACCGCTTTTTTCACCGCCTCGCTCTGGCTGGTTGCGCCGGTAATGGCATCCACGTGCGGGGTATTAGCATCCAGAATGCGGGTGCGGATCTCTTCAAAGCTGGTGACAAACTCAACGTCTTCACTCGGGCCGGAGGCGAGCTTGATGTCCGCAATGCGGTCGGTTTCCAGGCTGACGTTAATCACCAGTTCGTTAGCGTCGTCCTGCACTTTCTCAACAAAGGTGCCGGGTTTGAATTTGGACTCGCCCATGCTCATGTCGCGGATCATCGCTTCCACCAGCGAGAAGCGCCACAGCGGTTCAGGAATGCTCAGTTCCTCGCGTCTGGTGCTATCCATAAACAGCTCAAGGCTTTCGCCCGCCGCGATGCGGTCGGTCCAGTCCGGGTAGGCAATGGTGGCGCGGCCAACGGCAATCAGGTCGTAACCGTGGTCCAGCGCTTCATTCACGTCTGACGCATTCACCACGCCGCCCACGCCCATCACCGGAACCTGCGCCAGCGTTTCAGAACGCATCGCGCAGTATTTTTCGATCAGCGGCGTCGGGTCCTGGGTGTCAACAATGGAAGGTCGCAGGGTGGCGCCCACGGAGAAGTGCAGGTAGTCCACGCCGCGCGCGGCCAGTTTCTCCAGCAGGTACATGGTGTCCTCAAAGCGGATGCCCGGCACTTCGAGTTCTTCAGGGGAGAAGCGGTAGCCGATGATGAAGGCGTCATCGGCGTACTGGCGCACCATTTTGTGGGTAATGTCCAGCACCGCCAGCGGGAACTTCGCGCGGTTGTCGCGGCTGCCGCCCCACTCGTCGTCGCGCTGGTTTGAGTTTGGGGAGTAGAACTGCTGAATCAGGTAGGTGTTCGCCCCGTGGATCTCCACGCCGTCGAAACCGGCCTGGATGGCGCGGCGCACGGCTTCACCAAACTTGCCGATCATGCCTTCCACTTCTTCTGCGGTCAGGGCAACCGGCGTCGCGGCACCGTCACGCGGCGCGGCCACGGCGCTTGGGCCCACCGGAGTACGGCCACCGATCAGTTTCGGGTCAACCATGCGGCCGCCGTGGTAGATCTGCAGCAGCGCCTTAGAGCCTTTGGACTTAATGGCCTCGGCGATTTTCGCCAGCCCGGCAATTTTCTCGTCGTTATCAATCCCGATCGCACCCGGGAAGGCGAGACCGAGATCGTCGACAAAGCAGCACTCCACGATGATGGTACCAATGCTGCCGGAACGGGCCCGATAGTACTCCACCAGCTCGCTGGTGACGGTGCCGTCATAGTAGCCGGTACAGGTTGTCATCGGGGCCATTAACAAACGGTTTTTCAGTTCAGTGCCATTCGGTAATGTGAAGGGGCTAAGAATGCGTTCGTTAGTGCTCATAATAGAAACTCCAAACTTTTAAAAATTGAGAATTCGTTATCGGATTGGTTTTTTATTTCGTCGTTATTTGCCGATGTCATGATATTAATATAATGATTTTTTTAGTTTCTAAAGCTATTACGTTAGTTAAAAAACTATTTAATCCCTGCAATAACACTAATAATACATTGGTGTTAGCGATTGTCATTCAGGCATTCACAATATTTTAAAATTCGTTAAATAAAAAATGGTAAAACCATTTCACCAAAAATCAAAAAGCTCAAAACAAATCAATAAGATGACTTGAACTTAAAATTTAGCCTGTTACAAAAATGATAAAATAAACCCGCAGAAAAGATAATAACCACATACGCCAGAGTGGTTATTAATAAAAGCATAAAAATAACGCTGCAATTCTGTTTTTTTGATCTCGATCAATAGTTATGGTATTCAAAAGCGCAATATAAAAACATCATCATTTTTTAATTTAACGCAGGCAAAAAAGCGTTAAATCGCTATTACTGAAAATACAAGAAAGCACCTTTAATAACTAAAAAAAGCAAAGAAACTTAAGAAAGCAATTTTGTTTTTCAGTGCGATCGAATTTTTGACAACTTAAGACGTGAAACTATGAATACAAAAACTGCTGTAACGCCCCCCGTGGCGAACCAGGCATCAAATGGAAACGCAAAACGACTGCTGATGATGGCGTTACCCGTCATCGTCGCCGTACTGCTGCTGTTTGTTCCCGTTCCTGAAGGCTTGCCGCCTTACGCGTGGCACTACTTCGCTATCTTTGTCGGCGTGATCGTTGGTTTGATCTTCGAACCGCTGCCTGGCGCGGTGATCGGCCTGACCGGCGTGGTCGCCATTGCCCTGTGCAGCCAGTGGGTGCTGTTCAGCCCCGATCAGCTGGCTGACCCGAAATTCAAGCTGGCGGGCGCCTCCTTTAAATGGGCGGTGAGCGGGTTTGGTAACTCCACCGTCTGGCTGATCTTCGGTGCCTTTATGTTCGCCGCAGGCTATGACAAAACCCGCTTCGGCCGCCGTCTGGCGCTGATTCTGGTGAAGTACCTCGGCCGTCGCAGCCTGACGCTCGGTTACGCCATTACGTTTGCAGACCTGCTGCTGGCACCGTTCACTCCGTCCAACACCGCGCGCAGCGGTGGGACCATCTACCCGATCATCGCTAACCTGCCGCCGCTGTACGGTTCAAAACCCAACGACCCAAGCGCGCGCAAAATTGGTTCATACCTGATGTGGGTGGCAATCACCGCGGCCTGTATCACCAGCTCAATGTTCCTCTCCGCCCTTGCGCCGAACCTGCTGGCGCTGGCGCTGGTGAAAAGCACCGTAGGGATTGATATCTCCTGGGGCACCTGGTTCCTCGCATTCCTGCCGCTGGGTATCCTGCTGATTCTGACCATGCCGCTGCTGGCCTACTGGTTCTACCCGCCAGAAGTGAAGGTGAACAATGAAGTGCCGCTCTGGGCAACCCGCGAGCTGGAAAAACTCGGCAAGCTGTCCCGCAATGAAATTCTGCTGCTGGTCTTCGTCTGCTGCGCGCTGCTGATGTGGATCTTCGCCGCCGCGTGGATTGAGCCTGCAATGGCGGCCCTGCTCATCGTCGGGCTGATGCTGTGGACCGGCGTGCTGGAGTGGAACGATATTACCGGCAACAAAGCCGCGTGGAACACCTTCGTCTGGTTTGCCACCCTGGTGGCGCTGGCGGACGGCCTCTCCTCTACCGGCTTTATCAGCTGGCTGGGTAAAGAAGGCGGCTTGCTGATGAGCGGTATCTCTCCGGGCGTCGCGACCATCGTCCTGCTGCTGGCGTTCTACCTGCTGCACTATCTGTTTGCCAGCACCACCGCGCACACTACCGCGCTGCTGCCAGCGATGCTGACCATCGCCTCCACCATTCCGGGCATGAATATGGAAGTGTTCGTCCTGCTGATGGTGACTTCCCTGGGCGTGATGGGGATTATCACCCCGTACGGTACTGGCCCAAGCCCGATTTACTACGGTAGCGGCTACCTGCCAACCAAAGACTACTGGCGCCTCGGCACCATCTTCGGTGCCATCTTCCTGGCGGCCCTGCTGCTGATTGGCTATCCGTGGATGTCCATGATGTTCTGATTCCTGACCGCCGGACGTTTCCTCCGGCGGTTTTATTTTTGTGGAGCAATACTATGTCGAATAAACCGTTTTTTTATCAGAACCCCTTCCCTCTTTCCCATGACGACACCGAATACTACCTGCTGACCAAAGAGCACGTCTCCGTAGCCGAATTCGACGGCCAGGAAGTACTGAAAGTGGAGCCTGAAGCCCTGACCCTGCTGGCCCAGCAGGCCTTCCACGACGCCGCGTTTATGCTGCGCCCTTCCCACCAGAAGCAGGTTGCCGCTATTCTTAACGACCCGGAAGCCAGCCAGAACGATAAGTACGTTGCCCTGCAGTTTCTGCGTAACTCTGAAATTGCCGCAAAAGGCGTGCTGCCAACCTGCCAGGATACCGGCACGGCAATCATCATGGGTAAAAAAGGCCAGCGCGTCTGGACCGGCGGCGGTGACGAAGCGGCCCTGAGCCAGGGCGTGTATAACACCTACATCGAAGATAACCTGCGCTACTCGCAGAATGCGGCGCTGGATATGTATAAAGAGGTGAACACCGGCACTAACCTGCCCGCGCAGATCGATCTCTACAGCGTGGACGGGGACGAGTACAAATTCCTGTGCATGGCAAAAGGCGGCGGCTCTGCCAACAAAACCTACCTCTATCAGGAAACCAAAGCGCTAATCACCCCGGCGAAGCTGAAAAACTACCTGGTTGAGAAGATGCGCACCCTGGGGACCGCGGCCTGCCCCCCCTACCATATCGCGTTTGTGATTGGTGGTACGTCAGCCGAAAGCACGCTGAAAACCGTGAAGCTGGCCTCCACCCGCTACTACGACGCGCTGCCAACCGAAGGCAACGAGCACGGCCAGGCGTTCCGCGACGTTCAGCTGGAACAGGAGCTGCTCCAGGAAGCGCAGAACCTCGGCCTCGGCGCGCAGTTTGGCGGAAAATACTTCGCCCACGACATCCGCGTGATCCGCCTGCCGCGCCACGGCGCCTCCTGCCCAATCGGCATGGGGGTCTCCTGCTCCGCTGACCGCAACATCAAGGCGAAGATCAACCGCGACGGGATCTGGATTGAGAAGCTCGAGCACAATCCGGGCCAGTATATTCCTGAATCACTGCGCCAGCAGGGCGAAGGCGACGTGGTGAGCATCAACCTGAACAAGCCGATGAACGAGATCCTGGCGCAGCTTTCCGCGCACCCGGTCTCTACCCGCCTGTCGCTGAACGGCACCATTATCGTGGCGCGCGACATCGCCCATGCGAAGCTAAAAGAGCTGCTGGATAACGGCGAAGCGCTGCCGCAGTACGTCAAAGATCATCCGATCTATTACGCGGGTCCGGCCAAAACCCCGGAGGGCTATGCGTCTGGCTCACTCGGCCCGACCACCGCAGGGCGTATGGACTCCTATGTGGACCTGCTGCAATCCCACGGCGCGAGCATGATCATGCTGGCGAAAGGCAACCGCAGCCAGCAGGTGACCGACGCCTGCCATAAGCACGGCGGCTTCTACCTGGGCAGCATCGGCGGCCCGGCGGCGGTGCTGGCGCAAAACAGCATTAAGAGTCTGGAGTGCGTGGCCTATCCTGAGCTGGGAATGGAAGCCATCTGGAAAATCGAAGTCGAAAACTTCCCGGCGTTTATTCTGGTGGATGATAAAGGCAACGATTTCTTCCAGCAGATCCAGAACCAGCAGTGCAAAGGCTGTTCACAGCGCTGAGTGCTTCCATACGTCCGGCAAGAGCGACAGCGTTTCAGCGATCGTGCTGCGCTTGTCGCTCCCCGGCTTCCAGATGGTGACCATCGTCTGACCAATTCCCTGGCTGCCCACTTCAGTGTGCAGCCTTTTTACATTTTGCCACTGACCGGCATGAAAATGCGTTGGTAAGAATCCCCAGCCGCAGCCGCGTTCCAGCAGACCGCGCAGCATCTCCGGTTCGTTGGTAAAGAGGGTATGCCCGGAGATCTGCAGGCGGCGCGCCACCGGCTCGTCCGAGGCGGGGTGCATGACGACCTGGGGCACCAGGGAGAGATCGAGCAGCGACAGAGGGGAAGCACTGTCAGCAAACAGCCCGCTGGCGGCATAAAAATCCATATCAATGGCGCCGAGGGCGCGCCACTCCATGTCATTGCCCACGCTGCGGTTGCGCGCCTGGCAGATGGCCAGGTCCGCGTCGTTGTTCGCCAGCAGCCGTTCCGATTCATCCCGAGAGGTGCAGATAAGGCTCAGCCGGACTTTTCGCGCCACCATTTCAGCAATCACCCCGTGCAGAAAGGCTCTGGGCGTAAAAGGATCGTAGGCCAGCGTCAGGTCCTGCGTGGCACCGTGCGGCACCTCTCTGGCAAACGCCTCAAAGGCTTTAACCTGCCGCATCAGCAGGTGCGCCTGGCGCTGAAGCTGTTCCCCTTCGGGCGTGAGCCGTAGGGTGCGGCCGTCGCGAATAAACAGCGCGTAGCCCAAGCCATCCTCAAGAAAATCAACCAGATCGCGAAGCGTCGTTCGGTCCTTCTTCAGCGCCACTGCCGCTTTACTCAGGCCCCCGTTCTCGGCCACGGCGGTAAATGCCTCGAGCTGTGCAAAAGAGTAAATCAGTCCCGCCACGCTACGCTCCCTCTGTTTTATAGGGGGATTTTCCCCCACTACGCGTTTTTTATTATAGCCCCGGGGTTTTTAAACTGAAGCCGTTCTTAACCTGAAAGAGACGGATATGAAAAACAGAAAAGTAAACCATGCCCTGCTGGCGGGCCTTGTCTTCAGCACCCTGATCTCCCCTGCGGCAGTGGCCGCCTGCAAAGGCACCGACCTTAGCGCCTGCCCTGCCCCCTTTGACGCCGCGCTGCCGGACACCCATAAGATGCTCACCTGGAGTCAGGCCGACCGCGTGGTGGGCTTTCGCAATGACTACCGCAACTACGCCGGGGATGTTTTCCGCCACGGTAACGCCGTGGCGCTGGAAATGTCTGATAAGCCGCTCACTGACGCCTGGTATCAGGTCAACGGCAGGCGCTACGGCCTTAAGGAGTACCTTAAACGCCAGAACGTTAGCGGCATGCTGGTGCTGAAGGACGGCAAAATCGCCTGGAAATATCTCGCCCAGGGCAATACCGACACCACGCTCTGGACCTCGCGTTCGGTTGGGAAATCGGTGGTATCGGCGCTGGTGGGCGTAGCTCTCAAAGAGGGAAAAATTCACTCGCTCGACGACAGGATCACGAAATATGAACCCGATCTGAAGGGCACCGCATGGGACGGCGTGACGCTCAAACAGCTTATCACCCATACCTCCGGGGTGGCGTGGAACGAGGATTATACCAACCCGAACTCCGACTTCGCGCAGCTCACCGAGTGCGAGGCGAAGCCGGGTACCTACGACTGCGTGCGCAAGCTGGTGAAGGGATTACGCAGGGTTCACCCGGCCGGAGAGAGCTGGTCTTACTCCTCCGGCGGCGCCTGGCTGCTGGGTGACGTGCTGGAGCGGGCCACCGGCATGACGCTCGCCGCCTATCTTGAGAAAAGCATCTGGCAGCCTTACGGCATGGCGAGCGACGGCGTGTGGCATGCCTACAGCAAAGGCCAGCACGACGTCGGCGCGCACGGCTTTAACGCCACGCTGGAGGACTGGGGTCGCTTCGGGGAATTTATCCTGAACAACGGTATGCTCCCCTCGGGCAAACAAATCCTGCCTGACGGCTGGGTGAAGGAGTCGTCAGGCTGGACTCAGGCGAAAGGCTCGGTATCAAACGCACATCCAGAAGGCCTGTACGGCTATCAGTGGTGGAACAACGAAGTGCCCGCCAACGCCACGGGCGTAGAGCCGACGTCACAGGATTCGCTGAAAGGTTCGCTCTGGGCGCTGGGCATTTTCGGGCAGATGATTATGGTGAACCCGAAGGAAAATCTGGTCATCGTCCAGTGGTCTACCTGGCCGCAGGCGGAACCGTCCTTCAGCGCCCAGCCGCTGGAAGCCTCTCTGATGTTTAGCGCGATTGCCAGGGCGCTGCGCTAAATTGCACCCGCCGGGTAACGAAGCGCTTGCCCGGCCCTTTCTCAGGAGCCTCTCTCTGCGCCACATCACAAAATCGCAATATCAGAGACTTAGATGACATTGGTGAATAAAAAGCCAATATTTTGTTAAGTTATTGTTGCTTATGGTGCTCATCATTACCGCCTCACTATTGATGCGTAACGCGCATCAATCAATGCGTTAATTGCGCTTATCTATTTCGCCATCCTGATCCAGTTTTCAGAAACAGACGCGTAAAACGTCAACTATAAACTGGAGATAACCATGTTTTCCTCAACCTCACCTGCAACCGTTCGCTCTAAGGCGGGCGCGATACTTCGCGTGACGTCCGGCAACTTTCTCGAACAGTTCGATTTCTTTCTTTTCGGCTTCTACGCCACCTATATCGCCCACACGTTCTTCCCGGCGAGCAGTGAATTTGCGTCGCTGATGATGACCTTCGCGGTCTTCGGCGCGGGCTTTTTGATGCGTCCAGTCGGGGCCATCGTGCTGGGAGCTTATATTGACAAGGTTGGTCGCCGTAAAGGGCTGATCGTAACGCTTTCCATCATGGCGGCAGGCACCTTTCTGATCGTGCTGATCCCGTCCTATCAAAGCATCGGGCTTTGGGCACCGCTGCTGGTACTGACGGGCCGTCTGCTGCAGGGCTTTTCCGCCGGTGCGGAGCTTGGAGGCGTCTCGGTCTATCTCGCTGAAATCGCCACGCCGGGCCGCAAAGGGTTCTATACCAGCTGGCAGTCCGGCAGCCAGCAGGTTGCCATTATGGTCGCCGCGGCGATGGGCTTTGCCCTGAACGCCCTGATGGAAGAGAGCGCCATTCGTGAATGGGGCTGGCGCATCCCGTTCCTGTTCGGCTGTTTAATCGTGCCGTTTATCTTTTTCCTGCGCCGCAAGCTGGAGGAGACGGAAGAGTTCAGCGCGCGCCGCCACCATCTGGAGATGCGTCAGGTCTTTAAAACGCTGCTTGGCAACTGGCAGGTGGTGGTCGCGGGCATGCTGATGGTGGCGATGACCACCACCGCGTTCTACCTGATCACCGTCTACGCGCCAACCTTCGGCAAAAAAGTGCTGATGCTGAGCGCCTCTGACAGCCTGCTGGTCACGCTGCTGGTGGCGATCTCTAACTTCATCTGGCTGCCGGTGGGCGGCGCGCTGTCGGACCGCTTCGGGCGTAAACCGGTGCTGATTGCCATGACCCTGCTGGCGCTGGCCACCAGCTACCCGGCCCTGACGCTGCTGGCTGACGCGCCGAGCTTCTCCATGATGCTGAGCGTCCTGCTGTGGCTCTCCTTCCTGTACGGGCTGTATAACGGGGCGATGATCCCGGCGCTGACGGAAATTATGCCGGCTGAAGTCCGCGTGGCAGGGTTCTCTCTGGCTTACAGCCTGGCAACGGCGGTCTTCGGCGGCTTTACCCCGGTGATGTCCACCGCGCTGATTGAATACACCGGTGACAAAGCCTCGCCGGGCTACTGGATGAGCTTCGCCGCGGTGTGTGCCCTGCTGGCAACCCTCTACCTCTACCGTCGTCGCGCGGTATCGGTACAAAACACCGTTAAGTCACAGGGGGCCGCATGACTCGCACTTCTCGTTATACCGCCACCGCGCTGATGCTGACGTTCCTGAGCGCCAATGCCTGCGCCCAGGAGGTGAAGGTGATGATTTCAGGCGGTTTCAAAGCCGCCCTTGAAAAGCTGGCACCGGAATACGAGCGCCAGACCGGCGATACCATTGTGATTATTCCCGGTCCGTCAATGGGCGCGACGCCGCAGGCGATCCCAAACCGGCTCGCGCGCGGCGAGAAAGCCGACGTGGTGATTATGGTGGGCGATGCGCTGGCGAAGCTCGAAAAAACCAGCCAGACCCGGCCGGGCTCGCGAACGGAACTTGCGGACTCCCCCGTCGGTATGGTGGTGAAAAAAGGGGCGGATGTTCCTGATATCAGCAGCGAGGCGACGCTGCGTAACGCGCTATTGCAGGCCAGCTCCATCGCTTACTCAGACAGCGCCAGCGGCAGGTATGTCAGCCAGACGTTGTTCAAGAAACTGGGGATTGAAAAGGAGGCGGCGGCTAAAGCAACGATGGTCGAACGCATTCCGGTTGCTTCGGAGGTGGCAAAAGGGAAATACGCCGTGGGCTTCCAGCAGGTGAGCGAGCTGCTGCCGGTACCGGGCGTCACCTTTATCGGTAAAATCCCGGATAATCTGCAGTACATCACGCGCTTCGCCGGGGCGGTCACCCGTCACGCAGAGCATCCCGCGGAGGGGAAGGCGCTGCTGAGCTATCTCGCCTCACCGCCCTCAGGGGCAGTCATCCGCGAGACGGGGATGATCCCCGTTACGTCCGGCGATACCGCTCGGTGATCTCTTTTTCCAGTTCAGCCGCAATATAGGACTGGATGCGCCCCCGGCGCCGGATTAGCCCCACGGCGCGCTTCACCTCCGGGGCCACCAGCGGCAGATGCGTCAGCGGCGTGTGCTCTGACGTCGGCATCGACATGGCGGGAACGGCGGCAATGCCGATCCCCGCCTCTACCATACCGAGCATCGTGGTGACGTGGCGCGTTTCGCAGACGCTGGGACGCTCGGGAATGATATCCCCCAGCATCCGATCCAGCAGGTTGCGGTTCCCCGACGTTTTATCGAGGGAGATATAGTCCTGCTGGTAAAACGCCTGCCACGTCAGGTGGCTCTTCTGCGCCAGCGGATGATCCTTTCTGCATGCCGCAACGTAGACATCCTCCACCAGCGGGAAAAATTCAATTTCAGACGGCAAGTTTCCCGCGAAGCAGATGCCAAAATCCGCCTGGCTTCGGGCCACGGCGTCAATCACATTCCCCGCGCTGCTGTCGATGAGCTTAATGCGAACGCGCGGAAAGCGAGACTGAAAGCGACGGATCACGTCAGGCATAAAGTAACAGGCGGCGGAAGGTACTGCGGCGACCGTAATCAGCCCCGTCCGCTCTTCACTGGCCTTATCGACATCCGCCAGCATTGATTCCACATTGTCGAGCAGCTGCGCTGAGCGTTCAGCAAAATTTTGCCCGTATAGCGTTAGGGCGACGCGGCGGGTGGTTCGGTCAAACAGCCGGGTTCCCAGCGCGGCTTCCAGCTTTTCGATCCTGCGGCTCAGCGCCGACTGGGATATGCAGATAGATTCAGCGGCGACACGGAAGTTACCGTATTCCACTAGCGCCCTGAAGGCATAGAGATCGTTAAGGTCGAAATTCACGGGCATAGCGTCTGGATGTCCTGTCAGGGAAAGCAACAAAATCAAAAATAATAGCGTCTTATTGACCTTCCGCAACCGGCGCGGTGTTGAAATAGGTCAGAGGTCGTTGAGATTGAGGCGAATGCGCCCGGCCTGGTCAGCAATCGCCTGCCGTTCCTCTTCCTTCATATCCGCAAGCTGTTTAAAGACAATGCCCAGGCGGGGATTGTTACCGAGGCGCGCCCGGTTGCGCGCAAAGAAATCCCAGTAGAGGGCATTGAACGGGCACGCCAGCTCTCCGGTGCGCTGGTTATGCTGGTACCGGCACCCCTGACAGTAGTTACTCATCTTATGAATGTAGGATGCGCTTGAGACATAGGGCTTACTCGCCAGTAACCCGCCATCGCCAAACTGGCTCATGCCGAGAGTATTGGGCAGCTCCACCCATTCAAACGCATCAATATAGACCCCCAGATACCACTCATGAACCGCCTGGGGCGACAGGCCGCTGAGCAGACTAAAGTTCCCGATCACCATCAGGCGCTGGATATGGTGGGCGTAAGCCTCGGTGAGCGATTGCCCAACGGCATGCGCCAGGCAGCGCATTTGCGTTTTGCCCGTCCAGAACCAGTCCGGCAGCGGGGCGTGCTGGTCCAGAGCATTCAGCTCCCGATAGCCCGGCATCTGCGACCAGTAGATCCCGCGCACGTACTCCCGCCAGCCGAGAATTTGTCGGATAAACCCTTCAACGGCAGGCAGAGGCGCGTGGCCCGAACGCCATGCCTGCTGGGCGGCGGCCACCACCTCCCGGGGATTAAGCATTTTGGTATTCAGCGCAAAAGAAATTAACGAATGAAAAAGAAAAGGTTCCTCCGCGTGCATTGCATCCTGCCAGTTTCCAAACTGCGGGAGCACGTGAGAAATAAACGCATCCAGACTGGCTTTGGCTTCCGAACGGTTGAGCGGCCAGCGAAAATTGTCGGCCTGCGGTTCGCCGAAGGTCTTTACGCCGCAGCGCTGGATCTCTGCCCACAAGGCTGAACGATCGTGGCGGGGTCGCGCGTCACCCGGCGCGGGCGGTTCGCCCGACCAGCGCCTGCGGTTTTCAGCATCATAATTCCATTTCCCTCCTTCCGGCTCGCCTTCAGACGTCAAGAGAATGCCGTGCCGACGGCGCATTTCCCGATAAAAGTATTCCATTCGCCAGCTTTTACGTGACGCAAAAAACGCGCTCACCGCGTTGCGGGGGGTGAAAAAATGCTCGCTGCTGACGCAGGCCGTTTCGACGGACGCTGTTTTCGCCCACGCCTGAAGCTGCACATCAAGACGCCATTCGTCGGGCTCCTGCCACAACACCCTTGTGGCCCGGTAATGCGTAATAAGCGCGTTGAGATTCTCTTCCAGCGCGCCGCGGTTTGAATCATCAGAGAGGCGGACATATCTCACCCGATGCCCCTTCTCCTTTAACGCCGAGGCAAACGCGCGCATGGCCGCGAAGATGGCGATAACTTTCTGGGCATGATGCAGCACGTACGCGGTTTCAGCCCGCAGTTCCAGCATCACGTAAATGACGTTTGGGTTGCAGGTATCAAACCAGCTGTGGTGGGGATTAAGCTGATCGCCCAGGATCAGGCGCAGTTCAGTCAACGGTGGCTCCTGCGGCAACGCTCAGAACAGTATTTGATCTCGTTCCAGCATTTCGCCCATTTCTTGCGCCACGTCATGGGCCGCTGGCAGTGCACGCATACTCGACTGGGCAGCGCCTGCTTGTTACCTTTGAAATCGCTCATCTGTTAAATACCGCGCTGATTTATCCACTTAGCCTGCGAATGAAGGCTACGACAGAGGTCACAAAATGAAGGTGATGCCTGCAAAGCGCTACCCACCGCTACGTACGAAATGATAGTTTATTCAGGCCGGAAGTGTAGCAGTGCGCAATTTTCTGGCATCTTAACTGAACCTGACTTTCCCATTTTTGTTCAAGTGACGAGTTTGCGAGCAAAGCGATGATTAAGTGGCCCTGGAAAACGAATGAGGCTGGCCGGGATATGGCGCTGCCGTGGGATGACGCGCTGGCGATCCCTGTTCTGGCGAATCTTAAGCCGGATGAACAATCGAAGCTGGTTCAGATGGCGGATCGTTTTTTGCAGCAAAAACGCCTGGTGCCGCTGCAGGGGTTCGAGCTGGATCCGCTGAAAAACGCCCGCATCGCCCTGCTTTTCTGCCTGCCGGTGCTGGAGCTCGGTATTGAGTGGCTGGACGGTTTCCACGAAGTGCTGATTTACCCCGCGCCGTTCGTCGTTGATGACGAGTGGGAGGATGATATCGGGCTGGTACACAACCAGCGGGTGGTGCAGTCCGGACAAAGCTGGCAGCAAGGGCCCATTATCCTGAACTGGCTCGACATTCAGGACTCGTTCGACGCCTCTGGCTTTAATCTGATTATTCACGAGGTGGCGCATAAGCTCGATACCCGCAACGGCGATCGCGCCAGCGGCGTGCCTTTTATCCCGCTTCGTGAAGTCGCAGGATGGGAGCACGACCTGCACGCGGCGATGGATAACATCCAGGATGAGATAGACCTGGTGGGCGAAAGCGCGGCCAGCATTGATGCCTATGCGGCAACTGATCCTGCCGAGTGCTTTGCGGTGCTCTCGGAGTACTTCTTCAGCGCCCCCGAACTCTTTGCGCCCCGTTTCCCGGCGCTGTGGCAGCGCTTCAGCCAGTTTTATCAGCAGGACCCGCTTCAGCGTCTGCGGCAAAATGAGGGCGCTGGCGGCCCTTCATCCCACCACGTACATTAAGTTTTTTCGACAGGGGTACGCTCGGTTAACCGTACCCCGATGCTCAGCGCTAAAAACAGCCCCGCCACGCCAAAGGCCGCCATCGTTAAATACTCTTCGCCAAAAAAGCGCGTCACAACGGGCACCAGCAGCGCGCTGACGCCGTAGCCCAGCGTGTGGCTGGTCGCGATAGCGCCCGCCCCCTTCCCCGTGGTGAGCCGATCGTTCAGCAGCAGCTGGTACCCCGGCGTTGCCATTGCGGCGCCGAGCGAAGTTATCGCAATCCCCACGTAGAACAGCGCCAGCCCGGCGATACACATTAGCGCCAGTCCTGCCACCATCAGCACCGCCGCCATGCAAAGCAGGGTCAGCGGGCTGAAATGCTGCGGGCGCACCACCAGGAACTGCGCCGCGAGCGTGGCCAGCGCGGCCAGGCTCAGCAGGAGCGCAACATGATGGCTGATATCCCGGGCGTTGCCGTCCAGCAAGGGGCTGAGGTGCGGTGACAGGCCAAGCTGCATCAGGCTCACCAGCGCCGCCAGCAGCATCGCCAGCAGCAGGAACGGCAGCATGGAGATCTGCAGACGGGTCGCCTGGTGTGCCACCGGCGGCAGCGGCGGATCCGCCGCTTCGCGCAGCACCAGCAGCAGGGCGATTAGCGGCGCAATCGCCATCAGCCAGAGCGGCGCCACCGGGTTAACGCTGAGCATCAGCGCCGCCAGCGGAGGTCCCAGCAGGCGTCCGCAGCTGAGGCCGGAGCTGATGGTGGCCAGCGCCGCCATGCGTTTATCCAGGCCCGCACGCTGAATGGCCCACGTCTGCGCGGCAGGCACCATGCCCGACACCGTCAGTCCATACAGCAGACGCGAGAGGATCAGCCCCGCCAGCCCCCAGGTGCCTTCCAGCATCCCGGCCGCCATTGCCCAGACCACCAGCGCCATGACGCCAAAGCTGGCGAGATAGCCGCTGAGCGAGGCCACCATCACGACCTTACAACCGCGGCGCTCGCTCTGGCGTCCCCACCAGGGGGAAGCGGGTAAAAAAAGCATGGAGCCGAACATTAACAGCCCGGCCCAGACCGAGAGTGAAAGTCCGGTCAGGGTCACCAGCTGCGGAAGCATGACCAGCAAACCGTTTTGCCCGATGCCCAGCAGGCCCGCGCACAGCGCCAGGGGCCAGTTGGCTTTGGAGGTGATGTTTTCGGTCAACGTTTCAGAATCAGCGCGCATGAGAATGTGAACATAGTGTCAATAAATGTGTGGAAATTATGAAGTTAATGAAAACAAATATTGCAAAAATAGTTGCCACTGTAAACAGAATGAATATCATAACGAGAATTATTATCAGTCATGGAATGAGGTACATCTATGCGTGCTCTGCCCCGCTCTGCCGGTACAGACGTTGCAGCCCAGTGTTTTTTAAACGCCCTGTTACGCGAAACGAAGGACTGGCGCTATCTCCCCGCAGCCGCAGCGGATGAGTTAGCGCACATTCATATTCCCCTCTCTCCCGCCCAGGCCCTTCGGGTTCCGGTACGCTATTTCTCCCCAACCCAGCACCATCAGTACCGTTTCCCGGCAACGCTTATTCAGAGCGATAGCGACAGCGGTGACGCCGTCACTTTCACTCAACTGGTTGATTTAATTCTAGAAAAACCCTCGGTAAAAGGCTCGCTGGATGCCGATACGCTGACGCGTTTTAAACAGCGCGCGCTGGAAAGCCATACCCATACCTGGCAGGCGATTGACCTGCGCCACAACTGGGCCACGCTGCGCGATAAGCCGCTGACGTTTGCCGAAGCGGAACAGGCGCTGCTGGTGGGCCACGCGTTCCACCCTGCGCCAAAATCCCACGAGCCGTTCAACGAAACCGAGGCGCGCCGGTATCTGCCGGATTTCGGCTCCCGCTTCCCGCTGCGCTGGTTTGCCGTTGATAGCACGCTCGTTGCCGGCGACAGCCTGAACGTCTCCCTGCGCGAGCGCCTGCTGCGCTTCGCCGCCCAGAGCGCGCCCGATCTGCTCGGCCGCTTCACCGACACCCGCTGGCTGCTGCCGATGCATCCGTGGCAGGCAGAACACCTGCTGGGTCAGGACTGGTGCCAGCGGCTGGTGGCAAACGGCGCGCTGCAGGATCTGGGCGAAGCCGGTGCGCAGTGGCTGCCCACCAGCTCCTCACGCTCGCTGTACAGCGAAACCAACAGCGACATGATTAAGTTCTCCCTCAGCGTGCGCCTGACCAACTCCGTGCGCACGCTGTCGGTCAAAGAGGTTAAGCGCGGCATGCGCCTGGCGCGGCTGGCTAAAACGGCGCGCTGGCAGGATTTACAGGCTCGCTACCCGACCATGCGCGTGATGCAGGAAGACGGTTGGGCGGGGCTGCGTGATGAAAGCGGCGTCATTCAGGAAGAGAGCCTGATGGCCCTGCGCGTAAACCTGCTGTTTGACACGCCGGACACCCAGACCAACGTGCTGGTGAGCCTGACCCAGGCCGCCCCGGACGGCGGCGACAGCCTGCTGGCCGCAGCGGTGCGACGTCTTAGCCAGCGTCTGGATTTACCGCTCGCCCAGGCCGCCCGCTGCTGGCTGGACGCCTACTGCGACCGTGTGTTGCTTCCGCTGTTCAGCGCCGAGGCGGACTACGGACTGGTGCTGCTGGCGCACCAGCAAAATATCCTCGTAGAGATGCAGCAGGATTTCCCCGTCGGACTGATTTACCGCGACTGCCAGGGCAGCGCCTGGACCGAAGGGGCCGACGCGTGGCTGAAAGACGCGGGCGAAACTGACGTGGAAAACCGCTTCGGTGAAAGCCAACTGCTGCGCTACTTCCCTTATTACCTGCTGCTGAACTCCACCCTTGCGGTCACCGCCGCCCTCGCCGCCGCCGGTTTCGACAGCGAAGAGAGCCTGATGGCGCGCGTGCGGGACGCGCTGGCCGAACTGCGCACGACGGCGAAGCAGACCCGCTGCCTCGACTACGTGCTCGACAGCCCGACCTGGAACTGCAAAGGCAACTTCTTCTGCTACCTGCACGATCGTAATGAAAACACCATTGTCGATCCGGCGGTGATCTATTTCGACTTTAGCAACCCGTTTTACAAGGAGAAGGCGTGATGGCCATCGCGAATATCGTCCATTCCGGCTACGGCTTTCGCTGCACCGCAACGGAACAAAACCTGCCGCTGACGCTGGGTCTTGACGGCAGCGCGGTGCTGGAGCGTCTGAACGAGCTTCCGGACGGCTGGCTGGTGGAAGCCCTCGACCAGCTGTTTGTTGCCGCGCCCGCCCTGTCCGGCATTACCCTGCCGTGGGCGGACTGGCAGGATGACCCCCAGGCGCAGGCGCTGTTTAGCCAGGCCCACGGGGATTATCTGGCGCGTGAAACCTTCTGGCAGCTGCCGCTGTGGCTGAAAGGCGAACGCCCGCAGGCCAGCGGCGGCATGCAGTTTGATGAGAGCCGCCAGCTGTACTTCCCGCTGCGTCCTCGCCGCCCGCAGGGCGAGGTTTATCGCCGTTACGATCCGCAAATCAAGCGCACTCTGAGCTTCCGCGTGGCGGACGTGGCGCTGGACGGCGAGCGTTTCACCCAATGGATGAATAACCCGCGCGTGAACGCCTTCTGGGAGATGGCGGGCCCGCAGGCCGAGCAGGAAAACTACCTGCGCCGCCAGCTTGACTCGACCTACTGCTACCCGGTTATCGGCTGCTTCGACGACCAGCCGTTTGGCTATTTTGAACTCTACTGGGCGCCGGAAGACCGCATTGGCCGCCACTACCGCTGGCAGCCGTTTGACCGTGGGCTGCACATGCAGGTGGGCGAAGAGAGCTGGCGCGGGGCGCAGTACATCCGCAGCTGGCTGCGCGGCCTGAGCCATTATCTGTATCTCGATGAGCCGCGCACCGCGCGCATCGTGGCCGAGCCGCGCTTCGACAACCAGCGCCTGTTCCGCCATCTGGCCTCCGCTGGTTTCGACACGGTGAAAGAGTTCGACTTCCCGCACAAGCGCTCGCGCCTCATCATGAGCCAGCGTCACCGCTTCTTCAGCGAGGTGGAACTGTGAACGCGCTCTGGCAGAAAGTGAACCGCGAGATGGTGGCGAAGATCCTCGCCGAGCTGGAATACGAACGCACCCTGCGCGCTGAGCCGGCGTCGGCGGACGGCTGGCGCATCGCCATGGGCACGGAGTCCTGGCAGTTTCGCGCCACGCGCGGGATCTGGGGCTGGCTGCATATCGACCCGGACACGCTGACCACCGCCAGCGGCGCCGACGTGGAAGCGGAAAGCGCGCTGCTGCAGCTGGCAACCGTGCTGGAGATGAGCGACGCGCAAACGGCAGAGCACATGGAAGATCTCTACGCCACGCTGCGCGGGGACATGCAGCTGCTGCAGGCGCGTGAAGCGCTGGACGCGGACGCGCTGATCCATCTCGACCCGGATGAATTACAGTGTCTGATGAGCGGCCACCCGAAGTTTATTTTCAACAAAGGACGCCGCGGCTGGGGTCTGGACGCGCTGCGCCAGTACGCACCGGAATACCGCGGGCGCTTTCGCCTGCACTGGATCGCCGTCCAGCGTGAACATCTGGTCTGGAGCAGCGACGCCGATTGCGACATTCACGCTCTGCTGGCCAGCACCATGGACGATGCCGAGCGCGCCCGGTTTAACGCCCGCTGGCAGGCGCTGGGTCTCGACGACGGCTGGCTGCCCGTGCCGCTGCACCCGTGGCAGTGGCAGCAAAAAATTGCCATTCATTTCCTGGCGCAGCTGGCCCGCGGTGAAATGGTTGAGCTGGGCGAGTTTGGCGATGAGTATCTGGCCCAGCAGTCCCTGCGCACGCTCACCAACGCCAGCCGTCGCGCGCCGTATGACATCAAGCTGCCGCTGACCATCTACAACACCTCCTGCTATCGCGGCATTCCGGGCAAGTACATTGCCGCCGGGCCGCTGGCCTCGCGCTGGCTGCAGCAGCAGTTCGCCACCGACGCCACGCTTGCCCGCTCCGGCGCGCAGGTGCTGGGCGAACCCGCCGCCGGGTATCTCTCGCATCCGGGCTACGCCGCGCTGCCGAAAGCGCCCTACCGCTATCAGGAGATGCTGGGGGTGATCTGGCGCGAGAACCCGTCCTGCTATCTTCAGGATGGCGAGCAGGCGGTGCTGATGGCGGCGCTGATGGAAACCGACAACGCGGGGCGCCCGCTGATCGACGCGTGGATCGCGCGCTCGGGGTTAACCGCCGAAGCGTGGCTGGAAAAGCTGTTCGAGGCAACGGTGATCCCGTTCTACCACCTGCTCTGCCGCTACGGCGTGGCGCTGATCGCCCACGGTCAGAACGTCACGCTGGTGATGAAGGACTACGTTCCACAGCGCATCCTGCTGAAGGATTTTCAGGGCGACATGCGCCTGGTGGACGAGGATTTCCCGCAGGCGCAGAGCCTGCCGGAGCAGGTAAAAGCGGTGACGGCGCGCCTGAGCGCGGACTACATCATCCACGACCTGCAAACCGGCAACTTTGTGACGGTGCTGCGCTTTATTTCGCGCCTCACCCTGCAATGCGGCGTAAGCGAACACCGCTTCTATCAGATCCTTGCCGGGGTGCTGCACCGCTATATGGACGCGCACCCGGAGCTTGCGGAGCGCTTTGCGAAATTCGACCTGTTTAAGCCGCATATTATTCGCGTGATCCTCAACCCGGTCAAACTGACCTTCTCCGAACACGACGGCGGCAGCCGCATGCTGCCGAACTACGTCACCGACCTTGATAACCCTCTTTTTCTGGCCTCCCGGGAGTCCGCGCAATGAAAACCTATGATTTCATCGGCATTGGTATTGGCCCGTTTAACCTCAGCGTCGCCGCCCTCGCAGAAGGGCTGGACGGCTTTAGCTCGCTGTTCCTTGAGCGCAAGCCGCACTTCTCGTGGCACCCGGGCATGATGGTGCCGGACTGCCACATGCAGACCAGCTTCCTGAAGGATCTGGTCAGCGCCGTGGAGCCGACCAACCGCCACAGCTTCCTGAACTACCTGGTGCAGCGCAAAAAGTTCTACCGCTTCCTGACCACCGAGCAGCGCACGGTTTCCCGCGAAGAGTTTGCCGATTACCTGTGCTGGGCGGCGGATAACCTCACCAACCTCGCCTTCAGCCAGCAGGTGCAGCAGGTGAGCTTTGATGAGCAGCGCGGTCTGTTTGAGGTGGTGACCCAGCGCGACCGCTTCCTGGCGCGCCACGTCTGCGTGGGGATTGGCAAACAGATCAACCTGCCTGACTGCGTCACGACGCAGGACGATACCTGCTTCCACGCCAGCGAGATGATGCTGCGCACGCCGGACCTCGCCGGCAAGCGCGTCACCGTTGTCGGCGGCGGCCAGAGCGGCGCCGATCTGTTTTTAAATATCTTCCGCGGGGAATGGGGCCAGCCGCTGAGCCTGAACTGGGTATCGCGCCGCAATAACTACAACGCGCTGGATGAAGCCGCGTTTGCCAACGAATACTTCACGCCGGAATACGTAGACAGCTTCTCCACGCTCGGCGAAGAGGCCCGTCGTCAGATGCTGCACGAGCAGAAGATGACCTCCGACGGCATCACCACCGAGTCCCTGCTGGCGATTTACCGCGCCATGTACCACCGTTTTGAAGTGCTGCGTGAAAAACCCTGGGCTCACCTGATGCCGTCCCGCTCGGTGACGGCCCTGACGCGTCAGGAAACCGGACATCGCCTGAGCATTCAGCATCATCTCGACGGCGGCCACGATCAGCTGGAGAGCGACGTGGTGATTTTCGCCACCGGCTACCGCGCCGTGCAGCCCGCGTTCCTCGCGCCGCTGTCTCACCGCCTGCATCTGGATGCGGACGAAGCGTTCTGCATTAACAACGATTTCACCCTCGAATGGGACGGCCCGCAGAGCAACCGCCTGTTTGCCGTGAATGCCGGGATGCACCGTCTCGGCATTGCCGAACCCCAGCTCAGCCTGATGGCCTGGCGCGCGGCGCGAATTCTGAATCGCGCGCATGCCGACGAGCCGTTTGAACTGGCCACCACCCCTGGCGTTATCCACTGGCGGAGCACCACCAGCCCGGAGAGCAGCCAGGTTTTTAAATCGTTAGCAAAAACCACTGAGTACTGACACACACAATCAGGATCAACATAACAATGAAACGTTCTCATCTTTGGGTTTTAAATCCTTGCTTGCTTGCAATGCTTTCTACCTCTGCGTGGGCGGAAGAACAAAAGGAAGAAAATATCGTGGTCTCTGCCAGCCGCGCGCACCGCAGCGTGGCCGAGATGGCGCAGACCACCTGGGTCATTGAGCGTTCTGAGATCGAGCAGCAGGTCCAGGGCGGAAAAGAGATTAAAGAGGTGCTGGCGCAGCTGATTCCGGGCATGGACGTCAGCAGCCAGGGGCGTACCAACTACGGCATGAACCTGCGCGGCCGCTCCATGATGGTGATGGTGGACGGCGTGCGCCTTAACTCGTCCCGCAGCGACAGCCGCCAGCTCGACTCTATCGACCCGTTCAACATTGACCGCATCGAAGTCATCTCCGGCGCCACGTCACTGTACGGCGGCGGCAGCACCGGCGGCCTGGTGAACATCGTCACCAAAAAGGGCCAGCCCGAGACCGAAGTTGAGTTCCAGACCGGGGCCAAAAGCGGGTTTAACAGCCACAACGACCACGATGAGAACGTATCGGCAGCCGTGAGCGGCGGCAACGACAATGCCTCCGGCCGTCTGTCGGTGTCATATCAGCGCTACGGCGGCTGGTATGACGGCAACGGCGACGAGGTGATCATTGATAATACCCAGACCGGCCTGCAGTATTCCGACCGTATTGATGTGATGGGAACAGGCACCCTCAACATCGACGATCGCCAGCAGCTGCAGCTCACTACCCAGTACTACAAGAGCGAATCCGACGGCAAGCATGGGCTGTACCTCGGGAAGAACTTCTCGGCGGTAACGGGCGATGCCACCGCGTACAACAAGGATAATCTCGACTCTGACCGCGTGCCGGGTACCGAGCGCCATCTGATTAACCTTCAGTACTCCAATACCGATTTCTGGGGCCAGGACCTTGTCGCGCAGATTTACTACCGTGACGAGAGCCTGACCTACTACCCGTTCCCGACCCTGACCAAAGGCGTGGTAAGCAGCATCGGCGCGTCGCAGCAGAAAACCGATTTTTACGGCGGCAAGCTGACGCTGAACAGCAAGCCGGTGGACGATTTGACGCTGACCTGGGGTGTCGATGCCGACCACGAAACCTTCGATGCCAACCAGCAGTTCTTCGACCTGAGCAAAGCGGCGGCGAGCGGCGGCATGGAGCTGGACAATGCCTACAACGTGGGCCGTTATCCGGGCTACAGCATCACCAACCTCGCCCCGTTCCTGCAGGCGAGCTACGACATTGACGCCATCACCCTGAGCGGCGGCGTGCGCTACCAGTACACCGAAAACAAGGTGGACGACTTTGTTGGCTACACCCAGCAGCAGGCCATCGCCACCGGGAAAGCCACCTCCGCCGACGCGGTGCCGGGTGGGAAAACCGATTACAACAACTTCCTGTTTAACGCCGGGATCCTCGGTCGCCTGACCGAACAGCAGCAGCTGTGGTTTAACTTCTCCCAGGGCTTTGAAATCCCTGACCTGGCGAAGTACTACGGCTCCGGCACCTACCAGCTCAGCAACGGCCACTATCGCCTGCTGAACAGCGTGAACGTCAACGACTCAACGCTGGACGGCATCAAGGTCAACGCCTACGAGCTGGGCTGGCGCTACACCGGCGACAACCTGCGCACGCAGGTCGCGGCGTATTACTCGCTCTCGGATAAAACCATCACCATCAACAAGACGGATATGACCATCAACCTGGAAGACGACAAGCGTCGTATCTACGGGATTGAAGGCCAGGTGGACTATTTCTTCACCGACAGCGACTGGAGCACCGGCGCGAACTTTAACGCCATCAAGTCTGAAACCCGTGAAAACGGGAAATGGGAGAAGCTGACGGTCGACAGCGCCAGCCCGTCGAAAGCCAGCGCATGGGTGAACTGGGCGCCGGGCGACTGGACCCTGCGCGTGCAGAGCACGCAGACCTTTGACGTGTCTGACGCCGACGGCAAGAAGATCGATGGTTATAACACGGTCGACTTCCTGGGCAGCTACGCCCTGCCGGTGGGGAAAGTCAGCTTCAGCGTGGAAAACCTGCTGGACAAAGACTACACCACCGCATGGGGCCAGCGCGCGCCGGGGCTGTATAGCCCAACCTACGGTGCACCGGGCCTGTACACCTACAAAGGCCGCGGACGTACGTTTGGTCTGAACTACTCCGTACTGTTCTGATGCAGTGCGCCGCCTGCGGGCGGCGCTTTTTATTGTGCAATTTGAACGCAAATTTGCCATAAAATCAGCGATTTGCTGAAATTGTCGGCAAACGAACAAAAAGCGTGTTTTCACCCTTTGACAAGGCGTACCGAGGTCGATAATATGCGCCTCGTTCACACGATTCCTCTGTAGTTCAGTCGGTAGAACGGCGGACTGTTAATCCGTATGTCACTGGTTCGAGTCCAGTCAGAGGAGCCAAATTTGAAAAGCCTGCTTAAGGAAACTTGAGTGGGCTTTTTTGTTTAAGCGTCTTTTAATCACATCATAAGCATCGGTTCAGGGTGGCTTGCTATCTGACCATAACTTCATTCACGATAGCATTAGATATACGTTGTTTAACGCTCCCTATCAGTGGTTCTGGGCTGCTCACAACGAATAGCGCTCGTTTTTTGTTCTGGCATATGGCAAAAACCCAAGTATCCACCGCTGGAGTTGGGAACAACAAAGAGTAGCAGGGCGAATTGGCTAAATAGTGTCGGAATTTGACAATAGCAGCAAGTGAGGGGTTCTGGAAGCAGATCACAGAAAATAAATCTCTGCGGACAAGACCGCCATAACAGGAAAGGTTTAATATCTGTTACCCTGCATATCGCTTTTATGAAATGTGATGATTGTCAATAATTTGTATAATGTGTCCTGCAGTTAATAAAACAGCCCCCAAATAAAGAAAAAATGCCGTACTATCTCTGATATAAGCAAGAAAATTCAGGCGCAGCTTTCCTTTCTGCTGGAATATTTGGGCTATTCAACACGAAGTATTTTGTAACTATGAATTCAACCTTCTATCTTGAACGTAATTTTACACACGGTGACAAGACGTACACAGAGACAGAGTTGCTGGCTGCATCAACGCATATTGTTGTGTTAGCAGAACCAGGCGGTGGAAAAACGGAGCTGATGAAGAGCCTTGCTCATAAATTGAACACTTCAGTCTTAAATGCTAGTGTATTTGCCTACGTGGGAGCAGACAAAGAAAATAGCCCGCTGATAATTGACGCCGTTGATGAAGTCGCTAGGATCGATCAATCAGGTATTCATAAACTTCTTGCGCATACCAGAACATCAAAGCCGACTCGCGTAATCATGTCTAGCAGGTCAAGCGAATGGGGACAGGCATCTACCGGTATTTTTGAAAAATTTCTTGGTTTCCCCCCGATGGTTGTGAGGCTGAGAGAGTTCGATCAAGTCGAACAACACGCCATCTTTAAGCACCATGCGCCAGAAGAAGACTTCTTTGCATTCCAGACCGAAGTAACACGGTTTAGTTTAGAAATGTTGTTACCAAACCCTCAGTTTCTGAAAATGTTCATCGATGCCTATTTAGAAAGTGGCAGGCAATTTGCTAACAAACGTTCAATTTTTACTTTAGCGGTAGAACGACTGGCTAAGGAAATCAACCCAGATATCCCAAAAGCCTCTGTATCTCTTTCAGTTGCGCAGAAGATTTCACTTTCTGCCGAGATTTATACCAAACTTCTATTGTCGGGCGCAGAAGGAGTTTGTACCACCGATGCGTCAGCAAACCGGATGTATCCCATGCTGCCAGCGTTGTTTAGTGGCAGTACTGCCTGTTACGACATATTGTCCACTCAGCTTTTCAAACCTGGGGATAATGAAGACCAGCACCGTCCGGTCCACAAGATCGTCGCTGAATACTGCGCAGCGGATTATCTGATTAAACGAATAGCCGACCCTGTAGATGTTCTCACTTTAGCAAAGTGCTTGCCTATTATTGCACCGAATGGTACTGCCAGAGATGAGTTGAGAGGTCTGCTCGGGTGGATGGCGGCACTAGGCAACAGGTCGGTACAGGAATCCATTATTGATCTTGACGCCTATGCGGTGCTCGCAAACGGCGATCCATCACAGCTTGAACGCTCGTCGAAACGACAACTTCTTCATCGACTCAAAGAGATTGAAGCCGCTGACCCTTACTTTCGTCGGAGCGATTTCTGGCGCCGGTTCAGCGCGGCTGGTTTTTTCACGCAAGATGTTGTTGAAGAAATAAAGCCTCTATTAACGATGGGTAATAATGGCCATTTACGTAATTTAATTTTAGAGCTTCTAGCAGGCTCTCTGGTAAACAGTCAGTTGGTGCCTGAATTGAGCCAACTTACGTTAAACACAAACGAGTCTGAACATATTCGTACATTAGCAAGCAGATGCTTACTCAATGTCAAAGAATACGATTTCATTGGCGCTTTAGCCGTATTAATTTTCGAAGCCAGTCATATTTCACTCAATATTGCAGCCAATATTATCAAAGTCACAGGGCCAGAAAAATTTAACCACACATATCTCTCTGGATTCTTCCGTGTCTGTGCGAACCTCTATCCCGATCACAAAGCACACTTTGAAAGAGTGGTAGGCACTCGTTATTTTATTAAGAAGCTAATCTCCTGTTTTTCACAGCATACTCTTGAACTTCTTCTGGACGAATTAACCCATAATCTTCATTGCCATTGTGGGAAAAAATCCTATGAGTGTGATTGTCGCAATGGAATAAGCAAGATCGTAGGTTCAATGGTCGATCGCTATTTTGAACTAACTCAAGCACCGCTTGACCCTGTGAGGATCTGGCAATGGATAGGTAATCTCAATTTTCATCGTCAATGCCAACCCGATCAAAGCAAATCGGTACAGGTGCTTCGGGAAAATGAAACGCTTCGTCAGGGGATCATTACCTATGTATTTGGGCCTTTAACGGATCGTAACGCGATATTTAACATAAGAGTATGGAAATTTGACGGAAACCTACATTCACATTCAGGCCTTCTTTTATGGAGAAATGACTATAAATTCATCCTCAATCTGGCGTTTAAAACAGATAACGTTGACCTGTGGGCGAGTTTCCTCGTCAACCATCAACGTTACAAAAACAAAGAAGACCAATGTTCTGATGATTTGCGGACGCAAATGCGTCAGCACGCCCTTTCCAAACCCGCATTTATGCGCGAATGGGCCCGATACAACAATGCAATGAAATTATCCGAGCAGGAGAACCAGTTATGGAAATTCAGACATAGCCGAAGCAGGAAACGCCATGACAAAAAACAACGAGAAATTCATGCTAAAAACATAAAATTTGTTAATGAAAACAGAGATATTGTTGAGAGCGGTCGTCACTTGCAATGTCTGTTGCGTTTTGCAGAACTCGTACTCATGCATCCGGAAAGGATTGAATTAGAATTTGGTGACGAAAAACTGGTTCGGAATGCTTTAAGAAATTGCCTGGATTTTATTACTCCCGAGGTTCCCACACTTCGTGAACTGGCGACCCTGCAATGTGAATCTAAATACAAGCATTCTGAGACGATCTTATATGCAGCTTGTCTGGAGATTCTACGTGCAGAAGGTAATCTTGAATGCGTCAATATCGGGTTGCTTACAGCGTTAAGAACTAACATACATATGGGATATGACTCAGTTTCGATGGAAGAACGTGATGCGCTACAAACTGAAATCGACCGCCTCATTTTTCCTGATAGTGAAAGTGCTGAAAAATATCTCCGACAGTATGTTGAACCCCAACTCGCTCAACCATGCCCTCACCCTGAAATTTGGATGTTAAGTGGAGAAGAGGTCTTCAGTCATTCACGGGCCAAACTTTCCATTGAGTGGCTTCGTCGTTTTACTGATTTATCCCTTGACTCTGTTGATACTCTTTTTGAAATTGCTGCTCAATACGGCGATCGTGAAGATTTAAAAGGGGTTATTGCAGAGCAATGCTCAGAGATGATGTCAGAACAACCCAATTCTACAAAAAATGACGATATTGAACGGAAGCGAATTTTCTGGATGGTACGTGAGTTCTACTTTATGGAGAATATTACTGATAATTATTGGGTATGGCTAAAATCCGACAAAAATAATTTACTGCATTTTTATGAACGTTCCGAGCGCATGGGTCGAAGTGAGTACCGTGCCTGGCCGGAACTTACCTCCATGAAGGTTGAAGCCATTTTAGACGCTTTTATTGAACACTGGCCGCATGTTGATCTACCTAATAGCTGGGGTAGTGATAGCCCTAAAGAAGAGAAAGCCTACCGCTTTTTGACTGATTTGATTTGGTCAATTAACTCGGACAAACCCGATATTGCAATACCGGTGCTGAACCGTCTCCTTAATGATCCACGAATCACCAATCTACATAAGGAATTGCAAAGCATAAACGCCGATCAGATCAGAAAAAAGGCGCTCAGGGATTTTGAACCACCTACGCCGAACGAAATAGTCCAACGCCTGGATTGTGACTCAGTGGTTACAGTTGAAGGCCTGCGTCAGATAGTGATTCAGGAGCTTAATGATTTCCAGAAAGCAATTGATGGTGGGGAGTTTAACTCCGTAGATCGCTTCTATGAGAAAAATGACCGCCTTGATGAGGTAAAATCCACAGAGATTATTGCAGAACGTCTGAATTTAAGACTTCAGCCTCAGGGCATCGCTATAACTCCAGAGCATCAGTTGAAAGGGAAAAACAGGAGCGATTTCACAGCAGCAAAATTAATTGGCGGAAGAAGGCGGTTGCTGGTTACGGAAGTCAAAGGGCAGTGGCATAGAGAGTTATATTCTGCCGCTTCAGCTCAACTCTATGACCGTTATTCCATTCACCCTGATGCCGAACAGCAAGGTATCTTTCTTGTTATATGGTTTGGAGAAAGCGAAACCGTTGCTGGCCGCAAAGCCCACGGAATTAAAACCGCTCAGGATCTTAAAATTAGTATTGAAGCAGTATTACAGGCTGATCTCCGTGGTTTAATTGATGTTTTCGTTTTAGATGTTGCACGGCGCAGTAACCACTAACATAAGTCACATCGAACACAAATATCCGATATCACCACAGGTGTGAGATCAGGCGTTTACCACCGGCACAAAGAGGTTATAAAGAAGTAGTGGTCATTCTGGTGGTCTTGACAGGTAGCTGATTAAGATTTGGCTTTTTATTAGCCAGTTACTGGCAAAGGCGATCCCAGTCAGAGGAGCCAAATTTGAAAAGCCTGCTTCTATAGCAGGCTTTTTGCTTTTCTGCGTCTCTGATGTTAACTCAGAATCGCATCCAGCCTGGCAAGCACTTCATTTACAACGGCGTCAGGTATGCGTTCCAGCCGCATGCCGTTCCGGGCAGCCATATCAATGGTTCTGGGCTGGTCGCAGCGAATAACGCCCGTTGTTTTTGTCCCCGCCCCTTCCAGTGAAACGGTGAAACCTGCCGTGCGAGCAAAGTTTCCGCCGCTGGTGACGGGAACTACTACCGGTAGCCGGGTCAGCTTGTTAAACGATGCCTTCGACACGATGAGTACCGGACGTTTTCCACTTTGTTCGTGGCCTGCAATTGGATCCAGCGAAACAAGCCAGATTTCCCCTCTGTCCATTTACAGGATCTCCTTGCCTACCGCAGGCGCATGAATCCATTCTCGATCCTCTTCGCTCATTTCAGCGTGCGGATCGCACTGCGCCAGTAGCTCCTCGAGCGAATAACGAGGCCGTTTCTGGGGTTCAATGATCAGGCAGCCATTGTTAATGGTCATGCCAACTTCGCTGTCCGTCGACAGCTCCAGCGTTTTCAGCACGGCGGGAGGAACCGCCAACATGATGGATCCGCCGACCTTTTTCAGGCGAGTTTTATACATAGCGCACCTCCTAATATTATATTTTAATATAACATTCATGGAGGGATATGCACAATTATTCATCTGATTCATGGTGATTTCCTTTTCGTAATTAAGTGGGCAGAGAGCCGTTATCCATCGAAGAGCAGTGCGGTAGGAACAAATTGCGTCACTAAGAAGATAGATAATAGAAAACAGTTTTTGCGGTTCAAAGGATTATGGCGGATCGGATAAACGAAATGCGAGGCGGCTTCCGCATCGGGAGAATTATGAGGTCAGTTTGGGGCTTCCCCCTCACGGCTTCATAACGATGCGGCCAAGCGGTTTCGCTGTCTCGGCGTATTCGTGGGCTGCGGCGGCGTCAGCCAGGGGGAAGATGCGGTCAATGACAACCCGGATGCGCCCTGCTGCTATAGCCTGCAATATTTCGTCAACGCTTGCCCGAACCTCAGGCCTTTCAAAAAGGGGGCCCATGAATACCCCCATGAGCGTCTGGTTAGACTGCATTGCCGGCCATAAGTCGGCTGGCTGCCACCGCCCGCATTACCAACGAAAACGAGACGTCCTTCCGGCGCGAGTGCAGCAAGCGAGTTAGGCAACGTTGTCCCCACCGGATCGATGACGAGGTCAACGCCGGCGCCATGGGTGTACTCCCGGACACTGTCCACGACGTTATTCTCTACACGATCCACGACATGAGCGGCACCAAGTTCAAGCAACCGGCTGCTTCGCTGCGTTCCGCTTGCCACGGCGATGACCGTTGCGCCAGCTTGTGAAGCAAGCTGAACGGCCGCGAGCCCCACGCCACCCGCTGCTGCCTGAATCAGAACGATTTCTCCGTGCCGGAGCATGCCTCGCGTGAAGAGGCAGTGATGTGCTGTTCCAAAGGAGATCGGTACCACCGCCGCTTCTGCTGCATCCACCCCGTCTGGTATAAACCAGGTTCGTTCCGCAGGCACAGCCCAACGTTCCGCATGCGATCCCTGCATGCTAAAAGCAGTCACTCTGTCTCCCACCCTGCGGCTACGGACTTTTGACCCGACGGCAACCACCGTGCCCGCGGCCGCGTAGCCGACGATCCATGAAGGAAAAGGCGGCGGAGTTGAGCGGCGGTTGATCAGATCTCCCCCTTCAATCGAGATAGCCTCGACAGAAATCAGGACATCGTCAGGCCCTGTGACCGGATCCGGAACATCGACATATTGCAGGACGCCGGGAGCGCCTTTCACGTCATAAACCGCTGCCTTCATAAATTTTCCTCTGTCTTGTTTTGACCGTCGGAAAGACCCGTAACGCTCAGGGTAGCCTGGCAATCACCTTAATCTCAAACTGGAATCCGTACAGCCACGTCACGCCGATCCCGGTCAACGTAGGGTAAGGCGCTTCCCCCCAATATTCTGGCAGGACACTCCAGATAGCGTCGAGGTTTGACTCGGGATCGACGACAAAAAGGGTAACGTCAACCACGTCATCGAACGTGCAGCCCGCAGCCGTGAGAACAGCATTAAGATTATCGAACGCCAGCCGGATCTGCGCTTTTAGATCGGGCTCAGGCGAGCCATCTTCCCGGCTACCCACCTGCCCCGAAACAAACAGGAAGCCGTTAGATTTGATGGCGGGTGAATACCGATTGCGCTCATAAAGTGCCTGGCGTCCGAAGGGAAAAACTGCTTCGCGTGTTGTCATTTTTGTACCTTTACAATGGGGCGAAATCTGCCCGGTGAACATACAGACACTTTACAGATGGCAGATCCGGCGGATAAACAAGCGACTTTGTCCATCATTGTTTGTAATATCCAAACAATCGGTGAAAAGAGAGGACAAGGGATGGATCGTTTTGATGCGATGCGCGCCTTTGCTCGCGTGGTGGAGGCAGGCAGCTTCACAAAGGCTGCCCAAACGCTTCATATGAGCAAAACCACGGTGACGCAGCTTATTCAGCAGCTGGAAGCGCGCCTGCGCGTCAAGCTGCTCCATCGCACCACCCGCAGGCTTGGCGTCACGCCTGATGGCGCGGTCTACTACGAGCGCGTCATCCGCCTGCTGGCGGATATGGAAGATGCTGAAAACAGCCTGTCCAGTGCGGCGATGACGCCCCGGGGACGGCTACGGATAGATGTGCCCACGCCCCTCGCCCGCCTGGTGCTGGTTCCCGCGCTACCGGCTTTTCACGCGCGCTACCCTGATATCCAGTTCGATATGGGCGTGAGTGACCGGGTGGTGGATCTGATCGGAGATAACGTGGATTGCGTCCTGCGGGGCGGTGAAATCAGCGACCAGTCCCTGATCGCGCGCCATGTCGGCGATCTGCCTATCGGTGTTTACGTCGCACCGAGCTATGTGGAACGCCTTGGCGCCCCTGCGCATCCGCGAGAGCTGGAAAATACGGCCCATCGCATCGTGGGATTCTTTTCCTCACGCACCGGTAAAATTGATCCTCTGGTACTGCGCTGTGAGAGTGAACGTATTGAAATCACGGGCAGCTATGTGCTTGCGGTAGATGATGGCAATGCTTACCTCGAAGCTGGGCTCGCGGGATTAGGCGTGATTGCGCTGCCGGCCTATATGGCGGCAGCCCATCAGGCTCGTGGTGCCTTGATTCCGCTATTTGAACGCTGGCGTATTGCTCCAATGCCCCTGTACCTGGCATTTCCGCCGAACCGTCATGTCAACGCCAGGCTGCGCGTTTTTATTGACTGGATCGTTGAGTTGATGCAGCAGCATGTCCCCACCACTTACAATAAGTGACGACATCCCTGCCCCCTGATTCGGCCAGCGCAGCGCTAACGGACAAGCCAGCACCTAAATCTGATAATCAATCGCCACTTCTTCCGGCTCCATCACCTGGCGTTTGATCTCGTCCACCGACAGACCGGCATTGCACAGCTCAATGAAACGCCACACATAGTTACGCTGCAGCTGCCCGCGCTTCAGGCCGAGCCACACGGTGTTGGCGTCAAACAGATGCCGCGTATCCAGGCGCACCAGGTTTCCGTCCTCGCGTTCACCGCTGGACTGCTCAGCCACCAGGCCAATGCCCAGACCCAGCTCGACGTAGGTTTTAATCACGTCAGAATCCTGCGCGCTCAGCACCACGTCCGGCGTTAGCCCTTTGCGGTT
Organism: Enterobacter nematophilus; assembly: GCF_026344075.1. NCBI lineage: Bacteria > Pseudomonadati > Pseudomonadota > Gammaproteobacteria > Enterobacterales > Enterobacteriaceae > Enterobacter > Enterobacter nematophilus. Next base: position 365,625 of record NZ_JAPKNE010000002.1, on the reverse strand, counting down.
GAAGGCCTCATCAATGCGCGAGCGTCCGGTTATGCCCTGGCGGTAGGTGATCAGTGGCCATTTCGCAATGTCTTCCAGCGTCAGCGGTGAAACCTGATTCAGCGGATGATCGAGCGGGAGCAACAGGCTGTGGTACCAGCGGAACCAGGGGAAGGCCACCAGCAGCGGGTCGTTGCTCAGGCGTTCGCTGGCAATGCCGATATCCGCCCCACCGTTTTGCAGCAGCCCTTCAATTTCCTGCGGCGTGCCCTGGATAAGCTCCAGGCGGACGTCGGGGAAAAGTTCGCGGAAGGCTTTGATCACCGGCGGCAGGCTGTAGCGCGCCTGGGTGTGGGTGGTGGCGATGGTGAGCACGCCGGAGGCGTCGCTGGTAAAGAGATCCGCCAGGCGACGCACGTTGCTGGCTTCATTGAGGATCCGCTCAGCGATGGTGAGCAACGCTTTACCGGGCTCCGTCATGCCGAGCAGGCGCTTGCCGCGACGGATAAAAATTTCGATGCCCAGCTCCTCTTCCAGCTCGCGGATATGGCGGCTGACGCCGGACTGAGAGGTATAAAGCATATTGGCGACCTCGGTCAGGTTGTAGTCCCGCCTGGCCGCCTCACGGATAATTTTAAGTTGCTGGAAATTCACGATTCACTCCGGCGCATCTGACATAACGCTATTGTTAGAGTCAGCTGCGCTGCAGAACAAATAATAAAAACCAGCATCTTATGCTTTTATGGAATATCAGCTCACGAGCTGGAGCTCACGGTTCTCAAGCGACGGCTTGCTGACCAGCGACATCAAAATCTCTTTTACCGCCTGCGCCTGCGGCGACAGCGAGCCGCGAGCGGACATGTTCAGCGACAGCGGCAGGCTCATCGACGGCGTGGTGATCCGCGCCATCCAGCCGTTTGCCGCACCGCACAGCGAGCGCGCGGCGGATTCCGGCAGAACCGTCACCCCCATCCCGCTGGCAATAGCTGCGGTGAGCGTGGAGATTGAGTCAATTTCGCCGATGATTTTGGCCGTCAGGCGTCGCAGGGAGAACGCTTCGTCCACGCGCACGCGCACGGCGCTGTAGTCGCGCGGCAGATAGAGGTTCATCTCTGCCACGGCGGTGAGATCTACGCTCTGGCCCGGACAGTCGCGGGTGCCCACGAGGTAGAGATCTTCCTTCAGCAGCGGCTGGCTGGTGATCCCGGCAACCGGGGAGCGATCGTAAAGAACCGCCATGTCCAGCTGGCCGTTGAGCAGCTTGTCGTTCAGTACAGAACCGCTGTTTTCATGCAGATAAACCAGCACTTCCGGAAGCTCAGCGCGCACGGCCTGCAGCAGCGGCATGGTGATAGAGGACGCCGCCGTTCCCGGCGCCAGCCCAATAGAAACGTGCCCGCTCAGGGTCTGGCCCACGTTGTTCACCGCAAGCTGCGCCTGCTCGCACTGACGCAGGATCGTGCGGGCATGGGTATACAGAATCTTTCCTGCTTCCGTTGGCGTAACGCCGCGTTTGGTGCGGATCAGTAACTGCTGATCCATCTCGCCTTCCAGAGTAGCCACCTGCTGGCTCAGCGCAGGCTGCGCGATGTGCAGCACTTCTGCCGCTTGAGTCAGGCTGCCGATATCGACGATTTTTACGAAGTATTTCAGTCGTCTTAAGTTCATTTTGCCCCCTGTTCGAAATGCTGTGCCGTAACCGGCTGTCGTTGTTGAACAGGTTTTGCAATATGAATGCCACTTTTACCGTGCGGTCTGAATTGTTCGCTAAGCGCCTGAAAATAAGGAAACCTAATCATGGAGGGGGGATTTATTACTGAAACAGCAGTTTATGATCTGCCCCATTAGAGGTATACCCGCACCAAAGCGGTGCATTCCGCTGTCAAAAACAGCATTTTGCCGATTTTGTCAGCAAACGATCAAAAGGCGTTGATCCACCCTTTGACAAGGCGAACGCAGGTCGATAATATGCGCCCCGTTCACACGATTCCTCTGTAGTTCAGTCGGTAGAACGGCGGACTGTTAATCCGTATGTCACTGGTTCGAGTCCAGTCAGAGGAGCCAAATTTGAAAAGCCTGCTTTTATAGCAGGCTTTTTGCTTTTCTGCGCAAGGTAAATGCATAACGGCAACCTTGTTGCCGTTTTTAGTGTGCGCCCTCTCCCGTGGGAGAGGGATGGAATGAGGGCAACAGCCCGCACAATGCCTTCACATCCCTACCTTAACCGGCATTCCCGACCGCCGTTCCAGTTCAGCGCCCGCGCCCTCGTTTATCAACTGCGTTCGCTGCGCGGCCGAAATAGGAAGAGGCACTTTTCGGGTCGATTCAAATTCCACCCGGTTACGCGACAGCGGTTCGTGAACCTCCACCCACCGGCTGCCGTCCGGCTCCGTGGTCACCTTAACGGGCCGATCGATAAGCTGCACGCGGGTGCCTACGGGGACATTATCGAAAAGGTATTTGATGTCGTTGTTACGCAGGCGAATACAGCCCTGGCTCACCCGCAGCCCGATGCCGAAATTCGAGTTTGTGCCGTGAATGGCATACAGCCTGCCGATATAAATCGCATACAGCCCCATCGGGTTATCCGGCCCGGCGGGCACGAAGGCCGGAAGCGTTTTCCCCTCTGCCGCATAGGCGCGGCGCGTGTTCGGCGTAGGTGACCAGGTTGGCCCTTCCTGCTTTCGCTCAACCGCCGTCACCCAGTTTCGCGGGGTTTCGCGCCCGGCCTGACCGATGCCGATGGGCAACACTTCCACCGTATTGCTGCCCGGCGGGTAATAGTAGAGACGCATTTCCGCCACGTTCACCACAATCCCCTCGCGGACGGTGTCGGGCAAAATCAGCTGCTGGGGAATCACCAGTCGGGTGCCGGATTTGGGCAAAAAAGGATCCACGCCCGGGTTTGCTTCCAGCAAATTGCTTAGCCCCTGCCCGTGCTGTGCGGCAAAGGCCTCAAGCGGTAACGTATTGCGCTCGGGAACGGTGATGATAATCGGGTTTCCCACCAGCCGACTGCCTTCCGGCGGTAGGGTATAGGTTACGGCAAACGCACTGGGAACAGCGGCACACAGCGTAAGGACGAACCAGGTAAGTCGCATCATAATTTCCTGTGCTCACAAAAGAGAAAGCCTGGACTCAGGCAGGCTTTCTCAGTTTACGCTATCACGCCTCGGTTTTGCGCCACCGGCGCGTCAGCACTTTCTCCGCCTCGACAATAAGGAACATCACAAAACCAATCAAGAAGGTGATGACCCAGTAGCGGAACGGCAGCGCTTCGGTGCCAAACAGCATCTGCATGAAGGGTGCGTAAATGATAAGAAGCTGTAGCGCCAGCAGTACGCCGCTGACAATCCAAATCCCTTTATTCGCCAGCAGGCCTTTGCTCAGCGAGAAGCCGTCATTAACGCGGCAGTTAAGCATGTAGAACCACTGCGCGGTGACCAGGGTTTGCAGCAGCACGGTGCGGATAAATTCCGCCGAATAGCCGCGCGGCTGTAGCCAGGCCTCCAGCACGAAGGCGCTGATGGCAATCATCAGACCGACAAACACCACGCGCCAGATAGCATAGCCGTCCATCACGTGGAGATTCGCCTTGCGCGGTGGCCGGTTCATGATGTCCTTCTCACCCGCTTCAAACGCCAGGCCAAACGACAGCGTTGCCGACGTCGCCATGTTCATCCACAGAATCAAGACCGGCGTCAGCGGGATCAGGTTCCCCGCCAGCAGCGCGATGATGATCAGCAGAGCCTGCGCGATGTTGCTGGGGATAACGAACAGAATCGTTTTTTTCAGGTTATCGTAAACCCGACGCCCCTCGTGCACCGCGCTGGCAATGGTGGCAAAGTTGTCATCCGTTAACACCATGTCAGCGGCTTCCTTGGTGACTTCCGTCCCCTTAATCCCCATGGCGATACCCACATCCGCCCGCTTGAGCGCTGGGGCATCATTTACACCATCCCCGGTCATGCCCACGACTTCCTGTTTACTTTGCAGAGCCTGTACAAGGCGGAATTTATCCTCCGGGCTGGTTCGGGCGAAAATATCGTACTGCTGCGCGGCGTCGCTCAGCTGACGATCGTCCATCGCCTCCAGCTCACGTCCGGTGATAGCGCTTGCGGCGTTACCAATTCCCAACATTTGCCCGATGCTCATTGCCGTTTGCGGATGGTCGCCGGTGATCATTTTCACGCGGATCCCGGCCTGCAGACAGTCGGCAATGGCGGTAATGGCCTCCGGACGCGGCGGATCCATCATTCCAGCAATACCCAGCAGGATCACGCCATCATGAAGGTCCGGGTGATCCAGCTCGCGCTGTCCACTGGCCGCTGGTTTCCAGGCCGCAGCCACCATGCGCAGCCCTTCCCGGGCATACTCTTCAATCTTCCCTTCCCAGTAAGGCTGATCGAACGGCTGCAGTCCATCATTCGTCTGCTGGTAATGGCAGAGGCGGAACAGGACGTCCGGCGCGCCGGTGATTAAAATCACCTCTTCATCGCCCAGCCGGTACAGCGTGGACATGTATTTATACTGCGAATCAAACGGGATTTTACTGCGCATTTCCGCCTCAAGCGGCGGGAGCGGGATTTTCGCCGCCAGCACCTTCAGCGCGCCCTCGGTCGGGCCTCCGGTGATTTTCCACAGCCCCTGCTCGTCTTTAATCAGCTGGCTGTCATTGCAAAGGTCGATGGTGCGAAGGTAGCGTTCCAGCACGGAACCCTGCGTCACGCTGACGGGCGTCGGGTCATCTACGGGGTGAATATTCCCCACCGGTTCGTAGCTGTCGCCCTCCACGCGATAGGTCGTGTCAGCGGTGATCACCGCTTTGACCGTCATTTCATTCATCGTCAGGGTGCCGGTTTTATCCGAGCAGATGACCGTCATCGCTCCCAGGGTTTCCACCGTGGGCAGCTTGCGAATGATGGCCTTGCGGCGCGCCATGGCCTGTACGCCAAGCGAAAGGATGATGGAAATGATGGCCGGCAGGCCTTCCGGCACGGCGGCAACGGCGAGGCTGATAAGCGACAGCACCAGTTCAGAAACCGGCATATCCCGGAACAGGAGGCTAAAGACAAACAGCACCACCATCATCACCAGGATCGTGATGAAGATGGTCTTCCCGAGCTTATCCATCTGCACCATCAGCGGCGTGCGGTGCTTTTCAATATCGGACATCATCTGATTAATGTGGCCCAACTCGGTCTCGCCCCCGGTTGCCACCACCACGCCTTTACCGCCGCCGGAGCTGACGGTGGTTCCTGAGTAGAGCAGATTATACCGGTCACCTAATGGCAACTCCCCGCTTAACGCATCGCTGTTTTTCTCCACAACGGTGGATTCGCCGGTCAGGATGGCCTCCTCCACGCGAAGGTTATGCGCCTCAATCACGCGCAGGTCCGCAGGGATACGATCCCCGGCACGGATCACCACGATATCTCCCGGGACCAGCGCCGTGGTGGGGATCGTTTCATGATTCCCCTGTCGTACCACCACGGCTTCGCTGGAGAGCATATTTCGAATACTCTGCAACGATTTTTCAGCATTGCTTTCCTGGATATGGCCAATCAGCGCGTTGATGATCGCAACCCCAAGGATCACAAACATGTCTACCCAGTGGCCCATAAAGAGCTTAAGCAACGCGGCCACCAGCAGAACGTAAATCAACACATCGTTAAAATGCGCCAGGAAGCGCAGCCAGGCGGGTTTACCCTTTTTTTGCGGTAACGCATTCTCACCATGCTGCTGAAGGCGGGCGGATGCCTCAGTGCCGCTAAGTCCTTCCAGGGTGGACTGGATATTAGAAAGGGTTTCGTCAACGGTTTGCTGATAATACGGACGTTCAGGTTTTCCTGTTTTCATCGTTCCTTCCTCAGGTTCTATTCAGAAATCACCTTGCTTTCATGTAATTAACGAATAACGAAAACAGGAACGTGGGCGTAACGCACAATACTTGCCGCCTCCGATCCTAACAAATGGGTTTGAATATTTGGATTTCGAGAGCCGACAATAATCGCGCCAGCAGCAAGTTCATCCGCCAGCTTAATAACCTCATCACGAACATTCCCGCTACGGACGTGGAGATGAACACGCTCTTCTGGCAGATTCAATTTTTTAACCAGGTCAGACAGCTTTTCTTTCGCATTATTAATCATATATTCATCCATTTTGCGCGCATCTGAAATAAAACCGCGCGTCAGCTCGGCTGAAAATTTGGGCATGACGTGCAGCAAATGAATGTCACCCGATGCGCTTTGCGCCAGAAACTGTGCATGCTGCAACGCTTTATCCGCCAGGCTTGTCTCGTAGACATCCACCGGAACGAGAATGTTTTTATACATATCGAGCATCCTTTTTATAACCAACACGAGAGTGAATGACGCTAAAAAACGCATTAAATGCAGGGGGTTGCCCTTAATGCCAGCTACGGTAAAAAAAGATGGATAACATTAAACGTAGCACAGGAATATCAGGTTTAGCGCTTCCCCACTGATAATGGTTATTTAACATTTATCTTTTCGCCGACTATGCTCATAGTCAGCTACCGCTTCCGGCTCATGGAGGAATGTATGTATGGTTTAAGCCTGATCCGTCTGGGTATGTTTATTGCGCTTGCCATTATCGCCAGCACGGCGATTGGTTTATTTACCTATATGGTCGTCACTGTTCTGGCCGAATAGTGTCACCCCCTGCCCTTGCTACGGAATAAATAAAACAGTTATTTATTAGGGGAATATAGTGAACCGCTACCTCTCTCTTTTACCGTTCGTTTTATTAACGCTCACGGCGTGCGACCCGAAACCGGAGCAAGCCTCCCCCCTGCCGCGAATGGTAAAAGTGGCGGAGGTGGCCGTCCCCGGTCACGCCCAGCAGCGCGTCTTTCCCGCCCGCATTGAATCGGGCGATGCCACAGACCTTTCCTTCAAGCGCGCGGGTCAAATTGAAGCGCTCGATATACGTCAGGGCGCAGCCATCAAGCAGGGGCAACAGCTTGCCAGACTGAACGCCCGTGAGGCCCAGCAGCGGGTTAACGACAGACAAACGGCAGCGACGCTGGCCCAGCGGCAGTTCGACCGCTTCCAGACTCTGGCAGGACGACAGGCCATTTCAAAAGCCGAGATGGACGTGCAGCGTGCAAACCGCGATTCGGCGAATGCGGCGCTGCAAATTGCCCGAGAGGAGCTGAATCAGATGACGCTCGTCGCCCCCTTCAGCGGGACGGCGGCCAGCGTGCACGTGCGAAACCATCAGGTTGTGTCTGCCGGTCAGCCCATTGCAACCCTAACCCGAACCGATCTGCTGGACGTGGTGTTTAGTATTCCTGAAAACCTGTTCAAAACCCTGGATATCCGCAACGCTCAGTATCGCCCCGTGGTGAGAATTAACGCCATCCCGGATCGGAAATTTACCGCCGTCTACAAAGAACACTCGGGCAGCAGCGACAGCAATACCCTGACATGGCAGGTGATACTGACCATGCCGCGACCAGATGATTTTCCCGCCGTCGGCGGCGTAAGCGGTACGGTGACCATCAATTTAAGCAACCTCCCGGCCGGCGCGGGCGCTGAGACTCTGGTCGTACCGGTTGAGGCAGTCTTTAATCCGGACAACAGCCCGCGCAATGAGCCACACGTCTGGGTCGTGGCGGGAGAAGGCGACGCGCTCCACCTGGAAGACCGCAAGGTCAGCGTGGGGCAAGTGAGTACCGAGGGCGTGGTAATCGTAAGCGGGCTGAAGGCGGGCGAACGCGTGGTGGCCGCAGGCGTTGGGGAGCTCCACGCTAACCAGCCGGTGCGTGTCTGGACGCGTGAACGGGGACTGTAATGGATATCTCTCGTCAATTTATCAATAACCCTGTTCGCGTCTGGCTAACGATTCTGCTGCTGGGCATCGGGGGCATTTTCGCTCTGTTGAATATCGGCAGGCTGGAAGATCCCGCTTTTACCATCAAAACCGCAGTGGTGGTCACCCACTACCCCGGCGCATCCGCTCAGCAGGTGGAAGAAGAGGTAACGCTACCGCTGGAGAATGCCCTTCAGCAGCTGCCTTATCTGGATAACGTCAGCTCTATCTCGTCAAACGGTCTGTCGCAAATCACCGTTAACATCGCTTCACGCTATCACTCGAACGAACTGCCGCAGATTTGGGACGAACTGCGCCGCCGCGTGGGTGATGCCTCGCGTCAGTTCCCGCCCGGCGTCGTCACGCCCTTTGTGAATGACGATTTCGGCGACGTGTTCGGCTTCTTCTTCGCAATTTCCGGAGATGAATTCAGTAATCCTGAACTGGTGAGATACGCGGAGCAGCTTCGCCGGGAGTTGATACTGGTCCCCGGCGTCGCGAAGGTCGCCATCGGCGGGGCCATTAGCCAACAGGTCAACATCGATATCTCCCTGACCAAAATGGCCGCGAGGGGCATTACGCTGAACCAGCTTTCCGCCCTGCTCAGCAGGCTTAACGTCGTTTCCAGCGCCGGAGAAATCACCTCCGGCAGCGAATCCATTCGCCTGCACCCGACCGGTGAATTCGAGAATCTTGATGAACTGGCGGATCTCATCATCACGCCTTCCGGCACCGGGGCGGCGACGCGTCTGCGGGATATCGCCACGCTATCGCGCGGGCTGAACGAATCGCCAGCCAGTATCTACCATGCCAACGGTAAAAAAGCCGTCACCATGGGCGTCTCGTTTATTCCCGGCGTGAACGTGATTGACGTGGGCCACGCGCTGGAGGCGAAGCTAAACCAGATGTCGGCGGAAAAACCGGCCGGCATACAGATAGACCTGTTTTACGATCAGGCTGCCGAAGTGGGCCACTCTGTTAACGGTTTTATTATTAACTTCCTGATGGCGCTGGCGATCGTCATTGGCGTGCTGCTGATCTTTATGGGTGTACGCAGCGGGATAATCATCGCGGTTTCTCTCGCGCTCAACGTGCTGGGCACGCTGCTGATTATGTATCTGTGTGGCATTGAGCTGCAGCGCATCTCGCTCGGGGCGCTGATTATCGCCCTCAGCATGCTGGTGGATAACGCCATCGTGATTGTCGAAGGGGTGTTGATTGCCCGACAGCAGGGCTCACCGCTGTTAACCGCCGTTAACAATATCATCCGCCGCTCCGCCCTGCCGCTGCTGGGGGCGACGGTGATCGCCATCCTCGCGTTCGCGCCTATCGGGCTGTCGCAGGATTCCACCGGGGAATACTGTAAATCTCTGTTCCAGGTGCTGCTGATTTCCCTGATGCTAAGCTGGTTTTCGGCGCTTACCATCACGCCGGTGCTGATTAAGTGGTGGTTGTTTAAAAACGACAGCGCGCCCGATAAAACCGACGAGTCAGATCCTTACGATAAACGACTCTACCGCGCCTACCAGCGCCTGCTTAACACGCTGCTGCACCATAAGACACCGACGCTCATTGTCATGGCTGCGCTGCTGGCAGCGTCTGTCTGGGGCTTCGGCGCCGTGCGGCAAAATTTTTTCCCGTCGTCTAATACGCCGATTTTCTTTGTCGACCTGTGGTTACCCTACGGGACCGATATCAAATGGACCGAGAAAATGACCGGTGATATTGAAAAGACGATTAACGGCCAGCCGGGCGTGGAAACCACCGTCTCAACAATCGGTCAGGGAAGTATGCGGTTTATTTTGACCTACAGCGGACAGCGCCAGTACAGCAACTATGCCCAAATCATGGTAAGAATGGACGACCAGCGTAACATTTCCCCCTTAACCCGCCACGTTGATGAGTACATCGCGCGAAACTACCCGCAGGTCAACGCCAGCACGAAACGGGTGATGTTTGGCCCCTCCGGCGACAGCGCCATTGAAGTGCGTATTAAAGGCTCGGATCCTGACAGGCTGCGCCTCATTGCCAGCCAGGTGGACGATATTCTGGCGCGCGACCCGGCCACGGGCAGCGTCAGGAACGACTGGCAAAACCGCAGCAAGGTGATCCGTCCGCAGTACGCCGCCGCGCTGGGACGCGAGCTTGGCGTGGATAAACAGGACGTCGACAACGCGCTGGAGATGAATTTCTCCGGCAGCCGGGCGGGACTGTATCGGGAAGGCAGCGACCTGCTGCCAGTGGTGGTGAGGCCCCCGGAAAGCGAAAGGCTCGATGCCAGTCACCTGAACAACGTGCTGGTGTGGAGCCAGACGCGGCAGCAGTATATACCGCTGAGTAACGTCGTCAGCCGCTTCTCGCTGGAGTGGGAAGATCCGCTCATCCTTCGTCGCGACCGCTCGCGGGTACTGACGGTTCAGACGGACCCGGATCCGCTGAGCCAGCAAACCTCCGGCGATATTCTCGCCCGCGTGAAGCCGCAGGTGGATGCCCTTCCCCTGCCGCACGGCTACAGCATTGAGTGGGGAGGCGACGCGGAAAATTCCAGCGAAGCGCAGCAGGGGCTATTCACTACGCTGCCTCTCGGGTATCTGGTGATGTTTGTGATTACGGTTCTGATGTTCAGCTCGGTAAAAAATGCCGTCGCTATCTGGCTGACCGTACCGCTGGCGCTGATTGGCGTGACGCCGGGATTTTTAATTACCGGTATTCCCTTTGGCTTTATGGCGCTGATAGGTCTGCTGAGCCTGAGCGGCATGCTGATCCGCAACGGCATCGTGCTGGTGGAAGAGATCGAACAGCAGAAAACGCAAAAGGATCAGCACAGCGCGATCGTTTATGCCGCCACCTCGCGCCTGCGCCCTATCCTGCTCACCGCGTTCACTACCGTACTTGGCCTGGCTCCGCTGCTGCTGGACGTTTTCTTCCAGAGCATGGCCGTTGTGATTATGTTTGGACTGGGGTTTGCTACAATCCTGACGCTGCTGGTACTCCCCGTTATCTATGCGTGTTTCCATCGTAAGGACGAAGCCAAACCACAATGAATGCGACAGGGCTGAACATTATCAAGACGCTGGGCTGTATGACGGCGGTGACCTTCTTTACTATCTACAACACCTGGGATCATTATGATTATGACTATCACTGGATCCTGGGGTTTTTAACCTTTATCTCGACCATCGCCACACCGCTGTTTTTTGTGGTGTCAGGCTATCTCGACGGACAGTCCCGGCACGGCACCCGCTGGCAGTTGAGTAAAATTAAAAGCCTGGTGATTGTTTTTCTGTTCTGGATAACGATCTACTACCTGTGGGAGCCCTATCAGCGTGGGTATCTGATTCAGCCCTGGTTTGTGTTCGCCTTTATGGTGATTTATACCTTTCACCCGGCAGTTGAGTGGCTTAGCCAGCGGCGAGCACTGTTCTGCGGCGCGATTGCCGCCCTGCTGCTCTTTTCCTACGGATACGATCTGCTATCGGCGCTCTATCCTGAAACGCACGTCCTTTCTCTTTCACCGCAGTATCGGCTGTGGACATGGCTGCTGTTTTATCTGACGGGGCAACTCTTTTGCGACCCGAAAATTGCCGAGTGGATTAGCCGCAAAAATGTGGTCAGGGCGGCGGTTGTCGCCATCCCCTTTATCTATCTTTTCACCTGGTTTTACGAGCGCCACTTCTTCTTCGCGCTGTTCAAGGCGGACAGAAACGCCTTTATTCTCACTGGCTCTCAAATTTACATTTTGATTATCGCGCTGGTGATTGCGGCGAACGGGGTGCGCTTTCGCCGCAACGCTGAATTGAAGGAGTCCATTCTGGCCGCCATCAGCAAAACGATGACCGGCGTGTACATTGTGCACTATTCGGTGTTTCATCTGCTGACGGCGCTGATACCGGTGACCTCTCTCGGCATGAAGCTGGCGCTGATTGTGCTTACTTTCATTACCTCTGTTCTCTTCTCCATGCTGGTATTGTCTAACGCCGTGGCAAAAAAGGTGATCACCCTTTAAAAGCCTAAGCGCAGCCAGGCAAAGAGCACGTTGCCGTTGTTATACGTCCCGGGAATATAGGTGAACTGGACGGTAACGCGCTTATACCCGGCGGAAAACAGCGGGAAGATAAACGGTAGCGGGACATAGTTTGCAAAATCATCGCGCGCCGTGATGCCCGCCGCGGCACCGAGCCCAAGGCGGAAATCTTTGGCATTATCCAGGTACCAGCCCTTCTCCCAGCCGTAGCCCATCGCGGGCTGCCATTCGTTGTGCGAGTCCTTGAACATCATCGCAAACAGCGCGCTCCAGTTCCCCTCTTCGTTATAGCGGGAAACGCCCAGCCCGCCGCCCCACGGCATTTCATTGTAATTGTCGGTTTTTTCTTTGTCGTACATGAAACGGGCATGCCAGCTCAGGAACGGCAGGTACAAGTCGTAACGTTGAGGCTCTTCCCAGGTCCGGGAGATATCATCCGTCAGCGCATTCCACCAGCCGCTAATCCGCTGTTCTCCGTAGACTTTCGACTCGGCATGAAGCGGCGCGGCGAATAAAAACAGGACAATCCAGAGTGCCGAAAAGTTACGTTGCATCGTTATTCCCTCAGCTTAACTCACGCAGCAGTCACTATTACTGTAAACCATTCAGCCCTAACCGGAACCAAATAGACTGATTTATGTCGAGGTAGGGGAAGATGAAATTTATTTATTCAGCGCCTTCCGGAAAGATAAAAACGTTTTCTCAGGCGTTTTGTCGCGGTAGTCTCATAGGTTCCGTTTATATGACGGCAGCTATGTGAGTGACCTTTTCTTATACCAATAATTAAAAATCAGTACGGACAGGACAACTATGGACTCCACCCTCATCTCCGCTCGTCCCAACGAGGAGACACCTTCGCTCAATCGCGCCCGCCGCGCCGCCCTCGGCAGCTTCGCGGGTGCCGTCGTCGACTGGTATGATTTTCTGCTTTATGGCATCACCGCCGCGCTTGTGTTTAACCGCGAATTCTTTCCTCAGGTCAGCCCGGCGATGGGCACCCTCGCCGCGTTTGCCACCTTCGGCGTCGGGTTCCTGTTTCGCCCGCTGGGCGGGGTGATCTTTGGCCACTTCGGCGATCGCCTCGGCCGCAAGCGCATGCTGATGCTCACCGTCTGGATGATGGGGATTGCCACCGCGCTGATTGGCATTCTTCCTTCGTTTTCCGACATTGGCTGGTGGGCGCCAGTATTGTTGGTAACGCTGCGCGCCATACAGGGCTTCGCCGTGGGCGGCGAATGGGGCGGCGCGGCGCTGCTGTCCGTTGAAAGCGCGCCGAAAAACCGGAAAGCCTTTTACAGCAGCGGCGTACAGGTGGGTTACGGCGTCGGCCTGCTGCTTTCTACCGGGCTGGTATCGTTAATCAGCCAGCTCACCACCGACGAGCAGTTCCTGAGCTGGGGCTGGCGCATTCCGTTCATCTTTAGCATCGTGCTGGTGGTTGCCGCGCTGTGGATCCGAAACGGGATGGAGGAGTCGGCAGAATTCGAACAGCAGCAGGAGAAACCGGTTGTCAAAAAACGTCTTCCGGTGATGGAAGCCCTCGTCCGGCATCCTGGCGCTTTTCTGAAAATAATCGCTCTGCGCCTGTGCGAGCTGCTGACGATGTATATCGTTACCGCGTTTGCCCTGAACTACTCGACGCAGAACCTCGGTCTGCCGCGTGAACTGTTCCTGAATATCGGTCTGGTGGTCGGCGGGATCAGCTGCCTGACCATCCCCTGCTTCGCCTGGCTGGCGGACAGGTTTGGCCGCCGCCGCGTCTATATCACCGGGGCGCTGATTGGCAGCCTCAGCGCCTGGCCGTTCTTTATGGCGCTGGAGGCGCAGTCGGTCTTCTGGATTGTCTTCTTCGCCATCATGCTCGCCAACATCGCCCACGATATGGTGGTCTGCGTGCAGCAGCCAATGTTTACCGAACTGTTTGGCGCGAGCTATCGCTACAGCGGCGCGGGCGTGGGCTACCAGGTGGCAAGCGTGGTCGGCGGCGGGTTTACGCCGTTTATCGCCGCCGCGCTGGTCACCTTCTCCGGCGGAAACTGGTACAGCGTGGCGATCTATCTGCTGGCCGGCTGCCTGCTGTCGGCGGCGACGGCGCTGCTGATGAAAGAGACGAGCCACGCCTGATCTCCCTTTTGTTTCACAGGCGTGTGACATACTATCGGGTAGAGTCGCACACCTGTGGAACAAGGAGACAGAGATGAATAATAAGGGCTCCAGCCTGACCCCGGCTCAGGCGCTGGAAAAACTCGACGCGCTGTATGAACAGTCCGTCAACGCGCTGCGCAGCGCCATTAGCGAATACATCGAAACAGGAAAACTTCCCGATCAAAAGGCCAGAAACGAAGGCCTTTTTGTTTATCCATCGCTCTCTGTGACCTGGGACGGCAGCGCAAGCACGACGCCGAAAACCCGCGCCTATGCCCGCTTTACCCACTCCGGCTGCTACAGCACCACCGTCACCCGCCCTGCACTGTTCCGCCCCTATCTGGAAGAGCAGCTAACGCTGTTGTATCAGGATTACGGCGCGCACATTGCCGTGGAGCCTTCGCAGCATGAGATCCCGTATCCGTACGTGATTGACGGTTCGGCGCTAACCCTTGACCGCTCCATGAGCGCGGGGCTGACCCGCCATTTCCCGACCACCGAGCTGTCACAGATTGGCGATGAGACGGCTGACGGGATTTATCACCCGGCAGAGTTTTCACCCCTGTCGCACTTTGATGCCCGTCGGGTGGATTTCTCCCTGGCGCGCCTGCGCCACTACACCGGCACGCCCGCCGAACATTTCCAGCCGTTTGTGCTGTTTACCAACTACACCCGCTACGTGGACGAGTTTGTTCGCTGGGGCTGTAGCCAAATTCTCGATCCGGACAGTCCTTACATCGCGCTGTCCTGCGCGGGCGGGATCTGGATCACCGCTGAAACCGAAGCGCCCGAGCAGGCCATCTCCGATCTGGCGTGGAAAAAACACCAGATGCCCGCCTGGCACCTGATCACCGCGGACGGCCAGGGGATCACCCTGATCAACATCGGCGTGGGCCCGTCGAATGCCAAAACCATCTGCGACCATCTGGCGGTGCTGCGCCCGGACGTGTGGCTGATGATTGGCCACTGCGGCGGCCTGCGCGAAAGCCAGCTGATTGGCGACTACGTGCTGGCCCACGCCTATCTGCGTGATGACCACGTGCTGGATGCGGTACTGCCGCCGGACATCCCGATCCCGAGCATCGCCGAAGTACAGCGCGCGCTCTACGACGCCACCAAAGAGGTGAGCGGCATGCCGGGTGAAGAGGTCAAGCAGCGCCTGCGTACCGGTACGGTGGTGACGACGGATGACCGCAACTGGGAGCTGCGTTACTCCGCCTCCGCGCTGCGCTTCAACCTGAGCCGCGCGGTGGCGATTGACATGGAGAGCGCCACCATCGCCGCACAGGGGTACCGCTTCCGCGTTCCTTACGGCACGCTGCTGTGCGTGTCCGATAAGCCGCTGCACGGCGAAATTAAGCTGCCGGGTCAGGCCAACCGTTTCTACGAAGGGGCCATCTCCGAGCACCTGCAGATTGGCATTCGCGCCATTGACCTGCTGCGGGCGGAAGGCGACCGACTGCATTCGCGCAAGCTTCGCACCTTCAACGAGCCGCCGTTCCGCTAATAGCAATAAGGAAAAATCATGCAAACCCCTACACCGCTCTCTGCCATGCGCCACTGGCTTGAGGCCAGTCATCTCGACGGGATGATCGTTCCGCGCACCGATGCCTGGCAAAGCGAGAATTGCGCGTTGAACGACGAAAAGCTGGCCTGGCTGACGGGCTTTGACGGCTCTGCCGGCGTCGCGCTGGTACTGAAGGAAAAAGCGCTGCTGTTCGTCGACGGACGCTATCAGGTGCAGGCCCGCGTTCAGGTCAATATGGACGAGATTGAAATTCATCATTTGCACAATGAGCCGCTGGCAGACTGGCTGACGGCAAACGTTGAGGCGGGCACGCGCATCGGTTTTGACCCACTGCTGATGACGAATGCCGAGTTCGAACAGCTGTCTGCCACGCCGTGCGAGCTGGTGCCACTGAATGCCTCACCGTTTGACGCATTATGGACCGATCGCCCTGCCGCGCCGGCGGGGCTTATCCGTGAAATGCCGGTAGAGGTAAGCGGTGAAAGCAGCGAGGACAAACGTCAGCGCGTTGCCGCCGTGCTGGCCGCGAACAACGCTGACTACCTGGCCGTTACGCTGCCGGATAACATTGCGTGGCTGCTCAACGTGCGCGGCTCAGATATTCCCACCAGTCCGGTACCGCTCTCATTTGCCCTGCTTGGGCGTGACGGTCGCGTTGAGTGGTTTGTTAACGACAATAAGCTCGCAGAACTCCCTGATTCAGTTCTGAACGCCTTCACGATTGCGCCGCAGAACACCTTTATTGAACGCTGCCAGCAGCTTGCTGAAGGGAAGCGGGTGATGGTTGATGCCGACTCCGCGCCGGTGGCCCTGCGCTTTGCCATTGAACCGCGCGGAGAAATTGTCTGGCAAACCGATCCCATAACCCTGATTAAGGCCACCAAAAACCCGGTCGAGCTGGCAGGGTATCGCGAGTGCCATCACCAGGACGGCGCAGCGTGGGTCAACTTCCTGGCCTGGCTGAGTCGCGAAGTGCCGCTGCGTGCGGCGGCTGGGCAGCCCCTGACAGAGCTGGAAGTGCAGGCGCAGCAGCTGGAGTTCCGCCAGCAGCAGCCCGGTTTTATCGAGCAGAGTTTCGCGACCATTTCCGCCTCGTCGAGCAATGCGGCGATGTGTCACTATCATTCAAGCGAGGCCAGCAATAAGCCCATCGGCCATGACCATTTTTACCTGAACGATTCGGGCGGTCAGTACGCTAACGGCACCACCGACGCCACGCGCATGCTGGCGTGGGGCAATGTTCCTCCGCAGCAGCGCCTGCACTACACCGCCGTGCTGAGAGGCTTCCTGTCGCTGATTACCCTGCAGTTCCCTTCCGGGACTCAGGGGCATCAGCTGGATGCTTTCGCGCGTCGTCCGCTGTGGGAGATGGGGCTGGATTACGATCATGGTACCGGGCACGGCGTGGGCCACCAGCTTCTGATCCATGAAAACCCGCATCGCATCGCCAAAAAGGTCAACCCGTGGCCGCTGGTGGCGGGCAATATCATGACTATCGAGCCGGGCTATTATCTGGGCGATAGCCACGGTATCCGCATTGAAAACCAGGTGGAGATTGTGGAGAGCCGCCCGGGGTTCTGCAAATTTGCCTCGCTGACGCTGATCCCGATTGATCTAAGCCAGGTGGAATTGCAGCTGTTGAGCGAGCAGGAAAAGCGGTGGCTGGATGCGTATCATCAGCAGGTGCGGGAGGCGCTGTCACCGCTGGTGAATAGCGATGCGCGTACGTGGCTTGAGGCGGCGACGGCACCGATTGGCATGTAACATCGTGCGGGCTGGTGCCCTCACCCCATCCCTCTCCCACGGGAGAGGGTGCAAACACTAAATTGCCGTTTTGCATTTACCTTGCGCACAAAATCAAAAAGCCTGCTATAAAAGCAGGCTTTTTAAATTTGGCTCCTCTGACTGGACTCGAACCAGTGACATACGGATTAACAGTCCGCCGTTCTACCGACTGAACTACAGAGGAATCGTGTGAACGGGGCGCATATTATCGATGCTCCCCTGGGATGTCAAAGGCAGAATGCAGATTTCGGATCGTTTGCCGATTTATTCTCCACTTCGCGCAATTGTCAGGCATTTTGTCGCGGATATTTCCACAGCCAGCGCCCGCTGACCATACGCCAGTAGAACAGCGCCCCACGCACGGCCCAGTCAAGGAACATCCCCAGCCAGACGCCAACCACGCCCCAGCCGAGCACCACGCCCAGCGTATAGCCCGCCACAACGCGACACCCCCACATGCCGAGCATGGACACCCACATGGCAAAACGGGCATCGCGCGCCCCTTTCAGCCCGGCAGGCAATACCCAGGATGCCGCCCAGATCGGCATAAAGGCGGCGTTGAGCCAGATAAGGATCTTCACCACCTCTTTCACATCCTCTTCGTGGGTATAGAACGCGGCCATCAGCCCGGCAAACGGCGCGGTGCCCCAGGCAATCAGCGTCAGCCCAATCGTCGACAGCCAGAACACGTGGCGCAGCTGCCGCTCCGCCTGGCCTATCTGCCCTTTCCCGAGCCGTTTACCCGTTATGATGGTAGATGCCGACCCAAGGGCGTTACCCGGCAGGTTAATCAGCGAGGCGATGGAGAAAGCGATAAAGTTACCGGCGATAACGTCGGTGCCCATTCCGGCGACAAACATCTGCGTGAGCAGCTTCCCGCCGTTAAACAACACGGATTCAATGCTCGCGGGAATACCAATCCCCATCACTTCCCAGATAATGGCGAAATTAAAGGGCCGGAAGTAGCTCTTAAGCGTAAGACGCAGCGAGGGCGTAATCCCCGTCATCAGCACCCCGATGATGGCCGCCGCACCGATATAGCGTGATATGGTTAATCCCAGCCCGGCCCCGACGAACCCCAGTCCATCCCACGAGAACGCGCCGTAGATCAGCACGCTGCTGATGATGATATTCAGGATATTCATCCCGCCGTTGATCAGCAGCGGGATTTTTGTGTTACCTGCCCCGCGCAGCGCGCCGCTGCCAATCAGCGCGATGGCCGCCGCCGGATAGCTTAAGACGGTCATTTCGAGATAGGTCAGCGCCAGGTCCTTCACCTCGTTCGTGGCTTCCCCGGCGACAAAATCGATAATCTCTTTACCGAAATAGTGGATCACCGCCGCCAGCACGATCGAAAAGAGGGTCATGATCATCAGCGACTGGCGTGCAGCCTCGCGCGCACGTTTGGGATCCAGCTTGCCGAGGCTAAAGGCCACCACAACCGTCGTCCCGAGATCGATGGCGGCAAAAAATGACATCACCACCATGTTAAAGCTGTCCGCCAGCCCGACCCCTGCCATTGCCTCTTTCCCCAGCCAGCTCACCAGGAAGGTGCTCAGTACTCCCATCAGCAGAACGCAGGTATTTTCCAGGAAAATAGGCACGGCAAGGGGGGTGATTTCACGCCAGAACAGAACACGATAGCTTTTACGTTTTGCGTACCATGGCGTGCGCATGATCGCCTGGCGCAGAGGGGCAGTGACGTTCAAAATGGACCTTAGCGAGAAAAGTTGAAACTCCATTTCAAATGATGGGGGAGAAATGCTAATCCTGCAAAGTATTTTCCTGAAAAAGATGTGTGTATTTACAACAAACTGACGACAGAATCGGCAATCAGTCGATTTTCCCTAAGATCAGGTTTGACAAAAGTTTTTTCGCCGCTAAGATAAGCCTCCACAACGATTCCTCTGTAGTTCAGTCGGTAGAACGGCGGACTGTTAATCCGTATGTCACTGGTTCGAGTCCAGTCAGAGGAGCCAAATTTAAAAAGCCTGCTTTTATAGCAGGCTTTTTGCTTTTCTGCGGCAGGTAAATGTAAAACGGCACTCCGTAAAATAAAAAAGGCTCTCTGTCACCAGAGAGCCTTTTTCACAATTCGCTGCGATTACTCGCTTTTTGCTTCGGCGTTTTTGATTTCGCCCATCACTTTCAGCTTTTTAGAGATGTCGCGACGCTCTTTGGACAGCTCGGCATTTTTGATGATGTAGTCATCAACGCGGTCTTCATAGTCGCTCTTCATGCTGGCGATGATGCCCTGAATAGCTTCAACGCTCATGCCCGGCTTGATGTAGTCGCTCAGGTTGTCGAGCAGCAGAACACGTTTCTGGTTGTCACGGATCTTCTTCTCAACGTCCTGAATTTCACGCTGCAGTTTGTTTTTGCGGCGGAACAGGCGGACGAATTCCAGAACATCCTGGAACGAAGGCTTGATAGTTTCCATTTTATACACCCCTGATAATGTGAGATTCGGATTCGTTAAAGCAACCGTTGTAACAATAACCTTACTGACAGCGGCTGCGAATGACAATGGCTATATCGTTTAAAGCTATCATAACCCCAATTGCTGCTGAATCGAAGCAGCAGGCGTCACATCCGCGTTTTATTTGCGCAGCGCCCGACAAATCAGGTGCGATAGCAGCTCAAGCTGTCGCGCAAGCTCCAGGCTCAGCCAGACATAGCCATGAATGGGCGTTTCCGCCACGTTATCGCCCTGCCGCTCGTTGATTAACTGCTTCAGTTCCGCCACGATTTCGTTGAGACGCTCGCTGTTCGCCAGCACGGGCTGCGGGTTGCCTTCATAGAGCGCATGGGCGATGGTCAGCAGGGTTTGCTGCGTCATCATCTGCGTCTCTTTGAGGGTCTGGGCGTTGAGCATCAACAGATGGCTGGGGCGCGTGGCCCAGTGCGCGTTGATTTGCAGTTCAAGCATGCACACCAGATTGCGGCTGACCGTCTGGATAGCTTCGAAAATCGCTTTCTGAATATGGGTCTCTTTACTGGCTGGTACTATCAGGCCGCGCATTTTGACCACGTCGTTGAGGATGGTTTGCAGATGCTTTTCCAGCCGGGGACGCTCAACCAGATTCGGTGAAAACCCCGCCTGGTAGACGCGGTTAAACGCCGTGACGTAGTTAGCCATCTGGATACGCCAGTGCAGAAAAGCGCGCTGCGGCCAGATGCCGGTAAACAGCATGGCGAGCAGCGAGCCCAGAATAACATCTCCGCTTCGCCACAGCGCCGTGGTCATATCCCCGGCGGGCGCGCCGACCACGACCGCAAGGGTGATACCAATCAGCAGCGCCTGATAAGGCCGTTTGCCCAGCGCCAGCCAGCCGCACAGGAACATGGCGGCACCGCACCATGCCAGCATCACCGGAAATGAGATGAGCTCCAGCTTCAGGGCAATAAGCCCCAGGGCAGAGCCAAGAACGGTTCCGCCAATGCGCTCGAAGGCGCGCGGGACAACGTTTCCCCAAAATGAGATAGGCCCCATCACCACCACCAGCGTGATAAGCGGCCACGTACCTTCAGGTATATCCAGCAACCGGACCAGTACAAAGGTCAACACGAACGCCAGCGCGATGCGACACCCGTGCACCACGCGGTAATGTTTATATAAGCGAATTTCAAAAGGGGTTAATGATTTGTCGGGACGCACACCCGCTCTCCAGCAACACGGCAAATCACAATTGTACTGTGTTTTCAGCCGGGCGGATCGCTCCCGGCTTAAAAACCCTTCATTAAGCAGGCTTAAACCGTTTTGTGCTCTACCGCGATAAACATTTCGATATCCCAGTAGCCGTCCGCGTTGCCATCGTTGAGATAGCGTTCGAAGCAGGGCTTAAGCGCCATCTGGTATTTATTATCCTGCAGTAAAGAATTAAAGAACTGATACCACGGGGTCGCAAAGTCGTAGTTTTCCACGCGCGCCGTCGCCACGGCATAATCACCAGCCGCGATTTCCGTCATCATCACCCCTTCGCTGTTTTCCGGGATGACAAAATCATCCGGTACCGTAACGGCCGTATCGCAGCGCAGTTTTTCTGCCGGAATCTCATCGGGATTATCGTAATAGACCGCCACCCACTCCAGCGGCTCAATGTGACGCCCGTCCACCCACATGACCAGCTGTTCAAAGCCCTGCTTGACCGTTTTTTCCCACGGCCCTACAAGATGAAAACCCGCAATCTTACGTTTCTGTTGCTGCGTGATGCTGTAGTCCATGCTGCCTCCGATTATCACTGTATATTTATACACTATAAAGCAGGATTTCTATTACCGGCAAACGAGGAGTGTTTATTATGTGAGCAGACTCGCAACCCTGCCAGTCTGCCCATCAGCGGTTACAGCGTGTGGTGAAGATAATCGCTCAGGCGTGAGAATACGCCGCCCTTATCAACGGCTTCCAGAGTGACCAGAGGCCAGTGCGCCACGACCTTGTCGCGGTCATAGAGCTGGATCTCCCCGACCCGCTGATGCGCGGCAATCGGCGCTTCCAGCTCTTTTTTATCCAGAACGTATTTAGCCTTGATGTTCTGCACTTCTGCTTTCGGTAACGCCAGCCAGAAGTCCTGATCCGTACCCAGATTTACCTGTTCTTTATCGCCGTACCAGATACGCTCTGTCCCCACTTTTTTACCGTTATGCAGGATCTGCACCGTATCGAAGTTCTGTTGTCCCCAGTGCAGTAGCTTACGCGCCTGGTCCTCGCGCCCTTTCGGGCTGTCCGCGCCCATCACCACCGCAATCAAACGACGCTGGCCGTCCACCGCGGAGGCAATAAGGTTAAAGCCTGCGCCTGAGGTGTGCCCCGTTTTCAGGCCGTCCACGTTCATGGTTTTGTCCCACAGCAGGCCGTTACGGTTTTGCTGGGTGATGCCGTTCCAGGTGAGGCTCTTTTCGCTGTACATATGGTAAAACTCTGGCTCACCGTGAATGATGGCCCGGGAGAGCACGGCCAGGTCATAGGCCGAGCTGTGCTGGCCCGGCGCGTCCAGACCGTGGACGGTTTCAAAGTGCGTATCGCGCAGGTTCAGCTTCTGCACGTAGTCGTTCATCATCTTCACAAACTGCGGCTGCCCGCCCGCCACGTGGTCGGCCAGCGCCACGCAGGCATCGTTGCCGGAATCGACAATCAGACCGCGGCTTAAGTCACGCACGGTGACGCGATCGCCCTCTTTCAGGAACATCAGCGACGAACCGTCAAAAACCGGGTTGCCCTTTGCCCACGCGTCCCGACCTACTGTGACAATGTCATCCGGCGTAATGCGATGGCTGTCAATGGCCCGATCGACCACATAGCCCGTCATCAGCTTGGTGAGGCTCGCCGGATTACGTTGCTGATGTTCGTTGCCCGCCGTTAAAATTTGACCAGTTGTGTAATCCATCAGCACCCATGACCCCGCCTGAATGGCCGGAGGCTGCGGCGAAAAATCCAGTGGTTCGGCCGCAAAGGCAGATGAGATACTCGAAGCGAGTAAAGAAACAGCAATAAACAGACGGCGTTTCAACGGTATATCCTCAGGTCATTAAAAATCGATGACCTTTTTACGGGAGTTCTGGTGTCGTTACCTGGCTTAATTGCAAAAAAATGTGACAGAACGCAGGTTTTCCGCGGAAGCTGTCTCGCAAATTTGCGCCGCGGCGGCGCTTTTTATTCGGTCTGACCCGCACGATCGTTTACCATAGTGACGTCATTTTTTAACAGGATGGTATTACTGGTGTCTGACTCTGCCGCACGCCCGACTTTTTTATTCCACGACTACGAAACCTTTGGCACCCATCCGGCGCTGGACCGGCCGGCGCAGTTTGCCGCCATCCGTACCGACGACGAATTCAACATTATTGGCGAACCCGAGGTTTTTTACTGTAAGCCTGCTGATGACTACCTGCCGCAGCCTGGCGCGGTGATGGTCACCGGGATCACACCGCAGGAAGCGCGGGAAAAAGGCGTTAACGAAGCAGAGTTCGCCCGCCGCATCCACGATCTGTTTACCGTTCCCAATACCTGCGTGGTCGGTTACAACAACATCCGTTTTGACGATGAAGTGACGCGCAATATCTTCTATCGCAATTTCTACGATCCGTACGCCTGGAGCTGGCAGAACCGCAATTCACGCTGGGATCTGCTCGACATCATGCGCGCCTGTTATGCCCTGCGCCCTGAAGGCATCAACTGGCCGGAAAATGAGGAAGGGCTGACCAGCTTCCGGCTGGAACACCTGACGCGAGCCAACGGCATCGAGCACAGTAATGCCCACGACGCGATGGCAGACGTTTATGCCACCATTGCCATGGCGAAGCTGGTGAAAACCGCACAGCCCCGGCTATTTGAATATCTGCTGAGCCACCGCAGCAAGCAGAAGCTCATGACCCTTATCGACGTACCGCAGATGAAGCCCCTGGTGCATATCTCCGGCATGTTTGGCGCCTGGCGCGGCAATACAAGCTGGGTTGCGCCGCTGGCGTGGCATCCGGATAACCGTAATGCGGTTATCATGGTGGACCTGGCGGGCGATATTTCGCCGCTGCTGGAGCTTGACAGCGATACCCTGCGCGAACGGCTTTACACCCCAAAAAATGAACTCGGGGATCTGCCTGCGGTGCCGGTCAAACTGGTGCATATCAACAAATGTCCTGTGCTGGCGCAGGCGAACACGCTGCGTCCGGAAGATGCCGACAGGCTGGGCATTAACCGTCAGCACTGCCTGGTTAACCTGAAAGTGCTGCGCGATAACCCGCAGGTGCGCGAGAAAGTGGTCGCCATCTTTGCCGAGGCGGAGCCGTTCGTGCCGTCCGAAAACGTGGATGCCCAGCTCTACAATGGCTTCTTCAGCGATGCCGACCGTGCAGCTATGAATATTGTTCTGCAAACCGAGCCGCGTAACTTACCGGCGCTGGACATCACCTTCGCCGATAAGCGCATCGAAAAGCTGATGTTTAACTACCGGGCACGCAACTATCCCGGCACGCTGGATGAAGCTGAACAGGCGCGCTGGCTGCAGCACCGTCGAAACGTGTTTACGCCAGAGTATCTGCACAACTATGCCCAGGAGCTGGAGATGCTTTACGGCCAGTACGAAGGGGATGCAGAGAAGCAGACGTTGCTGAAAGCGTTGTTCCAGTACGCGCAAGATATAGTCTGAAGTGAGATATAAAAAAACCGGAGACAAGGGTCTCCGGTTTTTTTTGAAACGTTAAGACTTATGCAATATCTTCGTACTGAGGAACCGGGTTACGGAAGCTCTTCGTGACGCAGGCCAGGTACACCAGACCGATACCGCCCCAGATCAGACCCAGAATCATTGAGCTCTCTTCCAGGTTAATCCACAGCGCACCTACCGTCAGGGCACCACAGACTGGCAGAATCAGGTAGTTGAAGTGGTCTTTCAGCGTCTTGTTACGCTTCTCACGGATCCAGAACTGCGAAATCACGGAGAGGTTAACGAAGGTGAACGCCACCAGCGCACCGAAGTTGATCAGCGCAGTTGCCGTCACCAGGTCGAATTTAATCGCCATCAGTGCGATTACGCCAACCAGCAGTACGTTCCACGCCGGGGTACGCCATTTCGGATGAACGTAACCGAAGAAACGGGTTGGGAACACGCCGTCACGACCCATGACGTACATCAGGCGCGAAACACCCGCGTGTGCCGCCATGCCGGACGCCAGAACGGTCACGCTGGAGAAGATCAGCACGCCCCACTGGAAGGTTTTACCTGCCACGTACAGCATGATTTCAGGCTGTGACGCATCCGGATCTTTAAAGCGAGAAATATCCGGGAAGTACAGCTGCAGGAAGTAGGAGGCGCAGATGAAGATCAGGCCGCCAATCAGCGCTGTCAGAAAAATCGCTCGCGGAATGACGCGCTCGGCGTCTTTGGTCTCTTCAGACAGAGAAGAGATGCCGTCGAAGCCCAGGAACGAGAAGCACAGGATGGTCGCACCGGTGATCATCGGCACTACGTGTGCCCCTTCAGACCAGAATGGACGGGTGCTGGTCAGCGTGCCTGCGCCTTCGCCGTGAGAAACGCCGTAGATGATCAGGCCGACGATAACCGCAACAATACCCATCTGCAGGATAACGATCAGGGTGTTGAAGTTAGCCACGGTCTTGATGCTGCGCAGGTTAGAGATGGTCATAAAGGCCACCAGCGCGACAACGAAGATCCACGACGGCACGGAAGGCACCAGCGCTTCAAAGTAAATTTTTGCCAGCAGAATGTTGATCATCGGCATGAACAGGTAGTCCAGCAGGGATGACCAGCCCACCATAAAGCCAACCGCCGGGCTGATGGATTTCTGGGCATAGGTGTACGCAGAGCCTGCGGACGGGAAACGGCGAACCAGCTTACCGTAGCTCAGCGCAGTAAAGAGAATGGCGACCAGTGCAAAGGCGTACGCCGTCGCAACGTGACCGTCAGTGAGGCCCGATACGATACCGAATGTATCGAACAGCGTCATCGGTTGCATATAGGCAAGGCCCATCATAACAACCGGAATCAACGTAAGCGTTTTACGTAATTCCACGCGAGAGGTGTTTGGAGTTGCGTTATGCGACATAGTTATTCTCCTTTACGGTGATAACCGCCACGTAAGCGAAAAATTGCCCCATTTCTTTCTTCCTCAGCGACAACAACTGTCGGATTTTAGTAAATATCTATCCGGTACGAAGCCCGGCCTCTTGGTTTTTAGTTTCGTTTCGTACATGCAAAAAAAAATAACCGACGCCTTTTATATCGTCGATTATTCATTTGGTTGCAGCGGCGGCATTTTGCCCCACATCGGATACAAAAGGCAATACTTTGCAACGCACCGGGTAATTTTCTTTTTGCTAACTGGCTGATTTCTCGACGCTACCCTGAGAGTAAACTGCGGCGATAGCACTATTTGCTAAAATTTCGTCCCGCCACCAGGCGCTGGCCAGCCCGGCGGTTTGTTCGTTCCAGCCCACCCATACCGACTCGTTGCTGCTTTGAGCAAGTACCTGTTTTTCAACAAGCGCACCGCTATCAATAAAGCGCTGCGCCAGATAGCGCGGCAAATAGCCGCAGCCCAGGCCGCTAATTTGCAGCTCCAGCTTGGTTTTAAAGTCAAAAACGGTGATGGCCTCCTGCTCATCCAGCAGCTGCGAGGAAACTGCACATTCGGGGCGCGAGCTGTCCCCTACGACTATTGCGCGGTACCCCTTAATGACGCGACGGTTAAGAGGCTCTGGCTCCTGAGCCAGCGGATGATGAGGCGCCACGGCAAATACCTGCTCCAGCACGCCCAGGCGGGCGAAACCAAAGTCACTCAGTTGGGGAGGCTCGTGCAGAGCACCGACAAAAATGTCCGCCCTGCCCTGGGTTAAGGCATCCCAGGAGCCGCCCAGCACGCCGTTGATGAAAATCAGCCGAGTAACGCTGTGATGCTGATAAAACGCTTCAATGAGCGGCGTCAGTAGAGAAAACGGAAAGGTATCATCCACGCCAATCACCAGCTCGTTTTCCCATCCCTGATGGAGCTTGACGGCCTGCTTTTCCAGCTCGCGAACGGTGTGCAGAACGTCACGGCCTTTTTCCAGCAGCATCTGCCCGGTGCGGGTAAACCGCGCGCGATGCCCGGAGCGATCGAGGATTTGGATATTGAGATCGCTTTCCAGTTTTTGCACGGTGTAGCTCAGCGCCGAAGGGGTTTTGTAGAGCTTTGCCGATGCAGCCGCAAAGCTCCCCTCTTTTTCCAGTGCATCCAGAATAATAAGAACATCCAGCAGCGGTTTCATGCTCGCCCCCTTCTGGTGTGCGATTGTCTCCGCTGCGGGGCTTATTCCATGGGCATCACCAGCGGATCGGGATACTGATACTCAAACCCCAGCTCATGGCAAATGCGATTGCCATCAACAATTTTGCCTTTACTTTCGTTCTTTGCCTCACCAAAAACCGGCGGAGCCAACCCAAGCTGGCGTGCCATGAGCGGGTAAAACGTGCTGCGCGCCGGATGAGACGGTGCACATATATTATAGATGTGTCCGCCTTTTGGAGCCTGTAAGAGTAGCTCAATCGCGCCAATAACATCTTCAAGATGCACAAGATTCACGCCATGCTGACCGTCTGGTGCCGTCTTTCCGGCAAAGAAGCGCCCCGGATGACGCCCCGGGCCAACCAGCCCCGCCAGACGGACGATATCCACCTGCGTGCCGGGAAGGTTGTGCAGCCAGTCTTCCAGCTCTTTCAGAACCTGACCGCTTGCGGTAACGGGACGTCGCTCGGAACTCTCTTTAACTACGCCCTCGGCATCGCCATAGACCGACGTCGAGCTGGTAAAAATAATGCGCGGCACGTGGTGCGCCAGCGCGCTGTCGACGATCTCCTGCATCGCCTGCAGGTAGAATGATTCTCCCGGACCGCTGCGCCGCGCGGGTAGCGTAATCACCAGAGCATCCACGTTCATCAGCGTGTCCAGATCGTCCGCATCACACACCAGCTCCGGCTCCAGACGCAGTTCAACGCCATCAATACCGCACATGCGCGCCGCTTCTACCCCGTCCCGGGTGGTCTTGCTCCCGGTCACCTGCCAGCCTTTCGCGGCTAATGACATCGCCAGCGGCATTCCCAGCCATCCTAAACCGACAATCGCGACCTTTTTCATGCGAATTCTCCTGACTCTCACTCGTCATTTATAAGGCTACGCCAGCCCGGCAGAACACACAATTCATAGCATCAATATGAAATGAATTAATGATCAAAAAAAGCCCTTGCAATATGTCGTACAACTGGTTTAGGTTAAAAGACATCAAATGAATAAGCATTCATCGAGAATTTATATGACACGCGTTCAATTTAAACACCACCATCATCACCATCATCCTGACTAGTCTTTCAGGCGATGTGTGCTGGAAGACGTTTGGATCTTCCAGTGGTGCATGAACGCATGAAAAAGCCCCCGGAAGATTTTCTTCCGGGGGCTTTTTTTTGGACCAAATTCAGACAGGTTAAAACAGGTTAACGAGGAATAAAGAATGTTAGATAACTCACGCTTACGCATAGCTATTCAAAAATCAGGCCGTTTAAGTGACGATTCACGCGAACTGCTGGCCCGCTGCGGGATCAAAATCAACCTGCACACCCAGCGCCTGATTGCTCTGGCTGAAAACATGCCGATCGACATTCTGCGCGTGCGTGATGACGATATTCCAGGCCTTGTGATGGACGGCGTCGTTGACCTCGGCATCATCGGTGAAAACGTGCTGGAAGAAGAGCTGCTGACCCGCCGCGCGCAGGGTGAAGACCCGCGTTACTTCACCCTGCGTCGTCTGGACTTCGGCGGCTGCCGCCTGTCGCTGGCAACGCCGGTCGATGAAGCGTGGGACGGCCCGGCCGCGCTGAACGGCAAACGTATCGCCACCTCCTACCCTCACCTGTTGAAGCGCTATCTCGACCAGAAAGGCGTACAGTTCAAGTCCTGCCTGCTGAACGGCTCTGTTGAAGTGGCGCCGCGTGCGGGCCTGGCGGACGCCATCTGTGACCTCGTCTCCACCGGTGCCACCCTGGAAGCGAACGGTCTGCGCGAAGTGGAAGTGATTTACCGCTCTAAAGCGTGCCTGATTCAGCGCGACGGCGAGATGGCCGACGCCAAGCAGCAGCTCATCGACAAACTGCTGACCCGCATTCAGGGCGTGATTCAGGCGCGTGAATCCAAATACATCATGATGCACGCCCCAACCGAACGTCTGGAAGAGGTCATCGCCCTGCTGCCTGGCGCTGAGCGCCCAACCATCCTGCCGCTGGCGGGCGATCAGCAGCGCGTGGCGATGCACATGGTGAGCAGCGAAACCCTGTTCTGGGAAACCATGGAAAAACTGAAGGCGCTGGGCGCAAGCTCCATCCTGGTGCTGCCAATTGAGAAGATGATGGAGTAATGGCCATGAGCTTTAACACAATCATCAACTGGAATACCTGTAGCGACGCGCAGCGGCGCGAGCTGCTGATGCGCCCGGCGATTTCCGCCTCTGAGAGCATCTCTCGCACCGTGGCGGAGATTCTGGATAACGTCAAAGCCCGTGGCGATGACGCTCTGCGTGAATACAGCGCGAAGTTTGATAAGACGGAAGTCGACGCACTGAAAGTTACCGAGCAGGAAATCAGTGATGCCAGCAATCGTCTGGGTGACGACATCAAGGAGGCGATGGCCGTTGCGGTGAAAAATATTGATACTTTCCACACCGCGCAGAAGCTGCAGACCGTGGATGTCGAAACCCTGCCCGGCGTACGCTGCCAGCAGGTGACGCGCCCGGTTGCGTCAGTGGGGCTTTATATTCCTGGCGGTTCAGCGCCGCTGTTTTCCACCGTATTAATGCTCGCCACGCCGGCGCGTATCGCCGGATGCCAGAAAGTGGTGCTCTGCTCACCGCCACCGATTGCCGACGAGATCCTCTATGCGGCGAAGCTGTGCGGCGTGCAGGCGGTCTATAAAGTGGGCGGCGCGCAGGCGATTTCCGCCCTGGCGTTCGGCACGGAATCCATTCCTGAAGTCGACAAAATCTTTGGCCCGGGCAATGCATATGTTACCGAAGCCAAGCGCCAGGTCAGCCAGCGTCTGGACGGCGCGGCCATCGATATGCCTGCCGGTCCGTCTGAAGTGCTGGTCATTGCCGACAGCGGCGCAACGCCGGACTTCGTGGCGTCCGACCTGCTTTCTCAGGCGGAACACGGCCCGGACTCGCAGGTCATCCTGCTGACGCCGGATGCCGATATGGCGAAACGCGTGGGTGAAGCCGTTGAGCGCCAGCTTGCCGACCTGCCCCGCGCCGACACGGCACGTCAGGCGCTAGCGGCCAGCCGCCTGATTGTGGCGCGCGATCTGGACCAGTGTATTGCCATTTCCAACCAGTACGGCCCGGAGCACCTGATTATTCAGACCCGCAACGCGCGCGATCTGGTCGATAGCATTACCAGCGCCGGCTCGGTGTTCCTCGGCGACTGGTCACCGGAGTCCGCGGGGGATTACGCCTCCGGCACCAACCACGTGCTGCCGACGTACGGCTACACCTCTACCTGTTCCAGTCTGGGGCTGGCGGATTTCCAGAAACGCATGACCGTGCAGGAGCTGTCCCGTGAGGGGTTTGCCTCGCTTGCTTCGACCATTGAAACCCTGGCCGCCGCCGAGCGCCTGACCGCCCACAAAAATGCCGTTACGCTGCGCGTTGCAGCCCTGAAGGAGCAAGCATGAACATTGAAGAGTTAGCCCGCGAAAATGTCCGTCGCCTGACGCCTTACCAGTCTGCGCGTCGTCTGGGCGGAAACGGGGACGTCTGGCTGAACGCCAACGAATTCCCGACGGCGGTGGAGTTTGAGCTGTCGCAGCAAACGCTGAACCGCTATCCGGAGTGTCAGCCAAAAGCAGTAATTGAAAACTACGCGCAGTACGCGGGAGTGAAGCCGGAGCAGGTGCTGGTCAGCCGCGGCGCGGATGAGGGCATTGAGCTGCTGATCCGCGCGTTCTGCGAGCCGGGCAAAGACGCGGTGATGTACTGCCAGCCCACGTACGGCATGTACAGCGTCAGCGCGGAAACCTTCGGCGTGGCGTGCCGCAACGTGCAGGCGCTGGAGAACTGGCAGCTCGATTTGAAAGGCATTGCCGACAATCTCGACGGCGTAAAAGTCGTGTTTGTCTGCAGCCCGAATAACCCAACCGGGCAGATTATTAACCCACAGGATATCCGTACCCTGCTGGATATGACGCGCGGCAAAGCGCTGGTGGTCGCGGACGAAGCCTATATTGAGTTCTGCCCGCAGGCGACGCTGGCAGGCTGGCTGGAAGAGTATCCGCACCTCGTTGTGCTGCGCACGCTGTCAAAAGCCTTCGCCCTCGCGGGCCTGCGCTGCGGGTTTACGCTGGCGAATAAAGAGGTTATTGACCTGCTGCTGAAAGTGATCGCCCCGTACCCGCTCTCAACGCCGGTTGCCGATATTGCGGCACAGGCGCTGACGCCTCAGGGCATAAATGCAATGCGCGAGCGGGTGGCGCAGATCCTGGAAGAGCGCCAGTATCTGGTGACTGCCCTGAAGGATATCCCCTGCGTGGAGCAGGTATTCGACTCGGAAACCAACTATATCCTGGCGCGCTTCACCGCCTCCAGCGCCGTATTTAAATCTTTGTGGGATCAGGGCATTATCTTACGAGACCAGAATAAACAACCTTCCCTGAGCGGATGCCTGCGCATTACCGTCGGCACCCGCGCAGAGAGCCAGCGCGTGATTGACGCCCTGAAAGCGGAGAAAGTATGACCCAGAAGATCCTTTTCATCGATCGTGACGGCACCCTTATTTCGGAGCCACCAGCCGATTTCCAGGTCGATCGTTTCGACAAGCTGGCTTTTGAACCGGACGTGATCCCGGTGCTGCTTAAGCTGCAAAAAGCGGGCTATAAGCTGGTGATGATCACCAATCAGGACGGTCTGGGTACGGACAGCTTCCCGCAGGCGGACTTTGACGGCCCGCATAACCTGATGATGCAGGTACTGACCTCTCAGGGCGTGGTATTTGATGAAGTGCTGATTTGCCCGCACATGCCGGCAGACGAATGCGACTGCCGTAAGCCAAAGGTGAAGCTGGTTGAGCGCTATCTGGCCGAAGATGCGCTGGATAAAACCAACAGCTACGTTATCGGCGATCGCATCACCGATATTACGCTGGCGGAAAACATGGGCATCGCGGGGCTGCGCTACGATCGTAACGACCTAAACTGGGCAAAGATTGGCGAGCAGCTGATAAAACGCGACCGCTATTCCCACGTTGAGCGCAACACCAAAGAGACACAGATTGATGTGAAGGTCTGGCTGGACCGCGAAGGCGGCAGCAAGATCCACACCGGCGTCGGTTTCTTTGACCACATGCTGGACCAGATTGCCACCCACGGGGGTTTCCGCATGGAGATCGCGGTAAAAGGTGACCTCTACATTGACGATCACCACACCGTAGAAGATACCGGCCTGGCGCTGGGCGAAGCCCTGAAGCTGGCGCTCGGCGACAAGCGCGGCATCAACCGCTTCGGCTTCGTCCTGCCGATGGACGAGTGCCTGGCACGCTGCGCCATGGACATCTCCGGTCGTCCGCACCTGGAATACAAAGCTGATTTCACCTACCAGCGCGTGGGCGATCTCAGCACCGAAATGGTGGAGCATTTCTTCCGTTCTCTGTCCTACACCATGGGCCTGACGCTGCACCTGAAAACCAAAGGCAAAAACGATCACCACCGCGTGGAGAGTCTGTTTAAAGCCTTTGGCCGCACCCTGCGCCAGGCGATCCGCGTGGAAGGTGATGCCCTTCCCTCATCGAAAGGAGTGCTCTGATGAACGTGGTGATTCTGGATACCGGATGCGCCAACCTCAACTCCGTAAAATCGGCCATCGCGCGCCACGGCTATGAGCCCGTGGTCAGCCGCGATCCGGACGTGGTGCTGCGCGCCGACAAACTGTTTTTACCGGGCGTGGGAACCGCACAGGCAGCGATGGACCAGATTCGCGAACGCGATCTGATCGACCTGATCAAAGCCTGTACCCAGCCGGTGCTGGGGATTTGCCTGGGCATGCAGCTTCTTGGCCGCTGCAGCGAAGAGAGCAACGGCGTTGACCTGCTGGGCATTATCGACGAAGACGTGCCGAAAATGACCGACCACGGCCTGCCTCTGCCGCATATGGGCTGGAACCGCGTTTACGCCAAAGCGGGCGACCGGCTGTTTCGCGGCATCGAAGACGGCGCGTACTTCTACTTCGTGCACAGTTACGCCATGCCGGTGAACATCAACACGATCGCCCAGTGCACTTACGGTGAGGCGTTTACCGCGGCGGTGCAGAAAGACAATTTCTTCGGCGTGCAGTTTCACCCGGAACGCTCTGGCGCCGCAGGCGCGCAGCTGCTGAAAAACTTCCTGGAGATGTGATGATTATTCCCGCTTTAGATTTAATCGACGGCACGGTTGTCCGCCTTCACCAGGGCGATTACGGCCAGCAGCGCGACTACGGAAACGACCCGCTGCCGCGCCTGCAGGACTATGCGGCGCAGGGGGCTGAAGTGCTGCACCTGGTTGACCTGACCGGGGCGAAAGATCCGGCCAAACGCCAGATCCCGCTGCTCAAAAAGCTGGTTGCCGGCGTGGATGTCCCCGTGCAGGTTGGCGGCGGCGTACGTACCGAAGACGACGTGGCGGCTCTGCTGGACGCGGGCGTGGCGCGCGTGGTGGTAGGGTCAACTGCCGTGAAAGATCCTGACACCGTGAAAGGCTGGTTCCGCCGCTTTGGCGCCGACGCCCTGGTGCTGGCGCTGGACGTTCGCATTGACGAGCAGGGTAACAAGCAGGTTGCAGTCAGCGGCTGGCAGGAAAACTCCGGCGTGACGCTGGAAGAGCTGGTCGATATCTATCTGCCCGTTGGCCTGAAGCACGTGCTGTGCACGGATATCTCCCGCGACGGAACGCTGGCGGGCTCCAACGTCTCGCTGTATGAAGAGGTCTGCTCGCGTTATCCGCAGGTTGCGTTCCAGTCTTCTGGCGGCATTGGTGATATAGACGACGTGGCCGCGCTGCGCGGTACAGGTGTACAGGGTGTGATTGTGGGCCGGGCCCTGCTGGAAGGTAAATTTACAGTGACGGAGGCGATTCAATGCTGGCAAAACGGATAATTCCTTGTCTTGACGTGCGCGATGGTCAGGTCGTGAAAGGCGTGCAGTTCCGCAACCACGAGATCATTGGCGACATCGTCCCGCTGGCAAAACGCTATGCCGATGAAGGCGCAGACGAGCTGGTATTTTACGATATTACCGCCTCCAGCGATGGCCGCGTGGTCGACAAAAGCTGGGTCGCGCGCGTGGCGGAAGTAATTGATATCCCATTCTGCGTGGCGGGCGGGATTAAGTCCGCTGACGACGCCGCCAAAATTCTCTCTTTTGGCGCAGACAAAATTTCCATCAACTCCCCTGCCCTGGCCGAGCCGGAACTGATCACCCGCCTGGCCGATCGTTTTGGCGTGCAGTGTATTGTCGTAGGGATTGATACCTGGTTCGACGCCGCGACCGGCAAGTACCATGTCAACCAGTACACCGGCGATGAAAGCCGCACACGCGTCACCCAGTGGGAAACGCTGGACTGGGTGCAGGAAGTGCAGAAGCGCGGCGCAGGCGAGATTGTGCTGAACATGATGAACCAGGACGGCGTGCGTAACGGGTATGACCTCGAGCAGTTGAAGAAAGTGCGCGCGGTCTGCCACGTTCCGCTGATTGCCTCCGGCGGCGCGGGCACCATGGAGCATTTCCTGGAAGCCTTCCGCGATGCGAACGTGGACGGTGCCCTTGCCGCCTCCGTGTTCCACAAACAGATTATCAATATTGGCGAGTTAAAAACGTTCCTGGCCGACCAGGGCGTGGAGATCAGGGTATGTTAACAGAGCAACAACAGGCGCAGCTGGACTGGGAAAAAACTGACGGATTACTGCCGGTGGTTGTACAGCATGCCGTCTCAGGCGAAGTGCTGATGCTGGGTTATATGAACCAGGACGCGCTTGCAAAAACGATCGACAGCGGCAACGTGACGTTTTTCTCGCGCACGAAACAGCGCCTGTGGACCAAAGGGGAAACTTCGGGTCACTTCCTGAACGTGGTCAGCATGACGCCTGACTGCGATAACGACACCCTGCTGGTGCTGGCGAACCCAATCGGCCCGACCTGCCATAAGGGCACCAGCAGCTGCTTCGGCGAAGCGGGCCACCAGTGGCTGTTCCTGTATCAGCTGGAACAACTGCTGGCAGAGCGTAAAACGGCGGATCCTGAGAGTTCCTATACCGCGAAGCTGTATGCCAGCGGGACTAAGCGTATTGCGCAGAAGGTGGGAGAGGAAGGCGTTGAGACGGCGCTGGCCGCGACCGTACATGACCGGGAAGAGCTGACGAATGAAGCGTCGGATTTGATGTATCACCTGCTGGTGCTGCTGCAGGATCAGGAGCTGGATTTAACGGCGGTGATTGAGAATCTTCGTAAACGGCACAAATAAAAAAACCGGGGTTTATCCCCGGTTTTTTTTTATCAGTAAATCAGGCTTTTGGTTTGTAGTTCCGCAATGTGTTACGCGCCAGTACCACTACAGAACCCATCATTAAGCCCAGCAGCACGGCAAGAGTCAGAATGATTGGTTTTTTGGGGCTGTCACGATGTACAGGCAGATTTGGTTTCATAACGTAACGGTAGACGTGGATAGTATCCGGGTTTACGTTCAGGTTTTGAATATCCAGCAATTTTTGTCTGGTCTGATAGTAAGCAGCAGAAAAGACCAGCGGGCGTGACGCTTCATTGTCAATCATCGATTTCAGACCGTCGCTTCCCAGCAGGAACATCGTTTCCTGAGTTACATCCTGGGTTTGCTGAATGCGCGGCGAGGTAATTTTTGCCGCCTCAGCATTTTTCAGCGCCTCAGCAATCTGTTTGATTCGCAGCTCTTTCTGCTCTTGAGCGACCTTTTCCTGGCTTACCAGAGAATCGTTCAGGGATTTAATCTGTTCCTTGATATTGTCCTTGAGATCAAGGGCAAGTTCTTTTGCCGTCTGTTCATCTACTTGCTGAATGTACTGCGCTAACTGCTTTTGAGCCGCTTCAGCAGAAGTGCTGATATAGGAGACGGTTAATGGCAACGTTTCCCCTTTAACCGCAGGCTCGATGGTCAGTTTTTCTGGCACGTCCTGATTGTCTAGCGCCTGCGATAACGCTGAGAAGGAAGAGTTAAAACGTCCAATAGCGCGCGTTTGAATGTCCAGCATCGAAGGGGCAGCGCTGCCGTAGAGGATGTTCAATGCATTTGAATAAGTTGCAATCTGGGCCGCATCAGGTTGTGCAATAATCGCCCGTGAGGTCCACTTTTCCTTCGCGATTGATAAATATCCTATCGCCATGGCAATAAAGACAAAAACAAAAATTGCTATTGTCCACTTCCCACGCCACAGCTGTAGCATTAATGCAAGTAAATCAATGTGCTCAGGGTCATTGCTTCGGCTGACCGGACTATTGTTGTTTTGCGTCATACAATCCCTAACAGATAAAAAGGGGGAACATTATTATGTTTGCATAGTGTATATATTGCTGAAGATTTTTCTATAAGAATCCGATGAGTTATATCGGAAATATACGTTATGTAACTTGCTGTCTACGCGGTATCATAGACATCATTCGATGTGAAGTAGCATCAGTAAGTATATGTTTTTGAGGGAAGATATGAAATTTCTGGTCACGGGTGCAGCAGGTTTTATAGGTTCGAATGTCAGTAAACGCCTGGTTGAAGCTGGCCATCAGGTTGTCGGTATTGATAACCTGAATGATTACTACGACGTCAATCTGAAGCTGGCGCGTCTGGAACGGCTACAGTCTGAACGTTTCACCTTCCACAAGATGGAATTAGCCGATCGGGAAGGGATGGCAGCGCTTTTCGCCGGTGAGAAGTTTGATCGGGTCATTCATTTGGCCGCACAGGCAGGCGTACGCTACTCCCTGGAAAACCCGCACGCCTATGCGGATGCCAACTTAATTGGCCATCTCAACGTGCTGGAAGGTTGCCGCCATAACAACGTTCAGCACCTGCTTTATGCCTCCTCAAGCTCCGTGTATGGCCTCAACCGCAAAATGCCGTTCTCCACTGACGATTCAGTGGATCACCCCGTTTCACTGTATGCCGCGACCAAAAAAGCCAATGAACTGATGTCGCATACCTATTCGCACTTGTACAACCTGCCGACCACCGGACTGCGCTTCTTTACCGTATACGGTCCGTGGGGACGCCCGGATATGGCGCTGTTTAAGTTTACTAAGGCGATGATCGAAGGCAAAAGCATCGATGTCTATAACTACGGCAAGATGAAGCGCGACTTCACCTACATCGATGATATCGCTGAAGCGATTATTCGCCTGCAGGATGTTATCCCACAGCCTGACGCAGGCTGGACCGTTGAGACCGGCTCACCGGCAACCAGTTCAGCACCTTACCGGGTTTACAACATCGGTAACAGTTCGCCAGTAGAGCTGATGGACTACATTACCGCGCTGGAAGACGCGCTGGGGAAGAAAGCCGAGAAAAATATGTTGCCGCTCCAGCCGGGCGACGTACTGGAAACCAGCGCCGACACGAAAGCGCTCTATGAGGTGATCGGTTTTAAACCTCAAACCTCGGTTAAAGACGGCGTGAAGCACTTCGTTGACTGGTACCGCGAATTTTACAAAGTCTGAAAATAAAAAACCCGGCAAATCAGCCGGGTTTTTTATTTTAACGAAAGAAAATTAGTCGCTACCGAAGAGATCGCGGGTATAGACTTTGTCAGCGACGTCAGCCAGTTCTTCGGCCATGCGGTTCGAGATGATGACATCCGCTTCCTGCTTAAAAGCATCCAGATCGCGGATTACGCGGGAATTGAAGAACTGATCTTCCTGCATGGCCGGCTCATAGATAATAACCTCTACGCCTTTCGCCTTGATGCGCTTCATGATTCCCTGAATGGAAGAGGCGCGGAAGTTATCGGAACCACTCTTCATGATCAGACGATACACGCCGACCACTTTCGGCTGGCGCGCAAGAATAGAATCGGAGATGAAATCTTTACGCGTACGGTTAGCATCAACAATCGCCGATATCAGGTTATTCGGCACAGCCTGGTAGTTTGCCAACAGCTGCTTGGTATCTTTTGGCAGGCAATAACCGCCGTAGCCAAATGACGGGTTGTTGTAGTGGTTACCAATACGTGGGTCGAGGCAAACCCCTTCAATAATCTGGCGGGTATTCAGTCCCAGACTTTCTGCGTAGCTGTCTAGCTCATTGAAGTAAGCGACTCGCATTGCCAGGTAGGTATTCGCGAAAAGCTTAATCGCCTCGGCTTCGGTGGAGTCTGTGAACAGCACCGGAATATCTTTCTTCACCGCGCCTTCCTGAAGCAGCGCAGCGAAACGTTCAGCGCGCTCAGAGCGTTCGCCAATAACGATACGGGAAGGATGCAGGTTATCGTAAAGTGCTCTCCCCTCACGCAGGAACTCTGGCGAGAAGAAGATATTATCAATACCAAACTTTTCTTTGATGGATTTGGTAAAGCCGACAGGAATAGTTGATTTAATAACCATCACCGCGTCAGGATTGATCGCAATAACATCTTTGATAACCGCTTCTACGGTTGAGGTGTTGAAGTAATTGGTTTTTGGATCGTAGTCAGTAGGCGTCGCAATGATGACGTAGTCCGCATCGCGGTATGCATCTTCTTTATCCGTCGTGGCGCGGAAATTCAGCGGTTTATTGCTGAGATAGTCCTGGATTTCTTTGTCGACAATCGGCGATTTTTTCTGATTAAGCATATCCACTTTGGCCTGCACGATATCCAGCGCAACCACTTCATGGTTCTGAGCAATCAGAATGCCGTTAGAAAGACCGACATACCCTGTTCCGGAAATTGTTATTTTCATTCGCTAATGACTTCTTTTAGTTAACTGTATTGATGGCCGGCAGACCATCGCGATAAACATAACTGTTGGGCTTTGTACCTCCTGGCAAACAGCACTGTCAAGGCAAACCAGGAGTAATCACAACGAGCGGGATGAGATTCAGACTACTTCGAATAATGCGCGGCATTTTTTGCATAAAAAAACCCGGAGACAGGCTCCGGGTTGATGTTATTACGAGGGCTTAACTCATTCCATCCATTCGGTATGGAACACGCCTTCTTTATCCGTGCGCTTGTAAGTGTGCGCACCGAAGTAGTCACGCTGTGCCTGAATCAGGTTGGCAGGCAGAACGGCAGCACGATAGCTGTCATAGTATGCCACCGCAGCGGAGAAGGTTGGAACCGGGATACCGTTCTGGACTGCGTAGGCAACCACGTCACGCAGCGCCTGCTGATATTCGTCCGCAATCTTCTTAAAGTACGGTGCCAGCAGAAGGTTAGCGATGCCCGCGTTTTCAGCATAGGCATCGGTGATTTTCTGCAGGAACTGCGCACGAATGATGCAACCCGCGCGGAAGATCTTCGCGATCTCGCCGTAGTTCAGGTCCCAGTTGTTCTCGTCAGACGCCGCACGCAGCTGTGAGAAGCCCTGCGCGTAGGAGACGATTTTACCCAGGTAAAGGGCGCGACGAACTTTCTCGACGAACTCAGCTTTGTCACCGGCTGGTTTAGCCTGAGGGCCGGAAAGCACTTTTGACGCCGCAACGCGCTGCTCTTTCAGAGAAGAGATATAACGCGCAAAGACGGATTCGGTGATCAGAGACAGCGGCTCGCCCAGATCCAGAGAGCTCTGGCTGGTCCATTTACCGGTACCTTTGTTCGCTGCTTCATCCAGAATCACATCAACCAGGTATTTACCCTCTTCATCTTTTTTCGTGAAGATATCTTTGGTGATGTCGATCAGATAGCTGTTCAGCTCGCCTTTGTTCCACTCGGTAAAGGTTTCAGCCAGCTCTTCGTTGGAGAGATTCAGGCCGCCTTTCAGCAGGGAATAAGCTTCAGCAATCAGCTGCATGTCGCCGTATTCGATGCCGTTGTGCACCATTTTGACATAATGACCCGCACCGTCCGGACCGATATAAGTCACACACGGCTCGCCATCTTCGGCAACAGCAGCGATTTTAGTCAGAATAGGCGCAACCAGTTCGTACGCTTCTTTCTGGCCGCCAGGCATGATAGATGGACCTTTCAGTGCGCCCTCTTCACCACCGGAAACACCGGTACCAATGAAGTTGAAGCCTTCAGCGGACAGCTCACGGTTACGACGAATGGTGTCCTGGAAGAAGGTGTTACCGCCATCAATGATGATGTCGCCTTTTTCGAGGTAAGGCTTAAGGGAGTCGATAGCTGCATCGGTACCTGCGCCCGCTTTCACCATTAGCAGGATTCGACGAGGCGTTTCCAGAGACTCAACGAACTCTTTCACCGAATAGAAAGGAACCAGCTTTTTGCATGGGTTCTCGGCAATCACTTCTTCAGTCTTATCACGGGAGCGGTTGAAAACGGAGACGGTATAACCACGGCTTTCGATGTTGAGCGCCAGGTTGCGCCCCATCACTGCCATACCGACAACGCCGATCTGTTGCTTGGACATTACATACTCCTGTCAGGTGTGGTCCCACCGGGTACTTCCCGGTGGCTATATTATCGAATTATCTTAACTCAGAAATCGAGAGCAGAGGTAGGTAATTATGGTCATTAATACACTTTAGCCATAACTAAAGTGTGGCTTTATCAAGTGGTTATTTTTGCGCCTTTGAAATACATTGCTTTTTATAATCTTTAATAGTTTTCTGGTAAATATAATAGCTTAACTTAGGTGTACGTTTCAAATTCTTATCATCGAAATCGACACCAATTATTCCAAACCTATTTTTGTAACCCCATAACCACTCGAAATTATCGAGCAAGCTCCAAAATAGATAGCCTTGAATATCCAATCCTTCCATTTTTGCATTCATAACGGCAGTAACATGCCTCTTGAGATAGTCTGCTCTCAACTTATCAGAAATGACCCCGTCATCAAGTTGTTCATCAGCTAAACCAAAACCTGCACCATTCTCAGTAATAATGAAGGTAGGATGAGCATACTCGGCATCAATCTTTTTCATCATTGTAACCAACGCCTCTGGAGAAACAGGTCCGTTGACGGATGGTTTTTTATCTGGGTTAGGGACATTACCTATTTCAAACGGTTCAGATTTATCATGCTTGACCAAAGTTGGACCATAATAATTAACGCCGATGAAATCAGGTTTTCCCTGGGTAATTAACTGCATATCCTGGGATGTTGGTTTAAATTTAGGATATGCTGATTGATACATTTTCAATACTGCATCTGGATATTTTCCCTTATATAGAGCATCCAGGATCCAGTTATTATGGAGATCGTTACATAACTGCTCAGTAGTACTATTTGGATGGCCATTATCGATGCAAGGAGATAAGTTTAACGCAATGCCAATACGTCCATCATATTTAGCCTTATGGTAATTACGTACCACCATCGCATTTGCAATCAAAAGATTGTGTAATGCTACCGCTTGTTTTCCACGAGAAGCTACGGACAAAACGTCACGATATCCGTCTGGTTTTTTTTCAATGAGATTTGCTGCAAGTGGTTCAAGAGTAAAAACATAGCCTTCTGGCTCATTAAAGGTAATAAAATTATGACTTTTATTCCCAAAATTGTCAAAAATTACTTGTGCAAATTTTTCGAACCAAACTGGTGATTCAGGGTTAGACCAACTACCTTTTTTATATAGCGCTAATGGCATGTCCCAGTGGTAAAGTGTAATCACAGGTTCAATATTAGCTTCTTTTAAGTCAGCAATAAGTTGGTTGTAATATTCTAATCCCTTTTTATTTACCGTTACACCGTCAGGCATGATCCGGGACCAGGATATGGAGAAGCGGTACGAATTGACACCTAATTCTTTCATGAGTTGTATATCTTTTAGATAGACATCCCGAGAAATTTGATTGGCAGCAACATCTCCATTTTCAACGGTACCAATAGTATATTTTGTTACTTCATTATGAGTAAAATAATCCCAGTTTGAAGGACCCTTTCCACTTTCATTCCAGCCACCTTCAACCTGATAAGATGAGGATGCCGTGCCCCAGAGAAAATCACATTGGTGTTTTTCACCAGAGAATGCAGGAGGTAAAAGAAGCGCAGAGGTAAGGAAATAATATTTTGCTTTCATTTTAGAATCAAAACCTGATAGCTATTAAAGGTATGATATTGTTAAATTTTATTAACCGCTATTTGCTATTTCTTATTAAACTGAGCAAATACTGACCGTAATTGGTCTTGCTCATTTCTTTCCCGTAGGCCAGGACCTCACTCTCAGTGAGCCAACCGTTACGGTAAGCAATTTCCTCCAGACAGGCGATTTTGAATCCTTGTCGTTTCTCGATAGTATGAATAAATTGTGATGCTTCGATTAAACTGTCATGGGTACCGGTATCGAGCCATGCAAAACCTCGTCCCAGTAATTCTACCTGAAGATTTCCCTGTTCGAGATACATCTCATTCAGAGTAGTAATTTCAAGTTCACCGCGTGCTGATGGTTTAACACGTTTTGCCATGTCAACCACGTTTGCATCATAAAAATATAGGCCAGTGACAGCCCAGTTTGATTTAGGTGCAGCTGGTTTTTCTTCTATGCTTAATGCCTTGAAGTTTTCATCAAACTCTACAACACCAAAACGTTCTGGATCCATTACCTGGTAGCCAAAAACAGTAGCCCCGGCACTACCTGAAACAACCGATTCAAGTTTCCTACCAAAACTCTGCCCGAAGAAAATATTATCACCTAATACTAAGGCACATTTATCACCAGAGATAAACTCTTCACCAATTATGAATGCTTGCGCGAGGCCATCAGGAGACGGCTGAATTTCATAGGACAAATTAATTCCGAAACGACTACCATCTCCTAACAAACGTTTAAAAGAAGGCAGATCTTCAGGCGTTGTGATTAAGAGAATATCTCGGATACCCGCAAGCATAAGCACCGACAATGGATAATAAACCATAGGTTTATCATAAATGGGTAAAAGTTGTTTAGAGACTCCACGTGTAATGGGGTGTAAACGTGTTCCTGAACCACCAGCAAGAATAATACCCTTCATTCTACTACCTCAATACTCTTAAGCTAAATTAGAATTAATATCTTTTAATTAAACAACATCTTTTCTGATATCAGTTGAGCACAATGTATTTACCCACGAGTCTACGCTATAACGCGAAATTGCATTCGTATGCTTGTCATCATACGGGATATCAAAAAAAGTAGAGTCTATATGAATGTTTTCTCGGTCAATAAAATAAAAATTTTCAGCCGCATAAAAGTCGTAGTCCTTAACTTTGCTATTAGTAGTTATGAACTTTCTCTTTAGAGGTAAGCATTCTATTGTTCTCATCGTCAAACCTGTCTGCCGGGGATGCTGGATGTCAAGCACAGCATCAGCACTAGAGAAGAATGAGGCAATCTGTTTTTTATTCCTAGAGCGAAGTGTAAAACTAAAGAGTCTATATTTAATGACATCTTTCATATTGGTAAGAAGAAAACCAACCAATACGACAATTGAAGGAAAATAAAGCACAAATCTCAAATCATATTCATTTTTATATTTCTCATAAATTTCCCCCAATAGCTTGTATCTGTCACTATGTACGGTACCGAGAAATGCAATACTTGGCTTAACGTTCTTTGCTGTTTTTTTTGTCGCTGTGCTTACAAAATCAGGGGAATAAAATAATGGCAAATGATCCATAAAATCATATTCTCGAGCATCATTATCATCAAAGGTAAATACTCGGTCAAA
Source organism: Enterobacter nematophilus (assembly GCF_026344075.1). Classification (NCBI taxonomy): domain Bacteria; kingdom Pseudomonadati; phylum Pseudomonadota; class Gammaproteobacteria; order Enterobacterales; family Enterobacteriaceae; genus Enterobacter; species Enterobacter nematophilus. The sequence goes on along the minus strand of NZ_JAPKNE010000002.1, from coordinate 321,996 downwards.
TAAGTTTAGATATTCCTGAATATGAGGATAATTTTTAATAGAATCCCATGCGTAGTAAATGAATTGAGCATTCTTAAATTTATTTTTGAACTTTAGTAGGTTTTTTCTATCAAGAGACTCACCTTTAAGCACTATGACAAAATCATAATCATCTCTTGTTTGAAGCAAAATCCTCTCAAAATACGCGTCTGAAATGCGTTTAAGAAAATTATTATCTTTCCAAAGCCTAAGCAATATTTTAAAAAAAACGTTATTAAATGGCTTTTCATCGAAATAATCAACGGTAGCACCGGCTCGCCTTAATCCATCAGATATTTCGGTTTCATAATTAAAAAAGCGAGGACATAAAAACAACACGTTCATTTCAAATACTCTTCTTCACAATGGCCGGAATGCCTACAAGTAGCACATTGTCATCACAGGAATGCATTACAACAGCATTAGCAGCGACAATAACGTTGTCACCAATTCGAATACCACCAAGAACTTTAGCCCCAGATGCAATTACTACATTATCACCTAAAACGGGGCGATTAGCATGATTAAATGGAATATCGATATTTTTCGCACCCAGCGTGACCTGCTGGTAGATTGTTGCGTTAACACCAATTTTAGATGCACCAATAACAACACCCTGCGAGTGAGGAATAAAAAAACCACCACCTATTTCGCAATTTGAAGCAATTTCAACCCCAAAAATAATGAAATTGATTAGCGAAAAAAACTTCCCTAAAACGGGAATTCTTTTCTTATAGCAAAAATGACTCATGCGGTATAAAATAACTGGAGTCATTTTCATTCCAATAAAAGCTGATATGATACCTAAAAAAGATACTTTTGATTTATTACGCCCGCTCAGTTTGTAATATCTCAGTACATCTTCCTTAACTAACTCAAACATTAGGATGACTCCCTGTAAATATTTTAATTCTCACAAGAATAAGAGTTACAATGAAAAGTAAGAAATATGTCTGAATAAAAAACAAATTATAAAAGCCACTAAATATTGCACATTGCATTGCAATCGCATAAGGAAATAAACTAAAACGATATGACTTCAGCAAGTTCTTGTAGGCAACACTGAAAAGCAGAAGTAAACATGTAACCACTATTAGGGAGCCCGCGATGCCAAGATCGGGCATTAGCTTTTCAAACATTGTTGAAACGTTGGCATTATCATCTACTAACGCCATGGTATCATGGAATCCTAAATCACTATAAATGAGATTTCGGATAACACTGGGGAAAAGGTCCTGGAAGCTTGTAAAATCGTATACTGGTACTATATCCGCAAAGTTATAGGCGAGATTTGCAAGACCCGCAGTAACATAGACATAAAACCATGTAAATCCTGAAGGCAGACTCGACAAGAATTGGCCTTGGGGTGACAACAAATATTGATAAGGATTTTCAGCACCCCTGATATCTCCTACTGCTCCAAAAAGTAGAACTATTGTAACCACTGAAAATACAGTATAAACAAACATCTTTTTCGTGAATTTTTTATAAATAAAGAATAAAAAGAATATTTCCACGAGGCCAGACATTAGAATACCACGTCTGAAGACCAGCATTTCCCAGATGCTCATTAATAGAATTATCAGCAGAATACTTTTACGTTTTGATAAAAGAAAATGATAATATAGTGACGGAAAAACAAAAAGGAATAGCATATTAACTATCCCATGATATGTTGGTATGCCGAACTCGGTATAGTTATAGCCGCCCCTAAATTGCATAATCATTGGGATCCCACCAGCAACAACCACATCAGGTATTATCGCAAAGCACCAAATTATGAGCCATATTTTAGTCGCTCGCCAAGATGGCATAATATCTTTAAGACGGACATGATTAATACTGCCAGGAGTGATAAATGGAAGTGAAAAAATCAAACCCAGAACAATATTGATTGACAAAAACACCATCATCTCACTTGAGAGAGGGCTAATATTAGTCGTCAACCCAAGCGAATATAAGAAAATTGTGAACAGCCAAACTGAAGCATATACAAACCCTGGGGACATTAAAAAAATACTCATCCTACATCCTCAGCTGTCGAAGTCTTCCACCTTCAATATATGAAAGTGCCAATACGACCTTATACACAAAATCGGGTATTTTAATCGTTTTTGAATCTAATTTATCACACAACCAGAGCAGTATTTTTCGTGTCGTTGTTAGTGGGAGAATATGTATAGTCTTTATGAGTAGTTTACTAAGTAGTTTTGTATCTTCCAACATCACTTCGTAAGATGAAAAGAGACTGTCCTTCACGCATTCCGGATGTTTTTCTTTCAAAACAGGGAAAGATTTTGATGCATACACAACCATTCTTTCCGAAGCTCTGCGCAAAGTTGGGGTATCACTATCTTCTGCTCTTGCATCGGGTAAAAAATAAAAGTCATACTTTGCTTTTGAAACTCGGATGCCAAGTTCCTCATCTTCGCAGCCATAATGATAGAAGGTCTCATCAAAACCGCCAATTGTATCAATTATATCTCGCGTCAGGATAATGCCGTCACTTGCGAAGAAACGAGTGCTTATAATTCCTTCAGGCATGTTACGCGCCCCCAGATAACGACTGTCAAAATAGCGGAGATAATTGCTAGTGTTGAGTCTGGCGGGATCGATTCTTATGTTAATTCTGGCTGCTGTATAGCTCTTGCCATGGAAAAAGGAAACGATCATTTTTAATGCGTTAGGTTCAAGCAGGTTGTCAATATCAATAAACATTATCAACGAATTTGTCGCGAGAGAAATACCCACGTTACGGGAAATTGCCCTGCCAGAATTTTTTTGGTTCCTGTGGAATAAAAAATTTATCTTATCTTTAAACGCTTCCGCATACGAGCCTGCGATTTCTGCAAGTGAAATCGGACTACAATCGTCAATAAGAATTAATTCGACAAGGTTGTTTGGATAATCAATATTCAGTATAGCATCCATGAAGCGCTTAACTTTCGATGGTTCACAGTAAGCAGGGACCACTATTGAAATCTTATCATTGTACTGCACTAATGCACCTCGTAGAATAAATTATATTAAAGGCGTAGACTACTGCTAAACCGATGACGATGTTACCCACCCCCATATAATGGAAAATGGCAGGAACAATAGCCACTACCAGGCAGAAGGCTATCAACCACTTAATAGCTAATTTTTTTAACTGCTTCATTCTAATTAGAACCATACTGAGCAACTGATCTATAGCTAAAATTGGTGTTAACCAGACAAATGTTTTTAAAAAACTATATGCGTAAACGAGTTTTGCACCATAAAGGACGTGAATAATCATGTCTGCAAGAACTGTTGTAAAAAGTGCGCCAGCACAGGTTACTGCAAGCGTAGCGAAAATACAGAACGGCAATTTTCTTTTTATTGTTGTAATATCAATAAATTTAAATATAAAAATTGGTGCGATTGCCTGAACAAACAGAATACATATTGCATACCAGTTATCGACTAACTGAAGTGCTGCTGCATAGTTCGAATACGTTTCTCCAGAAATTTTCCCTTCGAGATATACTCGATCAAATTTCATGGTAACCTGCTGCATAATCAAACAAAACCATACGGCGACACCAATCTTAAAATACGAGAAAATCTCAGAATCAACCTTCACGAATTTAAATCCTGTAGCTTTTCTGAAAGTATAAAAGATAAAGCCACAAGGTAAAAGGGATTCAATAACCCATGCCACCCAAAGATAATTTATTGGTAATTGATTCCTTACACCAATATAAATGACAATGAGTTTAATTATTGCAGCGAACATCAACACGAGGCAAGGTAATTTTAGACGAGCCTGGCTTTGGTACCATGTTAAACCTACAATAAAAGTTTCTCGTAATGCAACAGATATGGCCAAACCAATAATGAACTGTCTGGACAGTCCACTGGCTGCAAAGATTCCCCATGCCACCATGCACAATGCAACGAAAACTCCTGCCGCTAGACGCAATAAAATCACGTTGCTCATAGTGGAGTTTATTTTTGATGGTGCATCCAGCAATTTAGGAATAACCACCTCAGCCCCACAGATCCATGTACCTGTCATGAATATAGCCAGAATAACGAGAGAATATTGCCAGCTACTGAAATCACCAAAATTATAATGATTTATCAATAATCTGTTAATAATAATAATGATAACGAGTTGAGTGATTCTCTCGAGGCTAAGATAAAAAAAGTTCACAAAGACTTTTCTTTTATCTTCATCCGCCACAATTTTTCTAATCGCTGACAAGAAAAAATTAGACATCTGTCATATTCTTTTTAAAGTTATCAATCATTATTTCTATATCAGACAATACATTTTTATAGACATAGCCGAACTCATTTATAGTTCTGGTATTATCCGTAGGAGGGAAATACTCACCTTTGAAACCGTCATGCCATTCAATCGTACAGCCAGTTTTATTCGCAATTAAATCTGCAATATCAGATGCTGTGGTATTTACACCAGAAGCAATGTTGTAGATGTCATGTTCATTCTTACGGCTGATGAGGTAAATCATTTCTGCAACATCCGTAACTGAGACATAATCTTTTGCATATGCAGGCGCAACATACATATCAATATGTTTGTTTGATATTGCATTTCTAATTATGCTTGGCAGAAATAGCTTACTTTTTAATGCCAAACCGTAAACGTTACTAGGTCTGACAATAATCGTATCTCGGTTGCTTTTAAGGCATAACTCTTCACTTACCAGTTTAGTAAGATTAAAAAGTCTTCGGTTATCGCTACTGCATACCGTAAGATTATCATTTTCCGACGCGCTATCTTGTTCCATATATACGCGCGTTGATGAAATATAGATTAATTTCGAGAATTGAGCGCGTTCCAAAATTGTTGCCAGCAACTCGGTGTTTGATTTATATACATCAAACGGTGTGTTTGCACAATCACCATTGCCAGCAGCATAGATGACAATGCCCAGATCTCTATCAAAAAGAGTCTTATCATCGCGCGGCGGGACTTCAACTTTTTCGCCCATAGCCAGAAGGTTTTCCACGATTTCACTACCAATGAAACCACGTCCACCGATCACTGTATAATGTGCTTTCATAACGTTTTCTTGTACTCAGCGAGTGTAATTAATTTGATGTCTTTTTCAGAGAGGAGTGGTGATGTTATCGGCCAGTCAATCGCAATATCCGGATCATTCCAGATAATCCCACCTTCATCCTTTGGATCGTAAAAATCAGTACACTTATAGTGGAAATCAGCATAATCGCTTAATACGCAAAATCCATGGGCAAACCCAGGGGGAACATACAATTGGTTATTCTTCTCGCCTGAAAGAAGTACACCAACATATTGGCCAAACGTATCAGAATCTTGGCGAAGATCCACTGCAACATCATAAACCTCACCGCTGATTACGCTAACTAATTTACCCTGAGGCTTCGTTTTCTGGAAATGCAGTCCACGTAGAACATTTTGACTCGAACGTGAGCGATTATCCTGTACAAAAATACCTTTAATTCCTGCATCTTCATATTTTTCTTTATGCCAGGCTTCAAGAAAAAAACCTCGAGAATCACCAAAAACCTTAGGCTCAATGATTACACAATCTTTTAAAGGGGTTTGAATTACGTTCATTATAAATCCTTCGGTGGGAAAGAATCTCTTTCCCATCTACTTTGTAAGTTAATTTCAGATTTTGGTACTGACTTGATTGTTTTCTTTCCAGAGTAAGTCACAGATGTCATCAGTAGGATTAAATGCAGTAGGTGCATTTAGCAATATTTTGCGCACCTGCTCATAATCAAAGGTGCGACACGAGATATCCAACTCTGCAAGAATATTTTTCATTTCACTCCAGGGAAGCATAACTTCATTAGCCGTTTTAATTCGTGGATGCTGTGTTATAGAGACGTTATCGCCTATTAATAGCTCTTCATAAAGCTTCTCACCAGGCCGCAGCCCCGTCGTTTTGATAGCAATATCACCATAAGGATTTTTATCATCGCGGACGGAAAGTCCCTGCAAGGCAATCATGCGGTGAGCGAGATCAATAATTTTAACCGGGTCGCCCATATCCAGCACAAAAACATCTCCCCCACTACCCATTGCTCCAGCCTGGATCACAAGCTGAGCTGCTTCAGGAATGGTCATGAAATAACGGGTGATATCAGGGTGCGTTAATGTCACCGGACCACCAGCAGCGATTTGTTTTTCAAATAGGGGTACAACCGAACCAGACGAACCTAACACATTCCCGAACCGGACCATGCTGAAGCAGGTTTTACTCGATTCTGATGCCAGGGCCTGCAGAATCAGCTCCGCCATACGCTTTGTCGCACCCATGGTGTTTGTTGGCCGCACAGCTTTATCTGTAGAGATAAGAACAAAACTTTCGACGCCACAATTTTCGGCAGCTTGAGCACAGCACAAAGTTCCAAAGATATTGTTACGGACACCGTCAATAACATTGAATTCAACTAGCGGAACATGCTTATAGGCTGCCGCATGGTATATAGTCTCAACGTTAAATGCCTTGATTAGCCTTTCGAGATGTTCCATATCCTGAACGTTACCTAAAATTGGGTAAATCTTAGTATTCAGGGATTGCGTCAGAATTAAATTTCTAAGTTCAGAATCAATAGAATAAAGCGAGTATTCTGATAACTCGAAAAGAATTAGTTGTGAAGGTTTATTTTTGATAATTTGTCGGCATAGTTCAGAGCCAATAGAGCCTCCTGCGCCAGTGACCATGACCGTTTTATCAAGAATATTTTTTGAGACTAATTCAGGGATCGGTGAAACAGGGTCGCGACCTAGCAGATCGGTAATCACTACTTTACGTAAAGCATCGATTCTCGCTTTTCCTTCAACCAGGTCAACCATTCCCGGAATCGAAAGCACCTCGCAAGGGAGTCCCTCGAGGGTAGAAATCACCTCATTTTTTCTCGCACGGCTTGCACTTGGCATCGCCAGCAGAATTTTCTTAGCCTCATATTTCTCGATTAGCCATGCCAATTTCTCTGGCGAAAACACACTTACACCATGGATAACCTGCCCCTGTAATGAGCGATTGTCGTCAACAAACGCAACGGGATAGTATTCATCCATCTGACTCAACGCGGGAAGTAATTGTCGTCCCGAAGCTCCGGCTCCATATATGATGACGCGGGTTCCCAATTTTAAGCCACGATTAACTAGCATTCTCATTCCAAGGCGCGAGCCCGCCACAAGCAATACCCCGAACGAGAAATAGATAAAGGGGATGGTTCTTGGAAGATAGAGGTTTGTGTAAAAAGCTGCGATAATCAGGAGCAACGACGAAATTAGCATTCCAAGAGAAACAACAAGCAGTATTTTCGCAGTAATATAACGTATTACAGCTCTATAAAGCCCTAGTTTTACAAAGATGGCAAGAGTGATTACTATTATCGATGTGAGCAGTAACCAGTGGGATACACTAGTTAACGGTGTCATAGAATCAATACGAACCCAAAATGCAAACCAAAATGCACACGTTAACAAAACAACATCAATGGAGAGTGTAATAATCCGTTTTATTGGTCTTGGCAAAGAAATTAAATAAGTTAGCATACTAAAAACTAGTCGCCTCGTTAAAGCTTGCTATTAATTTATAAAATAGTACCGGGAAGGCATATGGCATGCTCATCCACTGTTGCACTATATCCACCCACTGTTCCCGCTTGCAGAAAAGCCGATTTCCCAATATTCGCACCACCAGCAAGATGCACGCCAACACCTAAGTGGGCAAAATCACCAAGCGTCGAATCATGATCCACCGTCGAATGACTATTAACTATCGTACCTACTCCTAAGGTTGAGTTTGCGCCAATAACTGCACCGGCTAAAACTACGCTCCCGCTCCCCAAGGTAGCGGACGGACTCACAAATGCAAAGGGGTGTACCAGCGTTGTAGGAGTGATATTTAAACTTTGAAGCTGATGGTGGAATACTTCTCTTAGCTTATTATTGCCAATGCCTATAACAATATGTTTGGCAGTGTTCGCAAAGAGATTAAGATCTGATGTTTTCCCAATAACATGCATCTCTGAAGTATTTAAGCGCGATTCATTATCATCGAGGAATACAATATTTTCATACCCTAAAAGGGTAGCAGTTTCGTACAGCGTGCGTCCATGCCCTCCAGCTCCTATAATGACCAGATCATTCATTTATGCGTTCTCTTTGTCTTTGACTCCAGCACCACATTTGAAAGCGATAAATATCAATGGTAGCCACGCGATAATAATGCCAACAATTCCATCTACTTTTGCAGAAATAATTAAGTATGCAATTGGGAACAACCACACAATATTTATTGCAATCGCCACCAATGTTACCGGAACATGGCTCATATATTTACGGGCAAGAATTTGATAGCAATGGCTTGCATGTGCTTCATAAACCTTTTTACCTGCAAGTAATCTTCGAAGCAAGGTTGTGGTAGCATCAACAATAAAAATACCAAGCAGGCAAAGTTCTGCGAACAAGACATGTGAGTCTAGCTTTGCAAAATAAAGAATCATCAGGCCAATGGTAATACCTAAAAAACCACTTCCAGCATCACCCATGAAAATTTTTGCCACAGGGAAGTTCCACACAATGAATCCGGAGGCGGCCCCAGCGAGAGCCAGAGCAATCATCGTCATCGCATCAGTGGAGCCACTATTTTGGCTAAGCGTTATTATCGCGACACTGCTAAGAGTAAAGGTAATGGCTTGAGAACTTGCAAGACCATTTATGCCATCCATAAAGTTATATAGATTCAACATCCACACTAGATAGACGCTTCCTATGATTATTCCAAACCATGACAAAGATACGACATAGCCAAATATATCAATATCCGGAAACGTTCCTAAGAAATAGAGACCTATTGCTGCTGCTAAGAAATGCATCAGCAAACGCCAGCGCGCAGCAATGTGTCCATGATCATCGAGAAAACCGATAACCGCAATCAATAAGCCGGGCACGAAGAAGCCTAAAAATGTCTCATGAGAGATATGTTTTGTCAGTACCAACCATAGTAATGCAGCTAATAATGTTAATACTATAGCCACCCCTCCACCACGCGGCGTTGGCACACTGTGCGAGCTTCTTTGGTTTGGCTGATCGATCACATTGTTCTTGATGGCGTACAACCTTAAACCCCAGGTCATCGCGCATGAGATAAAGAATGCAAAAATGACAATCCCCAGATACAACATTATTTTTTACCTTCAATAAAATTCTTCGCTGTTTTTACCATCGTTTCCTGCAATGTAACGGGTGGAGTCCATTCAAGCTGTTCTCTTGATTTCGTTGAGTCGACTTCCAAATCGCCATACAGTTGGTCATATATACTTTTCTTCCTCATTGCTGAAAGAAAAATTTTAAGTAATGCCTGAGGGAAATAAACGATACGCGCTGTCATGCCCATCCCGGCAGAAAATGCCGTAATCATTTCTTCAGTTGATGGATGCTCCTGGTCAGCCAAAAGATAAAGTTCATTTTTTGACTTTTCATTTGTTGTGCATTCGCTTATAAAGCTCACAACATTGTCCAGTGAAACAAGGGCGCGCTTATTTTTTACTGACTTAAAAGGCAGAGGCAGGTTTTTAGACACTAACTTTAATAAGCGTTGAATATTACCCGGAGCATTTGGGCCACAGATTAAAGCCGGACGAACGATTGTTATTGCCATATTACTAACAGAAAATGCCTTGAGAAGGCTTTCCTCGGCTTCCAGCTTGGAAATTGCATAATCTGACGTTGGTCTGGCAGGTGTCGATTCACTGAACGGTATTCCCGATGTGGAATTACCATTTACTCCAATTGAACTTACGAAGATGAAATGTTTTACGCCACAGTTCGCAGCGTCATTAGCTAATTTCATTGTCGCATCATGGTTAACACGACGAAATTCTGTCAGCGCATCTTCGGCATCATCTTTAAGGATATGTGCTCTTCCTGCGGTATGAATGACAGTATCACAACCTTGTAAAAGCGTAGTCCAATTCGTTTGAGCCGAAATATCGCCAAGATTATACATTCCCTGTTCGATATTTTCCTCTCGACGCGTAGTGAAAATTACCTGATGACCTGCCGTTCTTAACGATTTGACTAAAGCAGTACCGAGAAAACCAGTCCCCCCTGTCACTAAAACTTTCATTGTCATCCCCTATCAGCTAATTAACTATAAACAAATATCATAAGCGGATAGCACTTAACGATTTTGATAATTTTGTGCAATCCAGGATTTATAATTACCGCTTTTAACGTTTTCTACCCATGTCGTGTTTGCCAAATACCATTCAACGGTTTTACGTATCCCGCTTTCAAAGGTCTCCTGCGGCGTCCATCCCAACTCAGCACCAATTTTATGCGCATCAATCGCATAGCGACGGTCATGACCCGGACGGTCAGCCACATACGTAATCTGATCGCGATACGACCCCTCTTTTGGCACAATCTCATCCAGCAGGTCACAAATCGTATGCACCACATCCAGGTTCTGCTTCTCGTTGTGTCCGCCAATATTGTACGTTTCACCCGGTTTCCCTTGAGTGACGACGGTATAGAGTGCACGCGCATGATCTTCTACATACAGCCAGTCACGAATCTGGTCGCCCTTCCCGTAAATAGGCAGTGCTTTACCGTCCAGCGCATTCAGGATAACCAGCGGGATCAGTTTTTCCGGGAAATGGTACGGACCATAGTTATTTGAACAGTTGGTGACGATGGTCGGGAAACCGTAGGTACGCAGCCAGGCACGAACGAGGTGATCGCTGGAGGCTTTTGACGCTGAATACGGACTGCTTGGCGCATACGCGGTAGTTTCTGTAAAGAGTGGCAGCTCAGTTGATGCAGGATGCTCATCAGGATGCGGCAAATCTCCATACACTTCGTCGGTTGAGATGTGATGGAAACGAAACGCTTTCTTCGCCTGCTCATCCAGCGTGGACCAGTACGCACGGGCGGCTTCAAGCAGCACATAAGTGCCGACGATGTTGGTTTCGATAAACGCTGCCGGGCCCGTAATAGAACGGTCAACGTGGCTTTCAGCGGCCAGGTGCATTACAGCATCAGGTTTATGCTTTGCGAAGATACGATCCATGGCATCTTTGTCACAAATATCCGCATGCTCAAAGGCATATCGGTTGCTATCACTAACTTCAGTTAGCGACTCCAGATTTCCGGCATAAGTCAGCTTATCCACATTGACGACGTCGTCCTGGGTATTTTTAATAATATGTCGTACAACCGCTGAGCCGATAAAACCAGCCCCGCCCGTTACAAGAATTTTCACGTTATCTGTTCCGTCTAGTGTATATGTCTGGATACTGGCGTTCTGAAACATGAGCATTTATTAACGGTTTCAGAAATTGAGCACGCTACCGCCCCTGGCTTAACAGCTACCAGTGCACTGAGCGATGTTTGATTAAATGATTTTACTTGTCTGGTTACAGACAAAAACTGGCGTTAATTGTCGTCCTAAATGACCTCAGAAACAAGCACAAATCGCTACAAAGCTGCTGAGATTTGAATCAGATAACTCTATGTAATCATTAAAATTAATAACAAAAAACGGCAGTCATCATTTTGGTTATGTTTCAATACACCAAAATGACGACTGCCGTTTGTTCAGGGCGTGGCAGGAATATCAGTCTTCAGCCAACAGCTTCTCAATCCTGTTTCTGAACTTCGCCCCTTCCTTCAGGTTGCGCAGCCCATAGTTCACAAACGCCTGCATGTATCCCAGCTTCTTACCGCAGTCGTAGCTGTCACCGGTCATCAGCATCGCGTCAACAGACTGTTTTTTCGCCAGCGCGGCTATTGCATCGGTCAACTGGATACGGTCCCAGGCGCCCGGCTCAGTTTTTTCCAGCTCCGCCCAGATATCCGCATTCAGAACATAACGGCCAACCGCCATCAGATCCGAATCCAGCGTCTGCGGCTGATCCGGTTTTTCGATGAATTCAACGATGCGGCTCACCTGCCCTTCCGTCTCCAGCGGTTCTTTCGTCTGGATAACGGAGTATTCGGAGAGGTCTCCCTTCATGCGTTTCGCCAGCACCTGGCTACGGCCCGTTTCATTGAAACGTGCCACCATTGCCGCCAGATTGTAACGCAGCGGATCGGCTGAAGCGTTATCGATGATGATGTCCGGAAGAACAACGATGAATGGGTTATCACCCACTACCGGACGGGCACACAAAATCGAGTGCCCAAGACCCAGCGGCTGCGCCTGACGCACGTTCATAATGGTCACGCCCGGCGGACAGATAGACTGCACTTCTGCCAGCAGCTGGCGTTTGACGCGCTGCTCAAGCAGCGCTTCGAGTTCGTAAGAGGTGTCGAAGTGGTTCTCAACCGCATTCTTTGACGAATGGGTAACCAGGACGATTTCTTTGATCCCTGCAGCAACAATCTCGTCGACGATGTATTGAATCATCGGTTTGTCGACGATCGGCAGCATCTCTTTAGGAATGGCTTTTGTGGCGGGCAGCATATGCATGCCCAGGCCTGCTACCGGAATGACTGCTTTCAAATTAATCATTATTTCTTCCACCTTAAAATGGTTGACGAATTATAGCTCTTAAACCTGTTTTCGCCAGCATGATTTGCCGTAATCCTCAGGTAATGTTACGCCTTAGCCCCACAAATTTCTGTAGTTGTAATCTGAATAGATCACACTTCTTTGCCAGGAATAGTCTCAAAAAAGAAAATTGTCGATTATCTGTGCGGAAGCGCAAAATTCAGCCTTTCCACATTCACGACCTGCTGATCCACCCGGTCAATATCCACCGAGCTCTGCCCCTTCTCATTCACCGCTTTGATGTTCGCCAGCGACAGCAAGGTTTCATCTTTGGCCATAAATTTACCCCGCACATCTTTACGCAGGTCGAAGTTGATCTTCAGCGCGGGGCCAATGGCAGCCTCCTGCATCACGTTGATATTACGTAAGAAAAGATGCTGCGGCTTGTTGTGCAGCTCAAGCGTCGCCCGCTTCATCTCCACGTTAGTGATTGCTACAAAGGAGGTCGCATTACCGGATGAAATTTGTATTCCGCGCAGCTTATACGCAAGCTGACGATTATCGAGATGAATATTGTTGAGCTTGAAGTTCTGCGGGATGGACAAATAATCGCCTTTTATCACCCCATAGCCGATTAACATTCCGGCACTGTTAACCATGTCGACATTATCAATAATGAAATTATCACAGCCATAAATTGCCACCGTGGCGTTATCTATACCCGCCTTTTTACTGAAATCGGGGGTAATATTTTTTGCTTTAATATTGCGGATAACAAAGTGTTTTCCGTTCTCAACGTGCACCAGCTGGCGACAGTTGCTGCCGGTGATATTTGCCACCACGAAGTTCTTAACGGTTTGTTTTTCCGGGTAGTCGTTATCGTAGGTGCTGCCGGCGAGGCCGATGCCGATGCCCCAGTTGATCTTGCCGTTGGTGCAGTTGATGTTATCGATCGCATGATCGGAGATCAGGATATTGCGGTCATTGATGGCCACATTCCACTCGATCGCATCGCCCTGCAGATGGCTGAATTTACTGTTGGTGATGCGGGCACCATCGACCTGATTGTGAAAGCCCTGGCGCAGGATGGCGTAGTTTGCCTGGGTCACGCTGATATTATCAATCACCAGGTTGCGCATCACGCGAGGTTTCTTGCCGCCAATGTAGATCTGCGTTACCGGACCAAACCCGCTCATTGCCAGCCCTTTGATCGCACAGTCAGAGCCGCGGACGTCGAGCGTAATGTTCTCCGTGCGCCCGCCGCCTTCACCGATCACTTTGCAGCCTTCCTGCAGCACAAAGCGACCGCGCCCGTTGCCGGTTAACGCCCCGCGGATCAGCAGCGTTTTACCGTCGGGAATGAAAATGCCCGTATTGATGTTTTCACAGGTAAGCCCGGCCGGGACAACGACGGTGTCACCGTCCTTAAACGCCTGCTTAAAGGCGGCGATCCAGTCGTTGTTATTATACTGATTAATGGAGACCGTCTTTCCGCTTGCCGCCCGCGCGATGCGGGACGACAGCAGCGGCGTGGCCGCCAGAACGGACAGAGAATAGACAAAGGTGCGTCGGGTAATCTTTTTCAGCATACAACCTCGGCGTTACAGCGTTTGCAGCAGGCTCGCTAACTGGCGATTGATCACCTGCTGGTTAAAATCGGTTTCAACTTTTTGTCGGGCATTGTGGAGCACGGGCTCCAGCGCCTGCTGGTCGATGTCGCTGAAGGCAGCTAATCGATCCGCAAGCGCCATCGCGTTATTCTCCGGCACCAGCCAGCCGGAATGGTCAGATTTGATCAGCTCCGGGATCCCGCTGTGCAGGGTGGATACCACCGGGATCCCCACGGCCATCGCCTCCATCAGCGCCACCGGAATGCCTTCCATATCGCCATCGGCGCCCGTTACCGAAGGCAGCAGGAACACGTCTGCTTCATCGAGCATGGCCTTGACCTCATGGCTCGGCTTGAAGCCCGGCATCTCCACGACATCGTCCAGCTGATACTGTTCGATCAGCGTGCGCAGACGACGCTCCCACGGCCCAATGCCGAGAATGCGATAGTGGAACGCCACCCCGCGCGCCTTCAGCTGTCGGCAGGCTTCAATCGCCACGTGCAGACCTTTCTTCTCGGTCAGACGGGCCACGGAGATGATCTGCAGCGGTTTTCCCGGCACCTTAACCGGGCGGCGGGTAAAGCGCGTTAAATCCACGCCCATCCGCGACACGGCAATTTTTTCTCCCGGGCAGCCCATGCTTTTCAGGCGTCCGGCCCACAGGTCGCTGATGGGCAGCATCATGTCGCCGCGGCGGAAAAGCTGCTGATACTCCGGCGTGTAGTGGTTCAGCACCTCGCGGCTGGAAATGTCGATACCGTGGAAGATGGTCGCAATTTTGCCGTCAATTACGCCCAGCTCACGCAGTTTCGCGGCGGTGACGCCCGCCGGGCCAAAGTGGGCGATAAACACGTCGGCGCGATACGGCTGCGCCGTTTGCCCGCAGATGGCCGACAGAATTAAATTGCGAGATTCCGATCCATAGCGGGAAACGTTCAGCGCGCGCCACGTGGACGCGCGGTGGATCCCGCGTAACGTCTGGCTGGCCCGATAGCGCAGCTTGCTCAACTTCCCGGCCGGTTCGTCCTGCAGCCAGCGGGTCTTCGCCTCCAGCCCATACTGGGTATACGCCGCATGGGTATTTTTGGTGTCGCCCTTCTGCAGGGCGACGATCTCCACGTCATATCCCATATCGATAAACGCGGTGATTTGGTTCAGTACAAAGGTCTCAGACGACAGCGGAAATTTCAGTAAGAAGAAACCAACCTTCATTTCCCCTCCCGCACGCGGTCAAGTACCGATTTCACCATACCAATGCCCTTCTCGCGCTCGGCTTTCACCGCCACCGCCAGACGTTCATTGATCGCAGGGAGTTGACCCAGGGTGTCCCCCACCATTGCACCGAACGATCCGTCCAGCAGATGACGAATATCCACGGCCATCTCCGGCATGCCCAGCTGCTGCATAATCCCGGCGGACTTGTGCTCATAGTTAATGGCGATGGCTGGCGTACCGAAGTTCATGGAGATAATCGCCGAATGCAGACGGGTGCCGACGGTCAGGTCGCAGGCTGCTAGCAGCTTGCCCATCTCCAGGTCGTTCAGCTCGTCCATCACCACGTGGTAGCGGGACGGATCGTTCACCAGGTTGCGCAGGTTCAGCGCCACCATGCGGTCATCTTTGTTGTAGCTGTCGATGCCGGTACAGGTTGAGAGCGCCAGCACCTGGTAACCGCTGTCCAGCACGCGGTTCACCACGTCGGCGAACGCTTTCTCATAGGCTGCCTGGGTGGTGCCAAGACGCTTATCGAACGGGGCGAGTTCACGCAGGGTAATCGCGACGGTTTTCTGTTTCGCCGTCACGTCGAGCCAGTGCTGCACCGCGTAGCTCGGCTGGAAGTTATCGTCCTGGTGATCCACCAGCCAGGCGGTATCCACGCCGTGTTCAACTTTAGAGGTGTCAATTTCGCTGCGCTTCATCATGTCGAGGCTGACCGATTCGCGCAGGATCAGCGCGTCGCAGTGGCCAAACACGTAATTTGCCAGCTGGTTAAACTGCGGATCCTGGAAGGGCCCGACGCTGTGGCCGATCATAAACAGCGGCTTTTTCGCCATGAACGTGCACAGCGCATGCTCAAACTGCGGCACGCCGTAGAGATCGACGAAGAACGAGCCGCCAACCTGAATAATGGCGTCATAGCCGGACAGCAGACGTACGAAATCGGTAAAGCCCTGCGCGATCGCGATGTTGCGCAGCTTACCGGTATCGGTCACGCGGGAAAGCAGCACCTGATGCTGGTAGCGACGGCGCAGCACTTTCTTCACGCGCCCCATCACGCCCGCGGCGTTGTTGTGCTGTTTCATCTGGCTGTAGAGCGGGTCCCCCATCACCGGGCGGTTCAGTAACCAGGATGAGCTGACCGGATAACGGCTCATCACGTCCACTTCAGTCTCAGGCTTAAGGGTGTTAATTGCATCCAGTAAACCGCGCAGGATGGCGCTGTCGCCACGGTTGCCGCAGGTATGGTTGCCAAGAATTAATAATTTCATAATGGCCTCTTAAAGAACTAGCCTGCGCGAAGCAGCATTTTCATTTTTTCGTTACGGCAAAACTGGCGCTTCATCTCTACCACCAGCGCGTTGCGCGACAGCACAATCATCACGCCAAACGCCAGCGCCCCCGCGGCAACCTGCACCGCCAGCAGCGCGGCCAGCGGCAGATGCCCGCGGAGGATAATGCCCAGGCCGTAGCTCACCGCCAGGGTTGGCAATGAGAGATAGAACGGCAGCCACAGGCTCAGGATGTACTGACGGTAGCTGGAGCCCAGCACCGGCTTGATCATGATGAAGTAGCTCAGAACGGTATTGACTACCTGCACCAGCAGGAAGCCCAGCGTGACGCCAATGGCGCCCGCCATATGCCCGCCGACGATAATCGCCGGAATAAACAGGAAGGTTTTGAACACGTTGAACTTAAAGCTGATATCCACGCGCGCCTTCGCCATCAGCAGAGAACCAATCGGATTCCCCACGGAGCGCAGCAGCCCCACCACGCACAGCAGCTGCAGGATCGGGATGATGCCGTTCCACTTCTCGCCAAACACCAGAGGCACGAAGTTGCTGGACACCACCATCAGCCCCAGCAGCACCGGGAAGTTAATAATCCCCACCACGGAAAGCAGCTTGTAGAAATTGACGCGCAGCTTCTCGGTGTCGTCCTGAATCTTGGCGAACGCCGGGAACAGCACGCGGGTGATAATTGGGTTGAGCTTCATAGGAGGAACAACCGCAACGTTATAGGCCAGGTTGTAGCCGCCCGCCACGCTCGCGCCCAGGATGCGCGCCAGCACCAGCGTCGAGAGGTTGGTGTTCACGTAGTTAATGATGCTGTCCGCCGTCAGCCACGCGCCAAAGCGCAGGTTGGACGAAACAGACGCGAGAGAGAAATGCAGCCCCGGACGGTAAATCTTGCGGCCAAAGTAGCCGAACAGCAGCGTACGCACGGCAGAGTTAACCAGGTAGCCGAGGATGGCGGTCATCGCCAGCGGCCAGAAATGGGCGCTCACCACGGTGAAGGTAAAGCCCGCCAGCACCGCGCTGGTCTCGATCATGCCGATCTTGTTGAACTCCAGCTCTTTCTGCATCAGCGCGCGGAACTGCTGGCCGTGAGGGATCACCACAAAGGCAAACGACAGCGTGCGCATCAGCGGGGCGAGATCCGGGTTGTGCAGCACGCTGGCGATGATGTCGCTCAGCAGGAAGACCAGCACAAACACGAAAATGCCCAGCCCGACGTTCAGCCAGTAGAGCGTGGTCAGCTCGAGATGGCTAATCTCTTTGCGCTGGATAATGGAGTTGGCGATACCAAAGTCAGACAGCGTATCGGCCAGCGCGATAATCACCAGCGAGACGGTCAGCAGGCCGAACTGGTGATTATCAATAATGCGCGCCAGCACCGTCATCTGCACCAGGCCGAGGCCAATGATGACGATGGTGGCCATGGCCGACCACTTGGCGCCGCTGATGGTTTTTTCACGTAAGCTCATCTTAGTACGCCGCTTTGTTCACGAAGCCTTTGAAGATGGTCAGAAAAACAATCTTGATATCGAACCAGAGGCTCCACTCGCGGATGTACTCCAGATCGAACTCGATGCGTTTTTCCATTTTTTCCAGCGTGTCGGTCTCGCCGCGCCAGCCGTTGATTTGCGCCCAGCCGGTAATGCCCGGTTTTACCTTGTGGCGCAGCATGTAGCCTTCAATCAGCGAGCGATACTGCTCGTTATGCGCCACGGCGTGCGGACGCGGGCCAACAATCGACATGCCGCCGGTAAAGACGTTGATGAACTGCGGCAGCTCGTCAAGCGAAGTGCGGCGCAGGAAGTTGCCCACGCGGGTGACGCGCGGATCGTTCTGCGTCGCCTGGGTCACCACCTTGTCGTTCTCCATCACCTTCATGGAGCGGAATTTCCACACCATGATCGGCTTACCGTCCATGCCGTAGCGGGTCTGACGGAAGATGACCGGGCCGGGAGAGCTCAGCTTCACCGCCAGGGCAATGCAGCACAGCACCGGGGAAATAAGCAGTAAAATCAGCGAAGAGAGCACGATATCTTCCACGCGCTTGAGCACGCGGTTAATACCCGACAGCGGCGTGTCGTACAGCGGTACCACCGGCACGCCGTTCACCTCTTCAATGCGGGAGTGCAGAATATTGAAGGTAAAGACGTCAGGGATGAGGATCACCGAGCAGGTGGTGTCCGCCAGCTCGCGCATCAGCTGCTTAATGCGGGATTCGTCCTTCATCTGCATGGCGATGTAGACGTTATGAATTTTGCCGGCCTTCGCGTCTTCAACAAGCTGCGCGTAATTGCCTGCCCAGTCCGACGGCACGCCGCCCGGCTTCGCGTCGTGGTAAATCCCTACCACTTCAAACCCTAACCACGGCTCTTTGCGGAAGCTGTCGAGCAGCACTCTTCCGACCGGTAAATCACCCGCTACGGCGACGAAACGACGGTTATAGCCGCGGTTACGCAGCCAGCCCGCGCCAAAGCGGATCAGGGAACGGCACACTACCATGCCGACGCTGGTTAACAGGTACCAGCAGAGATAGGTCACGAAGCGGTTGTCAAAATCATGGCTGAACGCCACCAGACCCGCGCTGAAGATCAGGCTCAGGGTCCAGTTCTGCAGCAGCAGCATCAGTTCGGTGGTCATTTTCACGCCGCGCCACGAGCGGTAGAAATCGGTCATCCCGCCGATCATCTGAAACACGACCAGCGCAATCAGGGCCATCAGCAGATGCATATATAAGAACGGCAGGCCGCTAATCCGACACACCGCCCACAATCCACCGACCATGATGGTGATATCAGAAAAACGCTGCACCATAGAGATTAACGATGCATTCGTTCTCGCTCGTTCGCGTTTTTTTAGATTCGTCATCGTTGTTCCTTTATTCAACCAAAACCTTACCCTCACCCTAACCCTCTCCCCAAAGGGGAGAGGGAACTCGAACACCCTCTCCCCTTTGGGGAGAGGGCCGGGTGAGGGGCAGTTTTCAGGTTTTCGTATTACTGATTCAACAGCGCCAGAATGTCCTTCGTTCGGGCTTCCATCAGCGCCGTGTCAGCGCGGGATTCCACGTTCAGGCGCACCACCGGCTCGGTATTGGACGAGCGCAGGTTAAAGCGCCACTGCGGGAACGCCATGCTGATGCCGTCCGTACGGTCAATTTCCAGCGCGTGAATGGCAAAGTGCTGCTCCACGCGGGCAATGGCCTCGGCAGGCTGCGCCAGCTTGCTGTTGATCTCCCCGCTCGCCGGGAACGCCGCCATGCGGTCGCGCACCAGCTCGCCCAGGGTTTTCCCCTTCAGGCACAGGAGTTCGGTCACCAGCAGCCACGGGATCATCCCGCTGTCGCAGTAGGCAAAGTCGCGGAAGTAGTGGTGGGCGCTCATCTCGCCGCCGTAGATGGCGTCTTCTTCGCGCATGCGTTCTTTAATGAAGGCGTGGCCGGTTTTGGACATCACCGGCGTGCCGCCCGCGGCGGATACCACGTCGACGGTGTTCCAGGAGAGGCGCGGATCGTGAATGATCTTCGCCCCCGGGTTTTTCTCGAGGAACGCTTCCGCCAGCAGGCCGACGATGTAGTAGCCCTCGATGAACTGCCCTTTCTCGTCGAACAGGAAGCAGCGGTCGAAGTCACCGTCAAAGGCGATGCCCATGTCCGCGCCGTGCTCAATCACCGCGTTGCGGGTGTCGTCGCGGCACTCCGGCAGCAGCGGGTTAGGAATACCGTTCGGGAAGTTGCCGTCAGGCGTGTTGTGTACCTTGACGAAGGTCACCGGCACGTTCAGCGCCTTAAAGCGCGCTTCCAGCGCATCCACCACCGGGCCGGCCGCGCCGTTACCGGAGTTGATAACCAGCTTCAGCGGCTTGAGGTTCGCCACGTTGATGTAGCCCAGCAGGTGGTCGATGTACTCTTTCTGCAGGTTAATCTGCTTATAGCTGCCGCGCTTCGCGTCGTTCACCGGCGGGAAATCGTTGGCTTCCGCCAGACGCTGCACGTCGCGCAGGCCGGTGTCGCCGCTGATGGGACGCGCGCCCTTGCGCACCAGCTTCATGCCGTTGTAGTCCATCGGGTTGTGGCTGGCGGTCACTTCGATACCGCCGTCCACGCCGAAGTGGAAGGTGGCAAAGTAAATCTCTTCGGTCCCGGACAGGCCGATATCCAGCACGTCCACGCCCGCGTCCTGCAGCCCTTTCGCCAGGGCCAGCTTCAGGGATTCGCTGGTCAAACGCACGTCGCCGCCCAGCACGATGGTCTTAGGTTTTAAATATTCGCCGTACGCGCGGCCAATGCGCCACGCGATGTCTTCATTCAGCTCTTCGCCCAGCTTGCCGCGAATATCGTAGGCTTTAAAACAGGTTAATTTTTCCATGATGACCTCTTTTTCAGGCAACAGTTGGCCCTGACCACTTAATGGCCAAATTTATTTTTGTCATTCGTAGGCCCGGCAGGCGCAGCGCCGCCGGGCATGATGCGGAGTGCTACACGCGCCCGTAGCGATCCTGGAAGCGCACAATATCGTCCTCTTCCAGATACGAGCCGGAGCGCACCTCAATTAAGTCGAGAGGAATTTTTCCCGGGTTTTCCAGACAGTGCGTGGCGCCCAGCGGAATATAAATGGACTCGTTCTCGCCCAGCAGCTTCACTTCGCCGTCGATGGTCACTTTGGCCGTACCCGCCACCACCACCCAGTGTTCAGCGCGGTGATGGTGCATCTGCACCGACAGCCCCTCGCCCGGCTTCACGGTGATGCGCTTCACCTGATAGCGGTCACCCGCGTCGATGGAGTCATATTTGCCCCATGGACGGTACACTTCACGGTGAATGTGGTGCTCGTGACGGCCGTCGGCCTTAATCTTCTCAACCACTTTTTTAACGTCCTGCACGGCGTTACGGTCGGCAATCAGCACGGCGTCTTTGGTCTGGACAACCACCAGATCCTTCACCCCGACGGTGGTCACCAGGCCGGATTCGGCGTAAACGTAGCTGTTTTCGGTTTTGTGGCTAATCACATCGCCGTGATGGACGTTACCCTCCGGGGTATGGGCGCTAATCTCCCAGAGGGAGGACCAGGAGCCAACGTCGCTCCAGCCTGCGTCCATCGGTACCACGACGGCGTCAGCCGTGCGTTCCATCACCGCGTAGTCGATAGACTCTTCCGGGCAGGCGAGGAACGCCTCTTCATCCACGCGGATAAAGTCGAGATCCGGGTCCACCACCGCCATCGCTTTCTCGCAGGCGCTCAGAATATCCGGACGGTATTTGCGCAGCTCTTCCAGATAGCGTCCGGCGCGGAACAGGAACATCCCGCTGTTCCAGTAATATTCACCGCTGGCGACATAGGCCTGGGCGGTTTCGAGATTCGGTTTTTCGACAAACTGCGCCACGTCAAACGCCACGCTGTCGCCTTCGCCCGGCGTTACGCTGCCGCGACGGATGTAGCCGTAGCCGGTTTCCGGCAGATCCGGCACGATGCCGAAGGTCACCAGCTTGCCGCTCTCGGCGTAAGGGATCGCGGCACGCACCGCGTCGCGGAAGGCGTCTTCCTGCTGGATAACGTGGTCAGCCGCCAGGACCAGCATCAGCGGGTCACAGTCAGGGCTGCTGCGTTTTGCCGCCAGCGCCGCCAGGGCGATAGCAGGCGCGGTGTTGCGACCGGCAGGCTCCAAGATGATGTTTTCCGTGAGCTTGTTCAGCTGACGCAGCTGCTCGGCAACGATAAAGCGGTGCTGTTCGTTACAAATCACCACCGGGCTTTCACACTCCACGCCGTGCAGACGGTTTACCGTCGTCTGCAGCATGGTGAGATCCCCTTTCAGGCAGAGGAACTGTTTTGGATAGAGCACGCGGGACAGCGGCCACAACCGGCTACCAGAGCCACCAGCCATCACAACCGGATACAAAGTGGTTTGACTCATGATTTATCCCCGTATATCTGCAATAAATTGGCTCAGCACGTTCTCTTTCTCAAGCGTGCGTTCGGCATATTCACGTGCCACCGTGTTCACTTTTGGCATGGCGAGTGCCTGCTCAATGCCGGTGACCAGCGCCGGGACCGATTCCGGCTCCACGCACACGGCAATCCCCGGATAGCTGTCACACAGCTGGCCTAATTCTGTTTCGGCTTCCGCCGTAATCACCGCGTTACCGCCCACTGCCAGAATGTTGGTCAGCTTGGACGGCAGCACCGCATCCGCCGCGCCGCGCTTTTGCACCACCAGATGGCAGTCGCCCATCTTCAGCAGCGCAGGCAGCGCGTCGTAAGACTGCAGCGGGAAAAACTTCACGTTGGTCAGGCCGCGTTCGCCGGCCATCTTCTCCAGCCGCGCTTTTCCCCCGCCCTGCCCGACAATCACAAACGTCCACGGCTGTTCGCTCAGCAGCTGAGCTGCTTCAATAACGCTCTCCAGCCCCTGCTTTTCGCCGATGTTGCCTGAGTAAAGAATGATTTTTTGGTCTTCAGGCAAACCGAGCCGGGCGCGCAGCGCCTGCGCGTCTTGCTCCGTCACGTCGCGAAAACGCGTCACTTCGGACCAGTTCGGGAAGAAGATCACCTTCTCCGCCGGGACGCCCTTTTCCTGCGCCTTGTTCATCATCGAGCGTGAGATCGTCGAAACGTAATCCACGTTATGCAGCCCGCTGCGCTCAAAGGCGCTGGCGAGTTTCGCCACCTTGCCGCCCTTGCCTTTGCCTGCCATCCCCAGGCCCAGCATCGCGTCGACTTCGTAATCCTGAATGTGCAGCAACGTTCGCGCGCCGGAGAGTTTGCCCAGCAGGCGCATGCCCGGCGTGCAGAACAGCGTCGGCACCACGCCAATAATGCGATCCGGCTTCCAGCGACGCTGCGCCATCAGCGGGAAGAAGCTGCTCAGGGCAAAGCTGCCCAGATGAATTAACCGTTTCAGCGTCGAAGGCTGCTTCGGTACGTAGAGCGGGCAGCGCCAGACGGTCGCTGCACCCTCTTCGCGACGGTAGCGCCAGCTTGAGTAGCGCTCCCCCACTTTCCACTCCGGGTAGTACGGCGGCGCGGTAATGACCCGCACGTCATGTCCCTGGCTCGCCATCCACTCCACCATCTCGCCTGTGTATTTCCCGATGCCGGTTAGCTCCGGCGAGTAGTTAATTCCGTACACGAGGATCTTCATAGGCCCGGCACCCCGGCCTGACGTTCAGCCAGGAAATAGGCACGGCTGTTGTCATGCACATTTTCACTGGCCAGCAGCGCATCTGGCGTTAGCCAGCGGTAGTCGTCATGCTGGGAATCAGGCAGACGCAGGTCTGCCTCACTCACCTTCAGGCGGAACCCCAGCACGATGTAGTGCGTGGAGAACCCGGTACCTGAAAAGTTATCGTCATAGAAGTGCTGCCAGACCCCGTAAAACTGGCCCGCTGCCATTGGCAGCTGCAGGCCAAGCTCTGCCAGAGTGAGACGCTCGAAGGCATCGACCAGCGTCTCATCCTTCTGCACGCGCCCGCCGGGCACGAACCAGAAGCCCTGTGCAGGACGGTTGGTTCGTTTTCCCAGCAAGAACTCGCCGCGTTCGTTCTCCACGATCAAATCAATCGAGATGAGCGGAGTGGAACGCACCACCGTGGCAAAATCTTCCTGACTTAAAAACATTGTTACCCCCGGAAGCGGTGCTGGTTTTCCAGGAACCACTGGTAGGTGCTGGCCAGCCCCTGCTCCAGTGACACCTCGTGATACCAGCCCAGCTGATGCAGACGGGTCACGTCCAGCAGCTTGCGCGGCGTGCCGTCCGGTTTAGTCGCGTCAAACACCACGCGGCCCTTGTAGCCCACCACCTGCGCGATGGTTTGCGCCAGCTCGCGAATGGTGCAGTCCACGCCGGTACCCACGTTGATGTGCGACAGCATCGGCTCGGTGTTCTCCTGCCACACCTCGCGATCCAGCTCCATCACGTGAATGCTGGCGGCAGCCATGTCGTCCACGTGCAGGAACTCGCGCATCGGCGTCCCGCTGCCCCACACCACCACGTCCGGCGCGTTCTCGGCGGTCGCCTCGTGGAAGCGGCGCAGCAGCGCCGGGATCACGTGCGAGTTGCTCGGGTGGAAGTTGTCGTGCGGTCCGTACAGGTTGGTCGGCATCACCGAGCGATAGTCGCGGTTGTACTGACGGTTGTAGGACTCGCACAGCTTGATCCCGGCAATTTTGGCAATCGCGTACGGCTCGTTGGTGGCTTCCAGCGTACCCTGCAGCAGCTCGCTCTCGGCGATCGGCTGCTTCGCCATTTTCGGGTAAATACAGGACGAACCGAGGAACAGGAGCTTATTCACGTTGTTCAGGTGCGCGGCGTGAATGATGTTGCTCTCGATCATCATGTTTTCGTAGATGAAATCCGCCGGGTAGGTGTTGTTAGCGACGATGCCGCCCACCTTCGCCGCCGCCAGATACACCTGGTCAATGCGTTCGTTCGCAAAGAAGTCCTGTACCGCACGGCTATCGAGCAGGTTCAGCTCGTCGCGCGTGCGGACAATCACCTCTACGTCACCGCGCTGCTCCAGCTGGCGAACAATCGCGGAACCCACCATTCCGCGATGGCCGGCGACAAAAATACGTTGTTTTGTCATTCTCAGGACTCCAGCGCGATGGCAACCTCGTAGCCATGAGACTTGAGCAGGGAGTGTTTTTTCGCCGCTTCAAGATCTTTGGCCACCATCTCGGAAACCATCTCCTGCAGAGTGGTTTCAGGTTTCCAGCCCAGCTTCTCGTGCGCTTTGGTTGGGTCGCCCAGCAGGGTTTCTACTTCAGCAGGACGGAAGTAGCGCGGGTCAACCTGCACAATTACGTCGCCTGGCTTCACGCCCGGCGCGTCGTGGCCGGTCACGGACACAACGATACCCTTCTCTTCCACGCCGGTGCCTTCAAAGCGCAGCTTGATGCCCAGCTGCGCCGCGGCCATCTCAACGAACTGACGCACGGAGTACTGCACGCCGGTCGCGATCACGAAGTCTTCTGGCTGTTCCTGCTGCAGCATCATCCACTGCATTTTCACGTAGTCTTTTGCATGGCCCCAGTCACGCAGGGAGTCCATGTTGCCGAGGTGCAGGCAAGATTCCAGACCCTGAGCAATGTTGGCGATAGCGCGGGTGATTTTGCGGGTCACGAAGGTTTCGCCGCGGCGCGGGGATTCGTGGTTGAACAGGATGCCGTTACAGGCGTACATGCCGTAAGATTCACGGTAGTTCACGGTGATCCAGTAGGCGTACAGTTTTGCTACCGCATACGGAGAGCGCGGGTAGAACGGCGTGGTCTCTTTCTGTGGAATTTCCTGCACCAGGCCGTACAGCTCGGAGGTCGATGCCTGGTAGAAGCGGGTTTTCTTCTCAAGGCCGAGGAAGCGAATCGCTTCCAGCAGACGCAGGGTACCCATGGCGTCAACGTCAGCGGTGTATTCCGGGGACTCGAAGGAGACCGCTACGTGGCTCATCGCGCCCAGGTTGTACACTTCATCAGGCTGTACTTCCTGCAGGATGCGGGTCAGGTTGGAGGTATCGGTCAGGTCGCCGTAGTGCAGGTGGAATTTCGGGTTCGCCGCGTGCGGATCCTGATAGATGTGATCCACACGCTCGGTGTTGAATGAAGAGGCACGACGTTTAATACCGTGCACTTCATACCCTTTCTCCAGCAGCAGTTCTGCCAGGTAAGAACCATCCTGCCCGGTAACGCCGGTGATGAGAGCGACTTTAGACATGTTTATATTCCTCTACTTATGAATTTAATCAGTTTCAACGCGTTCGCGTATCACCACTGCGGGGTTGCCACGGCAAATGCTATTTGCCGGTAGCGATTTAAAAACGCTGCTGCGGGCACCGACTACCGTGCCATCGCCAACAGAAATACCTGGTGCAACAAAAACATCCGTTGCCAGCCAGCATTTTTCACCGATCGCAATAGGCGAAGCGGTAATATCAAAATGCGGGCTCATAAAGTCGTGGCTGCCGGTGCACAAATAACACTTCTGTGAAACCACCGAATTTGCGCCAATCGTAATCTCGCCCAGGGTATATAACACCGCGTCATCCCCCACCCAGGCGTAATCCCCTAGGGTTAATTTCCAGGGGTAGGTAATTTTAACCGAAGGTCGGATGACTACGTTTTTTCCGATTTTTGCGCCAAAGAGGCGCAATAAAAAGGCTCGCCAGCGGTACAGTATTTGCGGCGACCAGGCAAATAAGGTTGCCTGAACCGCCCACCACAGCTGTACCTTGATACCGTTCCCGCCCCGAAAACCTTTCGGTACGGAGAAACCTTTTAAATCCTGCATTGCGTTTCCTTATATTCAGGCTTTGTTATATAAGGTTTTCGTTTTGCCCGTGGTACGCAGGCGTAACAAATAAGAAAATTCCGCCCAGAATCCCGGCACGCGTAATATTTGACGCTGCACCTTTTTTGCGTCCTGACATAATTCCAGATTATTTGACGTTGACACGCCGCCCATCGAAAATTCAGACACCAGCCCTTTAATTCGGCGGAACGGATAACCTGATTTATACAGGCTGGCGGCCAGCGCATAATCGGATGACACCTTGTACTGCAAATCGTAAGGCTGTTTTTTCAGACCGTTTACAGGGAAGAAAATGGCCTGATGGCTGGCCGGCAAACTGTGGTAGATATACCAGCCTGGCTTGGCGCTGCGGCAGACTTTATGCCCGTCGCCAAAATCGAGCAGCGCATCGCCAATATACATGGCGTCCTCTTTCTGGCGCGCCAGCTGACGGGCAAACAGCGCCACGTCGTCGTGGAAAATATCGCCGGAATTGAGGAAGATGGCATAACGGCCCTGGGCCATATTAATGCCCTTGTTCATCGCATCGTAGATGCCTTTATCTTTCTCGCTGATGTAGCGTAAGTTGAACTCACCGTTGAGTTTTTCCAGAAACTCCGCCGTGCCATCGTTCGAGCCGCCGTCGACCACAATCCACTCAAAGGTGAGGCTTGGATCGCGCGCCAGGTTGCGCAGCGAGCGCCAGGTTTTTACCACCCCTTCGTAATTACGAAAAGCGACAGTAATGACGCTAAGAAACATAAATCACCTCATTTCGTCATACGTTCGTAATATTAAGCGCCTTGCGCAAAATAAACGGACAGACAATCAAGAAAGCATATTCCGGGCTAAATATTGACCCGGTAAAAAACAGCGACACCGGCGTAAAAAGATAAAGCTGCACGCGAAAGTTCTGGTTATCACCAAACGCGTTGATCATCATTTTGAAAACTTTAAACAGATACCACAGCGTCAACAGTACGGCGAACCACGAAAAATAAATAATTAACAGATACAGTCCATTGTCTATGGTTTTACCGACATCCGCACCGTTAAAGATTCCGAATGATGCAACATATTCGTAAAGTGAGCCGAATCTTACTACACCATCAATATGGGTTAAGGAATAACCCACCATCACCAGCGGACCAATGATGCGATAATAGGACGATGACCCCTCCGTCCCCAAATCTCCCAGACGTTCTGAGATGTACGGGAAGGCAAATATCACGCCGACCATAAATACCGTCAGGGAGATAATCGCCAGCGGCAGTTTTTTCTTAATCGCATCTTTGTTCAGATACTGGAACGCCCACTCCAGCAGGTAAAACAGGATAAATGTCATTACCCCTGAGAACGATCCAGACAGAACGATTCCTGCAAGAATCATAGCATCGGTCTTAGGCGTTTTGATACCAAACTGTTTGATGCTGAGCCAAATTGAGATTAACGCCAGAGCGAAAAACGCCGGTTCAAAATAGAGCGCCGTGGTACGCTTCCCGCCAAACTTAATGAAGTTCAGTACATAGCTGTTACTGTAAATGAGATATTTCGAAATTATCTCCATCAGGCTGCTGCCACCGGTCAAAATAATTTGCGCCATTTCCAGTGCGGCAAGCATAACAATTAACGCAACGGCAATATAAAAGAACCTGAGGATTTTCCGATAATTGTGCGGAGATATTGTTTTAAAGCGAATACTCCAGACCATTCCGATAATAATGACAATATAAACAAACAGCATGGTGGAGGTGACGTATTTACTGGCATCCAGCGACTGACCAAAGATGTAGTTAAACAGCGTCAGGCCCGTGCCCAGCCCCAGGGCAATCATCAGCTTCTTCAGGTTGATTTTATCGACATACAGCAGAAGCAGAACGGGCAGAAAAGTCACGATGGTTATCGGGAAGCTTTCGCCGAGCTGGGCAATTTTGACGTTGACCAGCAGGTAGATCAGCGGCAGCAGCAGATAACTACAGATTCTGATAGAACGAGACATACTCCTCCAGCATCTGTTGTCCACTGTAGGCCTTGCGGCTGTGGTTGCGGAACGATTCCAGGTCAGTGCCAAAAACGGCCTCGGCGATCTGCGCCTTCGGCAGCTGCACCAGCGGCAGGACCTCGTGCTCGGCGAAGGTTTTACCGCCGGATTTTTCCAGCACTTCGCGCGCCGCATCGCTGTGGGTGGCAATCACCGGCACGCCGATGGAGAGCGCTTCGCAGAGGATCAGCGGGTAGTTATCCACGCGGGAGCTGAACACCAGCGCGTCCATACCGTTCAGGGCGCTCATCAGCTTGCGCTTGTCGGTTTCAAACCCGTGGTTCACCACGTTGGCCCCTTCGAACGGGGAAAACTTGCCGAAGGTGTGCAGTTCAATCTTGTCACCCAGCGCCATCATGTCGCGCACCAGCTGCTGGTTGGTTTTGCCGTCGTAACGCAGATCGTGCGCAACGATGGCGATTTTCGGTTTACCCGCGGTTTCCGCCACTGGCGTCAGCTCGGCCAGGATGGCTTCCGTCGCCACATCGATGCCGTTGTTGATAATCTGACAGCGCCCTGCCCCATACAGGCTGTTGAAGGCATCGGCCACGTGCTGGCTCGGGGAGATGAACGTGCAGCCGAGCGAGAGCATGTCGCGGAACAGCTGACGCTTTCCGTCTACCAGCTGATGCGCGCGATCCACCTTCACCGGCGGATAGTTGCTCAACGTCGGGCATTTCTGGCAGCTATCTTTCCAGCCTTCGCAGCCGTCGGTAAACGCGCAGCGTCCGGTCACGCTCCAGTGATCGTGCAGCGTCCAGACGAAGCGGGTGTCGGGCTTGTGGGCCTGCACCTTCTGACAAAACGCCACCACCTCTTCCAGATTCAGCCAGTAGCTGTGCAGAACGTGGAAATGCAGCACAACCGGGCCCGTTGTGCGGGTCACGGTGCGATAAAGACTGTTCAGGTTGCCAAACAGATCGCGGTTAAACAGGCGGAACAGCGCGATGTTGGCAACAGAGGTCAGACGCGGCGTGTGCTTAAGCACCTGCGGATAGTTATCGTGGCTGACGCTTTTCTTGCCGCCTTTGCCGTAGCCGTAAATAAAACGAGACTGGAGTCCTTTTTGCAGCGCGCGCTGGTGCAGATCCAGCGCCACGCCGGCCGCCCCGCCTTCTGCGAGGCGCACGTTAAATTGCAGAATGTTCATTTAATCACCTTCACGCGGGCTTTCTCTCCCACCACCAGCGCGTTATCGGGGATGCTGTC
Organism: Enterobacter nematophilus; assembly: GCF_026344075.1. NCBI lineage: Bacteria > Pseudomonadati > Pseudomonadota > Gammaproteobacteria > Enterobacterales > Enterobacteriaceae > Enterobacter > Enterobacter nematophilus. The sequence goes on along the minus strand of NZ_JAPKNE010000002.1, from coordinate 291,830 downwards.
CAGCACCACGCTGCCCGCCCCGATCGTCACGTTGTTACCTATCGCAATGTCGCCAATCACCACCACGTTCGCGCCCAGCTCGACGCCGTTGCCGATGACCGGACAGGCCAGGCTGTCTGGCCCACGGTTGCCGATAGTCACCCCATGACGAATGGTGAAATCATCACCCGCGACCACGAACTTGTTGATCACCACCGCATAGCCGTGGTGGATGGTAAAGCGGCGGCCAATGGTGGCCGCAGCCTGGATCTCATACCCAAAAAAGCATTCGGTGATGATGCGGTACAGCACCAGCACCGGCGCCGCCCAGATATTGTTCAGTACATTTTTCTTGCGCCACACCGAGCAAAAGTGCGCGATGCGGTACGCCAGAACCATGCAGCACGGGCGCAGGCTCCAGCTGTTTGCGCGGCAATCTTCCAGAAACATTATTTCCCCCGAAGCCCGTCAGCCAGACGCTTGCCGTTACGCACGGACAGCAGCGTCAGCAGGGTGCGCCAGGTCATGCGCTTATTGCGGATCTGGTACAGGGTAAAGAGCTGATACTTCCGGCTGGCACGGTCAAACTTGTCCTTGTGCTTGCGGTAAAAATGGAAGTAGCCCGAGAACTTCTTCGGTGAGGAGGTGATCTGCATCTCCCCGTGGTTGATGTGCAGGATCTGCGTGGCCTCTTCCACCTTCCACGGCTCGCCGTACTCCACCACCATCCGCAGGAAGATGTCGTAATCCTGCGCGGCCTTCAGTTCGGTATCGAACAGGCACTCCTTAAAGCGCCACGCCCAGGTAAAGACCTGATTGCCGATAATGTTGCGCTTGTAGAACAGGCGGCGAGAATACGGTGATTTAGGGTACAGCGGCAGGCTGGCCGGCTGCGAATACACTTCGCCCTGGCAGACATAGTCGTTGGCATACAGAAAGGCGTGCGTGACCAGCTGCTCTTTATGCGACAGGAAGACGGACAGGCGGTTCGGCGTCCATTCGTCATCGTCGTCGATGCCGGTCAGATACTGCCCTTTGGCCTGCATAATCGCCTGATTACGTACCGCGCACGCCCCGGAGTTGATGGCGTTGTGCGTGTACACCACGCGCGGATCGTTCAGGTCTTCGACAAATTTTTGCAGCTGCTCGTAAGAGGAGGAACAGTCATCCACGATAATCAGTTCCCAGTTATCGTAATCCTGACGCAGGACTGATTTAATCGCGCGGATCGCCAGCTGCTGACGGTTCCATGTCGGCATATAGATAGAAATCAAAGGGCGTTGTGTGCTCATGTATTCCTCCTGCCCCTCACCCCGGCCCTCTCCCCGGAGGGGAGAGGGTGAAAGACCGCACCAGGCAGTCCCCTCTCCCCTCAGGGGAGAGGGTTAGGGTGAGGGGTGTGGGTGTGTTTTATTATTTACTGTCAGACTTGTATTCGTACTCGTAATAGCCGTAATCCTGGTACCCGGTCGCACGACGGAAGATGGAGTTCAGAATCACCCCTTTCACCTCAATCCCGTTCTGCTCGAAGCGGCTCAGGCTGGTTTCCACTTCTTTCAGGGTATTCACGGCATAGCGCGCCACCATCAGCGTGGTACCCGCATGGCGACCCACCACGGCGGCATCGGTCACGGCCAGAATCGGCGGCGTATCGATCAGCACCAGGTCGTAGTGTTTGCTCGCCCACTCAATCAGCTGGGTGAAGCGTTCGCTCATCAGCAGTTCAGACGGGTTCGGCGGCACCTGACCACGCGGGATCAGGTCGAATCTCGGAATCGAGGTCGGCTTGGCGCTCTGGCTAATCTCCCCCTGACCCAGCAGGATTTCCGACAGACCGTTCACGTTGTTGGTGCCCAGCAGTTCGTGGGTGTAGCCCTTACGCATATCGCAGTCGATCAGCAGCACGCGCTTGTTGGTCTGGCTCACCACGGCCGCCAGGTTGGCGCACACAAACGTCTTACCGATAGACGGGCTGACGCCGGTTAACATCAGTACGTTGTTTTTAGCCTGCATCATGGCGAAGTGCAGGCTGGTACGCAGGCTGCGTATCGCTTCAATCGCCAGGTCGGTTGGGTTACCCACGGCCAGCAGCTGGCTCTGTTTGTAACGCTTAACGCCCTTGATGGTCTTGACGCTGTCACGGGATTTTTGCCACTCGGACAGCGGGATGCTGGCGTAGACGTTGATCCCATTCTCTTCCAGCGCCTGCGGGCTTTCGATGCCGCGGTTGAACAGCGAGCGCAGCAGCACGCCAACGATAGAGAGCATCAGGCCGAGAATAATGCTGCCGAGAATAATCAGGGCTTTCTTCGGCTTCAGCACGCCAGGCTGGGTAATGGCCGGGTCAACGATGCGCACGTCACCCACGGTGCTGGCCTCGGTGATTTTCAGCTCCTGCTGCTTGTTCAGCAGCTGCATGTAAACCTGCTGTCCGGATTCCACGTCGCGGGTCAGACGCACGATCTCCTGCTGCGTTTTCGGCATCGCGGTCACGCGGTCGTTCAGCTTCGCCTTCTCCTCTTCGAGAGTGCGGCGCTTTTCCAGCAGCGTGCGGTAGGCCGGGTGGCGTTTGGTGTAAAGCTTGGAAATCTCCGCTTCTTTGAAGGTCAGCTCGTTGAGCTGCGCATCAATGTTGACCATGGAGTCGAGAACCGATTTGGCCTCCAGCGGCAGGTCGACGGAGTCTTTATCCTGACGGAAGGCGTTCAGCTTGTTCTCGGCATCGTCCAGACGGGCACGCACTTCCGGGAGCTGTTTAGAGAGGAACGCCAGGCTTTTCGCTGCTTCCGCCGACTTGCGCTCGACGTTCTGCTCAAGGTAGTTGCGGGTAATGCTGTTCAGGATGTCGCGGATCTGATCCTTATCTTCACCGGTAAAGGTCATGCTCAGCACGCCGGTGTCCTTACCGTTTTCCGTGACGGTCAGGTTGTTCTGCAGATTGTTAATCATTCCCAGCGTGGAGAATTTGGTCACGGTGAATTCACCGCCCTCCTGGGCGTGGATCGCGCTAACCATCATGCTAACGCCATCTTTATTCAGCATCTGCCCCACTTCGCCGCGTGCGCTAAAGCCCGCATCGCTGGTCAGTTGGTATTGTTTAGGGCCCAGCACCGTCAGGGTAAAGGTTTGATCCCCCGCCCCTTTCGGCAGCACAAAGTCAGTGACTTTGACGGTGTCATTGCTGCGCCCCATCAGCCGATCCCAGCCGGCACCAAAGATCGGGAACGTATTTTTGGTGACGGAGATGTCGAGGCCGAGGTCGTGAACCGTTTTACCCAGCACAAGACGCGACTGGATCAGCTGAATTTCAGCGTCGGATGCCGGCGGCTTGTTCGCCAGCGCGGAGCCGATATCCTGCACCAGGGAGTTGCCGGTATTTTGTTCAATCTGCACCAGCGCGTCGGCGCTGTAGATAGGCGTCGCAAAGAGCGTATAGATAACGGCCGCCGCGGCAAAGACGGCGGTAATGCCGAGCACCCACCACTTTGCCTCAATAACCGTGCCGACCAGGCGACCAATATCAATTTCATCACTGCCCGAAGTCGGGGCGGCAGAAGGTTTTGTTTTTTCTGTCATTGTTATCCCTGCTGAGCTTTCAGTGCCTGCGCCCACTGTTGGGCAGACTGGTCAAGTAAGGTGTAAACCGCCTCGAAGGCTTCATGGCTCTTGCGATACGGATCGGGGATTTCGCGTTCGTTGTCCCAGTGACCAAACAGCATCACCTTGCCGCGCATCTCCGGAGCGATATCGCATAGCGCATGAATATGGCGTTTTTCCATTGCCAGAATCAGGTCATACTCCCGGCACATGCGGCCGGTGACCTGGCGGGCAATATGCCCGTCAAGAGAGAGGTTGTGATCGCGGGCCACGCTCGTTGCGCGCTCGTCGGCACTTTTGCCCACCAGCGCGCCCAGCCCTGCGGACTCGACCGTTAACTCGGGCTGGTACTGTTTCAACAGCCGTTCAGCCGTGGGGGAACGGCAAATGTTCCCCACGCATACCACCAGAATTTTGTTAAACATCGCGGATTACCAGGTATGAATGTCGCGCGCCGTATCCGTCATGTAGCGAACGCCACTGATGGTTGGCAGCAACTGGTTGATCAGACGGTTCCAGCGGGCAACCGGCGCGGTGGTGACGTAAACCACATCGTATGGCTGGAGACGGAACTCCGTCGCCATCACCAGAGACGTCGCATCGGACATATCCAACTGGTAGATGTTGGCAATCTTGCCCTTCGCGCTGCCTTCACCTTTCAGCGGACGGATGACGAAAATACCGGTCGCGTTAGAGGTCGTCAGATCGATACCTTCAGCATTGCCCAGCGCTTCGGTCAGGGTCATGCCGCTGAAGTCCATTTTGAGGGTGCTCTGTTTCTTCACTTCACCCATCACGAAGACTTTCAGATCGTCGTTGCGCGGTACGTAGAGGATATCGCCCGGATAGAGCAGGCGGTTCTGGGTCAGATCGCCGTTTTGCATCAGCGCCTGCAGCGAAATGCGCTGCTCTTTACCGTTGTGGGTCAGCACCACGTTGCGCCAGTCGGCGCCGTCGGTTAAGCCGCCCGCGGCGTTAATGGCGTCCAGAACGGTGAGCGGAACGTTGGTGATGGCCTGCTGGCCGGATTTGTTCACCTGACCGGAGATATAGGCTTTTTGCGAGCGGAATGCGGCGATATTAACGTCCACCTGCGGGTCGGCGATGTACTGCGCTAAGCGGCCGGTAATATCACTACGGATTTCGGCAAGCGTTTTCCCGGCGACATGCACTTTACCAATGTACGGATAGAACATGGTGCCATCTGACTGTACCCAGTTCCCGGTGTCGCTTGAGCTGCGGTACTGGCCCGCTGGCGTGGTCAGTTCAGGGTGATCCCAGACGGTCACGTTGATCACGTCGCCCGGCCCCACGCGATACTGATAGGAGGCAATTTCCTGGTCCAGAGACATATTCGGCTGGGCAACGTTCGGACGTGGACGTAATTGTTCGACCAGACGTGGCGTAAGTGGATAAACATTCACCATTTTGTCGAGATCAAAATCGGCATCCTGTTGCTTGATCACATCCTTACCCATTGTTGACATATTGCTGCCGGGAAAGACCGTGCAACCACTCATCAAGGTCACAGACACCAATAATGGCATCAATTTCATTTTGGATTTCATCATTGATTATTTATCACTTTGGCAGAGTAATTATCCTGTGCAATTTAAATAAGCTTGAGACGTATTGGGTTTCAGCATGCAGTTAATCAAATAGAAATATAACTGGCATCAGTCCTAAAAAAAGCTTATTCATCCATTGGCTATTGACAGAATAATCGAGGCTGATTCACACGCTTTCAGGCACGCTACCGCCCTTGGCTTTCAGTTACCAATCCACTGACTAAACAATGTGTTATGGATAGACACCCTCTTGAGTAAGGTCTTCTGGAAATATATCAGCCGCTTGAAATACACAACGGATAATGAATGACCATTCCGAAGACCAAAACAATAATAGCAACAACAAGATTTAACATTTGATGCTGGGAGAATTGTTGCAGCTAACCTAATAGCAGGCAAGGAGACAACTGTCCTAATATCGGTTTTTAAGATTAATATTAAGAGCAAAGTTTTGACCTTTTAGGATTTTCTTTATATTGACAAAAAGAGAGCAAATACCATTATCTGCGATATATCCTAAAATGCTCTCAGAATAATAAAATATACGTATTTCGCTTATTTACACCCACCTGAGATTGCTCTCTTTTTTACGCATCGTATTAAGAGAAATCTCAGCCCGACATTGCATTTTCCCGCAGCTTTATCCATGATCGAAGTGTGACATTCGTCATATAACAGAAGGTATTGCTATTACTATGGAATGGATTGCCGATCCATCAATCTGGGCCGGGCTGGTGACGCTGGTCGTCATCGAATTAGTGCTCGGGATTGATAATCTGGTCTTTATCGCCATCCTCGCTGAAAAACTGCCCCCTTCCCAGCGCGACCGCGCGCGCGTGACGGGTCTGCTGCTGGCGATGGTGATGCGTTTACTGCTGCTGGCCTCTATCTCCTGGATGGTCACGCTCACTCAGCCTCTGTTCTCCGTTCGCGGTCTGAGCTTTAGCGCGCGCGACCTGATCATGCTCTTCGGCGGGCTGTTCCTGCTGTTCAAAGCCACGGTGGAGCTTAACGAGCGGCTCGAAGGCAAAGACAGCGAGAACCCAACCCAGCGACGCGGGGCGAAATTCTGGCCGGTGGTGGCGCAAATTGTGGTGCTCGATGCGGTCTTCTCCCTGGATTCGGTGATTACCGCCGTCGGGATGGTGGACCATCTCGCCGTCATGATGGCCGCGGTAATCATCGCCATCACGCTGATGGTGATGGCGAGCAAAGCGCTGACCCGCTTTGTGAACAGTCACCCGACCATCGTGATCCTCTGTCTGAGCTTCCTGCTGATGATTGGCTTTAGCCTGGTCGCCGACGGTTTCGGGTTCCACATTCCGAAAGGCTATCTGTACGCCGCCATTGGCTTCTCCGTCATGATTGAAGCCCTCAACCAGCTGGCGATATTTAACCGCCGCCGGTTTCTCTCCGCGAATCAGACCCTGCGCCAGCGCACGGCAGAAACCGTCATGCGCCTGCTGAGCGGCAGGAAAGAGGATGCCGAGCTGGACGCCGAATCCTCCGCCCTGCTTGCCGATCACAGCGACGGGCAGATCTTTAACCCGCAGGAGCGGCTGATGATCGAGCGGGTGCTTAACCTGAATCAGCGCACGGTGAGCAGCATCATGACCTCCCGGCATGACATTGAGCATATTGACCTCACGGCACCGGAAGAGCAGATCCGCGCCCTGCTGGATAAAAACCAGCATACCCGCGTGGTGGTCACCGGCGGTGAAGAGGAAGAGGAGCTGCTGGGGGTGGTGCACGTGATTGATCTGCTCCAGCAGCAGCTTCACGGCGAGCCGCTCAACCTGCGCGCGCTGGTGCGCCAGCCGCTGGTCTTCCCGGAAGCGCTTCCGCTGCTTTCCGCGCTGGAGCAGTTCCGCAACGCGCGCACGCACTTCGCCTTCGTAGTGGATGAGTTTGGTTCGGTGGAAGGGCTGGTCACGCTCAGCGACGTGATGGAAACCATCGCCGGCAATCTGCCAAACGAGGTGGATGAGATTGATGCCCGCCACGACATTCAGAAAAACGCAGACGGCTCGTGGACGGCCAACGGCCACATGCCGCTGGAAGACCTGGTGCAGTACGTGCCGCTGCCGCTGGATGAAAAACGGGAATACCACACCATTGCCGGCCTGCTGATGGAGTATTTACAGCGCATCCCGCAGCCGGGAGAAGAGGTTCAGGTGGGCGACTATCTGCTTAAAACCCTGCAGATTGAAAACCATCGCGTGCAGAAAGTGCAGCTTATTCCACTGCGGGATGAGGAAGAGCTGGATTTTGAGGTTTAGGTAAAACAAAACGGCAACCTCGTTGCCGTTTTAGTATTTGCTCCCTCTCCCGCGGGAGAGGGTCGGGGTGATGGCATCAGGCAGCACCGCCTGCACCACGAACCTCAAAGCTTATCCAGCAGCTTCTTCACGTCCTTGCCGTTCTGGGAATCTTTATTACGATCCGCCCAGCTGTTAAGCCGACGCTTCGCTTCATCCTGCAGGTGCTTACGCAGGATCTGATCCACCTGAAGGCTGTAGTTCAGCGCCTGCCATTTGCCGTATACGCTAAGCGGAACCGGCGTCTCTTTGAGGAAGTCAATCAGCTTGCTTTCGCCCTGCCAGCCGGAAAGTACCCGGACGTTAAAGCGCGTGTCCGCCGTCTCTTTGACCAGATCCAGCGAGCCTTCTCCGGTTAACGACAGCATAGACGAGGTTCCCTGCATTCCGGCCATCGTCAGTACTCCGTTATCCAGCGTCAGATCCGTGGTGAAGCTGTCGAGGCGCGTTGCGCTGTCATAGTTTTCCTGGGCTTTAACATCGCTGCTGCGCTCCACCGCCTGCTGGACCAACTGCTGGAAGTTGAGCCCTTCCATTCGCGAATCTTTCAGGTCAACGTGCGCCTCGCCCTGCCACTCGCGGCGGAAGGCGTTGGCATCAATTCTGGTGCCTGAGAAATCCCCGGCCAGCGTCAGCTGCCCCGTCAGGGAAATCGGATAGTTAAAGGCTTTGAGGATGCTGCCAATCTCAACGTTGTCGAGACGCGGCTGGAATTCAGCGCTGGCAACGTCCTTACGCACGTCCAGCGTACCCGGAAGTGACAGGTGACCCGCCCCCATTTTGCCGCTCAGTTCTGAAATCACCAGCAACCCATTATGGTTGAACATCTGGCCGCTCACGTCGGTGAAATCAATACCGCGCCAGCGCACGCTGTTGGCTTTCAGCAGAATATCCGCCGTGAAGCCGCGCAGCACGTTATAGTCAGGCTGTTCAAGGTTGGACGAGATAACCGGACGCGACACCGGTGACTGGCTTTGCCCCGTCTGTACGGCATCGCTGTCCGTTGCGCTTGCCGGCACCGGCGGCAGGATGTTCTCCAGGTTGAGCTTGTCAAACTGCAGGTTCAGCACCCACTTCGGCTTATCGTCGAGCGTGACGCTCGCCTGCCCTTTCAGGCTGCTGTCGTTGGCCTGCAGATTGAGGTTATCCAGCGCCAGCTGTTTTTGTTCTTCGCGCCAAACGGCCTGCAGCGTCCCCTGCCCGGTAATCCCCTGGGTAGGGAGATCCGCCCCCGTCAGCTGCCAGTTGAGCTGCAGGATGTCGGCCGTCAGCTGATGCGGGTAGTCCGACGCATTCACGTTTGCATTCAACGAGAGGGTCAGATCGCGCTGGTCGCGATTCACCCGTCCGCTAAATTCCAGCGACGCAAGATGGTGTTCATCCTGTTCCATCTGCAGGTTGATGTTGCGAACGGTGACCTGCTCCTGATCCTCATGCTGGAACACCAGCACGCTATCGGCAACTTTCAGTTTGCCAATATCAAATGACCAGCCCGTATCGGACGGTTCATCCGGTAAGGTATTCTCGCGCGGCGCAACCGGCGCATTCGCGTCGCGCACGGCTTCGGTTTGCGGGGTAAGCTGAATGACCGCGCCCTTCAGCATCACCTGGTTAACCTGCAGCTGATGGGAGATTAGCGGGATCAGCGCCACGTCAAGACGCATGTTATCCGCAGAGACCAGCGGCTGTGCGGCCCCCGGCGCGGTTAACGACATTCGGCCAGAGAGAATGCTGAGCTGCGGCCAGACGTGCCAGCGCAGCGGCCCGTCAAGCTTCAGTTGGTAACCACTGCGTGCCTCGACCTGCCGCACCATGTAAGCGCGGAAATCATTCGGGTTAACCAGCAGAACCAACGCCGAAAGGCCAGCAACCAGCACCACCAGCAAAATCATCAGCGTTGTCAGAACTCTTCTCATGGCATCCTCAATGGACTAACGATCAGTCTTTATCAATACGGCTGGCAACCGCACCCTGCTGGTCGCGGTATTTTGCGTCCTGGCGGCGGTTATAAGGCCGGTCTGCCGGGCCTGTCAGCGGTTCAAAGCTTAACGCACCAATCATCATTCCGGGGCGCAGCGCCAGCGGCAGCTTGCCGGCGTTGAAGAACTCCAGCACGATACGGCCGGACCAGCCTGGGTCGATACGGTGCGCGGTCACGTGAACCATCAGGCCCAGGCGTGCCAGAGAAGAACGGCCATCAAGCCAGCCGACGAGATCCGCAGGCAGGGTCACGGATTCATACGTCACCGCCAGCGCCAGTTCACCCGGGTGCAGATAAAAAGCTTCGCCTTCGTCAATGACGATTTCATCACTCATGACGCGATCGAGCGCGGCGCTGACTTCATCCTTCGGCCCGCTGAGGTCGATGAATGGCGCAGTATGGCCACTAAAGGTGCGGAATTTATTCCCCAACCGTACGTCAACGGTCACCCCATTGATACGCTCCACGGGGGGACGCGGGGTAATAGACAAGCGGCCTTCATCCAGCCAGGCTTCAATATCACGATCGCAAAGACGCATGGCACTTTCTCCTTTCATGCATCGTACCCTGAGGCCTTAAACACTCAGGGTAAAACCAGGTTATCTCTGAACGGTACACAATTCGCGCGGCTTATTCAAAAAACTGGCTGATTTTCGCTTTTAAGATATCAATCGCAATGCGGTTTTTGCCCCCGCGAGGCACGATGATATCGGCGTATTGTTTGGATGGTTCAATAAACTGCAGGAACATCGGACGCACCGTTTTCTGGTATTGCGCCATGACGGAGTCCATCGAACGACCGCGCTCGTTAACGTCACGCTTGATGCGGCGCATCAGGCAGATATCCAGCGGGGTATCGACGAAAATGGAGAAGTTCATGGATTCACGCAGGCGAGCGTCGGTCAGGAGCAGGATGCCTTCAAGGATAATGACCTTCTTCGGCTCGATGCGGATCGTTTCCTGGGTTCGGGTGTGTTCTACGTAACTGTAAACGGGCAGCTCAATGGCCTGGCCGCTCTTTAGGGCTTCTAAATGCTGGAACAGTAAACTGTGATCCATCGCATTCGGGTGGTCGTAGTTGGTTTTTACGCGCTCTTCCATCGACAGATGGGATTGATCTTTGTAATAGCTGTCTTCGGGAATGACGCCGATATGCTCATCACCTACTTGTTCACGCAGTTCGCGATAAAGCGTACTGGCAATTAGACTTTTACCTGAAGCCGATGCGCCGGCGATGCCTATAATGACGCACTGATGAGACTTATCAGTCATAAATTTAGCGACCTGAATAACCTGGATGTTAAGGAAGGACGACGCCGGAGCGTCAAACGCGGCAATTATAGGGATTTCGCGGGCGTGATACCAGTCGAATGCGCAGGTTCTGCGAGACGGGCTGAAAAGTGGCACATTGCTCCCTGAGAGAAATTTTAATGGCCGTTTTTTCAGCGTTTAACAGGGATTTTTTAGCGAGTAACTATTTAATAAGTCTATGATGTCAAATTATGAGCAGTCGCCATATGAATTGTAAATTGTTTGTACTAGCATAAACCAAATTATCAAATTCACTCGTGCGCACTTCTCTCCTGACGGCATGGCGTCTCTGGATAAAGCGGTAATGAATAAACAATACCAGCGGGTTTTGGTTACCACCCCACATCCTTTATTACGACTTGTCTGTCTGGGCCTGGTCACCTTTATCTTTACCTTATTTTCGCTGGAGCTTACCCGCTTCGGTACCCTGCTGGCGCCGCTCTGGTTTCCTACCGCCATTATGATGGTGGCGTTTTACCGCCATGCGGGAAAAATGTGGCCCGGGATTGCCCTGGCCTGTTCATTCGGCAATATTCTGGCCTCGTGGATGGTGTTCTCCTGGGCGTCGATAAACCTCACCTACGCCGCAATAAACATTATTGAGGCCGTCATCGGTGCCGTGTTACTGCGCAAGCTGCTTCCGTGGTACAACCCGCTGCAAAATTTAAACGACTGGATCCGCCTGGCCATAGGCAGCGCGCTGGTGCCGCCGCTGGTGGGCGGTATTCTGATGACGCTTCTGATCCCCGGCCCTGAGCCGCTGCGTAATTTCATCGTCTGGGTGCTATCTGAATCCATTGGCGCGCTGGCGCTGGTGCCGCTGGGGCTGCTGTTTAAATCCCATTACCTGCTCCGCCACCGTGACCCGAGATTGCTGCTGGAAACGCTGGTCACCATGGCCGTGACGCTGGCGCTCAGCTGGGCATCCATTACCTGGCTGCCGTGGCCTTTTACCTGCGTGATTGTCCTCCTGATGTGGAGCGCCGTGCGCTTGCCGCGGATGGAAGCATTCATGGTGTTTCTGGTTACCGTGATGGTCGTTTCCCTGATGATTGCCCATAACCCTTCGGCGCTGACCACCCAACATGCCGGGCCGATGATGAACGCGCCGTGGCTGCCGTTCCTGATGCTGCTTCTCCCCGCTAACGTGATGACCATGGTGATGTATGCCTTCCGTGCCGAACGCAAACACATCACCGAGAGCGAAGAGCGCTTTCGCAATGCAATGGAGTATTCCGCCATCGGCATGGCGTTAGTCAGCATGGAAGGCCAGTGGCTTCAGGCCAACAAGGCGCTGTGCAATTTCCTCGGTTACAGTCAGACCGAGCTGCAGTCGCTCACCTTCCAGCAGCTCACCTGGCCGGAAGATTTGCATACCGACCTGGAACAGCTGGAGCAGTTGGTCAACGGCGAGATCAACACCTACACCCTCGAAAAGCGCTATTACACGCGCAACGGCGAGGTCGTCTGGGCGCTTCTGGCCGTCTCCGTCGTGCGCCATGCCGACGGCTCGCCGCTCTATTTTATCGCCCAGATTGAAGACATTAACGACCTGAAGCAGACCGAGTGGGTCAATAAACGCCTGATGGAGCGCATTACGCTGGCCAACGAAGCGGGCGGCATCGGCATCTGGGAGTGGGATCTGGAGCCCGACATTATCAGCTGGGATAAGCGGATGTTTGAGCTGTATGAAATTCCGCCGCACATCAAGCCCACCTGGCAGCTCTGGCACGAAAGAATGCTGCCGGAGGATCGCGCCCATGCGGAGCAGGTGCTGCGGGATTCACTGGTCTCTCGTCTGCCGTTTAAGCTTGAATTCCGTATCCGCGTGAAGGAAGGCGTGCGCCATATTCGCTCCCTGGCAAACCGGGTGCTGAATAAAGAAGGTGAAGTGGAGCGTTTACTCGGCATCAATATGGACATGACCGAGGTGAAGGAGCTTAACGAAGCGCTGTTCCAGGAAAAAGAGCGTCTGCACATCACGCTCGACTCCATCGGCGAAGCGGTGCTCTGTACCGATATCGACATGAACGTCACCTTTATGAACCCGGTCGCCGAGAAAATGAGCGGCTGGCTGCAGACCGAGGCCATCGGCCAGCCGATCCTGAAGGTGTTACACATCACCTTTGGGGAACGGGGCCCGCTGATGGAGAACATTCACAGCGGCGATATGTCACGCTCCGATATCGACCAGGACGTAGTGCTGAACTGCCGCACCGGCGGATCGTTTGATATCCACTACAGCATTACGCCACTCAGTACCCTTGACGGGCACAGTATTGGCTCGGTGATCGTTATTCAGGACGTTACCGAGTCGCGCAAAATGCTGCGTCAGCTGAGCTACAGCGCCTCGCACGATGCCCTGACCCACCTGGCAAACCGGGTCAGCTTCGAAAACCATCTCAAACGACTTCTGCAAACCGTTCGCGAGACGCGTCAGCGTCATGCGCTGGTCTTTATCGATCTGGACCGCTTCAAAGCCGTCAATGATACCGCAGGCCATGCGGCGGGAGATGCCCTGCTGCGGGAACTCTCCTCCATGATGTTAACCATGCTTCGCTCCAGCGACGTGCTGGCGCGCCTGGGCGGCGACGAGTTTGGGCTGCTGCTGCCGGACTGCAATATTGAGAGCGCGCGCTATATCACCGGTCGTCTGATCCATACCATCAATGACTATCACTTTATGTGGGAAGGCCGCCTGCACCGGATTGGCGCCAGCGCAGGGATCACGCTGATTGATGAGCATAATAACCAGGCGTCAGAAGTGATGTCGCAGGCGGATATTGCCTGTTATGCCTCGAAAAACAGCGGCCGCGGCATCGTGACGGTGTACGAACCGCAGCAGGAGCGGGATCGGAGCGCGCGCAGCATGATGTCGCTGGACGAACAGTGGCACATGATCAAAGACAATCATCTGATGATGATAGCCCGCAGCGTCGCCTCCCCGCGCATACCGGAAAGCTGTAACTTCTGGCTGGTTTCGCTACGCCTGTGGACCAGCCAGGGTGAAGTCCAGGAGGAGCACGCCTTCCGTTCTGGCCTTGCGGAGCCCGAGCTGCTGCACGCCCTCGACAGACGTATCTTTGGCGAGTTTTTCCGCACCTCTGCCGCGCAGGTCGCCCGTAAAGGAATGGGGGTAGCGCTACCGCTTTCTGCCGCCGGATTAGCCAGCGTAACGCTGGTCGATGAACTCCTCGACCTGCTCGATAACAGCCCTATGCCGGGCCGTCTGCTGCATCTGGTCATCGCGGCCGACGTGGTATGTAACCCGGATGAGAATCTGCAGCGAGGGCTGCAAAAGCTTCGCCAGGCGGGCTGCCGGTTGATCTTCAGCCAGATAGGGCGCGACATGAACGTCTTTACCCACCTGAGCCCGAACATGGCCGATTATCTGATGCTGGATGCCGAGGTGGTGAGCAACGTGTACGGCAATCTGATGGATGAGATGATGGTGACCATCGTTCAGGGCCACGCCCAGCGTCTGGGGATGAAAACCATCGCGGGCCCCTGTAACCAGCCCATCATGATGGATACGCTTTCCGGCATCGGCATTGATTTTATCTATGGCGACACCATCGCCGAGCCGCAGCCGCTGGATCTACTGCTCAACACCAGCTATTTCGCCATCAACTGACGGCGTCCAGCCGTCGGTATACCAGATGTGCAGCAGCGCGTAGGAGCGCCACGGCTGCCAGCGTTCGGCGTAACGACGGATCTGCGCCGGGGTCATCCCGGCGAAGCGTTGCTTAATCAGATAATCATCCGGCAGGAACACGTCTTTCGCCTGCCAGCCGCGCAGGGCCAGGTAATTTGCCGTCCAGCGCCCGATGCCGGGCCGCTGCTGTAGTGCCTTCATGCCCGCCTCAACGTCCTCAGGCGGCGTCAGCGGAAACGTCCCGTCAACAACCGACTGCGCCAGATGAATCAGCGACTCCGCGCGTTTTACCGGCATCCCGAGCGCCTTGAGCGCCAGCGGATCGGCAGCGGCCAGCGCTTGCGGGGAGGGAAAGCAGACATAGCCCGGTGCATCCTTCACCGGCTCACCGCACAGGGCGACAACGCGGGAAGCCAGTTTCGCCGCCATCGCCACGCTCACCAGCTGCCCGAGAATCGCCCGTACGCCCTGCTCGTACGCATCCATCGCCCCCGGCAAACGCAGGCCGGGTCGGGCAGCGCCGAGATCCCCCAGCGTATCCGCGACGCGCTGCGGGTTGCAGGCGAGATCGAACAGGCGCGCGATGCGTTCAAGACACGTCTGCGCAACCGGAAGCAGCCCCGGACTGAGCGTCACGGTCAGCGTATAGGTGGCGATATCCGGCGTCACGCGAAATATCCCCTGATGGCCGTTACAGGCAAAACTGCGCTCGTAGTAGTCGCTCGTGACGGTTTCAATGCCCGTCACCGCACGCGCGCCGAGAAAGCCAAACATCCACTGCCAGTCGTAGGGAGGTTGCCAGGTCAGGGTATACATTATTGCTCCTTTTTTATTCCTCTCAGGATAAACGGAAAAGCGGTGTTTCGCCTTGCTTTCATATTCCTGTTGTCGCCATGCAGACATTTCGTTAAAGTCTCGCCCCTTCTCACCGGCATGGGGATTAATCGTGTTTATTGGATTTGACTACGGTACGGCAAACTGCTCGGTTGCGATTATGCAGAACGGACAACCGCAGCTCCTGAAAATGGAAAGAGAGAGCACGCTGCTGCCGTCAATGCTCTGCGCGCCGACGCGTGAGGCGGTGAGCGAGTGGCTGTTCCGCCACCATCAGGTTCCTGCCACCGCGGCGGAAACCCAGGCGCTGCTGCGTCGGGCGGTCAGCTTCAACCGCGAGGAAGATATCGACGTTACCCCGTCCAGCGTGCAGTTCGGCCTCTCCTCGCTCGGGCACTACATTGAAGACCCGGAAGAGGTCTATTTCGTTAAATCGCCAAAGTCCTTCCTCGGCGCCAGCGGCCTGAAGCCGCAGCAGGTGGCGATGTTTGAGGACCTGGTGTGCGCCATGATGCTGCATATCCGTCATCAGGCGCAGACGCAGGTTTCCGAGGAGATTACCCAGGCGGTGATTGGCCGCCCAATCAACTTCCAGGGGCTGGGCGGCGACGAGGCCAACCAGCAGGCGCAGGGGATCCTTGAACGCGCCGCGCACCGGGCAGGCTTTCGCGACGTGGTGTTCCAGTACGAGCCGGTTGCGGCGGGGCTGGATTTTGAAGCCACGCTGACGGAAGAGAAGCGCGTGCTGGTCGTGGACATCGGCGGGGGAACCACCGACTGCTCGCTGCTGCTGATGGGGCCGCAGTGGCATAACCGTCGCGATCGTGAAAACAGCCTGCTCGGGCACAGCGGCTGCCGCGTAGGCGGTAACGATTTGGATATCGCGCTGGCCTTCAAGAGCCTGATGCCGCTGCTGGGCATGGGCGGGCAAACGGAAAAAGGCATCGCCCTGCCGATCCTGCCGTGGTGGAACGCGATTGCCATCAACGACGTTCCGGCGCAGAGTGATTTTTACAGCACCGCGAACGGGCGCTTCATTAACGATCTGGTGCGCGACGCGCAGGACGCCGAGAAGGTCGCCCTGCTCTATAAAGTGTGGCGTCAGCGCCTGAGCTACCGCGTGGTGCGCACCGCCGAAGAGAGCAAAATCGCCCTTTCGGACCGTCCTGAACATGCGGTCTCCTTGCCGTTTATCAGCGAGGATCTGACCACGGCGATTTCACAGGAGGGGCTGGAGACGGCGCTTGCTCAGCCGCTGCAGCGTATTCTGGAGCAGGTCCAGCTGGCGCTGGAGAACGGCAAAGAGAAGCCGGATGTGATCTATCTGACCGGCGGTAGCGCCCGCTCGCCGCTGATCAAGAAAGCGCTGGCGGAACAGCTGCCGGGCATTCCGATTGCCGGCGGGGATGACTTTGGCTCCGTTACCGCAGGGCTGGCGCGCTGGGCGCAGGTGATGTTTAGCTAGTGTTGTTGCGGTGCGGTCTGATGCCCTCACCCCGGCCCTCTCCCACAGGGAGAGGGAGAAAACCGCGGTGCTACTCTCAGACCATTCCTGACAGTCTTCCATATTTCCTCCATTTTTCCGCTGTGTTAGCTGACTAAACTAGTATCATTCCCCGAAGTATTCAGGATGAGAACGTATAACGATGAAAGGCAGTAACAAATCCCGCTGGGCAATCGCCGCTGGCATCATTGTGGTGGTCCTTGCCGCCGCCTGGTACTGGCACAGTCAATCCGCGAACTCCGCCGCTCCCGCCGGTGCCAATAGTGCACCACAGCGCCCGGCAGGCGGCGGCCGTCACGGCATGCGCGGCGGCGCGCTGGCGCCGGTTCAGGCGGCAACGGCGGTGAGCAAAGCCGTTCCACGTTATCTGACGGGGCTCGGAACCATCACCGCCGCCAACACCGCCACGGTGCGCAGCCGCGTTGACGGTCAGCTCATCGCGATCCACTTCCAGGAAGGTCAGCAGGTTAAAGCGGGCGATCTGCTGGCGGAAATCGACCCGAGCCAGTTTAAAGTTGCCCTCGCCCAGGCGCAGGGGCAGCTCGTGAAAGACAAAGCCACCCTCGCCAACGCCCGTCGCGATCTGGCGCGCTACCAGCAGCTGGTGAAAACCAACCTCGTTTCTCGTCAGGAGCTGGACACCCAGCAGTCGCTGGTCAGCGAAACGCAGGGCACCATCAAAGCCGACGAGGCCGCCGTCGCCAGCGCGCAGCTGCAGCTGGACTGGAGCCGCATCACCGCGCCGATTGACGGACGCGTGGGCCTGAAGCAGGTCGATATCGGTAACCAGATCGCCAGCGGCGACACCACGGGCATCGTGGTGATCACCCAGACCCACCCGATTGATTTAGTCTTTACCCTGCCGGAAAGCGATATTGCGACCGTTATGCAAGCGCAAAAAGCCGGTAAAGGCCTGGTGGTGGAAGCCTGGGACCGCACCAACAAGCAGAAGCTGAGCGAGGGTTCCCTGCTTAGCCTGGATAACCAGATCGATACCACCACCGGCACCATCAAGCTGAAGGCGCGCTTTAACAACCAGGACGATGCCCTCTTCCCGAACCAGTTCGTCAACGCGCGAATGCTAGTCGCTACCGAAGAGAACGCGGTGGTGATCCCCACCGCAGCGCTGCAGATGGGTAACGAAGGAAGCTTTGTCTGGGTGCTGAACAGCGACAATAAAGTGAGCAAGCATCTGGTGAAAACCGGGATTCAGGATAGCCAGACGGTGGTCATCAGCGCCGGGCTCTCCGCCGGCGACCGCGTGGTCACCGACGGCATCGACCGCCTCACCGAAGGCGCGAAAGTTGAGGTGGTTGAACCTGCGAAACAGGGAGCGACCTCCTGATGCAGGTTATGCCCCCGAGCTCTACAGGTGGGCCGTCACGCCTGTTTATCCTCCGCCCTGTCGCCACCACGCTGTTGATGGTGGCGATCCTGCTGGCCGGGATCATTGGCTACCGCTTCCTGCCCGTGTCGGCGCTGCCGGAGGTGGATTACCCCACCATTCAGGTGGTGACGCTTTATCCTGGTGCCAGCCCTGACGTGGTGACGTCCGCCATTACCGCCCCGCTGGAGCGCCAGTTTGGCCAGATGTCCGGGTTAAAACAGATGTCCTCCCAGAGTTCCGGCGGGGCATCCGTCGTGACGCTGCAGTTCCAGCTGACGCTGTCGCTGGACGTCGCCGAGCAGGAAGTACAGGCCGCCATCAACGCCGCCACCAACCTGCTGCCGTCGGACCTGCCTAACCCGCCGGTCTACAGCAAGGTGAACCCGGCGGATCCGCCGATCATGACGCTCGCCGTCACCTCCTCCGCCATGCCGATGACCCAGGTCGAAGACATGGTCGAAACGCGCGTGGCGCAGAAAATTTCTCAGGTTTCCGGCGTCGGCCTCGTCACGCTGGCGGGCGGCCAGCGCCCGGCCGTGCGCGTGAAGCTTAACGCGCAGGCGATTGCCGCGCTGGGGCTGACCAGCGAAACCATCCGCACCGCCATCAGCAATGCTAACGTCAACTCGGCGAAAGGCTCGCTGGACGGCCCCACCCGCGCGGTCACCCTCTCGGCAAACGACCAGATGCAGTCGGCCGACGAATACCGTCAGCTGATTGTGGCCTACCAGAACGGCGCGCCGATCCGCCTGGGCGACATCGCCACCGTGGAACAAGGCGCGGAAAACAGCTGGCTCGGCGCGTGGGCGAACAAGCAGCAGGCGATCGTGATGAACGTGCAGCGCCAGCCGGGCGCCAACATCATCGAAACCGCCGACAGCATTCGCACCATGCTGCCGCAGCTGATTGAAAGCCTGCCAAAATCGGTCAGCGTGAAGGTGCTTTCCGATCGCACCACCAATATTCGCGCGTCGGTCACCGATACCCAGTTCGAGCTGATGCTGGCGATTGCGCTGGTGGTAATGATCATCTACCTGTTCCTGCGCAACGTTCCGGCAACCATTATTCCCGCCGTCGCCGTGCCGCTCTCGCTGGTCGGCACCTTCGCGGTGATGGTGTTCCTCGACTTTTCGATTAACAACCTGACGCTGATGGCGCTCACCATCGCCACCGGGTTTGTGGTGGATGACGCCATCGTCGTTATTGAGAACATCTCGCGCTATATCGAGAAAGGCGAAAAGCCGCTGGCCGCCGCGCTGAAGGGCGCGGGGGAAATCGGCTTTACCATTATCTCGCTGACCTTCTCGCTGATTGCGGTGCTGATCCCGCTGCTGTTTATGGGCGATATCGTCGGGCGGCTGTTCCGCGAGTTTGCCGTGACGCTGGCGGTCGCCATTTTGATCTCCGCCGTGGTGTCGCTGACCCTGACCCCGATGATGTGCGCCCGCATGCTGAGCCACGAGTCCCTGCGCAAGCAAAACCGCTTCTCCCGCGCCTCCGAGCGTATGTTCGAGCGGATTATTGCCGCCTACGGTCGCGTGCTGGCGAAAGTGCTGAACCATCCGTGGGCAACGCTCGGCGTGGCGCTGGGAACGCTGGCGCTCAGCGTGATGCTGTGGATTTTCATTCCGAAAGGCTTCTTCCCCATCCAGGACAACGGCATTATTCAGGGCACGCTTCAGGCTCCGCAGTCGGTCTCCTTCGCGAACATGGCCCAGCGCCAGCAGCAGGTGTCGGAGATCATCATGAAGGATCCTGCGGTGGAGAGCCTGACCTCCTACGTCGGCGTGGATGGCACCAACCCGTCGCTCAACAGCGCGCGTCTGCAGATCAACCTCAAGCCGCTGGATGAGCGCGACGACCGCGTGAACGCCGTCATCGAGCGGCTGCAAAGCGCCGTGGCCCGCCTGCCGGGCGTTGAGCTTTACCTGCAGCCGATTCAGGATTTGACCATCGATACCCAGGTCAGCCGCACGCAGTATCAGTTCACGATCCAGGCTACGTCGCTTGACGCCCTCAGCACCTGGGTGCCGCAGCTGGTGGAAAAACTTAACACCCTGCCGCAGCTCGCCGACGTCAGCAGCGACTGGCAGGACAAAGGGCTGGCGGCCTACGTGAACGTCAACCGCGACACCGCCAGCCGTCTGGGCATTACCATGTCTGATGTGGACAACGCCCTGTACAACGCCTTCGGTCAGCGCCTGATCTCCACTATCTACACCCAGGCGAATCAGTACCGCGTGGTGCTGGAGCACAACACGGAGAACACGCCCGGCCTGGCCGCGCTGGACTCGGTGCGCCTGACCAGCAAAGACGGCGGCATTGTGCCGCTAAGCGCCATCGCCACGGTGGAGGAGCGCTATACCCCGCTGTCGATTAACCACCTGGATCAGTTCCCGTCCACCACCATTTCCTTCAACGTGCCGGACGGTTACTCGCTGGGTGAGGCGGTGGAAGCGATCCAGGCTGCTGAAAAAGCGCTCAGCTTCCCGTCCGATATTCAGACCCAGTTCCAGGGCAGCACGCTGGCGTTCCAGGCCGCGCTGGGCAACACCGTCTGGCTGATCGTCGCGGCGGTAGTGGCGATGTACATCGTGCTTGGCGTGCTGTACGAAAGCTTTATCCACCCGATCACCATCCTCTCTACCCTGCCAACGGCGGGCGTGGGGGCGCTGCTGGCATTGATGCTGGCGGGCAGCGAGCTGGACGTCATAGCCATCATCGGCATTATCCTGCTTATCGGGATCGTGAAGAAAAACGCCATCATGATGATCGACTTTGCGCTGGCCGCCGAGCGCGAGCAGGGCATGTCGCCGCGCGATGCCATCTTCCAGGCCTGCCTGCTGCGTTTCCGCCCGATCCTGATGACCACGCTGGCCGCCCTGCTGGGGGCGCTGCCGCTGATGCTCAGCACCGGCGTCGGCGCGGAGCTGCGCCGCCCGCTGGGTATCGGTATGGTCGGGGGCCTGCTGGTGAGTCAGGTGCTGACGCTCTTCACCACTCCGGTGATCTACCTGCTGTTTGACCGCCTGGCGCTGTGGACCAAAAGCCGTTTCCCGAAACGTGAAGAGGAGGCGTAAGTGAAGTTTTTCGCCCTCTTCATTTATCGCCCGGTGGCGACGATTTTACTCTCCGTCGCCATCACCCTGTGCGGCGTGCTGGGCTTCCGGCTGCTGCCCGTCGCCCCGCTGCCGCAGGTGGATTTCCCGGTAATCATGGTCAGCGCCTCGCTGCCGGGCGCGTCACCGGAAACCATGGCGTCGTCGGTCGCCACGCCGCTGGAGCGTTCGCTCGGGCGGATTGCGGGGGTCAACGAGATGACCTCCAGCAGCTCGCTGGGCAGCACGCGCATCATTCTGGAATTCAGCTTCGACCGGGATATTAACGGTGCGGCGCGTGACGTGCAGGCGGCGATCAACGCCGCGCAAAGCCTGCTGCCGAGCGGGATGCCGAGCCGTCCGACCTACCGCAAGGCCAACCCGTCCGATGCGCCGATCATGATCCTGACGCTGACCTCAGACACCTATTCTCAGGGGCAGCTCTACGATTTTGCGTCGACCCAGCTGGCGCAGACGATCTCACAAATAAACGGCGTGGGTGACGTGAGCGTTGGCGGCAGTTCCCTGCCCGCCGTGCGCGTGGGCCTGAACCCGCAGGCGCTGTTTAACCAGGGCGTGTCGCTGGACGACGTGCGATCCGCCATCAGCAACGCCAACGTGCGTAAACCGCAGGGGGCGATTGAGGACGCTAGCCATCGCTGGCAGATCCACACCAACGACGAGCTAAAAACCGCCGCGGAATACCAGCCGCTGATTATTCACTACAACAACGGCGCGGCGGTACGCCTGAGCGACGTTGCCAGCGTCACCGACTCGGTGCAGGACGTGCGCAACGCCGGGATGACCAACGCTAAACCGGCCATTCTGCTGATGATCCGCAAGCTGCCGGAGGCGAACATTATTGAGACGGTGAACAGCATTCGCGCCCGCCTCCCGGAGCTGCAGGAGACCATCCCGGCGGCAATCGATCTGCAGATTGCCCAGGATCGCTCCCCGACCATTCGCGCCTCGCTTGAAGAGGTGGAGCAAACCCTGATTATCTCCGTCGCGCTGGTGATCCTGGTGGTATTCCTGTTCCTGCGCTCCGGCCGCGCGACGCTGATCCCGGCGGTGGCCGTGCCGGTGTCGCTGATTGGGACCTTTGCCGCCATGTACCTGTGCGGCTTTAGCCTTAACAACCTGTCGCTGATGGCCCTGACGATTGCCACAGGATTCGTGGTGGATGACGCCATCGTGGTGCTGGAGAACATTTCCCGCCACCTTGAAGCGGGCGTGAAGCCGCTGCAGGCCGCGCTGCAGGGCACGCGCGAGGTAGGCTTTACGGTACTCTCCATGAGCCTGTCGCTGGTGGCGGTGTTCCTGCCGCTGCTGCTGATGGGCGGGCTGCCGGGGCGGCTGCTGAGGGAATTTGCCGTCACCCTTTCCGTCGCTATCGGGATTTCGCTGGTGATTTCCCTGACGCTCACGCCGATGATGTGCGGCTGGATGCTCAAGCGCAGCAAACCCCATTCGCAGCCGCGCCGCAAAGGCTTTGGTCGTTTTCTGATGGCGATGCAGGAAGGCTACGGCAAATCGCTGAAGTGGGTGCTGAACCATACGCGGCTGGTCGGGCTGGTGCTGATCGCCACCATTGGGCTCAACGTTTGGATGTACATCACCATCCCGAAAACCTTCTTCCCGGAGCAGGACACCGGCGTGCTGATGGGCGGCATCCAGGCGGACCAGAGCATTTCATTCCAGGCGATGCGCGGCAAGCTGCAGGACTTTATGAAGATCATTCGGGAAGACAACGCCGTGGATAACGTGACCGGCTTTACCGGCGGGTCGCGCGTTAACAGCGGGATGATGTTCATTACCCTTAAGCCGCGCGGCGAGCGCAGCGAAACGGCGCAGCAGGTGATTGATCGCCTGAGGGTGAAGCTCGCCAAAGAGCCGGGCGCAAACCTGTTTTTGATGGCCGTTCAGGATATCCGCGTCGGCGGGCGACAGGCGAACGCCAGCTACCAGTACACGTTGCTCTCGGACGATTTAGCCGCCCTGCGCGAGTGGGAGCCGAAGATCCGCAAGGCGCTGGCCGCCCTGCCCCAGCTGGCGGACGTGAACTCCGATCAGCAGGACAACGGCGCCGAGATGGCGCTCACCTACGACCGCGAAACCATGTCGCGGCTGGGCATTAACGTTGAAGCCGCCAACAGCCTGCTGAACAACGCCTTCGGCCAGCGGGAGATCTCCACCATCTATCAGCCGATGAACCAGTACAAGGTGGTGATGGAGGTGGATCCGCGCTACACCCAGGACATCAGCGCGCTGGATAAAATGTTTGTGATTAACAGCGACGGCAAGGCGATTCCGCTCTCCTACTTCGCCAGCTGGCGGCCGGCCAACGCGCCGCTGTCGGTGAACCATCAGGGGCTTTCGGCGGCGTCGACCATCTCCTTTAACCTGCCCGCCGGTTCGTCGCTTTCCGAGGCCAGCGACGCGATCAACCGCGCGATGACGCAGCTTGGCGTGCCGTCCACCGTGCGCGGCAGCTTTGCCGGTACCGCGCAGGTATTCCAGGAGACGATGAACTCGCAGGTGATTTTGATTCTGGCGGCCATCGCCACGGTCTATATTGTGCTGGGCGTGCTGTACGAGAGCTACGTTCACCCGCTGACCATTCTCTCGACGCTGCCGTCGGCGGGCGTGGGGGCGCTGCTGGCGCTGGAGCTGTTCGGCGCGCCGTTCAGCCTGATCGCGCTCATCGGGATCATGCTATTAATCGGCATCGTGAAGAAAAACGCCATCATGATGGTGGACTTTGCGCTGGACGCCCAGCGCAACGGCAGCCTGTCACCGGAGGAGGCGATCTTCCAGGCCTGCCTGCTGCGTTTTCGTCCGATCATGATGACCACCCTGGCGGCGCTGTTTGGCGCGCTGCCGCTGGTGATATCCGGCGGCGATGGCTCAGAGCTGCGCCAGCCGCTGGGGATCACCATCGTCGGCGGCCTGGTCATGAGCCAGCTGCTGACGCTGTACACCACGCCGGTGGTCTATCTGTTCTTTGACCGCCTGCGGCTGCGCTTTTCGCGTAAAAACAGAACCACGGTGACCGGGTAAATGACTGAGCTTCCCAGCAACGTTCGCTGGCAATTATGGATAGTCGCCTTCGGCTTCTTTATGCAGTCGCTGGATACGACCATCGTTAACACTGCCCTCCCCTCGATGGCGAAAAGCCTGGGGGAGAGTCCGCTGCATATGCATATGGTGATTGTCGCCTACGTGCTGACGGTCGCGGTGATGCTGCCCGCCAGCGGCTGGCTGGCGGACAAAGTGGGCGTGCGGAATATCTTTTTTACCGCCATCGTGCTGTTTACCGCCGGCTCGCTGTTCTGCGCGCAGGCCAGCACCCTCGACCAGCTGGTGATGGCGCGCGTGCTGCAGGGCGTCGGCGGCGCGATGATGGTGCCCGTCGGGCGCTTAACGGTGATGAAGATCGTGCCGCGCGAGCAGTACATGGCGGCGATGACCTTCGTCACCCTGCCCGGTCAGGTGGGGCCGCTGCTGGGCCCGGCGCTCGGCGGGATGCTGGTGGAGTACGCCTCCTGGCACTGGATTTTCTTAATCAATCTTCCTGTTGGCATCATCGGCGCTATCGCCACCCTGGCGCTGATGCCGAATTACAAAATGCAGACGCGGCGCTTTGATTTCTTCGGCTTTATCCTGCTGGCGGCGGGCATGGCGACGCTGACCCTGGCGCTCGACGGGCAAAAGGGGCTGGGCATTTCGTCCCTGACGCTGGGCGCTCTGGTTGCCCTCGGCCTTACCGCCGTTGGATGGTATTTGTGGCATGCGCGTGGGAATGACAAGGCGCTGTTCAGCCTGAATCTGTTTAAAAACCCCACCTACCGCCTTGGCCTGTTCGGCAGCTTCGCCGGACGCATCGGCAGCGGCATGCTGCCGTTTATGACGCCCGTGTTTCTGCAAATTGGCATGGGCTTTTCGCCGTTTCACGCGGGCCTGATGATGATCCCGATGGTGCTTGGCAGCATGGGGATGAAGCGCATCGTGGTGCAGGTGGTGAACCGCTTTGGCTACCGCCACGTGCTGGTGACCGCCACGCTGGGGCTGGCGCTGGTGAGCCTGCTGTTTATGGCCGTGGCGCTGATGGGCTGGTACTACGTCCTGCCGCTGGTGCTGTTCTGTCAGGGGATCGTCAACTCCATGCGCTTCTCGTCAATGAATACCCTGACGCTGAAGGATCTCCCGGACGAGCTGGCGAGCAGCGGCAACAGCCTGCTGTCGATGATCATGCAGCTCTCCATGAGCGTCGGCGTGACCATCGCGGGTTTACTGCTCGGCATCTACGGCCAGCATCACCTCAGCGTCGACACGCCGGTGGCGCATCAGGTCTTTTTATACACTTATCTCAGCATGGCGGTGATTATCGCCCTGCCCGCCGTCATCTTCGCCCGGGTGCCGGATGATACCAGCAAGAACGTCGTGATTAGGCGCGGCAAAAGGAGTGGCTCATGAAATTCTGGCGTCCGGGCATTACCGGCAAGCTCTTTGTGGCGATTTTTGCCACCTGTATCGTCCTGCTGATCACCATGCACTGGGCGGTGCGGGTCAGCTTCGAGCGCGGCTTTATTGACTACATCAAGCATGGCAACGAGCAGCGCCTGCAGGGCTTAAGCGATGCGCTGAGTGAACAGTACGCCCAGCACGGCAACTGGCGTTTTCTGCGCAACAACGACCGCTTTATTTTCCAGATCCTGCGCTCGCTGGAGCACGACACCGGTGACGATCGCCCGGGGCCGGGCATGCCGCCGCACGGCTGGCGCACCCAGTTCTGGGTGATCGACCAGGACATGCGCACGCTGGTGGGCCCGCGCGCGCCGATACCGCCGGACGGCACCCGCCGGGCGATTAAGGTGAATAACGCGACCGTCGGCTGGGTAATCGCCTCGCCGGTGGAGCGCCTGACGCGCAACACCGACATTAACTTTGACCGCCAGCAGCGCCGGACCAGCTGGCTAATCGTCGCCCTCTCTACCCTGCTCGCCGCGCTCGCCACCTTCCCGCTGGCGCGCGGTCTGCTCGCGCCGGTGAAACGGCTGGTGGAAGGCACGCACAAGCTGGCCGCCGGGGATTTCACCACCCGCGTCGACACCCGCAGCCAGGACGAACTGGGCAAGCTGGCGCAGGACTTTAACCAGCTCGCCAGCACGCTTGAGAAAAACCAGCAGATGCGCCGCGACTTTATGGCCGATATTTCCCACGAGCTGCGCACCCCGCTGGCGGTGCTGCGCGGCGAGCTGGAGGCGATTCAGGACGGCGTGCGCCAGTTTACGCCCGAATCGGTGGCCTCTCTGCAGGCGGAGGTGGGCACGCTCACCAAGCTGGTGGACGATCTCCACCAGCTCTCCATGTCCGACGAAGGGGCGCTGGCCTACCAGAAGGCGCCCGTCGATGTGATTAACGTGCTCGAAGTGGCCAGCGGCGCCTTCCGGGAACGGTTTGCCAGCCGCAACCTGAAAATCGATCTCTCCCTGCCGGACAGCGCGGTGGTATTTGGCGACAAAGACCGGCTGATGCAGCTATTCAACAACCTGCTGGAGAACAGCCTGCGCTACACCGACAGCGGCGGCGGGCTGCATATCTCCGGCAGGCAGGAAAACGGACGCTTCGCCCTCACCTTCGCCGATTCCGCCCCCGGCGTGCAGGACGCGCAGCTGGAAAAACTGTTTGAGCGCTTTTACCGCACCGAAGGCTCCCGCAACCGCGCCAGCGGCGGTTCCGGCCTGGGGCTGGCGATTTGCGTTAACATCGTCGAGGCGCATAATGGCACCATTCGCGCCGCCCATTCGCCTTTTGGCGGGGTTAGCATTACAGTAGAGTTACCTCTGGAACGGGATTTATCGAGGGAAGCATGACCGAGTTACCGATTGACGAAAACACGCCGCGCATTTTGATTGTCGAAGACGAACCCAAGCTGGGGCAGCTGCTGATCGACTATTTACGCGCGGCCAGCTACGCCCCGTCATTGATAAGCCACGGCGACCAGGTACTGCCGTACGTGCGCCAGACGCCGCCGGACCTGATCCTGCTGGATCTGATGCTCCCCGGTACCGACGGCCTGACCCTGTGCCGGGAGATTCGTCGCTTCTCCGACGTGCCGATCGTCATGGTCACCGCTAAAATCGAAGAGATTGACCGCCTGCTGGGGCTCGAAATTGGCGCGGACGATTACATCTGCAAGCCCTACAGCCCGCGTGAAGTGGTCGCCCGCGTGAAAACCATTCTGCGCCGCTGCAGGCCGCAGCGCGAGCTTCAGGTGCTCGACGCCGAAAGCCCGCTGATTGTCGACGAAAGCCGCTTCCAGGCGAGCTGGCGCAGCAAGCTGCTGGACCTGACGCCTGCGGAGTTCCGCCTGCTGAAAACCCTCTCCCACGAGCCGGGAAAAGTGTTCTCCCGCGAACAGCTGCTGAACCACCTATATGACGATTACCGCGTGGTGACCGATCGCACCATCGACAGCCATATCAAAAACCTGCGCCGCAAGCTGGAGGCGCTGGACGCCGAGCAGTCGTTTATCCGCGCGGTGTATGGCGTGGGGTATCGGTGGGAAGCGGATGCGTGCAGGATTGCGTAAATAAACACCCCCTCACCCTGCCCTCTCCCCAAAGGGGAGAGGGTGTTTGAGTTCCCTCGCCCCTTTGGGGAGAGGGTTAGGGTGAGGGGCAAAGCTTTACCTGTCTTCTCCGCAGCGCTACAATGCCCGCCCTTAAAGTGGGGGATCTCCCCTTACCGCTGCACCAGGTGCACGCGGATCTGACCTGTCATCAGAACGAGAACAAACATGTTTAAACCGGAACTCCTTTCCCCGGCGGGAACGCTGCAAAATATGCGTTACGCTTTCGCCTATGGTGCCGACGCCGTTTACGCGGGCCAGCCGCGCTACTCGCTGCGCGTGCGTAACAACGAATTCAACCACGAGAACCTGCAGCTCGGCATCAACGAAGCGCATGCCCTGGGCAAAAAATTCTACGTGGTCGTGAACATCGCGCCGCACAACGCCAAGCTGAAAACGTTCATCCGCGACCTGAAGCCGGTGGTGGATATGGGGCCGGACGCGCTGATCATGTCGGACCCGGGTTTAATCATGCTGGTTCGGGAGAACTTCCCGGAGATGGATATTCACCTCTCCGTGCAGGCTAACGCCGTCAACTGGGCGACGGTGAAGTTCTGGAAGCAGATGGGGCTGACCCGCGTCATTCTGTCTCGCGAACTGTCCCTGGAAGAGATCGAAGAGATCCGCACTCAGGTGCCGGACATGGAAATCGAAATCTTTGTTCACGGCGCGCTGTGCATGGCCTACTCCGGCCGCTGCCTGCTCTCCGGCTATATCAACAAGCGCGACCCGAACCAGGGTACCTGCACCAACGCCTGCCGCTGGGAATATAACGTCCAGGAAGGCAAAGAGGACGATATCGGCAACATCGTCCACAAGCATGAGCCTATTCCGGTGACCAACATTGAGCCAACGCTCGGCATCGGCGCGCCAACCGACAGCGTGTTTATGATTGAAGAAGCCAAACGTCCGGGCGAGTACATGACCGCCTTCGAAGACGAGCACGGCACCTACATCATGAACTCGAAAGACCTGCGCGCCATCGCCCACGTTGAGCGTCTGACCCAGATGGGCGTGCACTCCCTGAAGATCGAAGGCCGCACCAAATCCTATTACTACTGCGCGCGTACCGCGCAGGTGTACCGCAAGGCCATCGACGATGCGGCAGCCGGTAAACCGTTCGACACCAGCCTGCTGGAAACCCTGGAAGGTCTGGCGCACCGCGGCTACACCGAAGGCTTCCTGCGCCGTCATACTCACGACGACTACCAGAACTACGAGCACGGCTACTCCGTATCCGAGCGCCAGCAGTTTGTCGGCGACTTCACCGGCGAGCGCAAAGGCGCGCTGGCTGCCGTGGCGGTGAAAAATAAGTTCACCAAAGGCGACAGCCTGGAGCTGATGACCCCGCAGGGCAACATGAACTTCACGCTGGAACATCTGGAAAACGGCAAAGGCGAAGCGATTGACGTTGCGCCAGGTGATGGCCATACCGTCTGGCTGCCGGTTCCGGAAGAGGTGGAGCTGAAGTTCGCGCTGCTGATGCGTAACTTCAACGGTGAAAGCACCCGAAACCCACACGGCAAATAGTTAATCAGGGAAATTTTTTCGCGCTGGGATAATTCTTAGAATCGGATCACATACCGCTTCGTTCAATACGGGTATTATCCCCAGCGCTGAAAAACATAACCCATAAATGCTAGCTGTACCAGGAACCACCTCCTTAGCCCGCGTAATCTCCCTTACGCGGGCTTATTTTTTTATGCCCTATTCAGTCCCCTTTTTGAAAATGAAATTGCAAAAACCAACCATATGAAGGGTGTAGGTTCGCGATAGCATCTGCTGGAGTACCGTTATGAAAATCGTGCGTACATACGACAGACATCACAACCTTTAACGACACTGGCGGGGATGAACGTCATTCGGAGTATTCCTAATTGCCAGCCAAAACATGCCTTTTACTCTTGATAACTTAGCGACAAACGATTTCACATGGATGGAGAAACAACATGACATTTCCTGGTCAGATTTCAAAGGATATTCCTGATTACGAACTCGCACGCAGTCTGGGTCTTGCGTCCGGCGGAGATATTAATTTCAGCGCCCTTGCCAACCAGCTGGACTGTAGCCGTAACTTTAGTCAGGTTGGGATCATCTACTCAGACGGTGCACGTCAGTGGTTAGTGAGACCATCAAGACGGATTGCGACGCTAAACGAAAGTTCGGTAAGCCATGTCGTCATAACTAAAGTAAATGCCTCCTCAAGTAATCCTGTCCAGGCAACGACCAGTACGATTCAGTCTCCTTCATTAGCGACTGAAATCGGCTCTACAGCGATTTCTTGCGGAGCAGCAATTCTCACCGTCGTACTTGCAGCAGGTGCAGGTATGGCCATTCCTCTCACCGCTGGTTCTTCCGGTGCTGTTGCCGCTGTGATTGTCGCCGGTGGCGTAGCAACAGGAATTCAATGTGCAAACGGACTTGGCCGCTTATCACTTATTGCCATGAATCATAACGACTATGTTGCCTGGATGGATTCTCAGGAGTGGTATACCGCAACCAATACTGCTCTTGATGCAATTTCACTTGCCGGGGCAGCTGCGGGACTAAAAAGTGCTGTATTAACCTACCGCCTACTTAATCGCTCGACGTCTGAAAGTTTACTCTCTCTATTACAAAAAATGAGCCGAGCGGACCGTACGCGTTTAACTGAGGAAATCATCCGTATCCAAAATCCCGGGATCTCGAATTCAGGTATTAAAGCAGCGATGAAGGCCGGGGTTTACCCTAAACGTTATCCATCGGAAGCGCTGCAGTTGCTCTTACAGCGTGAGCTATTGAATGCTATTTCAAACTCCTCAGCATTTGCTGGAAGTGCTGTCTCGGGTACAATCCGGAATCCTCAGAATATTACCCAATCTGGTAAATACATTTTTGGTTTGATTCAGTCTTTTTCACTTACAGGAAGTTATTGACCCGGACATGTTAAATTACATCAAGAAGAGCCTTGCATTAAGCACCGTGATAACAGGTGAAATGGCGACTGACGATCGCCAACGCCTTGAATCATTAAAGAATCGTTTAAAAGCTCAGTTCGGTGTGCCCGTGGGGGTACATATGACTGGCATTCCTTTGGCAGTAAGTACATTACTCACGATTTTTTGCTACGCTATGCTGCAAGTTTCTGTCTGGATGTTGCTATTTCGCCTGCTCGGCCTACCTGAATTTAAGGTAATGATGGGAGTATTCCTTGCAGCAGTGGTGTATTGCATGGTTGTGATGAGCACTATGTTTCTGACTGCCAGGGGATCCTTAACTGGATATAAACTGCATATTTCCGCTATTGCACTGACTGGCTTGATGAGCATCGTTTATTTTATCTGGACGTGGATTTCGCTTTTATTCAGCTCGGTAGAAAATTACACACCGCAAATAACCTCTTTGTTAGGGTTGGTTTTTTTCTGCCTGAATATCGTGTGGATGAATACATCGGTCTTTTACCGTTCAATTGCGCTAACGCTACATAATCGGGTTTGGCGTAAGCAGTTGAAGATGGATAAGAGGTAATGCCCTTTGCGCGGGCTTATTTTTTACCTTTCATCCTGTTCTTACCCGCTTTTTTCCTCTCTGCTATACACTCTTACTAACGCTAAAAAAGGGAGCAGCGCGGATGGCAACCTATCCAGACAGTTTATTGATTCTCAACGGCAAAAGTGCAGGTAACGATCTGCTGCGTCAGGCGATTATGGGTTTGCGCGACGATGGCGCGCGTATCCACGTTCGGGTGACGTGGGAAAAAGGCGACGCGGCACGCTACATCGACGAAGGCTTAGCGTTAGGCGTCAGCACCATTATTTCCGGCGGCGGGGATGGCACCATCAATGAGATCGCCTCTGCGCTTATTGGCCTGCCCACAGCGGACCGCCCGGTGATGGGCATTTTACCCCTTGGCACCGCCAATGATTTTGCCACCAGCGCCGGGATCCCGGAAGATTTAGAGAAGGCGCTCCAGCTGGCGATCCTCGGCAAAGCCACCGCTGTGGATATCGCCCAGGTGAACGACAAAACCTGCTTTATCAATATGGCGACCGGCGGGTTCGGCACGCGCATCACCAGCGAAACGCCGGAAAAACTGAAGGCGGCGCTGGGCGGCGTGTCATACCTGATCCACGGTTTGATGCGCATGGACACCCTCAAGCCGGACCGATGCGAAATTCGCGGCGAGGATTTTCAGTGGCAGGGTGACGCGCTGGTGATTGGAATTGGCAACGGACGTCAGGCCGGCGGCGGGCAGCAGCTCTGCCCGGAGGCGCTGATTAATGACGGTCAGCTACAGCTGCGAATTTTCACCGGCGATGGCCTGTTGCCCGCGCTGTTTACCACGCTGACGCAGCCGGAAGAGAGCCCGAATATCATTGACGGTAAATCGGCGTGGTTTGAGGTGAATGCTCCGCACGGGATGACCTTTAACCTCGACGGAGAGCCGCTGAGCGGGACGCAGTTCCGCATTGAAGTGTTGCCCGGCGCGCTGCAGTGCAGGCTGCCACCCGACTGTGTGCTTTTGCGCTGATGTTTCACATAGTGCGCGATCATGCCCTCACCCCAGCCCTCTCCCACGGGGAGAGGGCGTTAAAGGCATCAGGCTATCGTCACTTTGCTGTCCAGATACACGTCCTGAACCGCATTGATCAGCTTCACGCCGTCGGCCATGGATTTCTTGAACGCCTTACGGCCAAGGATAAGCCCCATGCCGCCCGCGCGTTTGTTGATAACCGCCGTACGTACCGCGTCTGAGAGGTCGGTATCACCGCCCGCCGCCCCGCCGGAGTTGATCAGCCCCGCGCGGCCCATATAGCAGTTCGCCAGCTGGTAGCGGACCAGGTCGATGGGGTTATCGCTGGTCAGCTTGCTGTAGACGCGGTCGTCGGTGTAGCCAAAGTTAACCGCCTTATAGCCGCCGTTATTCTCGGCCATTTTCTGCTTCACAATATCCGCGCCGATGGTGGCCGCCAGATGGTTCGCCTGGCCGGTCAGGTCGGCGGAAACGTGGTAATCCACCCCGTCTTTTTTGAACGCCGAATTACGCAGGTAGGCCCACAGCACGGTCACCATGCCCAGCTCGTGCGCGCGCTCGAACGCCGCGGAGATCTCTTCAATCTGACGACGAGACTGTTCAGAGCCGAAGTAAATCGTCGTCCCGACAGCCACCGCCCCCATATTGAACGCCTGCTCGACGCTGGCGTAGAGGGTCTGATCATACTCGGTGGGGTAGCTGAGGGTTTCGTTGTGGTTCAGCTTCACGAGGAACGGAATGCGGTGGGCGTAGCGGCGCGACACCGAGGCCAGCACGCCGTAGGTGGACGCCACGCAGTTACAGCCCGCTTCAATCGCCAGCTCTACGATGTTCTTCGGATCGAAGTAGAGCGGGTTCGCCGCGAAAGAGGCACCCGCAGAATGCTCGACGCCCTGGTCCACCGGCAGAATAGAGAGATACCCGGTGCCGCCCAGTCGCCCGGTGTTGTAGAGGGTCTGCATGTTTCGCAGAACCGCAGGCGGACGGTTGTTATCCACCATCACGCGGTCAACGTAGTCGTGACCAGGCAGGTAAAGCTGGTCGGCTGGAATGGTCATACAACGATGCTGTAAAAGGCTGTCGGCGTCTTTGCCAAGCAACTGCGCAATATCAGTCATGTGATACTCCCGTAAGTCCGACGTCGTGTCGGTGTGAGTTTATCCAGTCCCATTTTTTATGGGCAGACTAAGCCTGGTACCGACTTAACAGATTTTCCACCATTTGCATTTTTTTTCAGCACAATCTGCTGGCTCGATTCGTGTACAACAAAACTGTTACATTGATCAAACAATCGCCACAAAGGTATTTAAAAGGTATTATTGAGTGGTATGTTAAAGGCGTACCTTATCTGACATGCAGGATTAAAAAATGAAAACGAAAGTCCAACTGTCATTCATGATGTTTGTTGAATGGTTTATCTGGGGCGCGTGGTTTGTGCCATTGTGGCTGTGGCTGAGCAAAAGCGGGTTTACCGCCGGGGAAATTGGCTGGTCTTACGCCTGTACCGCGATTGCCGCTATCCTCTCCCCGATTCTGGTCGGCTCGCTGACGGACCGCTTCTTCGCCGCGCAGAAAGTGCTGTCGGTGCTGATGTTCGCCGGTGCCATTCTGATGTACTTCGCCGCGCAGCAAACCCAGTTCAGCACCTTCTTCCCGCTGCTGCTGGTCTATTCCCTGACCTATATGCCGACCATCGCGCTGACTAACAGCATTGCCTTCGCGAACGTGGACGACGTTGAGGCCGATTTCCCGCGCATCCGCGTGATGGGCACCATCGGCTGGATCGCCTCCGGGCTGGCGTGCGGGTTCCTGCCGCAAATGCTCGGCTACAGCGATATTTCCGATACCAATATTCCGCTGCTGATGACCGCAGCCAGCTCCGCCCTGCTCGGCGTCTTTGCCCTGTTCCTGCCGAACACGCCGCCGAAAAGTACCGGCAAGCTGGATTTCAAAGTCATGCTGGGGCTGGATGCGCTGGTCCTGCTGCGCGATAAAAACTTCCTGGTATTCTTCTTCTGCTCGTTCCTGTTCGCCATGCCGCTGGCCTTCTACTACATCTTCGCTAACGGCTATCTCACCGAAGTGGGGATGAAAAACGCCACCGGCTGGATGACCCTCGGCCAGTTCTCTGAAATCTTCTTTATGCTCGCCCTGCCGTTCTTTACCAAACGCTTTGGTATTAAGAAGGTCTTACTGCTGGGCCTGATCACCGCCGCCATCCGCTACGGGTTCTTCGTTTACGGCGGTGCCGAGCAGTACTTCACCTACGCCCTGCTGTTCCTCGGCATTCTGCTGCACGGCGTGAGCTACGACTTCTACTACGTGACCGCGTACATCTACGTGGATAAAAAAGCGCCGGTGCACATGCGCACCGCCGCGCAAGGCCTGATTACGCTGTGCTGTCAGGGGTTTGGTAGCCTGCTGGGTTACCGCCTGGGCGGCGTGATGATGGAAAAAATGTTCGCCTACAAAGAGCCGGTGAATGGGCTGACCTTCAACTGGGCCGGAATGTGGACATTTGGTGCAGTCATGATTGCCGTGATTGCCGTGCTGTTTATGCTGTTTTTCCGCGAATCGGATAAAGAGATCACCGCAATTGAGGTGGTTGATGGCGATACCGCGCTGACACAAGGGGAAATTAAATGAAACAAGACCGTATTCTCGGGGCCCTTTACGGCCAAGCGTTAGGGGATGCGATGGGTATGCCGTCGGAACTGTGGCCGAGAAAGCGCGTCAAGGCGCACTTCGGCTGGATCGACCGCTTTTTACCCGGCCCGGCAGAGAATAACGCGGCCTGCTATTTCAAACAGGCAGAATTCACCGATGATACCTCGATGGCGCTGTGCCTGGCCGATGCGATCGTTGAGTGCGACGGGGAGATTAACGCGGACGTTATCGGCAAGCATATCCTGAACTGGGCGCTCGACTTCGACGCGTTTAACAAAAACGTGCTCGGCCCGACCTCGAAAATCGCGCTTAACGCGATCCGTGACGGGAAGCCGGTCAGCGAGCTGGACAACAACGGCGTGACTAACGGGGCGGCGATGCGTGCCTCCCCGCTGGGCTGCCTGCTCCCGGCGACGCGGCTGGAGCACTTTGTGGGACAGGTGGCTCTGGCCTCCAGCCCGACGCATAAATCGGATCTCGCCATTGCCGGCGCGGTGGTGATTGCCTGGGCGGTTTCCCGCGCCATCGACGGGGAACGCTGGCAGAACATCGTCGATGCCCTGCCGGGGATCGCCCGCTATGCGCAGGAGGTGAAAACCACCACCTTCAGCGCGTCGCTGGCGGCGCGCATTGAGCTGGCGCTTAAGACCGTGCGGGAAGCCAACGGCATCGACTCCGCCAGCGAGCAGATTTATCAGCTCACTGGCGCAGGTACCAGCACCATTGAGTCCGTTCCTGCGGCCATCGCGATGGTGGAGCTGGCGGGAACCGACCCGAACCGCTGCGCGATTTTATGCGCCAATCTGGGCGGCGATACCGACACCATTGGCGCGATGGCGACGGCCATCTGCGGCGCGCTCCACGGCGTGCAGGCGATTGACCCGGCGCTGAAGGCCGAGCTCGACGCCGTTAATCAGCTCGATTTCGGTCACTACTGCGAAAAACTGCTGCACTTCAGGGAGCAAAGGGAGGGCGTATGAATTCGTTTGCCCAACGTCTCGACACCCTGCACGCCACGCGCCCGGTGACGGTGCTGGGCGCGGCGGTAATTGACGTCATCGCCGACGCCTACGCCCTGCCCTGGCGCGGGTGTGATATCGAGCTTAAACAGCAGGGGGTGAATATCGGCGGCTGCGCGCTGAATATCGCCATCGCCCTGAAGCGGCTCGGCATTGCGGCGCAAAACGCCCTCCCCGTTGGCCACGGCGTGTGGGCGGATATTATTCGTAACGCGATGGCGAAGCAGGATCTGCACAGCGCCGTGGAGGCTGAAACCGGCGACAACGGCTGGTGTCTGGCGCTGGTGGAGCCTGACGGCGAGCGCACCTTTATGTCCTTTAGCGGCGTCGAGAACCAGTGGCAGCAGCGCTGGCTTGACGAGCTAAACGTTCCGCAAAACAGCCTGGTTTATTTGTCCGGCTACCAGCTGGCCTCGCCGTGCGGCGAGCTGCTGACGGGCTGGTTTGAAGGGCTGCGGGACGTGACGGCGCTTATCGATTTCGGCCCGCGCATCGCGGATATCCCTGACGCGCTGATGGCGCGGATTATGGCCTGCAGGCCGATCGTGTCGCTTAATCGTCAGGAAGCGGAGCTCGCTGCTGAAAGGCTGGGGGTTGAGGCTGAAAACCTGGGTGTGGAGTGGCAGCAGCGCTTCGGCGCCGCGCTGATAGTGCGCCATGATAAAGACGGTGCTACGTGGTATGACGGTGGTGCCTCGGGCGTTGTTCCGGCGTTTCCCGCCACGGTCGTGGACACCATTGGCGCAGGCGACAGCCACGCGGGCGGCACGCTTGCCGGGCTGGCGGCGGGATGGTCACTGGCGGATGCCGTTCTGCTGGGGAATGCCGTGGCGTCCTGGGTGGTCAGCCACCGCGGCGGGGACTGCGCGCCCACACTTGAGGAATTACTCCTCGCACACAAAGACGTATAGGTCGCTGCGACAGTAGCTGATGCTGTACTCAATCGGCCGGTGCTGCTGGTCAAGCGCAACCTGCTTGATCACCAGCACCGGTATTTTTTCGTCCATCTTAATGTGCGCCTGAAACTCGCTGTCCGGCATGCGGGCGCTGACCCGTGAACGGGTGCGCTGCGGGAAGATATTCTGACTGCGGAAGTAGTCGTACAGCGAAATCCCTATCGCATCCGGTTCGGGAATGAGCCCGACCGGCACCCAGGACTCTTCAATCGACACCGCATCGTCATCAACATAGCGAATACGCTTCAGCAAAAAGACGTCGCTGTTCGGCTCCAGCGACAGGTGGCCCGCCACCTCTTCCGGGCATTTCACCACGCGCTTGTTGACCCACAGCGTGTTTGGCGTTTTACCGCGCAGCACCACCTGCTGAGAGAACCCGCGCGCTTCCTTGAGCGAGTATTCGAAGATATTGTTAATTTGCGTGCCGTAACCCCGGGCTCGCGTGACAACACCCTCGGCTTCCAGCGCCTGCATCGCTTTGCGCACGGTGATCCGCGACACCCCCGTTAACTGGCTCAGATCGCGCTCGCCGGGCAAAATGTTCCCGTGCTCCAGCACGCCGCTGCGCACCGCATTTTTTACCGTTTCGGCAAATTTCAGGTACAGCGGCGTGTTGTCAGGCGCGGCGATCCGTTCAGTCAGTTGAGCGATTAACCGGGTATGCGCTTGTTCCATCTCTGTTTTCTCAGGCGTGGTGTTTCCTGCCAGTATACTGGGTTACCACCACGCATGAAAATGATGAACCGGCCCAATACCGTGACCGACTTCCAGAGTATCGGCTTTTGCCAGCGCCGCCGAGAGCCAGATTTTCGCTTCTCGCACCGTCTCAGCCCAGCCGTCATGCCGCGGGCGCAGCGCCGCCAGCGCGGCGGAGAGGGTGCACCCCGTGCCGTGGGTGTTTTTGGTCTGCACGCGCGGAGCCGTAAAACGCTGCTCGCCGTCGCGGGTAAAGAGCCAGTCCGGGCTTTCAGCGTCATCCAGGTGGCCGCCTTTCATCAGCACCGCCCCGCACCCCATCGCCAGCAGCGCGTTCCCCTGCTCTTTCATTTCCCGTTCAGTTTGCGCGTGCGACGTGCCTAACAGCGCGGCGGCTTCCGGCAGATTGGGCGTGATAAGCGCCACCTGCGGCAGCAGCTTACTGCGCAGCGTCTCAACGGCGGAGGCGGAGAGCAGCGGATCGCCGCTTTTTGCCAGCATGACGGTATCCAGCACCACGTTTTGCACCTGATAGCGCTTAAGCCGCTCGGCCACCGCTTCCACAATGTCCGTTTCGGCCAGCATGCCGATCTTGGTGGTATCAATACGCACGTCGCTGAACACCGAATCCAGCTGCGCGGCAACAAAATCCGGCTCGATGCGGTAGACCGACTGCACGCCGCGCGTGTTTTGCGCCACCAGCGCGGTAATCACCGAGCAGCCGTACGCGCCAAGGGCCGAGAAGGTTTTCAGATCGGCCTGGATGCCCGCCCCGCCGCTGGGGTCGGTACCGGCTATGGTGAGAGCGTTAATCCGTTTCATGCCTGCTCCTCCAGCGTATAGAGCGCATCCAGGAACGCGCTGGCAAAACTGCCTGGCCCTTGTGACTGCGCAACGGCCACCGTTCCGGCTCGCTTCATCCATCCGCAGGCGGCGGCAACGTTATCCAGCCGGTCGCCCGGCAGCGAGCAGCTTGCCGCCACAACGGCAGAGAGCGCGCATCCGGTTCCCACCACGCGCGTCATTAACAGGTCTCCGCCCGTGACCGTTCGGGTCCGCTCTCCGTCGGTGATGTAGTCCACCTCGCCGGTGACGACCACAATGGCATGGGTCTGGCGGGCCAGCGCCTGAGCGGCAGGCAACGCGCTGGCGGCGGTGTCGGTGGTATCAACGCCGCGCCCGCCCGCGCTCATTCCGGCAAGGGCCAGGATTTCGGAGGCGTTGCCGCGAATGGCGGCCGGGTTCAGGGCCAGGATTTGATGGCAAAAACGGGTACGGAACGTCAGGGCGCCCACCGCAACCGGGTCCAGCGTCCAGGGTTTGCCTGCCGCCACCGCGCTTTCAATCGCCCGACGCATCGACTGCGCCCGCGGAGAGGTCAACGTGCCGACGTTAATCAGCAGCGCATCAGCGACGGCGGCGAACTGTTCAGCCTCTTCGGCCTCAATCACCATTGCAGGGGATGCGCCAAGCGCCAGCAAAACGTTAGCCGTAAAGGTCTGTACGACATCGTTGGTCATACAATGGGTCAGCGGAGAACGGGTTCGGAAGTGGTGTAAAACGTGTAAATCGAGCAGGTCAGGCTGCATAGGTTCGCTCCTGCCTTGCGTGAAGAAGCGATGACCGGGAAGGCATCTGACTTCCCTACGCTGGCATTATCCAGATCAGGTAATACGGGTATTTCTCAGCCCATCAGCGATGGGGCACCCCGAGTCATGAAGATTGAATCTCTATACTTTTTGCCAGCTTAGGGCAAGTTGCTTGCTGTTGCAAGCCAGCCCTTTCAGTCATCGCTTCTTCACGCTGTACCCCACCTTGTACCTCAGTTTGTACCCCATATCTGTATGACAAAACTTGTTGAATATCTAAACGTGCTTCTAAAAACGACTCGCGTAGAAAACGTCACTGAAGAGTTTCGTCAGTGTAGTTCCTAAGTGTTCTTTTTTTTTGGATGCGGCTGGTAATGTACCAAACAGCGCGAAAGAATAAGAAAATGTAGAGCGGGGTAATCATAATCCTCTTGGTTAAAATGGTATCGTTGATTGTTCAATCTGGGTGTATTCATACGGGTGTGTTTCCTGAAATAGTTGCTCAGTTCCCATTGAATGATCTATTCCGATTCGTTGAAGCACTCGTGCTGACCAGGAATAAAAGCTCTCGTCCTCTCGTCGTAGTGACAGATTTTCAAACAGATATTTCACTGCGTCAGAAATACGAATTCTTTGAGGCGTTATCGCTGGTGTGTCTTCTTGGGTTGCTGCGGTCTTCGCAATTTCAGGCGCTGGCTGGTGTGGCACTACATCAGAAATAATATCAGGCTGAACTGTCAGTGCTTCTGGTGGGGTAATGTGCGCATCAGTTAGCGGAAGTGCTCGTAACTCTAAATTACGTCGTCCTTCGATTTTGGTTACTGATAATAATCCGATGGATTCCATCAATTCGATCAGGTCGTTTGTCTTTGGTCGAGATAAATCACAAACCTTTGCAAGCTCGGATTGCTCTTCGTAACAAACACCGCCGGATCTCTCCCAGTCTGCTACGTAGCAATATAACTTTTGCATCCTGGCGCTGAACTTTACCCTTCCTTTTTCAAGAAGTGGAGAATAGATAAATGGTATTTCTTTGAAGTAGTGGGGAATGTTGAGAGTACGATCTCTTACTTTTCCACCTTTGTCGGTGTATTTGTATTTTGGGTCTGCCTGGATCTGGGCGAGTGTTTTTGCCATTGTTGTTTGCTCCTATGTATGCTCAGTAAGTTACGAATGCTCTTCATTTGGTTTTCTCCGCTTCTCATTCGTGGGTTGGGTTTTGACGCTGAAACGTGGTTGTTACGCGCCAGCTTTCGAATATTTAACCGCCAGGTTTTGACACTCTTCAAGAAGTAGTGCGCTTACGCTCATTTTTCGGCGCTTTGCTTCTTTGAACAGAATCTGAAATGTCGCATCAGGGATCATTAACGATGTGGACGGCGGTAGTTTGGTTTTCTTCTCGATTATTCTGGTTTCCTCCTGGGTTAGCTGGTCACTGGGGTGAAATTTGGCGTTGCTCGCCATTCGTCAAAGCGTCGGATCGCTTCCTCGAACATTTCCACCCTGTCCGTTTGTTCACTCTTACGCGCTCGGACAAGTGAACTGTAAACAAGTGTTCGTGTTGTTCGGCCTGTAATCAAATCTGCGTAGATTTGGTCAACGTTGAAGTAACGCATGTTTTTTGCTCCTGTTTGGTTTTCTCCAGACGCAAAAAAGCCCCCGCACCAAAAACCTGGTGGAGGCTGCAATTCATGCGTATGGAATGTTGTTAGATGGTGTAGATGATAATGATTATCACCACACTTTTAATTATACGCTAAAAGCACATCTTATGTCAAGATATTTTTCAATAGATTCGAAAAAGTCAAGCGCATTACGTGCTTTACTCCAAAAAAAACGATCGCTGTCAAACGAAATTTGTGGTAGGATTTGCCACCAAAGAGGGCAGCCATAAACAACTCACTAAACAGCCTGTAACGTTCTCTACGGCGTTCTGACGCATTAAGGCTACATTGCACCACCCACCCTATAAAAATCGCTCTACGGGCTTCCTGTGCGCTCCCTGGCACTTACCGAACCAATAGCACAACTACGGAGGATAACGGCAGTTATCAGGATAGTAGGTGTTGGTATTGGATTGAGGTTGGATGAACTGGAGTTATCAGCGACCAGTGAAGCCTTAACCACTGACTTACTGAAATCTTGCATTGGTGAACGTTAGTTCATGAATGGATGGTTGAAGTTAGTCAGCTTATCAGTTGGACAATCAACGGTAGTTGGTTGGTCAGATGGTAATTCCGCGCATAGCGCAATGGTATTCGCCCACGGCGAAGTGATCATGTGCAGCCGTTTTCACGGTGGCTAACGCCATTGCACCATACAGAAATAGATAACGCTTTGCTGCGTCGTGAGCGGAACGAGGCCAGCCAACGTAGCCCGAAAGGTAGCGGAGTAAGGCTGCTTGCCAGAAGTGACGGCGATAGACGCCAGGCAAAAGATCTTTGCGAGAAGCGCAAAAACCATAAAAGATAGTCTTATAGTTAATAGTCTTATTTAATCTTATAGTGTGCCGTTTCGTTACTTTAAAAGTACCAAAACGTTACTTTCGTGATTATCCAAAGTACCAAAACGTTACTTTCAGTTACTCAGTCGTGCAGATACGCAATATTCTGATGTATGCCGAAAGTAACAAAACGGTACTTTCAACCTTTCACCCCACGGTAGGTAGTCGCCCTGATCCCTCCGCATCGCACATGCAACAATGCCAAGATTAATCTTAGATTAACCAAAGGTTATTCCCATCAAACATGCATCTAATCAACAGGTAATTGGCAGGTAAAGATTGCCGTTGTTACAGGGGTAAAGTTGCCACAGTAACTATCACTCACTTTGCGTAAAGCCTTGCACCGAGCCGTTATCAGTAGAAATAACAATCAAACTGTTGGAAGCTGGTGTTAAGCACACCTGTCTTTACGTGATTTTAAACAACATTTCCTATTTTATACGGCCTCTATTCTGAATCCTGGGTGTCGAAAGTCTTTGCATACGGGCACTGCCCTTTAGTGACGTAGGTGAAAACATACTGACTGTTCTCATAGGTGCAAAGCGTCTTGCCATTCTCCATTTTTTCCTGCTGCGGATCTGTCATTGTGATTTGCCCTGCTGGCGCCAACTGGGAAAACAGTAGTCCCGATATCGCAAGCATTGATTTCATCATAAGCCTTACTCCAGTTGACTGTCATCGCCGAATGTCACAGTGCTCAGTATTTGTACAATCGCATTGTATCACCCACATCGATCGATTTTACTGATCTATAAGATCGATTTAATTAATTAAACTGGTAAGATAAGGTTATGCGCTAACAGCGCCTTGCCATCAAATCAAACAAGAATAGGAAGACCATGAAAAGATTGATTCTCGCGTCACTGATCGTTCTCCCCTTCGCCTCAAGTGCAACCACATTCAGCTGTAAGGCGATCCAGGAAGGGCAGATCGATTCTGGTAGCCAAAAATCTTCTGTCGAAACTCGCCTTGATGTGCAGGACAAAAGTATGAAGGTGAGCATGGGTGGTAAAACTTGGCGGCTGGGTTTCATTGGAGAGAAAAGTATTGCGAAGATGTACGCCACCCCAGACGGTGGCATTGCCGTCACGTACATTGACAACGGCAGTGAGCCTGTTTTCGTTATGCGCCCGACTAACAACGACGGGCAGACCGCTATCTATACGCTTAGCTTGTGCTCTGAGGCTTAAAATCAGGCGTGAGCGATCACGCCATTTCCTTTTTGATACGGTAAAAAGTGGCGCGTGATACGCCAGCAAGCTCCATTACCTTAGCGGGCTTGTGTCCTGCACTGAGTAATGATTTGACAACCTCCCGCGCCCTTTCATCCTTAGCCTTACCGACATACACACCAGCCTCTTTTGCTTTCTCAATACCTTGCTTTTGACGTGCACGACGAGTCTCATAATCCTGACGGGCCATAGTAGCCAGCATATCGATCAGCATGTTATTGACCGCTGCCATAATGCCATCCACCACAGGTGACGATTTCTCCCCTTGAAGCATGTTCCATGAGGTGGGCAAATCCACTACAACCAGTTTCAGTCCCTTATCCTGAATGGTACGCTTCAGACTTTCCCATTGTGCAGCCTCCAGACGGCTCAGACGGTCGATAGACTCCACCAATAACAAATCGCCGGTGTTAGCCTCATCAAGCAGCAGCGATAGCTGAGGACGTTCAAGGGAAGCTCCGGATGCATTCTCGACATATTCCTTCCTGATCGCCCAACCACGCTCACCTGCAAACTCACGTAATACTGGGACAGCACGTGTGGAATCTTGTTCTCTGGTAGAAGCTCGAGCATAGATCAGTACATTCATCATTTGTCTCTTTGAAGCTGTATTGTCATACCCAAAGTATACAACGCACGAAAAAAGTTATCAATACTTTACCTATTATACCCTATTGAGACTTTAATCAATGTGCCATTGAGGTATACCCAAAAGAGATGTCCTCAGAGCTATTTCTCTTGCAGATATTTGAGGATCTTGAAAGCCGAAAACAGGGTACGTCAAAAACCTACGCTTAATACCTTCTCCATTTTCTCCAATGGGGATTCGCATGCAATTGATAAAGGTGTAATGTTAGCTAACCTCCTCAAAAAACTGGTTATCAGATGATGAAAAGACTTGCCAGAAACCCTGAAAAATTTGAACCATTCGAGCTATACACGACTCTTGGACGCATACACAACTACCAATTGGGCAACCCTGCTCATAACAAGGCGTTTCTTGAAAGAATTGATGCATCACTGAAAACATCGCAAAGTGATCAACAGCTTATTCATGGTAAAAGAATGGAAATTCTTTTCGGGTTGATGGCGGCTGGCTTTGGTGTTTGCAAACTCGTTAAGGTTGAAGACTCTGGTGAGATATTCTCGGC
Organism: Enterobacter nematophilus; assembly: GCF_026344075.1. Taxonomy (NCBI): domain Bacteria; kingdom Pseudomonadati; phylum Pseudomonadota; class Gammaproteobacteria; order Enterobacterales; family Enterobacteriaceae; genus Enterobacter; species Enterobacter nematophilus. The sequence continues at coordinate 247,638 of NZ_JAPKNE010000002.1, read as the reverse complement.
GGAAGAAGTAGCAGTACCAGACTATTTACTGATTTTAGGGGATGGAACAAAGATATTCGTTGAAGTGAAGAACTGTAATATCAAAGATATACACAAACCCTATATATTAAAAAAGACTTACACAAGTAAACTTGAGAAGTATGCTGAGCTTCATGGAATACCCGTTTATTATGCCATACACTACAGGAATATGAATAACAAGTGGACTTTACAACCCCTAACATCCTTTGTTGAAAAGGAAGATCATTACAGCACAACTATTATCAGGTCGCTTGCAACTAATGAGATGCACCTAATAGGTGACGTATATATTGGCACAAAACCACCTCTCGCGCTTGAGCTTATTGCAGACATGAATGAAAGTACCGCTGCACAGAATAATAGCGAAGGATATTTCTCTCCGAAAGAGTACAAAATTTACTGTAGTGGAAATGAAATTAATGATGAGACAGAAAGGAAAATTGCAAATTATCTGATGATGTATGGAGATTGGTCAGAGAGCGAACCTGAAGCCATAGTCGATGAGGATGGTAAGATGCAAAGTATTTCCATTACTCTCTCACCAGAAATACCAGAAAATTTTGAGCGCAATGGATTTGATTTCATCGGTGTACTTAGCACAATGATTACCAAGGAATTCAATATTCAGACAACACAAGGTAAGAAAGTTACAGCAATGGATACAAATCTTGAACCTCATGATTTCTCTTTGAAGATACCATCTGATTACAAAGGTGGAAGCCTCCCTTTATGGCGAATAAGTATGTTACCCAACCTCGATTATAAAGAATCCTCTGATGAAAGATTTTATTATGAAATTAAAACGGATGGGGAGTAGCGTATGAATTTCACCGATTGGTTAATACTAAATCAACACACAGGCAATATAGCAAAAGCGCTCGAAGCACTACAACTAATCGAAATAGCACTTACATAAATGAATATAATAGAAATACAGGCCATTTATATATTCATAGGAGAGTCTAACTCCAGAGTTTGATGCCAAATTAGACAGAGGAACTCTTAGAAAAATATAATCTGAATGAAGCATACACTAAATAATGAGTATGCTCCCATATTTTCAGATATATAATTTAATGACTAAACGATTCCTTTCCCCGTGATAACTTCAGCACCTTCCATTCGTTCAAAAAGATAAGAAATCAAACTTAAAACGTTTAAACAATCCAATTCTGAATACTGTTCAGGAACTAATTTATCCAATGGCATATGAGCAGCCGGATTTCTAAAGGACTCAATAACACCTTGGGATAGTGAGCGCTGTCCACTTTGAATACTCATTCCTGTTTGAGTTGAAGTATCACATAATTTAATAACAGGATTCTTAGGTGAAAAAACCAAATTAACAAGTTCTGTACCATCAAGTGATGAACCAGTGAGTTCACGTATAACCTCACAGTATATTTTCGTTCCCTGATCAGCTGCCATTCCATATTGTTTGTTTGTGTAGAATGTTTTTATTCTATCTTTAATTTTCTCATTCAAATATCGCCAGTGTAGTAAAGGATATTCTGGCACTATGGTATGCAGCGCTTCAATAACAGGACTGTACTTCTCAAGTGCGTCCTCTTCACCAAGAAAATCTATAATTTTTGATGCTTGCTGTCTAATATCTTCAGGCATAGTACTCATCCATTGATTAGTATCTATACCAGTTGTAACCTCGAGTTCTTTTTCTTTCTTCTCTTTTCGTTTATTTCTCCAATCATTATTTACCTGATTAATGATTGTTGAGAGATATTCACGAAGAAGAGCCATTTCGTCATTATCCCAATCAATAGACTGCCGGTTGGTTGAGATAACATCATCATCAAGGTCATCAATAAAGTCAACAGATATCCATCCAGTCAAATATTGAAAGAAATGGCTTGATGTGCTGTTTGAAAAAAACTCGGGATTATTAACGAGCTTCCCTCGAGAAAATAACGAAATTCCTCTTAACCCAGAATTGGGTCTTATAGGCGTTCGTGAAGTATACAATGTTCCTTTCAATTTATCTTTATAAGGGCTGTCATCTTTTACCAAAGATTCAACATCCCATTCGAACTGCTGCTCAAAACCACTATATCGACGAGCGTTATTTACCATTACAACATGACCATGTTGGTCTTTAAGGCTTATATTAAAGTTATCATCAACAATGAATATTTTAGATAAACTGTTAGCAATCGCCTCAAGATCAAACGGTGATTGTCGTTTGAGTTTGGATAATTTTATCGTCGTTCCATTTGCGGCATCTGTAGGTTCATCAGATAATTCAACAGTTGGATTATAGACACCATCCGCATCAAGTAGTGCATTCCAATCAAGTACAAACCTATTTCTTTTCCCATCCTTGACTGTATCAATAGTTATTTCCCTGGCAAGACCAAAAAGAGCTAATTTACCTAAACCTTTTTTACCTGTAGCGTAACGTCCAAACCGTGGCGTTGGCTTATCACCGTCATGTCGACGTCTATTTCTTCCGATAACTAAAAATCGTTGTTGAATATCTGTGGCACTCATACCTGTACCATCATCTTTGATGCTAATAAATTTGTTGCTTCCAACTTCCAAAAAATCGAGAGTCACATTTCCTGAGTCAGCATCATAGGCATTTGAAATTAGTTCAGCAAGGGCTGGTGGGAGCGTAGAATACATTTTTACGCCGAGATGTTCTATCGTATGAGGATCAAACTTCATTTCGTAATCAGACATATTTTTATTCCCTATTCTGTTTTCCTAACTTATTCAAATGCTCAATGATCTTGGTTGCATGTGCACAAATAAAGGCAGGTGGTAAGGCATTGCCTATCATTAGCGCAGCAAACTCTCTACCTCTATCCAGCGAGAAGGCATAGTTTTTGGGAAAAGTTTGAAGCGCGGCAGCTTCACGCAATGTGATAGACCTATCCTGTTCAGGATGTAAAAAACGTCCCTTTGAAGGATTGGTACATCCACCAGTAATCGTTGGAGAAACTTTGTCCCATGACATTCTTCCATAGACATCCTTATATCCATCTGGATTTTTCAAATGACAAGGCAGCCATAACCGTTTCGGTAAATCTGATCTTGAACCACCATTCTTAGGTATATTTCTTATCATGGCTTTAATTTTATCGGTTCTGTTTGGAATAAAGTCATGAAGAATGTCATTACCTTCACCTGGAACAGGAAAATCTGCGATTGCATCTTTTACAGTCTTCGGTGAAGCTACTTTTAAAGGCTCATCAATATCACCAAACTTAGATGCGATAAGGATCATCCTTTTCCTGCGTTGAGGAACGCCATAACAAGCGGTATCTTTCACTTGTAATGTTTTTTCGCCAATCATATACCCACGTTCATGTAACTCGGCAATGACCTTAGTAATTCTCTCATCTTTAGCCAACGCAGGTACGTTCTCGATCATGACTGTTTTAGGTTCAAACGCTCTAACAAATCTCATTAGATCAAAAATAAGGTCATTTCTAATATCTTCAACTGAAGTACATTTATTTCGAGTGCGATGAGATGAGAAACCTTGGCATGGAGGGCAACCCGCTAATAAATCCAACTCTCCTGGTTTAAGCTGCAATTCCTCCATAATTTTTAGAGGGTTTAACGAGCGAATATCAGCTTCATAGAGAATATGATCGGCATGGTTAGTTTTGTAAGTTTTTGCTGCAACAGCTTCAAGCTCGACACCAGCGAGGACTTTGAAGCCAGCTTCTTTCAAACCGCATGTCAACCCACCCGCACCGCAAAATAGGTCAATTGCTGTGAAATTCATTGATTAGATCCATGTGTACGTTCCTTTCTGCAATTTTGGCATAGTATCAATTGCTTGAAAAGTAAAGAAGAAACTTAGATTGGTATTAATAAGTTAAAAGTCATGATAGATTTATCACTAACCATTTGATTCAACGAAGGAAAAACCCATTCAGGTTAGCTGACACACAAACCGTTTTCCTGCAATTTTACTGGTTAAAGTATATTTATCACGCAGCAAAGGCAGTCGCACTATCAGAAATTTCAGTTTGTTAGCTCGTCCAACTCAAACCATCTATCACATAGCAAACCGTAGATAGCGGAAATGTATGTAAATAACGCTTTGTAATCCCACCGCTCTTCTCATGCCCAACTATCTGTTGCAGATGTAGAATGTTAGTGACCCAACCAGCCATTGCCGCAGAGCAGACCGAGTGACGGATAGAATGCAGCAACCGCCGCTGTCCATAATCGTCCAGATAAGGAATACCCAACTGATCCCGGACATCAGCAAACACTTTACCGATCTTAGTCATGTTTGTACCTGCCACTTCTGAAAAAATCCGCTCTTTCCACTGGCGACCAACGTACTCCATGAAACCCCATTCAATTAACTTAGGATGGATAACCACCTGCCTTGTAGCGTTCTCAGTTTTTCCCTGCCCTCCTTCGGCTATCAGGAAGTAGTAACGCTGGCTATCCTCATCAAATTTGATCTGTGACTTCTCCAGCTTGCCTATCTCGCCTCTTCTGGCTCCCGTGTATGCCAACAACAACGTGATCCATTTTTGCCAGTTATCTGGCTGCTTGAGCGCCCACCCTACAAACTTTTTCATCTCCGCTGTGCTGTAAGCACCAAATCTCGCTTTTGAAGGTGCAGCCACTACGCCATCAGTTGGCGATTTCTGCAAAACTTCTTTGCTTTCAGTGAGAAAAGTTTTGAACAGTGATTTGTAGATTTTGAGATGCTTATGGATAGCTTCAGTCCCCACCAGATCATCTTGTGGCACTTCATCACATTCAATCAGCTGCTGCACTGTCATTGACCGGTAAGGCTGCACAACTCGCTTAGGGAGGTTTTCAACAACTTCCATCACCTGCTTAATGTCCTGTTTTGTGATCGTCGTTACGTCTGTTTCTTCCCCCAAAACCACAAGCAATACCTCCATATAGCGTTCATTCGCCATTGAGATCGATTTCGTCCAGTTGCGCCCCTTTTCATCTTTGTACATAGCCCACGCATCAGCAATGGTTATCACTTTTTCGAGTTTCACTGGCGGTTGTGGTTCCACGATTTCAGCAGGAACTATTATCTGCTGTTGGGATAAAAGTGGATTTCTCGCAGCTTTGCGCTCTGAAGCAATCAGATTTGATAAGAACGCTTCGAACACAGGGAGCGGAATAGTTAATGATTTAAGAAAAGAGATATGCGGAATGATGCTGATCATCAAAGCGGATGCTTCGCGATAGCTGTCTGTGAGGAGGGATTTCTTATACATCCTGCCATTTGAAAGCCGAATTTGTAGGTAGTAGTTGCCGTTTCGCTGAAACGTGTATGGAAGAGTTCTGTACCCCATGAATACACCCTTTTTGTACCTCAAGTGCATTGCGCACCGACAAAAAGAGAGTCAACCTCATGATAAGTAGGCCGAATTTCGGCCCCCTACGCTGGCATTATCCAGATCAGGTAATACGGGTATTTCTCAGCCTTCACAAAGAAGGGCACCCCGAGTCAAATAAAACAAAATCAAAAGCTTGCGATTAACGTCCCGTTAATCCCTGTTCTGGATCATGCCAGCGGGAAGCCAAAGACTCAACCCTAAAAAATGCTCTGTGTGCCAGCTTGTGTCCCAGATTGTGGCTCACAGCACCAAACAACGAACACAAAAAAGGCCGGGTTTCCCCAGCCTCAACAGCACCATTGAAAGTGCCTTCACAAACCTATTTACCTAGATGTGCTCTTACCTTAGCGGTGCCATTACCAACAGCTCTAACAGCAGCCCTAAGCTGAGATTCAGTAACACCTAACGCTTGGGTCCAATATGCCACTTCCCAAGATTCACTCAAGCTGATGAAACGTTTATCTTCTGGCTGCCGACGCTGTAAGTTATCTGCCATTTGGTTTGTCCTGAGTATTACAAGCTTATGCCTGCACACTACCTATAAGACTTCTCTACTGCTTCGTAAACGGTCAGTTATCAAACAATTGACACTGGTCATAAAACCAGTAAAAACTTTTTTACGAGCTTGCTAACTTTGCCGCTTCGCCTCTATCATAAACACTACATATTGTGTTTATTGATATAAAAAATACAATATATCCAAACATCCATCCCATGAATAGGTGTTGAAATGGCGAACAATGATAAGCAATCCTCGAAAGATGTAGCTCATCTGGCAGCAGAGACCCTTAACAATCCAAACGCCTCTGCGATTCAGAAAAGTTTAGCGGGTTCGGTGCTATCACAAGCAGGAACAAAAAATCAGACTGGCGCGAACATGGAAGCCAAAGCATCAGCAGCTTTGAAAAACCCACGTTCAAGCGAGGTTACTAAAACCTTAGCTGGTTCGGTTGTTTCTCAATCGAATAAAAAGCGCTAAAAAAAAGCCGGGATTAACCCGGCTCTCATGTTTTCAGTTTTGTCTTTCGCTGTTCGCTGAGGTAATGCTTGATAGCCCCCTCAAGCCCAAGTCGCTCGACCTTATCGAGAAATGAAGAGCGCGGAATATCTCCTAGTGCCCTGCATAGCCCACTGACATTAATCAGGTCGTTATCCTCTAGAGTCTTGACATGTGAAACCACCAAAGGCAGCCCACCAACACCTGAAATTGTAATTCTCATTATTGTGTATCTCCTCTGGAGATTTGCCGGGGGCAACCCCGCTAACGGGTATCTATCCCCTCTTCATCTATAAATGCGGCGGGGAGCAAATCGCTCCCCGAAAACAACCGTTTGGTTATGCCTCAGCAGTATTCACCGTTAGACGGGTAATCATTGACTGGTTATAGCAAATCGGCAGCAGACCGTACTCGGATTGGACAGTGGTATTGTGCAGGTGGTCCTCCCACGAATACTGGAAGAATTGACTCTCAGCTTCCTCTGCCGCTAGACGCGCATCTCGTGATGCTGGCCCGTGGTAAATTTCGAAGGGTTGCAGGTCGCTGCCAACGAGATTGTTTGCACCGAATACCGGAACCATGAAGGCCTCTCCAGCCGGAATGAATTCACGATACAGCAGACCAGTATTAACAAAGGTCAACCCGTCAATTGTCATCGCCTGGAATGCTGGCAGACTTTCCTTAACACTACCGTTAAACAGATTGCTATCTGGCAGCACACCATGATTGATCAGGGTCAGCATAGACGGATGGAACTTGATCGCCTTGTATGCTTCTGGAGAGCACAGAACAACCACACCACGCATTGAACTTAGCCAACCACCAAGAGCAAAACGCATGTTATTTGCAGCGGTATCCAGATCCTCTAACGGACCATCACCTGCTTTGGTAGCGTCTACGGTAGCTGTTGCTACGGTCTGACCGAATTCATCTTCAAAATCCAAAACGGGGCGGTCTTGCGTATACGGTGATAAAACCTGTCCAGCGAATAATGCGCGAGCGAGATATTCTTCTTTTGTGGCTCGGAATTTCAGATACTGGCGAATACCCTCATCAGAAATTAGTTCATCGCGTAATGTCTGACGCTGAGTCGCGATACGGCGGCGTGACTGGAAGTCGGCAGCGCTCACCGTTCCAACAGTTACAAAATGTGGAATTTCAATCAGGCGGTTTTTTCCGAGTGGGCGTTCTGTCGAATCAACTTCCGTTGAATAGCGGTTAACACTAGCAGAAACGGCCTGCATATTTTCATGAAGCTCGTCGATCTCCAGCTTAGGCAGTGGAGAAGTTTTATCTTTGAAGATATCCAGCGCCTGGAGCAGGAAATTATCCCCAAACTTCTCTTTATAAGCACCAGTGAAATATTTGACTTTGAAGCCAGAGGTAGAAATTGTCATATTTTGATGCCCTTATCGTTATTATTATTCAGAAACAGAAACACGATTCAGGCCAGAGGCCTCAATTTGAGCGATAGCATTCGCAACGGCGGTTGCATCGGTGCCAATCAATCCGGCTCGATTCAGTACACAACCACGGTCAACCACAATCACAGGGACATTAGAGCCTGCCTTGTGGCTATCAAGAGCGATTAGCAGATCGCTACCGCTGGCGTATGCCTCACCTGTGGAGGTGAGCAATGTTCCGGGAACCGCATCCACCGCTAGTGTGGCAAAGGTTTTGGTCTTGTGTGAAAAGACGGGATCATCACGGTAAATTACGACATCCCGGAATGAACGTTCTTCAGAAGATACAATCATCATTAACTCCATAGATTTTTATATTGTTTGTACATCCGACATATTCGTCAGACGGCAGGCAAGAAAAACGCCAGTTAAGGCGCTTAAACTTATGCTTGGTTTTTGTCAGAAAAAAGCCGAAGCGAGAGTGATCTCGCCCGGAGGCAGGAGAAATAACGATGATGTTATTATTTTCTGACAGTAGGAATGAGGGAGTACAGCAGCGGGAGACCTCATATCTTCGCTGCCGCACTCAATGCCAGTTTGCATCATGGCTGATGACCGGAGGAGAGCCGGATTTAATGGCAAATCCAGACCAGAGGCCCAGACTTTGTACGCCCTAAGGCGAATCTTTCTTTTCTGATACAGCCAGCGGTTATGGCTTCACCTTCCCGTGAGAGAGTGCGGATTATTGGCTGTATGAGAAAAGGCCCGCACGGTGTTCACACAGGCACTTTAATTAAGGAGAAAGGGAAAAATACATTTGGCTGTTGTAATTCACCTTGTATATTATTCTATCATGTAATTATTTCTTTTGCAACAAATTTCACGGAAACATATTGACTTCTCGATAAATTTGATATGTGGAATTTGCAATCTTGAGATAGAGGCGGCATATTCGCCGCCGGTATATTAATTAGCCAGAAATCCCAAGTATTAGATTGGTATTTTTCCTATCCTGCTCTTGTACTTCGGCCTTAATTGCATCGCTGAATTTGCTATCGTCAATGCTGAGTTTAACCTCGTTGGTCACAGTCAGATCAGCCTTGCCTTCAACACTGAACGGCTTTCCAAGGTTCATGCCATAAGCAAGATTATCAATTCCCGGTAGTTGTGCCATGCCTGCGGTAGCTGGTTGAATTCCGGGTAAGGTATTCATCCCCGCAAATGCATTGGTGAAACCTTGAGCATGATCAGCAAAGAAGTTTTTGATGCCAGTCCAAAGGGTAGGCCTGTCGTTGTTGGCCTGCACCTTCTTCATGAAGGCATCAGGATCAGCCTGAATCTCGCTAAGACGATTATTGAGACTTACACCAGCCATGATCGCAGGAAGACCGATAGAGAAGCCCCCACCTTTACCGCCTTTAGCTGGTTTGCCGTCTTTCCCTGGTTTGGTGTTGTCGGTTCCTGGGGTGGCAATGCCACCAAGAGCGCCGATTCCGGCAAGAGTACCAAGCAGACCTTTCAACGGATTCGCGAAGCTGACAAGCCACCTCAACGCGCCAGCTAACTTGAAGATTGCCCCAGTGAAGATCGCAATTCCTGCCGCATATGCTGCTGTATTGCCGAATCCCTCGAATGTCTTGGACAATTGAGGAGCATACTTCTTGATCAGCGCTTCAATGAGAATGAAGCTGTTATAGACCGTGTACCCCGCATCAGTGAAACCTTTAATCACATTGCCTGCAATGGCTCCCAGCGTCTTAAATGCATCCTGGTTGCTGTCAATTGCATCTGTCAGACCGTTAAACGTATCGGTAAGCTGACTGCCGAAGCCCGATTCAAAGAAATTCTTCTGTGCAAGCTGCATCGTTGTGCGCAAGCGCATCATAGCAACACGGTTAGATTTCAGTGACTTCTCGAAAGCTCCGCCCTTCTGTGCTGCCGCTTTGAACTCATCACCAACAAGGGGAAGAATATCCTTCGCCAGCAGTTCACCGTTTTTCATCATTGCCATGAGGTCTTTTTCGGTAAGGTCTGTCCGGCCTTTTAGCTTATTCAATGCCTTGACGAAGATCCCGACTGCGTTAGGCAGTGCGTCCCCGAGCTGCCCCTTCAACTCCTCAGCCTGCACAGTGCCTTTAGCGTACATCTGATTAAGCGCGAGCAAGGCGCGGCTCTGCTCCTCCCCAGTGGCCCCTAATACGGTTCCGTACTGACTGACACCTTCAAAGAGGTTTTTGATTTGGCTGTCTGTGGCCTTGCCAGCGGCTGAAGCGTAAAACTTCACGTAGTCTTTGCTGGTCTGTTGAAGGTCAAGACCAAGGGAAAGCGCCTGTTTCTGGAGATACGCCATTTCCTGAGTGGCTTTCTGACTGTCGCCTGTCACCGCCTGGAGACCAGAGGCCATTGATTCGAAGTCTTGCCCGGTCTGCATGATGGTTTTGCCGATCCCAATAGTGGCCCCAATGGTGATCGCTGTGCCAGCATGATCAAGAAGGGATGTATCAAGGCCCGTCACTTTAGCATTAACGGGAATGGTTACCGGCTTTTTAATTAACCCGCCCTGCTGCCTCAACCGCTGTTGTAGCTTGCTTACTCTAGCGTTGTACTCGCCCAGCGCCATTGAACCAGCATGAAATTGTTTCGTTAATTGAGCGAAGTCGCTGATTGCTTGTGCTCGCTGGCGCGGAGTCAGGTTGTAACCATTGGTGGCAGTGCTAAAGCGAATACCTTTGGTGCGGATCTGCTGAGTGCGTTTCTCTAGGTCGGCCTGTTCACGCTGTGCTTTGATTGCCTCACTGAGACCACGGACACTTTTTGGAATAAGACCGCCCGCTGCTGGGTTACGTGCTGCAATCGCAGCCATACGTTGAGCATGGCGCTGTTCGTTGGTCGCTATACGTCCAGTGATAGCACTTTGTTTCTGAGCCTCAGCGTTTAATCGCTGATTGAGCTTCAATCTCTGCGTTTCTGCTCGCGCCTGCTGTAACTGGGTCTTGCCGTTGGCTTGTTGTAGCTTTCGTGTCGCCTGGTCGAAAGATTTTCCCGCTGACTCCGCATATTTTTTCAGGCTCTTGATTTTGTTGCGGGCGCGGTTGAAGGAGTTTTGATCGACCTGCCAGGAGACTGTATTAATCAGGCTGGAGACGATCTTATTTGTGCCAGACATCATTTGCCTCCTTTGGAGGTTTGACCCTTGGTCAAAACACTTTGTGTCATTACACCCCCTGATTGATAACGTAGCCCAGACGATCAAGCGCGGCGCGTTGTTCAGGTGTTAGCTCATCAAGGCTTGCCTTCATCATGAGGCTGACCGGACGCAGATTAGCGCTATAACCTTGGGCCTGGTGGCACAGAGCGATCCCCTTATCTTTGATTGCCTTCCCAGCTTTCTTGGCTGGTTCACTGGCTGTTGCAGTCGAAGCGCTCAGGTAACTCTGCACCGCCTCCGCCAAAGCATCTTCAGCGGATTTGTTCAGGTCTTCTGGTTCGTCTGTTCCTTCGGCTATAGCTTTTAGGATGCTTGCGCGTATTGCTTCCAAGTTTTTCATATTGTTATGTTTCCTGTAGAGGTCCAGGCCGTTACGCAACCATAGAAAAACGGCTACCGATAACGGCAGGTGAGATAAATATTCAAGTAAGGTCATAGTCCCCGGCAGGGGTATTAATAATGCAAACGTGGTGAACGTCGCTGCGGGTTCTTCTGTTTTCTGGCGACTGTTTCACGATAGGCCACAAACAACGGGTCATCACGATCCGGCATTCGGGATGCCATTTCTTTTTCAGTGATTCCTTCACGCTTAAGCAGCGTTACTACGGTGAATAGAGGCAGTTGAAGGTCAGCACAGATTTTTGCCAGCATTGCGCCGGATTCGTAGTACATTCGGGCCATTCGCTTAGTGGCGTACTGACTGGTATTGCTTATCTTGCGACAGCGGGGATTCCACGAGTTATCGTAAAGACCTTTTACCAAGTCATACGGCAAGCGTAGGAGCAGCGCCGTTTTGCCTGGGGTGTAACCATGCACGAGCATTTTTTTAGCAGTCTCGATCAGCGAAGAATCACGAGAGCGGGATTTGTAAAAACGGGACAAATCGGGGGTTTCAGCCGTCAGGCTGTTAGTGGTATCACACAATTATTCCTCCAGTATCAAAATTGTTCATCGTCGTTCCAGTCAGGTTCTTTTGGGGTGCCCTCATAGAGGGTATACCCATTGGCTTTTTGTTTTGCTGGTTCTGGTGCAGGTACATCATCAGGCCGCATATGCTCTCCAGGCTCCCCTATATTGGTTTTACCTGTCAGCTTCCACACAAGTTTGATCTCATCCTGCCAGGTTGAAGCGCCTTGTGATTGCGCCCAGCGTCTGGCTTCTGACACCAACCTACCATTATCAAACGGGCTTTCAATCCATGGCATTTTGACGACATTTTTCCCAGTCACCCCATCATCACTGGAAATAGCATCGCCGCTATCACCAGCAGGCTGTGAAACGCCAGATCGCTGTTCATGATCAACCGTGGCAGGTGAAGGGGCCACAAAAACGGATTGTTCGCCATTCTCGCTCTCCTCGATTATTGGCTGTGCTACTTTTTTAGATTTTGGCTTGCCTCGTGGCTTTTTCTTCTCCAGTGCACGGATCAGCATCCCCTCAGCCAGTGGTCCACCACTGATTTTCTCTGGCCCATAGAAAAGGAGGTTGTCGGATACCTCTTCTAAAGGAATCACAGTATGGTGAAAACGTTTGTGACCGTAGGAATCACGCTCCTGCTCCTCAGATTTAACCAAGCCGAGTCTGTTTAGAACCTCAATCCTGGCAGCTATCCAGCGGCGATCGCGTCCTTTAAGCTTGAGGCCCATGCTCTCTTGCGACTCAAAAAACGGCTTTCCGCGAGCCTTATAGCTCTCGTACTGGTCAAGCATGTAACTGTAAAGTGTTTCGGTTTCGGGAGGGATTGCAATTTCTTCCCCGGTATCCTGTCGAACGATATGGGTTGAATGCACCAAACGTTTATAAAAGAGTGTGTATTTTTCAGTTTTTACGGTCTCGGCCATGTTGTTCTCCCTGTGGGTTCGTCTGTTGTTCATTGCGTTTCTGAATGTGTTTCGCCAGGTTCTGGCACATGTTCCGGATCATCCTGGGAACCGGCATCCCGAGGCGGTCAGATTCCTCACGTAAAATTGCATATGTTTCGTCATCCAGGCTCAGCTTCATATCAAAAATCCTCCTCAATAAGGTACAAAAGAAACCTCGCCAGTGGTCGCCCAGAAGGCGAACCGGCTCAGGTTTTGTTCAGTGTTGTTAAGCTGCGGTTGCTGTCGGGAACTCGCCAATCAGTGGGAAACCGTAGGATTCCAGTTCTTCAGCACCGTTGACAGCGACGAGCAGCATAATGACCTGCTCTAGTGTCAGGTTTAGATTGAGCTTACTCAGGTAAAGTTGGCGGTGACCTTCTAGAATTGGGCGAAGAATTTCGGTCAATTCCATTCCTGCGGCACGTTGATTGCTCAGAGGCTTCAGCACCGACTTCACTGCCCGTGCATGTTTCGCCTTTTTACGTTCCTGCTTCAAAATATTAAGACAGACGGCGATCTGCGGGAATCGAGCATGTACAGCGTCTGCGCCGCCGTTTCTACTGATGAAGGCCCACAAGGCTGATTTGGTGTATTTGCCGTTCAGGATGAGATCAGCGATCTGCTCGCCTGTCATAGTGGTCAGGTCGAGACGTTGGGATTTCGGTTTATTCATTGGGTTCTCCGTTTCTGTTGAAAGAATTATTAGCGGAGGTCTTTTTGTACCCATTTTGTATTGCCGTGAGGTTGACAAGGACTGTCGTGATGACGGCAGAATTTTTCGAGGATTCATAGGTAAATCATTACCCTACCTATTTATTATATCAGTTTTCACTTGAAATAGAAAGCTTTATTTTAGTAAACTTTATAATACCTCAGCATCACATTATCAATTACCGAAATCTTTGTCAATAGGGCTAAATCGCGCTGTAACGCTCCACACGGGGATTTGTCACCATAGGAGTACATACGCATCACCACCACCATTTAAACGCCGTAGAGAGGCGTTGAGGAGGTCAGTTAGTTAACCCGCGCCGCCCCGGAGTGAACCGGACAGATGCAAAGCAGTCCTCTCCGCCGTGCTCCGATCCACATATGGCGAACAAGTTCGCAGCTTCCACACAGAGTGAGAGCCTAGCTCTCTGGCGTAGCCTGTCGAGTTACCCGAGTCACAGAGCGTAAGCGATGGGCTAACGAGGGTTAGAGGGTCACGAGATGACGAGTCTGTTCACGTCATCGAAGATGAGCTTCTTACCACACATATCTGAAGAGGCAGAGCCATTCAGAGCAGAGCGATACAGAAGCATCACTCCTTTAACACCACCTACAAATTGAACGCATGTTCAATCTGTCTTCTGGTTTTCTTCTTTGTATTGATTCATGTACTAACTTTGCACATGGGTTTTCAGGTTTTGAAGTACTTGGTTATTGATTAATACTTTGTATTTATTCATGTACAAACTTTGCTAAAAGCCATGTACAAACTTTGCTAAAGGGTCTACCCGAGACACTATGCTGTCCCTACTCGAAAATCGTGCAGGTATCACCGGGTGAGAATTTTCCAAGTCATCCACGCGACCAACGCACCTATGAAAACTCCTGGTGTGATATGCCCGAGCCATGCCCCGATGGCACAACCAACAGCAACACCTGAGGCGGTCCAGACACCTGATCCGCTCCGAGAATTGATCATCTCCCTCCCCCGCTTTCATCTGAAAGTACCGACCATTCTCCGCGCTGGCTGAAGATTGGCAACCCTATACTGGTTTTCTGTGAAAATTTGGTGGATGATCTTTATCATTGGCTATCCTGCGAACAAAATAGATTAAATGAACCTCAAATACCCTATAATCCGTAGTTAATCATGCTAAAGTGGTCACTAAGCGTACAAGTCACAAGTCTGTATCTATTGGCGTTATGGTGTGCATTACATAACGAAGCCAAGAATGGCGCGGCTCCGGCAAATCCGCCAATTGGATGGGTGCTAAACACAAACCAATTTCTGAACCATCTTTTCACAAAAAATAAAAAATACACATAAAAACCAAAACAGATGCCCTCTGGTGGCTGCTGTATCGCGCTGTGGGATGTCGTGGATTATTGGTATGTCAGTTACAATTGTGTGGAGATAACGCCGCTACGGGCTTCTGGTGAAGCGTAGAAGGGATTGGTGGGTTGGCTGTTTACATTGTTGTGGGAAATGGTACGAAACAGTGGCGGCCTGGCTCGGTGAATATCGCCAGGTGATCGCAGACCTTAACCCCGTTGTGGTAACGTCTCTGTAGTAGCTTTGTGTCTGCTGGTAAATAGAAAAATGTGCTTTTATGGCGTTTGACACACTGGCAGCCTCAAAGGCCTGAAACCTGAAATTGCGTGGTGACCAGACAAACTCATCCAAAATCCTTGAACAAGAGAACTCACCTCGAATCCTCCCGAATGCTTTCCTTCTGTTGGTTAAATCGCTGTTGTGTATCCAGCTTCGCGTCGACGTTCCGAAAAGCAATACCTGACCATTACAGTCAAGTACTTATAAGAACCATTATGTTAAATAGACCAGAAAACGAACAGTAGAATGCCCTATTGCGGCAAGTTTTCCCTGCTGTGATGCTCTACGGGATGAAGTGGTGAAATACGTTACTGGGCCTGTCGGCTCTGCGATATTTCAGCAAGAAGATAAGAAATTATTGAGGGATCGTCTGTCACGTCAGGCACATGGCCCAGTGAGCCGTAGGATATTTTCAACAGGAGAATGTAAACTTGGAGGATAAAGAGCCGGGACACCTACGGGGCAGATTGTGGAAATGAAGAAAATTTTACTATTTATTGTGGCACTGCTGCCGCTGGCGGCTCATGCAGGAAAAATCACCATGAGCAACCCCGACGAACAAGAGTTAAAGGGCGGAAAGAAGCTTTGCAGTTACGAAAACAGAATTTACTTGTTCACGTTGGTGACTCGCTCGCAATCCTGCCCTTTCTCAAAAACGTTCGATACAAATGATAATGAAAAGTGAAACGTAATTTTAACACTTCACTGACTGGTTACAGTAAGGATGTGTCAACTGTACATTGTCAGAGTTGCCATTACCACCTTCACGAACACGTACGATATGGTCATAAGAAACTGATTTTTCAGTATCAAGGTAACCCTGGCAAATCGGACATTTCAAAGCGTTGCGCAGAGCCACATCAATGAACACCTTACTTTTTTGTTCATCGCTGATTTTTGCAGATGTTCTCTTAAAATCGCCAGAGAGTATTCTCCCCTCCAATTCGGCCAGTTCGATGAGCTTGCTCTCATCAATATTCTCTCCCTGCTTAAGTGATTTGATCACCGCATTTAAAAAATCACAGTAGCGAGTCACTCGGACGTTGCTGCCTGGTTTTTGTACTATCATTGCGATCAAGTCCTTAAATTCAATCATTATTTTTTCAAGCCTTGACCTGATTGTTATGAAGTCTTTAAAGAATTGACTGTTATTGTTGGAGAGTTGTTTTGCTACCAGTAGCACGGTTCCTAAAAACATTGGCGTTGAGTGGATTCCAGTCGGACCATAAAAATAAATCGCTGGATGAAGTCCCAGGCTACCATCGCCATTACCTGTAATTCTGTTGCTTAATGTTGTGGCTTTGGAAAGGATTCTTAATGTATCGGTACCCGACACATCATCAGGGTAATCTTCGATTTTTTTCAAAACACCATTCTGGTTGCAATCAGTGATCAGTAAGAAATCTTTCAAAACTTGGATCGCTGTCCTGACCCCCCTGGAACCGCCTAATGGAAGATCAAGAGTTTTGATAGGTCGATCAACCTCAGGTTCGAAGAGCAAACGATGCAGCTTTGCAGATTTCTCTTCAAGTTGCTGGGCAATGCCCTGATCAAACTCCGACCAGTAGCGATGGCCTTTACCAGCACGAATAATTGCTCGGGTTGCTATCGGAATACTTTTCTTGCGATTCTTTAAAAGCATTTCTTCGATAGCATCAAGAGGAGTTCCCTTCATATTGATGTTAAAGAATGAGGTTTCAGCCTTATCTACATCACCAACTACCCATTGGACTGAGATTCCACGGGACGTCAGTACACTGATTCTTCGCTGTTGCTCCTCGGTCAATGAAGCATCATCGGCAAGCAGCTTCTGATAATATTCCCAGCTGCCGACCCTGTCCTTAACAAGCTTTCTCGTTCTATCAGCAGCGCGGCGTTGCTCACGAGGAATATCATGCCCAAAAAGTTGATGGGATATATGACCGTCGCCATAATCATCTTCTACCCAGGCACGTAATGCACTTAAACGGTGACCACCATCGATCACAAAAAGATTGGTTGATGATCGCCAAAGAATAACGGAAGGTATCAAATCACCATTGATGTAGCATTCGAGCAGAGATACAACCTGCTCAGGCCCCCAATGATTTGTTTCACGCTGGAAATCTGGTTTTCTCAGAAGCGCTGCAATTCCATTTCCTGATTTCAGTTCTCTTGCAGGAATACTGTTTAGAGTTTCAAATGAAGAATTATCCTGGATCTTTAAACCTAGATCAGCACGCTTAATCAGTGCATCTAAATTTACAAGGTTAGAACGAGCAGCCATGCTTATGTTCCTCAAAATGACAATCTGGTCATTATATCTCCAGCGAATGAGGTAACAACATGATTTTCTCTATTTGTTCAACCCTCTCACAAATATCACCTCAATTTAACCAGTCCAAACCATCAATCACGTAACAAACTGAACTTAAAGGAAAAGTGTGCAAATAGCGTCTGGTAATCCCTGAACCGCTTTTCTCATGTCCTACCACCTGTTGCAAGTGTGCCAGGTTACCAACCCAGCCAGCTAAACATGTTGAGATCATGGTGTGCCTAAACGAGTGCACCAAGCGCCGCTGTCCATAATCATCAAGGTACGGAATACCAAGCTGATCGCGAACGTCAGCTAACACTTTGCCGATCTTGGGCATGTTCTTACCCGACACTGGCGAGAAGATTTTCTCTTTCCACTGCCGATTAACAAAATCGAGGAATCCCCACTCGATCAGTTTGGGATGGATCACTACCTGCCTTGTAGCGTTCTCAGTTTTACCCTGCCCTCCTTCCGCGATCAGGAGATAGTGTCGCTGGCTGTCCTCATCAAATTTGATGTGTGATTTCTCTAGCTTGGCAATCTCCCCTCGTCTGGCTCCCGTGTACGCCAACAGCAAGGTGATCCACTTCTGCCACCCGTCAGGCTGCTTGAGCGCCCACCCCACAAACTTTCTCATTTCTGCCGCACGGTATGCGCCAAACCTCGCTTTCGAGGGAGCGGCGACTACTCCATCAGTCGGAGACTTCTCCAGAATATCTTTATTATCAGTCAGGAAGGTTTTGAACAGCGATTTGTAAATCTTCAAATGCTTGTGGATAGACTCAGCGCCAACCAAATCTTCAGGAGGCACATCATCACACTCGATCAATTGCTGAACCGTCATTGACCGATAAGGCTGCACTACACGCTTAGGCAAGTTTTCAACAACTTCCATCACCTGCTTGATGTCCTGCTTGGTGATCGTCATTACATCTGTTGATGCACCAAGGACAATGAATATGACTTCCATAAAGCGCTCATTGGCCTGTGAAATTGCCTTCGTCCAGTTTTGGGCTTTCTCCTTTTTGTACATATTCCAAGCGCCAGCCAGTGTTAACACATCATTTGACTGTGCTTCTGTTTGTTCTTCCTCATCTTCTGAAGGCGCCACAACCTCGCGGTATTCCTGAACAACTATCGGCTGAAGATTGCGCCGTTCTTCACTGAGAAATTGTTGTGCCAGCCATTGTTCATTCTGCTGCTTCAGGCTATTGCCATACTCAGAAAGACGCTTACCGAAGTGATCCGGTTGGATGGTTCCACGTTGAACCAGTGGAATTACAGGAGAAGCAAAAGACATGAGCAACTGCGCCTGGGTGTGGCTGTCAGTCTCTAACGACTTACGGAAAAACTTATTATCAGGCAGGCGAAAACGAACGTAATAAACCCCGTTACGTTTAATGGTGTGGCGTATGGTCTGGTGTCCCATTTCGTGAGCCTCGATGTGATCGGCTAAACAAAACGGTTCGAAAATCGCAGATAAGTCTTTGATTTTATCTTGGATAATTACCAGGACTACGCTGGCATTATCCAGATCAGGTAATACGGGTATTTCTCAGCCTTCACGTAGAAGGGCACCCCGAGTCATTTGGTAAGCATTGACTTACTTTTTGCCAGATTAGGGGAAGTTTCATGCTGGCGCAAGCGCCCTTTCGGGGATCGCTTCTTCATGCAGGGGTGGTGCGAAAGAAAAGGCTAGCAGCGATAATTACAGGACTATTATGCCACTTCTTTAAATCAACACCATTCTCTATAACAATTACATTACGTCCAAAAAACACTCACTTTTTTCAGCGTTTAAGAAATAGCTCTACCAACATAATTTTTTCCGCTTTCAGTCAGTCTTTTTTATGTTTCATTAATCATTAAAACTTATTTCGAATGAAATATAAAGTGAGTTCTAAACCGTTTAACCCCGCTAAACATTTAGCCTCTCAATCAAAGGGTTATCACGAAACTCGCATCTGCCATGCACCTTATAAGTTAATGTAAACATTGAGATATTTTGCGCCATCCCTTAAAAAATCACTTTGGCTATTCATGCCATTTATGATTTAGATCAATATCATTAAGCTCACATTAATTGATAGTTACTGCACGTTACGAATTAAGTGATTTATTCAAAACTCTACGTAACTCCGTTATTTTAATCAGGCGTAACCAGACGTTACATCAACGCGCCAGGATAGCCAGCCTTGCCCATTTTACTTTTTAAATGATGAGTGCTTTTCAAATGAAAGTTGTTAAAAATGCCGTTGCTGCTTTTGTATTTGGTGTTATTTCCACTGGCTCTATGAATGTAACTCAAGCAGCTGATGTAAACGTAAACCTTAACGATAACGTATTCAATTCAGGTACTTTTATTCAGATTCATGGAACTAATAATACCGCTTATAATCTGGATGACATGATAGCTGAAAACGTAACGCAGCATGGACAGATCATTAACTTACAAGGCGATCGCGACCGTATGCAGAACGAGATTGACGTAAGTAAAGATAATATCAGCACTAACGCCAACGATATTTCCTCTCTTCAGACCTCTGTTTCTAATGTCGATCAGGAAGCTAAATTAGCAGGCGCTCTTGCCGACACCGCTAATACAAAAGGTGATGTGGCGTTAAAAGGCGTCCTTACTAACGGAACTGCAATTACTAATATCGAAACTGTTAACGCTGTCCAGGATAGCCGCCTTGCAACCGTTGAAGCTACTAACGGTATACAAGATGGCCGCCTGTTAGCTCTTGAGAATGCACCAAAACCAACTAACGGCGTTGATGGAAAAGATGGCGCTAAAGGTGATAAAGGCGATACCGGCTCTACAGGCGCACAGGGCGTTGCTGGAGTTAACGGACGTGACGGAGCGAATGGTAAAGACGGCAAAGATGGCAAAAATGGCGTGATGACCACCCTGACACGAACGCAGGTAGACACGGCAACCCAGGCAAAAGTTGCCACTAATAGCCAGGCTATTACTGCCGAGGCTCAGGAGCTGCAGGCGACCAAACAGACATTACAGGCTCTGAATAATAACACTAACCAGCAATTTAGATCGCTGCGTGAGGAAGTCGATAATAACAAGAAAGAAGCAAACGCGGGTATCAGTGGCGCGATGGCGATGGCCGGTTTACCTCAGGTGCAAACGAATCAGCGCGTGATGTTCTCGGCTGGCGGTGCGACTTACAACGGTGAAAGCGCTTTAGCAGTTGGGGCGTCGGTTAACTTTAACGAACATATGGTTGGTAAAGTGAGCTTCTCTGATGACACAGCGAATAACATGGGGGCTTCAATCGGCGTAGGGATCGGCTTTTAATAAATAACCAGCATGACAAAATACATTGTTATCTCTGTAATATTGTACCTGATGCTTATTAGCGTTGGCGCATGGTTAGGTATGATGTATCAGGCTTATTATATTTGCGGCTATTAAACCTCCTTTTATAGAAATTATTTCATCTAAGGTATCATTGTAATGAAAAAGTCATTATTAGCGGTATTAGTAGCTGGGACTGCCATCCTGCTTTCTGCGTGTACTTCACCTGCTCAGCGCATGGCCGAATGTGAGCGCCAGGGTATTAGCAAAGACACCTGCTACCTGGCTGAGCAAAATCGCCAGAATGTTTATAATGAAGCCGCACAAAATGCAGCATGGGCGAACGCGAGTGATGCCGCAGCGGGTACGGGTATCTGGGCTAAAAAAGACGCGAAACAACATGCTCAGGCAGCCAAAGCGGTTCACGCCTTTAAATGGGAAGGGATGAAGATCACGATTAAAGGCGAGATACTGGATGTCGATGGCGTATTGGGCGCGCTGGATGAAAATGAGCCTCAGGCAAAAGTTTATTCACAAGGGCTATACACCTTCATTTACTATCCTGCTAAAGGCAAACTAGCGGTGAGTAAAGAAGGAAAGTTTGTAGGCTACGCAACAAAGATTAAATAGAAAACAAAGGCGACACCTGTCGCCTTTTTCATTTGCAGGCCTTAACGTATTACTCTAGCTGCCACGCCCCGGCATCAATAAGCGATGCGGTTCCCGTCCAGGCAAACAGCGCCAGCTCGCGCGCCCCTTCATCAGGGTAAATGCGGCTGCTCAGGCAGGCCTCCCCTTCATTGACAAACACTTCCACTGACGAGCTGTCAAAGAACAGGCGCAGGCTTAGCGTGTCGTTCAGGTTAAGCGCGACGCTTCGGGTACCGCACAGGCCATACTGCGGATAATGACGCTCCAGCACCAGGCGCTGCATCTGCGCATCGACGTAGAGACGGAATCCGTCGCCAAGACGAATGCCGTACTGCTCCGCGCTGCTGTTAGCGCAATCCCACTGCAGAATGACCTCCATCGCATCACAGCTTTCCACCTGAGCGATCTGCTGATTGTTGAGCGTACTCACCGGCCAGGGGAACCACGCTCCCCGCAGGCTTTCGACTTCTCTGGCTGGCCGCATTTGCAGGCGGTTATCCGCGCTTAGCGTCAGCTCGCGCGGTAAAGAGAGCATGCCAGCCCACCCGTCCCGCTGTTCCGGAAGGGGGGATTCCCACATGTCCATCCAGCCGATAACGATGCGGCGGCCGTCAGGCGTCTGGAAGCTTTGTGGCGCATAGAAATCATGCCCGCAGTCCATCTCCACAAACTCACCTTCACGCACGAAAGGTTGGCCAGGCTGCCACTCCCCCAGCAGGTAACCGCTCTGGAAAAGATTGCGATTTTTGAATTCCTCCGCAGCCAGCCCCTGAGGTGAAAACATCAGCACGCGTTTGCCGTTGAGGGTGAAAAAGTCCGGGCATTCCCACATGTAACCCATCTCTTTTTCAGCCACCGTAAGCACGCCCATATCCTGCCATTCGCGCAGGTCGTCAGAACGGTAAACGCGCACCTGGCCCGTCTCGCCATCCCGTGCGCCGACAACCATGTACCAGCGCTCCCCTTCCCGCCACACTTTCGGATCGCGAAAGTGATGCAGGCCAGGCGGCGTATCAACGATCGTTCCCTGCCGCACAAAATGAACGCCATCACGGCTGGTTGCCAGGCACTGCACCTGGTAAAGGTTAGCCTCGTCACCCGGATCGCCGTGAAATTTGTGTCCGGTATAAATCAGCGCCAGCGTATCGCCATCCACCACCGCCGAGCCGGAAAAACAGCCGTCCTTGTCTTCTGGCCCTTCCGGTGCCAGCGCCACCGGGAGGTGTTCCCAGCGAACTAAATCCTTGCTGCGCGCATGGCCCCAGTGCATCGGCCCCCACTGGGTCGAGTACGGATGATGCTGGTAAAAGGCGTGATACCAGCCGTCAAACCACACCAGGCCATTCGGGTCGTTCATCCAGCCGGCACGCGCGGCGAGGTGGTAACGGGGATACCAGCGCAGGTTAAGATCGCCGCGTTTGGCCTGTAATGCCTGTTCAGCTTTGGCAATGGAATACATCATTTGTTTACTCTTTTCAGTCAGACAGTGGAGGGTTGCGGCACGAGCGGGTCAGAAGAAGACTTACCCGAGCGCAACAGGAAGATGGAGATGAGCGTGGTGCTGAAAACTAACAGCCCCATGATGAGATAGGATTGGGCAAAACCGTATTTCTCATAGCTGTAGCCTGCCAACGGCGAGAGAACCGAAGCAATCACCGAGCTTGTACAGGCAAAGCCCACCAGATAGAGGGTGGAGGAGAGCCGCTTATCAAAATGTAAGCTGTTGTATTTAAATACCGAAACCAGCAATACGGGCAGCTCAACCGCGTGCAGCAGCTTGGTAATGGAGATGAGCACCGGCCCCTCAACCAGCCCGGATGCCACCATACGCATTGCCATCACCATTCCCGCGAATATCAGGCCGTTTTTCGCGCCGAGGCGGTTCACCAGCCACGGGGCGCAAAACATACCCGCCGCCTCAAGGAAAACCTGGAAGGAGTTGAGATAGCCGTACATGGCGTTCCCTTCCTGCAACGTCGGGAACTGTGACGAGAAATAGACCGGGAACTGCTGATCGTAAACGCCGTAAATGCAGGTGCCGATAACGAAAAACACCAGCGCCCAGAAACGCGGCAGCGTCAGCAGGCGCAATGCGTCTTCCAGCGTCACCTTGCCACCGGACACCGCTTCCTGCATGGCGTGCGGTGCGGAAGAGACCCTGAGGCGCGCGAGCAAAACAAAAAACACCAGCCCGGCGCAGCTCGCGACAGCGAAATTCAGCTTCGGATTGATGTTAAACAGGAGCCCCGCAAAAAAGGTTGCCACCGCCCAGCCAAGCGATCCCCACATTCTCGCCTTGCCAAACTCAAACTGGCTCTGACGGGCGACGCGTTCGGTATAGGATTCCAGCACCCCAATCCCACCGTTAAACGTCAGGCCAATAAAAATCCCGCCGAAAATACTGCCCAGCAACACGTTAATTTGCAGCAGATAGCCAAACAGCAAAAAGGCCGGGCCGGAAAGAATAAGCAGACTCGTCAGAAACCAGAGCAGGTTTTTGCGCAGGCCGAGTTTGTCCTGAATAAATCCATAGCAGATTTGAGCAAACAGCGCGGAGACGGAAAGCACGGCATAGATAACGCCCGTATCCCCCGCTTTTAAGCCCACTTCCTGATGGAGCCAGATAGAGAGCAACGAACCGGAAGATGACCAGGTGACAAAAAAGAAAAACAGTAAAGCGCTTAATAAGGGGTAGCTGTGAGAGTGATGCGTTTTCATCATGGCATTCTCGTGTTGGAGTAATGACCCAATGGTAACGTTAACATTCATGCTTTCTCATGCTGCTTGATTAAGATTTAAGATGTTAATCACGAAAGTTAACGTTAACATTAAGAGAGTGAGATCGAGATCATAAATTCATCACTGAGGTAAGCATGACTTAACCTGATCATCAGCCTTCCTTTTACATCAGCGACTTAGTTGTATACCCTCTCACAGAGCATTAACGGAGTAAGAAAATGGCTTCCCTGAAGGACGTCGCAAAGCTGGCTAACGTCTCGCTGATGACGGTTTCCCGCGCGCTTAACAGCCCGGAGCGCCTCAAGCCGGAAACGCTGGCGCGCGTGCAGTGGGCTATCGAGCAGACCAGCTACGTCCCCGATCTGTCCGCAAAGAAAATACGCGGCGCGAATGCTTCGCCTAAAACCATAGGCGTGCTGGCGCTTGATACGGTCACGACACCTTTTTCGGTGGAGATTACGCTGTCCATTGAAGAGACGGCCAGGATGCACGGCTGGAATAGCTTCGTCATGAATATGTTTGCTGACGACAACCCGGATGCCATCGTCGACCTTCTGCTCTCCCACCGACCAGACGGGATTATCTACACCACGATGGGGTTACGTCAGGTTCCTCTTCCCGCCAAGCTGCTCACCCTTCCCTGCGTGCTGGCCAACTGTGAGAGTGTCGGTGAAAAGGTCGCCAGCTATATCCCGGATGATGAACAGGGGCAGTACGCCGCCGTCCGGGCCTTACTCGCGGAAGGCTATCGGAAACCCCTGTGCCTGCATTTACCTGTGGGCCATCTGGCCACAACCCGACGCCGCCAGGGGCTGGAACGCGCCTGCCGTGAAGCCGGGGTCGACCCGGACAGCCTCGAACATGAGTATATGGCGCTCGGGGATGAGCATTATCGTGATATTCCGTCCGCATTGCTGGCGCGCATCCAGAACGGCATTCCGCGGTTTGACTCCGTTATCTGCGGTAACGATCGTATCGCGTTTATGGTGTACCAGACGCTGCTGGCACAAGGGCTCCGCATTCCTGAAGATGTCGCGGTTATCGGCTACGACAACATGGTGGGCATTGGCGAGCTATTTTTGCCGCCTCTTTCAACGGTTCAGTTGCCCCACTACGAAATTGGCCGCCTGAGCGCCCTGCACATTATTAACGGTGACCAACACCGGGAAACGACGCGCGTTGAAAGTCCATTTTTAATGCGTGATTCTCTTGCGCGCGCCATGTGACTGCCGCTTTTCGTCGTTGATGGAAAAATAAGGAGGTATGAAGGCAGCATACCGCCTTTTTTTGTCAGTCAATGGCACGATTTGTCACACTCTTTTCTGTCATTTAATACACCGAACAAAACCACCATAACTCTTTGTTTTTATTGCAAATAAATTGCAATTCTCTTTTTAAAAATGGTGATATCGCCTCTCCTGTGCCCCATGTCACAAAACAGTAAACAAATTAACCATTGAGCCCCGTGACAAAAGGCTCTATATTGGCGGCGTTTTTTTCAGGCCCCCATCTGTTTTTTAACTTTTTATTCAATCGTGGCTCATAGCGAAGCGGCGGTTGTAGGAGTGATATGATGACGGATAAAGTCCGTATTGACACCGTAGATGCCCACAAAAGCAACGAAACCTATCTGGCCCGTCAGGCCGAGTTTGAATCTAACGTCAGGAGTTATCCGCGCAAACTGCCTTTAGCGATTACTAAAGCAGAAGGCGTGTGGATCACCGATGCAGATAATAAAGAATACCTTGACTGTTTAGCAGGCGCAGGGACCCTTGCGCTTGGCCATAACCATCCTGATGTGCTGAAAAGCATCCAAAATGTCATTACCAGCGGCTTGCCGTTACACACTCTGGATCTGACTACGCCTCTGAAAGACGCGTTTTCTGAATACCTGCTCTCTCTGCTGCCAGGCCAGGGCAAAGAGTACTGCCTGCAGTTCACCGGTCCATCCGGTGCCGACGCCGTTGAAGCGGCGCTGAAGCTGGCGAAAAAAGTGACCGGCCGCAGCGGTATCATCAGCTTCTCTGGTGGTTACCACGGCATGACCCACGGCGCACTGTCCGTGACCGGCAACCTGTCTCCAAAAGAAGCGGTTGACGGCATGATGCCAGAAGTGCAGTTCATGCCTTACCCGCACGAGTACCGCTGCCCGCTGGGTATCGGTGGTGAAGCGGGCGTGAAAGCGCTGACTTACTACTTCGACAACCTGATCAACGACGTTGAAAGCGGCGTGCGTAAGCCTGCTGCGGTAATTCTGGAAGCCGTTCAGGGTGAAGGCGGCGTGAACCCGGCTCCGGCCGAGTGGCTGCAGCGCATCCGTAAAGTGACTCAGGAACACGGCATTCTGCTGATCCTCGACGAAGTTCAGGCTGGCTTTGCCCGTACCGGTAAATTCTTCGCCTTCGAACACGCTGGCATTGAGCCAGACATCATCGTGATGTCTAAAGCAGTCGGTGGCGGTCTGCCGCTGGCCGTGCTCGGCATCAAAAAGCAGTTCGACGCATGGGCGCCAGGCCACCACACCGGCACCTTCCGCGGCAACCAGCTGGCGATGGCAACCGGTCTGACGACGCTGAAAATCCTGAAAGACCAGAACATCGCAGGCAAAGTGGCTGCTCAGGGCGAATGGCTGAAAGGCCAGCTGAAAGAGATGGCGAAACGTTATCCGGTAATCGGTCACGTTCGCGGTCTGGGCATGATGATCGGTATCGAGATTGTTAAGCCGCACGAAGCCGCTGACCACATGGGCTGCTTCCCTGGCGACGGCGAACTGTCTGCGCTGATTCAGAAGAAGTGCTTCGAAGCCGGTCTGATTCTGGAGCGTGGTGGTCGTAACGGTATCGTTCTGCGCCTGCTGCCTTCTCTGCTGATCAGCGATGAAGAGCTGAAAATCTTCCTGGATAAATTCGAGCAGGCACTGCTTGCTGCGGGCGTTCGCCCGGCGTAACCGGAGTAGTTGATTACGATGTCAGATTCAAACCCAATTTTGTTCTCCTCTGCGCAGAGCATTGAAGCTTACCAGCAGGCGATTGAACAAAGCACTCAGGCTGTGATGCAGTGGCTGAAGCAGCCTGAGATGTACCAGGGCAAAACGGTCGCGGAGCTGCGCGACCGTATTAAGCTGGATTTCAACCCGAAAGGGCTGGGCAACGAAGCGGCGATTGAACGCGCCGTAGAGTTCTTCCTGAAAGACAGCTTGTCCGTTCATCACCCGCAGTGCGTGGCGCACCTGCACTGCCCAAGCCTGGTGGTAAGCCAGGCGGCGGAAGTGCTGATCAACGCCACTAACCAGAGTATGGACTCCTGGGATCAAAGCCCGTCCGCAACCATTATTGAGATCAAACTGATCGAGTGGCTGCGTACCCGCGTGGGTTATCAGGCTGGCGACGCGGGTGTCTTCACCAGCGGCGGTACCCAGAGCAACCTGATGGGTCTGATGCTTGCCCGTGACGCGTTCTTCGCGCGTCAGGGCCACTCCGTTCAGCAGGACGGTCTGATGGGCGATCTGCGCAAGATCCGCGTTCTGTGCTCCGAAAACGCGCACTTCTCCGTGCAGAAAAACATGGCGCTGATGGGCCTGGGCTACCAGTCCGTGGTGCAGGTGAAAACCGACGAGTTCTCCCGCATGGATCTGACCGATCTGGCGGCAAAAATCGAACAGTGCAACGCGAACGGCGAGCAGATTCTGGCCATCGTCGCGACGGCAGGTACCACCGATGCCGGCGCTATCGACCCGCTGCGCGCGATCGCTGAACTGGCGGCGAAGCAGAACATCTGGGTACACGTTGATGCGGCCTGGGGCGGCGCGCTGCTGATGTCTGAGCAGTATCGTCACTACCTGGACGGCATTGAGCTGGTGGATTCCGTCACCCTGGACTTCCACAAGCAGTTCTTCCAGACCATCAGCTGCGGCGCGTTCCTGCTGAAAGAAGCGCGCCACTATGAGCTGATGCGCTATCAGGCGGCATACCTGAACTCTGAGTTCGACGAAGAAGCGGGCGTGCCTAACCTGGTGTCCAAATCTCTGCAGACCACTCGCCGTTTCGACGCGCTGAAGCTGTGGATGAGCCTGGAAGCGCTGGGTCAGGAGCAATACGCGGCGATCATCGATCACGGCGTAACGCTGGCGCAGCAGGTTGCGGCCTACGTGAAAGCGCAGCCTGCTCTGGAACTGGTTATGCAGCCACAGCTGGCAAGCGTGCTGTTCCGCTTCCGTGGTCAGGTGCAGATGGACGACGCGGGCATCGCCCTGCTGAACCAGAAAATTGGTGATGCGCTGCTGGAATCCGGCCGTGCAAACGTCGGTGTGACCGAGCATAACGGCATCACCTGCCTGAAGCTGACCCTGCTGAACCCAACCGTGACGCTGGAGGATATCAAAATCCTGCTGTCGCTGGTTGAGCGCACCGCGCAGGAAGTTCTGGCTAAGTAATACAAAACCCCTCTTCCGTCGGAAGAGGGGTTATCTTTATACACCTGCCCACCACATTCTGATTTTCAATCCCCAGTAGCTCGTCCAGCCCGTTGTGGTACTGACTACTTCCCCCTTTGACACAATCACCAGCGTCGGCGTTACGCTCACCTGCCACTGCTGCGACAAGGCGCCGTTTGCATCGTTAATCACCGGCATACTCAGGTTTTTCTTTTCAGCCCAGCGGGCGAGCTTAGCATCGTCACCGGAACGCATGGCAATGCTCACGACGTTACCGCCCTCTTTAGCCAGCTTATCGACCGCAGGTGTCGTATAACGACAGATGCTGCACCAGGTTGCCCAGACGTAAATCAGCAGCGGGCGCTGCTGGCTAAGCGCCGCGATATAGTGAATGTTACCGTCGATGCTCTGCATTGGCGTTGCGCTAAAGCTGGCGGGTAATGACGGCTTTCGGTATTGATCCACACCCCACATGACCGCCAGCGTAAGCAGAATGAGTATGATCCCTTCCCGCGCCCAGCGGCGCAGGCGACTCAATTTACGGTTATCCATTATGACCTCTCGATTTAACGGAGGTCATCTTAACGGGCTATCCGGCGTTATGCTGTAAAGAAGTGTCGCGCCGCTTTTATTCCGGGGTATAGCCGTAGTCGTAATGGCTATAACCCGAGTGGTAATAGAACGCAGCGGATTTCACAATATCATTGAGAATCGCACCTTCAACCTGTACGCCCATCTGCTGCAGACGCTTCCGGCAGTTCTCGATCTCTTTGACGCTGGTTTTACCGAAACGGGCAACCAGCAACGTGGTTGCCGCGGCTCTGGCGACGAGTAGCGCATCCGTCACGGCCAGCACCGGTGGCGTGTCGACAATCACGATGTCGTATTCTTTGTCTATTCGCGACATTACCGTCTGGAAGCGCTCATTCATAAGCAGCTCGACAGGATGCGAAGGCTGAGGTCCACAGGTCAACACATCAAAGCCACCTTTCTCGAAGCGTTGAATCGCATCCTGCCACTCTACATTTCCCCCCAGCACGCTGGACAACCCATGGCGGTTGTTCAGTTTGAAAATGTTGTGGACATATCCTTTGCGCATATCCGCATCAATGAACAGCACACGCTGTCCGGCCTGAGCCGCAATCGACGCCAGCGAGGTGCTCACCAGGGTCTTTCCGCAGTCCTGCGAAGGGCCTGAAACCGCGACTATCCGGTTAGCGGCATCCATCATGGTGAAATGCAGACTGGTGCGTAACCCGCGCACCGCCTCGACAAACATATCTGCCGGACGTTCAACGGGCAGGAAAGGTACGTTTGTCGTCCTGTGCTTCCAGTGGGAAGCAAACAGCGTCCTCCTGCGCAAATGCGTTTTTTTCCATAGCCACACCGAACGCGGGAGCGTAGCCAGAAGAGGCATTCCCTGCGCTTCCAGCGGTTCAGACGAGGTGATGCCCCGTTTAAACGCAGAGCGCACCAACACCGTTCCTGCCGAGAGCATCAATCCCACCAGCATACCGAGCACAATGATAATCACTTTGCGCGGTTTGACTGGGGCAGGCTGCGTTACTGCAGGGTCAATGATCCGCACATTTCCGATGGCGCTGGAGCGCGAGATATTCAGCTCCTGCTGACGCGTCAGCAGCTGCAGGTAGATGGTGCGCCCGGACTCAACGTCACGGCTTAAGCGCAAAATTTCCTGCTGCGTAGAAGGCATGGATGAGACGCGGTTATTCAGGCGCGTACGTTCCTGCTCCAGGGTCTGTTTTTTCTCCCGTAAGGCGCGATAGGTTGGGTGATCCTTTTTGAAAAGCTGAGAAACTTCTGCTTCGCGGAACGTCAGCTCATTAAGCTGGTTTTCCACATTAACCACCTGATCGAGAACCGTCTTCGCCTCAAGGGAGAGATCGACAGAATCGCGCTGCTCTCTGTAGGCGTTCAGTCGCGCTTCGGCTTCATCCAGTTCGCGGCTGATTTTAGGTAATTGATCCTGTAAAAACGTCAGGCTGCGGGTATCTTTAGCCTCCTGGCGCGCAATATTCTGGCTGAGATAATTTTCAGCAATGGTGTTGAGCACCACGGCGATCTTGTCAGGGTCCTCGCCCGTCAGCATTAAGGTGATAATTCCGCTCTGCTTCGCCGACTCCGAAACAGTGAGCCGACGCTGAAGGGCGTTAATTGCCTCAAGCTTTGTGACGGTTTCGAGGGCAAACTGGGTCCCTGGCGCCGCACTGAGGGAGGTAACAAGCAGCGTTACTCCGTCTTTAACCAGCGTTTTCCCAACGACGCCATCAGCCTCAAGCGTTTTACCTTCGAGGTGATACCGGCCCTGCTCCTGAACGGTCAGTAAAAGTTCCTGTGGCTTGTCTTCCAGAAGGGGGATGGTAAGCGCGCCAATTGTCAGTTCACCGGCTTTACGCCCTCCTTCCAGCAGCGGCCCAATGACGGGCAGCACGCGCCGTTTAACGCTGTACGTTAGCCCCAGCTTGTCAACGGTCTCTCCCAGAATCATCCGCGACTTGAGCAGCAGGAGTTCGGGAGCTACATCAGGTGAAAGATCGGTCCCAAACTGGCTTAAGCTTTTGAGCAACGAATTGTCCTGCTTCGCTTCTATCTGTACAAGGGCATCAGCCTGATAGATCGGTGTGACGCTATACGCATAGATCCCGGCGCATACGGTGAACAGGAGCGTGATGCACGCTATCATTACCCGATGATCAAACATCTCAGCCATCAGCTGAATGAGATCAATTTCATTATTATGCGGTGTCGCAGCACCAAATTTGTCTGATTTATGAGACGACATTACTGCTTCATTCCTTGTTGACGCAAACGACGAGCCCATTCCTGGCTGGCTTTTCCTAACTGCTCGAAAACATATTCGAAGGCTTCCCGGCTTTTGTGATACGGATCGGGAATGTCCTTTGTTTCCAGCCACTGACCAAACAACAGCGATTTCCCCCGATTCTCCGGCGCGATTGAGGCAATAAAACGGAGATGCTCTGGCTCCATCACCAGAATCAAATCGGATTTTTGTAACAGAAAACGTGTGACCTTACGCGCCACGTGACCTTCCAGCGAAACGCCATGACGTAAGGCGACAGCCCTTGCAGCCGCATCCGCCGGGCGTCCTTCAAGCCCGAAAATGCCTGCCGAGGTCACCTGCGCGTCGGGTAGCTGCTGGCGCAACAGCCGCTCACCAATCGGTGAACGGCAAATATTGCCGGTGCAAACCACGAGAATTGAATTGAACATTATTGCGGCCACGACCTGATGTAACGGACGGTTTCGGTCAGGTCATGTACACCGCTGATGGTGGGTACCAGCTGGGCGATCACGCGGTTCCAGCGTGAAAGCGGTGCCGTCGTGACATAGACAATGTCGTACGGTTCCAGCTCGAATTCTGTACTCAGCACCATGGCTGAGGCATCTTCCGCATTGAGTTGATAGATGTTGGCGATTTTGTCTTTCTCGCCTTTTCGTGAAACCGGGCGAATAACAAAAATCCCGGTTGCATCGGCCATATTCTGGTTCAGCCCGCCTGCATTCCCCAGGGCTTCGGCCAGCGTCATGCCGCTACGATCCATCTTAAGGGTGCTCTGTTTAACCACCTCGCCCATCACGAACACTTTCAGCGCGTCGTTCCGGGGAACAAACAGGATATCGCCCGGATAAAGCAGCTTATTTTGGGTCAAATCGCCATGTTGCATCAGAGCATAGAGTGAAAGGCGCGAGTCCTGGCCATCATGCGTGAGCACGACGTTACGCCAGTCGGCATCCGCAGAGAGACCGCCCGCGGCGTTCACCGCATCCATTACCGTCAATGGAATATTGGTTATTGGCTGCTGGCCCGATTTCTCAACCTCTCCGGTGATATAGGCTTTTTGAGAACGGAAGGAGGCAACGCTGACGTCCACCTGCGGGCTCTCAATGACCTTATCCAGCCGCGCGGTGATCTCCTCACGTACCTGCGAAACCGTTTTGCCCGCCACTTTCAGCCTGCCGACGTAGGGGTAGAAGAGCGTGCCATCGGCGTTAACCCAGTTACCCGCGTCGCTCGCGCTACGGTACTGCCCTGCGGGCGTCGTGAGTTCAGGGTGATCCCAGACGGTGACCGTCAGAATGTCCCCTGGGCCAATGCGGTATTCCCAGTTTTTGAGCTGCTCATCCAGATTAGGATTTGCCTGAGATTTAGAAACGGGTGGGCGCAGTTTTTCAATTAATCCCGGGGTTAAAGGAAAAACCTCCACGCGTTTGTCCAGCGGATCGTTAATTTTTTCACCGGTAGTGACTTTTTTACCGGAAAGACTTAAGTTCTGGCCTGGTGAAAATACACATCCTGTTAGCTGGCTGAGCGTCAGAAAGGACAATAAAAAAGCAGTTGTATTTTTCATTTATATAAAATGTTGATTTATCGTTGCGCCGGGCATTTAACTTGCAAAAAAAACACAAGCAACACCTTGAAATATAGTTATTTATTATTTTTCCGTAATAGTGCAAAGCGCAAACCCGCTGTTGTTTAAAAAGTTAAACACAGCGCACAATTGCGCAAGAAAACGGAGAGTAATAACAGTTTATGCGCCGCGATATTAAATGTTATCCCTCGCGAAAGCATTCGCTTAACGGTGCAATTTTGACGTAAAAAGTTATTTTCAGAAT
Source organism: Enterobacter nematophilus (assembly GCF_026344075.1). NCBI lineage: Bacteria > Pseudomonadati > Pseudomonadota > Gammaproteobacteria > Enterobacterales > Enterobacteriaceae > Enterobacter > Enterobacter nematophilus. Next base: position 214,386 of record NZ_JAPKNE010000002.1, on the reverse strand, counting down.
AGATTAATAAAATGATAAAAATAATAAATATTCCGCACAACTAACATTCACCGCAATAATAAACATCACCGTAATCGACTACCCAAACCCCTCCACTTTTGTTACATTTTTTATCAAACGCATCATGCTTTGATACTTAAAATAGACTGTCTGCCTTGTGCTGAGTGCCCTGCAGACGAAAGTATCTGCAACGATATCACTGGAGAAAAAATGGCTAAGCGTAAATTGCTGCTTCTGGGTGTATTACTGTCTCTGGCGGGCTCCGCGTTCTCTGCCCCGCAAACCGCCGCTGCGCCATCGGGCATCAAGGCCTATGAAGAACAAGAGTTCATCGCCGATTTCACGAAGTTTAAAATCGGCGATACGGCACCGGCGCAGTATCAAACGCCGGAGTACACCATCAAACAGTACCAGCTGCGTAACCTTCCGGCGCCGGATGCCGGCACCCACTGGACCTACATGGGCGAAAACTACGTCCTGATTGGCGATGCAGATGGCAAAATCTACAAAGCCTACAATGGAGATATTTTCTATCATCGCTGATTCAATCGTAATCCGTTCGTGGCAGGAGAGCGACCGCCCTTTCCTGCGCACGCTCTACCTCCACGCCCGGCGTGAAGCCTGGCCGTGGCTGGACAGTTCTGCGTGGCAGCTGGAAGATTTTGACGCGGCAACCCTGGACGAAGAGATTTGGGTGGCGGAACAGGATGGGCACCGACTTGGCTTCGCCTCAGTCTGGACGAACGATAATTTTCTGCACAACCTGTTTGTCGATCCGCAGTATCAGAGCCTGGGCGTCGGACATGTGCTGCTTGAGCACGTACAGAAGACGTTTACCAGCACGGGCTCACTCAAGTGTCTGGTGAAGAATGCGCGGGCTATTGCGTTTTACCAGCGGCACGGCTGGCACATTGAGGCGACGGGAAATTCTCCTGAGGGAGAGTACTATCTGATGCATTATCGGCTTGGGTAACGTCAGGTGGCGCTTCGCTTACCTGACCTACAAAACCGTATTTCGTAGGCCGGGTAAGGCAAAGCCGCCACCCGGCACTAAAGCGCAGAGGAATTACACCGCGCGGAAGGCAATTTCACCCGGGATCACTTCACCCTGCCAGTAGAGCTGCGCCGCAACGCGCCCCGCCAGCTGGCGATACATCTCCGCGAATTCGCTGTCCGGGCGGCTCACGACCGTCGGCTTTCCGCTGTCCAGATCTTCACGCAGGGAAATATGCAGCGGCATCTGCCCCAGCAGCTGGGTGTGATACTGCGCCGCCAGCTTCTCCGCACCGCCGGTACCGAAGATAGGCTCATGGTGTCCGCAGTTGCTGCAGATGTGCATGCTCATGTTCTCAACGATGCCGAGTACCGGCACTTCCACTTTCTCGAACATCACGATGCCTTTTTTGGCGTCGATCAGCGCGATGTCCTGCGGCGTGGTGACCACGACGGCGCCCGTTACCGGAATGTTTTGCGCCAGCGTCAGCTGAATGTCACCGGTGCCCGGCGGCATGTCCAGCACCAGATAATCCAGGTCCGGCCACATCGTTTCCTGCAGCATCTGCAGCAGCGCCTTGCTGGCCATCGGGCCGCGCCAGACCATGGCGTTATCGTCGGTCACCAGGTAACCGATGGAGTTGGTCGCCAGACCGTGCGCAACGATCGGCGCCATATGCGTGCCGTCCGGCGAGGTTGGACGCTGATTTTCCGCACCCAACATGTTTGGAATAGACGGACCGTAGATATCGGCATCCAGAATACCGACCTTTGCCCCTTCCGCCGCCAGCGCGAGCGCGAGGTTGACGGCGGTAGACGATTTACCCACCCCACCCTTACCTGAACTCACGGCGATGATGTTTTTCACCCCGTTGACGCCCGGCTGATTTTTCACACGCTTCAGCGTGGCGATGCTGTGGCTCAGCTTCCAGTCAATCGCTTTCGCACCGGTAATGCGCAGCAGCTCAGCGCTGGTCTGCTCTTTCAGCGCGTCAAAAGCGCTGGTCCAGACGAACGGCATCTGCAGCTCAACGTGCAATGTGTCGTCCAGCCATGCGACGTGGTGTAACGCTTTCAGCGCAGTGAGGTTGTGCTTCAGGGTTGGATGCTGAAAGTTAGCCAGCGTCCCGGCGACCATTGCTCGTAAGGCTTCCGGTGATTTGGCCTGGGATTGAGAACTCATCCCGACTCCTTTGTTCTTGTGAATAAGACCTTAGACAAACAAGTTTACCTGAAAGGCCGTGGTTTGTGCTTACTTAATAATGCCCCTTTTGGTAATATCGAAAACCCTTTTCACAGTTAAAAGAAGTAATGCCTACTATGACTCAAGTCGCGAAAAAAATTCTGGTAACGTGCGCCCTGCCGTACGCCAACGGCTCAATCCACCTCGGCCACATGCTGGAGCATATCCAGGCTGATGTCTGGGTCCGTTACCAGCGAATGCGCGGCCACGAGGTTAACTTCATCTGCGCGGACGATGCCCACGGCACGCCGATCATGCTGAAAGCGCAGCAGCTGGGGATCTCCCCGGAGCAGATGATTGCCGAAATGAGTCAGGAGCATCAGACCGATTTTGCTGGCTTTGACATCAGCTATGACAACTATCACTCCACGCACAGCGACGAAAACCGCGAGCTGTCGGAGCTGATCTACACCCGTCTGAAAGAGAACGGTTTTATCAAAAACCGCACCATCTCTCAGCTGTACGATCCGGAAAAAGGCATGTTCCTGCCGGACCGTTTCGTCAAAGGCACCTGTCCGAAATGTAAATCCCCGGACCAGTACGGCGATAACTGCGAAGTCTGCGGCGCGACCTACAGCCCGACCGAGCTTATCGAGCCGAAATCCGTGGTATCCGGCGCCACGCCTGTGATGCGAGACTCCGAGCACTTCTTCTTCGACCTGCCGTCCTTCAGCGAAATGCTGCAGGCGTGGACCCGCAGCGGCGCGCTGCAGGAGCAGGTGGCGAACAAGATGCAGGAGTGGTTCGAATCCGGCCTGCAGCAGTGGGATATATCCCGCGATGCGCCGTACTTCGGCTTCGAAATCCCGAACGCGCCGGGCAAATATTTCTACGTCTGGCTGGACGCGCCAATCGGCTACATGGGCTCCTTCAAGAACCTGTGCGACAAGCGCGGCGATACCGTGAGCTTCGACGAATACTGGAAGAAAGATTCCACGGCTGAGCTGTACCACTTCATCGGTAAAGACATCGTTTACTTCCACAGCCTGTTCTGGCCGGCAATGCTGGAAGGCAGCAACTTCCGCAAGCCGACCAATCTGTTCGTACACGGCTACGTAACGGTGAACGGCGCGAAGATGTCCAAGTCTCGTGGGACGTTCATTAAGGCCAGCACCTGGCTGAACCACTTCGACGCGGACAGCCTGCGCTACTACTACACCGCGAAGCTCTCTTCCCGCATCGACGATATCGACCTGAACCTGGAAGATTTCGTGCAGCGCGTGAACGCGGACATCGTCAACAAGGTGGTGAACCTGGCCTCCCGTAACGCGGGCTTTATCGCCAAGCGCTTTGACGGCGTAATGGCGGCTGAGCTGGCGGACCCTGCCCTGTACCAAACCTTCACCGATGCGGCGGCCACCATTGGCGAAGCCTGGGAAACGCGCGAGTTCGGAAAAGCCGTGCGTGAAATCATGGCGCTGGCTGACCTGGCTAACCGCTATGTGGACGAGCAGGCACCGTGGGTTGTCGCCAAACAGGAAGGTCGCGATGCCGATCTGCAGGCCATCTGCTCCATGGGCATCAACCTGTTCCGCGTGCTGATGACGTACCTGAAGCCGGTTCTGCCGCAGCTGGCAGCCCGCGCGGAGGCGTTCCTGAACACCGAACTGACCTGGGATGCAATGGCGCAGCCGCTGCTCGGCCACAAGGTGAACACCTTTAAGGCGCTGTATAACCGCATCGAGATGAAGCAGGTTGAAGCCCTGGTCGAAGCCTCTAAAGAAGAGGTGAAAGCGGCTGCAGCACCGGTGACCGGCCCGCTGGCGGACGATCCGATTCAGGAAACCATCACCTTTGATGATTTCGCTAAAGTCGATCTGCGCGTGGCCCTGATTGAAAACGCAGAATTCGTGGAAGGCTCTGACAAGCTGCTGCGCCTGACGCTGGATCTCGGCGGCGAGAAGCGCAACGTCTTCTCCGGCATCCGTTCTGCCTATCCGGACCCGCAGGTGCTGATCGGCCGTCAAACCGTGATGGTCGCTAACCTGGCACCGCGCAAAATGCGTTTCGGCATCTCCGAGGGGATGGTGATGGCCGCGGGCCCAGGCGGGAAAGATATCTTCCTGTTAAGCCCGGACGAAGGCGCCAAGCCAGGCCAGCAGGTGAAATAACAAAAAAGCCGGAGATCATCTCCGGCTTTTTTGTTCTCCCTCTCCCTGTGGGAGAGGGCCGGGGTGAGGGCAACATGCCGCACCCATGCCGCATTTACGCCTTCGGGTGATGCACCCGGTGGGTCAGCCCGCGCAGGAAATTACGCAGAAACTGGTCGCCGCACTCGCGGTAGTTTTTGTGGTCCGGCGCGCGCATCATGGCGGTGATTTCCGGCATCGACACGCGGTATTTCTGCTCGGTCATGATCGCCTGGATATCGTCCGTTTTCAGCGAGAAGGCGATACGCAGCTTTTTTAGCACCGTGTTGTTGTTCACGCGACGCTCCAGCGCCAGCTCGGGCGCAGAGTCATCTTTGCCACGCTTATCGTAAATCAGCCCGTTCAAAAAACCCGACAGAATGATGTCCGGGCAGCGGACGAAGCCCTCTTCGTCCTCTTTGGTCATCCAGGTATCAAAATTTGCAGACGTGGACTCCATGTCGGACAGCGCAAGAATGCGCACCATGTCGTTATTGTTTGCTTTCAGGGTGTAGCGCAGGCTACGAAGAATGTCGTTACTTAGCATAGAGCCTTCGAATGTCGATGATGCAATGGCGCGCAGTGTACCAGTTTTACAGGCCAATCGCCTCTTTCAAACTTTTCAGATAGCGGCGGCTGACGGGGACGGTCTGCCCGGCGCGCAGCACCAGCTCGGCCTGGCCGTTATCTTCCAGGCGGATCTCCTTCAGGTGCGCCATGTTGACCAGATACTGGCGGTGGCAGCGGATCAGCGGCGTGCGGCTCTCCAGCGTGCGCAGGGTCAGCTCGGTAAACCCTTCGTTCCCTTCCGCGCTGGTGACAAACACCCCGCTCAGGCGGCTGCTGACAAACGCCACATCATCCATCTGCAGAAGATAAATCCGGCTGTGCCCGGTGCAGGGGATAAATTTCAGCGGCTGCTGGTTCTCCGGCAGCAGCGTCACGTCCTGGACGGTTCGCTCCTGGCGTAAACGGGTGAGCGTTTTTTCCAGCCGCTTCTCTTCAATCGGCTTGAGTAAATAATCAAACGCGTGCTCCTCAAAAGCCTTAACGGCATATTCGTCGAACGCCGTCAGAAACACGATGTAGGGACGATGCTCCGGGTCGAGCATGCCGACCATCTCCAGACCGCTGATGCGCGGCATCTGAATGTCGAGGAACAGCACGTCCGGGCGCAGCTTGTGCACCGCACCGATGGCCTCAATGGCGTTGGCACACTCCCCCACAATCTCAATGTCTGGCTGCTCCTGCAGCAGAACGCGCAGGTTTTCCCGTGCCAGCGGCTCGTCATCCACAATAAGCACTCTTAACATGCGTTTTCCTCCAGCGGCAGTCGAACGGTAATACGGGTAAAGCGGTCAGGCTCGCAGGCGACGGTTATGCCACAGTCGTTGCCAAAGTGGGCGCGCAGGCGTTTATCCACCAGACTCATCCCTAATCCACCTGAGCTGGAAGGCTGGTAAAGCCCGGCGTTATCTTCAATATCCAGCACCAGATGGTGATTAAAACGGCTGGCGGCGATGGTGACCTCCCCTGTCCCCAGCAGCTGCGAGGTACCGTGCTTGATGGCGTTCTCCACAATAGGCTGCAGGGTAAATGCAGGAAGATGCTGATGCGCCAGCTCGTCCGGAACGGAGAGCGACACCTGCAGGCGGGACTGAAACCGCGCCTGCTCAATTTGCAGATAGGCATTCACGTGCTCAATTTCGTCGGCCAGGGTCACGATTTCTGACGGGCGCTTCAGGTTTTTGCGGAAAAAGGTCGACAGAAACTGCACCAGCTGCGCGGCCTGATCGCTGTCGCGGCGGATCACCGCTTTGAGCGTGTTGAGGGCATTAAACAGGAAATGCGGATTGACCTGGGCATGCAGCAGCTTAATCTCAGACTGCGTCAGCAGGGCTTTCTGCCGTTCATACTGCCCGGCCAGAATTTGCGCGGAAAGAAGCTGGGCGATCCCCTCCCCCAGCGTGCGGTTGATGGAGCTGAACAGACGGTTTTTCGCCTCATACAGTTTGATGGTGCCCATCACCCGCTGATTTTCCCCGCGCAGCGGAATGACCAGCGTGGAGCCCAGCTTGCACTGCGGATGCAGCGAGCAGCGGTAAGGTACTTCGTTACCGTCGGCATATACCACTTCGCCGGTTTCAATGGCGCGCAGCGTATAGGTCGACGAGATCGGTTTGCCCGGCAGATGATGATCGTCTCCGGTGCCGGTAAACGCCAGCAGCTTTTCGCGATCGGTAATGGCCACCGCGCCGATATCCAGCTCTTTATAGAGCACCTGCGCGACCTTCATGCTGTTCTCTTCGTTAAATCCCTGACGCAGGATCCCCTCGGTCGAGGCGGCAACCTTCAGCGCCGTGGCGGAAAAGGCCGAGGTGTACTTCTCAAACATGGCGCGCTTGTCGAGCAGAATACGCATAAACAGCGCCGCGCCCACCGTGTTTGTCACCATCATCGGGGCGGCAATATTGCTGACCAGGTGCAGCGCATCCTCGAACGGGCGGGCAATCAGCAGAATGATTGCCATCTGCGCCATTTCAGCCACAAAAGTAATGGCCCCGGCGGTAAGCGGGCTAAACACCTTGTCCGGGCGACCGCGCTTAATCATGTAGCTGTGCACCAGGCCGCCGAGCAGCCCTTCGACGATCGTCGAGATCATGCAGCTGAGCGCCGTCATCCCGCCCATGGAATAGCGATGCAGCCCACCGGTTAAACCGACAAGGCCACCGACGACCGGGCCGCCCAGCAGCCCGCCCATCACCGCGCCGATGGCGCGCGTATTGGCAATAGAGTCTTCGATATGGAGACCAAAATAGGTCCCCATGATGCAAAAAATAGAGAAGGTGACGTAGCAGAGCAGCTTGTGCGGCAGGCGTACGGTGACCTGCATCAGCGGGATGAAAAGACGCGTTTTGCTCATCAGCCAGGCAATGACCAGAAACACGCACATCTGCTGAAGCAACAGCAGCACCAGGTTAAACTCGTACATACTCAAAACCGCACACGCTAAAAAACGCGTAACATACACGGATGCGGCTGAACTTTCTTTGAAGCACCCCAAAAAAGCGCAAAATCGTGTTCGTTATCACACCTTTTTCTGCACATCGCGCATGCTTCGCATTATTTGTTTAAAAATTAATCAGCTCTTCCTGGTTCGGCAAAGTGGGTCTACAGTTAAGCTGGGGACGCGTAAGCCAGGGGGCAAATATGGCGCTTTACACAATCGGTGAAGTAGCACTCCTTTGTGATATCAATCCCGTTACCCTACGGGCGTGGCAGCGGCGGTATGGATTGCTCAAACCGCAGAGAACGGACGGGGGTCATCGTCTTTTCAACGATGCCGATATCGACCGGATCCGCGAAATCAAAAGCTGGATCGACAACGGGGTGCAGGTCGGCAAAGTGAAGTCCCTGCTGAGCCACGACGACCCGGACACGCAAAACCTCTGGCGTGAACAGCAGGAAACGCTGCTGCGGCTCCTTCAGGCGGGTAATCTGCAGCGACTGCGCGCCTGGATCAAGGAGCAGGGTCGCGATTATCCGGCGAAAACGCTCATCACCCATCTTTTCATTCCGCTCCGTCGACGCCTGCAGTGCCAGCAGTCTACCCTGCAGGCGCTGCTCAGCATGCTTGACGGGGTGCTGATAAATTATATTGCCGTCTGCCTTGCCTCGGCGAAGAACAAGGCCGGAAAAGATGCGCTGGTGGTCGGCTGGAACGTGCACGATACCACCCGTCTGTGGCTGGAAGCGTGGATCGCCACCCAAAAGGGCTGGCGCGTGGATGTCCTTGCGCACTCGCTGGGGCAGCTCAAACCCGAGCTTTTCGACGGCCAGACCCTGCTGGTCTGGTGTGGCGAAGTGCCGTCCGCCACGCAGCAACAGCTGCTGACGGAGTGGCGTGAGCATGGTTATCCGGTTTATTCCCTTGGCCCGGATGAGCCATAACGGCATTTAATGGTTCATTAACAGCTGCGCTTCACCGTATAATTGTTCCGTTAACAACAGGAGCACATGATGAAGGCAACCAAACTCGCCATTATTACCCTTTTTGTCCTGATGGCCGTAAGCGGTATCGGCGGCGTGATGCTGGCCGGGTACTCGTTTATCGTTCGTGGCGGTGTCGGCTGAGGTACAGCGCCAGCCGCTCAAAAAGGCGATCGACGACGATGGCCGCCAGCGCGACCAGCACCGCGCCCTGCACAATATAAGCCGTATTAAACCCGCTTAAGCCGATGATGATCGGCGTTCCCAGCGTATTGGCACCGACCGTAGACGCAATGGTCGCCGTCCCGATGTTAATAATCACCGACGTACGGATCCCGGCAATAATAACCGGCGCCGCAAGCGGCAGCTCTACCTTGCGCAGCCGCTGCCAGCGGCTCATTCCCATCCCTTCCGCCACGCTTAAAACAGACGCCGGGACCGCCGCAATGCCCGCCAGCGTGCCCTGCAGAACGGGCAGCACGCCGTATAAAATCAGCGCAATTATCGCTGGCTGCTGGCCAAAACCCATCACCGGCACCGCTATCGCCAGCACCGCCACCGGCGGAAACGTCTGCCCAATGGCCGCAACCGTCTCCACCAGCGGACGAAACTCCCGGCCCGCAGGTCGCGTGACCGCGATGCCCGCGCCTGTTCCCAGCACCACTGCGATGACGCTTGATAGCGCCACCAGCCAGAGATGCGCCAGGGCGAGGTTGATAAAGCTCTCCTGCTGATACACCGGCCGCGGTAGCCCCGGGAAAAGGGTGTTAAACAGCGCCGCGCTGTGAGGCATCAGAAACAGTAAGGCGACAAAGAGCGCTACCAGCCAGAGGAGCGGATCACGCAGTGCCTTCACGCGTCACCTCCCCGGCAAGCAGATCGCGAAAATGCAGGCTGCCGCACGGCGCGCCCTGGACATCCGCCACGGGCAGAACTTCGCACCGGCGCGCGACAAACGCGGAGAGGGCATCCCGCAGGCTCATCTGTTCCTGTAGCGGCTCCCCGTCGGGCGGTGCATTCTCCCGGCGCATATAGTCCCCGACCGTCCGCAGGGAGAGCAGCCTGACGCCCAGCTCGCTGCGGCCAAAAAACTCGCGCACAAAGTCATTCTTCGGGCTGGTCAGCAGCGCAAGCGGCGCGCCCTGCTGCACCACCTCGCCGTGGTCCATCAGCACCAGATGGTCGGCCAGGCGCAGGGCCTCATCTATATCGTGCGTCACGAGGACGATGGTTCGACCAAGAATGCGGTGAATCCGGGTCATCTCCGCCTGCAGCGCCCCGCGCGTAACCGGATCCAGCGCGCCAAAGGGTTCATCCATCAGCAGCACCTGCGGGTTAGCCGCCAGCGCGCGCGCCACGCCCACGCGCTGCTGCTGCCCACCGGAGAGCTGGTGCGGATAGCGGTCGCGCAGCGCGGGCTCCAGCCCCAGCAGAGACATCAGTTCATCAACGCGGTCAGCGATTTTAGCCCGCGGCCATTTCTCCAGCTGCAGCACGGTGGCGATGTTCTGCGCCACCGTCCAGTGCGGAAACAGGCCGATAGACTGAATGGCATAGCCCATCCGGCGGCGCAGCTCCAGCACCGGCAGGCTGCGGATCTCTTCCCCGGCAAAGCGAATTAACCCGCTGTCATGCTCAACCAGCCGGTTGATCATCTTCAGCGTGGTGGATTTCCCCGAGCCCGACGTGCCAATCAGCACGGAAAACGCCCCCTCGGCAAAGTTCAGGTTCAGGTGGCTCGCCGCCGGGCGGCCGGCAAAGGTTTTACTGACATCGTGAAATTCAATCATTGGCTCTTCTCCTGAGCAGCGCGAGCCATAAGGCAAACAGCGCGTCGACGACAACCGCCAGCGCAATGGTGGGAACCACGCCTAACAACACCAGATCGAGGGCGCTGCTCAGCAGCCCCTGGAACACCAGCGCGCCAAAGCCGCCCGCGCCAATCAGCGCGGCAATCACCGCCATGCCAACGGTCTGAACCGCCACCACCCGCAGGCTACGCAGCAGAAGGGGCAGCGCCAGCGGGAGCTGTATCTTCCAGAAACACTGTCGCGCGCTCATCCCCATCGCATGGGCGCTTTCCAGCACATCCGGGGCAACCTGGCTTAAGCCCGCGACCACGCCGCGCACCAGCGGGAGCAGCGCGTACAGTACCAGCGCAATCAGCGCGGGCGTTAACCCCGTTCCGGCGATACCCACCGCGCCCAGCGCGGGAAACGACTTCACCAGCCCGGCCAGGGGGGCAATCAGCAGGCCAAACAGCGCAACGGAGGGAATGGTCTGGATGACGTTGAGCACGGCAAAGATGCTACCCTGACGTGAGGGATGACGATAACACCACATGCCGAGCGGTATCCCGACCAGCAGCGCCGGGATCAGCGTGCCGAAAAGGATCGTCAGATGCTGTGCCAGGGCATCATCAAACACCTCCTGACGGTTGGCGTACTCTTTTAACAGCGAGAAGTTGTTCAGTTCACCGCTGAACAATAACAGCAGCGGAATACACCATATCTGCGCATTGAGCACCCAGCGCCAGACAGAGCTGGCGATGAGGCGACGAATCGCATCGCTGCTCGCCAGCAAACACAGCGCCAGCCAGAGCCACAGGCCGCTGCCTGGCGTGGTTCGCGCCAGCGGGCTTTCCGCCGAGGCCATATGCGTTGCCGCCAGCCCCGCGCTCCAGAACAGCGCGATAAAGAGAACTTCCGAGAGCAGCAGCGTCAGCCACTGCGCCGCTCGTCCTTGCCAGAACGATAGCGCAACCCACGCGGCCAGCGCAGCCGCCAGCCACCACGGCGTGAACGGCCATACGTCCCAGAGCGCGCGCCCTTCCCCTGACATCAGGCGGTTAGGCGCGACGTTCACAAACGGTAACGCGACTGCCGCGATGGCCACGCAGGCCAGCAGCAGCAGTACGCGGTTATGACATTTTATTGGCACAGCCCTTTCCCGTTACTTCACAAGCCCTTGTTGTTTCAGGAAGTCGGCGGCCACTTTTTTGGCATCCAGTCCCTCGACGGCAATGCTGGCATTCAGCTGTTGCAGCGTTTTTTCATCCAGCTTTTCGAAGACCGGCTTGAGCCATTGCGCAATATCCGGGTAGGCTTTCAGCACCGCCTCACGCACCACCGGGGTTGGAGCGTAAATCGGCTGAACGCCTTTTGGATCGGTCAGGGTTTGCAGGCCCAGCGCCGCGACCGGGCCGTCGGTGCCGTAGGCCATCGCCGCGTTAACGCCGGAGGTTTGCTGCGCCGCCGCCTTGATGGTTACCGCCGTATCACCGCCCGCCAGCGAGAGCAGCTGCGCCTGGTCGAGCTTGAAGTCGTACGCTTTTTCAAACGCCGGGAGCGCATCAGGGCGCTCGATAAACTCCGCGGATGCCGCGAGCTTGAAGTCGCCCTTCTCTTTCAGGTAGCGGCTAAGATCCGCAAGCGAGGTAAGCTTCCCTTTCTCCGCCACGTCCTTACGCACGGCGATAGTCCAGGTATTGTTGGCCGGGGCCGGTGTCAGCCAGACCAGCTTGTTCTGTTCCGCGTCGAGCTTTTTGACTTTTTCATAGCCAGCTTTGGCGTTTTTCCATGCCGGATCGTTCTCTTCTTTAAAGAAGAACGCGCCGTTGCCGGTGTATTCCGGGTAGATATCCAGCTCGCCGGAGGTAATCGCGCCGCGCACGACGGGCGTGGTGCCCAGCTGAACTTTATTGACGGTTTTCACGCCGTGGCTTTCCAGCACCTGGAGAATAATATTCCCGAGCAGCGCGCCCTCGGTATCGATCTTTGAGCCCACTTTTACCGGCTCCGCCGCCTGTAGCGGCAGGCTTAGCGCCGCGAATAGCGCCGCAGAAACTGCCATCCCCGATTTAATCGTCATTCCACTATCCTCATTTTTTTGCTGCCTTTTTCAGAGGCTTGAGAGAAAAGCGTAGCTTAAAACGGCGGATTTACCCGGCAAAATGCCTTTTTAGCATAAGGTAAGACGCATCCCCCGGAAATCGGGGGATGCAAAGGAGGGAAGGGTTACAGCAGCTCGAACTCGCCTTTATTCACGCGGGCGGAATCCACCCCGATAAAGACGTTAAACTTGCCCGGTTCCGCATCATATTTCATCTGCTGGTTCCAGAACTTCAGCGCATCCACGTCAATCGGGAAGCTGATGGTTTTGGTTTCGCCAGGCTTAAGGTTGACCTTCTCAAAGCCGCGCAGCTGCTTCACAGGGCGGCTCATCGAGGCAGTCACATCCTGCACGTACATCTGAATCACCGTTGCCCCTTCGCGCTTGCCGGTGTTGGTCACCTCGACGCTGGCGGTGACCTTGCCGTCACGCTTCAGGCTCGGCGCCGACATTTTCACCTCAGAGACCTTGAAGGTGGTGTAGCTCAGGCCGTAACCAAACGGATACAGAGGGCCGTTAGCTTCGTCGAAGTAACGAGACGTGTACTTGTTCGGCTTGTCGGCATTGTACGGGCGGCCGGTGTTCAGGTGGCTATAGTAAACCGGGATCTGCCCGACGGAGCGCGGGAAGGACATCGGCAGCTTGCCAGACGGGTTGTAATCACCAAACAATACGTCGGCGATGGCGTTACCGCCTTCGGTACCGGCGAACCAGGTTTCCAGAATGGCGTCAGCCTGCTGGTCCTCTTTCACCAGCGCCAGCGGACGGCCGTTCATCAGCACCAGCACCAGCGGCTTGCCGGTCGCTTTCAGGGCGGCGATCAGATCGCGCTGGCTCTGCGGGATGGTGATGTCGGTACGGCTGGAGGCTTCGTGCGCCATACCCTGCGCTTCACCTACGACCGCGACAACGACGTCAGACTGCTTCGCCGCGTTGACCGCTTCGTCGATCATCTCCTTCGGCGTGCGCGGATCGACCTTCACCGCTTCCTCGTACTGGTTGAGGAACGTGACGATGTCTTTGTCGTCGGTGACGTTCGCCCCTTTGGCGTACACCACTTTGGCATTTTCACCGACGGCGCTCTTGATGCCGGTCAGGACGGTGACGGACTGATCGGCCACGCCCGCAGCAGACCAGCTCCCCATCACGTCGCGCTTGCTGTCAGCCAGCGGGCCGACTACAGCAATGGTGCCGGATTTTTTCAGCGGCAGCGTGTCGAGGCGGTTCTTCAGCAGCACCAGGCTTTCGCGCGCCACTTCACGCGCCTCTTTGCGGTGCAGGCGGCTTTCGGCGTTGGTGTCCGCCGGGTCAGAGTCTTTCGGCCCCAGGTGGCTGTAAGGATCGTTAAACAGCCCCATGTCATATTTCACGTTCAGCACGTGGCGCGCGGCATCGTCCAGCTCCGCCATCGTTACCTTGCCGCTCTTCACCAGCCCCGGCAGGTATTTGCTGTAGTACTCGTCGCTCATGCTCATGTTGATGCCGGACTTGAGCGCCACGCGCACCGCGTCTTCAGGATCGGACGCCGTGCCGTGTTTGATCAGCTCTTTAATCGCGCCGTGGTCGGAAACGGTGATGCCCTTAAAGCCCCACTGGTCACGCAGGACGTCTTTCAGCAGCCAGGAATCGGAGGTCGCAGGCGTGCCGTTCAGCGAGTTCAGCGCCACCATCACCGCGCCGCTGCCCGCGTCCAGCCCTGCCTTGTACGGCGGCATGTAGTCGTTAAACAGGCGCTGCGGGCTCATGTCGACGGTGTTGTACTCTTTACCGCCCTCAACGGCACCATAGGCCGCGAAATGCTTAACGCTGGTCATCACCGAGTAGCGGTCCGCCGGGCTCTTACCCTGCATCGCTTCCACCATGGTTTTGCCCATCGTGGCGGTTAAAAAGGTATCTTCACCGAAGCCTTCCGAGGCGCGGCCCCAGCGCGGATCGCGCGAGACGTCCACCATCGGCGCCCAGGTCATGTTCAGGCCGTCGTCCGCCGCTTCATAGGCCGACACGCGCCCGACGGTTTTCACCGCGTCGAGGTTAAACGAGGAGGCCAGGCCGAGGCTGATTGGGAAGACGGTACGCTGGCCGTGCACCACGTCATAGGCGAAGAACAGCGGGATTTTCAGGCGGCTGAGCTGCATCACCTGATCCTGCATGGCGCGGATATCCTGGCGGGTGACGGTGTTAAAAATTGCGCCCACCTGGTTCTCTTTGATCATCTCGCGGATGGCCTCTTTCGGGTTATCCGGGCCGACGCTGATCAGACGCAGCTGGCCGATTTTTTCATCGACCGTCATCTTCTTAAGCAACTCCGTGACGAACGCGTCGCGGGCTTCAGGCGTGAGCGGGTGATTACCAAACAAATCCTCTGCCAGCGCAGGTTGCAGCGCCAGGCTGACGGCGACACCTACAGAACATAGCCATTTCATGTTGTTATTCTCTCTCATCAATAACCGTGGGAAGCACCCGGCCAGACCGTGCGAAAAGCGCAGTGTGCCACAAACCCTCTGAACGTTGCAGGGTTATTCTCTGATTTTTCTCATGAATACTCGACCGCTGAACAGTTAATCGCGCTATGCTTTACAGCGAGAAATTTGCCCCACCACAAGGAGTGGAAGATGACTTCTGTTCGAACTGACGATAACAATACTTTTATTAACGAACTGTCGCGCCTGGTTGGCTCCTCTCACCTGCTTACCGACCCGGCCAAAACCGCCCGCTACCGTAAGGGTTTCCGCTCCGGCCAGGGCGACGCGCTGGCGGTGGTCTTCCCCGGCACGCTGCTGGAGCTGTGGCGCGTGCTGAGCGCCTGCGTTGCCGCCGACAAGATTATTTTAATGCAGGCGGCCAACACCGGCCTGACCGAAGGCTCCACGCCGAACGGCAATGATTACGATCGTGACATCGTGATTATCAGTACCCTGCGCCTCGACAAGCTGCACCTGCTGGACAAAGGCGAGCAGGTGCTCGCGTTCCCGGGCACCACGCTCTACTCGCTGGAAAAAGCGCTTAAGCCGCTGGGCCGCGAGCCGCACTCGGTGATCGGCTCCTCCTGCATTGGCGCCTCGGTGGTCGGTGGGATCTGCAATAACTCCGGCGGCTCGCTGGTACAGCGCGGCCCGGCCTACACCGAAATGTCGCTGTTTGCCCGTATCGACGAAAACGGCAAGCTGACGCTGGTGAACCACCTGGGCATCGATCTGGGCGTAACGCCGGAACAGATCCTCAGCAAGCTCGACGACGACCGCGTGCGGGACGAAGACGTGCAGCACGACGGTCGCCACGCCCATGACCATGATTACATCACCCGCGTGCGCGATATCGAGGCCGATACCCCGGCGCGCTACAACGCCGACCCGGATCGCCTGTTTGAATCTTCCGGCTGCGCGGGCAAGCTGGCCGTTTTTGCGGTGCGCCTCGACACCTTCCCGGCGGAGAAAAAGCAGCAGGTATTTTACATCGGCACCAATCAGCCTGAGGTTCTGACCGAAATTCGACGCCATATTCTCGGCGAATTCACCCACCTGCCGGTGGCGGGCGAGTACATGCATCGGGATATTTACGACATCGCGGAGCGCTACGGGAAAGACACCTTCCTGATGATCGACAAGCTCGGCACCGACAAAATGCCGTTCTTCTTCACCATGAAGGGCCGCACCGACGCGATGCTGGAGAAAGTACCGCTGTTCAAGCCCCACTTTACCGACCGCTTTATGCAGAAGCTGGGCAACGTTTTCCCGGCGCATCTGCCGGAGCGAATGAAAACCTGGCGCGATAGGTACGAACATCACCTGCTGCTGAAAATGGCCGGGGACGGGATCGCCGAAGCGCAGAGCTGGCTGACCGAGTTCTTCAAAACGGCTGAGGGTGATTTCTTTGCCTGCACGCCGGAAGAAGGCAGCAAAGCCTTCCTGCACCGCTTCGCCGCAGCGGGTGCCGCTATCCGTTACCAGGCGGTGCACTCCGAAGAGGTGGAGGATATTCTGGCGCTGGATATCGCCCTGCGACGCAACGACACCGAATGGTTTGAGCACCTGCCGCCGGAAATCGACAGCAAGCTGGTGCATAAGCTCTACTACGGCCACTTTATGTGCTACGTCTTCCATCAGGACTACATCGTCAAAAAAGGGGTAGATGCTCACGAACTGAAGGAGCAGATGCTCGCCCTGCTGCGCGAGCGCGGCGCACAATATCCTGCGGAACACAACGTCGGGCATCTTTATAAAGCTCCTGACGCTCTTAAGCAGTTTTATCGCGAGAATGACCCTACAAACAGCATGAACCCCGGCATAGGGAAAACAACGCGGAAGAAATACTGGCAAGAAAGTGCGGACGTGGAGCAGCCCATCACGCAAGCGTCTGATTAAACCCTACAGCCAAATTTGAGAGATTGTTTAGCGCGCCTTAATCGTAATAGAGTAGCGGTCTGTCGCCGGAGAAACGTTTCTCCGGCATTCGCTAACGAGGAGCAGGCACGTCATGTCGGCTGTTGATGTTTTATCCGAAACCGAACTGGAAGTGCGCGACGCCCTTCCCGATGATGTGCATGCCATCGCCGCCATCTATGCCTGGCATGTGCTTCACGGGCGCGCGTCATTCGAAGAAGTCCCCCCCACCATCGACGAAATGCGTCAGCGCATGAAAAGCGTGGCCGAGAACGGTTTACCGTGGCTAATCGCGCTCTATCGCGGCATCGTCGTGGGCTACTGCTACGCCACCCCTTACCGACCGCGACAGGCCTATCGCTATACTCTGGAAGAGTCGATTTACGTCGATGCCAGCATCACCGGACGCGGTTTTGGCTCAACGTTGCTAAGCGCGCTGATCGCACGCTGCGAGCAGGGCCCGTGGCGGCAGATGATTGCCGTTGTGGGAGATGGCAATAATAATGCCGGCTCGTTACGGCTGCATAAAAAGCACGGCTTCGAGATTGTCGGTCAGCTTCGCAGCGTGGGATATAAGAAAGGCGACTGGCGGGATACGGTGATTATGCAGCGCCCGCTCAACGACGGGGACTGGACGCTGCCGGAATAAATGCAGTGCGGTCTGGTTCCCTCACCCCGGCCCTCTCCCTATGGGAGAGAGAGAAAACATAAAAAACGGTAACATGCGTTACCGTTTTGCTTTTACCTAATCGTTCTGCGCCGTCGCCATCTGCTCCGCTTTCTGCTTTTTATAGGTCAATGCCGCGGCCGGAACGGGCTGCACTTTCCCGGTCTCAATCCAGGTCCGCAGGCGGCTCGCATCCGCGAAGTGGGTATATTTCCCGAAGGCATCCATCACCACCAGCGCCACCGGCTTGCCGTTAAACACGGTGCGCATCACCAGGCAGTGGCCTGCCGCATTGGTAAACCCGGTTTTGGTTAACTGAATATTCCAGTTCTCGCGGTACACCAGATGGTTTGTGTTGCGGAACGGCAGCGTGTACGACGGATTCGAGAATGTCGCCATGTCTTCACGGGTGGTGCTGAGCTGGCCGAGCAGCGGGTACTGCTTGCTGGCAATCAGCAGTTTCGTCAGATCGCGAGCCGTGGAGACGTTGTTAATCGACAGACCCGTCGGTTCAACAAAATGAGTATTGCTCATCCCCAGCGCTTTGGCTTTGGCGTTCATCGCGCGGATAAAGGCATCGTAACCGCCAGGGTAGTGGTGCGCCAGGCTTGCCGCCGCGCGGTTTTCAGACGACATCAGCGCCAGCAGCAGCATATTTTTACGGCTGATTTCACTGTTCAGGCGCACGCGAGAGTAGATCCCTTTCATCTCCGGCGTGTGGCTGATATCCACTTTCAGCTTTTCGTCCAGCGGCAGGCGAGCATCAAGCACCACCATCGCGGTCATTAATTTGGTTATGGAGGCGATCGGGCGCACCAGGTCCGGGTGGCTGGCGTAAATCACCTTATTGGTGTTGAGATCAACAATCATCGCGCTGCCGGACGCAATTTGCGGCTGGGCAGCAGCGGTGGTCACCGCGGGCGTTTTGGCGACGGCTGGCACGGCAGCGGACGCGCCCAGCAGCATAGCCAGGCTAAGTAAAGAGACTCGAAATTTCAGCATGGTGAGACTTCTGATAATTATTCACGCACGTAATGACGTACACCGCCTGTGTCAACGGATAAACACAGGCTGGCTTCGGCATCATAGCGGTCACCGTGCTTTGTCGCCAGCGGATAATCGTGAACAGATGCTGCATTGCTGGCATTTACGCCAGCAATGCAGTGAGCTTAGAAGAGACGGTATCCATAACCCCAAAGAATAACCGTCAGTGCCAGTAACACCTCCAGTACCAGCACCCCGATGGCAAGCGTGGATCCGGAGAAGCTCAGGCCCTCTTCTTTATTGATATTGAGGAAGGTAGGAACGCCCAGATACAGCAGATAACCGGTATAAAAGAGCGCAACAGTACCGATCAGCGCGCACAGCCAGACCAGTGGATAAAGCGCAACAATACCGCTTAAGAACAGCGGGGTCGCGACGTATCCGGCGAAGACCATACAGTGTGCCAGCGATGGGCGCTGTGGGTAGTTACGCGCCATCCAGTGAATGACGCGCCCCATGACCGCCACCCCTGCCAGCATCAGGCCATAGAAGAGAACGGCCAGATAAAGCCCGGTAAACCATGAGAGCTGAACCACGGTACCGTCGCCGAAGTTCCAGCCGATTTGTGTTGTGCCAATAAACGCGCATATTACCGGCACCGCGGCCATCAGCAGCACATGGTGGGTGTAATGATGCGAGACCGTTTCGTTCTCACTTTTGATGACATGCATTTCACGATCGGGATGGGAGAAAAGTCCCCAGACATGGTTCATAGCGCCCCCTTGTTGTCGGCTCGTCAGCGATACCTTAAGTATAATGCAGGCTTTAGATTATTTTATGTACAGTGGGAAATTTCCGTTGATTGCCGCGCGGTTGATTCATGAGGTATATGATTAAACGAGGTACCCAGAGGGAGATAACCGTTACGTAATGGATATTAACGCACTCATTGAACAATATGGATATGCCGCGCTGGTCATCGGCAGCGTGGCGGAAGGTGAAACCATCACGCTGTTGGGCGGCGTCGCCGCGCATCAGGGCTTACTGAAATTTCCGCTGGTCGTCGCTGCGGTCGCGCTGGGCGGCATGATTGGCGATCAACTGCTCTACTTCCTGGGGCTGCGCTTTGGCCCGACGCTACTCAAGCGTTTCGCTAAACACAAAAAGAAAATCAACCGCGCGCAGCGCCTGATCCAGCGTCACCCTTACCTGTTCGTGATTGGCACCCGCTTTATGTACGGCTTCAGAATTATCGGGCCGATACTGATTGGTGCCAGTCGACTGCCTCCGAAAATTTTCCTGCCGCTGAATATTCTTGGCGCGATAGCCTGGGCGCTGATCTTCACGACGCTCGGTTACGTGGGCGGCGAGGTGATTGGCCCGTGGCTGCATAATCTTGACCAGCACCTGAAGCACTGGGCGTGGTTGATTCTGGTGGTTGTGGCGGTGGTCGGGGTCAGGCTGTGGATGCGGCACAGAGAGAAGAAGCGGGATGAGGAATGAGTGCGGTCTACTACCCCTCACCCTAACCCTCTCCCTGAGGGAGAGGGAACTAGATACACCCTCTCCCCTTTGGGGAGAGGGCCGGGGTGAGGGGTAAAACACTTACCCCTCCGGCTTAAACTGCGGATTCGCCAGCATAAAGCCGCCGTCGACGATAAACGATTGCCCTGTGGTATAGCTGGCGTCGCTGTCACACAGCCACGCCACCAGGCTGGCGATTTCTTTGGTGTGGCCCGGCCTTGCCAGCGGGATTTCCGGCATTGACCCTTCCTTCACTTCGCTGTCGTCCATATCGTTCATCGGCGTGGCAATGGCCCCCGGCGCGACGGCATTCACCAGAATCTTATGCTTCACCAGCTCCATCGCCATCGATTTGGTTAAGCCGCCGAGCGCATGTTTCGCCGCAGTATAGGCGCTGGCATCAGGCAGCGGCGTGTGCTCATGCACTGAAGTGATGTTCACAATCCGCCCCCCTTCCCCCTGCTTCACCATCTGTCGTGCCGCAATCTGCGAGCAGAGAAACGCGCCGTCCACGTCGACGGTAAAGATGTTCCGCCAGTCGTCAAACGCCATCTCAAGGAATGGCGCTTTGGTCATCGCTCCGGCATTGTTAACCAGCACGTCCAGCCGGCCGAAGCGCGCAATCAGCGTTTCAATAGCTTCAGCGCCGTCCGGGAGCGTGCTTAAATCAAGATGGATAGCCTCTGCGCGCTGCCCACGCGCTTCAACTTCACGGCAGGTTTCCAGCGCCCCTTTTTCATCCGAGTGCCAGGTGACGCCAATATCAAACCCGCGCTCTGCCAGCATCAGCGCCGTGGTTTTACCAATCCCGGAATCCGATGCGGTTACAATCGCTACTCTGGTCATACTCACCTCCTGAAAAACTGCAAAGAGGTAAGTATAGATAATGGCCCTTTTTAGCCATGACGATAGCCGCCGCCCAGCGCTGAAGTCAGCTGCAGCGTGGCGTCGAGATACTGGCCTTTCAGCATCACGCCTTCAAGACGTTCTTCAAGCGCCGGTATTCTGGCTTCGCTGACCCGCGAACCTGCAATGATACCTGCGCTAAAACGCGCCTGCGCCAGCGCCACCACGCGCGCCGCGTCTTTTTCAACCTGCTGCTGGTGACGATTTTTTGCCGTCAGGGTTTCAACTTCACTTGCCGTACGCGCCACCTGATTGACCGCCTCCACCACCGCTTTGTTGTAGTTCGCGACCGAGAGATTATTCTGCGCCTGGGCGATATCCAGATTAGCGTTCAGCCTGCCGCTGTCGAAGATCGGCAGCGTCAGTCCGGCGGTCACGCCCATCTGCTGGGCTGAAGAGCGGAACAGATCGCTCAGGTGCAGGGCATCCTGCTGTAAGAACGCCATCAGGTTCACGTCAGGATAGAACGCCGCTCTGGCGGCCTCCACCTCGCTCATGGAGGCTTCGATATACCAGTGCGCTTCCTGCAGATCCGGTCGGCGAGCCAGCAGTTCATATCCCAGCGTTGCGGGTAACGAGGCTTCTGCTGCAGGCAACGGGTGGCGCGTAAGATGTGCTGTCGGGGTGCCGGTCAGCGCCTCCAGACGCGCTTCAATGGCCTTCATTTTGCCCTTTACGTCAGCCAGCTGTTCATCAGTCTTGCTGGCGTGGATATCGGTTTCGACGCCCTCTACCGAGGAGGTAATACCGTGCTGATACAGTTCGCGATCGGCGTCGATAATATTTTCCTGTTCCTGTTTAATCCGGGTAAGGACATCCCCTGCTTCGGCCTGGGTCTGCCACGCCCAGTAAAGGCGCGCAACGCTGGTTGAAAGCAGCTGGCGGGTCTGCTCCAGCTCCGCTTTTTGCGCATTCACCTTACCGATACGCGCTGCAATCCGGGCGCGATTTTTCCCCCACAGATCGAGATCCCAGCCTGCCGTCAGGCCAAAGGTGCCGTTGGTAAACCATGGGCCGGTGGTGCCCGCCGCCGGGTCGGTCAGGGCAAATGGCCCCATCAGCCCCTCTGCCGACATTTTTTGCCGTTCAACATCCGCAGAAAAATCCATTTGAGGGCCATCGGCAGCGATAGCGGCCTTCGCCTGCGCTTCGGCAAGCGTAATGCGCTGCCGGGCAATTTGCATATCGGGGGCATCCGCTATTGCCTTCGCGATCAGCGAATTTAACTGCGGGTCGTTATATTCTTTCCACCATTCATTTTTCGGCCAGTCCGCATGACGAAGTTGGGTATTAACGGAAGCGGCTGTCGTTTGCACTTTAATTGGCGACACCGTGGAATGTTCCGGTGCGCAGGCAGCCAGCATAAAAACAAGGGGAGCACTCAGAGATAAAATAAGAAAACGTTTCATTACGCCATGCACTCAGAAAAAATAAAGGCGCAACTTACGCTTGATGGCATTCCATTTTTTAGTAACGCGTGGCAATCCGCAAATTGTCATACACTTACATACTCGGCAAAATATTCACCGAGTGAATTATTTATATTTAAATATAAATACTAATTATTTTGACTGTATAACCCGCGCAATATCAGCCGACGTTTGCAGCGTGCGGATCTCCTGAAATAACCCCAGCGCTTCGCTGTACTCTTTGCGTAAATAGCTCAGCCACTGTTTAATTCGCGCGACATGATACAAACCGGTATCGCCCTGCTTTTCCAGACGGCTGTATTTTTGCAGCAGCGTGACAACGTCTGCCCACGGCATCCGCGGTTCGTTATATTTCACTACACGGCTGAGGTTCGGCACGTTCAGCGCGCCGCGGCCGATCATCACCGCATCGCAGCCGGTGGCTTTCAGGCACGCCTGCGCGCTCTCGTAATCCCAGATTTCACCGTTGGCGATCACCGGAATAGCGAGTCGTTTGCGGATCTCACCAATCGCCCGCCAGTTAATGCGCTCGGCTTTGTAGCCGTCTTCTTTAGTGCGGCCATGCACCACCAGCTCGGTGGCCCCGGCCTGCTGCACCGCATCGGCAATTTCAAACTGTCGGGCGTCGCTGTCCCACCCCAGACGCACCTTAACCGTCACCGGCAAATGCGAGGGCACGGCCTCACGCATGGCTTTCGCGCCGCGGTAAATCAGCTCAGGATCTTTCAGCAACGTCGCCCCGCCGCCGCTGCCGTTCACCAGCTTCGACGGACAGCCGCAGTTGAGATCCACCCCGTAAGAGCCCAGCTCAACCGCGCGGGCGGCGTTTTCCGCCAGCCATTCAGGGTACTGGCCGAGCAGCTGAATACGCACCAGCGTGCCGGAAGAGGTCCGGCTCTGGTTGTGCAGCTCGGGGCACAGACGGAAGAAGGATTTTACCGGCAACAGCATATCGACCACGCGCAAAAACTCCGTCACGCAGAGATCGTAATCGTTCACCTCGGTAAGCAGCTCGCGCACGAGAGAGTCGAGCACGCCTTCCATTGGGGCCAGTAAAACACGCATAACAGTACCTGTGAAAAAAGACGCGCTATAGTATCTGCTCTGTTTGTGTGTGGAAAGCCCGACGTTCCATTCCGGAATGTCTGGTATGCTCAAAATTCATGATGTGATCCGTGGCACATTTTCAGGTTTAATTGTATGATGAATGCGTTTCATCAAGGACTTTCACCATGAGCAAATCATTGAACATTATCTGGCAATATCTGCGCGCATTCGTCCTGATTTACGCCTGCCTGTATGCCGGCATTTTCATCGCGTCGCTGCTGCCTATCACCATTCCCGGCAGCATTATCGGTATGCTGATCCTCTTTGTTTTACTGGCGCTGCAAATTCTGCCTGCAAAGTGGGTCAACCCTGGCTGCTTCGTCCTTATCCGCTACATGGCGCTGCTGTTCGTGCCTATCGGCGTGGGAGTCATGCAGTATTTTGATTTGCTCAAGGCCCAGTTCGGCCCGATTGTCGTTTCCTGTGCGGTCAGCACGCTGGTGGTTTTCCTGGTGGTGAGCTGGAGTTCTCATCTGGTACATGGCGAACGTAAAGTGGTCGGGGAGAAAACAAAAAAATGATGGCTAATATCTGGTGGTCACTGCCGTTAACCCTGCTGGTATTCTTCGCCGCGCGCAAGCTTGCCGCACGGTTTAAAATGCCCTTGCTGAACCCGCTGCTGGTGGCGATGGTGGTGATTATTCCCTTCCTGCTGCTCACCGGCATTCCTTATGAGCGCTATTTTGCGGGCAGCAAAATTTTAAACGACCTGCTGCAGCCTGCCGTTGTCGCGCTTGCCTTTCCTTTATATGAGCAGCTGCACCAGATCCGCGCCCGCTGGAAGTCCATCATTACCATCTGTTTTGTGGGAAGCCTGGTGGCGATGATCACCGGCACGTCGGTGGCGCTGCTGATGGGGGCCTCCCCGCAAATTGCCGCCTCTATCCTGCCTAAATCAGTGACCACGCCTATCGCGATGGCAGTGGGCGGTAGTCTCGGCGGTATTCCGGCCATCAGCGCGATGTGCGTGATTTTCGTCGGTATTCTCGGCGCGGTGTTTGGCCACACCCTGCTGAACGGGATGCGTATTCACACCAAAGCGGCGCGCGGGCTGTCGATGGGCACCGCCTCGCACGCGCTGGGTACCGCCCGCTGTGCGGAGCTGGACTATCAGGAAGGGGCGTTTAGCTCGCTGGCGCTGGTGATCTGCGGGATTATCACCTCCCTGCTCGCCCCGTTCATTTTTCCGCTGATTCTGGCGGTGATGGGCTAAAATTTGCGATGCGTCGCGCAAATTTCATTTTGATTTCATAAGTTGCATACATAATGAGAAGTGGATCACATATAAAGCCCTGACGGCTCCGTAAACTACCGATCCATTAACCTTTATGAGGCAAACGCCATGCACCCACGTTTTCAAGCTGCCTTCGCTCAGCTTGCAGAGAATTTGCAGTCAGCCCTGGCTCCCGTTCTGGCAGATGCACATTTCCCCGCCCTGCTGACGGCGGAGCAGGTCACGGTGCTGAAACAGGCAACGGGGCTGGATGAAGACGCGCTGGCTTTCGCACTGCTGCCCCTGGCTGCCGCCTGCGCCCGGGCCGATCTTTCCCACTTCAACGTCGGCGCCATTGCCCGCGGCGTCAGCGGTACCTGGTACTTCGGCGGGAACATGGAGTTCCTCGGCGCAACCATGCAGCAGACCGTTCATGCCGAGCAGAGCGCCATCAGCCACGCCTGGCTGCGCGGTGAGAAAGCCCTGAGCGCCATCACAGTAAACTATACCCCCTGCGGCCACTGCCGTCAGTTTATGAACGAGCTGAACAGCGGGCTGCAGCTGCGCATCAACCTGCCGGGCCGCGCGCCGCACACGCTGGGGGATTACCTGCCGGACGCCTTCGGCCCGAAAGATCTTGAGATCAAAACGCTGCTGATGGACGAGCAGGATCACGGTTTCGCCCCGTCCGGCGATGACCTGAGCCAGGCGGCCATTCGCGCGGCGAACAAGAGCCATACGCCGTACAGTAAATCGCCGAGCGGCGTGGCGCTGCAGTGCCGCGATGGCCGAATCTTTACCGGCAGCTATGCGGAAAACGCCGCGTTTAACCCAACGCTGCCGCCGCTGCAGGGCGCGCTCAACCTGCTGAGCCTGAACGGCTACGATTATCCGGACATTCAGCGCGCCATTCTGGCAGAAAAAGCCGATGCGCCACTGATTCAGTGGGATGCCACCGCCGCGACGCTCAAGGCGTTAGGCTGCACGACGATCGACCGCGTCCTGCTGGCGTAAACCTTCTGGCGGACAGAAATGTCCGCCACGTTGCTGAAAAACCCCTCAGTTGAGTCGCTGTTTCTTGCGCTAACCAGGCGGGTAAAGTAGCCTGAGTTAAATTTCATCCACGAACGAGCCATCTCCATGTTAAAGCGCGTTTTTTACAGCCTGTCTGTCCTGGTCGGCATACTGCTGTTTATCGTGCTGGGTCTTGACCGCTGGATGAGCTGGAAAACCGCCCCCTACATCTTTGATGACCTGCAGGACCTGCCCTATCGCCAGGTGGGCGTGGTGCTCGGCACCGCCAAGTATTACCGCACCGGGGTGATCAACCAGTATTACCGCTACCGCATTCAGGGCGCGCTGAACGCCTATAACAGCGGCAAGGTGAACTACCTGCTGCTGAGCGGCGATAATGCCCTGCAAAGCTATAACGAACCGGTGACGATGCGGAAAGATTTGATTGCCGCAGGCGTCGATCCGGCCGATATCGTGCTCGACTACGCGGGCTTCCGCACCCTGGACTCCATCGTGCGCACGCGTAAAGTCTTCGACACCAACGACTTCATCATCATCACCCAGCGCTTCCACTGCGAGCGCGCGCTGTTTATTGCGCTACATATGGGCATTCAGGCGCAGTGCTACGCCGTACCGTCCCCAAAAGATATGCTGAGCGTGCGCGTGCGCGAGTTTGGTGCGCGTTTTGGCGCCCTGGCAGATCTCTACATTTTCAAACGTGAACCGCGCTTCCTCGGTCCTCTGGTCCCGATCCCGGCGATGCATGAAGTGCCGGAAGACGCGCAGGGTTACCCGGCGGTGACGCCGGAGCAGCTGCTTGAGTTGCAGAAAAAGCGGTAACCCAACGGTGGAGGCAGGCATAAAAAAACCCGCATCGCCGCGGGTTTTTTCATTGTTGCGCTTATTTCTTACGCGCGTACTTCAGTGAATCCAGGGCCACCGCGAAGATAATGATCGCGCCCTTGATGATGTACTGCCAGTACGGGTTCACGCCGATGTAGGTCAAACCGTAGTTGATGACGGTAAAGATGATCACACCGGTGACCACGCCGAGCACGGTACCCACGCCGCCGCTGAAGGAGACGCCGCCGACCACGCAGGCCGCAATCGCATCCAGCTCGTACATGAAGCCAAGGTTGTTGGTTGCGGAGCCGATACGGCCTGCTTCCAGCATCCCGCCGAAGGCGTAGAACACACCGGAAAGCGCGTAAATCATCAGCAGGTTCAGGGCAACGTTTACCCCGGACACTTTCGCCGCTTCCGGGTTACCGCCGATAGCGAAGATGTTTTTACCGAAGCGCGTTTTGTTCCACAGGATCCAGACGAAGGCCACCGCAATCAGCGCATAGAAGGTGATGTACGACAGGCGGAAGCTGCCCAGCGCGATAAACCCTTGCGTAAAGGTGGAGAAGCCGCTGTCAAAGCCCGATATCGGCGACGCGCCTACAAAGTCGTAGTACAGGGAGTTGATACCGTAAACGATGATCATCGTACCCAGCGTGGTGATAAATGGCGTCACGTTGAGGTAAGCGATGATAATACCGTTGATCAGGCCGATCACCGCCCCGATGGCGCAGACAATCAGGATCACCACGAAAATCGGCATGGTCGCCATTTCCGGGAACACCTTGTTGGCGTTTTCCATCGACTGCAGCAGGGTTGCCGCAATTACCGCCGCCAGGCCGACCTGACGACCGGCAGAAAGGTCTGTCCCCTGCGTGACGATAAGCCCCGCCACGCCCAGCGCAATGATGATACGCACGGAGGACTGGGTCAGAATGTTACTCAGGTTCAGCAGGCTTAAGAACGTAGGGTCCTGGAAAATAATAATGGCCAGCAGGACTAAAAGAACAACGTAAATACCGCCTTCTTTCAGGTAAGTGAGAAAACTTTTTTTATTTAACGCACTCATGAGGAGCCCCTGATCTTAAAGGTGCAAAGACGCAAGACGCAAAATTTCGTTTTGCGTTGTCGTTTTGGTGTCAACAATACCGGCAACGAGACCATTGCTCATAACCAGAATACGGTCCGTGATCCCTAACAGTTCCGGCATTTCGGAAGAAATAATAATGATCCCTTTATTCTTTTTCGCCAGCTCGGCAATCAGCTGATAAATTTCAAACTTCGCGCCGACGTCAATACCGCGGGTCGGTTCATCCAGCATCAGAATTTCTGGCTGGGTTAATAACCAACGGCCAATAATAACTTTCTGCTGGTTACCGCCGGAAAGCGAACCAATTTGGGTACGGTGGCCAGGCGTTTTCACGCGCATGGAGTCAATTACCCATTGGGTGTCACTCTTCATGCGGGAATTATCCAGCAGCCCGACTTTGTTTTTGTAGTTACGAATATTAGAGATTAACGAGTTAAAGTTAATATCCAGATAAGCATAAATACCGGTCGAACGACGTTCTTCCGTCACCAGCGCAAAACCGTTATTAATGGCTTCGTTGGCATTATGGTTGTTAATTTTCTTCCCGTGCAGCGTGATGGTACCTTCGGCTTTCTCGCGAATGCCAAACAGGGTTTCCACGATGTCGGTACGCTTTGCCCCTACCAGGCCAGCAATGCCAAGAATTTCGCCTTTGTGAAGGTCGAAAGAAACATCGCGAATGGACGGCTGGCGCAGCGAGGTCAGATTGCGCACTTCCAGGATCACTTCGCCCGGCTTGTTCTCTTTGTCCGGGAAGCGCTGGTTCAGGGAACGGCCAACCATCATGGCGATGATCTTGTCCATGTCCAGCCCTTCCAGCGGCTGCGTGGCAATCCACTGGCCGTCGCGCAGGATGGTAATTTCATCGCACAGCTGGAAGATCTCTTCCATTTTGTGCGAGATGTACACAATGCCGCAGCCGCGCTCTTTCAGCTTACGAATAATGGTAAAAAGGTGGTTAACCTCTTTTTCCGTTAATGACGAGGTGGGTTCGTCCATGATGACGATTTTCGCGTCATAGGAGAACGCTTTGGCAATTTCGATCATCTGCATCTGGGAAACGGATAATGTCCCTACGCGGGCGCGCGGGTCGATATCAATATCCAGCTCATCGAAAATCGCTTTGGTGTCGCGATACATTTTATCCTGATCGACAAACACACCTTTGGTTGGGTAACGTCCCAACCACATGTTATCCATTACCGAGCGTTGCAGTACCAGGTTTAATTCCTGGTGAACCATCGAGATACCGTTTTCCAGCGCTTCTTTCGCTGAATGGAAATCGATCTCTTTCCCCTGAAAAAGAATGCTGCCAGAATCTTTTTGATAGATCCCAAAAAGACATTTTAATAATGTTGATTTACCCGCACCGTTCTCCCCCATTAATGCATGAATAGAGTGAGGACGGACTTTTAAATTAACATTATCGAGTGCCTTAACACCGGGGAATGACTTATTGACGCCTGTCATTTCCAACAAGTATTCACCGGACGACTGAGTAGTTGTGCTGACCATAATTATACCTTGTTGGCCTCGCATATCGCGTTATAAAAGGGCGCAACGAATTGCGCCCAGTGAAGACAAAACAAAGATCTTATTTACCGATAAACTCAGCCAGGTTGGACTGGTCTACGCCCACGTAAGGCACGCGAACGATTTTGTTGTCAATTTTCCAATTGGTGCCATCCGCCGCGCCTTTACCGTCGGCGAGGTTTTTCGCCAGATCGAAGGTCGCTTTCGCCTGGTTGTTGGCATCGTTCAGAACGGTACCGGCCATCGCGCCAGATTTAACCAGCGCCAGCGCTTCAGGCAGAGCATCCACGCCAAATACCGGGATGGACGATTTATTGTGGGCTTTCAGCGCTTCAACCGCGCCCATTGCCATCGCATCGTTGTTAGCAATGACCACTTCGATTTTGTTCGCGTTCGGGCCAGACAGCCACGCGTCCATCTTATCTTTCGCCTGAGCGGTGTCCCACATCGCGGTATCTAACGCCAGCTGCTGGGTTTTCAGGCCTTTGTCGTTCAGCTCTTTGATAACATAGGTGGTACGCGCTTCAGCATCCGGGTGGCCAGGCTCGCCTTTCAGCAGCACGAACTGGATCTGACCGTCTTTGTTCAGGTCCCAGTTCGGGTTCGCCGCCCAGTGTTTCGCGATCAGATCGCCCTGAATAATGCCGGACTCTTTAGAGTCGGTACCGACGTAATACGCTTTGTCATAGCTGTCCAGCGCTTTACGGGAAGGTTCTTTGTTGAAGAAGACGATTGGCACGTTCTGGCCGCGCGCTTTCTCAATAACCGTGCCTGCTGCAGCCGGGTCAACCAGGTTGATTGCCAGGGCCTTAACGCCTTTTGCCAGCAGAACGTCGATCTGGTCGTTCTGTTTGGACTGGTCGTTCTGGGAGTCGTTCATCAGCAGCTGTACGTCTGGCGCTGCTTTCGCATCTTTCTCAATTGCTTTACGCACAACAGACATGAAGTTGTCGTCGTATTTATAGATGGTCACACCAATACGGGTATCCGCAGCGTGCGCTGCTGCACCAAAAAGCATGCTTGCCATTACAGCAGACAGGGTCAACACCTTCTTATTCATGGTATCTCCGGTTTTTTTATGCAGGGTAGTTCTTGTGAATAACGATCGGCAGGCAGGTGTTAATAAAACGTTACTGACAGCCGACGCTCACTTATAAAATTTCTATCTTCCGTGGTCGGTAACGCTCCAGAAATGCGTTTTATTCGTTGTTTGCGGCACATTGGCTATAGTGAAAGCGAATAATCACCGTTACATAGCGTTTCAGCCCCTAAAACGCTGACATCATAGTCAGCGCCTTGTTAAGATACTGTGAATTTACTCACAGATTGAAAACGGTTACATCACCTGATGTAATCAGTTAGTGATCGGAACCACAATTTGCCGGGCGGCAACGGAATGACGACGCACCAGCGTCGGCATGAAGCAGTGCGTAGCCCCCGGATCCAGCAGCCCTGCTGCCCCCTGTAGCGCCAGCTCGGTCGCCAGTTTTGCCATAGAAGCAATGGGATAGCGCACCGTAGTCAGCTGCGGGTCGGTGTAACGGGCAATCGGAATATCATCGAAACCAATCAATGACAAATGCTGTGGCACCGCAATGCCGTTATCCTTCAGCGCAGTCAGCGCGCCCGCGGCCATGCTGTCGTTATAGGCAAACACCGCAGAAAGCTGCAGGTTGCGGCCCAGCAGTTCGACCATTGCCGCCTCACCGCCCTGCATGTCCGGCGTTCCGGTGCCGATCCAGCTTTCTGATGGCGTAATGCCGTGCTCTTTCAGGGCGTTTTGCCACCCCTCACGCCGCAACGCGTCATCTTCAATTTGATGGCTGGAGGCCAGATAGCCGATCCGCTGATGGCCGTTATTGATGAGCATTTTGGTGGCCATCATGGCGCCGCTGACGTTATCCAGCCCGACGCAGCGGTGGGCATAGCCCGGGACGATGCGGTTGATCAGCACCATGCCCGGGATCTGCTCCATAAACCCGGCCAGCTCTTCATCGCTTAAGGCTTTTGAGTGGACAATCAGGGCGTTGCAGCGCTGGCGGATCAGCACTTCTATGGCATAGCGCTCCTTTTCGGCCTCGTGATAGCTGTTGCCAATCAGCACGTATTTCTGATGCTGCTGGGCGACCACATCGACCGCTTTCACCAGCGCACCGAAAAAGGCGTCCGAGACATCCATGACCACCACGCCGATGGTATCGCTGACCTGCGTTGCAAGCGCCTGCGCGTTGGCATTTGGCCGGTACCCTAGCTGGGTCACGGCTTTCATTACGGTTTCACGGGTTTCAGGGCTAACCAGCGCGCTATTGTTCAGCACGCGGGAGACGGTGGCCACAGAAACGCCCGCCAGACGGGCGACGTCACGAATGGTGATCATATTCACCATCCTTCAAAGAATTGCAGCAACTCACAGACACCCCCTGTGTTTAGCAAGGTGGCTATTTTGGCAGCGAGAGAAAGGGGACTACGTGAAGAAAGTCACACTCATGAAAACGCTTACATCCGTTTTGTTAATGATTGTGATCCAGATCGTTATCTGGATGTATTACTCAATGATACCCCTGAAGCATGTGCGGTTAACTGACGCCATGCCCACTCCAGCGGCCCCTGGCGGAAATAACGCAGCCAGATGACAGAAAACGCCAGGTTTACTACCCAGACCGGAATAACAAACGCCAGCAGCCCGAGGCGGTCGAATTTCATAAACAGGCCAAAGCGATAGAAAAGCGTGGTACAGATCAGCGTTTGCAGGAGGTAATTGCTTAACGCCATCCGCCCGACGCAGGCAACGGCGCTGACGATCCACAGACGAGAAAGCTGCGGCCAGAAGCCATAGATCAGCGCCGCATAGCCGATGGTCTGGAACGGCGCGCTCAATTCACGCGGCACCTGCAGCAGAAACGCGCACCAGCGGTAATCCCAGTGAAGGTGCCACTGCGCAATCACCGCCGGAAGGTTAATCAGCACGCCCAGCAGAACCAGCCCCGCGCCGGTGCGGCGGTAGTGACGCAGGCTGAATTCCCCTTTCAGCCAGCCGGTGCGCATCAGCGACGCGCCCATCAGCATCATGCCCGCCAGCTGCCAGCCGTATTGCGCGCCCAGCGCAAGGAGGTTATCCCCCAGCATATCCGCACGGTTGCTTATCGCCTCCGTACCGCCCTTCAGCTTCCAGTACTGCTCGTACTGCAGGTTAGCGGCATCCGGGATCCAGGAACGATTGGTCGCGTCACCGGAGATCAGCCCCAGCAAAAGCAGGACGCCGAGCCCCATGAAATAGAGCATTACGCCGGTGTTAAACAGGCTTTTCACGCTGTGCGCGTCGCGAATCAGCCGCCAGCAGATCAGCCCGACTAACCCATAAGCGAGAAGAATATCACCGTCCCAGAAGAACAGGCCGTGAATGAACCCTAGGATGACCAACAGCGTTAAGCGCGACTGGATCCAGCGCGTGCCGCGTTTGAGCAGAAGCTGCAGGCCCGCGCCAAACAGCAGCGCAAACAGCGTGAGGAATTTAACCTGGGCAAACAGGTCAAGGATCGCCCACGTCCAGGCATCGCTTCGGGTGATGTCGCCGTACCAGGCGGGATTGAGATAAGCGGCCTTCGGCAGACCGAAGGCGCTGATATTCAGCAGCAGGATACCCAGTATGGCGACGCCGCGAACAAAATCGAGCGTGACGTTTCGCTCCATGGTCCCTGCCCTGTCTGATTAGTTGTGGTGACGCACGGCGCGCAGGAACTCCTGGCGGGTGTTCTGGCTTGATTTAAACAGGCCGCCCAGCGAGGTGGTGGTGGTCGCGCTGGTTGCATCACGCACGCCGCGCGCTTTCACGCAGTAGTGCACCGCGTCGATGGAAACCGCCACGTTATTGGTGCCCAGCAGCGTTTGCAGCGCGATCAGGATCTGCTGCGTCAGACGCTCCTGCACCTGAGGGCGCTGCGCGAAGAACTGCACAATACGGTTGATCTTCGACAGGCCAATCACCGTGTCTTTCGGGATATACGCCACGGTCGCTTTACCGTCGATGGTCACGAAATGGTGTTCGCAGGTGCTGGTCAGCGTAATGTCACGGACCGTCACCATCTCATCCACCTTCATCTTGTTTTCGATGACGGTAATTTTCGGGAAGTTGGCGTAATCCAGTCCGGAGAAAATTTCGTCAACGTACATTTTCGCGATACGCTTGGGCGTCTCCATCAGGCTGTCATCGCTCAGATCGAGATTCAGCAGTTGCATGATCTCGGTCATATGCCCGGAAATCAGACTCTTACGGGTTTCATTGTCCATATCCTGAACGGGCGGACGCAGTGGCGTTTCAAGACCGCGCGCGAGCAGGGCTTCGTGGACCAGGGCAGCTTCTTTACTGAGTGATGACATTTTGTTCTCCTGCAGGTGTGGCGTCTTTTGCCCTCGTTGTGGCAAAAGTATGCGCTCATTGTGCGTGAGGCGACGCACATAATCCAGTATTCACGACGATAATTATTGCAATTGCTGTTGCCTTTCAGCGTGGCGATTCCAGACCAGGGCACCCGCGACAAACAGCGCAACGCCAGCCAGCCCCAGCGCAGGCTCCAGCCGGTGGGTTAGCCAGGTTGATAACGCCGAGGTCACCGGCCCCACCAATTGCCCGATGGCATACCCGGTGGTGAGCAGCCCCGCCATATAGCGCGTGTGGTTCGGCGCCAGCTCGCGGCCGTATAAAAGAGAGAGCTGCACCGCGCACAGGAACCCGCCGCCCACCAGCAGCCCGCCCGTCAGCAAACCGCCAATGCCCGGCAGCAGCCAGGCCGCCAGCACGCCAGCGCCCTGTAACCACAGCACGATGGCCAGCCTGCGGTTAGCCGTTGAGGTGTGGCGCAAAAGAATGCTGAGCGCAATGCCGACCACGGCGGCGGCACCAAAAATCGGCCAGACAAACTGGGCAAACAGGCTGCCGGGAAAGCGCACCGCCGCCATTTGCGACAGGAATGTCGCCGGGAGGATATAGCCAAATCCCGCCAGGCTGTAGCTCCAGACCAGGAGCTTTAAATCCGTCGTCAGCACCAGCGGCTCTGGCGCGGTGCCGGGTCGATGAAGCTGCCCGGAACGCGGCAGATAGCGCGCCACCAGCGCAACCAGTACCAGCGCCAGCACGCCGTAGATTTGCCACGCCGCACCGGCCGAAAGGGATTTCGCCTGAATATAGACCGCGAGCAGGCCGCTCAGAGCGATACCTGCCCCTGGTCCGGCAAACACGGCGGCACTGAGCCCCGGTTTACCCAGCTGCCCCAGCCGCTCGTTGCTCCAGGCGGCAATCAGCACCATTGACCAGCCGCTCATGCAGCCAATCACAAAGCGCAGCAGGCCGTGCACAACGGCGTTATCCGCCGCGGCGGAGAGCAGGGTCAACGCAACCGCGCCCATGATGCCGAGCCAGAGTCGCGTTTCAACAAAGCGGTGCGCCCGCATGGCATCCCATGCGCCCACCAGATAGCCCAGATAATTCATCGCCGCCACCAGACCCGCGCTGGTGAGCGTGAGTTGCCCGGCGGCAATCATCAGCGGCACCTGAGGCGTGAAGGCGAAGCGCCCTATCCCCATCGCAACCACCAGAACGACAAACCCACTAAGCGCAATACGCAGCGCCATGATCGCTCCAATTGTTAAAGAAAAGTAAATTTATGATGCAGCATCTCGCCGTTCCGCGAAAGTGAAAGTTGCTCACAGGTAAATGAAAACGCTGTATTATGGCTCTAATGAATAGCTATTCTCATTAAGGAGCCCTGCATGGAACTGCTCGAAGAGCACCGTTGTTTTGAAGGTCGACAGCAGCGCTGGCGGCACGACTCCACCACGCTGAACTGCGCCATGACGTTCAGCATTTTCCTGCCGCCGACGGAAAATCCGCCGGTTCTGTTCTGGCTTTCAGGCCTGACGTGTAACGACGAAAACTTCACTACCAAAGCGGGCGCACAGCGTATTGCGGCCGAACTGGGCATTGCGCTTGTAATGCCCGACACCAGCCCGCGCGGCGATGATGTGGCGGACGATGCCGGGTACGATTTAGGTAAAGGCGCCGGATTTTATCTCAACGCCACCGAACAGCCGTGGGCGAGCCATTACCGCATGTATGACTACATTCGCGACGAGCTGCCTGCGCTGATTAAGGCCGAATTTGCGGTGAGCGACCGCTGCGCCATCAGCGGGCACTCCATGGGCGGGCACGGGGCGCTTATCATGGCGCTGAAAAACCCGGGGAAATACACCAGCGTCTCTGCGTTCGCGCCGATTGTGAACCCAACGCAGGTGCCGTGGGGGCAAAAAGCTTTCACAAACTATCTGGGTGAGGATGCCGAGAAATGGCAGGAATGGGACAGCTGCGCGCTGATGCTGGCAAGCGATTCAGCGAGCGCGATCCCGATGCTTATCGATCAGGGCGATGCGGATCAGTTCCTCGCCGGACAGCTACAGCCTGCGGTTTTGGCTGAGGCGGCGCGCCAGAAGGACTGGCCGCTGACGCTGCGCATTCAGCCGGGATACGATCACAGCTATTACTTTATGGCGTCCTTTATTGAGGATCATCTCCGCTTCCATGCGGAGCATTTGTTTGGGTAAGTTCCGCCTTTTGCCCGGTAGCGCCTTCTGCCTACCGGGTCTTTCCCCTCCCCCATCTTTACATACTTCTATCCGCTTGAATCCAGCCTGTTTTCTGTCGCCCTCACTCAAACACAAATGATTTCAATTATCATTTGTGTTTACAATTATACATTCTTTTGTACAATTCCAGGCTCTTCTCCATCTCAAAGAGTTCTTACAAGACAAAAGCATACAGTTCTCAGGGTTATCCCGATGGAGTTTTATTCATTTTTATACGGAATGTACAAATGACAATACCACGCATTAAGCTCCTGGCCGTCACCATTGGCGCTGCCACATGTTCCCCCTTCGTTCACGCAGCCGATCAGGACACCGTTGTCGTCACCGCGACGGGTTTTGAACAAAAAATCCAGAATGCCCCCGCCTCCATCTCTGTGATTTCAAAACAGCAGATTGAAGATAAAGCCTACCGTGATGTTACCGATGCCCTGAGAGATGTCCCGGGCGTTGTCGTCACTGGCGGCGGGAGCAGCAGTGATATCAGTATTCGCGGCATGGCCTCTCAGTACACCCTGTTCCTGGTGAACGGCAAACGCGTCAGTACGCGAAGCACCCGCCCCAACAGCGACAACTCGGGTATTGAACAAGGCTGGCTGCCGCCGCTGGAGTCCATTGAGCGCATCGAGGTCATCCGCGGCCCGATGTCCTCGCTTTACGGCTCCGATGCTATGGGTGGCGTAATTAACGTCATTACCAAAAAAGTCTCGAACACCAAAGCCTGGACCGGTTCGTTGCATGGCGATGCGACCTTCCAGGAAAACCATGATTCCGGCGATATCTTCCAGACCAACGCCTACGCTTCTGGTCCCCTGATCGACGGACTGCTGGGCGCAAAAGTGACGGGGCTGTTGTCACGCCGCGCAGAAGATAAAATCGTGAACGGCTATAACGAGCAAAAAATGCGTAACGGTGGCATTACGCTGAACTTCACGCCGGACGAGAAGAACGATTTCGACCTCGACTTTGCTCGCGAGCTTCAGGACAGAAACAGCACCCCGGGGATGTCGAAAGCGGCTGAAACCTGCCGGGGAACAACCTGTACGCCAAATACCAAAAGCGACTCGCGCTATGAGCACACCACCTACTCGTTAACCCACAGCGGGTATTACGACGACTTCAATACCACCAGCTATATCCAGCAGGAAGAGACCAATAATCCAGGTCGCGAAATGCGCTCCTATAACACCACCTTCAACAACCAGAACCAGATTTTCCTCGGCGATCATACGTTGACCCTCGGCGGGCAGTATCGCTATGAGAAACTGCGCGACAACGGTAATCAGCTGGAAGCTGCTGACGGCCTGAACAAACTGACGCGCTGGAGCTGGGCCCTGTTTGCCGAAGATGAATGGTCAATGACGGAAAGCTTTACGCTGACCGGCGGCCTGCGTATGGACAAAGACCAAAACTACGGTACTAACTGGACGCCGCGCGGTTACGGCGTATGGCACCTGGCCGATCAGTGGACGTTAAAAGGCGGGGTTTCTGCTGGCTATCGTGCGCCGGATCTGCGTCAGTCGTCTGCCAGCTGGGGCCAGGTGACAGGTGGCGGCCGTCTTGACGGTATCATCGTCGGCAATCCGGATCTGAAACCAGAGAAGAGCCTGAGCGAAGAGCTCGCCCTGCTCTGGGATAATAACGATAACCTTAATGCCGGTGTGACGCTGTTTAATACCGACTTCAAGGACAAGATTACGGAAGTTCGCCGCTGTAACAGCAGCGCCGATCCCGCCTGTACGATTGGCGATCACAGCTATGATTTCGTCAGCGATCGCGTCAACGTGGACAAAGCCAACATGCGCGGCGTGGAGTCCTCCTTCGGGTGGAAGATCACGCGTGATGTGAACTGGACTGCAAACTACACCTATACAGAGTCCGAGCAGAAGAGCGGCCAGTTCTCCGGCAAGCCACTGAACAAAATGCCGAAACACATGTTTAACACCACCCTGGACTGGCAGGCGACGCCCGACGTCGGATTCTGGAGCCGTCTGAACCTGCGCGGTAAAACGTCTGAGTACCTGAGCCGCACGTCAATGTCCCAGGGTACGCCGTCCTACACTCAGGTTGATGTCGGTATGCGCTACAACGCCAACAAAAACCTGCTGGTTACTGCCGGTGTGTATAACGTGCTCGATAAGCAGATTGATTACGATACGTATGACACCGTGCTGGATGGCCGTCGCTATACCGTCGGCATGACCTACAGTTTCTGATCTGCCCATAAAAAAGCCCGCTCGAGTGAGCGGGCTGAAAGAGAGGAAGTGCGGTTATTGTTTAAATCGTTCCGGGAAATCCATTTCACTGTAGCGAACGAAGCGGGTTCCTTTCGTCAGTTTGTAGCCAAACCAGATGACCAGGAACAGCGGAATACCAATGTAGGTGGCCGTAACGGCGCCCCAGTCAATGGTGTCCGCAAGGAAAGCTTCATAGTTCTGTCCCAGGGTAATAATCAGGCACAGAATGAAGGCAAAAATCGGCCCCAGCGGGAAGAAGCCAGAACGGTACGGCAGGTTATTGAGATCGTGCCCCTGCATAACGTAGCCGCGACGGAAACGGTAGTGGCTGATGGCGATGCCCAGCCAGGCGATAAAGCCCGTCATCCCTGAGGTATTCAGCAGCCACAGGTAGACCGTCTGGTTGCCAAACATGGAGGTCAGGAAGCACAGGCCCGCAATGACCGTGGTGGCATACAGCGCGTTGCGCGGTACGCCGCCGCGGGACAGTTTTGAGAAAATGCGCGGCGCTTTGCCGTCGCAGGCCAGGGTGTAAAGCATACGGGTGGATGCGTACATGCCGGAGTTACCCGCCGACAGCACCGCCGTCAGGATCACCGCGTTCATTACCGCCGCCGCTGAGAGCAGGCCCGCATGCTGGAAGACCAGGGTGAACGGGCTGACGCTGATGTCTTTCACGTCGTTACGCAGCAGGCTTGGATCGGTATACGGAATGATCAGGCTGATAATCAAAATAGCGAACACGTAGAACAGCAGGATACGCCAGAACACCTGACGCACCGCGCGCGGAATGTTCTTCTCCGGGTTTTCGGATTCACCGGCCGCGATACCAATCAGCTCGGTGCCCTGGAAGGAGAAGCCGACAATCATCGCCACGCCAATCATCGCCGAGAAGCCCCCGGCAAACGGCGCATCGCCTATCGTCCAGTTGCTCCAGCCCGCAGGTTCAGCCCCTTTGAAAATACCCACGATCATCGCCACGCCGACGACGATAAAGATGATGACGGTTGCCACTTTGATCAAAGAGAACCAGTATTCCGCTTCGCCAAAGCCGCGCACGGAGATGTAGTTCAGCAGGAAGATGACGGCCAGGAACAGCGCGCTCCAGATCCAGCCCGGCGTGTCCGGGAACCACCAGGTCATCACCAGCTGCGCGGCGACGAGATCCACGGCGATGGTCACGGCCCAGTTGTACCAGTAGTTCCAGCCCAGCGCGAAGCCGAAGCCTTCCTCAACATATTTTTGTCCGTAGGTCGAAAACGAACCTGACACCGGCATGTATGCCGCCAGTTCGCCCAGACTGGTCATCAGGAAGTAAACCATCAGGCCAATCAGGATATAAGAGAATAATGCCCCACCCGGGCCGGCTGCCGAAATCGTTGCGCCAGAGGCAACGAAAAGACCTGTACCGATTGAGCCGCCAATGGCGATCATCGTCAGGTGACGCGCCTTGAGTTCACGACGTAGCGTGGGCGCTTCTGTGGTTTTAGTTTCTGAAACCATGTGAAAATGCTGTCCATTTAATAAATGAGGCGCGATTGTAGCAGACGATCTGCGTTCCTTCCGGCAGAAATACCCTGTTATAAGAGAGCTTCATGACTCGGCCAGGATTATAAGTAACGCATTATTTTTTCCCCTCACCCAGGGGTGAGGGGCGCTTTTACATTTCGCAGTAGCGCAGAAAACGCTGCAGCGAACTGGACAGGTGTTTCTGACGATGGTGAATGCACCACAGCGTGCGCACCAGCTTCGGCAGCGGAACGGGGATTTCCACCAGCGATCCGGTCTCCAGCTGTTCGGCAATCACCCGCCGGG
Source organism: Enterobacter nematophilus (assembly GCF_026344075.1). Classification (NCBI taxonomy): domain Bacteria; kingdom Pseudomonadati; phylum Pseudomonadota; class Gammaproteobacteria; order Enterobacterales; family Enterobacteriaceae; genus Enterobacter; species Enterobacter nematophilus. Next base: position 174,765 of record NZ_JAPKNE010000002.1, on the reverse strand, counting down.
AAAGACAGCTGATGCCCAGGCCATGACGCACCGCGTGCTTAATCGCCTCTGAGTTCCCCAGCTCCATTCCCAGCTGGAAATGCGGCAGATGCGACAGCAGCAGGTAGTCGACAATCTCACGCGTGCCGGAACCCTGCTCGCGGAGGATCCACTGCGCCTGCGCCAGCCGCTCCAGCGTCACCTCGCCCTGCAATAACGACGAGGCCGGAGACGCAAACACCACCAGCTCATCCTCCAGCCATGGCTCGGCAATGATATCGACGTTGTGGCAAGGACCTTCAATAAGACCGATATCCACGCGGAAATCGATCACCGCGTTGATCACGTCCTGGCTGTTGCCCACGCTCATATCCAGCGGCAGGGTCGGGAAATCCCGGCGGTAGCGCGCTATCACTTCCGGCAGGATGTAGTTTCCGATGGTGCTGCTGGCAAACACGCGGATCGCGCCGTTGTCCTCGCGGAACAGCTGCTCGATTTCAATAGCCTGCTCCAACAGCGCCAGCGCGCGCGGGTAAAGCAGGCGCCCATGTTCGTTGACCACCAGTCGCTTCCCTACTCTGTCGAACAGCTGGACGCCCAGCTGGCCTTCGAGATCGGTCAACGCCGCGCTGACGGCAGACTGCGAGAGCGCCAGCATTTGTGACGCCTGGGTCGTCGAGCCGCTTTTCAGCACCTCGGCAAACACTTCCAGCTGACGCAATGTAATGTGCATGGTTTCTTACCACTTATAGAGATTAATTATAAATATATAATCAATTTTATTTTTAAGCCAGAGCGCCGTAACCTTTAGCCAGACAAAGGAGAAGGTTATGTCAGAAATCACCTTACATCATCATCGTACAGTGTGGCACTTCGTGCCGGGTCTCGCGCTCAGCGCCGTCGTCACCGGCGTGGCCTTATGGGGCGGCAGTATTCCGGCAGTGGCCGGTGCAGGGTTCAGCGCGTTAACGCTGGCCATTTTGCTCGGCATGGTGGTCGGGAATACCGTTTACCCGCACATCTGGAAATCCTGCGACGGGGGCGTCATTTTCGCCAAACAACATTTACTGCGCCTCGGGATTATTCTTTACGGCTTCCGCCTCACCTTTTCGCAGATTGCGGACGTGGGCGTCAGCGGGATTGCCATAGACGTCCTGACGCTCTCCAGCACCTTTTTACTGGCGTGCTTTATCGGTCAGAAGATCTTTGGCCTGGACAAGCAAACCAGCTGGCTGATCGGCGCAGGCAGCAGCATCTGCGGTGCGGCCGCGGTGCTGGCGACGGAACCGGTCGTTAAAGCCGAAGCCAGTAAAGTGACGGTGGCAGTCGCGACGGTGGTTATCTTCGGTACGCTGGCGATCTTCCTTTATCCTGCGATGTATCCGCTGGTGGCGCACTGGTTTAGCCCGGAAACCTACGGCATCTATATTGGTTCGACCATGCACGAAGTGGCGCAGGTGGTGGCGGCAGGTCACGCCATCAATCCGGAAGCGGAAAACGCGGCGGTCATTGCCAAAATGCTGCGCGTGATGATGCTGGCGCCTTTCCTGATTTTCCTCGCGGCGCGGGTTAAACAGCTGGCACCGGCTGGCGGCAGCGAGAAAAGCAAAATCACCATTCCGTGGTTTGCGATCCTGTTCATCGTGGTCGCTATCTTTAACTCCTTCCACCTGCTGCCGAAAGCGGTAGTGGAGATGCTGGTGACGCTGGATACCGTACTGCTGGCGATGGCGATGGCGGCGCTGGGGGTGACCACGCACGTCAGCGCGCTGAAAAAAGCCGGTGCGAAGCCGCTGCTGATGGCGCTGGTGCTCTTCATCTGGCTGATTGTCGGCGGCGGCGCGATTAACCTCGCCGTGCACAGCCTGATGGCATAAACCATCTCGTCCTTCTCCTGTTAACCCGCTATCATAAGCGTTTCGGGTTAACAGGAGTTTTTTTATGAAATACGTTGGAGCGCACGTCAGCGCTGCCGGTGGCCTTGCGAATGCCGCCATTCGCGCTGCCGAAATCGAGGCGACCGCTTTCGCCCTGTTCACCAAAAACCAGCGCCAGTGGCGCGCCGCGCCGCTCACCGCCGACGTGATTGACGATTTCAAAGCCGCCTGTGAAAAATACCATTACGGGCCGGGCCAGATCCTTCCCCACGACAGCTATCTGATTAACCTCGGGCATCCGGTTCAGGAAGCGCTGGATAAATCCCGCGAGGCGTTCCTTGATGAAGTGCAGCGCTGCGAACAGCTCGGGCTGACGCTGCTGAACTTCCATCCGGGTAGTCATCTGATGCAGATTGACGAAGATGCCTGTCTGGCGCGCATCGCCGAATCCATCAACATGACGCTGGATAAGACCAAAGGCGTCACCGCAGTGATTGAAAACACCGCCGGTCAGGGCAGCAACCTCGGCTTTAAGTTCGAACATCTGGCGGCAATTATTGACGGCGTGGAAGATAAATCCCGCGTGGGCGTATGCATTGATACCTGCCACGCGTTTGCGGCCGGGTACGACCTGCGCACCACCGAGGCAACGAAAAACACGTTTGATGAGTTTGAGCGAATTGTCGGCTTTAAGTATCTGCGCGGCATGCACCTGAACGATGCGAAAAGCGCGTTCGGCAGCCGCGTTGACCGCCACCACAGCCTGGGCGAAGGCAATATCGGCCACGATGCGTTCCGCTTTATTATGCAGGACGCGCGCTTCGACGGTATTCCGATGGTGCTGGAAACCATCAATCCGGATATCTGGGCGGAAGAGATTGCCTGGCTGAAGGCGCAGCAAACCGCTGAACAGGCGGCATAAAAAAAGCCGGGTCGCATTAGCACCCGGCTTTTTTGTTGCTTCGCTTACGCTGCTTTTGCCACAACTTCCGCTTCCGGACGTTTCAGCACCGCGTAAGACAGACCCGCCACCAGCGTACCGGCAATAATCGCCAGCAGATAGCCCAGTACCGGGGTGATGGCGCCAGGGATCAGCAGTACAAACAGACCGCCGTGCGGCGCCATCAGCTTCGCGCCAATCGCCATGGAGATGGCGCCCGTTACCGCGCCGCCGACGATACAGCACGGCAGAACACGCATTGGGTCACGCGCCGCGAACGGAATCGCACCTTCGGTGATGAAGCACAGGCCCAGCACCAGCGCCGCTTTACCGCCTTCCTGCTGCGCTTTGTCGAACTTACGACGGGCAATAATCGTCGCCAGGCCAAGCGCCAGCGGTGGCACCATACCGGCCGCCATGATCGCCGCCATCGGCGCGTAGGTCTGGGTACTCAGCAGGCCTACGCCAAACGCGTATGCCGCTTTGTTCACCGGGCCACCCATGTCGGTACACATCATGCCGCCGAGGATTGCGCCCAGCAGCACCGCGTTCGCCGTGCCCATGGTTTGCAGCCAGTGGGTCAGACCCGCCAGGATGCCCGCAACCGGCTTACCAATCAGGTAAATCATCGCCAGACCGACCACCAGGCTGGAGATCAGCGGAATGATCAGGATTGGCTTCAGCGCTTCCATACTCTGCGGCAGCTTCAGCTTAGAGCTGATCAGTTTCGCGACGTAACCTGCGAGGAAACCGGCGATGATACCGCCGATAAAGCCGGAGCCGGTGCTCACCGCCAGCATACCGCCGATAAGACCCGGGGTCAGACCCGGACGGTCAGCAATAGAGAAGGCGATAAAGCCCGCCAGTACCGGCACCATCAGGGCGAAGGCGGAGCCGCCGCCAATCTGCATTAACGCCGCCGCCAGCGTGCCCTGCTCTTTAAACGCTTCAATACCGAAGGCGAAGGAGAGCGCAATACACAGGCCGCCAGCCACCACCATCGGCAGCATGTAGGAGACACCGGTCAGCAGGTGACGATACGCGCCCGCAGACTCTTTTTTCCCTTCGGTCGGGGTTTTCGCTGCGCCGGTCGCCTGATACGGCTTGGCTTCCACCAGCGCCTTATCAAACTCCTGCGCGGTCTTTTTCAGCGCCAGGCCGGTAGAGGTGCGGTACATCGGCTTACCGGCAAACTTCGCCAGATCCACTTCAATATCTGCCGCCACAATCACCAGATCGGCCTCAGCGACCTCTTCCGGCGTAATGGCATTGCCCGCACCCACGGAGCCACGGGTTTCAACCTTCACCCACCAGCCGCGTTTTTTCGCTTCGGTTTCAATGGCTTCTGCCGCCATAAAGGTGTGCGCCACGCCCGTCGGGCAGGCCGTGACCGCAACAACGCGTTTCGGACCCGAGGCCGCAGCCGGAGCCGCCGCTACAGGCGCGCTGTAGACGGTCGCGTGACCTTTCGCTTCGCTCAGGAACAGTTCCGGGTGTGCCACCGCGCGATTAATATCGCCCAGCCACACTTTTTTGCCGTTCAGCGCGCTGTCAGCGGGGATTTTATCGCCCAGGACAATCGCCAGCTCGGCATCGCCTGGGTTATCAATGATGTCCAGGTGTGCTTTTTGTGCCGCCGCGCCCAGCAGGGTCTTCGCCATGTAGGCGCGAGCCTGTCCGAGACCGGAGTCAATGATCAGCAGCGTTTTCATTATTCCTCTCCTGCTGTTAGTTAAAAGGTTTTAAGTCAACGCGCGCCATCATCGCGGCTAACTGGGTACGATCGGTAATACCGACATTGCTCTGGCTCACGGCCAGGGCTGCAACGGCGGTGGCAAGACGTAACGTATGTTCACTGGATTCACGCATCAGCAGGCCGTAAATCAGGCCGCCAACCATAGAATCCCCTGCGCCAACGGTGCTCACTACTTCCATTGACGGCGGTTTGGCAATCCATTCACCTGAAGCGTTAACCCACAACGCCCCTTCTGCACCCAGCGAGATCACCACGTGAGCAATACCCTGCTCGCGCAGCGCATGGGCGGCCTCAATCACATCTTTTAATTCCGGCAGCTTGCGGCCTGCCCAGATCTCCAGCTCGCGGCGGTTAGGCTTAACCAGCCACGGAGAGGCTTTCAGGCCCGCCACCAGCGCATCGCGGCTGCTGTCGAAGATAATGCACGGGCACTGGCTGCGCAGGCGCGTCATCCAGTCGGTAAACGCTTCCGGGCTGACGCCGGACGGCAGGCTGCCGCTGACGCACACCATATCGAACTGGCCCAGCCAGGTCAGGGAGTCGGTCACAAAGCGTTCCCAGTCAGCAGGCGTCACTTCGAAACCGGAGAAGTTAAGATCGGTCACTTCACCGTCTTTCTCGGTCAGCTTAACGTTGATGCGGGTGCGGCCCTGCACAACCTGAAAACGGTTGGCAATGCCCAGCTCGCTGAACAGCTGCTGGAAGCCATCCTGGTTATCTTTACCGAGGAATCCGCCCACGGTGACGTCGATACCGAGATCCTTAAGCACCTTCGCGACGTTAATCCCTTTGCCCGCAGCATGCAGGCCAGTGGTACGCACGAGGTTGACTTCGCCGCGCTCAATTTCCGGGCAAAATCCCACCAGGTCATAAGCCGGGTTCAGCGTAATAGTCGCAACACGTCTGCTCATTATGCGCCCTCCCCCAGACCTGCCGCGATGGCGTCGCCAATTGCTTTCAGCGCCTGCTCAGCATCTGCACCCTGCGCGGTGAAGCGCAGACGATTGCCTTTCTTCACGCCCAGCGCGACGACTTTCATCAGGCTACGGCCGTTGGCCGGTTTGCCCGAACCATCCAGGTTGGTCACGGTAATCTCGCTTTCAAATTGTTTAATGGTGTTGACCAGCATGGTGCCCGGACGGGCATGCAGGCCGTGTTCGTTACGCACCACGAACTCGGCGTTCAGCACATCGTCCGTCAGCGCGTCGTCGCTGGTCAGTAGCGCCAGCACGGTCGCCGCATCGGCGTTCAGCAGTTTTTCAGCTTTATTGTTCAGCAGCAGATCGCCCAGACGCTTCAGCACCGAAACCGGCTGTTCATCGTTCATCGCCACGGTCACCAGCATGGCTGCTGTCTCGCCCTCAACGTCGAACGCGGTGGCCGCGCGGCTCACTGCAATCGCGCTGCGCAGGTTGCCTTCTGCGCTGTCGTTCAGCCAGATGCCCTGGCCAAGATTCAGCGGCTTATCGTTAATCACGCGCGTCACAAAGGTGGCATCAGCGGCACCCGCTTCTTTCAGGCGGCCCGCGTTCAGCGCCTGCAGCGTGACCAGGTCGGAGGCCACAACATCCAGCGTCAGCGTGTCGTTATCCAGCTTCAGCGCTTCACTCTGTTTTTCGCCCATCAGCAACGCACGCAGCTCTTCAGCAGTGGTTGCAGACTTCAACTGTTCCGCCACGGAGTCATCGCTCAGAACATGCGTCAGCTGACGCAGCAGGCCCAAATGTTCGTCGCTGCTGGCCGCGATACCGATAGCGACATAAGCCACCTGGCCGTCGCCCCAGAGCACGCCCTGCGGGAACTGATAAACCTTCACGCCGGTTTTCAGCACCTGGTCGCGGGTGTCGGTTGTGCCGTGCGGAATGGCAATGCCATTGCCGAGGAAGGTGGAGGTCTGCTGCTCGCGCGCCAGCATACCGTTTACGTAGCCGTCCGCGACGTTACCCGCCTGCACAAGGGCAGCGGCAACCTGACGGATGGCCTCTTCTTTATCTCCGGCCTGAGCGCCCGGCTGAATATCCTGAACAGATAACTGGAACATGGTTCTCCTCTCCTGCTGAAAGTGAATCGTTTCAGCTTACATGAGAAAAAATACGCTAGCCTGCTCCGTTTGTTAAAACAAGATAGCGCTGAAACGTTTCAAAAAGTCTTGCGCTTTCTGCAATGGCTTGCAAGAAAAGTCGTGTTTCCGATATCAGAATTTAGAGATACTGCACATTTCTTCTGCGTTCAGCTGAATTTTGCTGAACTTCAGCAAACCAGTTTCAGCTAAGTTCAGCCAGGTGGGACGTAAGTTGAAATGCCATTTTGATTTTTCGTGGGGTAATTGACTTCACCCACTGTTTATTTTTTAGCTAACGGCGTAAACTCCGCCCCTCTCTGTTATTCGCTAATTATAAAACATGCATAACACCCCTGCGGCCACCGCGCCAAAGCCCTTTGATTTGACGTCAACGGCGTTCCTGATTGTTGCCTTCTTCACGGGCATCGCCGGTGCGTTGCAAACCCCGACGCTGAGCCTGTTCCTGACCAACGAAGTTCACGCCCGTCCGGCGATGGTTGGCTTCTTTTTTACGGGTAGCGCCATCATTGGCATTCTCGTCAGCCAGTTTCTCGCCGGTCGTTCCGACCGCAAAGGCGATCGTAAAAGCCTGATCGTTTTCTGCTGTCTGCTGGGGGTGCTGGCCTGCGTCCTGTTTGCCTGGAACCGTAACTATTTCGTTCTGCTGTTCATCGGGGTTTTTCTGAGCAGCTTTGGCTCAACCGCCAACCCGCAGCTGTTTGCCCTCGCCCGTGAGCATGCCGACCATACCGGGCGGGAAGCGGTGATGTTCAGCTCGATATTGCGCGCTCAGGTGTCGCTGGCATGGGTGATTGGCCCGCCGCTGGCCTACGCGCTGGCGATGGGGTTTGGCTTTACGGTGATGTACCTGAGCGCGGCGGTCGCGTTTGTGGCGTGCGGCGCGCTGGTGTGGTTCTTTCTGCCGTCAATGCGCAAAGAGCCCAAGGTGGCAACGGGCGTGCTGGAAGCGCCGCGTCGTAACCGCCGCGACGCCCTGCTCCTGTTTGTTATCTGCACGCTGATGTGGGGCACCAACAGCCTCTATATCATCAACATGCCGCTGTTTATTATTGATGAGCTACACCTGCCGGAGAAGCTGGCGGGCATTATGATGGGCACCGCCGCAGGTCTTGAGATCCCGACCATGCTGATTGCAGGCTATTATGCGAAGCGGTTCGGGAAACGTTTTTTAATGCGCATTGCGGCCGTCGCCGGGCTGCTGTTCTACGTTGGCATGCTGACGGTCCATACGCCAGCCCTGCTTCTTGCTTTACAGCTGCTGAACGCCGTTTATATCGGCATCCTGGCGGGAATTGGCATGCTCTACTTCCAGGATCTGATGCCGGGTCAGGCAGGTGCCGCCACCACCCTTTATACTAATACCACCCGCGTGGGCTGGATTATCGCGGGCTCAATGGCCGGTATCGTTGCCGAGATCTGGAACTATCACACGGTGTTCTGGATTGCGCTGGTGATGTGTACGCTGACGATGGGCTGCCTGGCGAGGATCAAAGACGTTTAAGGCGCGGTGAGCGCTTCCAGCTCAAGCAGCCAGGTCATCGCCTGTGCGCGCGTGCTGCCGCACATTTCAGCTGATGGCTGAAGCCCGGAACAGACCTTCGGGCGCAGGGGAGACTCAAAGATCATACACAGGTTGGATTCAGAGAGCTGAACGCAGCGGGTATTGGCGGGCTTGCCTTCAGGCATGCCTGGAATGGGGCTTGAAATGGACGGAGCGGTACAGCACGCGCCGCAATCTGGACGACAATCCATACATGCTCTCTCAGTGGCGAACGCCCGTACAGTCGGGCATCGGGCGCACAGTAACACCTTTTGCGTATTGATAGCAAAAGCCACGAATTCCTCTTGCCTGAAAGGCCGCGCGCGAGTAATTTGGCGCGATATTTTTTACCTCCCGTAGACAGGATTACTGCAATGCCAAGAGCGAACGAAATTAAGAAAGGTATGGTACTGAATTACAACGGCAAACTGCTGATTGTGAAAGACATCGACATTCAGGCACCTAGCGCCCGTGGTGCAGCGACGCTGTACAAAATGCGTTTCGCCGATGTGCGTACCGGCCTGAAGGTGGAAGAACGTTTTAAAGGTGACGATATCGTTGATACCGTGACCCTGACCCGTCGCTACGTTGATTTCTCCTACGTCGACGGCAACGAATACGTGTTCATGGATAAGGAAGATTACACCCCGTACATCTTCACCAAAGATCAGATTGAAGAAGAGCTGCTGTTCATTCCTGAAGGCGGGATGCCAGACATGCAGGTGCTGACCTGGGACGGCGTGCTGCTGGCGCTGGAACTGCCGCAGACCGTGGATCTGGAAATCGTTGAAACCGCACCGGGCATCAAAGGCGCGTCTGCAAGTGCGCGCAACAAGCCGGCGACCCTGACCACCGGTCTGGTTGTGCAGGTGCCGGAATACCTCTCCGCGGGCGAGAAGATCCGCATCCATATCGAAGAAAAACGCTATATGGGTCGTGCTGACTGATTGTGGCTTTTGTCGGGTGGCGGCTTCGCCACCCGACAATTCCGGTTACAGAAGCTCCGGATACTTCGTCATCTTCAGCGCCAGCTCAACGCCGCGCACTTCCGCCATCCCCTTCAGGCGGCCAATCGCCGAATAGCCCGGGTTGGTTTTCTTACGCAGATCGTCCAGCATCTGGTGCCCGTGATCCGGACGGAACGGAATAGGACGGACATCTCCCGCCTGCTTGCGACGCGCCTCTTCCGCCAGAATGGCGTCGACCACCGCCACCATGTTTACGTCTCCGCCCAGGTGTGCGGCCTCGTGGAAGGTTTTTGGATTTTCTTCACGGCAGGTCGCACGCAGGTGCGTGAAGTGAATGCGATCGCCAAAGGTTTCTATCATCCGCACCAGGTCGTTATCGGCGCGCACACCGTAGGAGCCGGTACACATGGTAAAGCCGTTATAGATGCTGTTTACCGTCTCTTTCAGCCACTGCATATCTTCAAGGGTGGAAACAATACGCGGCAGGCCGAGAATAGGACGCGGCGGATCGTCCGGGTGCACTGCCAGACGCACGCCGGCCTCTTCCGCAACCGGCACGATAGCGCGCAGGAAATACGCCATGTTTTCACGCAGCTGGTTCTTATCAATATCGCCGTATTCCGCCAGACGCGCGCGGAACTGATCCAGCGTGTAGCCTTCTTCCGCACCCGGCAGGCCAGCAATGATATTGCGGGTCAGCTTTTCAATGTCCGCTTCACTGGCGGCAGTGAACCATTCAAGGGCCTGCTGCTGCTCTTCAGCGGTATAATCCGCTTCGGCGCCCGGGCGTTTCAGAATATGCAGCTCGAATGCCGCAAAGGCAATCTGGTCAAAACGCAGCGCTTTCGAGCCGTCCGGCATCTGATATTCCAGGTCGGTACGCGTCCAGTCCAGAATCGGCATGAAGTTATAGCAGACCGTATCAATGCCGCAGGCCGCCAGGTTACGAATGCTCTGCTGATAGTTTGCAATCCAGGTCCGGTATTCCCCCGAATGGGTTTTGATATCTTCGTGTACCGGAATGCTCTCTACCACAGACCAGGTTAATCCCTTCTCCGCCAGCAGCGCCTGACGCTGTTGAATTTCTTCAACCGGCCATACCTGGCCGTTAGGAATATGATGCAGCGCCGTGACGACACCCGTTGCGCCAGCCTGACGCACATCATCAAGAGAAACCGGATCGTTCGGCCCGTACCAACGCCAGGTTTGTTCCATTGCCTCTTCCTCTCAAGTTGTTATACCAATATAGGTTACCGCAATGACGACTACCATACATGTTTGCCGTGAAGGGTCAACACACCGCCACACATTGATTGATCAATCTCACAGAACGGGGATATTTACGGCTCACCAATTCTATTTGCTGTCATATAACTTTACACTGGCATTGTTAATTAATGGTTAATCAGGTGTGTATTTCATGAAGACAATTGCCTCCGCCGCCCTTCCAGCCCAGGTTCAACAACCGCGCTACGATCGCAAGCAGCTGCGCTCCCGCATCGTCCATTTTGGCTTCGGTGCGTTTCATCGCGCGCACCAGGCATTGTTAACAAACCGGGTGCTGAATGAAAAAGGCGGCGACTGGGGTATTTGTGAGATTAGCCTGTTCAGCGGCGACGTGCTGATGAGCCAGCTGCGCGCGCAGGATCACCTGTTTACCGTGCTGGAGAAAGGCGCTGAAGGAAATCAGCCGATTATTGTCGGGGCCGTACATGAATGCCTGAATGCAAAGCTGGACTCGCTGCCCGCCATCATAGAGAAGTTTTGCGAGCCGCAGGTGGCGATCGTATCGCTCACCATTACGGAGAAAGGCTACTGCATCGATCCCGCGACCGGTAAGCTGGATTTACAAAACGCCCGGATCGTTCACGATCTGGAAAATCCCGCTGAGCCGCATTCCGCGCCGGGAATCCTGGTCGAAGCCCTTAATCGCCGCCGCGAGCGCGGCCTGCCTGCGTTTACCGTGCTTTCCTGTGACAACATTCCGGACAACGGCCACGTGGTGAAAAATGCGGTGCTCGGCATGGCGCAAAAGCGTTCCCCGGCGCTTGCCGAGTGGATCGAAGGCCACGTGAGTTTTCCGGGAACGATGGTCGACAGAATTGTTCCCGCCGCGACGGAGGCCTCGCTTGCAGAAATCGCCGACGCGATCGGCGTTGACGATCCGTGCGCCATCAGCTGTGAGCCGTTTATTCAGTGGGTAGTGGAAGATAATTTTGTCGCGGGGCGTCCGGAGTGGGAAGTGGCGGGCGTTCAGATGGTGCAGGACGTTCTGCCGTGGGAGCAGATGAAATTACGCATGCTCAACGGCAGCCACTCCTTCCTGGCGTATCTGGGGTATCTCGCCGGGTACGCGCATATTAATGAATGCATGGAGGACACCACCTTCCGCGAAGCCGCCCGGCGGTTAATGCTGGATGAACAGGCGCCCACGCTGCGTATAAAGGATGTCGACCTGACTGCCTATGCCGACAGCCTTATCGAGCGCTTTGCTAACCCGGCGCTGCAGCACCGTACCTGGCAAATCGCGATGGACGGCAGCCAGAAGCTGCCGCAGCGGATGCTGGATGGGATCCGCGTCCACCTTGAGCGTAAAACAGCATGGCCGCTGCTGGCGCTGGGCGTCGCCGGCTGGATACGCTACGTCAGCGGGTTCGACGAACGCGGCAACGCGATTGACGTCCGCGATCCCCTCAGCGATAAAATACGCACGATTGTCGAGGCCAGCAGCGACGCCGACCGCGTCAACGCGCTTCTGGGGCTGAGCGAGGTCTTTGGCCACGATCTCGCGCAAAATAGCGTTTTCGTTGAGGCTGTCAGCCAGGCCTGGCAGCGCATCACCCGCCGTGGCGCACGCCAGGCTGTTATTGAAACGTTAAATCTTTAGCGATTATTGCGCTTAATGCGAACGGATATCGCCTCCGTTCGCCCTCCCCCTTCTCATTGCGCCCGTTTTTCGCCAGGATAAGAGCATAGTGTTATAGCATCACAATTCTCTTGCGGAGCGCACGTGACCAAAACCAACCTCATCACCGGTTTTCTCGGCAGCGGTAAAACCACCTCAATTCTTCATCTGCTGGCGAATAAAGATCCGGCAGAGAAATGGGCCGTGCTGGTCAATGAATTCGGCGAAGTGGGCATTGATGGCGCGTTGCTGTCATCCAGCGGCGCGATGATTAAAGAGATCCCCGGCGGATGCATGTGCTGCGTAAACGGCTTACCGATGCAGGTAGGCCTCAATACGCTGCTGCGTCAGGGCAAACCGGACCGCCTGCTGATTGAACCTACCGGTCTGGGCCACCCGAAGCAGATCCTCGATTTACTGACCGCTCCGGTTTACGAGCCGTGGATCGATCTGCGCGCCACGCTGTGCCTGCTCGATCCGCGTCAGCTTCTGGATGAAAAAGCGGTGGCCAATGAGAACTTTCGCGATCAGCTCGCCGCAGCAGACGTTATTGTCGCCAATAAAGACGATCGCGCCACGGCGGAAAGCCGGGCCGCGCTGGACGCGTGGTGGCAGCATTTCGGCGGCAATCGGACGCGGGTGCAGGCCACTCAGGGGAACATTGATAGCGCCCTGCTGGACCTTCCCCGCCTGAACCTGACGGAACTCCCGGCCAGCGCGGACCATGCGCATCACCATCCTGCAAAGCAGGGTCTGGCCGCGCTAAGCCTGCCGGAACACCAGCGCTGGCGTCGTAATTTGAACAGCGGTCAGGGGTATCAGGCCTGCGGATGGATTTTCGATGCCGATACCGTTTTCGACACCATTGGCATCCTTGAGTGGGCCAGGCTTGCGCCGGTCGATCGCGTGAAAGGGATCATGCGCACGCCTGACGGGCTGGTGCGGATAAACCGCCAGGGCGACGATTTCTTTATCGAAACGCAAAACGTCGCGCCGCCTGACAGCCGAATAGAGTTAATTAGTGCGGTTAACGCCGACTGGAATGCCCTGCAGTCCAGCCTGTTGAAGCTTCGTTTAAGTTCGGGCGGCTAACGTTGCCCCAGTTTTCCTTCTATGCTGAACGTTATGACAACTCGAATTCCCCAGATATTACTGCTTAATGTCGCCGGTCTGGCGCTTTTCTTCTCCTGGTATATCCCGGTGAATCACGGTTTCTGGTTCCCGCTGGATTCAAACCTGTTCCATTTCTTCAACCAGGGGCTGGTGAAGAGCGACGCCTTCCTGTGGCTGGTGGCAATTACCAACAACCGCGCCTTTGACGGCTTTTCCCTGCTGGCTATGGGCTGCCTGATGCTCTCTTTCTGGCTGAAAGAGGATGTTACGGGGCGTCGCCGTATTCTGATTATCGGACTGGTGATGCTTCTGGCTGCGGTGATCATTAATCAGCTGGCGCAACATCTGATGCCCGTAAAACGCGCAAGTCCTTCGCTCTCTTTCCCGAATATTTATCGCGTGAGTGAACTGCTGCATATTCCAACAAAAGATGCCTCGAAAGACAGCTTCCCGGGCGATCACGGCATGATGCTGCTTATTTTTTCTGGATTCATGCTGCGCTATTTCGGCAAGAAGGCGTTCGCAATTGCCCTGCTTATTGTGGTGATATTTGCCTTCCCGCGCGTGATGATTGGCGCTCACTGGCTGACGGATATTGTCGTGGGTTCGCTTTCTGCGGTACTGATTGGTCTGCCGTGGGTTTTGATGACGCCATTAAGCGATCGCCTGATTGCCGTTTTCGATCGCCATCTCCCGCGTAGAAAGCAACAAGAATTAAACAAATAACCAACGTTTTTTAACGTTAACGCTCGGGGATCATAGCGATCCCTGATAGCATTCCTCCAACGATCCTTCCGCCCTGTCATATTCTCGTCATCGTATTCATGATAAAAATGAAGCAATTGCGCGATAACGCTGCGGATCTGGCGCTATTTTGCTCAATTACGGATTTTTACTTTCTGTATCACAATTTCTTATAAAAAAACGGTTTTTTTTACTCGCAATACCCCTGGCAATCGGTTAATCTCGAACTCGTTTTGCCCCATAGAGATAATTATTTCGATGGTGAATAATTTTGTGCGCTGCGCCACAAATGTCACCAGAAACAATTGTCTCATTGTGAACAGATAATTAGTCTCGTCACGTTTGGCATTTTTATAACGATATTTGTCGTTAAGGACTTCAAGGGAAAATAAACAAAATGGTCAAATCTCAACCGTTTCTGAGATATATCTTACGGGGGATCCCGGCGATAGCAGTCGCGGTACTGTTATCTGCATGTAGTACATCTAACACCGCAAAGAATATGCATCCTGAGACGCGTGTTGTGGGAATGGAAGATTCCTCTTCACTGCAAGCCTCTCAGGATGAATTTGAAAATATGGTACGTAATCTGGACGTGAAGTCCCGCATTATGGACCAGTATGCTGACTGGAAAGGCGTGCGTTACCGTCTTGGCGGCAGCACCAAAAAAGGCATTGATTGTTCCGGTTTTGTACAGCGTACCTTCCGCGAGCAATTTGGGTTAGATCTTCCGCGTTCGACCTACGAACAGCAGGAGATGGGCAAGTCGATTTCACGTACCAAACTGCGCACCGGCGATTTAGTGCTGTTCCGTGCAGGTTCTACCGGTCGACATGTGGGCATCTACATTGGTAATGACCAGTTTGTACATGCCTCCACCAGCAGCGGTGTGACCATTTCCAGCATGAATGAACCGTACTGGAAGAAGCGCTACAATGAAGCGCGACGCGTACTGACCCGCAGTTAATATGATAATTGTATCGTTGGTTATCCCTTGGCTGGCGATACAATAAAAAAAAGGCACTGCTTCGGCGGTGTTTTTTTTTGCCCGTTACAATGAATACAATCAGCGGTAATTCAGGAACCACGACGTTTATGCTCACCCGCTACTTCTCCAGTCATCGAAAGATACTGTTCCTCAGTATCATTACCGGCCTGATCGCCGCCCTGCTCCTGGGTTCATTGCAGTTTTTCTGGAGCTATCACAAGCGGGAAATCCGATTCGATACGCTGATCATGGATGTGCGCATCTACATGGAGAGCTATTTTGAAGAGCTGAAAGCCTCGATCGACGTGCTCCAGCCGCTCACGCTCAATAATTGCCAGGACGTTAACGCAGAGCTGACCTCGCGCGCGGCCTTCAGCCTCAACGTACGCGCCTTCCTGCTGGTCAGAGACAAAATGGCGTTCTGCTCGTCAGCCACAGGGCCAATGAACGCCGCGATGGAGGAGCTGATACCCGAGCTGCACATCAACAAGCAGGTTGATATCGCACTGCTGCCCGGCACGCCCATGCTGCCCAATAAGCCCGCGATTGCCATCTGGTATCGTAATCCGCTTGTGAAGGACGGCGGCGTATTCACCTCGGTGAACCTCAACCTGACGCCATACCTGCTCTATACCGCGCGCCAGGACGAGTTTGCAGGCATTGCAATCGTCATCGGCGACAATGCGTTATCCACCACGTCGGGTACCCTCGTCAGGGCGCAGGATTTACATGAAACGCCGGCGCGCACCGCGACGCTCAAAGAAGTTCCTCTGACCATCAACCTGTACGCCGAGGAATGGACGAGCGATGAGATACTTTACGCCCTGTTCTTCGGGCTGGTGTGCGGGATTGCGGCAGGGTCGCTTAACTTTTACATCCTCACGACGCGTCTCAATCCGGGCAAAGAGATTCTGAGCGCCATCAAGCGCGGCCAGTTTTACGTAGTTTATCAGCCCGTTGTCGACGCCAAATCGCTCAGGATGACCGGGCTTGAAGTGCTGATGCGCTGGAAGCACCCGACCATGGGTGAGATCCCGCCGGACGCCTTTATCAATTTTGCCGAAGCGCAGAAGCTGATTGTTCCGCTCACGCTGCATCTTTTTGACCTGATTATTCACGATGCGCCAGTGCTACAGACCGTGCTCCCGCCGGGTGCCAAAGTGGGGATTAATATCGCGCCGGGGCATCTGCATGCGGAAAGCTTCAAAGACGATATGCGCACCTTCAAGGCCCTGCTGCCGCCTGATTACTTCCAGATCGTACTGGAAATTACCGAGCGCGACATGCTGAACCATCGGGAAGCTAACAGCCTCTTCGAATGGCTGCATAACGAAGGGTTTGAAATTGCCATCGACGATTTCGGCACCGGCCACAGCGCGCTGATTTATCTTGAACATTTCACCATGGACTACCTGAAAATCGACCGTGGTTTTGTCAACGCCATTGGCACGGAAACCGTGACCTCCCCGGTGCTGGATGCCGTGCTGACGCTGGCAAGAAGGCTCAACATGTCGACCGTTGCGGAAGGGGTGGAAACGCCGGAACAGGCGGCCTGGCTGCGCGAGCATGGGGTTAATTACCTGCAGGGTTACTGGATTAGCCGCCCGATGCCGCTTGAGCAGTTCCGCACGTGGCAAAATACGCTGTCGCCTGACGGGGAATAATTTCACATTGCCCGTGGCGTCACTTATTATTCAGCTTAACTGAGCCGGTACGTAAAAGAGGGAGCCGCCGCGAGATGTTTATGCGCTTTATGTTGCTTTGGTTGGCAGTCGTGAGCCTGTCCAGCCAGGCGCAAACCATCAAAGAGAACATCGCGTTCGCCGTGATTGGCGAGCCAAAATACGCGGTCAATTTTACGCACTTCGATTACGTCAATCCTGCCGCCCCTAAGGGTGGAAAGGTCACGCTCTCGGCAACGGGAACGTTCGACAACTTTAACCGCTTCGCCCTGCGCGGCGTGGCCGCGGCGCGAACGGAATCGCTCTATGACACGCTTTTTGTTACGTCTGATGATGAACCCGGCAGCTATTATCCGCTGATTGCCGATAACGTGCGCTACGCGGATAACTTCGCCTGGGCCGAAATTACCCTAAACCCCCGGGCCCGCTTTCACGACGGCACGCCGGTCAAGGCCAGCGACGTGGCCTTTACGTTTCATAAATTTATGACCGAAGGCGTTCCCCAGTTCCGCATTGTGTATAAAGGCACAACGGTGCGCGCCATTGCGCCCCTCACCGTACGCATTGAGCTGAGCGAACCGAATAAAGAGAATATGCTCAGCCTGTTCTCGCTGCCGGTAATGCCTGAATCGTTCTGGAAAAACCATAAGTTAAGCGACCCGCTCTCCACGCCGCCGCTGGCAGGTGGCCCTTACCGCATTACCGACTGGCGCATGGGGCAGTACGTGGTCTATTCCCGCGTGAAAGATTACTGGGCGGCTAACCTGCCGGTAAACCGCGGGCGCTGGAATTTCGACACCCTTCGCTATGACTACTATCTCGACGATAACGTGGCGTTTGAAGCGTTCAAAGCCGGCGCCTTCGATTTGCGCGTGGAGAACAGCGCCAAAAACTGGGCGACCCGCTATATCGGTAAAAACTTCACGAAAGGCTACATCGTGAAAGACGAGCATAAAAACGAATCCGCCCAGGACACGCGCTGGCTGGCGTTTAATATTCAGCGCCCGGTATTTAAAGACCGCCGCGTTCGGGAAGCAATCTCCCTGGCCTTTGATTTTGAATGGATGAACAAAGCGCTGTTTTACGGGGCGTACAGCCGTGCGAACAGCTATTTCCAGAATACCGAATATGCCGCGCGCGACTACCCGAAAGCCGAGGAACTGGTCCTGCTGGCGCCGCTGAAAGCGGAAGTGCCGCCGGAGGTGTTTACCACGGTGTTTCAGCCGCCCGCCTCAAAGGGTGACGGTTACGACCGGGACAACCTGCTGAAGGCCAGCAAGCTGCTGGATGAGGCAGGCTGGCAGCTGAAGAATCAGAAACGCGTCGATGCGAAAACCGGCAAGCCTTTAAGCTTTGAGCTGCTGCTCTCCTCCGGCGGCAACGATCAGTGGGTACTGCCGTTTAAGCACAACCTGGCGCGGCTGGGGATCACCATGAACATTCGCCAGGTCGATAACGCGCAGATCACTAACCGAATGCGCAGCCGTGATTACGACATGATGCAGCGCCTGTGGCCCGCGCAGCCGTGGCCCAGCTCGGACCTGCAAATCTCCTGGGCCTCCAGCTACATCGACTCTTCGTACAATGCGCCAGGCGTAAAAAGCCCGGCGATTGATGCCCTGATTGCGAAAATTGTGGCGGCGCAGGGTGATAAAGACAAGCTCCTGCCGCTCGGTCGCGCCCTCGACAGGGTGTTAACCTGGAATTACTACATGCTGCCCATGTGGTATATGGGCGAAGACCGCCTTGCGCGCTGGGACAAGTTCTCCGTGCCTGCCGTGCGCCCTGTCTATTCCCTGGGCTTTGACACCTGGTGGTATGACGTAAATAAAGCCGCCAGACTGCCCGCCGAGCGGCGATAAGGAATTATCATGGGTGCCTATTTAATACGCCGTCTTCTGCTGGTCATTCCCACGCTGTGGGCCATCATCACTATTAACTTTTTTATCGTGCAAATTGCCCCGGGCGGGCCGGTCGATCAGGCCATTGCCGCCATTGAGTTTGGCAACAGCGGCGGCATGCCCGGCGGCGGCGGAGAAGGCATGGGTGCCAGCCATGCGCGCACCGGCGTGGGGAATATCAGTGAAAGCCACTACCGCGGCGGGCGCGGGCTGGATCCGGAGGTGATCGCCGAGATCACCCATCGCTACGGCTTTGATAAGCCGATTCACGAGCGCTATTTCAAAATGCTCTGGGATTATATCCGCTTTGATTTTGGCGATAGCCTGTTCCGCAGTGCCTCCGTGTTAACGTTGATCAAGCAAAGCCTGCCGGTCTCGGTCACGCTGGGGCTGTGGGGGACGCTGATTATCTATCTGGTCTCTATACCGCTCGGGATCCGAAAAGCGGTGCATAACGGCAGCCGCTTCGATATCTGGAGCAGCACCTTCATCATCATCGGCTATGCTATTCCGGCGTTTCTGTTTGCCGTTCTGCTGATCGTCTTCTTTGCCGGGGGCAGCTATTTCGACATCTTCCCGCTGCGGGGGCTGGTCTCCGCCGATTTCAGCACGCTGCCGTGGTACCAGAAAATCACCGACTATCTCTGGCATATCACGCTGCCGGTGCTGGCAACGGTGATCGGCGGGTTTGCCGCCCTGACCATGTTGACCAAAAACGCCTTTCTCGATGAAATCCGCAAGCAGTATGTCGTCACCGCCCGCGCCAAAGGGGTCAGCGAAAAGCAAATCATGTGGAAACACGTTTTCCGCAACGCCATGCTGCTGGTGATCGCAGGGTTTCCGGCCACGTTCATCAGCATGTTTTTTACCGGCTCGCTGCTGATTGAGGTAATGTTCTCGCTCAACGGTCTCGGCCTTCTGGGTTACGAAGCCACCGTGTCGCGCGATTATCCGGTAATGTTCGGTACGCTCTATATTTTCACCCTGATTGGCCTGCTGCTGAATATCATCAGCGATATCAGCTATACGCTGGTCGATCCCCGAATTGATTTTGAGGGCCGCTGATGCCGCGTTTAAGCCCCGTCAACCAGGCCCGCTGGGCCCGTTTTCGTCACAACCGCCGCGGCTACTGGTCGCTGTGGATTTTTGCCGTCCTGTTTGTCCTGAGCATGTGTTCGGAGCTGATCGCCAACGACAAACCGTTGCTGGTGCACTTTAACGACCGCTGGTACGTGCCGGTACTGGCTAACTACAGTGAAAGCGACTTCGGCGGCCCGTTTGCCACGCCTGCGGAGTATCAGGATCCGTGGCTGCGCCAGCAGATAGAACAGCACGGCTGGGCCCTCTGGGCGCCGGTGCGCTTTGGCGCCAACAGCATTAACTTCGCGACCACAACCCCCTTCCCTTCTCCGCCCTCTGCGCAAAACTGGCTGGGGACGGATGCCAACGGCGGCGACGTGCTGGCGCGCATCCTCTACGGTACGCGGATTTCGATTCTTTTTGGGCTGATGCTGACCGTCTTCTCCAGCGTAATGGGCGTGGTGGCCGGCGCCGTTCAGGGCTACTACGGCGGGAAAATTGACCTGTGGGGGCAGCGTATCATCGAAGTCTGGTCCGGTATGCCAACGCTGTTTCTGATCATTCTGCTTTCCAGCGTGGTGCAGCCGGGCTTCTGGTGGCTGCTGGGCATCACCGTTCTGTTTGGCTGGATGGCGCTGGTGGGCGTGGTGCGGGCAGAGTTTCTGCGCACCCGTAATTTCGACTATATCCGCGCCGCGCAGGCGCTTGGGGTAAGCGACCGGGGGATCATCTTCCGCCATATGCTGCCTAACGCCGTGGTGGCGACCCTCACCTTCCTGCCGTTTATTCTGTGCAGTTCAATCACCACCCTCACCTCGCTGGACTTTCTGGGCTTCGGCCTGCCGCTGGGATCGCCGTCGCTCGGCGAACTGCTGCTGCAGGGCAAGAACAACCTGCAGGCGCCGTGGCTGGGCATCACCGCCTTTCTTTCCGTTGCCGTGCTGCTTTCGCTGCTGATTTTTATTGGCGAAGCCGTGCGCGATGCCTTCGATCCCAACAAGGCGGTATAAGATGACGCAGCCACTTCTCAGTATTGATCGCCTGTCGATTGCCTTCTCGAAGCAGGGCGAGACCCGCACCGTGGTCACCGACCTGTCGCTGCAGATCCAGCGCGGTGAAACGCTGGCGCTGGTGGGTGAATCCGGTTCTGGCAAGAGCGTCTCGGCGCTCTCCATCCTGCGTCTGCTGCCCTCTCCGCCCGTAAGCTATCCGCAAGGGGATATTTTGTTTCACGGTCGTTCGCTGCTGCACGCTGACGAACATACCCTGCGCGGTATTCGCGGCAATAAGATTGCCATGATCTTTCAGGAGCCCATGGTTTCCCTTAACCCGCTCCATACCCTGGAAAAACAGCTTTATGAGGTGCTCTCCCTGCACCGGGGGATGCGCAAAGAGGCCGCGCGGGGCGAAATTCTGGATTGTCTGGAACGAACGGGCATACGCAACGCGGCTAAACGGCTGAATGATTTTCCACATCAGCTCTCCGGCGGTGAACGCCAGCGGGTGATGATCGCCATGGCCCTCCTCACGCGCCCCGAGCTGTTAATTGCCGACGAGCCAACGACGGCGCTGGACGTAACGGTGCAGGCGCAAATTCTGACGCTCTTACGGGAGCTGCGTGACGAGCTGGACATGAGCCTGCTGTTTATCACGCACAACCTGAGCATCGTGAAAAAGCTGGCCGACAGCGTCGCGGTCATGCAAAACGGGCGCTGCGTTGAACAGAATATCGCGTCCACGCTGCTGAACGCGCCGCAGCATCCCTATACGCAGCGCCTGCTCGACAGCGAGCCTTCCGGCGACCCGGTGCCCCTCGCGGCAGACAGCACACCGCTGCTGCGCGTCGATGATTTATCCGTCTCGTTCCCGATCCGCAGAGGCATTCTGCGGCGCATCGTCGACCAGAATCCGGTGCTGAAAAACATTCGCTTCTCGCTGCGGCCGGGTGAATCCCTGGGGCTGGTGGGCGAATCCGGTTCAGGTAAGAGCACTACCGGTCTGGCGCTGCTGCGCTTAATTGCCTCTCAGGGCGAGATCCTGTTTGACGATATGCCGCTGCACCGCTGGAACCGCCGCCAGATGCTGCCCGTACGTCCGCGCATGCAGGTGGTGTTTCAGGATCCCAACTCCTCGCTTAACCCGCGCCTCAGCGTGTTGCAGATTATCGAAGAGGGCCTGCGCGTTCACCAGCCTGGCCTGAGCGCGCAGCAGCGGGAACAGGAGGTCATGCGGGTGATGGCGGAAGTGGGCTTAGATCCCGACACCCGCCACCGCTACCCTGCGGAATTTTCCGGCGGACAGCGCCAGCGCATCGCCATTGCCCGCGCGCTGATCCTGAAACCGGAGCTGATTATTCTGGATGAACCGACCTCGTCTCTGGACAGAACCGTCCAGGCGCAGATCCTGGCGCTGCTCAAAGGGCTACAGGAAAAGCACCGGCTGGCCTATATCTTTATCAGCCACGATCTACAGGTGGTTCGGGCGCTATGCCATCAGGTGATTGTGCTGCGACAGGGTGAGGTGGTCGAACAGGGGGATTGCCAGCGCGTATTTACTGCGCCAACGCAGAGCTACACGCGCCAGCTGCTCGCGGCAGACTAGCGCTTAAAACGGATACTGGCCGGAGAAAGGCTCAGCAATCGCAACGCCAAAGTTTTTCAGACGGCAGGTCGCGGCGAATTCGTCCTGGCTTTTCACAAACAGGCACGGCTCCCCTTCGCACTCCAGTACGGAGCTGTCCACTTCGATATCCATCAGGGCCTGGCTGAGACGCTCCATCACCCGCCACGCATTTTCGTCGCTCGGGCTCAGCAGCTTGAGCGCCACCAGGCAATTCTCACAGCCCGCGACGCTTTGCGGAATCGGTTCAACTTTCGAACCTGCAAAACCCGCCGACCAGCGATAGCTCTGGGGCAAGCGATGGACAATGGAGAGTTGTAATGTATTCACGTTCGTTCCCCGGAAGCAAAATTTACTTCACAATTTATTTACATTTATAGTAACACATCATCGCCAACCTGCACTATTCAGCGCTTTTTTATCGGTATCGAGGCTCGCGTCGGCGCTATATGTACCCGTTTCTGCGATCTAACTCAACCTTTTTGAATACAATGATGTGACTTTTTACATAAATAGATTTTACATAAAATAAACAAACACGGGATAAACGAACGCGAGTTTGGTTGATGTGTGTCAACAAAAAAGGCCCTTTCGGGCCTTATCTGCGCGTTAGTGTGCCGCTTTTCGCGGCCGGCTGGCGTAAAGACAGAAGAGTACGGAGCTGGATGCGCAAAATGCCATCGCCCACAGCATGGGCCAGGCCGTAGTAAAGGTCGCCATAGAGAGTAACGCCCCGACGATGGCACCAATCCCGAAGCGGAAGGTTCCCGCCAGAGACGATGCGGTTCCCGCCATGTGCGGGAACTCGTCGAGGATCACCGCCATCGCATTGGACGAGATCATCGACACGCAGCCGACAAAGGCCGCCACGCCGATCACCAGCGCCCAGAAGCCCACGCCCAGGAACGCGCTCACCACCAGCCAGACCGCCATTACAAACTGGATCCACAGCCCGGCGCGGAACATGTTCAGCGCCCCGACGCGTCGGACAAAGCGGCTGTTAATGATGGTCAACACAAACAGGAAGACGATATTGAGCGCAAAATAATAGCCAAAGTGCTGCGGCGAAACGTGGTTCAGCTCGATATAGACAAACGGCCCGGCGCTCAGGAAGGAGAACATTCCGGCGAAGCTGAACCCGCTCGCCAGCATGTAGCTCAGCACCCGCTTGTGGCGAAACAGCGAGGCAAAGTTACCTATCGTGGTCCGAATATGAAATTTCTGGCGGCGCTCGACGGGCAGCGTTTCATCAATAAAGAAGAAAATCATCGCCGAAGCCAGCAGCGCGGCCAGCGCCAGGATCCAGAAAATCGCGTGCCAGCTAAACCACACCAGCACCGCCCCACCGGCCATCGGTGCCACCAGCGGCGCAATCGTCGTCACCAGCATGACGAACGACATCATGCGGGAGAACTCTTCTTTCGGGTAGATATCGCGCATCAGGGCGTTGATCACCACGCTCGCCGCGGCAGCGGCCAGCCCGTGCAGGAAGCGCATGATAATCAGATGATCGATGGTCTGCGCCAGCGCACAGGCGACCGCAGCGGCCGCAAAGACCAGCGTCCCGCCCAGAATCACCGGTTTGCGCCCCAGGCTGTCGGCCATTGGGCCATACAGCAGCTGTCCGAGCGCGAAACCGAGAATATAGGTGCTGAGCGTCATCTGCGCGCTGCCTGCCGGTACGCCAAACTGCGCGGAAATCACCGGCAGCGCAGGCAGATACATGTCGATAGACAGCGGCATCAGCATCGCCAGCAGGCCAAGAATGAAGACAATTTTGAACGACGAGTGTGGCCTGGTGGTCACAGAGTTCTCCTGAAATTAGTGCGAGGGCAGACCGACGCTGGCAATCTCTTCTTCCGTCAGCGGACGATATTCACCGGGCGCCAGGTCGGGATCGAGCGCAATCGCACCGATGCGTTCACGGTGCAGGCCCACAACGTGGTTACCCACGGCGGCAAACATACGTTTCACCTGATGGTAGCGCCCTTCGCTGATGGTCAGACGGACCTCCGTCGGCGCGATCACCTCAAGCACGGCGGGTTTGGTCAGATCTTTCTCATTATGCAGCTGAACGCCTTTCGCGAATTGCTCTGCCGTGTCATCAGCAACCGGCGACTCCAGCGTGACCAGATAGGTTTTCTCGCAGTGGTGGCGCGGGGAAGTAATGCGGTGCGACCACTGACCGTCGTCGGTCATCAGCACCAGACCGGTGGTGTCGATGTCGAGGCGGCCCGCGGCGTGCAGCTTATGCGCAACCGGTTCGTCGAGGAAATAGAGCACCGTCGGGTGATCCGGATCGTCCGTTGAGCAGACATAGCCTTCCGGCTTATTGAGCATGAAATAGCGGGGACCGTGCTGCTGGGTCAGCGGATTGCCGTCGTACTCTACCTGATGGTCAGGCTGGAGTTTGAACGCGCTGTCTCGCACAATGTCGCCATCCACGGTAACGCGGCTGGCGCGTATTTCGCGCCCGGCAATAGCGCGGCTTACGCCGAGTTGCTGAGCGATAAACTTATCAAGTCGCATGAAATCTTTTTAGCCTTAATGGTGCTGGAAGTCGGACCGTGCGTCCGAAAAAAGAAGCAGTCAGGAACGGTTCAGTATAATGGTCTGGTTGCGCCACTCAAGGGAAAAAGTTTCGTGGCATACTATCTATACCCTAAATAATTCGAGTTGCATGAAGGCGGCAAAGGAGTGAATCCCCGGGAGCTTACATAAGTAAGTGACCGGGGTGAACGAGTGCAGCCAACGCACAGGCAACTTGAAGTATGACGGGTATATGTGCGGAATAACGAAACCGAGACCTTATGACTTTTACACTTCGTCCCTATCAGCAGGAAGCCGTTGACGCGACCCTCGCCTGGTTCCGCAAACACCGGGAACCGGCGGCCATTGTCCTCCCGACCGGTGCAGGCAAGAGCCTCGTCATTGCCGAGCTGGCTCGCCTTGCGCGCGGTCGCGTGCTGGTGCTGGCGCACGTCAAAGAGCTGGTCGCGCAAAACCATGCCAAGTATTGCGCGCTGGGGCTGGAAGCCGACATTTTCGCCGCCGGGCTGAAGCGCAAAGAGAGCCACGGCAAAGTGGTTTTCGGCAGCGTACAGTCGGTGGCCCGCAACCTGGATCTGTTCCGCAGCGAGTTTTCGCTGCTGATTGTCGACGAATGTCACCGCATCAGCGATGACGACGACAGCCAGTATCAGCAAATCCTCACTCACCTGAAAGAGGTGAACCCTCACTTACGCCTGCTCGGCCTGACGGCCACCCCGTTTCGCCTGGGCAAAGGCTGGATCTATCGCTTTCATTATCACGGCATGGTGCGCGGCGACGAGAAAGCGCTGTTCAGCGACTGTATCTATGAACTTCCGCTGCGCTACATGATTAAGCACGGCTACCTGACGCCGCCCGAGCGGCTGGATATGCCGGTGGTGCAGTATGATTTCAGCCGGTTGCAGGCGCAGAGCAACGGCTTGTTCAGCGAAGCTGACCTCAATCAGGAGCTGAAAAAGCAAAAGCGGATCACGCCGCATATCATTAGCCAGATCGAAGAATTTGCGCAGACGCGCAAAGGGGTCATGATTTTCGCCGCCACCGTTGAGCACGCGCGCGAAATCACCGGATTGCTGCCCGCTGACGACGCGGCGCTGATCACTGGCGAAACGCCCGGCCCGGAGCGCGACAGGCTGATTGATGCCTTCAAAGCACAGCAGTTTCGCTATCTGGTCAACGTCTCTGTTTTGACTACCGGTTTCGATGCCCCGCACGTGGATCTGATCGCCATTCTGCGCCCTACCGAATCCGTCAGCCTGTATCAGCAGATTGTCGGCCGCGGCCTGCGCCTGGCCCCGGGAAAAACCGACTGTCTGATCCTCGATTACGCGGGTAACCCGCACGATCTCTACTCCCCCGAAGTGGGCACGCCGAAAGGCAAAAGCGACAACGTGCCGGTGCAGGTGTTTTGCCCGGCCTGCGGCTTCGCCAACACCTTCTGGGGAAAAACCACCGCCGACGGCACGCTGATTGAACACTTTGGCCGCCGCTGTCAGGGCTGGTTTGAAGATGATGAGGGACATCGCGAGCAGTGCGATTTCCGCTTCCGCTTCAAAAACTGCCCGCAGTGCAACGCCGAAAACGACATCGCCGCCCGCCGCTGCCGCGAGTGCGACACGGTGCTGGTGGACCCGGACGACATGCTGAAAGCGGCGCTGAAGCTGAAGGATGCGCTGGTGCTGCGCTGCTCCGGCATGGCGCTGCAGCCCGGCGCGGATGAAAAAGGCGAATGGCTGAAAATCACCTATTACGACGAGGATGGCGCTGACGTCAGCGAACGGTTCAGGGTTCAGACGCCTGCCCAGCGCACGGCATTTGAGCAGCTCTTCATCCGCCCGCATACCCGTACGCCCGGCGTGCCGCTGCGCTGGATAACCGTCGCGGATATCGTTCATCAGCAGGTGCTGCTGCGCCACCCCGACTTCGTGGTCGCCCGCAAGAAAGGCCAGTTCTGGCAGGTTCGCGAGAAGGTCTTTGACTATGAAGGCCGCTTCCGTCGGGCAAATGAATTGCGCGGTTAACGGGACTTTTCATTGATGTGCGGGGCATTTGAGTATAAAATGCCGCCCGCTTCACATCCGTGGAGCAGAACACTCACCTGCTGCTGGGTCGCCTGTAGTAGGGTTTTAAATACAGAGAGAAATCAATGTTCACTATCGAAGCAGAAGTACGTAACGTGCAGGGTAAGGGTGCGAGCCGCCGCCTGCGTACCGCTAACAAGTTCCCGGCTATCGTTTACGGTGGCGAAGCTGCTCCAGTTGCTATCGAACTGGATCACGACAAAGTATGGAACATGCAGAACAAAGCTGAGTTCTACAGCGAAGTTCTGACCATCGTTGTTGGCGGTAAAGAAGAAAAAGTGAAGGTTCAGGCCGTTCAGCGTCACGCGTTCAAGCCAAAACTGACTCACATCGACTTCGTTCGCGCGTAATCGCAAACCAGTCGAAAAAAAACCCCGCAGCTGCGGGGTTTTTTTATGGCTGTTATTTACCGCCAGAGGTGCGGCGCTGAAGCTGATCGCGCAGGTTCGGCGGCGTACCTTTGATGGTCAGGGTGTCGGTTGCCGGATCCCAGAAGATGCGTTCACCTAACAGCATGGCGTCAAAGTTAATGGTTAACCCACCGCCGCTGCCGGCAAATTTGGTTAACTGACGCAGCGTGCTGCGATCCGCCGGGAAGCTCTCCTCAAGCTCATAGCCTTTCTCCGCGGTAAATTCCTGGAAGCTCACTTCGCTGACGCCCGCCAGCTCTTTTGACAGCGACTCCAGCTCAATCTCTTCCCCCGCCTGCAGCTGCTCGTTGCAGTAGCTGTAAACCTGCTGGCGTACGGTCTGGCGTTCAGATTTATCGAGCTGCGCTTCAGCCGTGAAGTCATCAACGGCCTGCAGCAGCCCTTTGTTCTGCGCTTTGGCGTTCAGGCCTTCACTGGCGCCGAGGAAGTCCATAAAGAAATCGGCCACTTTACGGCCCACGCGCCCCTTCAGGAAGGTGAGGTAGCGGGTCGACTCCGGGTTGGTTTCCCACTCGGTCAAATCAATACGCGCCACAATATCCGCATGGTTGATATCCAGATAGTGCGTTGAGCTGATGTCCAGCTGTTCGTTCACGCGCATGCTGCTTAAGTTATTCAGCACGCTGACCAGCAGGTACTCTACCGCCAGGTAACGATAGTGGCAGAACAGGACAATACCGCCGTCGGCGAAAGGATATTTCGCCAGCTCGTCGCGCAGACGCCCGGTTGCCGCACGGCTAAACGCCAGGAAATCCTCTTCGCCCTGACGCTGCAGGCGCAGGCTATCGGCCAGCTCACTCTCTTCGCTGAACAGACCATAGGCTTTATTTTTAGCGCTGTAGACGCGATGCAGCTCTGCCATCATTTCCACAACGGTTACCGTGGGTTCCAGTAACGAATCGCGTAGCACCACTTCAAGGGTTTGCTCATCACGCTTGATAAGCTGGTGCAAGGCAATCTGGTTGATTTCCAGACTCATGATAAACTCTCCTTTTAGACCGGGCGGTATTCAACCACCACCAGGACATGTGTGCAACAACAGATAAAAAAGGGGAAAAAAAGCTGTTGCTACGGTAATATGTTGCCCTTTCATCAACAAACTGATTTTGATTTATGCCACAACATTCCCGCTACAGTGATGAACACGTTGAACAACTGCTCAGTGAGCTGGTCAACGTACTGGAAAAACATAAAACGCCGACCGATCTCTCCCTGATGGTTTTGGGAAATATGGTCACCAACCTTATCAACACCAGCGTTGCTCCGGCTCAGCGTCAGGCGATCGCCAAATCTTTCGCCCAGGCGTTACAGTCATCCGTCAGCAACGACCAGGCCCATTAAGGGAAACGAACAACAGTTTATGGTGACGAATCGTCAGCGCTACCGTGAAAAAGTCTCCCAGATGGTCAGCTGGGGACACTGGTTTGCCCTGTTCAACATTCTGCTAGCGACGGTAATTGGCTGTCGTTATCTGTTTGTCGCAGACTGGCCCACCACGCTAACCGGGCGTATCTACTCCTGGATAAGCGTCGTCGGTCACTTTAGCTTTTTGGTCTTCGCCACCTATCTGCTGATCCTGTTTCCTCTGACGTTTATCGTCATGTCGCAGCGTTTGATGCGGTTCTTGTCCGCAATCCTTGCGACGGTGGGGATGACGCTGCTGCTTATCGACAGTGAAGTGTTCACCCGTTTCCACCTGCATCTCAACCCTATCGTCTGGGAACTGGTCATAAACCCGGACCAGAACGAAACGGCCCGCGACTGGCAGCTGATGTTCATCAGCGTCCCGGTGATCCTGTTGATCGAGATGCTGTTTGCCACCTGGAGCTGGCAAAAGCTCCGCAGCCTGACCCGACGCCGCCATTACGCGAAGCCCGTCGCCGCGCTCTTTTTCGTCTCATTTATCAGTTCGCACATCATGTATATCTGGGCGGATGCGAACTTCTATCGCCCTATTACCATGCAGCGCGCTAACCTGCCGCTCTCTTATCCGATGACGGCCCGTCGTTTCCTTGAGAAGCACGGCCTGCTTGATGCCCAGGAGTATCAGCGCCGTCTGGTCGAACAGGGTAATCCGGAAGCGGTTAGCGTGCAGTATCCGCTGAGCGATCTGCGCTATCGCGATATGGGTCGCGGGCAAAACGTACTGCTGATTACCGTCGATGGCCTGAACTATTCCCGTTACGAGAAGCAGATGCCTGCGCTGGCCGATTTCGCGAGTCAGAACGTGTCGTTTACCCAGCATATGAGTTCAGGTAACTCAACCGATGCGGGTATCTTTGGCCTGTTCTACGGCATTTCTGCCGGATATATGGACGGCGTGCTGTCTGCTCGCATCCCTGCGGCGCTGATCACCGGGCTTAATCAGCAGGGCTATCAGTTAGGGCTGTTCTCATCGGACGGCTTCAACAGTTCACTGTACCGCCAGGCGCTGCTCTCTGATTTCTCACTGCCTGCCGCGCAGAGCCAGTCTGATGCTCAGACCGCAAACCAGTGGATAAACTGGCTGCATCGCTACGCGCAGGAAGATAACCGCTGGTTCTCGTGGGTGGCCTTCAACGGCACAACGCTTAACGACAGCAACCAGGCAGGCTTTGCGCGCCGCTACGGCCGCGCGGCCAGCGATGTTGACGCACAGATTGGCCGCGTGCTTGACGCGCTACGTGAATCGGGCAAGCTTGATAACACCGTCGTGATCGTGACCGCGGGGCATGGCGTACCGTTAGGCGACGAGACGAAGAGCATGAGCTGGTCACGTCCAAACCTGCACGTTCCGCTGGTGATCCACTGGCCGGGAACGCCGGCGCAGCGCATCAATATGCTCACAGAACATAAAGACGTCATGACGACCCTGATGCAGCGCCTGCTGCACGTCAGTACGCCAGCAAACGAGTATTCCCAGGGGCAGGATCTCTTCAGCGCCACGCGCCGCCATAACTGGGTGACGGCTGCTGACGGCAACACGCTGGTGGTGACCACGCCGAAGCTGACGCTGGTGCTGAACAGCAACGGGAACTATCAGACCTATAATCTGCAGGGTGAACGGCTGAAGGACCAGAAACCACAGCTTAGCCTGCTGCTGCAGGTCCTGACGGATGAGAAACGTTTTATCGCTAACTGATTAATTATAAACCAGTTAGCGACAGATTCCCTTGCATTCGAAACGGAATCGAGTAGTATCTTTTTATGCGTCGGCACGTAGCGCAGCCTGGTAGCGCACCGTCATGGGGTGTCGGGGGTCGGAGGTTCAAATCCTCTCGTGCCGACCAAAAACACATTGAAAACCAGCCTCTTATGGCTGGTTTTTTTATTGCCTGTAAAAAAGCCAGCCCGCAGGCTGGCTTCTTATAGCAGATAAACGCTTAGTGTTTTTCACGTCCGCCCAGGAAGAAAATGCCCAGCGGGATTGCCAGCAGAACGGTGAAGACAAGGCTGTAAACGAAGATCATCGCCGACTGCAGCACATACATGCTGGTAGTCCAGGCGGAGAGAGGAATGTTGTACTGTTCGATGACGCCAACAATGGTGGCCCGCCCGACGCAGGCGGCAGCAATCATAAACACGACAAGTAGCGCCAGGAGGAACTTGCGGCCTTCAGGTGTTTTCAGTTTTGCACGAACCATCTCTCTTCCCTTTCACAGATGAATAACATTATAGAGAGCCTAAAATAACACGAACGCCCGCCACACTCCACACCAGTACAAACACCTGCCAAAACGGTAAATATTAAGTTTATTACGCTACATATAATGAAAATGTAGGTAAATCACACCAATCATTCACACTCGTTATGTTAGTCTGTTCAGGACCGTTTTGACATAAAGGAATGACGATGAAAAACGCACCTAAATTTGCCATGGCGCTTCTCGCCGCCGCGTGCGCCAGCACCAGCGCTTTCGCCAGTGACGCCCAAAAAGCGCAGCCGCTGGAAAAAGTTGCCCCCTATCCGCAAGCGGAAAAAGGCATGAAGCGTCAGGTGATTCAGCTGCCGGTTCAGCAGGACGAAGCGAATTACAAAGTCGAACTGTTAATTGGCAAGACGCTGGAAGTGGACTGCAATCAGCATCGTCTGGGCGGTCAGCTGGAAAGCAAAACCCTGGAAGGCTGGGGCTACGACTATTACGTCTTTGATAAAGTGACCTCTCCGGTTTCCACCATGATGGCCTGCCCGGACGGCAAGAAAGAGAAGAAATTTGTGACGGCGTATCTGGGCGATAACAGCCTGCTGCGCTACAACAGCAAGTTGCCGATCGTGGTATATACGCCTGAAAACGTGGAAGTAAAATATCGCGTGTGGAAGGCAGAAGAGACGGTCGGACAAGCGGTAGTACGCTAAAAATAAGTCGGGTGGCGGCTTAGCCGTCAGCCGTTGACTTTAAACACAGCTGCTCACCCCACCCCTCTCCCACCGGGAGAGAGAGAAAACGCTAAAAACGGTAACGGATGTTACCGTTTTGCTTTTACCTTACAGCGCAATATCCGCAACCGGTTTGTTTTCCGGCTGAGGCTTCAGCTCCGCCTTCGGTGCAGCGTCCGCAGCCTGCGGCTTCACGTACTGCAGCTGCAGCACGCGGCTGGTGTACTCCAGCTCCTGCTCCGTCGCATCCACGTTACCGTTCAGCTTCGTGCCGTAGGAAGGAATAATAGTTTTCAGCTTCGCCTGCCATTCCGGGCTGGCGACTTTGTCTTTAAACACTTTTTCCATCAGGTGCAGCATGATTGGCGCAGCGGTAGACGCACCCGGTGACGCACCCAGCAGCGCGGCGATCGTGCCATCCTTATCGCTCACCACTTCGGTACCCAGACGCAGCACGCCGCCCTCTTTCGGATCGCGCTTGATGATCTGCACGCGCTGACCCGCCTGCCACAGACGCCAGTCTTCTTTCTTCGCCTGCGGATAGTACTCTTTCAGCGCCTCGAAGCGTTCTTCATCAGAAAGCATCACCTGGCTAATCAGGTATTTCACCAGATCGAAGTTATCCAGCCCCACGTCCATCATCGGTTTGACGTTAGAGGTGGTGGTCGCGCTCAGCAGATCCCACAGTGAGCCGTTTTTCAGGAACTTGGTGGAGAAGGTCGCGAACGGTCCGAACAGCACTACGCGCTTACCGTCAAGCATGCGGGTGTCGATGTGCGGGACGGACATCGGTGGCGCGCCCACGGAAGCCTGACCGTACACTTTCGCCAGATGACGATTCACCACTTCCGGGTTCTCGGACACCAGGAACTGACCGCCGACCGGGAAGCCCGCGTAGTCGTCAGCTTCAGGAATACCGGACTCCTGCAGCAGCTTCAGCGCCGCGCCGCCCGCACCGATGAAGACAAATTTCGCCTTAATGACGTGCTCGGCTTCATTGTTTTTCAGATCGGCAACGGTCACGCTCCAGCTGTTGTCCGCATTGCGCTTAAAGCCGCGCACTTCGGTGCTGAGCTGCAGATTGAAGTTATCTTTCTTCTTCAGGGACGCCACCAGCTGACGGGTAATCTCGCCGTAGTTCACGTCGGTCCCGATTTCGGTGCGGGTCGCCGCCACTTTCTGGTTCGGATCGCGACCTTCCATGACCAGCGGTGCCCACTCTTTAATCTGCGCGTGGTCTTCAGAGTATTTCATCCCGCGGAACAGGGTGCTCTGCTGCAGCGCAGCGTAGCGCGCGCGCAGGAAATTGACGTTCTGCTCGCCCCACACAAAGCTCATGTGCGGCACGGTATTGATGAAGGAGTGCGGGTCGTGCATCACGCCGCTGTTGACCTGGTGAGACCAGAACTGACGCGAGATCTGGAACGCTTCGTTGATCTCTACCGCCTTCTCGATACTAATGGAACCGTCCTTTTTCTGCGGCGTATAGTTCAGTTCCATGAGTGCCGAATGGCCCGTACCGGCGTTGTTCCAGCCGTTAGAGCTCTCCTGCGCCACGCCATCGAGACGCTCGACCATGGTCATGGACCAGTCCGGCTGCAGTTCTTGCAGATAGGTTCCCAGCGTGGCGCTCATGATGCCGCCACCAATCAAAAGGACGTCCGTTTCCTGCTCTTTTGGTGCGTCTGCTTTCGCTGCCATTGAGACGGCGCTGAGCCCAACGGCCAGAGAAAAGAGCATGGCAGTCATTTTTTTCATAATTTATGCCTTAGTGTAAAAGTGCTTGATGCGTGGAAATTGCAGGTGAAAAAAGCTGCGTGGGCACGGTAACAACTTTTAAATATTGTTTAAAGGTTACGAAATTATTGTAATTGTGAAATTTAATGATGGATTGTTTGTAGGGGATTGCGGCGCGCAACTGGCAATACGGGGAATTTATGGCTACTATGCTGCACTTTGTGATCGCGCGCACGGAAGCCTGCCCTAACCAGCGAACTGTTATGTCCTTACCCCATTCTGCTGTATCCCCTGAAGACAGCGTAGCCAGCGTGCTGCGCTCCCCTAAACAACTGACGCGTGAAACGCTGGCGGGCGTAATTACCGCTCTGGCGCTGATCCCCGAGGTCATCTCATTTTCCGTGGTGGCGGGCGTTGACCCGAAGGTTAGCCTGATCGCCTCCGTGGTGCTGTGTCTTACTCTCTCTGTGCTGGGGGGGCGTCCGGCGATGGTCACGGCTGCGGCCGGTTCCGTGGCGCTGGTGATTGGCCCGATGGTACATCAGCACGGCGTACAGTACATTCTTCCCGCCGTGCTGATGGCTGGCGCGATCCAGATTTTGTTTGGCGTGCTGGGCATGGCAAGACTGATGCGCTTTATTCCCCAGTCGGTGATGACCGGATTTGTTAACGCCCTGGGCATTTTGATTTTCTTCGCTCAGGTGCCGCATTTCTGGAGCCGAAGCCCGCTGATTGTGGGCCTGTTCGTGCTGACGCTGCTGATTGTGCTGTGGGTGCCGCGCTATATTAAAAGCGTCCCTTCCCCGCTGATTGCGATTGTGCTGTTAACCCTTTTCACCGTCACCACCGGTCAGGTCCTGCCGACCGTCGGTGATGAAGGCTCAATGACTGGCGGTCTGCCTGGATTTACCGAGCTGCTGGTGCCGTTTAATTTGCAAACGCTGAGCATTATCTGGCCGTGCGCGTTGAGCATTGCCTTCGTCGGTCTGCTGGAGTCCCTGCTGACGGCAAAACTGGTGGACGAACTGACGGTTACGCCCTCCAGCAAGCGTCGCGAGAGCATCGGGCTGGGCGTAGGTAATATCATGGCCGGGCTTTACGGTGGCATTGCGGGCTGCGCGATGATCGGACAAACCATCGTTAACGTGGAGATGGGAAAAGGACGAAGCCGCATTTCAACCATTGCGGCAGGCATCGTGCTGCTGATCCTGGTGACGGCACTCAGTGAAGTGATGGCTAAAATCCCGATGGCGGTGCTCGCGGGGATTATGGCGATTGTCGCCGTCAAAACCTTCAGCTGGCACAGCCTTCAGCCCGCCACGATAAAAAATGCCCCGGTTGCAGAAACGGTGGTAATGCTGGTGACCGTTGCCGCAACGGTATCGACCGGCAATCTGGCGGTTGGCGTGCTGGGCGGGATTATCGTCATGGCACTGATCCCCGCCCGCATTAAGCGTCGGGTTAAAGCAGAAAAATCGTTGCCAGCCCAAGAAAAATAAAGAAACCGCCGGTATCGGTGATGGCGGTGATCATCACGCTCGACCCCACCGCGGGGTCGCGCTTCAGTTTGGTCATCGTCAGCGGGATAATGACGCCCATCATCGATGCCACCAGTAAATTCAGCACCATCGCCAGCATCATCACGCCGCCTAAAGCCATATCGTCATACAGCCACCAGGTGATGCCGCCCATAATGCCGCCCCATACCAGGCCGTTGATCAGCGCCACCCCCATTTCCCTGAAGATCAGAAAGGCGAAGTTACCGGGCTGAATATTTTCCAGCGCCAGCGCGCGGACGATCATGGTGATGGTCTGGTTTCCGGTGTTGCCGCCAATCCCGGCCACAATCGGCATCAGCGAGGCCAGCGCCACCAGCTGCGAAATGGTGTGTTCAAAGCCGTCAATCACGCGGGAGGCGATAAAGGCGGTACACAGGTTAATAGCCAGCCACGCCCAGCGGGTTTTCACCGCCTTGCCGACGGAGGCGTGGACGTCATCTTCGGCGCTGATCCCGCCTAGCGCGCGGAGGTCGTTATCGGTCTCTTCATAAACCACGTCAACGATTTCATCGATGGTCAGACGGCCCATCAGCTTGCCGACGGAGTCTACGACCGCCGCACTCACAAGGTCATCACGTTCAAAGGTACGCGCCGCTTTTTCCGCATCGTCTTCCGGGGAGAAGACCATCGGCTCGTTTTCCATCACCTCGCTCACCTTCTGCTGGGTGCTGTTGAGCAGGATGGTTTTCAGCTCCAGCTCGCCGAGCAGGGTTTTATCCCGCGCGGTGACAAACAGCTTATCGGTGTTGTCCGGCATTTTGCCCAGGCGGCGCAGGTAGCGCTGTACGGTACCGAGCGTGACGTCCGGACGTACCGTGATAACGCCAAACTCCATGATCGCGCCAACGCTGTTTTTCTCGTAGTGCATCACCTGACGCACGCGCGCGCGTTCATCGGCAGGCAGAGAGGCCAGCAGGCGACCGGTCAGATTACGCGGCAGGTGCTGTACAAGGTAAATCTGCTCGTCGATATCCAGGGTTTGCAGGGCGTCGAGGATGTCCCGGTCGCTCATCTCGTCGATCAGGTCATCCCAGACATTTTCGGATGCCTCAAGCAGGACCTGGCCACGCTCGTGATCCTGCACCAGGCGCCAGAGGGCGTGACGCTCTTCCGAAGGAAGCGCTTCCAGGGTATCCGCCAGATCCGGCGGCGGTAAATGAGCAACCAGCGCACCTACCTCAGCAATATCGTCGGCTAAGGTGCCGACATCATATTGCTCAGCCAGGGTCAGTTTGCCTAATAGCGTAGACGTGACCGCTTTATCGGTCGTGAGAAGCCAGATGAGTCGCGCACGTTCCTGGTCACGCTGCCTGGCGCTGTTTTTCTTTAATACCGACATCAATCATAAATCCATTAAAAGAGTTGGCGTTAAGCATAGCGCGGGGATATGTAAATAAGAATAAACAACGGGCCGAGGTGGAGAAAAAAACGTCATTACAGCCACGATCTATCCCCTCTCCCTGTGGGTGTACAGTCCGGGGACATGGTTGACAGGTGTTCGGGGACATGGTGAACACTTTTTAACATCCTTTACCCATGGTGATCGACTTTTTCTTCAGGTCGATCACCCCCACTTTCGTGCTGTACCACCACACTTCATAGCAGCCGTCCTCCTGCGTCTCCTTCAGCCCGACCCGTTCTCCCCTGAACGCCTTGCCTGCGCCCAGACTGACACCCTCTATGCTCAGCTTTCCGCTGGCATCCACTTTCCTGACCTTCACCCCTTCATCATATTCCGGCGGCGTTACGCTCCCGCTGTACTGCCGGGCAGACGGCTGATACCGCGAGGCCGGTACCGCCATATCCAGCGCCTCATGCGGGCGTTCAAGGTTGTAGACCGTGCGCCAGTGGTCGAAGGCGCGCTGCAGCTCTCCGCTGTCCGCGAACCATTTTCCCTGCAGCACTTCCGACTTCAGGCTGCGGTGAAAACGCTCCAGCTTGCCCTGCGTCTGCGGATGGTAAGGCCGGGAATGGCCCACCCGGATACCGTGACGCATCAGCCACAGCTCCAGCGCCGTCCAGGTGCCGGTGGTGTCGCCCCACGGTGAGCCGTTGTCCATCGTCATCCGGTCCGGCAGGCCGTAGCGTTCAAACACGCTGACCAGCTGCTGCTGCACGGTCTCGCGCCGTTCATCGGTACAGGGCGCCAGGCACAGGGAAAAACGGGAGTGGTCGTCCAGCAGGGTGAGCGGATGGCAGCGGCCACCGCCAAAGGGGAAGTGGCCCTAAAAATCCATCTGCCAGAGGCGGTTCGGCGCGTCGTGTTCGAAGCGGCCCGTGGCCGGAATGCCCGGTGAAACGCCCGGCAGCAGGCCGTGGCGGGCCATCAGGTGATGGACGGTGCTGAAGGCGGGCATGGTGTGCCCCTGGTCTTCAAGCCAGCGCTTAATCTTGCGGGCTCCCCAGCGTTCATGACGGTCATGCGCCATGCGCAGCAGGGCCGTGATGTCGTCTGACGAGCGGTTCGGGGAGTGATGAGGTGCGCGGGAGCGGTCCTGAAGGCCGGATACGCCTTCCTGAGCCCAGCGCTGAAGCCACTTGTAGCCGGTGGCAGGAGAAATGCCGTACTGACGGCAGAGGAAACGGATGTTCGCCCCGTCCTGCGAGGCGAGCAAAACAAACTCGGTACGTAATGACATGGTATCTCTCGCATCCCAGGGCATAAGCAACTCCATAAACGGATTGTTATGCCTCAGTTGTAAGTGTCTACCATGTCCCCGAACAAGTGTTCACTATGTCCCCGGACCGTACAGTGGGAGAGGGTTAGGGTGTGGGCATCAGGCCGTTCGCGCCACCGCATCACGCGATGCCGCATCGCGCTCGTCGCCGGTCAGCTCGCTCAGCCTGCCGTCGCGCATCTCCAGCAGACGGTCGGCGTGAATGAAGTAATGATCGTCGTGGCTGATGGCGAAAATGGTCTTGCCCATCTCCTGCATCAGCGGCAGCAGCACCTGATAAAACTCGCGGCGGAAGTGCGGGTCCTGATCCGCCGCCCACTCATCCAGCAGGATGATGTCGCGCTCTTCCGCCAGCGCCAGCAGCAGCGCCACGCGCTTCTTCTGCCCCTTGGAGAGCTTGAGGTTCAGGATTTTACCGTCCTGAAGCTCCAGCTTGTGCGCCATCTGCAGCTGCGTAAGCCATTTTTCCACCAGCTCAGGATTGGCCTGCTGCCCTTCGGGGCCCAGCAGCTGGTCAAACAGCCAGACATCGGTGAATACCGCTGAGAAAAGCTTGCGGTAATCCTCGGGCTTCTCCGCGCTCAGCGCCTTGCCGTCCAGCAGGATCTCGCCCGACTGCGGCTGGTAAAGTCCGGTGAGCAGCATCGCCAGCGTAGATTTTCCGCTGCCGTTGCCGCCGATGAGGAACAGCAGTTCGCCGCGGTGAATCGTCAGGTTGACCGGCCCCACGGAGAAGGCGTTGTCCTGATAGCGGAACGTCACGTCGCGCAGCTCCAGGGTCTGCCAGTTCGGGAAAGCCTGCGGGCGCGGGAATTCGGCTTTGAACGGCGCGAGATCGAATTTTTTGAGCTTATTGAACGCCACCTGCGCGCTCAGCAAGGTGGGCAATGCGCCGACGGCCGAGAGCAGCGGAGTACGCAGGAACAGCAGCGTCAGCGAGTAGGTCGCCGCCACGTTGGTGTCCGCCCAGCCCAGGCTGTTCGCCATCCAGAACACCAGGCCAATGGCACCCAGCATCATAATGTTGGACCAGTTCACCGCGCTCAGGTGGAAGGTATCGGCGCGAATAATGTGGTGCCGGTATTCACGCGCGTCCGGAATATAGAGGTTATTGAAGATATGCTCGGCACGCTCGCGGTTGAGGGTCAGCTCTTTACGCCCTTCGAGCACCGTCTGGTAATCGTTATAGAGCTTATCTTCCGTTTCGCGCAGGACCGCCATGTGTTTATAGACACGCGACACCAGCACGAAACCGCCCCAGATGGTGATGGCAATCCACACCGCGGTCACCGCCAGCATTTTGGTCGAAAGCCAGGCGAGATACGCCGCCGAGCCAAAGGTCAGGATGATCCCCTGCACCAGCTCCGGCAGGCGGACAAACGCGATGGTAATCGCGCGCACGTCGCTGGTCAGCCCCGCCAGCAGGGAGGCGCTGCCGAGCTGCTCCACGCGCTCAACCTGCGTGTCGAGGATCCGCTTGATGAACTCGCTGCGCAGGCGGAAAACGAAATGGTGGCCGAGCGCGGTCAGCGCCAACTGGGAACCCAGCGTAACCGCCATCAACAGCAGCAGCAGGCCGAGAAACTCCGGCAGGACCGAGAGTGAGGTATCGACCATTTCGATCAGCCGCACGTTGATAAACGCGATCAGGCCAATACCCAGCGCGGCGCTGGCGAGGCTTAAGGCCATTACGGCGATAAAGGGCCAGCGGTACTGACGCCAGACAAGAAGAAGTAGTTGCATGCAGGCAATCCGGACAATAAAAATCAGCCAGCAGTGTAAACTGCCCTGCGCGGACATCAAGAATAATTCTTATTTTTGTTTGCTCAATCCCGCCTGACGGAACGTCAGATTATAGCGGTACTCGCCAGTAAGGGGATGAACCCCGGGCTTCAGGGGCTGAATGCCGTGATAGTACAGCCGTGACTCCCTGCCCCACACCACCACGTCGCCATGCTCCAGCATAATGCGCCTGAGCGGATCGTTGCGGCGCAATCCACCAAACTGGAAGACGGCGGGCAGACCCAACGATACCGAGACGATGGGCGCCCGCAGATCGGGTTCATCTTTGTCCTGATGCAGGGAGAGCTTCGCGCCGACGGCGTAGCGGTTAATCAGGCAGGCATCCGGCCGGAAGTCAGGGTAACCTGCCGCAACGGCAGCCTCGTGACAGAGCGCCTGAAAAGCTGCCGGCATCGGGGGCCACGGCTGGCCGGTGGCGGGATCGTTCGGGGCATACAGATAGCCGCGCGCGTTCGTCGCCCACCCCAGCTCCCCGCAGTTGGCCATGGCTACCGACATGGTGTAGCCGCCCGGCGTCACCATATGGCGAAACGGTGAAACGGCCGTCACCTCTTCTATGCCGGCAAGCAGCGCCTGCGCGCGTGAGAGCGCAAAGCGGCGCAGGATCGTCGCTCCAGGCGCAAGCGGCTCCTGCCAGGGTTCAGCATCCGCAAAAAGATCGAGCATTATCCCTCCCGGCGTTTCGCCTCACGTTTCAGTAATAGTGCTTTTCGCGCCGCCCCCCAGCGATAGCCCGACAGCCCGCCGTCGTTACGAACCACGCGGTGACAGGGGATCACAATCGCCAGCCTGTTTGCCGCGCAGGCTCCGGCGACGGCACGCACCGCGTTGGGCTGGCCAATCGCCTGCGCCACCTGCTGATAGCTGGCTGTTTCCCCGCAGGGGATGTCACGCAGGGCCTGCCAGACCCGCTGCTGAAACGCGGTGCCGCGTATATCCAGCGGCAGCGCC
Source organism: Enterobacter nematophilus (assembly GCF_026344075.1). Taxonomy (NCBI): domain Bacteria; kingdom Pseudomonadati; phylum Pseudomonadota; class Gammaproteobacteria; order Enterobacterales; family Enterobacteriaceae; genus Enterobacter; species Enterobacter nematophilus. Next base: position 134,443 of record NZ_JAPKNE010000002.1, on the reverse strand, counting down.
AGCGGCGCCGCGCGGTTATCAATACTGGCAATGACCTGACGGATACGCTGCGCAAAGGCATCTTCCCGTGGAGCAGGCTCCGCGTTTGGAAACAGCGTCGCCAGCTCTTCGGCTAATTCAGTATCGCTGTCGCCCAGCAGTATCGCGCAAATCCCCCGCTCGCTTTCAGCGACCAGACAGCGTCCTAACGAACAGTCGTCAATGGCGTACTGCACCGATACCTCACCTTTGCGGTACTGCTTCGCCGTCATCCCCAGCGCGTCGTTGGCCTTGCGGTAATAGGTGCTGCTGTCGGGAAAACCTGCCGCCAGCACGGCATCGGTAATTTTGTTTCCCTGCGCAAGCGCCGCGCGCAGACGTTGCCCCCGCGCCGCCTGCTGCCAGGCTTTTGGCGTCATCCCGGTGACGGACTTAAACAGCCGGTGGAAATGGAAAGGACTCATGGCGACCTGCTGCGCCAGGCCTTCCAGCGTCAGCGCGGGATCCTGCTCCAGAAGTCGGCAGGCGTGCTCCACTTTCGCCAGCTTCTGCTGCTGCGGATCGCGTTTGTCCGGCATGCAGCGCTTGCACGGGCGAAACCCTGCCTGAATGGCATGCTGAACATCGGGATAAAAGCAGACGTTTTTACGCAGCGCATGACGGGCGCGGCAGGACGGGCGGCAGAAAATCCCCGTCGTCTGCACGGCAAAGACAAACCGATCGTCAGCGCGCGGATCGCGAGCCAGAACAGCCTGCCAGCGATCCTCATCGTTCATGTAGGTTGGATTTTTCATCATCAGCTCCTCTTACAAGCATACCTTTAGCGTGCATGAGCGCCAGTGATAAAAAACCCGCAACCTTGCTTTTTAATTTTTGTCGTTCACCAGGAAGCTGTTGAACTGCGGCGAGCTCCAGGTTTTGAACCCGTCGCCCTCTTTAGTGATCATATAAACCGCCAGCCCTTCCTGACGAACCACCTCTTTGGCTTTTTCCGGGCCGAGAACCATTAAGCCGGTATCCCAGGCATCGGCTTCCAGCGCAGTGGGGGCAATCACGGTCACCGAGACCAGGTTATGCGTGATGGGACGTCCGGTCTGAGGGTCAATAACGTGCGAAATACGCTTCCCGTCGAGTTCGTAATAGTTACGGTAGCTCCCGGACGTGCTGATGCCGTGCCCGTTAATATCCACAATGGCCTGCACGGCGTTTTGCCGGTCGGTCGGTTTTTGAATCGCCACGCGCCACGGTTTACCGCTGGCGTTCATGCCCCGGCTGACTAACGCGCCGCCCACGGAGACCAGGTAGCGCGATATCCCTTCCTGCGTCATCAGCGCGGCAAGGTGATCCGCCGCGTAGCCTTCACCTACCGTCGACAGATCGACAAACAGATCCGGGATGTCTTTCTGCAGATACTGCTGGCCGTACTGGTTGATCACCGTCAGATGCTTTAGCCCTGTCCGGGCGCGGGCATCATCAATGGCCGCCTGGTCGGGTGTGGTATCCGGCTGTTTGTTGGGGCCAAATCCCCAGAGATTGACCAGAGGCCCGACGGTGACGTCCATCGCGCCGTTGGTTTTATATCCCACGCGCATTGATTCGGTGACGATATCGGCCATCGCTTCGCTCACCGGCCACAGGGAGGTACTGGTGGAGAGATTGAAGCGCATCAGCGCCGAGTCATTTTTATAGGTTGAGAGCAGCTGATCGTCGGCATCCAGCTGAGACTGGATTTTACCGCGAAGGTCATCAACGCGGGTTTTATCCAGGCCCATCACGCTGACGCGCCAGAAGGTACCCATCGTTTTGCCTTCGAGAACCGTCGCGGCGGGTGCATCGGCTTTCGCCACGGGCGCGGAATCGTCACACGCGGTCAGGAAAAAAAGCATAGCCAGAAAGCTGGCGCGTAAAAAAGTCATGTCCATTAATTATTATCCTCATGCCAGGGCGGCAAGAGTACACCAAAACGGTTGCATTGTGAGGCCCCAAAAAGGCACAAAAAAGGGGCCATCCGGCCCCTTAGTCACACGATGACGCGATTAGAACTGGTAAACCAGACCCAGCGCGACGATATCATCAGTACCGATACCGGCCTGACGGGTGAACTCATTTTCATCAACCAGGTTGATTTTGTAATCCACGTAGGTGGACATGTTTTTGTTGAAGTAGTAAGTGGCACCCACATCAACATATTTCAGCAGATCCTGATCGCCGTAACCTTCGATGTCTTTACCTTTGGACTGCAGGTAAGCCACGGATGGACGCAGGCCGAAGTCGAACTGGTACTGAGCAACCACTTCGAAGTTCTGCGCTTTGTTAGCAAAGCCGTAAGCGGTAGTCGGGCTGTCGCCGTTAGAAGTACCGAAGCGGGTTGCGTTGTAGGTCTGAGAGTACTGCGCAGCCAGGTAGATGTTGTTGGCATCGTATTTCAGGCCGCCAGAATAGACTTCTGCGTGATCGCCGTTACCATAAACGCCCGGTGCGTTCTGGTCAGCGGTACGTTTGGAGGAGGACATCGCACCACCCACGCTGAAGCCTTCGCCCAGGTTATAGGTTACGGATGCACCGTAGCCGTCGCCGTTCTGTTTCAGCAGGCTGCGTCCACCGACGTTTTCGCCGCTTACGCTACCGTTTTTACCCTGATACTGCAGCGCAAAGTTCAGGCCATCCACCAGACCAAAGAAGTCCTGGTTACGGTAGGTCGCCACGCCGTTAGCACGAGACTGCAGGAAGTTGTCTGAACCGTAGGTATCGCCGCCAAATTCTGGCAGAACGTCAGTCCAGGAAGTTACGTCGTAGATCACGCCGTAGTTACGACCGTAATCGAAAGAACCTGCTTCAGCGAATTTCAGACCGGCAAACGCCACACGCGTCCAGGACTGGTTGTCGCTTTCAGTGGTGTTACCCTGGATCTGGTATTCCCACTGGCCGTAACCGGTCAGCTGATCGTTAACCTGAGTTTCGCCTTTGAAGCCAAGACGCATGTAGGTCTGGTCGCCGTCAGCACCCTTGTCGTCAGAGAAATAGTGCAGACCATCAACTTTGCCGTACAGATCTAATTTGTTGCCATCTTTGTTATAAATTTCGGCCGCATTTGCTGCGCCTGCTACCAGCAGTGCTGGTACCAGGAGGGACAGTACTTTAACTTTCATTTTATTAACCCTCTGTTATATGCCTTATAATTGCCACTGCTTACTGGTTAACCCTCATTAACCAGTCGGCAATTTCATTCTCCGCAAAATTACAGAATAATCCAATGCGAATATGATACGAAAACTTTGAAGATGTTTCATTTATCTATCAACATGTTTCAGGATGTAAATGAAAAGGAACTTTTACAAAGCACAAAAAGCTTAGAAATTTAGCACTTATAATCAAAAAGAAAAAACACCCAATACATATCAGATACTTAAAATAAAAAAACGTTACCGCACTGAATGACAAAACAAGATCGACGCCAGTCTCTAAAATAACTATCGCTATCATCATTAACTTTATTTATTACCGTCATTCAGCTTTGAATGTCTGTTTATCCCTAATTCAACCGGATGCATCGCATTCGGTTTTTTTTTACCCTTCTTTACGTAACTTTTCTTTTTTTGTGCTACCGCACCGTAATTGTAACGACTATTAACTAAATTCACGCCAGCCGCTCTGCATGACGGGAAAATTCGCTCAAAACTTAATTTCTTGTTAATTCGTGCTATTTTCTGACAAAATGCATTTTTTATTTGTACATGCCTTATGTGCTTGTACACATTTAAGGCGCACTTCATCTCTCGCACGGGTCATCGAAAAAGTCGCTTGTTCCAGGACAGTGGCGCTGGAAATTCAGTTATTACCCTTTATACTGCCCTATCGCCACAGAGCACGACCATCACGGGTTAAAGATATCAATGAGTCAGACTGAAACTACCGCCCAGAGCAAATTCTCCCTCCTTCCCGGGAGCATCACCCGTTTCTTTCTTCTTTTGATCGTGGTGCTGTTGGTCACAATGGGCGTGATGGTGCAGAGCGCGGTTAACGCCTGGCTAAAAGATAAAAGTTATCAGGTGGTGGATATTACCCACGCCGTCCATAAGCGCATTGATACCTGGCGCTACGCCACCTGGCAGATTTACGACAACATTGCGGCAGCGCCTGCCAGCTCGTCCGGAGACGGGCTTCAGGAGACGCGGCTGAAGCAGGATGTTTACTATCTCGAAAAACCGCAGCGTAAGACTGAGGCGCTTATCTTTGGCTCTCACGACAGCGCGACCCTTGAGATGACGCAGCGTATTTCGACCTACCTGGATACCCTCTGGGGCGCCGAAACGGTGCCGTGGTCGATGTACTATCTGAACGGTCAGGACAACAGTATGATCCTGATCTCGACCCTGCCGTTGAAGGATCTCTCCTCAGGATTTAAAGAGACGACGGTCGGCAGCATTGTCGACTCCCGCCGGGCAGAAATGCTGCAGCAGGCCAACGCCCTTGATGAACGTGAGAGCTTCTCATCGCTGCGCCGCCTGGCCTGGCAGAATGGTCACTATTTTACCCTGCGTACCACCTTTAACCAGCCGGGACATCTGGCGACGGTCGTGGCCTTCGATTTACCCATTAATGATTTGATCCCGCCGGATATGCCGCTCGACAGCTTCCGTCTGGAGCCCGACAGCAGCACCCAGAACATGCGTGCGGCGTCTGACAAAGAGGCCGCAGAGAGCGTCACCATCTCCTTTAACGGCTCAAAAATTGAAATTGCCTCGTCGCTGAACTCAACCGGCATGCGACTGGTGTGGCAGGTACCGTTCGGCACGCTGCTGCTTGATACCCTGCAAAATATTCTGCTGCCGCTGCTGCTGAATATTGGCCTGCTGGCGCTGGCCCTGTTTGGCTACAGCACCTTCCGTTTCCAGCCGGGACGCCAGAGCGACGCGTCTGCGGTCTCCGCGGGCAACACCAACGAGCTGCGCGTGTTGCGCGCGCTCAATGAAGAGATTGTCTCCGTGCTGCCGCTAGGGGTGTTAGTTCACGATCAGGAAGCGAATCGCACGGTGATGAGCAATAAAATTGCTGACCATCTGCTGCCGCACCTTAACCTGCAGAACATCACCGCCATGGCGGATCAGCACCAGGGGGTTATTCAGGCCACCATTAACAATGAACTGTACGAGATCCGTCAGTTCCGCAGCCAGGTGGCCCCTCGTACGCAAATCTTCATCATTCGCGATCAGGATCGCGAAGTGCTGGTGAATAAAAAGCTCAAGCAGGCGCAAAGGCTGTATGAGAAGAACCAGCAGGGGCGCGCGGCATTTATGCAGAATATTGGCGATGCCTTCAAGCAGCCCTTAAAAACGCTGGCGACCCAGGCGGCGGCGTTAAACACGTCTGAAAGCCACCAGCTCGCCTGCCAGGCCGACTCGCTGGTCCGCATGGTGGATGAGATCCAGCTGGCAAACATGCTGGAGAATGATTTCTGGAAAGGCACCCCTTCTCTCTTCTCCATTCAGGATCTGATCGATGAAGTGGTTCCGGAAGTCCTGCCCGTAATTAAGCGCAAAGGGCTGCAGCTGCTGATCAACAACCATTTACCCGCCAATGACGAACGTCACGGCGACCGCGAGGCGCTGCGTCGTATTCTGCTGATGATTATTCAGTACGCCGTGACCACCACGCAGATCGGCAAGATCACCCTTGAAGTGAGTACCGACGAGTCGGCGGAGGATCGCCTGACGTTCCGTATCCTGGACACCGGGGAAGGCGTCACGGCGAGTGAAATTGATAATCTGCACTTCCCGTTCCTGAATGACACGCAAAGCGATCATTACGGCAAGGCTAACGCCCTGACCTTCTGGCTGTGCGATCAGCTGGCGCGCAAGCTCGGCGGCCATCTGAATATTAAGGCCCGTGAATCGCTCGGCACCCGTTACTCTCTGCACGTGAAAATGGCCGCCAATCCGCAGGAAGAAGATGAAGAACGCCTGCTGGATGACGTCGTGGTGATGGTGGATGTGACCTCAAACGAGATCCGCAATATTGTGGTTCGTCAGCTCGAAAACTGGGGCGCAGCCTGCATCACGCCGGATGAAAGGCTGGCAAGTCAAGAATTTGATCTGTTTTTAACTGATAATCCGTCTAATCTTACTGCCTCGGGCTTGCTTTTAAGCGATGATGAGTCAGGCGTGCGGAAAATCGGCCCTGGCCAGCTGCGCGTCAACTTTAATATTAGCAATGCGATGCAGGAAGCTGTACTACAACTAATAGAAGAGCAGCTGGCGCAGGAAGAAATAACGGAATCCCCGTTAGGCGGCAATGAAAATGCCGAGCTTCACGCCAGCGGATACTATTCCCTCTTTGTTGATACAGTACCAGATGATGTGAAGCGGTTGTATACTGAGTCCGCTGCGAATGATTTTGCAGCGCTGGCACAGACAGCACACCGGCTTAAAGGGGTGTTTGCCATGCTTAATCTGGTTCCCGGCAAGCAGTTATGTGAAACGCTGGAACATCTAATTCGTGAGAAAGATGCCTCTGGCATTGAAAAATACATCAGCGACATTGACGCCTACGTCAAAAGCTTGCTGTAGCAAGGTAGCCTTATACATGAACAATATGAACGTAATTATTGCCGATGACCATCCGATTGTACTGTTCGGTATTCGCAAATCACTTGAACAGATCGAGTGGGTGAATGTAGTCGGTGAATTTGAAGACTCTACAGCACTGATCAATAACCTCCCAAAGCTTGATGCACACGTGCTCATTACCGATCTCTCCATGCCTGGGGATAAATACGGTGATGGGATCACGCTCATCAAATATATTAAACGTCACTTCCCGGACATCTCGATCATTGTTCTGACCATGAACAACAACCCGGCGATCCTGAGCGCCGTGCTGGATCTGGACATCGAAGGGATTGTGCTGAAGCAAGGCGCCCCGACCGATCTGCCAAAAGCGCTGGCTGCGCTGCAGAAAGGCAAGAAGTTCACGCCTGAGAGCGTCTCTCGTCTGCTGGAAAAAATCAGCGCGGGTGGCTACGGTGACAAACGCCTGTCGCCGAAAGAGAGTGAAGTTCTGCGCCTGTTCGCCGAAGGTTTCCTGGTGACCGAAATTGCCAAGAAGCTGAACCGCAGCATTAAAACCATCAGCAGCCAGAAGAAATCCGCAATGATGAAGCTGGGCGTGGACAACGATATTGCCCTGCTGAACTATCTCTCCTCCGTTACGCTGAGCGCATCGGATAAGGATTGATCCGGGACGGGTGTGCGGCCTGATGCCCTCACCCCATCCCTATTCCAAAACATAAAAGGCCCTTTCGGGCCTTTTTTATATTCTGGTTTTTCTCACGCGATCCGCGTAAATCGACAACGTCTGCTTCAGCACGTCCAGCGTCACCGGTTTCGACAGGCAGCTGTCCATGCCCGACTCCAGACAGCGCTGTTTCTCTTCCGCCAGCGCGTTCGCCGTTACGCCCACAACCGGCAGCGTCAGGCCAAGCTGTCGGATGCGCTGCGTCAGACGGTAGCCGTCCATGTTAGGCATGTTGACGTCGCTCAGCACGATATCAATATGATTTTTACTCAGCACATTCAGCGCATCCACGCCGTCATTGGCGGTTTTGCACTGGTAGCCCAGCGATCCTAGCTGGTCAGCCAGCAGGCGGCGGTTAATCGGATGGTCATCCACCACCAGAATCATCATATCGTCATTCACTGACGCCAGACCTTCCGGTGACGGCAGCGCGCCTGCACCGTCGTTCTCTTCCAGCTCGACTTTATAGATACGGGCCAGCAGGCTCAACAGCTCATGCGGCGTTGCGACGCTGTGCACCCATTCCCCCGGCGAACGTTCAACCGGGATGCCAATGTGGCGACGGCAGAAGAGCACCGTTCCTCTCCCCTGCCACGGCTGCTCCGGCATCTCGTCGGTGATGAGCACATCGTCCACGTCCGGCGTCTGGCCTTCATAGCGGCAGACCCTCACGCCGCTATGGCTGAGCAGCGCCGACAGATAGTCATTCAGCGAGGCGTTATTGACCGCCAGCCAGCAGCGCTTATCGCTCAGCCCGTCAACCGTGGCTTTCGCCGGATACTGCGCGGAATAGAGCGGAATACGGATGGTGAACTGGCTGCCCATGCCGGGCTCGGTATCCACCGAGATATCACCGTCCATCATGCTGACGAGCTTCTCGCAAATCGCCAGGCCCAGACCGGTGCCCTGGAAGTTACGCTGCACGCCGGTCCCGACCTGGAAGAACGGGTCGAACAGACGAACCACTTCTTTCGCCGGAATGCCTACCCCCGTGTCGCGCACGCGGATGCTGAGGTAATCTCCCGCCCGGCAGACGTGTAGCACAATGCAGCCGATATCGGTGAATTTGATGGCGTTGCTGAGCAGGTTAGAGATGACCTGCTGCAGACGCATCGGGTCGCCGTGCAGCGTCAGCGGCACGTCCGGTTCGATGAAGCAGTAGAGCCCCAGCTGTTTACGCACCACCAGCGGCAGATAGTTGGCGCTGATGTGGTTCATGACCTCACGCGGCGAAAACTCGCGCGGCTCGATTTTCAGCTGCTCAGACTCAATTTTGGAGAAGTCGAGAATATCGCTGATGATCTTCAGCAGCAGGCTGGAGGAGTTGTTCATCGCCGTTACCAGCCGGTCGACGCCTTTCGGCAACTCCTTCGTCTGCAGCAGATCGAGGTTACCGATAATCCCGTACAGCGGCGTACGCAGCTCGTGGCTGACGGTGGCCAGGAACATGGATTTCGACTGGCTGGCCTGCTCCGCGGCCTGCGCCATCTCCTGCAGCGACTCTTCCATCTTCACGCGCGCGGAGACATCCACCAGCACGCAAATCGCCACGTTTTCATTGCGATAGCGGGAATGGACAAAGCTGATCTGCAGGTTGGTATGGGTGCTGGTGAGCACGTCGACAAAGTTCACCTGCTGGCCGCAGATGATTTGCGTCAGCCTTTGCCGGTCCTCGTGCGTCAGCATGTTCAGGTAGTTGTGCGCCAGCTCGTTACTCAGGATGTTGGTCCCGTCCTGAGTACGCAGAATGCAGATCCCCACCGGAGCAGAAGCGACAATCTTGCGGTTGAACTGCTCGTGCTCCTCCAGACGCTGGGCGTCGCTTTCGGCGGGAATAAAGATTCTCCGCTCATACATGCGCGCCAGCGTAAACAGCGCCCCGCCCACCAGCAGGTTCAGCAGGATCGCATTCATAATAAGAATGCGTATCCGCTCAAGCACCATATCCACCGGCAGCGAGTAAACAATGCTCAGCGACGATGGCGGCAGGCTTTTTTTCAGCACCAGCTCGCGGAAGCCGGAGGTGTAGCCGAACCATGAGCGTTCCTGCATCCAGTGCGGATCGACGTTCAAACTTTTATCCGGCCCGGCGAGGGAGATCAGCTGATGCCCGTTTTCATCCAGAATGGTCACGCCCATCGGCAGGCTGCCCGGCGTAAAGAAGTTTTCCATGCGGATGGTCTGCTCAATCCCCAGCAGCGCCTGCAGGCGATTGCCCAGGTAGACCGGCGTCAGCGCGTAGAAGTAGCCCACGCCCATGCGCGGCCCCTGGCTAATCCAGAAGATGTTGTTCCCGCGCTCGTCCTGCGGCGCATTACGATATTTCACAATACGCTCGTGAAGGCTTTTCAGCGCATCATCGCGCTCGACGGGCACATCGCGCAGGCCGAAGTCGGCCATGCAGAGATTTTCGCTGCCAATCAGGAATACGCGGTTGAGATCGTAGGCGGCGGAGAAATTGTCGCGCCAGTAGCGCATAAACCAGGCGAGGGATTCCAGCGACCCGCGCCAGGTGCTGCTCATGGTGGAGCAATCGGAGTCCGGGAACAGCGGCTGGAAGTCCGGCACTTCGGTTTTGTCATTGCGCCCGCGCAGGGCAAGGATACCGTTTTCCGCCGTCAGCCTGTTTTCGGCAATATACTTCAGCTCCTTCATCACGTCAGACGTTCGCTGAATGTAGCGCTGGGCCTGATCGGAGCTTAAATTAAACTCCTGGCGGATCTCCGCTTCTTTCTGGTGCAGCGCATTGACGATGTAAAACACCGACAGCAAGGCCACCAGCAGCCAAAGCAGGAGCGCCAGCGCCCGGAACAGATAGCGAGAAACTTTCAGCGTGGTACGAAAGGAGACGAGGTATTTCAAAGGGGCGAGGCTCCGCCGTCGGGGTCAAAAGAATGTGGTTAAGGTAGCGGTAAACGCGGCTTGTCGCAACGTTCACGTATCTGCATCTGCAAAAGAAAAGGGCCGGAATCCGGCCCTTTATGCGTCAGAAGAGATTACTCGTCAGCGTCATCCGCTGCGTCGTCGTCGGTCTCCGCTTCCGGTGCGATTTCATCATCACCTTCCGCGACGCTGCCGTCGATGGAGTCGAGCTCTTCGTCGTCCACCGGCTCAGCTACGCGCTGCAGACCCACCACGTTTTCATCTTCCGCCGTACGGATGAGGATCACGCCCTGGGTGTTACGGCCCACCACGCTGATCTCGGATACGCGGGTACGCACCAGCGTACCGGCATCGGTGATCATCATGATCTGGTCGGCATCGTCCACCTGCACCGCGCCCACAACGGACCCGTTGCGCTCGGTAACCTTGATGGAGATAACGCCCTGCGTGCCGCGCGACTTGGTCGGGTATTCGCTTTCCGCCGTACGTTTACCGTAGCCGTTCTGGGTGACGGTCAGGATTGCGCCTTCGCCACGTGGAACGATCAGGGAAACAACGGAGTCTTCACCCGCCAGCTTGATACCGCGTACGCCGGTCGCCGTACGGCCCATTGCGCGCACGGCGTTCTCTTTGAAGCGCACCACTTTACCGGCCGCAGAGAACAGCATCACTTCATCAGAACCGGAGGTCAGATCCACGCCGATCAGCTCGTCGCCTTCGTTCAGGTTCACCGCAATAATACCGGCAGAACGCGGACGGCTGAACTCGGTCAGCGCGGTTTTCTTCACGGTGCCGCTGGCGGTCGCCATAAAGACGTTCACACCCTCTTCGTACTCGCGTACCGGCAGGATGGCGGTGATACGTTCGTTCGCTTCCAGCGGCAGCAGGTTGACGATTGGACGACCACGCGCGCCGCGGCTCGCTTCCGGCAGCTGATAGACCTTCATCCAGTACAGACGACCGCGGCTGGAGAAGCAGAGGATCGTGTCGTGGGTGTTGGCCACCAGCAGGCGGTCAATAAAGTCTTCTTCTTTAATACGTGCCGCAGATTTGCCCTTACCGCCACGACGCTGTGCTTCGTAGTCGGTCAGCGGCTGATACTTCACATAGCCCTGGTGAGACAGGGTAACCACCACGTCTTCGCGGTTGATCAGATCTTCAATGTTGATATCAGAGCTGTTCGCGGTGATTTCAGTGCGGCGCTCGTCGCCGAACTGATCGCGGACCAGCTCCAGCTCTTCGCGGATCACTTCCATCAGGCGCTCGGCGCTGCCCAGGATGTGCAGCAGCTCAGCAATTTGCTCCAGCAGCTCTTTGTACTCGTCGAGCAGTTTTTCATGCTCAAGGCCGGTCAGCTTCTGCAGACGCAGATCCAGAATCGCCTGGGCCTGCTGTTCAGTCAGGTAGTACTGACCGTCACGCACGCCGAATTCAGGCTCCAGCCACTCAGGACGCGCGGCGTCATCGCCCGCACGTTCCAGCATCGCCGCCACGTTGCCCAGATCCCACGGACGCGCAACCAGCGACGCTTTCGCTTCAGCCGGGGTTGGCGCACGACGGATCAGTTCGATGATTGGGTCGATGTTGGCCAGCGCAACCGCCAGCGCTTCAAGGATGTGCGCACGATCGCGCGCTTTGCGCAGTTCGAAGATGGTACGGCGGGTCACCACTTCGCGGCGGTGACGCACGAACGCGCTCAGGATCTCTTTCAGGTTCATGATCTTCGGCTGGCCATGGTGCAGCGCAACCATGTTGATACCGAAGGAGACCTGAAGCTGAGTCTGGGAGTACAGGTTGTTCAGCACAACCTCACCCACCGCGTCGCGCTTGATTTCAATCACGATGCGCATACCGTCTTTGTCAGACTCGTCGCGCAGCGCGCTGATGCCTTCAACGCGTTTCTCTTTTACCAGCTCGGCGATTTTTTCAATCAGACGCGCTTTGTTCACCTGATACGGGATCTCGTGAACAATAATGGTTTCACGGCCGGATTTGGCGTCCGCTTCTACTTCAGCGCGGGCACGGATGTAAATCTTGCCGCGACCGGTGCGGTACGCTTCTTCAATGCCGCGACGACCGTTGATGATCGCCGCCGTCGGGAAGTCCGGGCCCGGGATGTGTTCCATCAGCCCTTCAATGCTGATGTCTTCATCGTCGATATAGGCCAGGCAGCCGTTGATCACTTCCGTGATGTTGTGCGGCGGAATGTTGGTTGCCATACCGACGGCGATACCGGACGAGCCGTTCACCAGCAGGTTAGGGATCTTCGTTGGCATAACGTCAGGAATTTTTTCCGTGCCGTCGTAGTTATCAACGAAATCAACCGTCTCTTTTTCCAGGTCGGCCATCAGCTCATGGGCAATCTTCGCCAGACGGATTTCCGTATAACGCATTGCCGCGGCGGAGTCGCCGTCGATAGAACCAAAGTTACCCTGACCATCTACCAGCATGTAACGCAGCGAGAATGGCTGCGCCATACGGACGATAGTGTCGTACACCGCGGAATCACCATGGGGATGGTATTTACCGATTACGTCACCAACGACACGGGCAGATTTTTTGTAGGCTTTATTCCAGTCATTGCCCAATACGTTCATGGCGTATAGTACGCGACGGTGTACCGGCTTCAGGCCATCGCGGACGTCCGGCAGCGCACGGCCAACAATGACCGACATCGCATAGTCCAGATAGGAGCTCTTCAGCTCTTCCTCGATGTTAACCGGTGTAATTTCTCTCGCAAGGTCGCTCATCTAACCGCTATCCCTCTACTGTATCCCGGATTCAAAGGTCGCAAATTATAACACAGCCGCGGTGATACAGGTAAACCTATACGCTTTATTCACAGGGATTGCCTGATATACTCATTTGTCTTGCTAAATAAGGAGTAAAAGCGCCCATGAATGCCGAAAAATCCCCGGTGGCACACAACGTTGACCACGAAGAGATTGCCAAATTTGAAGCGGTGGCGTCCCGCTGGTGGGATCTCGAAGGTGAGTTCAAACCGCTGCATCGCATTAACCCGCTGCGTCTGGGCTATATCGCGGAGCGTTCCGGCGGTCTGTTCGGTAAAAAAGTGCTCGACGTCGGCTGCGGCGGCGGCATCCTGGCGGAGAGCATGGCGCGCGAAGGGGCCACCGTCACCGGCCTGGACATGGGCTTTGAACCGCTGCAGGTTGCCCGTCTTCATGCGCTGGAGTCCGGTATACAGGTGGAATATGTGCAGGAAACCGTGGAAGAGCACGCGGCAAAACATGCCCACCAGTACGATGTGGTGACCTGCATGGAGATGCTGGAGCACGTTCCCGATCCGCAGTCCGTGGTCAACGCCTGTGCAAAACTGGTGAAGCCGGGCGGCCAGGTCTTCTTCTCGACCATCAACCGCAACGGCAAAGCCTGGCTGATGGCCGTTGTCGGCGCAGAATATGTGCTGCGCATGGTGCCGAAAGGCACGCACGACGTTAAGAAATTTATCAAGCCGGCCGAGCTGTTAAGCTGGGTTGACCAGACGTGGCTGAAAGAGCAGCACATCACCGGCCTGCACTACAATCCTCTGACCGATAAATTCAAACTCGCACCGGGCGTGGATGTTAACTATATGTTGCACACAACCGCCAAAAACGACTAACGTCATTCGTTATTCTTATAAAGATTGCGCGACATCATGTTGCGCAATTCAGACCTCCCGTTGAAGAAATCAGCACTCGATCAAATTTTGAATTTTTTTTCTTAATTATTGACATGTCGTCCAGGCCTTACGGTACGAGGACTTACGCTTTTTTACCCTTTCACAACCTCAATTTAACGTCAAAATCAACCCTTGTGCTGAAAAGATTCGATACTAGAATACTCACCATATAGCGTTTTTCTTATCGCAAACCCCCTATATGTAGTATTTATCCACAGAGTTAGTCACAAGACGGATCTGTGGATAAGCGGGGGATATTTTTTATTTCACGGACAGGTAAAACCCACATGAATCAGAGTCTGCTGGTGACAAAGCGCGACGGTACTACCGAGCGTATCAATCTGGACAAAATCCATCGAGTTCTCGACTGGGCAGCAGAAGGACTGAACAACGTATCTATATCCCAGGTTGAACTGCGTTCTCATATTCAGTTCTACGACGGCATCAAAACGTCTGATATCCACGAAACGATCATTAAAGCAGCGGCTGACCTTATCTCCCGCGAAGCGCCGGATTATCAGTACCTCGCTGCGCGTCTGGCGATTTTCCACCTGCGTAAGAAAGCCTACGGCCAGTTTGAGCCGCCGAAGCTTTACGATCACGTGGTGAAAATGGTCGAGCTGGGCAAATACGACACGCATCTGCTGGAAGACTATACGGAAGAAGAGTTCGAGCAGATGAACGGGTTTATCGATCACTGGCGCGACATGAACTTCTCCTACGCGGCGGTGAAGCAGCTCGAAGGCAAATACCTGGTTCAGAACCGTGTGACCGGTGAGATCTACGAAAGCGCCCAGTTCCTCTATATTCTGGTGGCCGCCTGCCTGTTCTCAAACTACCCGCGCGACACCCGTCTGGACTACGTGAAGCGTTTCTACGATGCGGTATCGACGTTCAAAATTTCTCTGCCAACGCCAATCATGTCTGGCGTGCGCACCCCGACCCGTCAGTTCAGCTCCTGCGTGCTGATCGAGTGCGGTGACAGCCTGGATTCCATCAACGCCACCTCCAGCGCCATCGTGAAATACGTTTCCCAGCGTGCCGGTATCGGCATCAACGCCGGTCGCATCCGCGCGCTGGGCAGCCCGATTCGCGGCGGTGAAGCGTTCCACACCGGCTGTATCCCGTTCTATAAGCACTTCCAGACGGCGGTAAAATCCTGCTCTCAGGGCGGCGTGCGCGGCGGAGCAGCGACCCTGTTCTACCCGATGTGGCACCTGGAAGTGGAAAGCCTGCTGGTACTGAAAAACAACCGCGGCGTGGAAGGCAACCGCGTGCGTCACATGGACTACGGCGTGCAGATCAACAAGCTGATGTACACCCGCCTGCTGAAAGGGGAAGACATCACCCTGTTCAGCCCGTCCGACGTCCCGGGCCTGTACGACGCGTTCTTCGCCGATCAGGACGAGTTCGAGCGTCTGTACACCAAATATGAAAAAGACGACAGCATCCGCAAGCAGCGCCTGAAGGCGGTAGACCTGTTCTCCCTGATGATGCAGGAACGTGCCTCTACTGGCCGTATCTACATCCAGAACGTTGACCACTGCAACACCCACAGCCCGTTTGATCCGGTGGTTGCGCCAGTGCGCCAGTCTAACCTGTGCCTGGAGATCGCCCTGCCGACCAAACCGCTGGAAGACGTGAATGACGAAAACGGCGAAATCGCCCTGTGTACGCTGTCCGCGTTCAACCTGGGTGCGATTAAGAGCCTGGACGAGCTGGAAGAGCTGGCCGTGCTGGCGGTTCGCGCGCTGGATGCCCTGCTGGACTACCAGGATTACCCAATCCCGGCCGCTAAACGCGGTGCGATGGGCCGTCGTACTCTGGGTATCGGCGTGATCAACTTCGCCTACTGGCTGGCGAAAAACGGCAAGCGTTACTCCGACGGCAGCGCTAACAACCTGACGCACCAGACGTTCGAAGCCATTCAGTACTACCTGATGAAAGCTTCTAACGAGCTGGCGAAAGAGCAAGGCGCGTGCCCGTGGTTCAACGAAACCACCTACGCAAAAGGCATTCTGCCGATCGACACCTATAAGAAAGACCTGGATGCGATCGTCAGCGAGCCGCTGCACCTGGACTGGGAAGGCCTGCGCGAGTCCATCAAAACGCACGGTCTGCGTAACTCCACGCTCTCTGCCCTGATGCCGTCCGAGACCTCTTCGCAGATCTCCAACGCCACCAACGGTATTGAGCCACCGCGCGGTCACGTCAGCATCAAAGCATCAAAAGACGGCGTGCTGCGTCAGGTGGTGCCGGATTACGAAACGCTGGGCAACAACTACGAGCTGCTGTGGGAGATGCCAAACAACGACGGCTACCTGCAGCTGGTGGGTATCATGCAGAAGTTTATCGACCAGTCGATCTCTGCCAACACCAACTATGACCCGACGCGCTTCCCGTCCGGCAAGGTACCAATGCAGCAGCTGTTGAAAGACCTGCTGACCGCCTACAAATTTGGCGTGAAAACGCTGTACTATCACAACACCCGTGACGGTGCAGAAGACGCGCAGGACGACCTGGTACCGTCAATTCAGGACGATGGCTGCGAAAGCGGCGCATGTAAGATCTAATGAAGGGCGGGGATATCCCCGCCTTTATTTCGTAAGACAGGACACACTCATGGCATATACCACCTTTTCACAGACGAAAAACGACCAGCTCAAAGAGCCGATGTTCTTCGGCCAGCCGGTCAACGTGGCACGCTACGATCAGCAAAAATACGACATCTTCGAAAAGCTGATTGAAAAGCAACTCTCCTTCTTCTGGCGTCCGGAAGAAGTGGACGTTTCCCGCGACCGTATTGACTACCAGTCGCTGCCGGATCACGAAAAGCATATCTTCATCAGCAACCTGAAGTACCAGACGCTGCTGGACTCCATTCAGGGCCGCAGCCCGAACGTGGCGCTGCTGCCGCTGATCTCCATTCCCGAGCTGGAAACCTGGGTGGAAACCTGGGCGTTCTCCGAGACGATCCACTCCCGCTCTTACACCCACATCATCCGCAACATCGTGAACGATCCGGCGGTGGTGTTTGACGATATCGTTACTAACGAGCAGATCCAGAAGCGCGCGGAAGGCATTGCGCACTACTACGACGAGCTGATCGAGATGACCAGCTACTGGCATCTGCTGGGCGAAGGCACCCACAGCGTGAACGGCAAAACCGTTACCGTGAACCTGCGCGCGCTGAAAAAGCAGCTCTACCTGTGCCTGATGAGCGTTAACGCCCTGGAAGCGATCCGCTTCTACGTGAGCTTCGCCTGCTCCTTCGCCTTTGCCGAGCGCAAGCTGATGGAAGGCAACGCCAAAATCATTCGCCTGATCGCCCGTGATGAAGCCCTGCACCTGACCGGCACCCAGCACATGCTGAACCTGCTGCGCAGCGGTACGGACGACCCGGAGATGGCGGAAATCGCCGAAGAGTGCAAGCAGGAGTGCTATGACCTGTTCGTGCTGGCGGCCCAGCAGGAGAAAGAGTGGGCAGACTACCTGTTCCGCGACGGCTCCATGATTGGCCTGAACAAAGACATCCTGTGCCAGTACGTTGAGTACATTACCAACATCCGCATGCAGGCGGTTGGTCTGGACCTGCCGTTCCAGACGCGCTCTAACCCGATTCCATGGATCAACACCTGGCTGGTGTCCGATAACGTTCAGGTTGCGCCGCAGGAAGTGGAAGTGAGCTCTTATCTGGTCGGTCAGATTGATTCAGAAGTCAACACCGACGACCTGAGCGACTTCCAGCTCTGATGAGCCGCGTAACGCTGAGCCTTTCTGGCACCGAAGTGCTGTGCCAGGAAGAGCACCCTTCCCTGCTGGTGGCGCTTGAAGCGCATCAGGTGGAGGTAGAGTACCAGTGTCGTGAAGGCTATTGCGGCTCCTGCCGCTGCCGTCTGGTCGCAGGCCAGGTGGACTGGCTGACCGAGCCGCTGGCCTTTATCAGTGATGGGGAAATTTTGCCCTGCTGCTGCCGGGCAAAAGGCGATATTGAGATCGAGATGTAAAAAAGGGCCTTACGGCCCTTTTTCTATTTTAAGAACGTCACCGCTTTATCCGGGAAATCCGTAAACAGCCCGTCCACGTCCGCCTGCTTATACAACACCTCGTAAAGCTGATTCACATCCGTGGCATACGGCGGCAGCTGGTCTGCACGCACCGTGTAAGGATGCACCTGCATCTTGCTGGCGTGCGCCTCTTTCACCATCGCCGTCAGCTTCACGTGGCCAGGCGTTGAGCCTTCCGCCACCAGCATGTGGTAATCCGGCCCGATGCCGTCGGCGTACTGCGCAATCTGCTTCATCGCGCCTGGCTTAAACATCCAGTCGTAGCTGTAGTTCACCCACTTCCCGTCCGGCTGCTTCTCCTGGGTTTCGTTCCAGTCGGTATAGGCAATCAGCTGCACCAGATTGAGATCCATCCCCATCTTCGGCTCCAGCTCGGTTTTAATGCGCTTCAGCTCGGCGGCGTCAAAACACTGCAGGTAAACTTTGTCCTTCTTATTGGTATAGCCGTACTGTTTCAGCACCTCCAGCGTCTTCGCGGCAATGTCTTTTCCTTCCTGATGGTGGAACCACGGCGCTTTGATTTCCGGGTAGATACCGATGTTTTTCCCGGTAGAGTGGTTCAACCCCTGAACAAACTCAATCTCTTCCTGGAAGGTATGGATCCGGAAGTCGGATTTGCCCATCGGGAAGCGTCCCGGATAGACCTGCACCTTCTTGCCGTTTTCAATCTCAAAGCCTTCGGTAAACTTCAGAGAGCGGATTTCATCCAGCGTGAAGTCGATGGCGTAATAACGACCATCTTTGCGCGCGCGGTCCGGGAAACGCTCCGCCACGTCGGTCACGCGGTCAAGATAGTGGTCATGCAGGACGACCAGCTGGTCGTCCCTGGTCATCACCAGATCCTGCTCCAGATAATCCGCGCCCTGGGCATAGGCCATCGCTTTCGCCGGCAGCGTATGCTCCGGCAGATAGCCGCTGGCACCGCGGTGGGCGATAACGATTTTATCCGCCGCCAGCGCGGAGCCTGTCATCAGGCCTGCCAGCAGCAGGCCGGTGGTTAATTGAGTTAATTTCATCGCAATGCTCCTTATTGACGACGCGCCAGCACTTCCGCGTGGTGACGTTTCTCGCCGATCATCACAATAACCAGCAGCAGAACCGCCAGCACGCTACCGCCGATCATCACCATAAAGCCGCCGTCCCAGCCGAAGAAGTCAACGGTATAGCCCACAATGGCGCTCGCCGCGACCGAGCCGCCGAGGTAGCCAAACAGACCGGTAAAGCCTGCCGCCGTGCCTGCCGCTTTTTTCGGCGCCAGCTCCAGCGCGTGCAGACCAATCAGCATTACCGGACCGTAAATCAGGAAGCCGATAACGATCATGCAGGCCATGTCTACGGACGGGTTGCCCGGCGGGTTGAGCCAGTAAACAACGGTGGCAATGGTGACCAGGGTCATAAAGAACACGCCCGTCGCGCCGCGGTTGCCTTTAAACACTTTGTCCGACATCCAGCCGCAAATCAGCGTGCCCGGGATCCCGGCGTATTCATACAGGAAGTACGCCCAGGAGGATTTATCCAGCGCGAAGTGCTTCACCTCTTTCAGGTAGGTCGGGGACCAGTCGAGGATGCCGTAGCGCAGCAGGTAAACGAACACGTTCGCCACCGCGATGTACCACAGCAGCTTGTTCGGCAGCACGTACTTCATGAAGATCTGTTTCGCGGTCAGCTCTTCTTCGTGCTTCTCGCTGTAATCGTCCGGATAGTCGTTTTTGTACTCTTCAATTGGCGGCAGGCCGCAGGACTGCGGCGTATCGCGCATCAGCGCAAAAGCAATAATCGCCACCAGAATAGCGCCAAAGGCAGGCATGTAGAGCGCCGCGTGCCAGTCGTTGAACCAGGCCATCCCCAGCAGAAACAGCAGAGGTGGAAGCCCGCCCCCGACGTTATGCGCGCAGTTCCACACCGATACAATGCCGCCGCGCTCTTTCTGCGACCACCAGTGCACCATGGTGCGTCCGCACGGCGGCCACCCCATCCCCTGGAACCAGCCGCAGAGGAACAGCAGAACAAACATAATGGCAATGCTGGACGTCGCCCACGGCACAAAGCCCATGAACAGCATCACCGCTGCCGCCAGGATCAGACCGGCAGGGAGAAACACGCGCGGATTCGAGCGATCGGACACCGAACCCATGATGAATTTAGAAAAACCGTAGGCGATAGAGATCCCCGACAGCGCGAATCCCAGGTCGCCGCGTGAAAAGCCCTGCTCCACCAGATACGGCATGGCGAGCGCAAAGTTTTTACGTACCAGGTAGTACGCCGCGTACCCGAAGAAGATCCCCAGGAAAATTTGCCAACGCAGACGACGGTATAGCGGATCAATTTCTGCCTCTGGCAGACGCGCCCGATGCGGCGCAGGTTTGAAGATACTGAGCATAACAGCCTCCGTGGCCTTTCAAAAAAATGACCAGGCATCTCGCGCCCGGTTACAGAGGCGGGGATGTTAAAAAAACATGCGGTTTGTTACTGTGAATCAACGCACAGATTGTTACAGAAATATGACAGAATGCGCAAAAAAGCGCATGAAATCACGTTTTAGTTTCGAATTTCGCGCGTTTATGTTCGAAATCAAACAAACCACACGATCTATGTGGCTAAATGCTAAAAAACGAACATAGAGGAAAGGCAATGACAATTCACGATCCACGCTACAGCGATGTGATTATCATTGGCGGTGGCGCAACCGGCGCCGGCATCGCACGCGACTGCGCCCTTCGCGGATTAAGCGTCACGCTTCTGGAGCGCCACGATATTGCCACGGGCGCAACCGGACGAAACCACGGCCTGCTGCACAGCGGCGCACGGTATGCGGTCACCGACGGTGAATCCGCGCGCGAATGTATCGCTGAAAACCAGATCCTCAAGCGTATCGCCCGGCACTGCATAGAGCCGACCGACGGCCTCTTTATTACCCTTCCCGAAGATGACCTCGCCTTTCAGTCAACCTTTATAACCGCCTGTACTGCAGCGGGCATTCAGGCTGAGGCTGTGGATCCGGCGCTGGCCCGGCGGCTGGAGCCGTCGGTAAACCCGGCGCTGATCGGCGCGGTGAAAGTGCCTGACGGCACCGTTGACCCCTTCCGCCTGACCGCCGCCAACATGCTGGACGCCCGCGAGCATGGCGCGCGCATTCTGACCGGGCACGAAGTGACCGGGCTTATCCGCGAAGGGCATCGCATCTGCGGCGTGCGGGTGTTTGATACGCAGTACAACGAGCACGGCGAGCTGCACGCCGCCGTGGTGGTCAACGCGGCGGGGATCTGGGGCCAGCGCATCGCGGAATACGCCGATTTATCCATCCGCATGTTCCCGGCAAAAGGGTCGCTGCTGATCCTCGACCACCGCATCAATAACCACGTCATCAACCGCTGCCGCAAGCCTTCTGACGCCGACATTCTGGTGCCGGGCGACACCATTTCGCTCATCGGTACGACGTCAACGCACGTTGACTACAGCGACATTGACGTCAACCGCGTGACCGCCGAGGAGGTCGACATCCTGCTGCGCGAAGGGGAAAAGCTGGCGCCGGTGATGGCGCAAACGCGTATTCTGCGCGCCTACGCGGGCGTGCGTCCCCTTGTCGCCAGCGATAACGATCCGAGCGGACGTAACGTCAGCCGGGGCATCGTGCTGCTCGATCACGCCGAGCGCGACGGCATGGACGGGTTTATCACCATCACCGGCGGCAAGCTGATGACCTACCGCCTGATGGCCGAGTGGGCAACCGATGCCGTCTGCCGCAAGCTCGGAAATACCGAACCGTGCGTTACGGCAGAACAGCCGCTGCCGGGATCGCGCCAGTCTACCGAAAAAACGCTGCAAAAAATCATCTCCCTGCCCGCGCCGCTGCGCGGTTCGGCCATCTACCGCCACGGCGACAGAACGCCGCAGTGGCTCGGTGAAGGAAGATTGAGCCGCAGCCTGGTGTGCGAGTGCGAAGCCGTTACCGCAGGCGAGGTGCAGTACGCGGTAGAGAACCTGACGGTCAACAGCCTGCTCGATCTCCGCCGCCGCACCCGCGTCGGAATGGGAACCTGCCAGGGCGAGCTGTGCGCCTGTCGTGCGGCCGGGCTGCTGCAGCGTTTTCATACCACCACCGCCACCCAGTCGCTCGATCAGCTCAGCGCATTTTTGAACGAGCGCTGGAAAGGCATTCAGCCTGTCGCCTGGGGAGATGCCCTGCGCGAAAGCGAATTTACCCGCTGGGTCTATCAGGGGCTTTGCGGCCTGGAGAAGGAGCAACACGATGAAATTTGACACCGTCATCGTCGGCGGCGGGCTGGCAGGCCTGCTCTGCGGCATCAAACTCACGAGGCAGGGGCTGCGCTGCGCCATTATCACCCGCGGCCAGAGCGCCCTGCACTTCTCGTCGGGCTCGCTGGACCTGGTGAATGAAGCGTACCGCGACAGACTGCCGCCGGAACACCCCTACCACCTGATTGGCGCACAGCATATTGACCGCTTTGCGCTGGAAGCCGAAGCGCTGCTGGCGGACTGCGGCGCGCGTCTGCAGGGAAGCGCCCGGCAAAATCATCAGCGCATTACGCCGCTCGGCACTCTGCGCTCCGCGTGGCTCAGCCCGGAGGAGGTGCCCGTTGCCCCCTTAACTGCCACGCGCGTGCGGGTGGTGGGCATCAGCGGCTTTCTGGATTTTCAGCCCCATCTCGCGGCAGCCTCGCTCTGTCGCCAGGGCGTCAACGCCGACACGGCGGAAATAGAGCTGCCCGAGCTGGATATCCTGCGCGACAATCCGAGCGAGTTTCGCGCGGTGAATATCGCCCGTTTTCTGGATAATGAGGACAAATGGCCGCTGCTGTATGACGCGCTCAGGCCGCTCGGTGAAACCTGCGATGCGCTGATTATGCCCGCCTGCTTTGGTTTAAACGACAACCGCCTGTGGCGCTGGCTGTCTGACCGTCTGCCCTGCTCGCTCGGCCTGCTGCCCACGCTGCCCCCATCCGTACCCGGCATTCGCCTGCATAGCCAGCTCCAGCGCCAGTTTGTTGCGCAGGGCGGCGTGTGGATGGCGGGTGACGAGGTGAAAAAAATCACCCTGACCGACGGCGCGGTGAGCGAAATCTGGACACGAAACCACGAAGATATTCCGCTTCGCGCCCGCTATACGGTGCTGGCGAGCGGGAGCTTCTTCAGCAACGGGCTGCTGAGCAGCCGGGAGGGCATCCGGGAAGCCATTATGGGGCTGGATGTGCGGCAAAGCGCCTCCCGCGCGGACTGGTATCAAAGTGATTTCTTCACGCCGCAGCCCTGGCAGCAGTTTGGCGTAATTGTTGATAACCGGCTACATCCGCAGCGTTCCGGTCAGCCCGTCGGTAACCTTTTTGCCATCGGCTCGCTGCTGGGCGGATACGATCCGATCGCCCAGGGATGCGGCGGCGGGGTTTGCGCCGTCACGGCGCTGTATGTGGCCGAGCAGATTAGCCAGCGCGTGGAGGCTGAACAATGAACGACACCCGTTTTGAAAGCTGCATTAAATGCACGGTGTGCACCACCGTCTGCCCGGTCAGCGGCGTGAACCCGCGCTACCCTGGGCCAAAGCAGGCCGGGCCGGACGGCGAGCGCCTGCGCCTGAAGGACGGCAAGCTGTACGACGAGGCGCTGAAATACTGCATCAACTGTAAACGCTGCGAGGTCGCCTGCCCGTCGGACGTGAAAATCGGCGACATCATCCAGCGCGCCCGGGCGCGCTACAGCACGCAAAAGCCGTCGCTGCGCGATGCGATCCTGAGCCATACCGACCTGATGGGCAGCGTCTCAACGCCGTTTGCCCCGCTGGTGAATGCCGCGACCTCACTCAAGCCGGTACGCCAGCTGCTGGATGCGACGCTGAAGATAGACCATCACCGCAGCCTGCCGAAATATTCTCACGGCACCTTCCGCCGCTGGTACAAGTCCGTCGCGGCGGAGCAGGCGCAGTACGACGATCGGGTAGCCTTTTTCCACGGCTGCTATGTGAATTACAACCACCCACAGCTGGGCAAAGACCTGCTGAAGGTTTTGAACGCGATGGGAATCGGCGTCCAGCTGCTCAGCAAAGAGAAGTGCTGCGGCGTGCCGCTGATTGCCAACGGGTTTACCGATAAAGCGCGCAAGCAGGCCAAAAGCAACGTTACCTCCCTGCGGGAAGCGATTGTCGATAAAGGCATGCCGGTGCTGGCGACGTCGTCCACCTGCACCTTCACCCTGCGCGATGAGTATCCGCATCTGCTGGACGTGGATAACGCCGGCCTGCGCGAGCACATCGAGCTGGCGACGCGCTTCCTGTGGCGCAAGCTGGACAGCGGGAAGACGCTGCCGCTGGGAACATTGCCGCTGAAGGTGGTCTATCACACCCCGTGTCATATGGAGAAAATGGGCTGGTCGCTCTATACGCTGGAGCTGCTGCGGTTAATTCCGGGGCTGGAGCTGACGGTGCTGGATTCGCGCTGCTGCGGCATCGCAGGCACCTACGGCTTTAAGCGTGAAAACTACGAAACCTCGCAGGCGATTGGCGCCCCGCTGTTCCGCCAGATTGAAGAGAGCGGCGCGGATATCGTGGTGACGGACTGCGAAACCTGTAAATGGCAGATTGAGATGTCCACCAGCAAGCGCTGCGAACATCCGATTACCCTGCTGGCGAAAGCGCTGGGCTGAACGTTGCCGGGGCGAAAGGCCCCGGCACAGGCATTACTCAACGAACAGCGATTCGACAACGTTAATCCAGCCGTGCTCGCTGGCAACCTCTTTGCCGTTGAGCCAGCGGCGCAGCATGTTCAGCGCCATCATGGCGCACACCTCCTGACGCACCGCCAGGCTATGGCGGGTGATGCTCATTTTTACCCGCAGCGCCCAGGTGCCTTCCGGCGTCGCCAGCGCGAAGTTGAGGTAATCCTCATCCAGCCCGCCGACAAACAGCGCCAGACCGGCAAAATGCTTCACCCTTCTCTCGGACGCCCAGCGGGCGGTTTGTGCCAGGGTCTCCTGCTGGAACGGCACCACTTCGCTGGCGAGCAGCGGCGCGTTGACGCGCGACAATTGCAGCGCCAGCAGGCCACCGGTGAACTGCTCGCTTAAGGTCACGCTGAGCTGGCGAGTCTGGAGATGCTTTGCAATCTGCTCAGGTAACCCTTCCGTGCCTTCAAAGATCAGGCTTTCGCCCGCCACGCGCTGCACCTCAGGCCACAGGGCCAGCATCGCCTCTTTTTGCGTGGCCGGTCCTGTTAATTTGAGTTCAATGATCGGCATAGAGGAGCGATAGCCCATGGACACGCCCGGCGGCAGCGGCAGGTGGTCAAGGCTCTGGGCCAGATCGCTTTCCGAGCGGCCAAAGGTGGTCAGGCGCAGGCACAGCGGGGGTTCAGGCAGGGTAAAACGGTCGCGAAGGCGCGGCAGGATCTGCTGCTCGACCATTACCTTAAATTCGGAGGGCACGCCCGGCGTGAAGAACATCAGGCAGCGGTTCAGCTGCATGGCAAACCCGCATGCGGTACCGACCGGATTATCGACCAGCTCGGCGCTGGCGGGAATTTCAGCCTGCTTGCGGTTGCTTGGGGCCATGACGCGGCCACGTTCGGAGAAGAAGCGTTCCATCTGCGAAAGCCACGCCTCGTGCAGCACCAGCCCTTCGCCTTTTGCGGTCGCGGCGGCCAGCGCGCTGAGATCGTCACCGGTGGGGCCGAGCCCGCCGTTCACGATCAGCACGTCGCACTGTTCGCTACGCTCGCGCAGAATGCTGACCAGGGACTCAAGATTGTCTCCCACCGTATTGCGGCGCGTTAACGGTAATCCTTGCTCAAAGAAAAGATCGGCAAGCCAGGCAGCATTGGTATCAATAATCTGTCCATGCAGCACTTCATCGCCGGTGGATAACATCTCCACGTTAATCATTGTGTTCTCCCGCTTATTTAGTCAAAACACTATAGCGCAAACGCGGGGTGGAGATGAGAGAAACTGGCGCGACGGAACGCCGCGCCGGAACGATTAGAAGCCTGCGCTCACGCCCACGTACGGGCCGTCAGCCAGCGCGTTATCGCGGTTGCCGTCTTTACCGGCCAGGTTCAGATAACGGTAGCCCGCTTCGATGGTAATCGGACGCATGATGGTCCAGCGCGCGCCGGCGTTGGCTTCTTCATAGCTGTCGATGCCGCTGGAGAGGGAATCCGGAGAGTAGTAGTACTCGCCAAACAGGCCGAAGCTGTCGCCAATTTTCCACTGCAGGCCGCCACCCACAGCCGCCGCATACCCTTCATCACCGTCGTTCGGGTTGGTATAGATACCTTTACCGCCAACGGTGGCCAGGAATGGGCCAAGAGGAATATTCAGACCGAGGCCGAGGCTTGCCGCGTCGCCGTCGTCATCGTTGTGCGTCCAGCCGCCGGTCATTGCCAGACCGGAGGTGTCAGTACCCAAACCAAAACCGAGGTGGGTATAGTCCTGACCCGCCGAACCATTAATGCTAATGGCGTTAGCCGCCGCAGATACAACCATCAGGCCGAGGCCCAGTAATGCCACTTTTTTCATTGTCGCGATCCCGCATAATTATAGAGAAGTCCCCAAAACCGCGAGATTTTAACCTGAGTCTCCCGGGGATCAAGCACTCTGCGTGCGGCGGACAGGAAGATTGTAACGATTTGAAACCTGCGGCTTTTTTACGTAAGCAGCAGAAAGCGCATTTTGACGCACAGGCCACCCAGCGTTTCGCTGCGGGTCAGCTGCAAATGGCTGCGGTGCAGCCGGGCGATGTCCCCCGCCAGCGCCAGCCCAATCCCGGCACCGGGGGCGTCCCCGACGTTGTCCAGCCGATGGAACGGCAGCATCGCCTGGTAGATCTGATCCTCTTCAATGCCCGGTCCGCTGTCCTCAACGCTCAGCTCAACGGCAGCGCCGTCAACGCGCAGGAAAACGGTCACGGTTCCGCCTGCAGGCGTGTATTTAATCGCGTTCTCCAGCAGGTTGGCGCACAGTTCTCCGAGCAGAACGTCATCGCCCTCGATCGTCACCGGCTGCTGTACACCGTCATACCCTAAATCGATCGCCTTGCTCCGCGCCTGCGCCAGCCGGGAGAAGCAGCAGTTCTGCACCACCTGAACCAGATCCACGGGCGTAAAGTGACGCTCCCCCTGCTCTTTTCCCTTCACCGCTGAAAGCTGCAGCAGCCGCTCGGTGAGCACGATAGTGTCGTCCAGGGTGGCATTCATTGCCCGCAGGCTCTCCTGCCACAGGGCGGGATCCTGACGCGCGAGGGCGACGGAAACCTGGGTTTTAAGCACCGCCAGCGGCGTTTTGAGCTGGTGCGACGCATCCGCGTTAAAGCGTTCCTGACGCGAAAGCACCCCGCGCAGCCGGTCGATATAGCGGTTAAAGGCGACAATCAGCAGCCGGGTCTCCGACCAGGGCAGCAGCTCCGGCAGGGGCGCGAGCAGGCCCGGCTCGCGCCGCACCATCAGAGACGAAAGCTGGCGCATTGGGCGCAGCACGCGACGCAGCAGCCACGCGGTCAGCACCAGCGTCAACAGCACCAGCAGCCCCTGCGAGACCCAGGATGAAAAAAGCAGCTGGCTGGCGAGATAGCGGCGGGACTGGAGCGTCTCCGCGACGTAAATCTCCGCCATGCCAAAAATATTATCTTCATTTACGGGCTGCAGCAGACGCGCCACCCGAATCGCCTGGCCGCGATATTCGGTGTGGTAAAACCAGGCCAGCGCCGGATAGAGCGTGGTGCGCGACGTCGCAGGCGGCATCTTCGGCAGATCGTCATAGCCGGAGATCACCCGGCCGTCGGGGTCGACCACCTTATAGTAGAGCCGGTCGTTCATGTTGAGCTCAAAGCTGTCGAGCACCACCCAGGGCACGTCTACCGCCAGCCTGCCGTTGCGTACCTCCAGCCGCTCCGAGATGGTGCGGGCAGAGGATAACAGCGTGCGGTCATAGGCCTGCGTGGCCGCCTGCAGCGCGCTGACGTAGCTGTTAAAGGCCGACAGTCCCCACAGCAGCAGCAGCGGCAGGCCCAGGAAAAGCAGCAGTTGGAGGTAGAGCGACTGCGGCTTAACCCACCTCATCGCCGCACTCCAGCACGTAACCAAGCCCCCGCAGGGTGGTGATCCGCACGCCGCTGCCGGTCAGCTTCTTACGCAGGCGGTGAATATAGAGATCGATGCTTTCAGGGCTGACGTCGTCGTTCAGGCTGAACACCTGGTCGAAAAGCTGCTGCCGTGAAACCGGACGGGTCCGGCGGTGCATCAGCACCTTCAGCAGGGAGAGCTCCCGCGGCGTCAGGGAAAGCGGTTCATCGCGCAGCAGGAAAAAGCCCTCGTCGTCATACTCCAGCTCCCCAAGGCGCTGGCGCTCCTGCGTCCGCCCCTCGCTTCGGCGCAGCAGGGCGCGCAGACGCGCGTCAAGCTCCTCCAGCTCAAACGGTTTTGGCAGATAGTCATCTGCCCCGGCGTTCAGCCCCTTAACCCGATCCGCCACGTTGCTGCGGGCGGTAAGAAACAGCACCGGCAGCGTCTGCCCCCGTTTTCTGAGGCGCTGGACCACTTCCAGGCCGTCAAAACCGGGCATACCGATGTCCAGAATGGCGACCGCGTAGTTTTCACCCTGCAGCAGATGGTCGGCGGCACGTCCGTCGGAGACGCAGTCCACGGCAAAGCCTTCCTGCACCAGCGCTTTCTCCAGCCAGTGAGCCAGCTCACGATTATCTTCTGCCAGTAAGAGACGCATGTCACATCCTGTAAAGTTGGTGCCCCATTGAAAGGGAAATGAAAGGTTATTGTTTTAACAATCACGCAACGGAACCGCTACAAGGTGGTTCACATAATCAGAAAAAAGACCCATACCCGTACCCCGGCGTGAGGATAAATGATGAAAAAACAATTGCTTTCTACCCTTGCTGCAAGCGTATTGCTGTTGAGTACCTCTGTCGTTCAGGCCCAGGACGCTCCGTCCCGTACCGAATGTATCGCCCCGGCCAAGCCGGGCGGCGGCTTCGATCTCACCTGCAAACTGATTCAGGTCAGCCTGCTGGAGACGAAGGCCATTGAGAAACCGATGCGCGTCACCTACATGCCAGGCGGCGTGGGCGCGGTAGCCTATAACGCCATCGTCGCGCAACGTCCAGCGGAAGCGGGAACGGTGGTGGCCTTCTCCGGCGGCTCGCTGCTGAACCTGTCGCAGGGCAAGTTTGGCCGCTACGGCGTGGACGACGTGCGCTGGCTGGCGACCGTCGGCACCGACTACGGGATGATCGCCGTGCGTGCCGATTCCCCATGGAAATCCCTGAAAGATCTGCTGACCGCTATGGAAAAAGATCCGAACAGCGTGGTGATTGGCGCGGGCGCATCTATCGGCAGCCAGGACTGGATGAAAGCGGCCCTTCTCGCCCAGCAGGCGAAGGTTGACCCGCACAAGATGCGCTACGTGGCCTTTGAGGGCGGCGGCGAACCGGTCACCGCGCTGATGGGCAACCACGTTCAGGCCGTTTCCGGCGATCTCAGCGAGATGGTGCCGTACCTGAGCGGGGATAAGATCCGCGTTCTGGCGGTCTTCTCGGAAAACCGTCTGCCGGGCCAGCTGGCGAACGTCCCGACCGCCAAAGAGCAGGGTTATAACCTGGTCTGGCCGATCATCCGCGGGTTCTTCGTCGGGCCAAAAGTGACCGATGCCGAGTACCAGTGGTGGGTTGACACGTTCAACAAACTCCAGCAGACCGAAGAGTTTAAGAAGCAGCGCGATCTGCGCGGGCTGTTTGAGTTCAACCTGACCGGTAAGCCGCTGGATGAGTACGTCAAAAAACAGGTGAATGACTATCGCGAACAGGCGAAAGCCTTTGGCCTGGCGAAATAACCGGAGGCGCTATGAGCGATCGTATTTTTGCCGGGATATGGCTGCTGCTCTGCGTTGGCGGGATGTTTGTCGCCTGGCAGATCCACAGCGAATACAGCTATGAACCCGTGGGGCCCCGCCCCTTCCCGATGGGCATCGTCGGCCTGATGCTGCTCTGCTCGGTGGCGCTGCTGCTGCGCCACCCGGATACCGTCGAGTGGCCGCCGCGTCGCATTCTGCAGCGTCTGCTGGTGATGGTGATTGTCCTGCTGATGTATGCCTGGGGCTTTGAGTGGCTCGGCTTCCCGGTGGC
Source organism: Enterobacter nematophilus (assembly GCF_026344075.1). Classification (NCBI taxonomy): domain Bacteria; kingdom Pseudomonadati; phylum Pseudomonadota; class Gammaproteobacteria; order Enterobacterales; family Enterobacteriaceae; genus Enterobacter; species Enterobacter nematophilus. Next base: position 104,403 of record NZ_JAPKNE010000002.1, on the reverse strand, counting down.
AACCGCCATCCTGACGATGGTCATCGGCATGCTGTTTAACGCCACCCTCCCCGCGGCGGGGATCTCTGGCGTGGTGATGGGGATTTTACTGTGGTACGCCTTTGACCGCCTGCTGGACGTGACGTTACCGCTCGGCGCCTGGCTTAATTAACGGAGCACGCTATGGATACCTGGATTTATCTCTCGCAGGGGTTCGCCGTGGCGATGACCCCGGAAAACCTGGTGATCGCCCTGATAGGCTGTTTCGTGGGCACGATTGTCGGCCTGCTGCCGGGCCTTGGGCCGATCAACGGCGTGGCGATTTTACTCCCGCTGGCGTTTGCCCTGCATCTGCCTGCGGAATCGGCGCTGATCCTGCTGGCAACGGTCTACATCGGCTGTGAATATGGCGGACGCATTTCGTCGATCCTGCTTAACGTGCCGGGGGATGCGGCGGCGATCATGACCGCGCTGGACGGCTACCCGATGGCGCGGCAGGGACGCGGCGGCGTGGCGCTCTCCATCTCTGCGGTCAGTTCGTTCTGTGGTTCGCTGATTGCCATTGGCGGCATCATTCTGTTTGCCCCTGCGCTGGCCCAGTGGTCGCTGGCGTTTGGTCCGGCAGAATATTTTGCCCTGATGGTGTTCGCCATTGCCTGCCTCGGCAGCATGATGGCGCAAAATCCGCTGAAGTCGTTTTTATCCGCGCTGATTGGCTTAGGGTTAGCCACCGTCGGCGTGGATGCCAATACCGGGGTCTATCGCTTTACCTTCGACAGCGTTCACCTGTCCGACGGCGTGCAGTTCATTGTCGTCGTGATCGGCCTGTTCTCTGTGTCTGAGATCTTACTGATGCTGGAGCATACCAGCAGCGGGCAGACGCTGGTGCGCAAAACCGGCCGGATGCTCTTTAGCGCTAAAGAGGGCGCGCAGTGCATCGGCACCACGCTGCGCTCATCGGTGATTGGCTTCTTCGTCGGCATCCTGCCGGGCGCCGGGGCCACTATCGCCAGCGCCATCACCTACATGACCGAGAAGAAGCTCAGCGGCAACAGCGATAGCTTTGGTAAAGGCGATATTCGCGGCGTCGCCGCGCCTGAGGCGGCCAATAACGCCTCGGCCTGCGGCTCGTTTATCCCGATGCTGACCCTGGGCGTGCCGGGATCCGGCACCACGGCGGTGATGATGGGCGCGCTGACGCTCTATAACATCACGCCCGGCCCGGCAATGTTTACCGAGCAGCCCGATATAGTCTGGGGGCTGATTGCCGCGCTGCTGATCGCTAACGTGATGCTGCTGGTGATGAATATCCCGCTGATTGGGCTGTTCACCCGCATGCTGACCATTCCGCTGTGGTTCCTGGTGCCCGCCATTGCCGCCGTCTCTGCGGTGGGGGTGTACGCGGTGCACAGCACCACGTTTGACCTGGTGCTGATGGTGGTTCTGGGCGTGTTCGGCTACATCTTGCGAAAAATGCACTTCCCGATGTCACCGCTGATTCTGGGCTTTGTGCTGGGTGAGATGCTGGAGCAGAACCTGCGCCGCGCCCTCTCCATCAGCAACGGCAATATGTCGATACTGTGGGACAGCAGCGTCGCGAAGGTTCTGCTAGCGCTCGCGGTCATGGTGATTGTGGTGCCGCCGGTGTTGCGCCTGCTGCGTCGTCGTCAGCGCAAGCCGGAGCCGGATATCGGCTAACTACGCGGACAGCTGGGCATTTACCCACTGCTTTAACGCCTGGCGGGAGATCTTAATCCCGCCATTTTTTAGCTCAGCCGGCAGCACCAGCCAGTGAACGGGCTGTTCAAACCGCGCCAGCCTGCCCTGCACCCATTCCGGGAAACGGGTGATATCCGTTCCCGGCTCGCACTCCACCACCGCCACCGGACGCTGTCCAAACTCTGCGTCATCCAGCGGGACGATAAACACCTGGTTAATCTGCGGGTGCGCGGCGATAACGCGCTCCAGCGATTCCGGCTGGACCCCCTCTCCTCCGCTGAAAAAGAGATTGTCCATGCGGCCTAAAATCGTCAGACGGTCCCCATGCCATTCCCCGCGATCGCGGGTGGCGAACCAGCCCTGCGCGTTGGTCAGCGGCATCAGCGCGCCGTCTCGCCAGTAGCCGGAAGCCATGCTCTGCGCTTTGATCCAGACTTCACCGTTAACGACCTGCACCTCTCTGCCCGGCAGCACACGCCCCACGTCCGGATCGCCGTCAGCCTCTTTTGCGCAGACGGTAGAGGCAAACTCGGTCAGACCGTAGCCGCAGTACGTCCGAACGCCCTGCTCCAGGGCCTTTTGCGTCAGCGTCACGGGAATAGCCGCCCCGCCAAGCAGCACCGCTTTCAGTGCGATGTGGCTTTCGCTATTCAGGAGACGCCAGAGCTGGGTCGGCACCAGCGAGGCGTGGGTGCAGCCGCGCAGCGCCTGCTCCAGCGGCTGCTTCTCGCGCACGGTTAAGCGCGCACCGGCCTGCAGCCAGCGCCACAAAATCCCCTGGCCGGAAACGTGAAACAGAGGCAGCGAAAGCAGCCAGTCGTCGTTATCCCCGTAGGGCATCAGCGACAGCACGCCGCGGGCGCTGGCAAGATGGGCGGCGCAGGTATGCACCGCCGCTTTCGGCAGCCCGGTGGAGCCGGATGTGAGCGTCATGGAGGCCAGCCGCGCCGGCTGCCACGCAGCGCAGTACGCATCCGCCGGCTCGCGCATGCTCAGGCCATGAAGGCCGTCGTAGCTGCCGTCCAGCACCAGCGCAAAGCGCAGCGTCATCTGCGGGATCAGCACGTCGAGCAGCGGGCGCGGCAGCTGGGGATTAACGGGAAGAATACGCGCCCCGCACTGCAGCAGCGCCAGCCATGCCAGCAGCGTTTGCGGGTGGTTATAGGCCAGCAGCAGTACGCCGTCGCCCTCCGCCACGCCCTGCTGGTGAAACCCTGCCGCAAGGCGGTCGACGCGCGCGCAAAGCTGCCGCCAGGTGAGCGCTTCGTCATTTAGCCTCAGGGCCGGTTTATCGGCAAAACGCGCGCCCCAGTGCCGCCAGGGCCAGTCGGTAAAGCTCATAACAGCGGCTCCAGCGCCTCTGCGTCGAGGCACGGCAGCGTGCTGTCAGGCCACTCGCGAAGAAGCTGCGCCTGCATCAGGTTCAGCGTGTCGAGGCCGGGAACCGTGTCCGGCGTTAACCAGGCGGCAATGCGCGCCAGCTGGGTCAGCCCCAGGCTGGACTCTATCGACGAGCTGATCACCGCCGTCAGCCCCAGCGCGTGCGCCGCCGCGACCTGCTCGCGCACCTTCACCAGGCTGCCGGTCAGCGTCGGCTTAATCACCACCGCGCTGACGCCGGGCTCGGCGATAAATTCAAAATCGTCCTCGCGCAGGCTTTCATCCCAGGCGATGGCAATCCCCGTTTCGCGGGCAAACGCGCGCGAATCGTCGCGGGTTTTGCACGGTTCTTCGAGGAAGGCAATGCGGCTGCGGTACGCCGGGTTGACGTACTTCGCGAACTGCTGCGCCTTAAGCGGCGTCCAGGCGCGGTTGGCATCCAGACGCAGGTGCAGATCGGGGATTGCTTCCAGCAGCAGGTTGGCGACCATGCCGTCACGCACCGCTTCGTAGAGGCCGACTTTGATTTTCGCCACTTTCTCGCCAGGCATGGCGGCGAGCAGCGCGAACAGCTCGTCCGGGTCGCCCGTGCAGAGCGGTGCCGCGCGGTAGTTAGCCTCTTGCGGCAGACTGCCGTCCAGCTCCGCCAGCGCGCAGCTGATGCCAAAGGCCGCGGAAGGCGCGTCCGGCAACGCCGGGTTTGCGCCCTCGCGCCACGCCTTTACCCACGCCAGCAATGCAGACTGCGCGTCATCCAGCGATTCGAGGCTAAAGCCCGGCAGAGGCGAAATCTCGCCCCAGCCTTCCCGCCCGTCCTGCTGAAGATGCACGAAGAAGCCGTCACGGGTTTTTAACCGCCGTTCACGCAGCACCACGCCCGCGTCCATCGGTATCTGCCAGCGGTAAACCTGCGCGCGACGCATTACGGGTTCCGTTTGTATTTGCTGAAGTCCGGCTGGCGTTTTTCATTAAACGCGTTGCGTCCTTCCTGACCCTCTTCGGTCATGTAGAACAGCATGGTGGCGTTGCCCGCCAGCTCCTGCAGGCCCGCCTGACCGTCACAGTCAGCGTTGAGCGCCGCTTTCAGGCAGCGCAGCGCCATCGGGCTGTTTTGCAGCATCTCGCGGCACCAGCGGACGGTCTCTTTTTCGAGATCGGCAATCGGCACTACGGTATTGACCAGGCCCATATCCAACGCTTCCTGCGCGTTGTACTGGCGGCACAGGAACCAGATTTCGCGGGCTTTTTTCTGCCCGACGATGCGCGCCATGTAAGAGGCGCCCCAGCCGCCGTCGAAGGAGCCCACTTTCGGGCCGGTCTGGCCGAAGATGGCGTTTTCAGCGGCAATGGTCAGGTCGCACATCATGTGCAGCACGTGGCCGCCGCCGATGGAGTAGCCCGCCACCATCGCGACAACCGGTTTCGGGCAGGTGCGGATCTGGCGCTGGAAATCGAGGACGTTCAGGTGGTGCGTACCCGCATCGTCCTGGTATCCGCCGTAGTCGCCGCGCACTTTCTGATCGCCGCCGGAGCAGAAGGCCTTCTCGCCTTCACCGGTCAGGACAATCACGCCGATGCTGTCGTCATAGCGCGCATCCGCCAGGGCCTGAATCATCTCTTTGACGGTCAGCGGACGGAAGGCGTTACGCACCTGCGGACGGTTGATGGTGATTTTGGCAATGCCGTCGGCGGATTTGTGGTAACGAATGTCGGTGTAGCCTTCGGAGCAGTCCTGCCATTCAACCGGCGCATAAAGCATGTGTTCATCAGGATAGATCATAGAGTGTCCTTTATTCGAAGACGCAGTATCTGGGCCAGACACGCGGCAACCGCATCGGGGTTTTCCCGGTGGGCGTTGTGTCCGGCGTTGGGAATCGCATGGCGAACGGCGTCCAGCTCAGCGGCCAGGGCTGCGAACTTCTGGTCACGTTCACCGTAGATATAGTCAAAAGGGAAATTGCATACGCTAATCGCGGCACGCAAATCGGGCTGCACGGCCAGCGACGTCGCTTCGAGCATCTTCGCCAGCGTCGCGCCGTTGTTCTGGCTGCGCAGGGCAATAAGCGTCTTGCGCTGGTGGTCCGTGAGGGAGGCAAATACCGGCTGCTGGTACCAGTCGGTAAAGACCTTTTCCAGCGGTTCGGTGCGAAAACGCGTCGCCCAGCGGTGGTCGGATACCCGCCGCGCAGTGCGCTCGTTCTCATCCCGCAGGCCCGGATGCCCGCCTTCAACAATCACCCCCAGCAGCCCCTTCGGCCGCTGGCAGGCATGAAACATCGCAATGCGGCCGCCGAGGGAGTACCCCACCAGCCAGAATTTTAGTATGTTGTAACTAAGAAGGGTTCGGATGAGCAAATTGCTCATCTCGTCGAACCCCGTCACGGTTATCTCCCCTGACTCACCGTGGCCCGGCAGGTCAAGATAGAGCCGGGGATAGTCGCTGAGCTGCTTCCCGACAGCCTGCCACTCGCGGCAGTCGCCGGAAAAACCGTGCAAAAAGACCAGCCAGGGATAGCCTGGTTTTCCGGCCTGCTGCACGCCCGAGAGGATCACAGCTGGCTTACCTGCGCCAGCAGGCTTTGCAGAGTCTGCGCGCCGTCGGCCTCGTTCACCACCAGCTCAATCAGCGTCGCGCCCGGCTGCTTCCAGGCGGTGCTTAACGCCGCTTCCAGCTGTTCCCAGCTTTCCGGGCGATGGTATTTCAGGCTGAACATCGCCGCGGCGTGTTCAAACTGCACGTTCTGCGGCATCAGATAGAAGCGCTCGCGCTCGCTCTGGGGCGTTGGCAACAGGGAGAAAATCTGCCCGCCGTTGTTGTTGACCACAATCAGCACAAACGGCGCGGACGCCTGACGCAGCAGCGCCAGCGCGTTGAGGTCGTAGAGCGCGGAGAGATCGCCCACGATCGCCAGCGTCGATTTCGCGCTGGCGCGCTGCACGCCCGCCGCCGTCGAGATCAGCCCGTCGATGCCGCTGGCACCGCGGTTGCTGTATACCGGGTAGCCCGACGGCAGCTTCGAAAAGGCGTCAATCAGCCGCACGACCAGGCTGTTGCCGACAAACAGTTGCCCCTGTTCCGGCAGGTACTTGCGAATACGGTGCGCCAGCCCGGCTTCGCTGAATGCCTCACAGCGCGCTTTGGTGATTTCCCACGCCTGACGCGACAGCTCCGGGATCGCCACCGCCCAGGGCTGACGTTTTTCCGCCGGGTGCAGTTCCAGCCAGCTGTCAATTTTGCTCACCAGACGACGGCCGCGATGGTGCGCCGGGTCGAGCCGCCCTTCCAGCGCGTCCACCACCCAGTACTCTTCCGGGGTGCAGGTCGCCTGCCACTGCAGCAGACGTTTTCCGGTGAGGCTTGCGCCGATCTGGACCACAATCTGCGCCTGCGAAAGCTCAGTAACCGCTTTCGCGTTACCCAGCCAGAGATCGGCGCACGGCAGCGGCTGGCCGGTCTGGGAAAGCACGTCGCCAATCAGCGGCCAGCCGAGGGTTTGCGCCCATTCAGCGACCAGCCTGCCTTCCGCAGCGCTCATGCGCCCGGCGATGACCACGCCGCGCTTCTGCCGCCAGAAGAACCAGTCGCGCTGTTTCGCGCTCTCAAGATGCGTCTGCTCGCGCAGCCACGGCTTTTCGCTCTGCCACCAGTCGCCGAGCGACCGCTGCCAGTCAAGGCCGGTATCGTCCAGCTCGCCGTAAAGCGGCTCGGCAAACGGGCAGTTGATATGCAGCGCCCCGCTGCGCAATGTCGCCATGGCGTGATCGACGGTGGAGACCAGCCAGCTTGCCGGAATGTCCTGGGTGGGACGCGGTAACGAAACCGTCTGCGAAGGGTGCGAAGAAAAAAGTCCCGGCTGGCGAATGGCCTGATTGGCGCCGCAGTCGATTAGCTCAGGCGGGCGGTCGGCCGTCAGCAGGATCAGTTTTTCACCGGTTAACCCGGCTTCAATCAGGGCCGGATAGAGGTTCGCCACGGCGGTACCGGAGGTGACAATCACCGCCACGGGTTCTTTACTGACCTTCGCCAGCCCGAGTGCCAGATGGCCAAGGCCGCGTTCGTCAAAATGGGTGTGGTGAATCAACGCCCGGTTTTCAGCGGCCGCCAGCGTCAGCGGCGTTGAACGAGAACCCGGTGCAATACACACGTGCCTGACGCCATGGCGCGTCAGGGCTTCAAGGATCACCGCCGCCCAGCGTCGGTTAAAAGAACTTACTGACATGAGATTGTCCGGTATCAAGAATGCGACACAGTATAAATAATAGAAAAAATTGGAATTTTGATATGAATCGGGATTGCGCGAATCAGTATTAATCCCTTAGGAGCAGAGAGCGCAACCCGGCGGCTTTGTTTTCGATCTCCTGCCACTCCTGCTCCGGATCAGACCCGCTGACAATGCCCGCCCCGGCGTAGAGCCTCAGAGCGTCATTTCTCACGCGCGCCGAGCGCAGCGCCACGCAGAACTCGCTTTGTTCAGGGGATAGATACCCGGCCGAACCGGCGTACCACTCGCGGCTAAAGGGTTCAACGTGCTGAATAAACTCGCGCGCTGGCTGTCGCGGCAGCCCGGCTACCGCCGCCGTCGGCTGGAGCACGTGCAGGCACAGCTCATCGTCGGCCTGCTTGAGCTCGGTCCAGATACAGCGGCGTAAGTGCTGCACTTTACGCAGGCGGACGACCTGAGCCGGCAGCACCTCCAGCGTCTGCGTATGGTGTTGAAGACGCTGGCAGATATCTTCCACCACCAGCATATTTTCGCGCTGGTTTTTATCGTCATTCAGCAGCCACTCGCCCAGACGCTGCGCCTGCTTATCATCAGTATGGCTGGCGACGGTGCCCGCCAGCGCTTCGGTGCGCAGCAGCTTGCCGCGCCGCCGCCAGAGACGCTCGGGCGTGGAGCCGAGAAACGCATTGCTGGCGTCGAATATCATGCAGAAATGATAGCAATTTAAGTTCAGGGCGCGGCTGGCCGCCATCAGCGCGACGGGGTTAACGCGCGCTTTACACTGCAAATCGGTTGCGCGGGCGAGAACCACCTTTTCGAAATCACCGCGTGCAATTGTCTCTGTCGCTTTGCCGATAAGGCTAAGCCATTGCGGTTTTTCCGGGTGATGGGTTTCGTGCTCAACCTGCACGAAGAGCGGACGGACAGGTCTGGCAGGAAGCAGCTGCTGTAAGAACGCCCGCGCGGCCCCGGCATCGTCCTCAAGCGAGCTGTCGCTCCACAGCTGCAGGCGCAACGTGGCGTGGCCAGCGGTACGTCGCCACAGCAGGCGCGGTAAAAAGAGGCTGCCCTGCTCCGGGTTAAACGCGTTCAGGCCGCAGATGCGGGTATCTTCAGGCGCGTGTTGCGCGCTTAAAAACTGCGAGGCTAACGCCAGAGAGGAGAATTGGACGACCGCTCCCAGCGCGGCCAGCTCTTCATCGCCGTTACGCTGCTGCCAGTAAAACTGCGGATAGCACTGCTGCTCGCCCAGCCAGGCGAGGGGATCGAAGGCATCGTTTAACGGGAAAGAGACGTCGAAATGACGCAGGCCGGATGTGGCAGGTAACGCTTGCGAAAGATGGGTACGCAGTTGTTCCAGCGCGAGGAAAATCGAATTCACGCGAACCTCTCCCTGTTAAAACCTCATATTATACGGGGTACCATAAGAAATATCAGTACCCACGTATAGGGAGTGGTTATGCGGCCTAACGACGGGCTAACAGCAGACCCAGCACCAGCCCTACGGCTGCACCCACCCCAATGCCCTGCCACGGTTTTTCATGGACGTAATCATCGGCACGATAAACCGCTTTTTTGGCGCGGTAGTAGTACGTATCAGACGCATGGCTGACGCGGTTTTTAACGTCGTGGAGAGCCTGCTCGGCACGGGCTTTCAGCTCGATATATTTCTGATCGGCAGGGTCGCCCGAGGAACGTAACACCTCTTCCAGCGTTTCGCTCAGTAGGGTCAGGTCGTCGTCGATACGGGTATCCCAGGATTGAAATGACATATTTTTCTCCATGTTAGTACACCAGTCCGCTAACTATAGACAACGACGCGCCATTACGCCTGTTTCGCTTCGCGCGCCATGCCGATGTGCGGAATACCGTCTTCGTCGTAGACGTCGGTGACCGGCATAAAACCGAAATGACCGTAGAAGGATTGCAGGTGCGCCTGCGCGCCCAGGTATAACGCCTTGTCCGGCCACTGGTTCTGGCACGCCTCCAGCGTTTTTTCCATCAGCTGATAGCCCAGTTTTTCACCGCGCGCGTTACCGCTGATGATGACGCGGCCTATCACCACGGGCTCAACATCGTCCTCGCTTTTCAGAATCCTCGCATACGCCACCAGCTCGTTATCCTTCCAGCCGAGAATATGGCGGTTTTCGCCAACGAGGTCATCTCCGTCGATGTCCTGATACGGGCAGGTCTGTTCAACCACAAACACTTCGCAGCGCAGTTTAAGCAGCGCGTAAAGGGAATGAACGGTAAGCTCGCTATGATGTAAATCTTGCCACTGGATCATCTCTTTCTCCTTCCTGGGGTTCATCACGTTATACTAAACCCCTCCCCGTTCGGCAAAGGGCTGATTGCGTTATGGAACTGATTTTTCTGGGTACGTCCGCTGGCGTGCCAACCCGCTCACGAAACGTGACGGCAATTCTGCTGGATCTTAAGCACCCCACCCGCGGCAGGCTGTGGCTGTTTGACTGCGGTGAAGGGACGCAGCATCAGCTGCTGCACACCGCGTATCACCCCGGCAAGCTGGACAAAATTTTTATCACTCACCTGCATGGAGACCATCTGTTTGGCCTTCCCGGCCTGCTGTGCAGCCGTTCCATGGCGGGTAACGCCAACCCGCTGACGATCTACGGGCCTGCGGGTGTTCGGGAGTTCGTTGAAACCACGCTGCGCCTGAGCGGCTCGTGGACAGATTATCCGCTGGAGGTGGTTGAAATCGGCGAAGGTCTGGTATTCGACGACGGGGATTATCAGGTGCGGGCTTTTCCGCTTAACCATCCGGTGGAGTGCTACGGCTATCGCGTGGAAGAGCATGATAAACCCGGCGCGCTGAATGCCGCCGCGCTCGTTGCCGACGGCGTCAAGCCAGGGCCGCTCTTCCAGCGACTCAAACAGGGCGAGAGCGTTACGCTGGAGGATGGGCGCACGATCGACGGCCAGGATTATCTCGCCGCGCCCGAGCCGGGCAAGAAGCTGGCTATCTTTGGCGACACGGCGCCGTGCCCTGCCGCCCTGCAGCTTGCCCATGGCGTTGACGTGATGGTGCACGAAGCCACGCTGGAAACGGCGATGGAAGAGAAAGCCAACGGCCGCGGCCATAGCTCAACGCGACAGGCGGCGCAGCTTGCCCGCGACGCGGGCGTCGGGAAGCTGATCGTCACTCACGTCAGTTCCCGCTACGACGCGCGGGGGTGTGCAAGCCTGCTGGCAGAGTGCCTGGCGGTGTTCCCGGCGTGCGAGCTGGCGGAAGATTTCGCTAAGGTCAGCGTTTAGCCCTTCATTTTTCTCTCAGAATGCCGATAACGATTAAAAGGTCAGCATTTCTCTCGAGGGTAGAATGGATAATTTCCAGAAAGATATTGATGACAGGGCGAATCTCACCCTGTCGAACCGTTTTGAACTGTTGCTGTTCCGTCTTGGCACCTCTCTGAACGAAAATAAATCCGAGCTGTTTGGCATTAACGTCTTTAAGCTGCGTGAAATTGTGCCGATGCCGGAATTCACAAAACCCGCCGGGATGAAATCCCCCCTGATGGGGATGGTGAATATTCGCGATCAGGTGATCCCGGTGATCGACCTGGCCGCCGTAGCGGGCTGTAAGCCCACTACCGGGCTGAACATCCTGCTGATCACCGAATATGCCCGCAGCGTGCAGGCCTTTGCCGTGGAATCGGTTGAGAACATCATGCGTCTGGACTGGAAGCAGGTGCACGCGGCGGAAACCGCCGTCAGCGGCCGCTATATCACCAGCATTGCCTGCCTGGATGAGAAAACGGATACCAACGATCTGGCGATGGTGCTGGACGTTGAGCAGATCCTCTATGACATCACCCCGGCCAATCACGATCTCCACGCGACCAATCTGAAGACCACCAAATTCAACATCAAGCCGGGTTCTGTCGCCATTGTGGCGGAAGATTCCAAAGTGGCGCGTTCGATGCTTGAGAAAGGTCTGCAGGCGATGGAGATCCCGGCGCAGCTGCACATCACCGGCAAAGACGCGTGGGAGAAAATTGGCGTGCTGGCCGCTCAGGCGCAGGCCGAAGGTGTACCGATCACCGACAAGATCGCTCTGGTGCTGACGGACCTCGAAATGCCGGAGATGGACGGCTTTACGCTAACGCGCAAAATCAAAACCGACCCGGTGCTGAAGGATATTCCGGTGGTGATCCACTCGTCCCTTTCCGGCAACGCCAACGAAGACCATATTCGCAAGGTGAAGGCGGACGGGTATGTGGCGAAGTTTGAGCTGAACGAGCTGTCGTCGGTCATTGAGGAAGTGCTGGACCGCTCTATGAAGAAGATTGACGGGCCGTTGATCAGCCGTAAAGCGCTGGCATAACAGTCGAATGCACTGCCCTTATTTCGGGCGGTGCATTCTATTTTAGCTGATGATTACTTCTTGTCGTCGGCATAGCGACGCGCATTGTCATAAAGATTAACGCACATGCTCTTTCCTCTCTGATTAATGACGCTTAATTGCGCCTGATTGTGTTGAGGTTAACCAGCTTCCAAAACCTTCCGGAAGCAGATTGAACTCCGCGGCCTGAACACGGAACGTCAGGCGACCATTGTCCACCCTCGCCTGCTCGACAAGATGGCCACGCGTCTTTACGCTGGTACGGGTGACAGTAAACGTATCGATCGCTTTTCCGTTCTGATCGAGTGACTGCCAGGTGCCCACGTAAGGCTGGAAGTCGGCTACCGCAGGCTCGCTCTTTTGAGCGGCCGCCGCATTCTGCGCTTTGGTTTTGTGAATATCGCACCCGTTACCGTCCGTAACCTGCGTGCATCCCGAGCGCTCAAGCTGGGCACGGTATTTCTCACTAATGGCGTGCGCAGGCGAGATCAAAATAGCGGCAAGCGTCAGCGTGGTTATGAATCTTTTTTTCATCTCTTTCTTATCCATCATCAAAATATAATTTTATTCTCAGCAGAGAAACCACCGAATAAGAGTTAAACGTTTCTCCTGAATGTCAGCATTAATACTTTGTTAATTCACAGCAGCGTTATAATTAAATTCACACGCCGCTTAACATGGCGCTCAAAAATAATAATTACCAAATAAATGTATACATTTATTTGTTTCACATGAAATAACGGATTTATTCCCTGAAAAGCAAAGGGTATATTTATATTTAGCATAAACCCTAAAGAAGAAAACTATTTTTTTCGGAAATAGGGAGCACATCGTACAGCTGTACGCTTTGGTGTAGAGAGAACATTGGTTCGACGCTGGGTAAGAGCCTGGTAACTCACGGTATTCATGGCATAAATTAAAAGGCCTGAGTCCGGTAGAAAACCGAACCCAGGCCCTGTTAGTCGCTTTTCATGAACTGCCCGATTTTATGGGGCAGTCCAGATGCGGGCTTTTTATTTTTTACCGGCTTACATCAGCGGCATCGCTCGCTGCACGATGTCAATCAGCGGCTGCGGATAGATACCGAAGATCAGCACCAGCAGCGCGGAGATAAGCACCACGATACCGCCGGCGCTGTACTGCCAGTTGGATGGCGCATCGCGATTGAGCTGCTGAGGCGCGCTCAGGTACAGGCTCACGGCCACACGCAGGTAGTAGTAGAGACCAATCGCGGAGCCGATAACCACGCCCGCAGTCAGCCACCACAGGTGCGCCTGCACACCAACGGCCAGCACGTAGAACTTACCGATAAAGCCCAGCGTCATCGGGATACCAGCCAGAGAGAGCATCATCACGGTCATTACCGCGGACAGAATTGGACGGTGCCAGAACAGACCACGGTAGGAGAACAGTGAATCGGCATCCGGACCACGGTACGGGCTGGACATCAGGCTCACCACGCCGAAGGCGCCGAGGCTGCTGAACAGGTAACCTGCCAGATACACGCCCACGGCTTCCATCGACATCTCGCCGCTCTGCAGCGCAATCAGCGCCACCAGCAGGTAGCCCAGATGAGAGATGGACGAGTAGCCCAGCAGACGCTTGATGTTGGTCTGGCTCAGCGCCATCAGGTTACCGAAGATGATGGAGACGAACGCGATGATGCCCAGCACCACGCGAACGGCTTCGCTGTCACCCACCGGTGCGTACAGGAACAGACGCATGACCACACCGAAGATAGCGATTTTGCTCGCCGTCGCCAGGAAGGTCGACACCGGAGCCGGAGCGCCCTGGTAGACGTCTGGCGTCCACAGGTGGAACGGAACCAGAGAGAGCTTGAAGCCGAGGCCAACGATCATCATGCCCAGACCTGCCAGCAGCAGCGGCTCATGCAGCATGCCGTCGCCGAGGCTCTTACCGAGCGCCATGAAGGAGAGGTTACCGGACTGTGCGTACAGCAGCGCAATACCAAACAGCAGGAAGGAGGACGCAGCAGCAGACAGAATGGTGTACTTGATGCTCGCTTCCAGAGAGCGCTTCTGACGGAAGGCGTAACCAATCAGGCCGAACAGCGGCAGAGAGATCAGCTCAATGCCGAGGAACAGCGCGGCCAGATGGTTGGCATTCGCCAGCAGAATGCCGCCCAGCGCGGCAATCAGAACCAGCAGGTAAAACTCTTCTTTGTTGTCGTTGTAGCCTTCAAGCCACGGGTACGCAAAGGTACAGGTTGCCAGGCTCGCCAGCAGCACCAGACCGGTGTAAAGCATGGCATAGCCGTCAACGCGCATCAGCGGGGTGACGTCCATCGCCCCGCCCTGGCCAACAAACCAGAGAGAGACTAACGCGGCGTTCAGGCCGATGACCGACAGCGTGGCATTCAGGAAGTGATTGCGTCGCCACGCAATGGAGAGCATCACAACCACCACCGTCAATCCGACGATCAGCAGCGGTAGCAGCGCGATCAGTTGTTGTGGAGTTATTGTCATGGCGAATTACGGCCTTGTAGTAGAAGCAGAATTAACAAACCACTGCTGGATGTTACCCATCGCGCTGTGCGAGGTATCCAGAATCGGCTGCGGGAAGAAGCCCAGCAGCACCAGCAGTACGACCAGCAGCAGGATGATGAACAGCTCGCGCAGCGACATCCCCGGCAGTTCTTGTGCAGCAATTTCGCTCTTCGCTTTACCGAAGTATGCGCGGTGCAGCATCGCCAGCGAGTAGACGGAAGCGAACACCAGACCAAAGGTGGAGATCACGGTAATTACCGGTACCACTTTGAAGCTGCCGAACAGAATCATAAATTCGCCAACGAAGTTACCGGTGCCCGGCATCCCCAGGGTAGCCACCGCGAAGAACATGGACAGCGCTGGCAGCCATTTAATTTTGCTCCACAGGCCGCCCATCATGCGCATGTCGCGGGTATGCAGACGTTCGTACAGCTGACCGCAAAGAATGAAGAGACCGGCTGCGGACAGACCGTGCGCAATCATCTGGATCACCGCGCCCTGGTACGCCAGCTGGCTGCCGGTGTAGATAGCAATCAGCACGAAGCCCATGTGGGAAACGGAGGTGTAAGCAATCAGACGCTTGATGTCGTACTGCGTGAAGGCCATCCAGGCACCGTAGAAGATACCGATCACACCCAGCCACATAGCAATCGGTGCGAATTCCGCGGAGGCGTTCGGGAACAGCGGCAGTGCGAAGCGCAGCAGACCGTAGGCCGCCGTTTTCAGCAAGATGCCCGCCAGGTCAACGGAACCCGCCGTTGGTGCCTGGGAGTGCGCGTCTGGCAGCCAGCCGTGCAGCGGAACGACCGGCATTTTCACCGCGAACGCGATGAAGAAGCCCAGCATCAGCAAGTATTCAACGCCGTGCGACATCGGGGTCTTCAGCAGGTCTTCGTAGTTGAAGGTCCAGGTGCCGGTTGCGCTGTGGTGAACAAACACCAGCGCCAGAATGGCAATCAGCATCACCAGACCGCTCGCCTGCGTATAGATGAAGAACTTGGTTGCCGCCGTGATACGCGTTTTACCGTCGGACGCCTTGTGGCCCCAGAGCGCGATCAGGAAGTACATCGGCACCAGCATCATCTCCCAGAAGAAGAAGAACAGGAACATGTCGATGGCAAGGAACACGCCGATCACGCCGCCCAGGATCCACATCAGGTTCAGGTGGAAGAAGCCCTGGTATTTTTCGATTTCTCGCCAGGAGCAAAGTACCGCCAGAACGCCGAGCAGACCGGTCAGCACCACCATCAGCAGCGACAGACCATCAATCGCCAGGTGGATCGTAATGCCGAAACGCGGGATCCACGGCAGGATGAACTCAGACTGCCACTGCGGAATGCCCGCAGACTGGGTCAGTGAGTAACCGCCCTGCAACCACAGTTGCAGGCCAAGCGCGAGCGTCAATCCCATGGTGATCAGCGCGATCCAGCGCGGCATCTTCACGCCAAAGCGTTCGGTCTGCCAGCACAGGAAGCCGCCGATGAAGGGAATTAATATTAGCCAGGGTAGTAACATGGCGATTTACATTCCTTTTTAAGGCCCCCTGCGGGGGCCTGATTTTCAACGAATTCGAATAAAATTCACTTAACGATCAACGCAATACCATCAGCAGCGCCAGCACGACAACCGCACCGATGCTCATGGACGCCACATACCAGCGCAGGTAGCCGTTCTCGCTGTACAGCAGGCCTTTACCTGCAAAGCGGGAGAGGATCGCCGGGATGTTCATCAGGCTATTCAACGGGTCGCGCTTCAGCAGCCACGCAATGCCCAGGAACGGCTTAACGAAGATCATGTCGTACAGCCAGTCGAAGCCCCACGCGTTGTACCACCAGGTGCCCAGCAGACGACCCGGCGCGCTGTTGGCAACGGCGGTTACCAGCGTACGTTTGCCCAGCCACAGCCATGCCGCAATCAGGATGCCCGCGATAGCGACCACACCGGAGGTGATTTCAAGCGTCAGAACGCGACCGTGCTCAAGCTCGGTGGTGTCTGGCAGTACGCCCTGCAGCGGTGGCACAATCATCGCGCCAACGAAGGTGGAGAGTACCAGCAGCACAATCAGCGGCAGGTGGTGGGTAATCCCCTTCCCTGCGTGAGCGTGAATTTGTTCTTTACCGTGGAATACGATGAAAATCATACGGAAGGTATACAGGGAGGTCATGAACGCACCGACCAGACCCGCAACCATCAGATTGATATGACCATTCGCCATGGCACCCGCAAGGATTTCGTCCTTACTGAAGAAGCCCGCGGTAATCAGCGGCAGTGCCGCCAGCGCCGCGCCGCCCACCAGGAAGCAGACATAGACCAGCGGGATGGACTTACGCAGTCCGCCCATCTTGAAGATGTTCTGCTCGTGATGGCAGGCCAGAATGACGGAACCGGATGAGAGGAACAGCAGCGCTTTAAAGAACGCGTGCGTCATCAGGTGGAAAATGGCCGCGTCCCACGCCTGAACGCCCAGCGCCAGGAACATGTAGCCAATCTGGCTCATGGTGGAGTACGCGAGCACGCGTTTGATGTCGGTCTGCACCAGCGCGGCAAAGCCTGCCAGCACCAGCGTCACCGCACCGACGATACCCACCAGATGCAGAATTTCCGGAGTCATCAGGAACAGGCCATGAGTACGCGCAATCAGGTAAACACCGGCGGTTACCATGGTCGCGGCGTGGATCAGCGCGGAGACAGGGGTTGGACCCGCCATCGCGTCGGCCAGCCATGTCTGCAGCGGCAGCTGCGCGGATTTACCCACGGCACCACCCAGCAGCATCAGCGTCGCCCACCACAGCATGTTGTTGCCTGCTTCGAAGTGCGCCGGCGCCAGTTCCACCATTTCGCGGAAGTTCAGCGTGCCCAGTTCGTTGTAGAGAATGAACAGCGCGAACGCGAGGAAGACGTCACCCACGCGGGTCACGACGAACGCTTTCATGGCCGCAGCGCCATTCTTCGGATCGGTATAGTAGAAACCGATCAGCAGGTAAGAACACAGACCCACGCCTTCCCAGCCCAGATACATCAGCAGCAGGTTATCGGCCAGCACCAGAACGACCATGCTGGCGATAAACAGGTTGGTGTAGGCGAAGAAGCGGGAGTATCCCTCTTCACCGCGCATGTACCAGGAGGCGAACATGTGGATCAGGAAGCCCACGCCGGTCACCACGGAGAGCATGGTCAGAGACAGACCATCCAGCACCAGGTTGAAACCGATGTTGAAATCACCGACCGACATCCAGGTCCACAGCGGCACGCTGAAAGGCTGGCGTCCGTTGTTAAAGAAGTCGATACCCGCATACGCTGTGACCAGCGCGGCCAGGCCGACAGAGCCCATGCCAACGGTCGCGGACAGATTCTCAGACCAGCGGCCGCGAGAAAACGCCAGCAGCACGAAGCCAATCAGCGGAAAAATAATGGTTAAGGCAAGCATGTTCATCCACGCAACTCACTTACTGAATCGATGTTCAGATTCTGGCGGCGACGATGGAGCTGCAGCAACAGCGCCAGGCCAATACTCGCTTCGGCAGCCGCGAGGCTAATGGCGAGAATGTACATCACCTGACCATCGGTCTGGCCCCAGTAGCTTCCGGCGACCACAAAGGCCAGCGCGGAGGCGTTAATCATGATTTCCAGGCCGATCAGCATAAACAGCAGATTGCGGCGGATAACCAGACCGGTCAGACCCAGAACGAATAAAATCGCAGCGAGGATCAGTCCATGTGTTAAGGGGATCATGCGCGCTCCTCCGTTTTTCTTTTCGCGCGGTCGTCAGTGCGGTTGCTCAGCACCTCGCCAGCACGCTCTTCGCGGCCAACGTGGAAAGCCACAACCAGGCCTGCCAGCAGAAGCATAGAGGCCAGTTCCACCGCCAGAACGTATGGGCCAAAGAGCGTGATACCCACCTCTTTCGCGCCAATTGGCGTGCCGTCGATGCCCTGATCGTTAACACCCAGAATGGCGTAAACGATCACCACCAGCATGATGGCCGACAAAATTGCCGGGCCAATCCACACCTGCGGTTTTAACCACTGACGTTCCTGCTCAATTTCAGAGCCGCCCAGGTTCAGCATCATCACAACGAAGACGAACAGCACCATGATGGCCCCGGCGTAAACGATGATTTCCAGCGCACCGGCAAAGTGCGCGCCCAGCGCGAAGAACACCCCGGAAATAGCCAGCAGCGAGATGATTAAGTACAGCAGCGCATGCACCGGATTGGTGTGCGTAATTACTCGCAGCGTGGCCAGGATGGCGATAAGGCCACAGATATAAAAAGCGAATTCCATTGCCCTCTCCTTACGGTAACAGGCTCTTGACGTCGATAGGCTTAGCTTCATTCTCTGCTTCGCCCTTATCTTTGCCGTCGATTGCCATACCCGCCATCCGGTAGAAGTTATATTCCGGGTATTTGCCCGGACCGGAAATCAGCAGATCCTCTTTCTCGTACACCAGGTCCTGACGCTTGTACTCACCCAGCTCGAAGTCCGGAGTCAGCTGAATCGCCGTGGTTGGGCACGCTTCTTCACACAGACCGCAGAAGATGCAGCGTGAGAAGTTGATGCGGAAGAACTCAGGGTACCAGCGGCCGTCTACCGTCTCTGCTTTCTGCAGAGAGATACAGCCAACCGGACACGCTACCGCACACAGGTTACAGGCAACGCAGCGCTCGGAGCCGTCAGGGTCGCGCGTCAGCACGATACGGCCACGGTAGCGCGGCGGCAGATATACCGGCTCTTCCGGGTACATCCGGGTTTCGCGTTTAGCAAACGCGTGCAGGCCGATCATCCAGATACTGCGTACCTGGGTACCGAAACCTACCAGTAATTCTTTTAAGGTCATGGTCTATAGCCCCTTATGGCTGCTGCCAGAGAATGACAGCTGCCGTTACCAACAAGTTGACGAGCGTCAGCGGCAGGCACACTTTCCAGCCGAAGGACATTACCTGGTCATAACGTGGACGCGGTAACGCTGCGCGAATCAAAATGAACATCATCATGAAGAACGCGGTTTTCAGCGCGAACCAGATGAACGGCGGTAAGAACGGGCCATGCCAGCCACCAAAGAACAGCGTTACCATCAACGCGGAAATGGTGACGATACCGATGTACTCGCCCACGAAGAACAGACCGAACTTCATACCGGAATATTCGATGTGGTAACCGTCGGCCAGTTCCTGTTCGGCTTCTGGCTGGTCAAACGGGTGACGGTGACACACGGCCACGCCCGCGATAGCAAAGGTAATAAACCCAAAGAACTGCGGGATAACGTTCCAGATGTCGGCCTGGTTGTTGACGATGTCGGTCATGTTGAATGAACCGGCCTGCGCAACCACGCCCATCAGGGAAAGACCCAGGAACACTTCGTAGCTCAGCGTCTGCGCGGAAGCACGCATCGCGCCCAGCAGCGAGTATTTGTTGTTACTGGACCAGCCTGCGAACAGCACCGCGTAAACCGCGAGGCCTGCCATCATCAGGAAGAACAGAATGCCGATGTTCAGGTCAGCGACCACCCAGGTCGGGCTGACCGGAACGATAGCAAACGCCAGCAGCAGCGAGGTGAAGGCGATCATCGGTGCCAGAGTAAAGATCACGCGGTCAGAGAAGCGCGGAACCCAGTCCTCTTTAAAGAACATCTTGATCATGTCCGCCACCAGCTGGAGTGAACCACCCCAGCCCACGCGGTTCGGCCCGTAACGGTTCTGGAACAGACCGAGCAGACGACGTTCACCAAAGCTCATGAACGCGCCGCAGGTGACCACCACCAGCAGGATAACAATCGCTTTCAGAATGCTCAGCAGGATGTCGATAAGATCCGGCGTTAACCAACTCATGCTTTTGCCTCCTGCAGATTATCAAGACGCGCACCCGCCAGAACCGGCGCGATGCCAGGCATACCCATCGGCAGACCCACCTGCCCTGCTGTCAGGCTTTCAGAGATAATCAGCGGCAGGCTGATTGTCTGGCCGTCATAGCTAAAGGCGATGTTCGCACCCGCGTTAACGCCAAGCTTCGCGGCATCCGCCGGGTTGAGCTTGATGTAAGGCTGCGGCATACGGGTCTGGAAGACCGGTGAACGCTGGGACAGCTCGTCGCTACCGAACAGATGGTAGTACGGCGCAATACGCCACTGACCATCCTGAGCCTGGAAGCTCGCCGGTACGGTGGTGAAGAAGTCCAGACCGGTTTCGGAGGCTTCAATCAGACGCACGCCCGGATCGCCGTGGCGCAGGGAACCGCCCACTTCAGCCTGGAATTTGTTCCACGCCTGCGGGGAGTTCCAGCCCGGAGCCCATGCGAACGGGATTTGCGAACGCGGCGCAGACGGCTGGTTGTTCCCTTCCATGGAGAAGGCAAACATGGTGTCTTTATCCTGCGGCTGGCGCGGTTCGTGCACGCTGATGTTGGCGCGCATTGCGGTACGGCCGCTGTAGCGGTGCGGTTCACGCGCCAGCTTCTGGCCGCGAATGCGGAAGCTTGCTTCAGGGGCTGCATCTTTAATGCCCGCCAGCTGAGGCAGTTTTTCCACCACCGCGTCGATAACGTGGTCGAGCTGCGTCCAGTCCACTTCACGGCTCTGCACGGTGCTGTGCAGGGAGTGCAGCCAGCGCCAGCTTTCCAGCATCACGGTGTTGCTGTCGTAGTACGCCGGGTCGTAAACCTGGAAGAAACGCTGGGCGCGGCCTTCATTGTTGATAACCGTACCGTCGCTTTCTGCGAAGCTTGCCGCAGAGAGCACCAGGTGCGCTTTTTCCATGATCGCGGTGCGCTGATGGTCAATGACCATCACCAGCGGCGCTTTGGAGAGCGCGGCGTCAACGCGAGCGGCAGACGCGTGGCGATGCAGGTCGTTTTCCAGCACCACAACGGCGTCAGCGGAACCGGACTCCAGTTCGCTTAACGCTTCTTCCAGCGAGCCGCCGCCAATCATCCCCAGACCGATGCTGTTCACCGCACGGGCAATCATCGTCACGCCAACGTCCGCACCGCGGCCTTTCAGGGCTTTGGCAACGTTGGCTGCCGCCTGAATAATCTCTGCGCTGCCGGCGTTGGTACCGGAAATAATCAGCGGTTTTTTCGCGCCCGCCAGGGCCTGAACAATCACGTCGACCTTGTTTTGCAGGTCGCGCTCCAGCTCGACGGCCGGAGAGTTGTTGTCCAGCGCGTGGGCAATCGCAAAGCCAAGACGCGCCTGATCTTCAACCGGCGCGCAGTAGGTCCACGCGGCGATATCGTCCAGGCGGGTGTTGTCGACGTTGGTCACAAACAGAGGATGCTTCGCGCGCTGGCCGATGTTGAGGATTGCCGCAATCTGCCAGTCAGCCACTTTCTGTGCCGCTGCCATCTCGCGCGCTTTGCCCTTCACCGCCTGACGAACCGCCAGAGCCGCGCGTGCACCGGTCTGCGTCAGGTCTTCACCCAGCACCAGAACCGCATCGTAAGATTCAATTTCGCGCAGCGCAGGGGTATGAATACCGCCTTCGCGCAGCACTTTCAGTACCAGCTGCAGACGTTCCTGCTCGCCCTGGGCGATACCGGTATAGAAGTTTTCTGCCCCAACCAGCTCGCGCAGCGCAAAGTTGCTTTCGATGCTGGCGCGCGGGGAGCCGATACCGATCACTTTCTTCGACTGGCGCAGAATATCTGCCGCGCCCTGCATCGCCTGCTCGGCGTTCAGGGTAATGAAGTCGTCACCACGGCGCTGAACCGGCTGACGCGGACGGTCTTTCAGGTTCACATAGCCATAGCCGAAACGACCGCGGTCGCACAGGAAGTAGTGGTTAACGGTACCGTTGTAGCGGTTTTCGATACGACGCAGTTCGCCGTAACGTTCACCCGGGCTGGTGTTACAGCCGAGGGAGCACTGCTGGCAGATGCTAGGTGCAAACTGCATGTCCCATTTACGGTTGTAGCGCTCGGAGTGGGTTTTATCCGTGAATACGCCGGTCGGGCAGATTTCTACCAGGTTACCGGAGAATTCGCTCTCCAGCGTACCGTCTTCCGGACGACCGAAGTAGACGTTGTCATGCGCGCCGTACACGCCCAGATCCTGACCGTCTGCATAGTCTTTGTAGTAACGCACGCAGCGGTAGCAGGCGATGCAGCGGTTCATTTCGTGAGAGATGAACGGCCCAAGGTCCTGGTTACGGTGGGTACGCTTGGTAAAGCGATAGCGACGGAAGCTGTGACCGGTCATCACGGTCATATCCTGAAGGTGGCAGTTACCGCCCTCTTCACAAACCGGACAGTCGTGCGGGTGGTTGGTCATCAACCACTCCACCACGCTTTCGCGGAACTGTTTGGCTTCTTCGTCATCAATCGAAATAAAGGTGCCTTCGGTGGCTGGCGTCATACAGGACATCACCAGGCGACCACGCGTGTCTTCCGCGTTTTGATATTGCTTCACCGCACACTGGCGGCAAGCACCGACGCTGCCCAGCGCCGGATGCCAGCAAAAGTACGGAATATCGAGGCCAAGAGACAGACAAGCTTCCAGCAGGTTGTCCGCCCCGTTGACTTCGTATTCTTTGCCGTCTACATGAATCGTAGCCATTAGCATGCTTCCAGTTGGCTCGGCCGAAACCGAGCGTTAATCAAAATTCTGTTTTTACCAGCGCGCTTTCAGCAGGTTCGGCTGAATACCATTGATCGAATGGGTATTGCTGAACGGCTGCTTGATGCCTGCTTCGAATTCGTCGCGGAAATATTTAATCGCGCTCTGCAGCGGCTCGACGGCACCCGGTGCGTGGGCACAGAAGGTTTTACCTGGCCCTAAGAATCGACACAGTTGCTCAAGCGTCTCGATATCGCCCGGCTGGCCTTCGCCACGCTCGATAGCGCGCAGGATCTTCACGCTCCACGGCAGACCGTCACGGCACGGTGTACACCAGCCGCAGGACTCGCGAGCAAAGAACTCTTCCAGGTTACGCACCAGCGAGACCATGCCGATCTCGTGGTCGACGGCCATCGCCAGCGCCGTACCCAGACGGCTGCCTGCTTTACCAATGCTTTCGAATTCCATCGGCAGGTCAAGGTGGGCTTCGGTCAGGAAGTCCGTCCCTGCCCCGCCCGGCTGCCAGGCTTTGAATTTCAGGCCATCGCGCATGCCGCCGGCGTAGTCTTCAAGAATTTCACGTGCGGTGGTACCGAACGGCAGTTCCCAGACGCCAGGATTCTTCACGCGACCGGAGAAGCCCATCAGCTTGGTACCGGCATCTTTGCTCGAAGAGATGCCCTGATACCACTCCACGCCGTTCGCGAGGATCGCCGGGACGTTACACAGGGTTTCGACGTTGTTGACGCAGGTCGGTTTACCCCAGACGCCGGAGCTTGCCGGGAAAGGCGGCTTGGAACGCGGGTTCGCGCGGCGGCCTTCGAGGGAGTTAATGAGCGCGGTTTCTTCGCCGCAGATATAACGCCCGGCACCGGTGTGCACGAACAGTTCGAAGTCAAAGCCGGTGCCCAGGATGTTTTTACCCAGCAGGCCCGCTTCGGTAGCCTCTGCAATCGCGCGACGCAGGTTTTCTGCCGCTTCGATGTACTCACCGCGCAGGAAGATGTAGCCACGGTACGCTTTCAGCGCAAACGCGGAGATCAGCATGCCTTCCACCAGCAGGTGCGGCAGCTGTTCCATCAGCAGGCGGTCTTTATAGGTGCCCGGCTCCATTTCATCGGCGTTACACAGCAGGTAACGGATGTTCATGGATTCGTCTTTCGGCATCAGGCTCCACTTCAGGCCGGTGGAGAAGCCCGCACCGCCGCGCCCTTTCAGGCCGGAATCTTTTACCGCGTTAACGATGTCGTCCGGTGCCATGCCGCCAAGGGCTTTACGCGCGCCGGCATAGCCGTTTTTGCTCTGGTATTCGTCGAGCCATACCGGCTGTTTGTCATCGCGCAGACGCCAGGTCAGCGGATGCGTCTCAGCAGTACGAATTACAGTTTTCATTTGTACTGCTCCAGCAGGTCAGGAATCGCTTCCGGCGTCAGATGGCTGTGAGTGTCCTCATCAATCATCATGGTCGGCCCCTTGTCGCAGTTACCCAGGCAGCAGGTTGGCAGCAGAGTAAAGCGACCATCGAAAGTGGTCTGGCCCGGCTTGATATTGAGCTTCTTCTCAATCGCAGCCTGAATGCCCTGATAGCCGGTAATGTGGCAGACAACGCTGTCACAGTAGCGGATCACATGGCGGCCGACCGGCTGACGGAAGATCTGGCTGTAGAACGTGGCTACGCCTTCTACGTCACTGGCCGGAATACCCAGCACTTTCGCGATCGCATAGATCGCCCCATCCGGCACCCAACCACGCTGTTTCTGTACGATTTTCAGCGCTTCAATGGACGCCGCACGCGGGTCTTCGTAGTGGTGCATCTCGTGCTCAATGGCGGCACGCTCTGCTTCACTCAGCTCAAAAGCCTCGGTTTGTGGTTGTTGATTCTCGTGCATAATTAGCGGTCCACATCTGACATAACAAAATCGATACTACCCAGATACACAATCAGGTCGGAGACCAGACTGCCGCGGATGGCGGACGGGATCTGCTGCAGGTGCGCAAAGCTCGGCGTACGCACGCGGGTACGGTAGCTCATGGTGCTGCCGTCGCTGGTCAGGTAGTAACTGTTAATACCCTTGGTCGCTTCAATCATCTGGAAGGATTCTTGCGCCGGCATGACCGGGCCCCAGGAAACCTGCAGGAAGTGGGTGATCAGGGTTTCGATATGCTGCAGCGTGCGCTCTTTCGGCGGCGGCGTGGTCAGCGGGTGATCCGCTTTGAACGGGCCTTCCGGCATGTTGTTGAGGCACTGCTCAAGGATGCGCAGACTCTGGCGCAGCTCTTCCACTTTCAGCATCACGCGGGTGTAGCAGTCGGACACGCCGCCGCCAACCGGGACTTCAAAGTCAAAGTTCTCGTAGCCAGAGTAAGGACGGGCTTTACGCACGTCGAAATCAATACCGGTCGCGCGCAGGCCAGCACCTGTGGTGCCCCACTCCAGCGCTTCTTTCGCGCCGTAGGCAGCAACGCCCTGGGAACGGCCTTTCAGGATGGTGTTGCGCAGTGCGGCTTTCTCGTAAGACGCCAGACGTTTCGGCATCCAGTCGAGGAACTCACGCAGCAGGCGGTCCCAGCCGCGCGGCAGATCGTGCGCCACGCCGCCGATACGGAACCATGCCGGGTGCATACGGAAACCGGTAATCGCTTCCACCAGATCGTAGATTTTTTGACGATCGGTAAAGGCGAAGAAGACCGGGGTCATCGCGCCGACGTCCTGAATGAACGTGGAGATGTACAGCAGGTGGCTGTTGATGCGGAACAGTTCTGACAGCATAACGCGAATCACGTTAACGCGATCCGGTACGGTGATGCCTGCCAGTTTCTCAACGGCCAGCACGTATGGCATTTCGTTTACGCAGCCGCCGAGGTACTCGATACGGTCGGTATACGGAATGTAGCTGTGCCAGGACTGACGCTCGCCCATCTTCTCAGCACCGCGGTGGTGGTAACCGATGTCAGGGACGCAGTCGACAATCTCTTCGCCATCAAGCTGAAGAATAATACGGAATGCACCGTGCGCAGACGGGTGGTTCGGACCGAGGTTGAGGAACATGAAGTCCTCGTTTTCGGTACCGCGCTTCATGCCCCAGTCTTCCGGCTTGAAGGTCAGCGCTTCCATCTCCAGATCCTGCTTGGCTTTGGTCAGCTCAAACGGATCGAATTCGGTCGCACGTGCCGGGTAGTCTTTACGCAGCGGGTGGCCGGTCCAGGTCTGCGGCATCATGATGCGCGTCAAGTGCGGGTGGCCGTCGAAGGTCATGCCGAACATTTCCCAGGTTTCACGCTCGTACCAGTTGGCGTTCGGGAAAAGTTTGGTGATCGTCGGCAGATGCATGTCGTTTTCAGACAATGCCACCTTGAGCATGATATCCGTGTTGCGGTCTATTGAGATCAGGTGGTAGAAAACGGAAAAATCCGCAGCAGGGAGACCCTGGCGGTGAGTACGCAGACGTTCGTCCATGCCGTGTAAGTCAAACAGCATGACGTAAGGTTTTGGCAATTTCTTGAGGAAATCGACAACTTCCAGCAATTGTTCACGCTTCACCCAAACAACGGGTACCCCGGTGCGGGTCGCCTGAACGGTAAAGGCATCCGGCCCAAAACGGTTGCGCAGTTCGCCAATGACGGGGTCATCAAGATGATCCCGGGTCTGCCAGGCGGCTTCTTGCGCGGTTAAGTCGGTCATATTGTTCACCATTGCAAATGGTCCGTGGTGACTGTTAAGCCTGGCTTCGCGCTATTTGAGTAGTGATATGCGAAGGTTTTCTCCAGGCCTACAGGCGCAAATTAAATTTCGTCAGGCGTACGCAGGTTGGTGACGGCAATACGTTCACCACGTTTACGCTCGCGCTCGGACTGCATGTTCGCGCGATAGACACCCTGATCGCCAACAACCCATGAGAGTGGGCGACGTTCTTTACCGATAGACTCCTGCAGCAGCATCAGCGCCTGCATATAGGCTTCTGGACGCGGCGGGCAGCCCGGGATGTAAACATCCACCGGAATGAACTTATCAACGCCCTGCACAACGGAATAAATGTCGTACATACCGCCAGAGTTTGCACATGCGCCCATGGAAATAACCCATTTTGGCTCCAGCATCTGGTCATACAGACGCTGAATAACAGGTGCCATCTTGGTAAAGCAGGTACCGGCCACCACCATCAGGTCAGCCTGACGCGGGGAAGCACGCAGTACCTCGGCCCCAAAACGCGCAACGTCATGCACCGCAGTGAATGACGTCACCATTTCAACGTAGCAGCAAGAAAGGCCAAAGTTGTATGGCCAGATGGAGTTCTTACGACCCCAGTTGACCATATCGTGCATGGCATGTTCGAGTTTGCCCATGTACACGCTTTTGTTGACTTCTTGCTCCAGGGGGTCGGTTACGATCTCCTGTTTTTGCAGGGGGTAACGGTCATTCTCACCGTTAGGATCTATGCGGGTGAGCGTATAATCCATCTTATTGCCTCGCTGTTACTGCTGACGATTAGAGATACTGTTTTCCGGGTTGATGTGTTCACGACGTGAACGCGCAGGCGTCCAGTCAAGCGCGCCAATACGCACCAGATAAACCAGACCGGCCAGTAGCACTAAAATGAAAATTGCGGCCTCGACAAAGCCCACCCAACCACTTTCGCGAATGGAGGTCGACCACGCGAACAGGTAGAGCGCTTCCACGTCGAAGATGACGAAGAACATCGCTACCAGATAGAACTTGGCAGACAGGCGTAAGCGAGCGGAACCTACTGAATCAATACCTGATTCGAAAGGTGTGTTTTTGTGCCTTGCACGGGCGCGACCGCCCAGGAACCAGCCGCCGACTAACATCAGGCAGCACAGGCCAATGGCTACAATAAGAAAGATTGCGAATGCCCAGTGATGAGCGATGACTTCTGTGGATGTTGACATACTCATTGCTTACTCATCAAAAGTGATACCGACGACACTGCTCTTGCTGGCAGATAGGCATCACATCGATTCATGGGGAGGAACAAATAACCTTACACTAACTGTCAGAAATGGGACGTAGACAGCAAAATGATGGGGTTTTTTACTCCTTTCTATAACCTTTTGTCAACTTTAACAAAGGTTTCTTCACATTAAATTACATCGAGCGATTCTCATTAACATTTGGTGCCCTTTAACCCTGGTGGTTACCTGACTTTTCGTCAAATGCGCGTTGTTGAATCGTGTCCGTTTTGGAAGTAAAAAAAATAACCCTCCTATTTTGACAGGATTTGCCAACGATTCCTCCCCCCAAATAGGAGTATTTTCTTGATCTGAGACACGCTTTTGTTAATTTACCCAAAAAACCGGCAACATATTTGCTGCTTTTTTAACATCAAAGGGTTATGGATGAAGTTAGAACAGAAAGTGAACAGCATTTGAGCAGATGCATTTACCCCATTGATATGTATGATTTATTTATGAAAACCTTGTAACGAGCGAGGATAATATTGGCAAAAAAAAGCCACTGCGTGCGAAAACGGCACGAGTGGCTTTTTTTTACACTTACAATTTGTTACCAGAATTTTGAGCTTTTGATCACTCAAAGTCACCTTCAACGATCAGGGAATCATCCCCCCCTTCGGAGGTAACATGCTCGAACTGCCATGGGTTATGGTAATTTTCCATCGCCTCAAACACCACCTTCGCCAGCTCGTTATGACTGGACGCGTTATGGCAAAGCAGATACTCGGTATCCGGCAGCGCGGGGAGACCATCAGATTTACCGAGAACGCGCAAATCAGGGCTCATCATCTCTACCGGACGGGCCGTTACGCCAAGACCCGCTTTCACGGCGGCACGCACAGCGGGCAGCGTGGACGCTACATAGGCCAGACGCCACGGAATGTTGGCTTCATTTAACGCCGTCAGCACCATATCGCGGAAAGGACTCGGATCGTCCAGTAAAACCAGCGGTACGGGTTCCCCTTTTTGCAGCACATATTCCGCCGCGCAATACCAGTGCGTGGGCGATGTGCGCAAGGTCAGACAATCAAACTGCCCGGGACGATGCGTCGTAACCACAAGGTCGACCTTGTTCTCATTTAACATCTCAACCATAAAGGCGTTACGTTTTACGCTTACATCCAGCGCAAGCTTCGGATAAACCGAGCTAATTCGATTGAGAAGAAACGGCAATATAGTATCCGCTGACTCATCAGATGCCCCTAAGGTTAACACCCCCTGAAGGTTGCTAAACATTAATGACATACATGCTTCATCATTAAAGCGAAGAATTTTCCTGGCATAACCCAGTAGCTGAATACCGTGTTCCGTTAAGAGCTTATTGCGCCCGTGACGGGCAAAAAGCTCTTTCCCAACCAGTTGCTCCAGCCGCTGCATTTGCTGGCTAACGGCGGACTGGGTTCGGCAGACGGCGGCAGCAGCTGCTGCAAAAGTGTTGAGATCGGCGACCGCAACAAACGTTCTCAGCAGATCGAGGTCGAGATTCATTATCGGACGATTTGCATTTATCATATCTATTCACTTTCAGGTTGCTCGTGCGGAGCTGCCCGGGTTGAAGCTGTGTGTAACAGTTAAGCAATTCCTTCTGAAGGTTTTCCCTCGCATCCCGGCCCGGCAGACTGCCTGACAGATAGTTATTGTGCTGCTTTATATCAACAGTCAGAAAGCACGTTTCATGACGTTATTTTTATTCTCTTAACGTTCAGGATATTTAGATGTTCGCAGGGTTATGTAAATTACATTAAAGGCGTAACACTTTTTCTGCCATCTTTTTCGCAGCGCTGTCAACGTAGCAGGAGATGTTTGACACATTCCAGCCAGAGATAACTCCAACAATAACAATCAATTAAATCGGAAAATCAGTTTCAAATATGCAAAATCACTGCATCTTCCTACTGCTTTCCTTATAGACATCTTAACCCAAATCCACTTTATTTATAAGTCTTATTGCAATATTCAGGATTAAAGGGGTTTGTTAAGCTTCTAAACTAATTTTATTAGAATTAACTAAAGTTGCATTTTGTTGGTTAATAATAAATAAATTTTAATTTAGATTATGGCCATTCATTAATAACACTTAACATTAATTTCACATGATTAACTTTTAGCCGCTCCGGGCTATTACTGCAAGACCCCTTCAACACTCAGGTTTTACGAAAAGTCACCCAGCGTGACTTCCGCTTGTTGTCTGCACGCCTTTTATTTCACACCAGAACAATATACATATTTCATAGAAATATGCAGCACAATTAACCTTTACTTATGGTTTGTGCGTTACGTTAAGGCAGTAAAAGCGTCAGTCAATAGTAAAAAAGATTCATCACAATTTCGCAGTAAGCACAAAATCTTCTACTGCACACCCTTCAAAACGAAGCGAGGGGGGAGTACATTATTCCGTGCTGACTTCCACGGCAGGGAGCGGCAATAATAGCGAAAAGGTTAAAGGTTCATGTCCCCTATCGAAAAATCCAGCAAGCTTGATAACGTCTGTTATGACATCCGTGGCCCGGTTCTGAAAGAGGCAAAACGCCTTGAAGAAGAAGGCAACAAGGTTCTGAAGCTCAACATTGGTAACCCCGCGCCATTTGGTTTTGAAGCGCCGGATGAAATTCTGGTTGATGTGATCCGCAACCTGCCTACGGCACAAGGCTATTGTGACTCAAAGGGACTTTACTCCGCCCGTAAAGCCATTATGCAGCACTACCAGGCGCGCGGTATGCGTGACGTTACCGTCGAAGATATCTATATCGGCAACGGCGTCTCCGAACTGATCGTTCAGGCCATGCAGGCGCTGCTGAACAGCGGTGACGAAATGCTGGTTCCCGCGCCGGACTATCCGCTGTGGACCGCTGCCGTATCGCTCTCCAGCGGTAAAGCGGTACATTATCTTTGCGACGAATCCTCTGACTGGTTCCCGGATCTGGATGACATTCGCGCGAAAATCACGCCTCGCACGCGTGGGATTGTGATTATCAACCCGAACAACCCGACGGGCGCGGTCTATTCAAAAGAGCTGCTGCTGGAGATCGTGGAGATCGCCCGCCAGCACAATCTGATCATCTTCGCTGACGAAATCTACGACAAGATCCTGTATGACGCGGCACAGCACCACTCTATCGCCGCGCTGGCCCCGGATTTGCTGACCGTCACCTTCAACGGCCTGTCTAAAACCTACCGCGTGGCCGGTTTCCGTCAGGGCTGGATGGTGCTGAACGGCCCGAAAAAACACGCCAAAGGCTATATTGAAGGGCTGGAGATGCTGGCGTCGATGCGTCTTTGCGCCAACGTGCCCGCGCAGCACGCGATCCAGACGGCGCTGGGCGGCTACCAGAGCATCAGCGAGTTCATCGTCCCTGGCGGTCGTCTGTACGAGCAGCGTAACCGCGCATGGGAACTGATCAACGATATCCCGGGCGTCTCCTGCGTGAAGCCGAACGGGGCGCTGTATATGTTCCCGAAAATTGACGCGAAGCGCTTCAATATCCACGACGATCAGAAAATGGTGCTCGATTTCCTGCTGCAGGAAAAAGTGCTGCTGGTTCAGGGAACGGCGTTTAACTGGCCGTGGCCGGACCACGTGCGTATCGTGACCCTGCCGCGCGAAGACGATCTCGAAATGGCCATCAGCCGCTTTGGGCGATTCCTCTCTGGATACCATCAGTAATCTTAAAAATCAGGCTACTTCGGTAGCCTGATTTGCATCTTCCCTCCCCTCCCCGCACAATGAAGTCCTGTCGCAGTGAAGACAAAAGGTAACCTATGAGTCAGAGCCATTTCTTTGCCCACCTCTCCCGCCTGAAACTGATCAACCGCTGGCCGCTGATGCGCAACGTGCGTACAGAGAACGTATCTGAGCACAGCCTGCAGGTTGCCATGGTCGCTCATGCGCTGGCTGCCATTAAGAATCGCAAATTTAACGGGCAGGTGAATGCCGAGCGCATCGCGCTGCTGGCGATGTACCACGACGCATCAGAGGTGCTGACCGGCGACCTGCCTACGCCGGTAAAATATTTCAATTCGCAGATTGCTCAGGAATATAAGGCTATCGAGAAGATTGCCCAGCAAAAGCTTATCGAGATGGTGCCCGAAGAGCTGCGCGATATCTTTGAACCGCTCATCGACGAGCACCAGTACACGGAAGATGAAAAGTCGCTGGTCAAGCAGGCCGACGCGCTGTGCGCCTATCTGAAGTGTCTGGAAGAGCTGTCTGCGGGCAATAATGAGTTTTTATTGGCGAAAACGCGCCTGGAAAAAACGCTGGAATCCCGCCGCAGCGAAGAGATGGACTATTTCATGCAGGTATTTGTGCCGAGCTTCCATCTATCGCTGGATGAAATCAGCCAGGATTCGCCGTTGTAATTTTTCGCCGGGTGGCGACTTCGCCTTACCCGGCCTGCGCTTTTGCGCTCACGCTTAAAACGGGAATAAAACCGGAATTAACACCACGCACACCACCATCACCAGCACGGTGAACGGCACGCCCAGCTTCACGAAATCGCTGAACTTATAATTCCCCGGCCCCAGCACCAGCGTGTTCACCGGCGATGAAACCGGCGTCATAAACGCCGCGGACGCCGCCATCGCGACCATCATCGCAAACGGGTACGGCGACACGCCCATGGATTTCGCCATCGCCAGCGCAATGGGCGCCATCAGCACTGCCGTCGCGGTGTTGGAGATAAACAACCCGATCGTGGCGCACATGACAAACAGACAGACCATCATCATGTACGGTCCATACCCGCCGCCCACGTCCATCAAGCCTTTTACGATCAGATCCACCCCGCCGGTTTTTTGCAGCGCCAGGGCAAAGGGCATCATCCCGACGATAAGAATAATGCTCGGCCAGTGAATGGCTTTATACGCGCTTTCAGCGTCTATGCAGCGGAATTTCCCCATCAGCAGGCAGGCGATAATGGCCGCGACCGGATTGGGGATTTCATCGGTCAGCATCAGCGCCACCATCAGCACCAGACAGAAAATCGCGTGGGGCGCCTGGCTGTGCGCCGGGGAGGCGTCGCTCTCCTCGACCGGCATGTTAAGCACCACAAAATCGCGCCCTTTTTGCCCGAGCTGGCTGATTAGCTTCCAGTTACCGACGACGAGAAAGATATCGCCCAGCAGGATCGGCTCATCGACGACGGCCCCTTCCATCGCGACGCCATCGCGCTTCAGCCCAACAACGTTCAGGCCATATCGGGTACGGAACCCCATTTCACGCACGGTTTTACCCAACAGTTCCGATTCCGGGATCAGCGACACTTCGGCCATACCCACATCCAGCGCCTGGTCGGAGAAATACTCCCCGCGCAATACCATCGGCTCCAGCTGCTGTTCGCTGCAGAACTCGCGTAGATCCACCTCGGCGGTAGACATATCGATCAGCAGGACGTCTCGCGCGCGGAATTCCGACACCCCGTTAACGTTGACGATCACCCGGCGAAAACGGCGCCAGCGCTCTACGCCGATCACGTTCGCGCCATAACGCTCGCGCAGCTTCAGGTCATCAAGCCGCTGGCCGATCAGCGACGAGCCGGGGCGAATGGCCAGGCGGCGCGCCCGCCCGGTGAGGCGGTACTCTTTGATCAAATCGCGGAAGGTGCGTCGCTTCCACCCCTCTTTGTTCTTATCCTGCTTGTCGCCTTTCAGGGCAAAACGGGTTAGCAGCATGTAGACCACGCCCATCGCCAGAATCACCAGCCCAAGCGGGGTGACGCTGAAAAAGCTGAAGCCCTGAAATCCTTCCCGAAGCAGCTCGCTGTTGACGACCAGGTTCGGCGGCGTCGCCACCAGCGTCATCATACCGCTGATCAAACCGGCAAAGCTCAGGGGCATCATCAGGCGCGACGGCGAGCTCTGCATCCGCATGGAGACGCTCAGCACCACCGGGATAAAAATGGCGACCACGCCCGTTGAGCTCATAAATGCCCCCAGACCGGCGACCGTCAGCATCAGGTAGATCAGCATCTTGGTTTCACTGCTGCCGGCCACCT
Organism: Enterobacter nematophilus; assembly: GCF_026344075.1. Taxonomy (NCBI): domain Bacteria; kingdom Pseudomonadati; phylum Pseudomonadota; class Gammaproteobacteria; order Enterobacterales; family Enterobacteriaceae; genus Enterobacter; species Enterobacter nematophilus. The sequence goes on along the minus strand of NZ_JAPKNE010000002.1, from coordinate 70,721 downwards.
TGACCAGCCACGCGCCCATGATGGTCGCCACGCCGGTGCGCACAAGGCCGTCGCCGATGATAAACAGGGCGGCAATCAGAATAACGTTAGGGTCGCTGAACCCGGAGAAGGCTTCCGGTAGCGTGAGCGTGCCGCTCAGCACAAACGCGACGATGACAAACAGGGCGACGGCATCCATGCGCACCTTGCCTGTGGCGAAGAGAATAATGGCGATTAAAAGCAGGCTCAGAACCCAGATCAGTTCACCGTTCACAACCTATCCTTGTCAGTGGAAGATGAGAAATTTTGCCATAAAAAAGCCCCAGCAGCGTGGGGCTATATCATGGGATTACATTTTTAGCGAGACGGTTACAACTCCGTCGGGCGCTTTTGACACCGCCAGCGCCGCCAGGGAATGAATCACAAAGTCCGCCTCGTCCAGGCGTGGGGACCCCGCCGGAACGTTTACGGCAATGACGTGGCTACCGGCGTTCAGCCCGGCCAGCACGCCAGCGGCCGCATCTTCCACCACCACGCACTCTGCAGGCGCGAAGCCCAGCATTTCTGCACCAAGGAGAAAGGCATCCGGCTCCGGCTTGCCGCGTTTGACTCGCTCAGCCGTAATGAACACCTCTGGCTTCGGTAAGCCGGCCGCCTTATGGCGGGCATGAGCGACCGGAACAGAGCCGGAGGTGACGATAGCCCACGGGATCTGCGCTTCGTTCAGATGCTCAAGCAGTTCGCGCGCCCCCGGCAGCGCGGTAATGCCCTCGGTGTCGGTGGCCTCAATCTGCTCCAGGTATTTGAACTCCGCCTGGATCTCTTCCTCAGAACGCCCCGCTAAGAAGTGCCGCAATGAGGTAATGGCCTGTTTGCCATGGATAAAATTCAGCACGTCCTGGTGGTCGATGCCGTGCCGGTCGGCCCAGTGGCACCACGAGCGCTCCACAACCGGCAGTGAATCCACCAGCGTACCGTCCAGATCAAACAGAAAACCTTTACACTGCACACGCACCTCCGTCAGGCATTAATGATTTGTTGAATTTCGTTGCTGCTTAAATGGTACTGACGCGGGCAGGCGTGCCACGCGCTCAGCATGCGCTGGTATTTGTCCCACATTGGGGTCTGCGCGTTGAAGCCGTGGGTGCCCGCATCAAAGTGGGTATAACGCCCCTCGGTGTTCACCATAAAGCGAACATAGCTCAGATAGCGCGCTTCCGTCGCTGCGTCAAAGCCTAGGAAGGTCACACGACGTTCGTCAATGGTCTGCTGGTCTTTGAGATTCGTCCAGGACACATGCAGGGCGTGGTACATCTCCATAATGTCGATCACGATGCGGCAGGTTTCTTCTTTCAGCTCGCCAAACTCGCGGTCCAGTTCGCGCATTTGCAAACCAAACCCACGTTCGACGATGGTCTGCAGGCGGCTGTAGCGCGCAGCGTTATCGGGATCAAGCATAGTCATCATCTTGTACTGGTTAGACAAAATCAGACGTTGAGCATGGGTCATTTCCATCTTTCGACTCCTGTAGCGCATTGCACTGTAAAAAAAAGACACGGTAACGGTGTGTTACTGTGCCTTCTTTTGTTAGTCGTTTCGATGATCAATCACAAGTCATCGAGGAATGTTTTATCCAGCTGCTTAAAAGCACGCTTTAACGTGTCCGCCAGCGCCTGGTAATCCGGCTTGCCTTCAACCGGGGCCAGCGCCTGCCCGGCCTCCTCCAGTTTTCCACGCACTTCATAAAACCAGTGTAAAATAGAAGGCGGAAGCGGCGTGATAGAGCGTTTGCCTAACCACCACAGCCCCTGCATCGGCAGGCTTAACGCGAAGAGCGCCGTTGCGACGGCAGGACCAAGCTGTCCACCGAGGGCGATTTGCCAGCACAGGGTAAAGATGGCGACGGGGGGCATAAAGCGAATCGCATAGCGCGTGGCGCGGATAGTGCGATTCTCAATAAACATTGGCGCAAGGCGCTTTTCCATTGGCCACGTCTTTGCGTAATGCTGTCCCCGACGAAACAGACTGAAAAAGTTCACGGACGGGATTTCGGGTGTCGACATGGCTGTACCTCAACTTCACATATAAAAATTAAAATTTTCGTGCAAAACCACAACAGGCTATAACAACGTTCAAAATATTTTGTCATCGCTACCCCGTATCGGGTATCCTGTGCCAGCCTGATAGGGCCGTAGACGAGAAGCATTAACTCGTCAAATTATCGCATATTATGCCATTGGCTGAAAATTGTGCAAAATGGCATAAAATCATAGTTATTTCTTTCATCATGCCAGAATGTTCGTTTGCCATGATGTTAATCATAAATGTCTGAGTCATCATGCGTTACGCTGTTAGACTCACTGACGTTTTTTTAGCCACGTATCAATAATAGGTACTTCCATGTCGAGTAAGTTAGTACTGGTTCTGAACTGCGGTAGCTCCTCACTGAAATTCGCCATCATCGATGCGCTCAACGGTGACGAGTACCTCTCTGGTTTGGCCGAATGTTTCCATCTGCCTGAAGCACGTATCAAGTGGAAGATGGACGGCAGCAAACAAGAAGCGGCTTTAGGTGCAGGCGCCGCTCACAGTGAAGCGCTGAACTTTATCGTTAACACTATTCTGGCACAAAAACCAGAACTGTCTGCTCAGCTGACTGCGATTGGTCACCGTATCGTCCACGGCGGCGAAAAATACACCAGCTCCGTCGTGATCGACGAATCAGTGATTCAGGGCATCAAAGACTCTGCATCCTTCGCACCGCTGCACAACCCGGCGCACCTGATCGGTATCGCTGAAGCGCTGAAGTCCTTCCCGAATCTGAAAGACAAAAACGTGGCCGTATTCGACACCGCGTTCCACCAGACCATGCCGGAAGAGTCTTACCTCTATGCCCTGCCGTACAGCCTGTACAAAGAGCACGGCGTACGTCGTTACGGCGCGCACGGCACCAGCCACTTCTATGTGACTCAGGAAGCCGCGAAAATCCTGAACAAACCTGTTGAAGAAGTGAACATCATCACCTGCCATCTGGGCAACGGTGGTTCTGTTTCTGCTATCCGCAACGGTAAATGTGTTGATACCTCCATGGGTCTGACCCCGCTGGAAGGTCTGGTGATGGGTACCCGTTCCGGTGACATCGACCCGGCGATCATCTTCCACCTGCACGACACCCTGGGCATGAGCGTTGACGACATCAACAAAATGCTGACCAAAGAGTCTGGCCTGCTGGGTCTGACCGAAGTCACCAGCGACTGCCGTTACGTTGAAGACAACTACGCAGAAAAAGCAGACGCTAAACGTGCAATGGACGTTTACTGCCACCGTCTGGCGAAATACATCGGTTCTTACACTGCGCTGATGGACGGTCGTCTGGACGCGGTTATCTTCACCGGTGGCATCGGTGAGAACGCGGCAATGGTTCGTGAACTGTCCCTGGGCAAACTGGGCGTTCTGGGCTTCGACGTTGATCACGAGCGTAACCTGGCTGCTCGCTTCGGCAAGTCTGGTTTCATCAACAAAGAAGGCACCCGTCCTGCTATCGTTATCCCAACTAACGAAGAGCTGGTCATCGCGCAAGACGCGCACCGCCTGACTGCCTGATTCCACACCGCCAGCAATGCTGGCGGTGCTGTTTTGTAACCCGCCCAACGCGGCGGTAACGAAAGAGGATAAACCGTGTCCCGTACTATTATGCTGATCCCTACCGGAACCAGCGTCGGCCTGACCAGCGTCAGCCTTGGCGTGATCCGTGCTATGGAACGCAAAGGCGTTCGTCTGAGCGTCTTTAAGCCTATCGCCCAGCCACGTGCCGGTGGCGATGCGCCAGACCAAACCACCACCATCGTTCGCAAAAACTCCAATCTGCCAGCGGCTGAACCGCTGAAGATGAGCCACGTTGAGTCTCTGCTCTCCAGCAACCAGAAAGACGTGCTGATGGAAGAGATCATCGCTAACTACCACGCTAACGCGCAGGACGCGGAAGTGGTGCTGGTTGAAGGTCTGGTCCCAACCCGCAAACACCAGTTTGCCCAGTCTCTGAACTTTGAAATCGCGAAAACCCTGAACGCAGAGATCGTTTTCGTGATGTCTCAGGGCACTGATACCCCTGAGCAGCTGAACGAGCGCATCGAACTGACGCGCAGCAGCTTCGGCGGCGCGAAAAACACCAACATCACCGGCGTGATCGTCAACAAGCTGAACGCGCCTGTGGATGAGCAGGGCCGTACGCGTCCTGACCTGTCCGAAATCTTCGATGACTCTTCCAAAGCGAAAGTCATCAAAGTTGACCCGGCTAAGCTGCAGGAATCCAGCCCGCTGCCGGTACTCGGCGCGGTGCCATGGAGCTTCGATCTGATTGCCACCCGTGCAATCGATATGGCGCGTCACCTGAACGCTACCATCGTTAACGAAGGCGACATCAACACCCGCCGCGTGAAGTCCGTGACCTTCTGTGCGCGCAGCATTCCGCACATGCTGGAACACTTCCGCGCAGGCTCCCTGCTGGTCACCTCCGCAGACCGTCCTGACGTGCTGGTTGCAGCGTGCCTGGCGGCGATGAACGGCGTGGAAATTGGCGCCATCCTGCTGACCGGCGCCTACGAGATGGACCCACGCGTCAGCAAGCTGTGCGAACGCGCGTTCGCAACCGGCCTGCCGGTCTTCATGGTGAACACCAACACCTGGCAGACCTCCCTGAGCCTGCAGAGCTTCAACCTGGAAGTGCCGGTTGATGACCACGAGCGTATCGAGAAAGTTCAGGAATACGTTGCTGGCTACATCAACGCAGACTGGATCGAATCCCTGACTGCCACCTCTGAACGTAGCCGTCGCCTGTCTCCACCGGCCTTCCGTTACCAGCTGACCGAGCTGGCGCGTAAAGCGGGCAAACGCGTTGTGCTGCCAGAAGGCGACGAACCACGTACCGTTAAAGCGGCTGCCATCTGTGCAGAGCGCGGCATCGCGACCTGCGTGCTGCTGGGTAACCCGGATGAGATCAACCGCGTAGCGGCGTCTCAGGGCGTTGAGCTGGGCACAGGCATCGAAATCGTTGACCCAGAAGTGGTTCGCGAAAGCTACGTTGCCCGCCTGGTTGAGCTGCGTAAGAACAAAGGCATGACCGAAGCCGTTGCGCGCGAGCAGCTGGAAGACAACGTGGTGCTGGGCACGCTGATGCTGGAGCAGGACGAAGTTGACGGCCTGGTTTCCGGTGCGGTTCACACCACCGCGAATACCATCCGCCCACCGCTGCAGCTGATCAAAACGGCACCGGGCAGCTCGCTGGTATCCTCCGTGTTCTTCATGCTGCTGCCTGAACAGGTTTACGTTTACGGCGACTGCGCAATCAACCCGGATCCTACCGCAGAACAGCTGGCTGAGATCGCTATCCAGTCCGCAGACTCCGCGACCGCTTTCGGTATCGAGCCGCGCGTAGCGATGCTCTCCTACTCTACCGGCACCTCTGGTGCAGGTAGCGACGTAGAGAAAGTGCGTGAAGCGACCCGTATTGCGCAGGAAAAACGTCCCGATCTGATGATCGACGGCCCGCTGCAGTACGACGCTGCGGTAATGGCTGACGTTGCGAAATCCAAAGCGCCGAACTCGCCGGTTGCAGGCCGTGCGACCGTGTTCATCTTCCCGGATCTGAACACCGGTAACACCACCTACAAAGCGGTACAGCGTTCAGCAGACCTGATCTCCATCGGGCCAATGCTGCAGGGTATGCGCAAACCTGTGAACGACCTGTCCCGCGGTGCGCTGGTTGACGATATCGTCTACACCATCGCGCTGACGGCGATTCAGTCCTCGCAGCAGCAGTAATGTTAAAAAGCCCGGTGTCGCTAGCGCCACCGGGCAACAAAAAGGCGACCACTTAACCGGTCGCCTTTTTTATTTACAGCAGCTCTCTCGCCGCCGACACAATATCGTGCGCCGTCAGGCCATACTCCTTCTGCAGGAACTCCTGCGTCCCCACCTGGCCGTAACGCTCCTTCACGCCCACGCGACGCATCGGCACCGGGCAGGTTTCCACCAGCACTTCCGCCACCGCTGACCCGAGGCCGTTGTGAATGCTGTGGTTTTCGCAGGTGACGATGCGCCCGGTTTTCTCGGCGTAGTTTTTCACCAGCATTCTGTCGATAGGCTTCAGGGTAAACATGTCGATGACCGCCGCGCTGACCCCCTCCTGCTCAAGCTGGCGCGCCGCTTCCAGCGCTTCCGCCACCATGATGCCGTTGGCAATCAGCGTGATATCGCTTCCTTCGCGCAGCACGTTGCCTTTGCCAATGGTGAAGGTTGAGCCCGGTTCATACACGCTCGGTGCCTGTTTCCGAATGGTCCGCACCCAGTAGAAGCCTTCCAGATCGATAAGCTGGCGCAGCACGTCCTCGAACATCACCGCGTCGGTCACCTCCAGCACCACCGAATGTGCCAGACCGCGCACGATGCCCATATCCTCGAACGACATGTGCGTCCCGCCGTTGTGGCAGGCCGTCACGCCCGCGTCCGAGGCAATCACCTTCACGTTGTTGCGCTGGTAGTCCAGGGACATAAACAGCTGGTCGAAGCAGCGGCGGCTGGCAAACGCGGTGAAGGTGTGCACGAACGGCTTACGGCCGGTGAGCGACAGCCCCGCCGCGGTGCCGATGACGTTGGCCTCCATAATGCCGCAGTTAATCACGTGCTGCGGATAATCGCGCGCCACGCCGTCCATCGCCATTGAGCTCATCAGGTCCGCTTCCAGGGCGATAATCTCGCTGCCGGCCTCAATCTGCTTTGCCACGAAGCCCGCGTAGACCTTGCGCATCTCAACGGCGTCTTTCTGTCCTGCCGGTGCAACCTTAATCATGTGAAGCCTCCAGTTGGCGAATCGTCTCGTTGAGGGCCGCTTTGCTCTCCGCGGTCAAACGCAGGTGGTGCGAGTTGCTGAGCTGTTCCAGGTACGGCACCCCCTGCCCTTTAACGCTGTCGAGGATCACCACCCGCGGACGCGCATCGGCCTCCGGTACCCTCGAGGTCACCTCCAGCAGCGCCGGAACGTCATCCCCCTTCACCGTCACCACGTCAAAGCCAAAGGCGCGGAATTTCCCTTCCAGGTCGAACGCGCAGACGATCTCGTCCAGCTCGCCGTCGAGCTGCTGTTTGTTCCAGTCGACGAACACCGTCAGGTTATTCAGGCGATGGTGGGCGATAAACTGGAAGGCCTCCCAGCACTGTCCCTCGTTCAGCTCGCCGTCGCCGACGATGCAGAAGACGCGATTCGGTCGCCCTGCGAGCCTGTGCGACAGCGCCATGCCGCCAGCGATGGAGATCCCCTGCCCCAGCGAGCCGGTGGTGGCGTCCACGCCGCGCGTTTTCAGGCGGTCCGGGTGGCTTGGCAGACGCGTGCCGTTCTGGTTCAGGGTGCTCAGCTCCGCCATCGGGAAGTAGCCCTTAATCGCCAGGGTGCTGTAGAGCGCCGGCCCCGCATGGCCCTTTGAAAGCACAAAATAGTCGCGCTCTGGCCAGTCCGGATCCGCCGGGTCGATCTTCATCACCGCGCCGTACAGCACGGCCAGGGTTTCGACCACCGACATGCTGCCGCCGTAATGCCCAAAGCCCAGCTGCGTTAGCGATTTCAGCGTCTCAAGGCGGATCTGACGCGCCAGTTCAGTTATCTCGTTCTCATTCATGATTTGGCTCCGGTATTTTCCTGCGCGTTACCGCCGGCAGGTTTGTTTTTCGCGAAGAGGTTGTACGCCACCAGCAGCGCGAACAGCGCCACAACCAGCCCGGTGATGGCGAGCGGTGACAGGAAGCGCGCCAGGTTACCCAGCACAATCCCGACCGCGCCGAAGTCGGCATCCGAGAAGGTGGTGTTAGCAAAGCCAATCGCGCCCAGTACCGGCAGCAGCAGAACCGGCAGGAAGGTGATCAGCAGGCCGTTGGCGAAGGCGCCTATCATTGCCCCGCGGCGTCCGCCGGTGGCGTTACCGAACACGCCCGCCGTCGCACCGGTGAAGAAGTGCGGGACCACGCCCGGCAGGATCAGCACCCAGTTGAACTGGCCGCAGATGATTAACCCCACAATCCCACCCAGGAAGCTGAACAGGAAGCCAATCAGCACCGCGTTTGGCGCATACGGGTAGACCACCGGGCAGTCCAGCGCGGGACGCGCGTTCGGGACCAGCTTTTCCGAGAAGCCGGTAAAGGCTGGGACGATTTCCGCCAGAATCAGACGCACGCCCTGCAGGATGATGAATACGCCCGCCGCGAAGGTGATCGCCATGATGATGGCGTATACCAGGTAGTTCTGGCCGCCGCTGAAGGTCGCCTCGACGTACTCGCGTCCGGCGCTCACCGCCATGATCAGGTAGATAATCATCATGGTCAGGGAGATGGAGATCGAAGAGTCGCGCAGGAAGCTCAGGTTCTTCGGCAGGTTCATCTCTTCGGTTGAGCGGGAGCCTTTGCCGACCCTGCTGCCAATCCAGCCGGACAGCACGTAGCCCAGCGTCCCGAAGTGGCCGAAAGCAATTTCATCGTTGCCGGTAATGCGCTTCATGTAGCGCTGCGCAATGGCCGGGAAGAAGGCCATAATCAGGCCGAGGATCAGCGAGCCGGTAAATACCAGACCCACCCCTTCAAAGCCCGCTACCGTCAGGATCACGCCAATCATGCACGCCATGTAGAAGGTGTGGTGCCCGGTCAGGAAGATGTATTTCAGGCGGGTAAAGCGCGCGACGACAATATTCGCCACCATGCCGAAGGCCATGATCAGCGCGGTCGAGGCGCCGTATTTTTCCAGGGCTATCGACACTATCGCTTCATTGTTTGGAATAATGCCCTGGATATTAAAAGCGTGCTCAAACATGCCGCCTAACGGGTTTAACGACCCCACCAGCACCGTGGCGCCACCGCCCAGTACAATAAAGCCGAGAATCGTTTTAATTGTGCCCTTTACGACATCAGAAAACGCTTTTTTCTGCGCGACCAGACCAATTAACGCAATTAACCCCACCAGTATCGAAGGGACTTTTAAAATATCGACAACGAAATTCAGCGTTTCAAGGATAAACATATCCACCTCGCCTTATCAGGGTTATTGTCTGTCGAACCAGGCGCGCAGCTGCGCTTCGAGTTCGTTGATATCAATGATGTTGTTGATCACCACCAGCTGGCTTTCCGGCACGCTGGCGCTGGCCGCAATGTCTTTCGCCATCACGAACAGGTCCGCCGCGCCCGGCGTGGCGGAGGAGAGATCGGAGTGTTCAACTTCGGCCTCAATGTCCAGCTTTTTAAGCACCTTTTTAATGTTCATTTCGACCATAAAACTGCTGCCCAGGCCAGAACCGCAAATAGCCATGATTTTCATTGTTGTCCCCTTATTTTGAGTAGAGCACGCCCCATCACGCTGGCGCGTAATGTTGTTAATAATCGGATTAAAGAATTAAATCAGAAGCGGTCAATAATGGTTTTAATGTCCTCCAGGGTATTCGCCTGATGTAATTTTTCCATATCCTCGTCGCTGGAAAATAATTCAGCGAGCGCGGATATCATTTCGATATGGCTATGTTTATCCGGTGCCGCAAGCATAATAATCAGATCGACAGGGTCAAACTCTGCGGCACCAAACGAGACGCCCTGTTTTAGTTTTAGTAATGACAAGCCCAGTCCTTTGGCGCCTTCCTCCGGCCGCGCATGCGGCATGGCTAGCCCTGGTGCCAGCACATAATAGGGTCCTAACGTATGATGCTGCTGAATGATTGCCGTCACGTATTCCGGTGCAATCACCTGCAGATCCAGCAGCGGTTTCGCGCATATCTCCAGCGCCTGTGGCCAGCTTTCAACGCTATCCTGCAGCGTGATGGTTGTATCATATATCCACTTTTTGAGCATTTTCCCTCCCGCCAAACGCTAAAGATGGGCAAACTTTATTCAACCCATCAATCATTGACTGCGATCGCGATCACAAAGATAGCGCTACCAATCACTAACATGCAGAAGTGTGATAGCGCTATCAAATTGTCATCATCGTGTGAAATCACAGCAAAAAAAGGGATTTAAGGCGTATACTGCCAGTCACCTGAAATGAAGGAAAAAAGAACGCGTCTGGTCAGCAGGAAGGTGTATGTCTTTAACCCGAAAACGGCGCAGTACCGGAAAAGTCACGCTCGCTGATGTCGCACAGCTTGCCGGAGTCGGCACGATGACCGTCTCCCGTGCGCTCCGCACGCCTGAACAGGTTTCCGATAAACTGCGTGAAAAAATTGAAGCCGCGGTCCAGGAGCTGGGCTATATGCCCAATCTCGCCGCCAGCGCACTGGCATCCGCGTCGTCATGGACGATTGCGATGGTTGTCCCCAACCTTTCCGAAGCCGGTTGTTCAGAGATGTTTGCCGGCCTGCAGCAGGTGCTGCAGCCCGCCGGATACCAGATCATGCTGGCTGAGTCCCAGCATCGTCTTGAACAGGAAGAGAAGCTGCTCGAAACGCTGCTGGCGTCGAATATCGCCGCCGCGATTTTGCTCAGCGTCGAGCACACCGATACCGTTCGCCACTGGCTGAAAAACGCCTCGATTCCGGTGATGGAGATGGGTGCCATGCGCGCCGATCCGATCGATATGAATATCGGGATCGATAACGTGGCGGCCATGTACGAGCTGACGGAAATGGTGATCAGGCGCGGCTACCAGAATATCGGCCTGCTGTGCGCCAACCAGGAGCAGTGGATTTTCCAGCAGCATTTGCAGGGCTGGTACAAGGCGATGCTGCGCCATCATCTGTCGCCGAACCGGGTGATTAACGCGGCGATGCCGCCGAGCTTCTCGACCGGCGCGGCACAGCTGCCAGAGTTCCTGCTGGCGTGGCCGGAGCTGGATGCGCTGGTGTGCGTATCAGACGAGCTGGCCTGCGGCGCGCTGTATGAATGTCAGCGTCGACGCATTAAAGTGCCGGACGATCTGGCTGTCGTGGGCTTTGGCGATAGCGACGTAAGCCGCGTTTGCCAGCCGCCGCTGACGACGATGGCGGTACCGCATCGTAAGATTGGGATCGAGGCAGGAAAAGCGCTACTGGAACGTCTGAATGACGGAGACTGGCGCGACCAAAAAACCATCGCGTCCAGCCTGTGCCTGCGGGAAAGCTGTTAAGGCTTACTCAGCCTCTTCCTCTTTTTCCGCTTTGTTTTCCGGCTTAGCGGATTCGTTTTTGGCGTTGCGGGTCATCCACAGCGCCAGCGCTTTTAACGAATCCGGCGTGAACTCGTCGCAGCGGGCGGTAATCTCTTCCGGCGTCATCCAGCAGACTTCGCTCACTTCCTCTTCCTGCAGGGCGAAAGGCCCGTGGGACACGCAGCTAAACAGTCCACCCCAGACGCGGCAATGTTCGTCTTCGAAATAGAACTGCCCGTGCTCGGCAAACGGCACTCCGGCGATACCTAACTCTTCTTCCGCTTCACGACGCGCGGAATCCAGCAGCACTTCATCGGCCTGCACGACGCCGCCCGCGGTGGCATCCAGCATGCCTGGAAGAAAATCTTTGGTGTCCGTACGGCGCTGGACCAGAATCTTGCCCATGCCGTCATGCACAACGATGTACGTTGCACGGTGACGCAGGCGCTCTGCACGCATTTGTTCGCGGCTCGCCTGCGCGATCACTTCATTTTCTTCGCTGACAATGTCAACCCATTCAGTACTTGCCAAATGATTCTGCTCCACCATCGGGAAACCTTCTCGTCTAAGCGCTCTTTCGGCGCGTTTGCAGTTGTGGTGTAACTTACGGATTAATCGCTACCTGCGCAATAACTTGCTGATCATTAAGTGCGATAACGCTCAGGGTATTTCCATCCAGCAGGCCATAGCTCGCAGGATATCCGCCTTTCGGGATGCTGACCGACCCCGGGTTAAAGTGATAGATCTCACCGCGTTTTTCAGCAACCGGAATATGAGTATGACCGTAAACCAGGACATCGCCAGCCGCGAGCGCAGGGAGATTGTCCGGGCTAAAAAGATGCCCATGCGTCAGGAACAGCCGGCTATTTTCCAGCAGCACCTGTTGCCACGGCGCGGTGATGGGAAAATGGAGCAGCATCTGATCCACTTCGCTGTCGCAGTTGCCGCGAACGGCGATAATGCGCGAGGCAAACGGGTTAAGCTTGTCCGCCACCTGCGCCGGGGCATAGCCTTCCGGCAGCGCATTGCGCGGACCATGATTCAATACATCCCCCAGAATCACCAGCCATTGCGCCCCGCTTTGCGAAAACAGAGAAAGCACTCGCTCGGTCGCGGGCAGCGATCCATGGATATCCGACGCAAACATCAGTTTCATCAGTCACTCCTCGGGAAAACAGACTGCCCCTATCATACCTGAAGCGTCAGGGCTTATCAGCCCGCGCGCTTAGCGGAGAGTGCCACATAGCGCTGTACGGAGGCCCGCTGCCACTGGAACGCCGCATAATCCACCAGCAGTTGAGGCACCTCATCGCCGTTGAGGATCAAACGGTTCAGCATCAGCGCCAGATCGGTATCGGCAATGCACCATTCACCGAACAGGTTCGGATTACCGTGGGCAAGCAGCGAGGTGGCGGTTTCAATCAGCTTTTGCGCGCTGTCGACGCCTTCTGCGCTGAGCGCGGGCTTTTTCACACCGGCAAATACGACATCCGTGGAGCGCTCGACGCGAATCGGCACCAGGTCGCTGCGCAGCCACGCCTGGATCTGCCGCGCGCGGGCGCGCTTTTGCAGATCGTGAGGATAGATGCGCTCCCACTCCGGCGGCGCAAAGCGGTCTTCCAGATATTCATCGATCGCCGACGATTCGCTCAGCGCAAAGCCATCGATCTCCAGCACCGGCACGCGTCGCGTCAGGTCGTAACCCTGCCACTGGGGTTTGAGGTGTTCACCACCGTCGAGATCGACGGTCTTCAGCGTAAAAGAGAGCCCCTTTTCGGCCAGCGCAACGTAAACGCTCATAACATAGGGAGAGAAGAAATTCGCATCGGACCACAACGTAATTACGGGCTGGTTCATAACATCCTCATCGGCTGATCGGTTTTTACTCAACATATAATCTCTTTGCGTCGCTGTCACTTGATGAAAACTCACGATTTACAACCACCACCTATACTCATTTGTCATGGCACCACTATTCGACTGACAGGAGTTGAGAATGATTGACCTTTATTACGCCCCTACCCCAAACGGCCATAAGATCACCCTCTTTCTCGAAGAAGCCGAACTGGATTACAGAATCATCCGCGTGGATATCAGCAAAGGCGAACAGTTCAACCCTGTGTTTTTGGCTATCTCGCCGAACAATAAAATTCCGGCCATTATTGATAGCCAGCCAGCGGACGGAGGCAGGCCGTTGAGCCTGTTTGAATCCGGTGAAATTTTGCTTTATCTGGCGGAGAAAACCGGCAAACTGCTGAGCGGTGAACTGCGCGAGCGTCACCACACTCTGCAGTGGCTTTTCTGGCAGTCAAGCGGCTTTGGGCCGATGCTGGGGCAGAACCACCACTTCACCGCCTTCGCGCCGCAGACCATTCCTTATGCCATCGAGCGATATCAGGTTGAAACCCAGCGTCTTTACGGCGTTCTGAACCAGCGGCTGGAGAAAACGCCGTGGCTCGGGGGCGACCATTACAGCATCGCCGATATCGCCTGCTGGCCGTGGGTAAATACGCACGAAAAACACCGGATTGACTTAGCCTCTTACCCGGCGGTGAACAACTGGTTTGAGCGTATCCGGACCCGCCCGGCCACCGAACGCGCCATGCAAAAAATCCAGCAAATTTAACCCTGTAGGAGGCTGGGTGCCTGCGAGGCTCTCATGTATTATGGGCGGGAAATACTGACACGGAGAAGACCTGCAATGTCACAGCCCGACGCTATTATTCGTATAAAAAATTTACGCTTGCGCACGTTCATTGGTATCAAAGAGGAAGAGATTGCCAACCGTCAGGATATTGTCATAAACGTGGTGATCCACTACCCGGCAGACAAAGCGCGGGCCAGCGAAGATATCAATGACGCGCTGAACTACCGCACGATAACCAAAAACATCATTCAGTACGTGGAAAACAACCGCTTCTCGCTGTTGGAGAAATTAACTCAGGATGTGCTCGATATCGCACGCGATCATCACTGGGTCACTTATGCTGAAGTAGAGATCGATAAACTTCACGCCCTGCGCTATGCCGACTCCGTCTCCATGACGTTAAGCTGGCGACGCCAGGCGTAAACCTGGAGGTTATATGAAGATTCTGCTGACCGGCGGTACAGGCCTGATTGGGCGCCATCTCATTGCGCGTTTGCAGGCGCTGCATCACGACATTACCGTAGTGACCCGCAGCCCGGAGAAAGCGCGCCAGGTGCTGGGTGCGGGTGTCGATATCTGGAAAGGGCTGGCCGATCGGCAGAATCTGGACGGCTTCGACGCCGTCATCAACCTTGCGGGCGAACCCATCGCCGACAAGCGCTGGACCGAAGAGCAGAAACAGCGGTTGTGCAGCAGCCGCTGGAATATTACCGAGAAGCTGGTTGAACTGATTCGCAACAGCCAGACCCCGCCGTCGGTGCTGATTTCAGGTTCTGCGACGGGCTATTACGGCGATCTCGGCGAAGTGGTGGTGACCGAGGAAGAGCCGCCGCACAACGAGTTCACCCATAAACTCTGCGCCCAATGGGAGCGCATCGCCTGCGCGGCGCAAAGCGATAACACCCGCGTCTGCCTGCTGCGTACCGGCGTGGTGCTTGCGCCGAAAGGCGGCATTCTGGGCAAAATGCTTCCGCCCTTCAGGCTGGGGCTCGGCGGGCCGATCGGCAACGGGCGTCAGTATCTGGCCTGGATCCATATCGACGATATGGTGAACGGCATCATCTGGCTGCTGGATAACGATCTGCGCGGGCCGTTTAACATGGTTGCGCCTTATCCGGTGCGTAATGAACAGTTTGCCCACGCGCTGGGTCATGCCCTGCACCGCCCGGCGATTTTACGCGTGCCTGCGACGGCGATTCGCCTGTTGATGGGCGAGGCGTCCGTGCTGGTGCTTGGCGGTCAGCGCGCGCTGCCAAAACGCCTGGAAGCGGCCGGGTTTGCGTTCCGCTGGTATGACTTAGAAGAGGCGCTGGGGGATGTGGTGCGCTGAATATGTTACAGTGATACGCCATGTTCCGAAGAAATGGCGTAACAATGGCAACCATCACCACTCCCCGGCTTCATCTCACCCCTTTCGAACCCTCTGACTGGGCGTTCTTCCGCTCGCTGCGCGAAAACCGCGACATCATGCGCTACATGGCCGCGATTGCGCCTGAAAAAGAGACCCGACGCGTGTTTGCCGCGCGCCTGATGGCGGAGCATGTCTTCGTGATCCGCTTTCGGGATAACGATACGCCGCTGGGCGATATCGGCCTGCAAATCAGCCCTGAGAATCGTGAAGAGGCGGACATCGGCTACACGGTTGTGCCTGCCGCGCAGGGGAAAGGCATCGCCAGCGAGGCGCTGCGCGCGGTGTGTGACTATGCGTTTAACCAGACCCGCGTGAGGGCGATTAACGCGTACGTGCTGGCGGACAACGGCGGGTCTGTGCGGGTGCTGGAGAAAGCAGGGTTTGTGCGCACGCAGGTGCTGGAAAAGGCGTATGAGATTGACGGCGTGCGGTATGACGACTGGGTGTATCGCCTGGAATGTGGTGCAGCCTGAGGCCCTCACCCCGGCCCTCTCCCAAAGAGCTGAGGAATCCCCAGTAATTTATAAGCAGATGCAATAAGGTCGTTTCAGAGCGAGTTAAAGCTTTCAGCGACGCCCTGGTCCGGCTGTAAATCGCCGAAGCGTTTCCGTAAGGCCGGGGCGAGGCGCAAGGATGCGCCGAGAGGGCGTGGCCTGCAGGCTCATGCCCGACCCGATAGCCTGAAGGAATAAGCTGAGGGCACCGCGAAGCGGCGATTTTCCGCCGGGAGCCCGGGTCGCCAGGGCGGTGGCGATTGAGCCGCCCTGGCACGTTCACCGGTACAGGAATCAAAGAGTAGCAAGGAACATAAAGTGAACGGAATGACCACCGGAGCCGTATGTTCCCCCTCACCCTAACCCTCTCCCCAAAGGGGCGAGGGGATTGTTCAGTGCTAGCATTAATTTGTGGGGAATCCTCAGCCCAAAGGGAGAGGGAGAAAGTCGAAATATTACTTCAACGATCCTTTCAGGAACTGTTGCAAACGCGGGCTTTGCGGGTTCGCCAGCACCTCATCGGGGTGCCCCTGCTCTTCAATTTTCCCCTGATGCAGGAAAATCACGTGGTTGGAGACGTTACGGGCGAAGCCCATCTCGTGCGTCACCACCACCATCGTTTTGCCCTCTTCGGCCAGCTTCTGCATGATGCGCAGCACTTCGCCGACGAGTTCCGGATCCAGCGCGGAGGTCGGTTCGTCGAACAGCAGCACTTCCGGCTCCATCGCCAGCGCACGGGCGATGGAGACACGCTGCTGCTGGCCGCCGGAGAGGTGCACCGGGTACTTCATCTGCTGGCGCTCGTCGATGCCCACTTTCGCCAGGTATTTCACCGCGCGCTCGCGGGCTTCCTGCTTGCTTAAGCCGAGCACCTGAACCGGCGCTTCCATCACGTTCTCCAGCACCGTCATGTGGCTCCAGAGGTTGAAGTGCTGGAACACCATCGTCAGGCGCGTGCGCAGCAGGCGCAGCTGATTCTTATCCGCCACCTTCAGCTGGCCGTCTTTGTCACGGACCAGGTTAATATTCTGCCCGCTCACCACAATCGAGCCTTCGCTCGGTTTTTCGAGGAAGTTAATGCAGCGCAGGAAGGTACTCTTACCCGAGCCGGATGAGCCGATGATACTGATCACGTCGCCTGCATTCGCCTGCAGCGACACCCCTTTCAGCACTTCATGTTCGCCGTAGCGTTTGTGCAAATCAATAACGTTTAATTTGTTCTCAGCCATCATCTTTCTCAGTGCGTCGAAGAAGGTTTTATATGCTGCAACCAGCGTTTTTCAGCCTTACGGAACAGGCTAATCAGAACATAAGAGATAATTAAATAGAGCACCGCCGCAATGCCAAACGCGGTAAACGGCTGATAGGTCGCGGAGTTGATATCGCGCGCGATTTTGAGCAGGTCCGGCACCGTGGCGGTAAAGGCGAGCGCGGTGGAGTGCAGCATCAAAATCACTTCGTTGCTGTACGCCGGTAGCGCAATACGCAGCGCCGACGGCAGAATAATGCAGCGGTAAAGCTTCACGGAGGAGAAGCCGTACGCGCGCGCCGCCTCGATCTCACCGTGCGGCACGGAACGAATGGCCCCGGCGAAAATCTCGGTGGTATAGGCGCAGGTGTTGAGCGTTAGCGCCAGCACCGTACAGTTCAGGCCGCTGCGGAAGAACGCGTTCAGCATTTCCGTGCCTTTTACGATCTCCAGCGTATACATCCCCGAATAGAACACCAGCAACTGCACGTACAGCGGCGTACCGCGAAACACATAGGTAAACAGCCAGATCGGGAACTGAATAAATTTGTTGTTCGACACGCGGCCGATGGCAAGAAACACCGCCAGAATGCCGCCCATCACCACGGAAGAAATCAGCAGCCAGAGCGTAATCGCCACGCCGGTAAAGCGGTAGCCATCCGTCCACAGCAGGGATTTCCAGTATTCCTGAATAATCTCAATCACAGGTCAGCCCTCTTCACACCCACGGAGTAGCGACGTTCGAGCAGAAGCAGCACACCATTGGAGACGGTCGTAAAGACCAGATAGATCGCGCCGCAGACCACCGCAAAGTAGAACGGCTCCCAGGTGCTCTTGCCCGCCAGCTGAGTCGCTTTCACGACGTCTTCAAGACCGAGCAGCGAGACCAGCGCCGTCGCTTTGAGGATAACCTGCCAGTTGTTACCGATGCCCGGCAGCGCATAGCGCATCATGGCCGGGAACATAATCCGGCGAAACGTTTGTGAAGAGGTAAAACCAAATGCGGTTGCCGCTTCAATGTGTCCTCTTGGGACCGCCATGTAAGCACCACGGAAGGTTTCCGTGAAGTAGGCACCGTAGATAAAACCGAGGGTAATAATACCGGCCACCATCGGGTCGATATCAATTTGTCCCATGCCCATCGCATCCGTCACGCTGTTCAGAGCAATCTGCAGACCGTAAAAGATAAGCAGCATCAGTACCAGATCGGGTACGCCGCGAATGAGCGTGGTATAGCCTTCGAAAATGAGCGCCAGCGGTTTGTTAGCCGAAAGCTTCGCCCCTGCGCCCGCCAGACCTATCAGCACCGCCAGCACCACGGAGCTGATGGCCAGCTCAAGGGTGACAAGCGCGCCCTGTAAAATAACGCCAGAAAATCCGTACAGCATACCGCGAGCCCTGTCGTATCGTGAGTGGTAAACCGTGTCTTATCCCCTCCCGCAGCGGGAGGGGCCGCACGTTATTTGACGGAGCGATTAGCCGCCGTACACATTGAAATCAAAGTACTTTTTCGCCAGCTTGTCGTAGGTACCATCAGCGCGCATTTCAGCAAACGCTTTGTTCAGCGCCTCACGCAGTTCGTTGTCTTCTTTACGCAGGCCCATACCGGTGCCCACGCCAAAGAGCTTCTCGTCCTTAATGGACGGACCGCCGAACTTGTAATCTTTACCCACCGGCGTTTTCAGGAAGCCTTCGCTTGCCGCGACTTCATCCTGGAATGCCGCATCAATACGGCCAGCCGTCAGGTCTGCGTAAATATTTTCCTGGCCCTGATAGGAAACGATTTCGATCCCCTTCGGCGCCCAGTGTTCGTTACCGTAGGTTTCCTGCGTGGTGCCCTGCAGCACGCCCACGCGTTTCCCCTTCAGCGACTCGAGTGTCGGTTGAATGTCAGAAGACTTCGCCACTACCAGACGTGAATCGGCCGCGTAGAGCTTGTCGGTGAAGGCAATCTCCTGCTGACGTTTCTCGGTAATGGAAAGCGAGGACATAATCACGTCGATTTTTTTAGCTTTCAGGGAAGGGATCAGCGCATCCAGCGGGTTCTCTACATAAGTACACTGCGCTTTGATGCGTTTGCACAGCTCATTGGCCAGATCGATGTCAAAACCCACCAGTTCACCCTTCGAATTCTTCGATTCAAACGGCGCATAGGTTGGATCGGTACCAATACGGATTTTCTGCGGAATGGCTGCGAATGCCGCGGTGGCGCTGGAAAAGGCCAGCACGAGGGATAGTGACAACACGAGTTTTTTCATATTTGTCCTCAACAAACTGTCTACATACGGTTTTTTACGACGACGGGGTGGGGTTAATGTGCCATTAATCCCCGCTGTCAGGCAAAGAATAATGCCTTTCTGGCGGGATTTTTTGCATTATAAATGCTTAAGTATGCACATAGCGACCCAATATGGTGCACAAACTGCACCATATTGAATCATTCGCACCCCAGGAGCACCATATTGGTGCATCGCCGTTATGCGTTAGTCACCGTAGACGTTGAAGTCGAAGTATTTCTTCGCCAGTTTGTCGTAGGTACCGTCTTTGCGCAGCTCGGCAAACGCTTTGTCAAAGGCGGCTTTCAGCTCTTTATCGTCCTTGCGCAGGCCGATGCCGGTACCGTCACCAAAGTATTTTTTGTCTTTTACGGACGGACCCGCAAAGGCGTAGTCTTTACCGGCCGGCTGCTTCAGGAAGCCTTCGCTCGCGGCGACTTCATCCTGGAACGCGGCATCCAGACGGCCTGCCGCCAGGTCAGAGTAGATCAGATCCTGGTTTTGGTAAGCCACCACGTCGACGCCCTTCTCGCGCCAGTTGGCATTCGCGTAACCTTCCTGGGTCGAGCCCTGGAGCACGCCCACATGCTTGCCTTTCAGCGAGTCGATAGTCGGCTGGATCGGGGAGCCTTTCGCGGCAATCAGACGCGAATCCGCAGCGTAGAGCTTGTCAGAGAAGGCAATCTCCTGCTGACGCTTTTCGGTGATGGAGAGAGAAGAGATAATGGCGTCGATTTTCTTGGCTTTCAGCGACGGGATTAACGCGTCGAAGTCGCTGCCCACCCATGTGCATTTCACTTCCATACGTTTGCACATTTCATTTCCCAGATCGATATCAAACCCCACGAAATCGCCTTTCGCATCCTTGGAAGAGAATGGCGCGTAGGTTGCGTCTGTACCGATACGAACCGTCTGTGGAAGCGCTGCGTAGCAACCTGCTGCCGCACTTAACCCCACCAGCAAAGACAGAGCCAGAACCGTCTTCTTCATACATTTACCCTCAAGTACCGTGATTTTATTATGTATTGTGTTGTGTGTTGTGTTGCAGGCTTCTCTTGCAGGTCTTATGCCACATTGCCGTCTGGTCAAAACTTCGACGTTAAATATGTTAATAAAACGTTGCGATATTGCCTTAATGGTGAAAGATAGCAGGTCTGCCGAACGAACCGGAAAGAGAAAAAGGGAAAAAGCGAATTAAATGTCGAGGATATGATCGCCGTTGCATAATTGCCCTGAAACAGGGCAACGTCTCTTTTCATGCACAGCATTTGTGCACAGAATCAGGCTCCCTGCCAGCGGGTGAAGAGATCTTCGGGCAGGTCGATGTCAAACTGATCCAGCACGCGATTGACCGTCTGATTAATCACATCGTCCAGCGACTGCGGCCGGTGATAAAACGCCGGCACCGGCGGCATGATCACCGCGCCCAGCTCGGCGGCCTGGGTCATCAGACGCAGATGGCCCAGATGCAGCGGCGTTTCCCGCACGCAGAGCACCAGCGGTCGGCGCTCCTTCAGCACCACGTCCGCCGCGCGCGTGACCAGCGTGTCGGTATAGCTATTCACAATCCCGGAGAGCGTTTTGATTGAACAGGGCAGGATAACCATGCCGGCGGTTTTAAACGAGCCTGAGGAGATGCTGGCGGCGATATCGCGCGCATCGTGAACCACGTCCGCCAGCGCCTGGACTTCGCGCAGGGAGAGATCCGTTTCAAGGGAGAGGGTTTGCCGCGCCGCCTGGCTCATCACCAGATGCGTTTCCACTTCTGCCACGTTACGCAAAACCTGTAGCAGGCGTACGCCGTAAATCGCGCCGCTGGCACCGCTGATGCCTATAATGAGTCGTTTCATGATTTCGCCCTTGCTGATTTCTGGGCTGACTGTGCAGGATTTTGCGGGGAGTTGCAAGTGAGGGCGAGCGCCCTCACCTGCGGAGAGATTAACCTTCGTTGTGCATCTCTAAGCTTTCGAGATCGTTTTGCAGCTGAACGGCTTTCGCATCGTCGTTACGCAGCGAATCAAG
The DNA here is from genome assembly GCF_026344075.1 of Enterobacter nematophilus. NCBI lineage: Bacteria > Pseudomonadati > Pseudomonadota > Gammaproteobacteria > Enterobacterales > Enterobacteriaceae > Enterobacter > Enterobacter nematophilus. The sequence goes on along the minus strand of NZ_JAPKNE010000002.1, from coordinate 49,494 downwards.
ATAGTCGAGGTACTGCTGGTCAACGTCTTTCGTCACGTAGACGCCGTTAAACACGGAGCATTCGAACTGCTGAATTTCCGGATTCTCGGCGCGCACCGCGTCGATGAGATCGTTCAGGTCCTGGAAAATCAGGCCGTCGGCACCGATGATCTGACGAATCTCGTCCACTTCACGGCCGTGAGCAATCAGCTCGTTGGCGGTTGGCATATCAATACCGTACACGTTCGGGAAGCGAATTTCCGGCGCGGCAGACGCCAGGTAGACTTTCTTCGCCCCCGCTTCGCGCGCCATCTCGATAATCTGCTCAGAGGTGGTGCCGCGAACGATGGAGTCATCCACCAGCAAAACGTTCTTGTCGCGGAATTCCGCGCGGTTGGCGTTCAGCTTGCGGCGCACGGACTTACGGCGCAGATGCTGGCCCGGCATAATAAAGGTGCGGCCAACGTAGCGGTTCTTCACGAAACCCTGACGGTACGGCTTGTCCAGAATGCGGGCGATCTCCAGGGCGATATCGCAGGAGGTTTCCGGGATAGGAATAACCACGTCGATGTCGAGATCGTCCCACTCGCGGGCAATCTTCTCGCCGAGCTTCGTGCCCATGTTCACGCGCGCGCTGTAGACGGAGATCTTGTCGATGAAGGAATCCGGACGGGCGAAATAGACGTATTCAAACAGGCACGGGTTGCTGACCGGGTTGTCGGCACACTGACGGGTAAACAGCTGGCCCTTCTCGGTGATATACACCGCTTCGCCCGGCGCAACGTCGCGCAGGAACTCGAAGCCCAGGGTATCCAGCGCCACGCTCTCAGAGGCAACCATGTACTCGGTACGGCCATCGCCGAGGTCGCGCTTGCCCAGTACCAGCGGACGAATGCCGTTTGGATCGCGGAAGGCGACCATACCGTGACCGATGATCATCGCCACGCAGGCGTACGCGCCGCGGATCTGGCGGTTGGTCGCGGCAATGGCAGCGAAGATATTGTCTGCTTCCAGCGGGTAGTGACGGAAGTTATCCAGCTCGCTGGCGAACACATTGAGCAGGATTTCTGAATCAGAGGTGGTGTTAATGTGGCGACGTTTCTCTTCGAACAGCTTCTTACGCAGCTCATGAGCGTTGGTCAGGTTGCCGTTATGGGCAAGCGTGATGCCATACGGTGAGTTGACGTAGAAAGGCTGTGCCTCAGAGGCGCTGGAACTGCCAGCAGTAGGATAACGAACGTGACCGATCCCCATATTACCTTGCAGACGCTGCATATGGCGGGCTTCAAACACATCGTTTACCAGGCCATTGGCCTTACGTAAACGGAAGCAGTTGTTTGCATCAATGGTGATGATACCCGCAGCATCCTGCCCACGGTGCTGAAGCACCGTTAACGCGTCATAAATCGACTGGTTTACCGGCATGAAACCGGCGATACCGACAATACCGCACATTCGTCTTTTCCTCGTTAAGCCACATCTCAGGGTTTATGCCCTGGGCAAAAAACTCGACGAGCTTTGCAGATAGTCAAAGAACCATCTGATGATGAAGCTGAACTCTGGAATGAGCTGCGATTTCTGCCAGTCTTCACTTTTGGAGAACCCGGTGAAGGTATCCAGGAAGAACAGGATCGCGGCCACAATCAGCACGCCTCGCAACGCCCCGAAACAGATGCCGAGCACCCTGTCCGTTCCTGACAGACCGGTTTTCTCGACCAGCTGACCTATCACGTAATTCACGATAGCGCCGACAATCAGCGTCGCGATAAACAGCACCGCGATGGCGATTCCATTTCGGACCAGTTCATCTTCAAAGCCCGTGAACCAGACAGACAGGTAAGTGTAGTAATGACTGGCAACAAAGAAAGCACAACCCCAGGTTACCAGCGATAACGCTTCACGAACAAAGCCACGGATCAGGCTAACCAGACAGGAAAAACCAATCACCGCAATGATGGCGTAATCAATCCAGACCATATGTGTCCCACGATTAAACGCCCTGTCATCCAGTTCGGGGCGAATTCTAACAGAAAAAGAAAACGTTTGCGTAGGGATTTCCTTCCCGCGCGTAAATAAAAAAGGCGCTGAAAAAATGTTCAACGCCCCTCACCCTAACCCTCTCCCCAAAGGGGAGAGGGGACTGTACGATGCCGTATGATACAAACGCGCTCGATGCGACTTTCACCCTCTCCCCTTTGGGGAGAGGGCCGGGGTGAGGGGGAAAACTTATCAGTTCGCGCTGTAGCTCATCACCACACCGCTCAGCCCGGAGATCTGCTTCAGCTCGCCCAGCGACCCTTTCAGCTTGTCTTTCGACGCCTCCGGCCCCACGAGGATGCGGGTAATTTTACCCTGCACCGGCGTGGAAGGTGAAGTGTAAACACGATATCCCGCGCTGCGCAGTTTACCGACAACCTCGTTGACTTTATCGGCGTTTTTCAGCGCCCCCAGCTGCACAACATAGGCTTTGCCGGTCGGCGCTGCGTCTTGCTTCGCCGGCGGTGGGGTTTCAGACGCTGCAGCCAGCTGCTCTGCTGCTTTATCTCGCTGTTGCTGTGGCTTCGGCTGCGGTTTTTCTACCGGCTTCGGTTTTTCAACAGGCTTTGGCTTCTCTACCGGTACCGGATCGATCTCGATGTTGTTATTCGCCGCCAGACGCGACGGGTCGAGTGACGGTGCAGCGGCATCGCCCGCGCGGACTTCTTCCGCCGCCCCTTCAGGCGGCTGCGCAGGCAGCGCCTGCGTTGCCGCAGGCAGCATATCCGGCTCATCGCGGTCGCCCGGCTTCGGCACCAGCGGAATGGCTGCAAACTCGTCCTGATAATGTTTTTTCTGCCCGTCGAGCAGCCCGGGAAGAATAATCACCCCGAGCGCGACCAGCACAATGGTTCCTGTTAAACGGTTCTGAAACTTACTCGCCACCGGTTCTCCCCGCGTCCATCACTTCCATGACATGTGCCACCGTGTGGAAAGAGCCACACACCAGCACGGTATCTTCTGGTTTAGCCTCCGCCATCGCGGCATGCCAGGCCTGCGCCACGCTACTGTAGATTGCGCCTTTACCGAGATGCTCCATCAGCTGCTCAGCGGTCGCGCCGCGCGGCCCCTCCAGAGGAGCACAATACCAGCTATCGACCACACTCTCCATGCAGGCCAGCGTCCCGCCGATATCTTTATCATGAAGCATACCGATAACCGCCAGCACGCGCCCGGTTTTTGGTAACGATTTGAGACGTCCTGCGAGATACGCCGCCGCATGCGGGTTGTGCGCCACGTCCAGGATCAGACGCGGTGACTCGCTGACTATCTGGAAACGACCCGGCAGCAGCGCATTCTGAATGCCGTCACGGATTGCCTGTTCGCTGACCGCTAATCCGCTGGCGCGCAGTGCCGCCAGCGCAGTTGCCGCGTTCGGCTGCGGTACCTGCGGCAGCGGCAGGCTGTCCAGCACGCCCTGCGCATCGCTGAAGCGCCAGCCGTTGTCCTGCACCTCATAGTGCCAGTCAACGCCGCGACGCAGGAGCTGAGCGCCCTTCTCGTTTGCTACATCAGCGATGGTATGCGGCATGTCCGGCTCGCCGACCACGGCGGGCTTATTCGCCCGGAAAATACCGGCCTTCTCGCGGCCAATGCTTTCACGATCCGGGCCCAGCCAGTCGGTATGATCCAGCGCGATGCTGGTGACCACCGCCACGTCCGCATCCACCATATTGGTGGCATCCAGACGCCCGCCCAGCCCCACTTCCAGGATCACCACGTCCAGCTGCGCCTGCTTAAAAAGCCACAGCGCTGACAGGGTACCGTATTCGAAATAGGTTAATGAGGTTTCTCCGCGCGCAGCTTCGATAGCCGCGAACGACGCCGTATGGGCAGATTCCGCCAGCTCGCTGTTCTGCACGCGAACCCGCTCGGTGTAGCGCACCAGATGCGGAGAGCTGTAGACGCCAACCTTATAACCCGCCGCCATCAGAACTGATTCCAGCGTGCGGCAGGTCGTCCCTTTACCGTTGGTTCCGGCGACGGTAAACACGAAAGGCGCCGGTTTCAGCACGTCGAGACGCGCGGCAACCTGGCTTACGCGATCAAGCCCCATATCAATGGTTTTACTGTGCAGGTTTTCCAGATAAGAAAGCCACGCGGCCAGGGGCGACGTGGCTTGGGGAATGCTTTTATTTTCCATAATGCCCGGTTGTCATTAACAGGTTATAAAGCAAAAGGGCAGCGCCATCTGGCCCTGCCCTTTTCAGTTATCAGGCCTCGGGTTCCTGATCCGGTACCACCACGCCTTCGCGCGGCTCATCCGGGTTAGGCGCTGGCAGATTCATCAGCTTCGCCAGAATGCTGGCCAGTTTCAGGCGCATTTCTGGACGGCGGACGATCATATCGATAGCGCCTTTCTCAATGAGGAACTCACTGCGCTGGAAGCCCGGCGGCAGTTTTTCACGAACGGTCTGCTCGATGACGCGAGGACCGGCAAAGCCGATCAGCGCTTTTGGCTCAGCGATGTTCAGGTCGCCCAGCATCGCGAAGCTTGCGGAGACGCCACCCATGGTTGGGTCGGTCAGCACAGAGATGTACGGCAGACCGCGCTCCTGCATTTTCGCCAGCGCCGCAGAGGTTTTCGCCATCTGCATCAGGGACATCAGCGCTTCCTGCATACGTGCACCGCCGGAGGCAGAGAAGCAGATCAGCGGACAGTTGTCTTCCAGCGCCTGCTCAACGGCACGCACAAAGCGCGCGCCCACCACGGAGCCCATTGAGCCGCCCATAAAGGAGAACTCAAACGCGGCGGCAACAACCGGCATCTCGTGCAGGGTGCCTTTCATGACGATCAGTGCGTCTTTCTCGCCGGTCTCTTTCTGTGCAGAGGCGAGACGATCTTTGTATTTTTTGGAATCGCGGAACTTCAGCACGTCTTTTGGCTCAAGCTCGCTGCCCAATTCTACCAGAGAACCTTCGTCCAGCAGGCTATGCAGGCGGTTGCGCGCCGACATACGCATGTGGTGGTCACACTTCGGACACACCTCAAGATTGCGTTCCAGCTCTGCGCGATACAGAACCTGGCCGCAGCTATCACACTTCGTCCATACCCCTTCAGGAATGCTCGCTTTGCGCGTCGGGGTAATGTTGCTTTTAATTCGTTCAATCCAGCTCATTGATAACCTTTCTGCCTGAACCTGGTCGTATGCCAGTTTTGCTATAAGAGGCGAATAATGCCATTTTTGCCTCCAACAGACCATGAATGTTGCACATTAAAACATAACAGCCCGAAACTTTGGATAAAAAAGTGGTCGAACCGCCAGCGTGCATTTACTTCGCTTGCTTTGCCGCCGCACGTTTGTGACGAATAATTTCGATAACGCCAGGCAGTACGGAAAGCACAATAATCGCTACAATCAGTAACTTAAGGTTTTCCTGAACCACCGGCAAGTCGCCAAACAGGTAGCCCGCATAGGTAAACAGCAGTACCCACAGCAGTGCCCCTACCACGTTATACATTGCAAAATGACGATAGGACATATGGCCCATTCCCGCCACAAACGGTGCAAATGTGCGCACAATAGGCACAAAACGCGCAAGGATAATGGTTTTTCCGCCATGACGTTCATAGAAGGCATGGGTCTTGTCTAAATAGCTGCGGCGGAAAATTTTCGAGTCCGGATTGCTGAACAACCGCTCACCGAACACCCGCCCGATGGTGTAGTTGACCGCATCACCGATAATCGCCGCGACGATCATCAGCACGACCATCAGATGGACATTCAGGTCATTGGTTGGCAGGGCAGATAACGCACCGGCCACGAACAGCAGCGAGTCTCCCGGCAGGAACGGGGTAACGACCAGACCGGTTTCACAGAACAGAATCAGGAACAGAATGGCGTAAACCCAGACGCCGTACTGCGCGACCAGCTCCGCCAGGTGAACATCAATATGCAGAATGAAATCAATCAGAAAACGTATTACGTCCATATTGTCTAAGCCTTAATTGCACCTTTGTTTAGTCCGCTAAAAACAGCGGGCCCATTGGCGGTTTTGGCAGGTCAAACCGATCCGGATAGTCTACCGAGACCAGATAAAGCCCTTCCGCTTTCGCCGTTGCTGCCGCAAGCGTTCTGTCCTTCGCTGCCAGCAGTTCTGCAATCCAGCTCTCCGGCTGGTGTCCGGCGCCCACTTCCATCAGGCTGCCTACAATATTCCGCACCATATGATGTACAAAGGCATTGGCTTTGATATCCACCACCACATACGCGCCAAAACGACTGACGTTAATGTGCATGACGTTACGCCACGGCGTACGGGACTGACACTGAACCGCACGAAACGACGTAAAGTCATTTTCACCAATCAGACACTGCGCCGCGCGATGCATGCGTTCTGCATCGAGCGGTTCATAAAAATGCGTCACGCCCTGGCTTAATACCGCCGGGCGCAGACGCTGGTTGTAGATGACATAGCGATAGCGACGCGCCGTCGCGCTGAAGCGCGCGTGAAAATCATCCGGCACAGCTTTAACCCAACGCACCGCGATGTCACCAGGTAAATTCGCATTTACACCCAGCGTCCAGGCGGCATCCTTACGCACGGCGGTGGTTTCAAAGTGAACCACCTGCCCCGTGCCGTGAACACCCGCGTCCGTACGCCCCGCGCACAGGACGTTAATCGGCTCGTTTGCCACCTGAGAGAGCGCTTTCTCCAGCTTTTCCTGGACGCTGCGCACCTCATTCTGACGCTGCCAGCCATAGTATTTACTGCCATCGTACTCAATACCGAGGGCAATTTTATGAACCGGCTTTAGTTCCACTTCGGACATCAGTACAGATACTCCTGCACCAGCTTCTCGGCAATCTTGACCGCCATCAGCGCGCCGCCAAAGCGGACGTTATCGGCAACGGACCAGAACTGAACCTGCTCCGGCATCCCGTAGTCGTTACGCACGCAGCCAACGGAGAGATGCGCGCTGCCGGTGGCGTCGCCCACCTGGGTCGGGAACTCGCTCTCTTCGGAAAGGACAATGTCTTCACCGCGGCCAAAAGCATCGCGCGCTTCTTCTGCCGCCAGCGGGCGCAGCGCCTCAAAACCGACCATCTGCGCGTGGCCGTAGAAGACCGGGGACTGCACGACGCTGGCGGAAATCATCAGCCCCTCGTCCTGCAGAATCTTGCGCGCTTCGTCGACGAGACGGCGCTCTTCGCGCACGGAACCTTCACGATCCGGCAGCAGCGGCAGCATGTTGAACGCCAGCTGGCGGCCGAAGAAATCATCTTCGTCGATCGGGATGCCGTTCAGCAGCTTCGCACTCTGCCCGGCCAGCGCGTCAACGGCCTTTTTACCGTTCGCCGACGCGGACAGCAGGCTGGTGACGGTAATGCGCGACAGGCCGCCGTCGTCGATCAGCGGCTTCAGCGCGGTCAGCAGCTGGCTGGTCAGGCTGTTCGGTACCGCGATGACGTTACGGTTGCGGTAGTCCGCCAGCACAAACGGGTTGACGTCCGGTACCACCAGCGGCACGTCCGGCTCCAGGGAGAACAGGCCGCTCAGGTCGATCACCAGACAGCCCGAATTGGTCGCCTCTTCAACGTAAGACGCCGTGGCTTCAGCACCCGCGGCGAAAAACGCCAGCTGCGCCTGGGTCCAGTCAAACGCGGCCGCATCCTGAACCATCACGGATTTACCGCCAAAACGCAGATGCTCGCCCGCGCTGTCGGTGCGCGCCAGCGCATAGATATCGCCCACCGGGAACTGACGCTCGGCAAGAGTTTCGAGCAGGGCTTCGCCCACGGCACCCGTGGCACCTAAAATGGCAATGTTCCAGCCTTCAGACATGGTGGTTTACTCCAGAAATAAAAAAGCGTCCCTGTCGGCGTATCCGACAGGGAGCATTATGAAGACATTAATGCGCCGGGTGATGGACGGCGTTAAAACCCAGTTTCTTGAGCAACGTCGCAGCCGCTGCGTCGTCGCACATCACATACAGGGAAGACCACTCGCGGCGCTCAACGTAGTTCTTGCGCAGCTTGTCAAATTCACCCGGGATCCCCGCCACCTTACGCAGCAGCGCATCGTCGCGGCGCACATCATACACCAAATGCACCAGCCTTTTCAGCGTTGCCTGATCGAGCGGACCATGCAGGGTAATGCGGCCAAATTCAGGCGCGGGGAGTAAAGTATCCAGCGCCACCTGCTGCGGATGGCCGATAAAGGCGCTGTAAGCTTCAAACACCTGCGTCGTGCCGCGCGCTTTACCTTCAAGCGTATAGCCCGCGATATGCGCGGTAGCAACGTCAACCTTGTTCAGCAGCTCAACGTTGAGATCCGGCTCCGGCTCCCAGACGTCCAGCACCACGCTGAGGTCCTGCCCTTCATTCAGACATTTCAGCAGCGCGGCATTATCCACCACCGGGCCACGGCAGGCATTTATCAGAATAGTGCCAGCCTTCAGACGGCGAATCAGCGCCTCGTCCGCCAGATGCAGGGACTTATACGGCCCCTCTTTAAACAGCGGCGTGTGGAACGTCAGCACATCGCACTGTTCAACCAGCTCATCCAGCGCGCGGAAATCCCCGTCGTCACCGTTATCTTTGCGCGGCGGATCGCACAGCAGCGTGCGGATCCCTAACGCTTCAAGGCGCTTTTGCAGGCGCCTGCCAACGTTACCCACGCCGACAATCCCCACGGTGCGCTCTTTTAGCGCAAAACCGTCGCGCTCGGCCAGCATCAGCAGCGAGGAGAAAACGTATTCCACGACGGCAATGGCGTTACAGCCCGGCGCGGCGGAAAAACCGATTCCGGCCTGCTTCAGCCACTGATCATCCACATGATCGGTCCCTGCCGTTGCGGTTCCGACAAACTTAATCGCTTTACCGGCAAGCAACGCCTCATTTACTTTGGTCACCGAGCGCACCATCAGCGCGTCTGCGTCATCCAGTTCGTTAACCGGAATAGGGCGACCAGGGACAGCCTTAACGTCGCCGAGGCGGCTAAACAGCTCGCGGGCGTAAGGCATATTTTCATCAACGAGGATTTTCACGTCTGAGTACCTGTTTGAGAGGAAGAAAACCTACCAAGTGTGCCATAATCTGGCCGCCAGGCATATACGTATGCCGGGTTTACGCTGAGTTTTGACTTTAAGGATTTTTGACGATGCAGCCTATTTCAGGTACGCCGCCGCGCCCTCCAGGTGAAGGCCCTGTCACGCCAAACGTTGCCGGTGAACAGCCGCTATCCACGCAACAGCGCACCGTGCTGGAGCGACTGATCACGCGCCTGATAGCGCTGACTTCGCAGCAAAACGCGGAAGTCTGGGCCGGGGTAAAGCATGATTTAGGCGTGAGAAACGATGCACCGCTGCAGTCGCGCCATTTCCCTGCCGCCGAGCAAAATCTCAACCAGCGTATTACGACCGCGCAGCAGAACCACACCACGCGTCAGATTGTCACGCAGCTGACCGAGCTGCTGGGCCAGGGAAATAACCGTCAGGCAGTCAGTGACTTTATCCGTCAGCAGTATGGCCAGACCGCCCTGAGCCAGCTGACGCCAGACCAGCTTAAAACCGTGCTGACGCTGTTGCAGAACAATCAGTTATCTATTCCTCAGCCTCAGGTACGCCCGTCAACCGAGCGCCCGCTGCAGCCTGCCGAGCACAACACGCTGAACCAGATGGTGACCAAACTGGCCGCCGCCACCGGCGAGTCGACGAAGCTTATCTGGCAATCCATGCTCGAACTGTCCGGCGTGAAGGCGGGCGAGCTGATTCCGGCCAAACAGTTTACCCATCTGGTGACCTGGCTGCAGGCGCGCCAGACGCTCAGCACCCAGAGCGCCCCTACCCTGCATACCGTTCAGGCGGCGCTTAAACAGCCTCTGGAGCCGCACGAGTTCGAGGTGATTCGGGATTACGCCCAGCAGAACTGGCAGGCCACGCCGCAAACGGTGCTGACCACCGCGCAGGTGCAGGATCTTCTCAATCAGATCTTCGTTCGCCGCGCAGAGCGGGAAGGCGGCGTGCCGGAGGTAAGAAACGTTCAGCCGATCTACAGCCCGCTGTTTGCGCCCGTTGTGGAGACGTTCAGAACGCTCTCTGCCCGTCCGGGATTAATGTTTATTGCATTATTGATTGCGCTGGCGATTTTCTGGCTGGTTGCCTGACGTTTTGCCCGGTGGCGCTCCGCTTACCGGGCCTACAACGGCTCAAGTCCTGCGAAACGCCACCAGCGTCACCACGATCCCCACCACCGCGGAAACCGCGCCGGCCAGGAAGACGGACGGGTAGCCAAACGAGGTGGCCAACAGCCCCGCCAGCGGCCCGGTTACCCCGTATGAGATATCCTGAAACGCCGCATAGCCGCCCAGCGCCGTACCGCGCACCTGCGGCGCCACGCGCTTCACCACCTCAACGCCCAGCGCCGGGAAGATCAGCGAACAGCCGCAGCCGGTGAGCGCGGCGCCAAGCAGCGCAACGGAGGCAACCGGCGCCTGCCAGAGCAGCACCAGCCCAATGGTTTCGATCACCAGCGACGCCACCGCCACCTTCACGCCGCCAAAGCGATCCGGCATCCAGCCGAACAGGACGCGCATCAGGACAAACGCGCCGCCAAAGGCCGTCAGCGTAAAGCCCGCCATCGCCCAGCCGCGGCTCATGAAATAGAGGGAGACGAAGGTGCCAATCACCGCAAACCCCACGCCCTGAAGCGCCAGCCCCAGACCCGGCTGCCAGATTTGCCCCACCACGCTCCACAGCGAAGGACGATCGCCCTTGTGCGCGGGCACTTTACGCACTGAACCGTTAAACGCCCACGCCAGCAGCGGCAGCACCATGGTGGTACCCGCCAGCGCCGCAAATCCAAACTGGCTGTGGATCAGCAACCCCAGCGGCGCGCCTGCGGCCAGTGCGCCATAAATGGCCATCCCGTTCCAGGACATGACTTTGCCGGAGCGCGCAGGCCCCACCAGCCCCATCCCCCAGGTCAGGGTGCCGGTCAGCAGCTGGCTTTCACCGAAGCCAAGGATTAAACGGCCCACCACCAGCAGCGCAAATTTATACGCGGCGTCGACCGGCAGGAGAGCGGCCAGCAGCCACGCGCCGCCCGCCAGCCCGCAGGCAAACATGCCCTGTAAGGCCGAGCGTTTTGCACCGTGCTGATCCGCCAGCCGTCCGGCGTAGCCGCGGGTTAACACCGTGGCTAAAAACTGAATGCCCACGGCAATGCCGACCATGGTGTTGCCATAGCCGAGTTCCTGATGAACGAACAGCGGGATCACCGGCAGCGGCAGGCCAACGGTCAAGTAGGTCAGGAATACCGCAAAGGCGATGCGGAAAAGAGAAAGGTTCCCGGAAGGAGTACCCTTCTCGGGGGTAACAGCCTTCATGCATAACTCCGTGTTCAGGCATAAAAAAAGGGAGCCTTCCGGCTCCCTTCTATTATACATTCAAACGCTTATGCTTTCAGCTTGCGCATAACCAGCGTGGCGTTGGTGCCGCCGAAGCCGAAGCTGTTGGACATGACGGTGGTCAGCGTCGCTTCCGTTGGTTTGGTCACGATGTTCAGGCCAGCCGCCTGCTCGTCCATCTCTTCGATGTTGATGCTTGGGGCGATAAAGCCGTTTTCCAGCATCAGCAGTGAGTAAATCGCTTCCTGCACGCCCGCCGCGCCCAGAGAGTGGCCGGTCATGGCTTTGGTTGCGGAGATAGCCGGGCTGTTGTCGCCGAACACTTCACGGATCGCGCCCAGCTCTTTCACGTCGCCTACCGGAGTAGAGGTACCGTGGGAGTTCAGGTAGTCGATTGGGGTATCAACGCCGTGCATCGCCATTTTCATGCAGCGCACCGCGCCTTCGCCGGACGGTGCAACCATGTCGGCGCCGTCGGACGTCGCGCCGTAGCCCACGATCTCAGCGTAAATGTGCGCGCCGCGCGCCAGCGCGTGCTCCAGCTCTTCAACCACAACCATACCGCCGCCGCCCGCGATGACGAAACCGTCACGGTGCGCGTCATAGGTACGGGAGGCTTTGTCCGGGGTTTCGTTGTACTTGGTGGACAGAGCGCCCATTGCGTCGAACTCACAGGCCATTTCCCAGCCCAGCTCTTCGCCGCCGCCGGCAAATACGATGTCCTGTTTGCCCAGCTGGATCTGCTCAACCGCGTTGCCGATGCAGTGCGCGGAAGTTGCACACGCGGAGCTGATGGAGTAGTTCACACCGTGGATTTTGAACGGGGTCGCCAGGCATGCGGAAACCGCAGAACCCATGGCTTTGGTGACCACGTACGGACCTACCGCTTTCAGACCACGCGGGCTGCGCATTGCGTCAGCACCGAATACCTGCGCTTTTGACGAGCCGCCGGAACCGGCAATCAGGCCCACGCGCGGGTTGTTCTGATAAACCTCTTCACTCAGGCCAGAATCCTTGATCGCTTCCTGCATGGAGAGATAAGCATAAATAGAGGCATCGTTCATGAAACGAACCACTTTACGGTCAATCAAACCGGTGGTGTCCAGTTTGACGTTACCCCATACGTGGCTACGCATACCTGAATCTTTAAACTCTTCAGAGAAAGTGATCCCGGAGCGTCCTTCACGCAGAGATGCCAGGACTTCCTGCTGGTTATTACCGATGCTGGAAACAATGCCCAGGCCAGTAATCACTGCACGTTTCATTCAATACCTCTGTAAGTCGCACTATAAAAAGTTTCGAGTCGCACAATAGCGTACACTTGTACGCCGAACAAGTCCGATCAGACATTTTCTGCGGAAATTTGCACCGATGGACTCACATCGTTAAGATCGTGCCACTGCCTGTCAGACGAGTAACTTACGTGAAACAAAACGCTATACAACCCGCCAACCTCGAATTTAACGCTGAGGGTACACCTGTTTCCCGAGATTTTGATGACGTCTATTTTTCTAATGATAACGGACTCGAAGAAACCCGCTATGTTTTCCTCGACGGAAACCAGCTCAGCACCCGCTTCCCGGCGCACCCGCGGAGCCTGTTTGTGGTCGCGGAAAGCGGATTCGGCACCGGGCTGAATTTTTTAACCCTCTGGCTGGCGTTTGACCAGTTTCACGCTGCGCACCCTGAGGCTACGCTACAAAGATTACATTTCATCAGTTTCGAAAAATTCCCGCTCACCGCGCACGATCTGCGGCTCGCCCACCAGCGCTGGCCGGAGCTTGCAGTCTGGGCGGAGCAGCTTCAGGCGCAGTGGCCGCCGCATATTGGCGGCTGCCACCGTCTGATTCTGGACGGCGGACGGGTGACGCTGGATTTATGGCTGGGCGACATTAACGACCTGACCGATACGCTCGACGACTCGATGAACCAGACGGTGGACGCGTGGTTCCTGGACGGCTTTGCGCCCGCCAAGAATCCGGACATGTGGAGCCCGCATCTGTTTAGCGCGATGGCGCGGCTGGCGCGTCCCGGCGCAACGCTCGCCACCTTTACCTCGGCCGGCTTTGTCCGCCGCGGGCTGCAGGAGGCGGGCTTTACCATGCAGAAGACCAAAGGCTTTGGCCGCAAGCGCGACATGCTGGTCGGCACGATGGATCGGACGCTGGACATTCCCGCTCGGGCTCCCTGGTTTGCGCGCAGCGCCAGCGCATCGCGCGAAGTGGCGATCGTTGGCGGAGGGATCGCCAGCGCCCTGCTCTCTCTCGCGCTGCTGCACCGGGGCTGGCAGGTGACGCTCTACTGCGCTGACGAGGCACCGGCCAGCGGCGCGTCCGGCAACCGCCAGGGCGCGCTTTACCCGCTTTTAAGCGCGCACGATCCGGCCCTGTTCCAGTTTTTCCCCGCGGCCTTTACCTTCGCCCGTCGCCTGTACGACACGCTGCCGGTGGCATTCGACCACGACTGGTGCGGCGTGACGCAGCTCGGCTGGGATGAAAAGAGCCAGCAAAAAATCGCGCAGATGCTGTCGCTGGGTCTGCCGGAGGAGATTGCCCGCGCGGTCAGCGCGCAGGAGGTGGCAGACGCCGCTGGCGTGGAAATCGGCTGTGGCGGCATTCAGTATCCGCTCGGCGGCTGGCTGTGCCCGGCTGAACTGACCGCGGCGGCGATTAGCCTGGCGCAGTCACGCGGTCTGACGGTGCATTATGCCCATAAAGTTGAATCGCTCAGCCGGTCAGAACGGTGGACTCTGCGTTTTGCTGATGGCAAAGCGGCGCAGCATGCCAGCGTTGTGCTGGCAAACGGGCACAACATCAGCCAGTTTATCCAGACAGAGACGTTGCCGGTTTATCCGGTCGGCGGCCAGGTAAGCCATATCCCGACCGCGCCCGAACTGAGCAAGCTGCGTCAGGTGCTGTGCTATGACGGCTATCTGACGCCGAAAAATCCGTCTAATGCTCATCACTGCATCGGCGCCAGCTACCATCGTGGCGAAGCGGATATGCGCTACAGCGAAGCGGATCAGCAGCAAAACCGCCAGCGCCTTATTGACTGTTTCCCGGATGCGGCGTGGGCGAAAGAGGTTGACGTCAGCGAGGGCGAAGCGCGCTGCGGCGTGCGCTGTGCGACCCGCGATCATCTGCCAATGGCGGGAAACGTGCCGGACTATGAGGTAACGCTTGAGGCCTATCAGGATCTGGCAGAAAACCGGGATGCGGCGGTGAGTGCTCCCGTTTATCCGGAACTGTTCATGCTGGGCGGATTAGGATCGCGAGGATTGTGTTCCGCGCCGCTGCTGGCTGAAACGTTAGCCGCGCAAATGAGCAACGAGCCCGTTCCGCTGGACAGAACCACGCTTGCGGGGCTGAACCCGAATCGACTGTGGGTACGGAAACTGCTGAAGGGGAAAAGGGTTAAGTAGGGTGCGGTCGAATCCCCTCACCCTCACCCTCTCCCCAAAGGGGAGAGGGAAGAGAAGGCGGCTTAGCGTTTAGCCTGCTGGAACAAATTGTCCCACATGCCCAGTACCAGTGACTGGTCGCGCGGAGAGAGCTCCCCGGCCAGAATGGCTTTTTCCAGGCTGCGAGTGACTTCAGCGTGAACGGCGTCGGCAGAGTGATCGTCTCCTGCTTCCAGCTCGGCTACCGCCAGCGTCAGGTGACCACGCAGATAACCGCTGGCGAACAGCTCATCATCACTGGCGTGTTCCACCATGTCATCAATTAACGCCAGAATGCGTGATTCAAATTCTGCGATCATCTTCTTTCCTCTGTTAAAGATCTTCCGGCCAAGGGAAGCATTCCGCCGTGATCTCCGGCGTGTGGTAATAATTCTGTAAAGCCCCGATCAGGCGCGCCGGACGTTCCGGAATGCCTTTCTTAAGATACTCCATCACCTGCGCATGAACGCGGCGCTGGAAGACGATACGGTCTGGCTCGAAGTCGCCTTCAAGGTTGTCACAGCTCACGTTGAACGGGAAACCCGCCGCCACGCAGAACAGCCATTCCAGCGCCTGCGGCTTCACTTCCACGTCTTCAAACTGGCCCTGCGTGGCGGCGTCACGCCCGTCCGGACAGTACCAGTAACCGAAGTCCACCAGCTCGCGCCGCGCTTTCCCCGCGATGCACCAGTGCGAAATCTCGTGCAAACCGCTGGCGTAAAAGCCGTGGGCAAAAACGATGCGGTTATACGGAATCTCTGCATCAGCAGGAAGATAGATCGGTTCGTCGTCGCCTTTAATCAGACGGGTATTAAAATCATCAGCAAAACAGCCGTCAAAGATCTCAATCAGCTGTTCGTATTTATGCGTACTGTTCATTAGTTCATCCCCAACCAGGTGAGGATCTCCTGTCCATGGCTGTCATAAAGAAGTTTGGCGCTCATCACCGCCGAGACGATAACAATCATCGGGCGGATCAGCTTTTGTCCTTTGCTTAATACCAGACGCGAGCCCGCGCGCGCGCCCAAAAACTGCCCTGCCATCATCACAAAACCGGTTGCCCAGATAACCTTGCCGCCAATGATAAACAGCAGCAGGCCGCCGAGGTTCGAGGTCGCATTCAGCACTTTGGCGTGGGCTGTGGATTTGGCAAGGTTAAACCCGGCCAGCGTCACGAACGCCAGCGCGTAAAACGAGCCTGCGCCCGGGCCGAAGAAACCGTCGTAAAAACCGACGCAGCCGCCGGCAATCAGCGCAAACGGCAGGCCGTGCAGACGACGCTGGCGGTCTTCCTCACCGAGCTTCGGCATCAGTAAAAAATACAGGCCAATGCAGATAACCAGAATCGGCAGGATCTGGCGCAAAATATCGGACTGCACGTGCTGCACCAGCAGCGCGCCCGACGTGGAGCCGATAAAGGTCATCAGGATATTGAGCTTCTGATCGGCCAGGCTCACCACCTTACGGCGGATAAAATAGAGCGACGCGGAGAGCGAGCCGCCGCAGGCCTGAAGCTTGTTGGTGGCAAGCGCCTGCGCCGGGCTCATGCCTGCCGCCAGCAGCGCGGGCACGGTCAATAGCCCGCCGCCGCCCGCGAGCGCATCGATAAAACCGGCCAGCATGGCCACAAAGAACAGCACCACCAGCAGCAGCGGTGACACCATAAACAGATCGACGAAATTATCCATTAAAGTACATGCTCATCCAGTAGCGCCTGGCAGGAAGGCGGCAACGGAGGCGGTGTCTTCTTCTCAGGCTTAGAGGTTCCAGGTTTTGCCGGCTCAAACCAGCTTTGCAGTTCGTAACCACAGCCATCGCCTGGCGGAGGTAACGGCTGATCTTCACATTCCAGGCTGTTCGCCGGGCAGCGCAGACGAACGTGCATATGCGCACGATGCTGGAACCACGGGCGCACTTTGCGCAGCCAGTCGCGATCGGTTCCCGCATCCAGACAGAGCTGCTGCTTGATGGCAGGGTTGACGAAAATCCGCGTGACGTCGTTATCTTCTGCCGCCAGCTTGATCATGCTGAAAATCTCCGGTGACCATCGGGAGGCAACGACCCGTTTGCCGTCGCCCGAGACCAGATCCAGCGCCTGCGGTTTCAGCAGCTGCGCAGACGTCCAGCGCGTTTTCGGCAGCTGCAGGAAGATATCGACATCCAGTCCGGTCTGGTGGCTGGCGTGCCCGCCGTTGAAGCGGCCACCGGCAGGCATCCCCATATCGCCAATCAGCATCGTCCCCAGCCCCAGGTTATGCACCTGGTTTCCCAGTCGCTGAATGAACAGCACCAGGTCAGGGTGGCCGAAGTAACGACGCTGGTCGGTACGCATCACCTGATACGTATCCGATTGCAGCGGCAGCTCCTGCGCGCCCACAATACAGCCGTTAGAGAAGGCGCCGATGGACTGCGCGCTTCCCGCCACCGGATGGGTGATTTTTTGCCACGGGGTGGCGGCCAGACTGGCTCCACTGGCCAGCAGCGCCAGCAGAGCAATTGCGGTTTTTTTCATGTTTACCAGCGTGGAATGGTGGTCGTCACGTCCGCATTCTGCGCGCGCTGGCGCAGGAAGTGATCCATCAGCACGATCGCCAGCATCGCTTCTGCGATCGGCACCGCGCGGATCCCCACGCACGGATCGTGACGACCTTTGGTGATCATCTCAACTTCTTCGCCTGAGCGGTTAATCGTGTGGCCCGGCACGGTGATGCTTGAGGTTGGCTTCAGCGCGATGTTGGCAATAATCTGCTGCCCGCTGCTGATACCGCCGAGAATGCCGCCCGCATGGTTGCTCTGGAAGCCCGCTTTCGTGATTTCGTCGCGGTTCTGGCTGCCGCGAAGCGCCACCACGTCGAAGCCGTCGCCAATCTCGACGCCCTTCACCGCGTTGATGCTCATCAGCGCGTGGGCGATATCGGCGTCGAGACGGTCAAATACCGGCTCGCCCCAGCCAGCCGGGACGCCGTCTGCCACCACGGTGACTTTCGCCCCAATGGAGTCGCCCTCTTTTTTCAGGCCGCGCATCAGCTCGTCCAGCGCTTCCAGCTTGTCCGCATCGGCGCAGAAGAACGGGTTTTGCTCGACCTGATCCCAGTCCTTGATCGCCAGCGGAATGTCGCCCATCTGGGTCAGACAGCCGCGGATAACGATGCCAAATTTCTGCTGCAGATACTTTTTGGCAATCGCGCCAGCGGCCACGCGCATCGCGGTTTCACGCGCGGAAGAGCGTCCGCCGCCGCGATAGTCGCGAAAGCCGTACTTTTGCTCGTAGGTGTAGTCAGCGTGGCCCGGACGGAACACGTCCTTGATAGCACCGTAGTCCTGGGAGCGCTGATCGGTGTTTTCAATCAGCAGACCGATGCTGGTCCCGGTGGTGCGGCCTTCAAAGACGCCGGAGAGAATTTTCACCTGGTCCGGCTCGCGACGCTGCGTGGTGTAGCGAGAGGTGCCCGGACGACGGCGGTCGAGGTCGTGCTGTAAATCTGCTTCGGTCAGTTCGATGCCTGGCGGTACGCCATCAACGATACAGCCCAGCGCCAGCCCGTGCGACTCGCCAAAGGTGGTCACGCGGAATAACTGTCCAATACTGTTTCCTGCCATCACGGCTCCGATGTTGTTGTTTGTGTTTGAGCGTTGTGAAACGGGCCGAAGCCCGCTGGATTAATCTTTATAGATGCTGAAATGTTCGCGCGCGTCGAGCAGCTGCGCTTTGGTCAGCATAAAGACGCCGTCACCGCCGTTGTCGAACTCAAGCCAGGTGAACGGCACATCCGGGTACTGCTCTATCAGATGTACCATGCTGTTGCCCACTTCACAAATCAGAACGCCGTCATCGGTCAGGTAATCCGGCGCGCAGGCCAGAATGCGGCGGGTCAGCTTCAGGCCGTCAGAGCCTGACGCCAGGCCCAGCTCAGGCTCGTGACGATATTCGTTCGGCAGATCGGACATGTCTTCTGCATCGACGTACGGCGGGTTAGTGACGATCAGATCGTACTGCAGCGTCGGCAGGTCGCGGAACAGGTCAGAGCGGATTGGCGTGACGTGATGGATCAGACCGTGCTCTTCGATGTTGTGTTCGGTCACGGCCAGCGCGTCGGTGGAGATATCGACGGCGTCCACTTCCGCGTCCGGGAAGGCGTACGCGCAGGCAATCGCGATGCAGCCGCTGCCGGTGCACATATCCAGAATATGCTGCGGCTGATGGCTAATCAGGCCTTCAAAGTGGTTGTTGATCAGCTCGCCAATCGGCGAACGCGGTACCAGCACGCGTTCATCGACGTAAAACTCGTGGCCGCAGAACCAGGCTTTGTTGGTCAGATAGGCGACCGGGATACGCTCGTTTACGCGACGGATCACGCGCTCAACGATGCGGTGTTTTTCGCTGGAGGTCAGGCGCGCGGTGCGCATGTCTTCCGGAATGTCCAGCGGCAGGTAAAGAGACGGCAGCACCAGCTGAACGGCCTCGTCCCACGGGTTGTCGGTACCGTGACCGTACCAGATATTGGCGGCGCTGAAGCGGCTAACCGACCAGCGCAACATGTCCTGTATGGTATGCAGCTCGTTTACTGCTTCATCGACAAATATTTTATCCACTCTTTCCTCCAGGGCATGCTCGCATAATTTTCGGCGGCTAGTTTGCCATGAAGACGGCGATAAATCAGCAATGACGCGTACCGCTTGAGGTTAAAAAATGCGTTTAGTCGGGTACACTATCGGAAATACGAGATGAGAATGACGAATGAAAAAGAAAACATCGCTCAGCGAGGAGGATCAGGCTCTCTTCCGCCAGCTGATGACCGGGACGCGTAAAATCGCGCAGGACACGATTGTCCACCGCCCGCAGCGTAAAAAAATCAGCGAAGTTCCGGTCAAACGGCTGCTCCAGGAGCAGGCGGATAACAGCCACTATTTTTCAGATGAATTTCAGCCGCTGCTCAATACGCAAGGGGCTGTGAAGTACGTGCGCGAAGACGTCAGCCATTTTGAACTGAAGAAATTACGCCGCGGCGATTATTCGCCGGAGCTGTTTCTCGATCTGCACGGCTTAACGCAGATGCAGGCGAAACAGGAACTGGGGGCGTTGATTGCCGCCTGTCGCCGCGAACACGTTTTTTGCGCCTGCGTGATGCACGGCCACGGTAAACATATTCTGAAGCAACAGACGCCGCTGTGGCTGGCTCAGCACCCGCACGTGATGGCGTTTCATCAGGCACCGAAAGAGTACGGCGGAGATGCCGCATTGCTGGTGTTGATTGAAGTTGAGGAGTGGCAGCCGCCAGAGTTGCCCTGACAGAAGGGCGGGTAATACGTAGTACCCCGCCCTGTCACACGTCACGTCAGATAGCTTTTGCCATCTTCAGGTTGCACGGGCTCATTTGCCAGTTGAAGACCCCTTTGCCGGTTTCGTCGAGAGTGACGTTGGCAATGGCGGAAGTGGTGAACATTGGCGGCGTTTCGCCCGGGCACAGCTCAGATACCAGATAGCCGACCAGCGGCAGGTGGGAAATGACCAGTGCGGAAGCGACACCTTCATTGCACAGCGCCTGAAGGTAAGCGCTGACAAGACCGACATCGCCGCATGGCGTCAGCTCAGGGAGAACGTCCACGCTGGATGGCAGGTTCATACACTCCCCTACCACGTCCAGCGTCTGTTCTGCACGCAGGAACGGACTCACCAGAACGCGTTCAATGTCCACTTTTTGACCTTTAAGCCACGTCGCCATTTGACGGGATTCGTCACAGCCACAGACGGTTAAAGGACGTACTGAGTCACTGGCGGCATCGAGTGCCGCGTCGCCGTGACGCATGATAAAAACTTGCATATTGCACCGCTTTTGTTAACCAGAATCACCGGCGTTAACTACCCGCGATTAATGCTCTGAGGTAGAAAACCCGATGGCCGGGCATTGTGCCTGATCCATTCGGTGAATGAAACGCTGTTTTTTACCTCAATGGCGTAAGTATAGTCAATCTCTGTTTACAAAATCGCCAGAACAGGTTCATTCACCTCAGGATTTACCCTTCTTTGACTTCAGTTTACGAAATCAGTTTCCCTTGCAGGCCAGAATGTCTGGCCCCGCTCCGCCATCTGCAATAATTCGTCACACGGTGTAAACCGCGGACCGTATTGCGAGGCCAGACGTTGCAGAATGGCAACCACTTCACCCGCGCCGAGAGTGTCCATGTAACGGAACGGGCCGCCAAGGAACGGCGGGAAACCAATACCAAATACCGCGCCGATGTCGCCGTCGCGCGCGCTTTTGATCACCTGTTCACCAAAGCAGCGCGCCGCTTCATTGAGCATCATCATGACGCAACGTTCAGCGCACTGAACGGCAGACAGTTTTCCCTGACCGGTGGCCGAAATAAGCCCATAAACCGAAGGGTCGACCTGTTTCTTGCTTTTACGCCCTTTCGCGCCGTAAAGATAGAAACCGCGTTCATTTTTTCTGCCTTTGCGATCGTCCTTCAAAATTGCAGAAACAATGTTTGCAGGCGGGGTAAAACGATCGCCATATGCGGCTTCCAGCACAGGTATAATTTTAGTGCCGGTGTCTATTCCCACCTCATCCAAAAGTTGGATTGGGCCGACCGGGAAGCCAAACTTTACGAGCGCCTCGTCGACATGCTCGATTTTCTCCCCTTCCGTCAGCAGCCGCATCGCTTCGTTGATATAGGGTGCCAGAATACGGTTGACGTAGAAGCCAGCCTTGTCCGCGACCACAATCGGGGTTTTACCCTGTTTTTTCGCCAGCTTCACCACGGTGGCGATGGTCTGCGGGCTGGTCGTGGCGTGCGGAATCACCTCCACCAGCGGCATTTTTTCGACAGGACTGAAAAAGTGCAGACCAATGACCTGCTCCGGACGAGCAGCTTTCGCCGCGATATCGCCAATTGGTAAAGACGAGGTGTTTGAGGCGAAAATGGTGTGCGGCGCGCAGTGCTGCTCCACGTCAGCCACCATCTGCTGCTTAAGCGCCAGGTCTTCAAATACGGCTTCAATCACCAGATCCCGGTGCGCAAAACCGCTGTAATCCGTCGTGCCGGAGATCGTCGCCAGGGTTTTATCACGCTCGCTTGCCTTGATATGGCGGCGTTTGACCTTCCGATCAAGGTTCTGCCAGCTGTACTGCAGCGCGTGGTTGATGCCCTTCGCGTTGATGTCTTTGATACGCACGGGCAATTTGCCTTTGCTGGCGGTAACAAACGCGATGCCGCCGCCCATCAGCCCACCGCCCAGCACGCCAACGGCGCGCAGCGGAGCAGGCTCTGCCTCGCTGCCCGGGTCTTTTTTCACCTCAGTACTGGCGAAGAAGATGCTGCGCAGCGCCTGCGACTGCGGCGTCATCGCCAGTTCGCCAAAAGCTTTAGCTTCAGCGGCATAGCCGCTGCTGCTTCCCTGCGACAACCCTGTTTCAATCACTTCCAGAATGCGCTTTGCCGCCGGGTAGTTGCCTTTGGTTTTTTGCTCGGTTTTTTTGCCCACCATGTTGAACAGGAGCGCGCGCCCCAGTGGCCCTGCCAGCACGCGCTCGCGCACGGGGAGAGGACGTTTTGTCTGACGTCCCTTCAGCGCCAGTTCAACGGCAGCGTCCAGTAAAATGGTGTGCGGAACGACGTCGTCAACCAACCCCACTTTCAGCGCCTGACGGGGGCGTAGCTGCTTGCCGGTTAAGATCATCTCCAGGGCAGTGCTAACCCCAACCAGACGCGGCAGACGCTGTGTTCCACCCGATCCCGGCAGCAGGCCTAGCTGCACTTCCGGCAACCCTAAAACGGTTTTCGCATCGTCGGTGCAGATACGGCTGTGACAGGCCAGGGCCAGCTCCAGCCCGCCCCCCAGGCAGGCACCGTGGATCGCGGCAATAACCGGGACCGGCAGGGCGTTGATTTCAGCCATTACCTGCTGGCCCTGACGCGCCAGGTCTTCTGCTTCCTGGGCGCTTTTCGCTCGGGCGATCATGTTGATATCGGCCCCGGCAATAAAGTTGTCCGGCTTGGCCGAGATAAAAACCAGACCACGAATCGCTTTATTTTCGCGGATCTGCTTGAGCATGGCGCGAACCTGAGTGCCAAATTCAGCCTTCAGGGTATTCATCTTTTCATCAGGCACATCAATAGTGATAATCGCGACGTTATCGAGGCGAACCGTCAGATTAAATGCAGATGGCATATCCATTATTCAGCCTCCAGAACCATTGCTGCGCCAAGACCGCCCGCCGCGCAGGCGGTGACGAGACCAAACCCGCCGCCGCGGCGGCGTAGCTCGTGTAATGTTTGGGTGATCATACGCGCGCCCGTGGCTGCAAACGGATGGCCGTAGGCGATAGAACCACCCAGCACGTTGAATTTACTCTGATCCACTTCGCCGGTGGCATGGGCGCGGCCCAGCACGTCGCGCGCAAAACGCTCGCTTGCCAGCAGCTGGACGTTTGCGAGGGTTTGCGCGGCAAAGGCTTCGTGCATATCAATCAGGGTTAAATCCGCCAGCGTCAGCCCCGCGCGATCCAGCGCCAGCGGCGTGGACCACGCCGGACCTAACAGCATGTCCTGCCAGACATCAATGGCGGTGAAGGCATAGCTGCGCAAATAGCCCAGCGGCGTGATGCCCAGCTCTTTGGCACGCGACTCCGTCATCAGGATCACCGCAGCAGCACCATCGGTCAGCGGCGTACTGTTGGCCGCCGTCACGGTGCCGTGTTTGCGGTCAAACGCCGGGCGCAGTTTGGCGTAATCCGCCAGCGTCGAGGTGCCACGAATATTGTTGTCTTCTGTAAGAGGCTCTCGATAGGGAGGCGTGTAGGCGGTCATGACCTCGTCGGTGAGTTTGCCCTCCGACCAGGCTTTCGCAGCCAGCTGATGCGAGCGATGCGCCAGCGCATCCTGCTGCTCGCGGGTGATACCGTAGGTTTTCGCCATCTGCTCGGCGGTATCGCCCATGCGCAGGCCGGTGGAGTATTCCGCTACGGCAGGCGGCACGGGCATGAGATCGCGCAGGCGTAAACGCGAGAAGAGTTTGAGCTTCGCACCGGTGGTGCGGGCTTTATTGGCATCCACCAGAATACGGGCCAGCTTTTTACTGACCCCAATCGGCAGTACGGAGGAAGAATCGGCGCCGCCTGCGATCCCGGCGCGAATGGTGCCCGCCATCAGACTTTCCGCCACGTTTGCCACCGCCTGGAAGCTGGTCGCGCACGCGCGGCTGACGCTGTAGGCATCGGTATGAACGTTCATGCCGGTACCGAGAACAATTTCCCGCGCAATGTTGGGGGCTTCAGGCATCTGCACCACCTGGCCGAAGACCAGCTGCTCGATGACCTCAGGCGGAATTTCGCTGCGAGCCAGCATCTCACCCACTACCATTTTCCCCAGATCGACAGCCGGTATACCGTGAAACGCCGTCGCCTGACGCGCAAACGGCGTACGCAGACCGCTGACAATGGCAATGCGGTCACCTTGTCGGGTGATTAGCGGTAATGCCTGACTCATAACCTTCCCCTGTGAAAAAATTTTACATGAACATGAAGTGGTCTGACCTGATAACAGTCTTAACCATTTTTTTACATTCAGCCAATCAGGGAAGCATAAAAATGCGAGGTAAAACACAGAGAAGAAAAAGAAAATGCCGAGGATAAAAGCAAAACGGTAACCCGTAGGTTACCGTTTTTAGTGCTTGCGCCCTCTCACGTGGGAGAGGGTTGGGATGAGGGCACCAGACCGCAGGAATTAACGCAGACCCAGCTGGAAAATCAGCGTTTCAGCTTCGCAGGCAAACACAAAGTCGATATCCAGCTTCACGCCACCGTCCACTTCCGTGAAGGTAGATTTGATTTCACACGGATCGGACTCCACATCACGCGCGCGCTTGCTCAGCGCGGCCAGCGTCTCTTCGGCTTCGGCGCGGTTGGTGAACACACGGCTGTAAGACGCGGTGCAATCGGTGTTGTCCATGATGGTGCCAACATCCATACAGCAGCAAACCGGGGTTTCATCAGCACTGCATTTACTCATAGCTCAATTTCCTCTGTATTCGCGCAGAGCGCGAGATAAACACGATGCTGATATTTTACGCCCCAGCGCTGGCTCTCTCCAGCCGTTAATGGCGCAAAATCGGATAAGTGACCGATATCACACTAAAAAATGATCTAAAACAAAAACCACCCTTTTGAGTGAGCCGCGATGGTCACAATTTTGCCAACCAGATCTCGTTTCAAGAAACATGTTTGAAAATATTAATAAACAAACTTGCAACATTCAGGCTGGTCGGACCTATACTCTGGCCACTGGTCTGATTTGTCTGTCATACCTCAGACCCTACACTTCGCGCTCCTGTTACGGTATGTAACAATTATTGAATAAAAATAACTCAATGAGGTTATGGTCATGAGCCAGAAAACCCTGTTCAACAAGACTGCGCTGGCAGTCGCAGTGGCAATCGTCTCTACTTCCGCCTGGTCAGCGGGCTTTCAGCTAAACGAATTTTCTTCCTCTGGCCTTGGCCGTGCGTATTCAGGGGAAGGTGCAATCGCTGATGATGCTGGTAACGCAAGCCGTAACCCTGCATTAATCATGATGTTCGATCGCCCGACCTTCTCTGCTGGTGCGGTGTATATCGATCCTGATGTCAACATTTCCGGCACGTCACCTTCTGGTGCGAGCCTGAAAGCAGATAACATTGCGCCAACGGCGTGGGTACCTAACCTGCACTTCGTTGCTCCAATCAATGAACAGTTTGGCTGGGGCGCATCCGTCACGTCTAACTATGGCCTTGCTACCGAGTTCAACAACAACTACCCGGCAGGCGAATACGGCGGTAAAACAGACCTGACAACGCTGAACCTGAACCTGAGCGGTGCTTATCGTCTGAACGACAGCTGGAGCTTCGGCCTGGGCTTTGATGCCGTCTACGCTGATGCAAAAATTGAGCGTTACTCCGGTGAACAAACGGCTCGCCTGCCGAAAAACAGCAACAAAATTGCCAGCCTGAAGGGCGATGAGTGGGGCTATGGCTGGAACGCCGGTATCCTGTACGAGCTGGACAAAAACAACCGCTGGGGCCTGACCTATCGTTCCGAAGTGAAAATTGACTTCGACGGCGATTACAAGAGCGGCATCCTGGCGCCGGTCAACAACCTGGTTCCAGGCGCGGGCACCACTATCCCGTGGGGGACTTCCGGTCAAACTGTCCCTGGCTCACTGTCGCTGCATCTGCCTGAAATGTGGGAAGTCTCCGGTTACAACCGCGTTGCGCCACAGTGGGCTATTCACTATAGCCTGGCCTATACCAGCTGGAGCCAGTTCCAGGAGCTGAAAGCGACCGGCACCAACGGTCAAACGCTGTTCTATAAGGACGAGAGCTTCCACGACGCCTATCGCATTGCGTTGGGTACCACCTATTATATGGATGACAACTGGACGTTCCGTACCGGCATCGCATTCGATGATAGCCCGGTACCGGCTGATAAGCGCTCCATCTCCATTCCGGATCAGGACCGCTTCTGGGTGAGTGCTGGCGCAACCTACGCGTTCAACGAGAATGCTTCTGTCGATGCGGGCGTTTCTTATATGCATGGTCAGAAAGTGACCTTCAAGGAAGGCCCGTACGAGTTTACCTCTGAAGGTAAAGCCTGGCTGTTCGGTACTAACTTCAACTACGCGTTCTAATCGCGCAGGGATCAAAAAAGGTGAGCGTTGCTCACCTTTTTTATTTATTCCGAATCAATATCTTTGAGTTCGTTTTCAATAGCCTTCGCGTTTGGATTATCTTCCGGCTTCAGCTTGCCGCCGTTGGCGATAAAGTCATGATTCTGGAAGTACGCTTCACGCACCATAATGTACGGATCGGACGACTGGCGCAGCAGGCCGTCTGAATCAAGCAGTTGCGCGCGGGTTTCAATCCCCTCCACCGTCCATTTACCAATCGACAGCGGCCAGGTCAGCCACGACAGAACCGGATACAGCGTATCCACCATATCGCCGCCATCATCACGAACGGTGAAGCTGCCATAGAACGGCAGATGAACGTAAGGGCCGTAACCGACGCCATAATGCCCCAGCGTACTGCCGAAACGGTGCGGCTGTTCACGCTGCAGTTTCGGGTTTGCCATACCTGCGACATCGATAAAGCCGCCCATCCCCAGCAGGGAGTTCAGGAAGAAGCGCGTAAAGTGCACCATCCCCTGATACGGATCGCCCTGCAGGAAATAGTTGACCATCACCGCAGGCTCTTCCAGGTTACTGGTAAAATTGCTTAACCCGTTACGCGCGGGCTGTGGAACGTAATCGCGCCATGCTACTGCCACCGGGCGAACCACGTACGGGTCCAGCACGTTGTAGTTAAAGCTATACATAGAACGGTTAAATCCTTCGAGAGGATCGGAGCGTCCCGTTTGCTCCCCGGAGCTGGCGCAGCCCACAAGCATCGTCGCGCCCAGCGCAAGCGCCGACAGCCGAAGTTTCATAAATATCTCCCTGTGCAGTATGGCTATCGTTGATTGCCATCCGTAACGGAGCATCTGGCGCTCCGTCTGAAAACGTGCAAGTGATTGTAACAGCACGTTTACCGATGTCTATGAGTACAATTACGGGCAGTAATCACCGTGACTCTGATCTCAGCATAGCCGGACTTTTGGAATTCGTTTCGCTGGCAATTTTATAATGTCTTTGAACGAGATGTATCACCTTTGTTGTCATTCCCGCCAATTTAAGAGCATCCCCACAGGCATCCCGATAAAAGCCGCTACGCTTAAAAGAAAGATCAACCTCCGGGAGCAGATATGAAAGAAGTGGATGAAGACAAAATTGGCGAAAATAATGAGGAACATGAAATCGAAAGCGAGGAGAAAGCGCGCGGTGAGGAGATAGAGATTGATGAGGATCGCCTCCCCTCCCGTGCGATGGCCATCCACGAACATATACGCCAGGACGGCGAAAAGGAGATGGAGCGCGATGCCATGGCCCTCTTCTGGTCAGCTATCGCGGCGGGACTTTCAATGGGCGCCTCGCTGCTCGCGAAAGGGATATTTCATGTGCAGCTGGAGGGCGTGCCCGGCGGATTTTTACTGGAGAACCTCGGCTACACCTTCGGCTTTATTATCGTCATCATGGCCCGCCAGCAACTTTTTACTGAGAACACCGTGACCGCCGTTCTGCCGGTCATGCAAAACCCTACCCTCGGTAATTTCGGTTTATTGATGAGGCTCTGGAGCGTGGTTCTGCTGGGAAATATTATCGGCACGGGCATTGCGGCCTGGGCGTTCGAATATATGCCGATATTTGATGAGCCCACCCGGGACGCGTTTGTGAAGATCGGTATGGATGTCATGAAAAACACGCCGGTCGAAATGTTCTCTAATGCCATCATCTCCGGGTGGATTATCGCCACAATGGTGTGGATGTTCCCTTCTGCTGGTAGCGCTAAAATCGTGGTGATCATCCTGATGACCTGGCTGATTGCGCTGGCGGATACCACGCATATCGTGGTCGGTACCGTTGAGATACTCTACCTGGTCTTTAACGGCACGCTTCACTGGAGCGATTTTTTCTGGCCGTTCGCCATTCCGACGCTGGCAGGCAATATCTGCGGCGGAACGTTTATCTTTGCGCTGCTAAGCCATGCCCAAATCCGTAACGACATGTCGAATAAACGCAAAGCCGAGCTTAAGGCGCAGGCAAATAAGGATAAAGCGGCAAAAAAATCAACCTGAATGGTGACTCTTTGAGCAGTCAGGCGGCGATGCGCTTAACGCAAAGTGTAAATAACGCTATACTCGTGCCGCCTCGTCCCCTTAGTTAAATGGATATAACGAGCCCCTCCTAAGGGCTAGTTGCAGGTTCGATTCCTGCAGGGGACACTTCTATCTTCCTCTGTTTTCACCCACATTAGTCCGTTCGCTGCAAAAACTCATTGAGCTGAAGCATCCTGCTTTATTTGAGCATAACGCGCAGCCAGTTGCTTTAGATGCAGCTCAAGCTGGGTCTTTTCAGCTTCAGGGAGCGCATTTCCTGCAGGATATTGCGAGAGGCGCCTGAGCTGCTCTTCAGCGGGTATTGCATGGTTAAATGACTGCATAGTCGAAAAAACCACGGATTTAAGCTCACTTACGGTTATATATTTTCCTTTTTGCTCATCCAGATTACTCAGCCGATCACTCAGTTGCTGAAGCTTCATCATCCCCTGATACCAGCTGTTCATTGCGCCTACCGGCAACGCCGTCGCGTTAAACTTTTTTTGCCACTGTATTATCAGCACCTTAGCCTCTTCAGGTCGCAATGTCTGGAGTTGCTCTAACAGCTGAAGACTGTAAGCAATACTCCAGTCAGGCGGCAGTTTATCCAGCCGCGCAAGCTGCCGTTGCGTGTCTGAGATAAACGTGGCGGGTAACGTATCTCGCTGTAATAAAGCGTCCTGCTGAACGGGCGTAAGCACTTCAGGTAACGGTGCCGTAGAGGCAACGGCCTGAGCCGCTAATGGATCGGGTCTGGACAGCAATCCCCCTCCCCACGCCACGGCGATGCAGACCACCAGCGCAGAACACACCCCAGCGACAAAAGGTTTCCATGGCCTGACAGACCCGGCAGCCGTCATACGGTCGTCACTATTCGGCTCAGTTTCCTGCTGCACAACATAGACCCATTTCACCGCTTCGATCGGCTCTGCCCTCTCCGGAGGCGATTCACTGTCGGGCCTGCTCCCATTCAAGTCTGTCACGCCATTACTGGTTTCCAGCCTTGCTGCGCTTGAATGTACCACCGTTCGTAACGTATCAAACTGGCTAAGGTGTTTGAGCTCAAGGCGCTGAAGCACTGCCCCCAGGCTGGCAAGCAATTCTTCAGCGTTGTAAAGATCGCTAAGATCGCTGTTGTTTAGCGGAAGCATACGCATGAGCTGCTGCAGGCGCTGGCTCAGGCTGCTCAGGATTTCCATACGAACCTGCAGCGACTGCGGCCAGAGAACATCCCACTGACGGGTAATCAGAGCCTCCAGGATAGTGAGCCCTTCATTCATACCAGTTAATCCAGACAGGTGCGTACGGGCAAGGGTGTACCAGGCTGCGGTCTGCAACTCAACGCCGTTTTGCTCAAATAATGAAAGGCAGCACTTTTCAACGTATACCCAGTTCACATCCGGGCGCGCCGGATGGCTTAGTTTATTCAATTCGTTACGCAGGGATGTGTATTCCGGCAGCGTGCGCGGGTCGCCGCCGGTTTTTAACATTTTATGTGTGGTCATCCTGGAAGGCCTGAATATCCGTGTCGGTTAATGTCGTCAGTTGATGTGTGAGGTGTTTTACGATTTAGAATGGCAATGACTAACAGAAGGAATGAGAGTTATCGCTATGACAACAGCGCTAAAATCAGGCCGAAAAAAATACCTTCATCAAATAGCTGTCCTGACTGAGGCGACGTATCAGGGGAAGTATAAGTCCAGTGACTCATTCCCCCCACCCGCATGAACAGGCGTCCTTGAGAAATCACATCTTCTCCGGAGCAAAAAGTCACCTCGACACAGCCAGCCACGCCCTGCCCATACAGAAATACCGGCATAAACTTTACCGCCCGGTTGTCATAACGCAGAACGATACCGGTAATCTCAAAAACCCCTCCCTCCACCAGCAGGTCAGGTACGGATGCCGTCAGCGGCTCTACATTCAGTCCGGTACCTGTCAGCCACTCATCCATCTGCGTCTGAAGTTGCTCCATTCGCAGGCGAAACTCAGCTATATCCAACTGACTCTTGCTGCAAGGCAAAGCCGGGGCGGGTTGTCTGGCCTGCAATTTTTTCAGGAACTGTGATTTTATTGACATGGTGCTAACTGACCTTATATCCGGGTTGACGTGTCGAGATACTGCTGTTGCCTGAGGTGCCTCAACAGAACCCGTCCTTCGGGCATAAACTCGGTGCCATAGCGCACCAGCCCAATCCCTTTGAGCTCGGCGTCAATGGCATAGCGCAGTTCGCCGGGTACATTCTGCTCCAGCAGAACCACGTCTATTTTTTTCAGGCGTGGCTCATATTTGAGCAGGACGGCAGACAATGTGCCCATAAGCTCATGGGCCGTTCCAGGCATGCCCTGCAGGATTTTTGTCATATCGGGCAACCCGTAGTCGGGCAGATGCGCCAGCGTGCCGGCGCGACAGTTGAGAACGCGCTGCATGTTATCAAGTACCGAAAGGATGACCTGGTTTTCTTCAGCAACCTGATTAAGCTCGAGGCCGCCGGTAAAATTTCCGGTCAGCATCTCATACAGCGAAGGTGTGTTATGTCCCTGGGGCATCAGTCATCCTTAAGCGGTTGCAGCGCCAGATGGTTCTCGCCGGCTTCCAGAATGCGCGGTTTATCCGGATCCAGATCGCTGCGCTTGATAACCTGCTTCCAGGTGTCGTTAGTCATGTCCGGGTGCCTGAACAGCCCCACTACCGCGACAAACTGCGCTTCTTCTTCCATCGGCATATCAAGGCTTACATCCCCGCCCGGCTTCACCACGACGTCACGACTGGCCAGCATGTCGTCTTTCAGAATGCTGGCATCATCCTGAAGAAGTTGCTGATAGACCGTCTTATCAAAGGTTTTGCGGTCTTTGAGCTGATAAACCCGCACCACAACAGGCTCTGACAGTGAGTTATTTTCGCGGGAGTCGGTGTTCAGCGCCTCACGCGCGGTGAAATCCAGATGCAGTATTTTAATCTTTTTATAGAACACGGAAGTAAACGCCGATTTGATACCGTCGGTGATGCTCTGCGTCACCCCGCAGCCTGTCAAAGTGAGCGCCATCAGAGGCATCAGCCAGCGAGTGGCTTTATTTAAACTTGTACGTAACACGTCGGTTTCCTTGTTGCGGTTTCGCAGGCTCCAGCCCGCGGTAATAGCCCAACTCTGTCGTAAAGGTTTCAGGTATGTCATCCGGAAGGCTCTCACCCTCTGCACCCAGCACGCCGTTCATTCCCAACCAGAAAGGGTTTTCACCCAGCGGTGGTACGGCCAGCAGTCGGACAGAGGTGGTCAGGGTGATTCTGGCCTTGAACCGCCAGCCCAGATACACCCGCAGCATCACCAGGAAATCCTGGTACAGCTGGCCATCCGGCTTCCATCCCTGCGCTTCCTGTTCGTTATCCGTCTTGAGTGCAACCAGCAGCTGGCTGCTGGCATCCATCGCTTCATCACCTAACGGCGTATTGCCATCCAGCAGAAAATCATCATCGCCATAAAAACCCAGCGGCTGATTGACCTCTACCGGCCGGAGACAATACGGACTTACCTGCACCGTCGTATCGGGGGCCAGCAGGCTCACCAGTGCCTGTATCCCCTCCTGAGTTTTGCCCGGCTGCTGCAGCACTCCCAGCAGAGCCAGAAAGCGCGACACGGGTGTGGCAATATGATTTGCCGTACCCGGTATCCCCAGCCCTACCAGACCCAGTAACGACTGCGAAATGCTGTCCGTTCCGCCGGGCTCAAACGTGGCCGGGTAGGAGTATTTTCGCCAGATGCGGTAAAACTGCGTCAGGATGCGATGGCTGAAAATATCCAGAAAGCCCTGCAGCGCCTCATGCCCTTCCCGGCGCTGGGTAATGTCATCGAGATACGCCGTCGGTAAGGGAGAATCGACGCCGTACATGCCCATAAAGGTTGTGCGGATAACCGGAGGCTTACTGTCATCGTCTTCGTCATACTCGACGGCCTTCAGTTCGCTGACCGGAAACCCCATCCCCGGATGCGGCGCGAAACGTACCGGGTCATCGGCGGGATGACTAGTTGAGCCCATCAGCGGCCTTCCAGGATTGCGCTTCTCCAGCAGCTGGCATAAACGGTAAAAGTTGATGCGGTGAAGATCGACCTCCAGCCGCGGCGTCAGCCGGGAATGCGGCGGTTGTGCTTCTCTAGCCATTCCAGGCGTTCTCCGGTCGGTTGCAGGATAATAATGAGGCGGTTAAACAGATAGATGTCGGTATAGAGCGCGAAGAAGCGGCTCAGCATCTCGCCGAACAGGCAGATGTCGCCGCGCCCGGCAAAACCGTGGCTGTCCAGCGTTACTTCAATCTGCACGCCGCGGACCAAATAACCCTGCTCGAATCGTTCAGTTTCACTGTGCTTCACGTCAATGATGGCTTCCAGGCGACGGCGGTTCATCTCGCTATCCGTCCATTCATACAGCGCCAGGGTACCCCGCAGCACGTCGGCATTATCCATCATCGACAGAAATCCGCTGCCGAGATGGCTCAGCACGCGCCAGTGGAAACGATCCTGCGCTGGTGGATAACAGGGTAGCGTTGGCGCACACAGGTTGCGCACGGCGATACTGGCCGAGGTGGTTTTCATCACCGTATCGAGCACGGTACTTTGCAGCGCCCGTCGCGGTAGCTGGCCGTTGGTGCCGGTGAGCGTCAGGGACAGGCTTTCGTCTTCCGGGACGGTGTGGTTGTCAAAGGCTTCGCCACCCAGGATAAGCCAGGTATTATGCAGCCCAGACGGGCCGCGCCGCACGCGGGTGTGATAGTAATATTCCGGCGCTTCATGGCGCATCATTCCCCCTTTATGGCGGAAGCTCGAGAACGGCACGTAGGTATGCTGGCTGGATGACATCACCGAATCGACCGCGTAAATCTCGGTATGACCATCCTGTACGCGCATCGGCCGCAGCAGGTATTCGGTCTGCAATGAATTTAGCGTGAGCGGATCGGATTCCAGTGGGAACAGATTGATCACGGGCACGCAGTTCAGGCGCAGATGCTTTTCGGTAAAGCTGAAGTCATGCTCCCAGCGTTCCGCCAACACTACGTCGATTTCAAACCAGGGGAGTTCAGCCGGAAAGTTGACGCTCTCCAGTCCACACAGGCCGGTGAACATGAATTTCTCGCGGAAGGTGAAGTACTCCAGCAGCAGCTGATAGCCGCTAAAGCTGCTGCTGCCCTTCGGCCACAGGTCGTCGTCATCGCCAAATCCCAGCGCGCTGAAATATCCGTCTAGCGGTCTTCTGTCCATGTCGCCAGGCATCCGCAGCCAGAGACGGGCAACATTCATGGTGAAGGCTTCATGCATGGCGCAGGCGAGCGGCGCGTCGGCGTTGAAGTAGAACGGGAGCTGGCTGAGATCGACACGGCCCCAGTCGGCCAGGTGGCTGCAGTTAAACCGCAGGCTGATAACCGAATGCCCGTCTGAATCAGTAGTCAGGCGGGCGTGCTCAAGCGACAATGGCTGAAGGGTAATCTCTTTGGTTGTAGTGTACCGGCAGCGCGTCCCCTTTTCACCAATCGGCCGCGAGTGCACCTCAAAGCCTTTGACAATGCGCATCTGCTCTTTCATCTCACGCCAGTCGGGTGTGAACTCCACCACCGACATCGACGGAATGGTGCGCAGGTAATGCGGCCAAAGCAGGCCGACCAGCCCTTCTGTCAGTTCAGGCAGGTCGTCATCAAGCTTCTCGCGAAGCCGCCCCATCATGAAGGCAAAGCCTTCAAACAGGCGTTCCACGTACGGGTCGCGCGCGCCCGCTTTATCGAGGTTGAGCATTGCTGCCTGCTCGGGGTGAGCGCGGGCAAATTCTTCGCCGGCTTCAAGCAGGTAGCGCATTTCAGCGTCGTAATAACGCAGGGTTAAATCGTCCATAAGAACCTGAATAGATGAATTTTAAAGGTAGGCCAGGCGTTTTACCCGCATAGCACCGCGCTGCTTGCCGGATCGAGCGCGATCAGACCGGCCAGAAGCTGGTCCATCTCAGGCTGAAGCCGAGATTTATCGGTCTCGCTGCGGGTGGCTTTCATGCGCAGCAGTCTGAGGCGGCGCGATTTGACTTCAAACAATAGCGCCGGCGTCCACTGCGTGAGGGTGATTGACTGTGCAGCACCATCGAGTTCCCCCAGCAGATGCAGGGCCAGTTCGTTCTTACCCTTTTGTTCCGCCACGCGCGCCATCAGCAGGCGCAGCAGCCATTTGTCTTTCGTGGTGTCAGTGCCCGGGCGGGTCTGCAGCCAGTGGAGTGTGACATCCAGGCCATCCGTGTCCGCTTTCACAAGCGCTTCCTGCTCAAGAGCCAGAATATCGTTGTCCGTCCCACTGACAGTACTGACCGGCTCATCACGCCAGCCGGACATATCATCCAGCACGCTCTGATTTATCCAGTTCAGCGTGACCTCATCGGCAAACGGCGTCCCGTCATTAAAGGCCAACGTTTCAAGCCCGGTGAGGCGACGCAGCAGTCCTTTTAGGTCGGCAATGATGATGTCGGCCAGCACATCCTGGCCCAATTTCACCAGGGCCTGATGGATATACCACTGCAAATCCAGCCAGAGGTGGTTGGCACCGCGCGAGAAGGTGCTGTCGGCGTGCTCCAGTATCTCCAGCCAGCTCTGCTGAAGGTACAGGCGTTTGAGCATGGCCCGCTGGTCAGCCCGCGGCGGTTCGATGCGCGTTTTCCCTTCGGCATCCGGCGCCGGAATAGCACTCAGCGTGTCATGTCGCAGGCTTTTCATCAGCCGGTGTGCGGGAAGCCATCCATCCGGTTGTTCACGCAAATATCCCGCCAGAGTACGGGCCTGGGTCAATAGATCCTGACCAGACGAAATGCGGCTCAGGACGGGCGCATCATGCTCTGTCGTGTGCGATGAGATCTGTGGCTGGGACGAGTTACTGGCGTTCTGAGGAACCAAAGCATCTACGCCACCGGCCTTCATCAGGCGGGATTCCAGCGCGCTGTACAGCGCATTAAGTTCCGGCCGTGACGTTTCCGGCTCTGTTTCCAGACTGTCGCGGATGAGCAGCAGCACACCCGCGGTGCGCTGAGCATCGCTGCGAACTACTTCCGGCCAGAGGGAGAGGCTGTCGAGCAGACGAGAGCCTGCGAGCCACTCAAGCGCAGGTTTGCGGCTCCGCTCGCGCTGCGGGTGAAGCTGCGCTCCATAGCGCTGCAGCAATCCTGCCAGCAGTTCAAGCCCTTCGGCAAAGCCGGTTTCCCCGTCCTGATGCAGACGCGCCCAACAGTAATAGGTGGCAATCCGGATATCTTTGGCGGTGGTGGTTAGCAGTTTTTCGGCAAGCGTACAAATCAGCCCGGTATCGATGCCGGAGAGTTTATTTACCTCCTCTCTGATACGCTGGAAATCATCGTCATAACCCGGATCTTCCCCTGTAGGATTGGTGTCGCTGACCGGGGCAAGCCAGGGCTGCCAGCATTCCGTGCGGGCCTGCGCCTGCTGTCGTAGCTCAATTTCGTCCGCCTGACAGGCGGCAACAAGATTCTGCAGACTGCTCATTCTTCAATTCCGTCCATGTCACTGTTTTCCGTGCTGGCCATCAGCGCCTGAGCCGTGGCCGCGCTGTCGATGCTGAAGATCCGATCCGGCAGCGTGAAGCCGCGCAGTGCCAGTAATGCCAGCGGCCCGCTGCCCAGCTGTGAACGCAGTACCCATTGCAGAGTTCGACCATCCGGGGCGGTGAAACTTACCATCCACTGGCTGCGGTCAAGCTGCTGCCGCTTGCCCTGGTTCAGCCAGCGTATAAAGCCCCAGGTCCCGCTGTAATCCCCAAACAGACGCGCACCGGCGTTGACCGAGGTCCAGGTCAGCATAGTTCCCGGTTTGTACGTGTCTCCCGGCCAGCGGAAGGACTGCCAGTCGGCCATCTGGTTAAAGTAGTGCAGCTTTTGCCCATCAATGGTCAACTGAGTTTCCACTACCTGCGGTGCCGGACGTGCCTGCAGCTCGAAGCTGATGCCCTGACTGCCATCGGTAAACAGAATGTCTGACAGCTCGCTCAGTTGATTTATCGCCCGCAGGAACGTTGGGTTAAAGTTCAGTCCCTGGCTGTTAACCTTATCCGGTACCCACTGGCTGCCCTCTTTGTGCAACACACCGCTGAGTTCAGTCGCCAGGAAGCGTTCAATACGTCCGCTGTCCTTACGTATAAATTCGGCCAGCATGGGCAAGGAGGCATCGCTCTTGCTCGCGGCGAACGGGAAGCGCCCGTCAAATGCCGTGTGCCAGTTCGTCACAACCGAGCGGCTCCATTTGTCATTCAGACTTGCTGCCGACGGCTGAAGCACGGTCTCCCAGGCCTGGGCCAACGGCTGCACAAACATCGTGCTGCCAAAACCGCTCCACTCTTCGCCAAGGCTTGCCGAAATGAGGCTGCCGTACTGCTGGGTATCAGTCAGGTCCACGCTTTTGCCCTGGAATACGGTTTGCGCCAGGGTTTGCATCATCTCCTGCGGGTCTGAGGCGCTGGCCACCTGCTGCAGGCGCAGGCGCACGCGGGTGATACGGGTCAGATAGGTCTGCAGGCTCAGAGAGTTGTCAGCCGACATGACGTTACTGCCGTTGTTTTTACCCAGAAGCTGAAGCAGCGGGCCGAAGGTTTCATCCAGTGGCCCCTGTGGGCCTGACGCTGACTGGTCAATCGCAGGTTTGTCTTTCCCGCCTACGAGGTCTTTAGCCGATTTGATGATTGAGTCTGAAAGGCCTTCGCTTTTCTGACCGGTCTGTCCCTGCCAGGCGAGGGTATTCATCAGGGCAATCAGCGGCGACTGGCGGACATCGCTCATCAGCGTTAGCTGGTCGGTGACATCAGCAATATTGTTCGCAGGATTCCAGCGCAGACTGTTAAGGAAGTTCAGCCAGCTGCCGGCGAAGTCAGTGAAGTAACGCTCTGTCAGGCGCGCTTTGAGCGCTTCCGGGGAAAGGTCCGCCGATACGGCTTTGCGGGAGTCGCTCAATACCCAGTCAATTTCATCCTTGCGTGAACTGGCCGCTTTCTCAATGGCCTGCTGAATCCCCCCTTCCCATGCCTGGCGGGTAAACATGCCCGGTACGACTTCATCGGTGGTGAACAGGCGACGGGCGTCGGTGCCGCTGGTCATGTCTTCCAGGGACACATCCGCGAAATTACGGCGTACGGATTTGAGCATGTTTTCATACAGCGTGCTTTCCGCGTTGCGGCGGCCAATCTGCTGCAACAGCACCTGACGGCTCTGGCTGACCAGCTGTGCATCAGGCGTGATTTTCCACTGTGGCTGCTTTGGCAGTTCAGCGATATAGAAGGCCCATAAATCCGGCGACAGACTCTGCCACAGCCCGGTTGAGATGCCCATACGCGTCGGCTGCACGGTTTTCATCGCTTGCGCGTAAAACGCACCGTCGGCTTTATCCGGGCGAGCCATCATCAGCCAGGCTTTAAGCTGGTCATAACCCGGTTTCGCCAGCTGCACCCGCTGGTCGCTGTTTGGCGCTGAATTGACCAGCGCTGCGAGCTTTTGCGCCAGGGCAGCATTTGCCGGGTCGCGTATTAGCCGGTTGTTAGCCACGCCGTACCAGGGCAGCATCGCGTTTAGCAACTGCTGATTATGGTCGAGGCCGAAGCGCTGATACCAGGGCGTGCCCTCCTGAATATTGTGCAACATGCGCCCGGCATCGTTTCGCAGTTCATGCAGTGCCGTCAGCTGATAATCGGATACCGAAGGATGTTCAACCAGATTGCGGGCTTTTCCTGCCACAGAGGAAATTTGTGCATAGTTCAGCATAAACGAGACCAGCAGCCCCGCCCCCCAGAGACCGATGATGGCCGCCAGCGTCCAGGCGAGCGTCTGTTCCCATGCCATACCGACACGGCGGCCACGTACACGGGTGCAGTCGTCAACGATCCCCTGCCATGTCACCGGCA
Source organism: Enterobacter nematophilus (assembly GCF_026344075.1). NCBI lineage: Bacteria > Pseudomonadati > Pseudomonadota > Gammaproteobacteria > Enterobacterales > Enterobacteriaceae > Enterobacter > Enterobacter nematophilus. The sequence continues at coordinate 11,041 of NZ_JAPKNE010000002.1, read as the reverse complement.
GAGCGAGGGCATGGCGTTGTGACTCCGGAATATATTTCTCAGCGTCGGCTGTTCCCCCTGACATCTCAGCAGGTTTATTCTCCGGCAGGCTGAACATCAGGCCGCGCAGCGGAACGCGTTGCTGAGCGTCGGAGAGCCATGGCAGCAGTTGCTGGGCCCAGCGGGCGATACCGCCATCTTTGAGATGCTGGCCCAGACGCAGCAGGAAGTCGTGGCGGTTGTTTTCTGCGACCTGACTCACCCCCTGCGTCCGCAGGGTCGGCAGCATCAGTTCAAGCTGGCGGGTAATGTCGTCGGCTTTGGCTCGGAGCGGGAAAGTGGCTCCGATCGGCTGTTCAATACGCTTAGCCTGCGACCACTTACTGTCTCGCAGTTGCCATAACCATACCGGCGCGGAATAGCGCAGCAGTTCGCTGATTTTTTCCAGCCCGCGCAGATCACTATCGCTCATCTGCGGCGTAATACTCTGGCCTTCGCCAATTACGCGCACGATGCCGTCCAGAGGACGACCACGTCGCAGCTTGCGCAGAGCAGTATATTTTTTTTCGTCGGGTTCAGCGGTCAGGCTGCCGCCGTAAATCAAGACCGTGCGGTTACCTTCCAGCCACTGACGGGCTTGCAGATTGGGCACCAACTGAGCGATGGCGTTCTCATCGCCTGTGACTAACAGCAGGCGAGCTTTACTTCGCCAAAAGAGGCTATAGCGGCGACGGAGATGGCTGCTGATGTCCACCTTGAGCGGCAGCCCGGGCGTTCTTTTCTTTTTGACCGGCGTGGAAGAAACTTCTCCCATAACTTTATCCCGAATCATTAAATGAAAAGCGATAAACCCCAGCACCAGTACGCAAAGCGACACTCCCCAGACAACAAAACAGGCCGTTATGATTCGACGTAACACGTCCCATTCAGTGGAGAGATCTTCCCACCAATACCACCACAGCAACCCACCTGCCAACGCAAGCAGCGTGACAGTAGCAACAAACAACACCGCCGTGGCAAGCACAGAAAATTCAGCGGGTTTATTTTCCTTCACCATAAGGTTTAATAATTCCAAGTGCGAGAGTGTGTAGAGGATCTTTGGCTATCCAGCCGCAGGGTTCTTGATTATTTTTTGCGTAAAGGGCCGCCAGAAGCAGCACGATAAGCATTTCCATATCACCGGGGTTCCCCCAGTTGAGGTCCTGAACGTGATGGGTTACATTCCAGCCGCTTTGCGCCAGGGCGGGCAGCGTCGGCTGTGAGAACAGCATGCAGGCATCAGGCGGATTTTCGAGTTCACTTTGCTGCTCAGCTCGCTCGCAGACTGCGGTTAAAACCTCTTTCCCGGCGATATCATAAACCTCCCCCCGGGTCAGGCTGACTAGCCCTCTCTGAGCGACCAGACACAGTGCAGCGGACTCACCGGCAGGCTGCGCAGAGTTAAACGAAGCAGCTATCGAATGACACCCAGCGACAAGAATGGCCTCTGTTTCAGCGAGAGTTTGAGCCGTTGCGGCAAGTGCAGACAGCGTCTCTTCGCCTTGCCATGCCTCCGGTTTTTCAGGAAGCGCCACGTCCGGAAACGAAACCTGCATTTGAGTACAGAATGCACGCCAGCCCTTCAGAGAACCCTGCCAGTAGCATCGCCATAATTGTGGGAGGGAGGAATCTGCGCGTTGCGTCTGCCATTGCAGCACCAGCATTTTTGCCAGTAAAGCTTCGCGTTCAGCCACCGTATCGACCAGCGTTCGACCGATACGCAGCGCTTTCCCGCTCGGCTCTTTTTTTATCTCAGGAACCCGATGCTCCCGCTTTAGCAGCCGCAGCCAGTGTGGCGTATCGGTTCCGGCCGGGCCCAGCAGCACCATATCACTGAGCGCGAAACGGTATTGATGCTGCTCCCACCAGGCCTGCTGCTGCTGCTCAACCAGTTGTTCATAATATCGGGCGTTATGGGCCGACATCCGGTAATACAGCAGGCGTATTAACCAGAGCACGCCCATCACAATCAACGCGCAGGCCATTCCTTTTATAACCAGCTCTGCACCGCTCCCGGCAGAACGAAGCAGCGCGCCGCCCACCCCGCACAGCAATACCATCAGCGCGCCCGCTGACAGCCATCGCTTGCCATCAGGAGGGCGCGCGACCCGGTAGGGTGGATACTCCGGTAACGGCCTCACAGCTCAATGCCGCAATCGGGAAAGGAGCTCACCAGCGTGCAGCCGCAGGCACAACGGTGACCGTGCAGCGCCACCGGCTGTCCGTCCACTTCCGATATCGAGCTACCTTCGATAATGACCGTCATGCCATGTTTATTGCACCTCACCGCATCGCCTTTGCAGGCAATTCCTTTCCCGAAGCAAAGATAATGCCCGCCCAGCACTTTCCCGCCGTACTCCCGCAGGGTGTCGCCCTCGCGTATCACTGCTTTCATCCTTCATCCCTCCCTGAATCAGGCCGTTACGGTCGCCTTAAGTTTTTCCGCCCAGCTGGATTCAATCATTGATTTTGCCAGCACCAGCCGCTGCTCGCTGATGACCTGCGTTTGCTGTGCAACCACCGTGCCTGGCTCCATCGTTGGTGCCTGCAGCTGTGCTGCATCAGGCAGCATCGGCAGCGGTTTGCCGGAAAGCAGATCGATGGCCTGCGTTTCGAGATAAACGGCCCCCACGGTACCGGCAAGCCCTGCGAGTTTGCCCTTCGCGCTTTTCTGTTTGATGATAACGGCCGTGCCTGCGGCAAGGGTCGCGACCCCCACCACCGCCCCGGCAATCATCAACGGCGTCATCGGCTTACTGCTGCGGCTGCCGAAGTAGATCATCCGGTAGAGGAAATAGCTGCCCCAGGGTTCGCGGGAGCCGAAGGCGTTGTGCATAAACCACGCGCGGGAATCATGGACCTGATCGTCAAACAGCGCCCGCACCAGCCCGGCAGGTTCAGAGGCGTTACTCGCTTCGCCGGTTGTCGGGAAAAGCACTTTCACGCGATCGTCCCCGGCCGTTTTCATGCTGCGCCATTCGCCGTACTCATTGTCGTGATTCAGCAGGAAGATGGCGTTGCTCATTGAATCAACGGCGGTAAACAGCCAGTTACCGGTATCCGACCGGGAGAGGCCGCTGTAATCCTCCCTGAACTCTTCGGCGGCCTGGCGCAGCTGAGTTTGCCCCAGCGCGGCGTCAAAATCCTTCGGCCCCGGCGGGAGCATCAGGAAGCCCTCTTCAGGTTTATGTTTGGCAATATCTGCCTTACGAGCATCGTCAACTTTTTTCTGTGCTTCTTTCCATGCTTCCTCAGACTGCTTTCTGACCAGCGGATCGCTGTCTTTATCCAGCCCGTTCGCCGCCGAATCAACATAGAAGCGCTGGGTCTTGTAGGTTCCCCCGGCATAGCGATTGATACGCCACGCGGTGATCCAGCCCATCTGATCTTCAAGGGCTTTCTCCAGGCTGACCGGCGCGCGCGGCGGATCGTATTTTGCGGCCTGTTCGGGGGGAATGGGTTTATCGGGAGCTGTCAGGCCGAGGGTGATTTCGCGCCATGCATTAAAACGATTGACTAAAGCAGTATCAATATCGAATTCTTTCATTTGGCGTGCATCTAAAATACGCCACCTATCTTGTTGCAGATCCTTTGGTAATGAGGACTTAATTACCTTAAATGGAGCACCTACAGAAAACGCTATAGAATACATATCATGTAAAGCGATTTGTGAAAGTAACAGACTGTCACCGTGACCATTTGCTTTCCCCTGATCCCCCGGCGGATATCCACCACCTAAATCCGAGTGCATTCCCGGATAAACGACTTCCTGGCTGTTCGCCGGATAATGACCATCCGGGCGGCGGATCGAATCCAGCGGGAAACACAGCCGCTGCTCGTGGGAAGAGACCAGGTGGATACACTTTTTAATCAAGCCCCCGTAGATCTTCTCTGCCGGCAACTCCTGGGTTCCGTCCGCCCAGCCCATATGCCCTTCCGCCACCGGGGCGATATGCGCCACGCCCACCGAGGCCACTGTATCCAGCAGGCCAAGGAACTCCACGCTGAGCGGAATTTTCAGCCCGCCCACCGCCAGACACTGCTCGGGCTTGTCTTTTCCCTCTTCAGGCTTTGGCAGCAATTCGCTGAGCCAGTTGACAAAGGCCCGCGCCGCCGCCGCCCCGCGCGAAAAGCCGTACACGTACAGTTTGATACCCAACAGCTTCGGCTTTCCGGGTTCGACCGGTACCAGGGCCTTTTGCAAGGCTGGTGCCATATCCTTATCCTTTAGCAGGCTCTGGAAGGTCTCATAACGGTTAGCGCTGCCGGTCAGCCCAAAAGACGCCATAGAGGTTGCCATTTTGTCCACCGCCGTCCAGCTTTCGTCGTCTGACAGCGCATCCAGGCCCATCGTCAGCTTCAGGGCATCGATAATCCGCAGCAGGCCCCAGTTGATACGGTCTTCCCCGTGGGTCGCTGCCGCCAGCCCCATCATGCTGAAATCCAGATCGTTCACCTCGGGGAAAGGTGTCCCGACGCCGGGAATATAATATTTGTAGTATTTGTCATCACCGCTGCCGCTGGCATCCAGCAGCTCCGCTTTTTTGTCCGCCAGCCCCCCGGCATAGCCCTGGCCGATAGTGGCGCGGAACAGACGGGCAATATTGGTGGGGTGCTTCGGGTCAGCAATATATAAGTCGTGATTAAGGTTATTGCCGGTGCCGTCAAAAAACAGGCTGATATGCAGAGTCTTGCAGCATGGGGGCTCCACGCGCCGCCCGGCGGCCAGGCACAGCTCCTGCCGGTAGGCCAGCTCGTGGTTATCCTGCTGCGCGCAGTTTGTGCCTACCAGCGCAGCCTGAGCAGGTAGACGCCCCTGAGCCGGAAACGCCGGCGGGAACCACGCCAGATCGGTGATTATTTCGGACATACTTTTGGCTCCGGCATCTGCAGCGGCTCGTTGATTGGGTAGCCAGGCCGGCCGGGGCTCACACAGCTGGTGGTCACTTTCACCTCATCGCAGGGCATAAAGTGAACCGTGATCCCGCAGGTCTTTTGTCCCGTATAGTCTGGAACCGGTACAATTTTGCTATGATTTCGATTACTTTTATCAATTTTCTTTTCCCAGGCCAGATACTTAGCCCTATCTTGGTACCCAGGGAAATCATCTGTGGACGCCTCCCCGCTTTCCCAGTCCACCCTCACAGTCATACCCGGTCGCCATTTCGCCGGCACGCCATAGCAGCAGCCGCCGCCGCCCCCCTGATACGGCCCAATAGCGTCTATCCCCGACTGACCGTCGACGCTGAAATGGTTGATTGCCCATTTGGTGTGATTAATGGCAACAATGGTTCCACCACCGCCGCTCCGGGTTTTAGCTTTCGCCGCAGGCTGACTGCATCCGGTCAGCAACAGGGCACCCAGTACCACGAGGTAATGTCGTATTTTCATTTTGCATTCCTTTTATGAATTAACACGTTACTGCATCCTGCTTAGCCATGCCCTGGTGCAATGGCATGGCTAAGCATTTCTGAAGGGGTATAAAGACCAGCCAGTTATTAAGGTTATTGCCGGTGCCGTCAAAAAACAGGCTGATATGCAAAGTTTTACAGCAGGGAGGCTCCACGCGCCGCCCGGCGGCCAGGCACAGCTCCTGCCGGTAGGCCAGCTCGTGGTTGTCCTGCTGCGCGCAGTTTGTGCCAACCAGCGCAGCATGAATGGGTAAACGCCCCTGGGCCGGAAACGCCGGCGGGAACCACGCCAGATCGGTGATTATTTCGGACATACTTTGGGCTCCGGCATCTGCAGCGGCTCGTTGATTGGGTAGCCCGGCCGGCCGGGGCTCACGCAGCTGGTGGTCACTTTCACCTCATCACAGGGCATAAAGTGCACCGTGATCCCGCAGGTCTTTTGCCCCGTATAGTCCGGTACCGGTACCACCGCGCTGTGCTGCTTATTCTGGGCTTTTATTTTTTTGGCCCAGGATAAAAATTTTTGTTCATCGGCATAACCCGGAAAATCCATTGAGTATCCCACCCCTGTTTCCCAGTCGACTTTCACCGTCATACCCGGTCGCCACTTCGCCGGCACGCCATAGCAGCAACCACCACCACCGCCCTGATACGGTCCGATAATATCTATCCCCGACTGACCGTCGACGCTGAAATGGTTGATTGCCCATTTGGTATGGTTGATGGCAACAATGGTTCCACCACCGCCACTCCGGATTTCAGCCTTCGCCGCAGGCTGGCTACAGCCCGTCAGCAACAGGGCACCCAGTATCACGAGGTAATGTCGTATTTTCATTTTGCATTCCTTTTATGAATTGACACGTTACTGCATCCTGCTTAGTCATGCCCTGTGCAATGGCATGGCTAAGCATTACTGAAGGGGCCTAAAAACCAGCCAATGATTAAGGTTATTACCAGTACCGTCAAAAAACAGGCTGAGATGCAGCGTCCTGCAGCAGGGAGGCTCCACGCGTCGCCCGGCGGCCATGCACAGCTCCTGCCGGTAGGCCAGCTCGTGGCTGTCCTGCTGCGAGCAGTTTGCGCCAACCAGCGCAGCCTGAGTGGGTAAACGCCCCTGAGCCGGAAATACCGGCGGGAACCACGCCAGATCGGTAATTATTTCGGACATACTTTTGGCTCCGGCATCTGCAGCGGCTCGTTGATTGGGTAGCCAGGCCGGCCGGGGCTCACGCAGCTGGTGGTCACTTTCACCTCATCGCAGGGCATAAAGTGCACCGTGATCCCGCAGGTCTTTTGCCCCGTATAGTCCAGGAGTGGTACCACCGCACTGTGCTGCTCATTCTGGGCCTGCATATCTTTCTTCCATTTTTTGAACTTCTCTCTATCTGCAAAGCCGGGAAAACCCTTTGAGCCGCCCACCCCCGATTCCCAGTCGACTTTCACCGTCATTCCGGGCCGCCATTTCGCCGGCACGGCATAACAGCAGCCGCCGCCGCCGCCCTGCCAGGGCCCAATAGCGTCTATCCCCGACTGACCGTCGACGCTGAAATGGTTGATTGCCCATTTGGTATGGTTGATGGCAACAATGGTTCCACCACCGCCACTCCGGGTTTCAGCCTTCGCCGCAGGCTGACTGCATCCCGCCAGCAGCAGGGCACCCAGTACCACGAGGTAATGTCGTATTTTCATTTTGCATTCCTTTTATGAATTAACAGGTTACGTCCACCTTGCTTAGCCATGACTTTTCACGATGGCATGGCTAAGCATTACTGAAGGAGATAAACAACGGTGATTATTTCGGACACATTGCATCGCCTTTGCAGGCAACCCCCTTTCCCGAAGCAAAGATAATGCCCGTCCAGCACTTTCCCGCCGTACTCCCGCAGGGTGTCGCCCTCGCGTATCACTGCTTTCATCCTTCATCCCTCCCTGAATCAGGCCGTTACGGTCGCCTTAAGTTTTTCCGCCCAGCTGGATTCAATCATTGATTTTGCCAGCGCCAGCCGCTGCTCGCTGATGACCTGCGTTTGCTGTGCAACCACCGTGCCTGGCTCCATCGTTGGTGCCTGCAGCTGTGCTGCATCAGGCAGCATCGGCAGCGGTTTGCCGGAAAGCAGATCGATGGCCTGCGTTTCGAGATAAACGGCCCCCACGGTACCGGCAAGCCCTGCGAGTTTGCCCTTCGCGCTTTTCTGTTTGATGATAACGGCCGCGCCTGCGGCAAGGGTCGCGACCCCCACCACCGCCCCGGCAATCATCAACGGCGTCATCGGCTTACTGCTGCGGCTGCCGAAGTAGATCATCCGGTAGAGGAAATAGCTGCCCCAGGGTTCGCGGGAGCCGAAGGCGTTGTGCATAAACCACGCGCGGGAATCATGGACCTGATCGTCAAACAGCGCCCGCACCAGCCCGGCAGGCTCAGAGGCGTTACTCGCTTCGCCGGTTGTCGGGAAAAGCACTTTCACGCGATCGTCCCCGGCCGTTTTCATGCTGCGCCATTCGCCGTACTCATTGTCGTGATTCAGCAGGAAGATGGCGTTGCTCATTGAATCAACGGCGGTAAACAGCCAGTTACCGGTATCCGACCGGGAGAGGCCGCTGTAATCCTCCCTGAACTCTTCGGCGGCCTGGCGCAGCTGGGTTTGCCCCAGCGCGGCGTCAAAATCCTTCGGCCCCGGCGGGAGCATCAGGAAGCCCTCTTCAGGTTTATGTTTCGCCTTCATATCCCGCCGAGCATCGTCAACCTCTTTCTTTGCTTCTTTCCATGCTTCCTCAGACTGCTTTCTGACCAGCGGATCGCTGTCTTTATCCAGCCCGTTCGCCGCCGAATCAACATAGAAGCGCTGGGTCTTGTAGGTTCCCCCGGCATAGCGATTGATACGCCACGCGGTGATCCAGCCCATCTGATCTTCAAGGGCTTTCTCCAGGCTGACCGGCGCGCGCGGCGGATCGTATTTTGCGGCCTGTTCGGGGGGAATGGGTTTATCGGGAGCTGTCAGGCCGAGGGTGATTTCGCGCCATGCATTGAAACGATTGACTAAAGCAGTATCAATATCGAATTCTAAGATTCTATCGGCATCCATTACCCTCCAGCGCTGAGATTTAAGATCTTCAGGTAAACTATCTTCGGGGGCTTTCAGAGGGGCTCCAGATTCAAAAGCAGCGGCATACATCTCATTCAACGCAATTTGTGACAACAGCAAACTATCGCCATCACCATTTGCCTTACCCTGATCCCCTGGCGGGTAACCACCGCCTATATCCGAGTGCATTCCCGGATAAACAACCTCCTGACTGTTCGCCGGATACGTACCATCCGGGCGGCGGATCGAATCCAGCGGGAAACACAGCCGCTGTTCGTGGGAAGAGACCAGGTGGACACACTTTTTAATCAAGCCCCCGTAGACCTTCTCTGCTGGCAGCTCCTGGGTCCCGTCCGCCCAGCCCATATGCCCTTCAGCAACCGGGGCGATATGCGCCACCCCCACCGAGGCCACCGTATCCAGCAGGCCAAGAAACTCCACGCTGAGTGGAATTTTCAGCCCCCCCACCGCCAGGCACTGCTCGGGTTTGTCTTTTCCCTCTGCAGGCTTTGGTAACAGTTCGCTGAGCCAGCGGACAAAGGCCCGCGCCGCCGCTGCCCCGCGCGAAAAGCCGTACACGTACAGTTTAATCCCCAACAGCTTCGGCTTTCCGGGGTCGACAGGCACCAGGGCCTTTTGCAGGGCTGGTGCCATATCTTTCAGCAGGCTCTGGAAGGTCTCATAACGGTTAGCGCTGCCGGTCAGCCCAAAGGACGCCATAGAGGTCGCCATTTTGTCCACCGCCGTCCAGCTCGCACTGTTCGACAGGCTCTTCTTGGTTGTCGTCCGCTTCAGGGCATCGATAATCCGCAGCAGGCCCCAGTTGATACGATCCTCCCCGTGGGTTGCTGCCGCCAGCCCCATCATGCTGAAATCCAGATCGTTCACCTCGGGAAAAGGCGTCCCGACACCGGGAATATAATATTTGTAGTACTTATCTTCAGCGCTACCATCCGCATCCAGCAGTTCTTCACCTTTAGTGACTCCACCGGCTGCACCCTGCCCGATGGTGGCGCGAAACAGACGGGCAATATTGGTGGGGTGCTTCGGGTCAGCAATATATAAGTCGTGATTGAGGTTATTACCGGTACCGTCAAAAAAAAAGCTGATATGCAAAGTCTTACAGCAGGGGGGCTCCACGCGCCGCCCGGCGGCCAGGCACAGCTCCTGCCGGTAGGCCAGCTCTTGGTTGTCCTGCTGCGCGCAGTTTGCGCCAACCAGCGCAGCCTGAGTGGGTAAACGCCCCTGAGCCGGAAATACCGGCGGGAACCACGCCAGATCGGTAATTATTTCGGACATACTTTTGGCTCCGGCATCTTAAGAGGCTCTTTGATCGGGTGTTCAGGGTGACCATAGTTGGCACAGCTGGTCGTCACTTTCACCTCATCACAGGGCAGAAAATGCACCGTGATCCCGCAGATTTCCTGTCCCGTATAGTCCGGCACCGGTACCACCGCGCTGTGCTGCTTATTCTGGGCCTGCATATCTTTTTTCCATTTTTTGAACTTCTCTCTATCTGCAAAACCTGGAAAACCCTTCGAGCCACCCACTCCTGTCTCCCAGTCGACCCTCACCGTCATTCCGGGCTGCCATTTCGCCGGCACGCCATAGCAGCATCCGCCGCCGCCGCCCTGCCAGGGACCAATAGCATCAATGCCTGACTGACCGTCGACGCTGAAATGGTTGATTGCCCATTTGGTGTGATTGATCGCCTCTATGGTTCCGCCGCCACCCCGGCTTTCTGCGTTCGCCACGAGTTGACTGCATCCCGCCAGCAGCAGGGCACCCAGTACCACGAGGTAATGTCGTATTTTCATTTTGCATTCCTTTTATGAATTAACAGGTTACTGCGTCTTGCTTAACCATGACTTTTCACGATGGCATGGCTAAGCATTACTGAAAGGAAAAAACGTCAAACGGTGATTAGAGCCTGCCGGTAGGCCAGCTCGTGGTTATCCTGCTGCACGCAGTTTGTGCCTACCAGCGCAGCCTGAGCGGGTAATCGCCCCTGAGCCGGAAACGCCGGCGGGAACCACGCCAGATCGGTGATTATTTCGGACATACTTTGGGCTCCGGCATCTTAAGAGGCTCTTTGATCGGGTGTTCAGGGTGGCCATAGTTGGCACAGCTGGTCGTCACTTTCACCTCATCACAGGGCAGAAAATGCACCGTGATCCCGCAGATTTCCTGTCCCGTATAGTCCGGCACCGGTACCACCGCGCTGTGCTGCTTATTCTGGGCCTTCATTTTTTTTTCCCAGACCAGATACTCATCCCATTTGTCAAACCCTGGAAACCCATCCATATCCCCAACACCTGTTTCCCAGTCGACTTTCACCGTCATACCCGGCCGCCACCTCGCCGGCACGCCATAGCAGCAGCCACCGCCGCCGCCCTGATACGGCCCGATAATGTCTATCCCCGACTGACCATCGACGCTGAAATGGTTGATTGCCCATTTGGTGTGATTGATCGCCTCTATGGTTCCGCCGCCACCCCGGCTTTCTGCGTTCGCCGTCGGCTGGCTACA
>NZ_JAPKNE010000019.1:0-504 GCF_026344075.1 Enterobacter nematophilus | reverse complement strand
TGCATGGTTTAGCCCCGTTACATCTTCCGCGCAGGCCGACTCGACCAGTGAGCTATTACGCTTTCTTTAAATGATGGCTGCTTCTAAGCCAACATCCTGGCTGTCTGTGCCTTCCCACATCGTTTCCCACTTAACCATGACTTTGGGACCTTAGCTGGCGGTCTGGGTTGTTTCCCTCTTCACGACGGACGTTAGCACCCGCCGTGTGTCTCCCGTGATAACATTCTTCGGTATTCGTAGTTTGCATCGGGTTGGTAAGCCGGGATGGCCCCCTAGCCGAAACAGTGCTCTACCCCCGAAGATGAGTTCACGAGGCGCTACCTAAATAGCTTTCGGGGAGAACCAGCTATCTCCCGGTTTGATTGGCCTTTCACCCCCAGCCACAGGTCATCCGCTAATTTTTCAACATTAGTCGGTTCGGTCCTCCAGTTAGTGTTACCCAACCTTCAACCTGCCCATGGCTAGATCACCGGGTTTCGGGTCTATACCCTGCAACTTAACGCC
>NZ_JAPKNE010000018.1:0-537 GCF_026344075.1 Enterobacter nematophilus | reverse complement strand
GCAAGTTTCGTGCTTAGATGCTTTCAGCACTTATCTCTTCCGCATTTAGCTACCGGGCAGTGCCATTGGCATGACAACCCGAACACCAGTGATGCGTCCACTCCGGTCCTCTCGTACTAGGAGCAGCCCCCCTCAATTCTCCAGCGCCCACGGCAGATAGGGACCGAACTGTCTCACGACGTTCTAAACCCAGCTCGCGTACCACTTTAAATGGCGAACAGCCATACCCTTGGGACCTACTTCAGCCCCAGGATGTGATGAGCCGACATCGAGGTGCCAAACACCGCCGTCGATATGAACTCTTGGGCGGTATCAGCCTGTTATCCCCGGAGTACCTTTTATCCGTTGAGCGATGGCCCTTCCATTCAGAACCACCGGATCACTATGACCTGCTTTCGCACCTGCTCGAGCCGTCACTCTCGCAGTCAAGCTAGCTTATGCCATTGCACTAACCTCCTGATGTCCGACCAGGATTAGCTAACCTTCGTGCTCCTCCGTTACTCTTTGGGAGGAGACCGCCCCAGTCAAACTACCCAC
>NZ_JAPKNE010000017.1:0-26765 GCF_026344075.1 Enterobacter nematophilus | reverse complement strand
GCTGAGTGGGAAGCGAAAATCATCGAACTGGCTGGCTACCTGGATTCTTACATCCCAGAACCAGAGCGTGCGATTGACAAGCCATTCCTGCTGCCAATCGAAGACGTATTCTCCATCTCCGGTCGTGGTACCGTTGTTACCGGTCGTGTAGAGCGCGGTATCATCAAAGTTGGTGAAGAAGTTGAAATCGTTGGTATCAAAGAGACTGCGAAGTCTACCTGTACTGGCGTTGAAATGTTCCGCAAACTGCTGGACGAAGGCCGTGCTGGTGAGAACGTTGGTGTTCTGCTGCGTGGTATCAAACGTGAAGAAATCGAACGTGGTCAGGTTCTGGCGAAGCCAGGCTCAATCAAGCCACACACCAAGTTCGAATCTGAAGTGTACATCCTGTCCAAAGACGAAGGCGGCCGTCATACTCCGTTCTTCAAAGGCTACCGTCCACAGTTCTACTTCCGTACTACTGACGTGACCGGTACCATCGAACTGCCAGAAGGCGTAGAGATGGTAATGCCAGGCGACAACATCAAGATGGTTGTGACTCTGATCCACCCAATCGCGATGGACGACGGTCTGCGTTTCGCAATCCGTGAAGGCGGCCGTACCGTTGGCGCGGGCGTTGTTGCTAAAGTTCTGGGCTAATTAATTATCCCTGAATAAAAAAAGGACGCTTCGGCGTCCTTTTTTGTTTTCCACTGTAGAGTCATTGTCATAAAAATTCGCATTTTTTGTCCGCTCCCGCCCCGTATTCCGGCGCTTGTGCTATTGTAATCATAACCATTCTCACTTACACTTTGCGCATATTTTGAACGGGAGTCTTTATGTACGTTTGTTTATGTAATGGTGTAAGCGACAAAAAAATACGTCAGGCCGTTCGCCAGTTTCAGCCACAGTCATTCCAGCAGCTTCGCAAGTTTGTTCCAGTGGGAAATCAATGCGGTAAATGCGTTCGCGCAGCGCGTGAGATTATGCAGGACGAATTGATGCAGATCCCGGAATTCAAAGAGATCGCGTAAGCGCCCATCTTTTTTTTGACATCCCTGTAGCCCGTTCTACGCTTCAATGAGTGGAAGCGGAGGGACTATATAATGAAAGGTGATGTTAAAATCATAAGTTATCTCAATAAATTATTGGGAAATGAGCTTGTCGCAATCAACCAGTACTTTCTTCACGCGAGAATGTTTAAAAACTGGGGCCTTACACGTCTCAATGACGTTGAGTACCATGAATCTATAGATGAGATGAAACACGCTGATAAATATATCGAGCGTATTTTATTCCTTGAAGGCATTCCTAACCTGCAGGATCTCGGCAAGCTGGGCATCGGTGAAGATGTCGAGGAGATGCTGCGTTCTGACCTCAGGCTTGAACTTGAAGGCGCGAAAGACCTTCGTGAAGCCATTGCCTATGCGGACAGCGTTCATGACTATGTGAGCCGCGATATGATGATCCAGATCCTCGCAGATGAAGAAGGCCATATCGACTGGCTGGAAACCGAACTGGATCTCATTAGTAAAATTGGCCTTCAGAACTACCTACAGTCTCAGATTAAAGTGGAAAATTAATTAGATTTTCCCATCCAACGCATAAACCCGCTGCTGCCAGAAATGGCCCAAAAGGCAGTGGGTTTTTTAATGCTCCTTTATCTGAGGTGAGAAACGAAAAAACAAGAATGCAAAGCAGCGCCATAAGCGCGGCGAGTAACGCCAGCGTAGGCAGTATGCACCAGCCATGCCACGCGCCAAGTGTTGCCAGATACTTCACATCGCCATACCCCATTCCTTCACGCCGGCAGATAAGCCGATAGCCCCAGTAAATCAAGGCAAAGCCAAGGTATCCAGCCACCGCCCCCATAACTGCAGCTGGCAGAAAATCAGGATGGATAAAGAGTTGGTAGAGCAGGCCCGTCCAGAGCAGCGGGCAAAGAAACTTATCGGGCAGCAAACCGTCGCGAATATCAGCGCGTACGAGTAGGGCCGTCAGAAAAAAATAGATCATCAGGAAGGGGAGGGTGGTTAGCATGGAAAAGGTCTCAAAAGGTTTTGAGCGCATACTCGTTACAATCTGCCTGTCCGGCAATGCACAAAAACAGCAATTGCGTAGCAGCTTCAAATAAAGAATTCAGAAAGGATATACGGCGTAAAAAGTTGCGCAGCCCTACGCATACTGAGCCTTTGACGCTTAATTTCTAAACGGTACTTGCGTCTTTCTCTGATTTACGTATAATGCGCGGGCTTGTCGTAATTGACGGCGGGTTCAATCAGAACCAGAGTAGCTCATTTTGTTACTCAACAATGCTCCCAATTGGGGAGCTACGTAAGAACGGTTACACTCTCCCATCAATCGTAATGGGTTTGAGGAGTAATCATTTTCGTTTATAAAATAATTGGAGCTCTGGTCTCATGCAGAACCAAAGAATCCGTATCCGCCTTAAAGCGTTTGATCATCGTCTGATCGATCAATCAACCGCGGAAATCGTCGAGACTGCTAAGCGCACTGGTGCGCAAGTCCGTGGTCCGATCCCGCTGCCGACCCGCAAAGAGCGCTTCACCGTTCTGATCTCCCCGCACGTCAACAAAGACGCGCGCGATCAGTACGAAATCCGCACTCACAAGCGTCTGGTTGACATCGTTGAGCCAACTGAGAAAACCGTTGATGCTCTGATGCGTCTGGATCTGGCTGCCGGTGTAGACGTGCAGATCAGCCTGGGTTAATCAGGTCATCGAGCGATTGAGAGGTTGAAACAATGATTGGTTTAGTCGGTAAAAAAGTGGGTATGACCCGCATCTTCACTGAAGATGGCGTTTCTATCCCAGTAACCGTAATCGAAGTTGAAGCAAACCGCGTTACTCAGGTTAAAGATCTGGCTAACGATGGCTACCGCGCTATTCAGGTTACCACTGGTGCTAAAAAAGCTAACCGTGTAACCAAACCAGAAGCGGGTCACTTCGCTAAAGCTGGCGTAGAAGCTGGCCGTGGTCTGTGGGAATTCCGTCTTGCTGAAGGCGAAGAGTTCACCGTAGGTCAGGACATTAGCGTTGAGCTGTTTGCTGACGTTAAAAAAGTTGACGTAACCGGTACCTCTAAAGGTAAAGGTTTTGCTGGTACCGTTAAGCGCTGGAACTTCCGTACCCAGGACGCTACTCACGGTAACTCCTTGTCTCACCGCGTTCCGGGTTCTATCGGTCAGAACCAGACTCCGGGCAAAGTGTTCAAAGGCAAGAAAATGGCAGGTCAGCTGGGTAACGAACGTGTAACCGTTCAGAGCCTGGACGTAGTACGTGTTGACGCTGAGCGCAACCTGCTGCTGGTTAAAGGTGCGGTCCCGGGTGCAACCGGTAGCGACCTGATCGTTAAACCAGCTGTGAAGGCGTAAGGGGATAGCAATGGAATTAGTATTGAAAGACGCGCAGAGCGCGCTGACTGTTTCCGAAACTACCTTCGGTCGTGATTTCAACGAAGCGCTGGTTCACCAGGTTGTTGTTGCTTATGCAGCTGGTGCTCGTCAGGGTACTCGTGCTCAGAAGACTCGTGCTGAAGTAACTGGTTCTGGCAAAAAGCCATGGCGCCAGAAAGGTACCGGCCGTGCGCGTTCAGGTTCTATCAAGAGCCCGATCTGGCGTTCAGGTGGCGTGACCTTCGCTGCGCGTCCACAGGACCACAGTCAAAAAGTTAACAAAAAGATGTACCGCGGCGCGCTGAAAAGCATCCTGTCCGAACTGGTACGTCAGGATCGTCTGATCGTTGTCGAGAAGTTCTCTGTTGAAGCGCCTAAAACTAAGCTGCTGGCACAGAAACTGAAAGACATGGCTCTGGAAGATGTGCTGATCATCACCGGTGAGCTGGACGAGAACCTGTTCCTGGCCGCACGTAACCTGCACAAGGTTGACGTACGCGATGCGACTGGTATCGACCCGGTTAGCCTGATCGCCTTCGACAAAGTCGTAATGACTGCTGATGCTGTTAAGCAAGTTGAGGAGATGCTGGCATGATTCGTGAAGAACGTCTGCTGAAGGTGCTTCGCGCACCGCACGTTTCTGAAAAAGCGTCTACTGCGATGGAAAAAACAAACACCATCGTTCTCAAAGTTGCTAAAGACGCGACCAAAGCAGAGATCAAAGCTGCTGTGCAGAAACTGTTTGAAGTCGAAGTCGAAGTCGTTAACACCCTGGTAGTTAAAGGGAAAGTTAAACGTCACGGACAGCGTATCGGTCGTCGTAGCGACTGGAAAAAAGCTTACGTCACCCTGAAAGAAGGCCAGAACCTGGACTTCGTTGGCGGCGCTGAGTAAGTCGGAGGAGTAATACAATGGCAGTTGTTAAATGTAAACCGACATCTCCGGGTCGTCGCCACGTAGTTAAAGTGGTTAACCCTGAGCTGCACAAGGGCAAACCTTTTGCTCCGTTGCTGGAAAAAAACAGCAAATCCGGTGGTCGTAACAACAATGGCCGTATCACCACTCGTCACATCGGTGGTGGCCACAAGCAGGCTTATCGTATTGTTGACTTCAAACGCAACAAAGACGGTATCCCAGCAGTTGTTGAACGTCTTGAGTACGATCCGAACCGTTCCGCGAACATCGCGCTGGTTCTGTACAAAGACGGCGAACGCCGTTACATCCTGGCCCCTAAAGGCCTGAAAGCTGGCGACCAGATTCAGTCTGGCGTTGATGCTGCAATCAAAGCAGGCAACACCCTGCCGATGCGCAATATCCCGGTTGGTTCTACCGTTCATAACGTAGAAATGAAACCAGGTAAAGGCGGTCAGCTGGCGCGTTCCGCTGGTACTTACGTTCAGATCGTTGCGCGTGACGGTGCTTATGTCACCCTGCGTCTGCGTTCTGGTGAAATGCGTAAAGTCGAAGCAGACTGCCGCGCTACTCTGGGCGAAGTTGGCAATGCTGAGCATATGCTGCGCGTTCTGGGTAAAGCTGGTGCTGCACGCTGGCGTGGTGTTCGTCCTACCGTTCGCGGTACTGCGATGAACCCAGTCGACCACCCACATGGTGGTGGTGAAGGTCGTAACTTTGGTAAGCACCCGGTAACTCCGTGGGGCGTTCAGACCAAAGGTAAGAAGACCCGCAGCAACAAGCGTACTGATAAATTTATCGTACGTCGCCGTAGCAAATAATTTTAGAGGATAAGCCATGCCACGTTCTCTCAAGAAAGGTCCTTTTATTGACCTGCACTTGCTGAAGAAGGTAGAGAAAGCGGTGGAAAGCGGAGACAAGAAGCCCCTGCGCACTTGGTCCCGTCGTTCAACGATCTTTCCTAACATGATCGGTTTGACCATCGCTGTCCATAATGGTCGTCAGCACGTTCCAGTCTTTGTTACCGACGAAATGGTTGGTCACAAACTGGGTGAATTCGCACCGACTCGTACTTATCGCGGCCACGCTGCTGATAAAAAAGCGAAGAAGAAATAAGGTAGGAGGAAGAGATGGAAACTTTAGCTCAACATCGCCATGCTCGTTCTTCTGCACAGAAGGTTCGCCTTGTTGCTGACCTGATTCGCGGTAAGAAAGTGTCGCAGGCCCTGGACATCCTGACCTATACCAACAAGAAAGCTGCGGTATTGGTCAAGAAAGTACTGGAATCTGCCATTGCTAACGCTGAACACAACGATGGCGCTGACATCGACGATCTGAAAGTCGCGAAAATTTTCGTAGATGAAGGCCCAAGCATGAAGCGCATTATGCCGCGTGCGAAAGGTCGTGCAGATCGCATCCTGAAGCGCACCAGCCACATTACTGTGGTTGTGTCCGATCGCTGAGACTCTGGAGACTAGCAATGGGTCAGAAAGTACATCCTAATGGTATTCGCCTGGGTATTGTAAAACCATGGAACTCTACCTGGTTTGCGAACACCAAAGAATTCGCTGACAACCTGGACAGCGATTTTAAAGTACGTCAGTACCTGACTAAGGAACTGGCTAAAGCGTCTGTATCTCGTATCGTTATCGAGCGTCCAGCCAAGAGCATCCGTGTGACCATTCACACTGCTCGTCCTGGCATCGTTATCGGTAAGAAAGGCGAAGACGTAGAAAAACTGCGCAAGGTCGTAGCGGATATCGCTGGCGTTCCTGCACAGATCAATATCGCTGAAGTTCGTAAGCCTGAACTGGACGCTAAATTGGTTGCTGACAGCATCACTTCTCAGCTGGAACGTCGTGTTATGTTCCGTCGTGCTATGAAGCGTGCTGTACAGAACGCAATGCGTCTGGGCGCTAAAGGTATCAAAGTTGAAGTTAGCGGCCGTCTGGGCGGCGCGGAAATCGCACGTACCGAATGGTACCGTGAAGGTCGCGTACCGCTGCACACTCTGCGTGCTGACATCGACTACAACACCTCTGAAGCGCACACCACTTACGGTGTAATCGGCGTTAAGGTATGGATCTTCAAAGGTGAGATCCTGGGTGGTATGGCTGCTGTTGAACAACCGGAAAAACCGGCTGCTCAACCTAAAAAGCAGCAGCGTAAAGGCCGTAAATAAGGAGCGTCGCTGATGTTACAACCAAAGCGTACAAAATTCCGTAAAGTGCACAAAGGCCGCAACCGTGGTCTGGCGCAGGGTACGGATGTTAGCTTCGGCACTTTCGGTCTGAAAGCTGTTGGCCGTGGTCGTCTGACTGCACGTCAGATCGAAGCAGCACGTCGTGCAATGACCCGTGCAGTTAAGCGTCAAGGTAAGATCTGGATCCGTGTATTCCCGGACAAACCGATCACCGAGAAGCCACTGGAAGTTCGTATGGGTAAAGGTAAAGGTAACGTGGAGTACTGGGTTGCCTTGATCCAACCGGGCAAAGTCCTTTATGAAATGGACGGTGTTCCGGAAGAGCTGGCCCGTGAAGCCTTCGGCCTGGCAGCAGCGAAACTGCCTATCAAAACCACCTTTGTAACTAAGACGGTGATGTAATGAAAGCAAAAGAGCTGCGTGAAAAAAGCGTTGAAGAGCTGAACGCTGAGCTGCTGAACCTGCTGCGTGAGCAGTTCAACCTGCGTATGCAGGCTGCAAGTGGCCAGCTGCAACAGACTCACCTGCTGAAGCAAGTGCGTCGCAATGTTGCACGCGTTAAGACTTTACTGACTCAGAAGGCGGGTGCGTAATGACCGATAAAATCCGTACTCTGCAAGGTCGTGTTGTTAGCGACAAAATGGAGAAATCCATTGTTGTAGCTATCGAACGTATTGTGAAACACCCGATCTACGGTAAATTCATCAAGCGTACGACCAAACTGCACGTACATGACGAGAACAACGAATGTGGTATCGGCGACAAGGTTGAAATCCGTGAATGCCGTCCACTGTCCAAGACTAAGTCCTGGACGCTGGTTCGCGTTGTAGAGAAAGCGGTTCTGTAATACAGTACGCCTTCTCAATACGAATAAACGGCTCAGCGATGAGCCGTTTATTTTTTCTACCCATATTGCAGAAGCGGTGTTATAATGCCGCGCCCTCGATATGGGGCTTTTTAACGGCTCTGATTTTAGAGTCTCAGGTAGTAGTTGACATTAGCGGAGCACTAAAATGATCCAAGAACAGACTATGCTGAACGTCGCCGACAACTCCGGTGCACGTCGCGTAATGTGTATCAAGGTTCTGGGTGGCTCGCACCGTCGCTACGCAGGCGTAGGCGACATCATCAAGATCACCATCAAGGAAGCAATTCCACGTGGTAAGGTCAAAAAAGGTGATGTGCTGAAGGCGGTAGTGGTGCGCACCAAGAAGGGTGTTCGTCGCCCTGACGGTTCTGTCATTCGCTTCGATGGTAATGCATGCGTTATTTTAAACAATAACAGCGAGCAGCCTATCGGCACGCGTATCTTTGGGCCGGTAACTCGTGAACTTCGTACTGAGAAGTTCATGAAAATTATCTCTCTGGCACCAGAAGTACTCTAAGGAGCGAATCATGGCAGCGAAAATCCGTCGTGATGACGAAGTTATCGTGTTAACCGGTAAAGATAAAGGTAAACGCGGTAAAGTAAAAAATGTTCTGTCTTCCGGCAAACTTGTCGTTGAAGGTATCAACCTGGTTAAGAAACATCAGAAGCCGGTTCCGGCCCTGAACCAACCAGGCGGCATCGTTGAAAAAGAAGCTGCTATTCAAGTTTCTAACGTTGCAATCTTCAATGCGGCTACCGGCAAGGCTGACCGTGTAGGCTTTAGATTCGAAGACGGCAAAAAAGTCCGTTTCTTCAAGTCTAACAGCGAAACTATCAAGTAATTTGGAGTAGTACGATGGCGAAACTGCATGATTACTACAAAGACGAAGTAGTTAAGAAACTCATGACCGAGTTTAACTACAATTCTGTCATGCAAGTCCCTCGGGTCGAGAAGATCACCCTGAACATGGGTGTTGGTGAAGCGATCGCTGACAAGAAACTGCTGGATAACGCAGCAGCTGATCTGACAGCAATCTCCGGTCAAAAACCGCTGATCACCAAAGCACGCAAATCTGTTGCAGGCTTCAAAATCCGTCAGGGCTATCCGATCGGCTGTAAAGTAACTCTGCGTGGCGAACGCATGTGGGAGTTCTTTGAGCGCCTGATCACTATTGCTGTTCCACGTATCCGTGACTTCCGTGGCCTGTCCGCGAAGTCTTTCGACGGTCGTGGTAACTACAGCATGGGTGTCCGTGAGCAGATCATCTTCCCAGAAATCGACTACGATAAAGTCGACCGCGTGCGTGGTTTGGATATTACCATTACCACTACTGCGAAATCTGACGAAGAAGGCCGTGCTCTGCTGGCTGCCTTTGACTTCCCGTTCCGCAAGTAAGGTAGGGTTACTGAATGGCTAAGCAATCAATGAAAGCACGCGAAGTAAAGCGCGTAGCTTTAGCTGATAAATTCTTCGCTAAACGCGCTGAACTGAAAGCGATCATTTCTGATGTGAACGCTTCCGACGAAGATCGTTGGAATGCGGTTCTCAAGCTGCAGTCTCTGCCGCGTGATTCCAGCCCGTCTCGTCAGCGTAACCGCTGTCGTCAAACAGGTCGTCCACATGGTTATGTGGGCAAGTTTGGGTTGAGCCGTATCAAACTGCGTGAAGCCGCCATGCGCGGTGAAGTGCCAGGCTTGAAAAAGGCTAGCTGGTAATTACCAATTGAATCACGGGAGTAAAGACAGATGAGCATGCAAGATCCGATCGCGGATATGCTGACCCGTATCCGTAACGGTCAGGCCGCGAACAAAGTTGCGGTCACCATGCCTTCCGCCAAGCTGAAAGTGGCAATTGCCAACGTGCTGAAGGAAGAAGGTTTTATCGAAGATTTTAAAGTTGAAGGCGACACCAAGCCGGAACTGGAACTTACTCTCAAGTATTTCCAGGGTAAAGCTGTTGTAGAAAGCATTCAGCGTGTCAGCCGCCCAGGTCTGCGCATCTATAAGAAAAAAGATGAGCTGCCAAAAGTTATGGCTGGCCTTGGTATCGCAGTTGTTTCTACCTCTAAAGGTGTTATGACTGATCGTGCAGCGCGCCAGGCTGGTCTTGGTGGCGAAATTATCTGCTACGTAGCCTAATCGGAGGAAAGAATGTCTCGTGTTGCTAAAGCACCGGTCGTTATTCCTGCCGGCGTTGATGTAAAAATCGACGGTCAGGTTATTACGATCAAAGGTAAAAACGGCGAGCTGACTCGTACCCTCAACAAAGCTGTTGAAGTTAAACATGCAGATAACGCTCTGACCTTCGGTCCACGTGATGGTTTCGTGGATGGATGGGCTCAGGCTGGTACCGCGCGTGCCCTGCTGAACTCAATGGTTGTTGGTGTTACCGAAGGCTTCACTAAAAAGCTTCAGCTGGTTGGTGTAGGTTATCGTGCAGCTATCAAAGGGAATGCAGTAGGCCTGTCTCTGGGCTTCTCACACCCTGTTGAGCATCCGCTGCCGGCCGGTATCACTGCAGAATGTCCGACTCAAACTGAAATCGTGCTGAAAGGCGCTGATAAACAGCTGATCGGTCAGGTTGCAGCAGATCTGCGCGCCTACCGTCGTCCTGAGCCTTACAAAGGCAAGGGTGTTCGTTACGCCGACGAAGTCGTGCGTACCAAAGAGGCTAAGAAGAAGTAAGGTAACACTATGGATAAGAAATCTGCTCGTATCCGTCGTGCGACCCGCGCACGCCGCAAGCTCAAAGAGCTGGGTGCAACTCGCCTGGTGGTACATCGTACCCCGCGTCATATTTACGCACAGGTAATTGCACCGAACGGTTCTGAAGTTCTGGTAGCTGCTTCTACTGTAGAAAAAGCTATCTCAGAACAATTGAAGTACACCGGTAACAAAGACGCCGCTGCAGCTGTAGGTAAAGCTGTTGCAGAACGCGCTCTGGAAAAAGGCATCAGCAATGTTTCCTTTGACCGTTCCGGGTTCCAATATCATGGTCGTGTCCAGGCACTGGCAGATGCTGCCCGTGAAGCTGGCCTTCAGTTCTAAGGTAGAGGTGTAAGATGGCTCACATCGAAAAACAGGCTGGCGAACTGCAGGAAAAGCTGATCGCGGTAAACCGCGTATCTAAAACCGTTAAAGGTGGTCGTATTTTCTCCTTCACAGCTCTGACTGTAGTAGGCGATGGTAACGGTCGCGTTGGTTTTGGTTACGGTAAAGCGCGTGAAGTTCCAGCAGCGATCCAGAAAGCGATGGAAAAAGCCCGTCGCAATATGATTAACGTCGCGCTGAACAACGGCACCCTGCAGCACCCAGTTAAAGGTGTTCACACGGGTTCTCGTGTATTCATGCAGCCAGCTTCAGAAGGTACCGGTATCATCGCCGGTGGTGCAATGCGCGCCGTTCTGGAAGTTGCTGGGGTTCATAACGTACTGGCTAAAGCATATGGTTCCACCAACCCGATCAACGTGGTTCGTGCAACTATTGATGGCCTGGAAAATATGAATTCTCCAGAAATGGTCGCTGCCAAGCGTGGTAAATCCGTTGAAGAAATTCTGGGGTAATTGACCATGGCAAAGACTATTAAAATCACTCAAACCCGCAGTGCAATCGGTCGTCTGCCGAAACACAAGGCAACGCTGCTTGGCCTGGGTCTGCGTCGTATTGGTCATACCGTTGAGCGCGAGGATACTCCTGCTGTTCGTGGTATGGTCAACGCGGTTTACTTCATGGTTAAAGTTGAGGAGTAAGAGATGCGTTTAAATACTCTGTCTCCGGCCGAAGGCTCTAAAAAGGCGGGTAAACGCCTGGGTCGTGGTATCGGTTCTGGCCTCGGCAAAACCGGTGGTCGTGGTCACAAAGGTCAGAACTCTCGTTCTGGCGGTGGCGTACGTCGCGGTTTCGAGGGTGGCCAGATGCCACTGTACCGTCGTCTGCCGAAGTTCGGCTTCACCTCTCGCAAAGCAGCGATCACAGCGGAAATCCGTCTGTCTGACCTGGCGAAAGTTGAAGGCGGCGTTGTAGACCTGAACACGCTGAAAGCGGCTAACATTATCGGTATTCAGATCGAGTTCGCGAAAGTGATCCTGTCTGGTGAAGTTTCTACTCCGGTAACTGTTCGTGGCCTGCGTGTTACTAAAGGTGCTCGTGCTGCTATCGAAGCTGCTGGCGGTAAAATTGAGGAATAAGTAGCAGATGGCTAAGCAACCGGGATTAGATTTTCAAAGTGCCAAAGGTGGATTTGGCGAGCTGAAACGCAGACTGCTGTTTGTTATCGGCGCGCTGATTGTGTTCCGTATTGGCTCTTTTATTCCGATCCCTGGTATCGATGCCGCTGTACTTGCCAAACTGCTTGAGCAACAGCGAGGCACCATCATTGAAATGTTCAACATGTTCTCTGGTGGTGCTCTCAGCCGTGCTTCTATCTTTGCGCTGGGTATTATGCCGTACATTTCGGCCTCTATTATTATCCAGCTGCTGACGGTCGTTCATCCGGCCCTGGCAGAGCTGAAGAAAGAAGGGGAGTCTGGACGTCGTAAGATTAGTCAGTACACCCGTTACGGTACTCTGGTGCTGGCAATATTCCAGTCGATCGGTATTGCTACCGGTCTGCCGAATATGCCTGGTATGCAGGGCCTGGTATTAAACCCAGGCTTTGCATTCTATTTCACCGCTGTTGTTAGTCTGGTCACAGGGACGATGTTCCTGATGTGGCTCGGCGAACAGATTACTGAGCGTGGTATCGGTAACGGTATCTCAATCATTATCTTCGCCGGTATCGTTGCGGGACTCCCGCCGGCCATCGCCCATACTATCGAGCAAGCTCGTCAAGGCGACCTGCACTTCCTCCTGTTGCTGTTGGTTGCAGTATTAGTATTTGCAGTGACGTTCTTTGTTGTCTTCGTTGAACGTGGTCAACGCCGCATTGTGGTGAACTACGCTAAGCGTCAGCAGGGTCGTCGTGTCTATGCTGCACAGAGCACACATTTACCGCTGAAAGTGAATATGGCGGGGGTTATCCCGGCTATCTTCGCTTCCAGTATTATTCTGTTCCCGGCTACCATCGCGTCATGGTTCGGGGGCGGTACTGGTTGGAACTGGCTGACAACAATTTCGCTGTATTTGCAGCCTGGGCAACCACTTTATGTGTTACTCTATGCGTCTGCGATCATCTTCTTCTGTTTCTTCTACACGGCGTTGGTCTTCAACCCGCGTGAAACAGCAGATAACCTGAAGAAGTCCGGTGCATTTGTACCAGGAATTCGTCCGGGAGAGCAAACGGCGAAGTATATCGATAAAGTAATGACCCGCCTGACTTTGGTCGGTGCGCTTTATATTACTTTTATCTGCCTGATCCCGGAGTTCATGCGTGATGCAATGAAAGTACCGTTCTACTTCGGTGGGACCTCACTGCTTATCGTTGTTGTCGTGATTATGGACTTTATGGCTCAAGTGCAAACTCTGATGATGTCCAGTCAGTATGAGTCTGCATTGAAGAAGGCGAACCTGAAAGGCTACGGCCGCTAATTGGTCGCCTGAGAAGTTACGGAGAGTAAAAATGAAAGTTCGTGCTTCCGTCAAGAAATTATGCCGTAACTGCAAAATCGTTAAGCGTGATGGTGTCATCCGTGTGATTTGCAGTGCCGAGCCGAAGCATAAACAGCGCCAAGGCTGATTATTTCGCATATTTTTCTTGCAAAGTTGGGTTGAGCTGGCTAGATTAGCCAGCCAATCTTTTGTATGTCTGTACGTTTCCATTTGAGTATCCTGAAAACGGGCTTTTCAGCATGGTGCGTACATATTAAATAGTAGGAGTGCATAGTGGCCCGTATAGCAGGCATTAACATTCCTGATCAGAAACATGCTGTGATCGCATTAACTTCGATCTACGGCATCGGCAAGACCCGTTCTAAAGCCATCCTGGCTGCAGCGGGTATCGCTGAAGATGTTAAGATCAGTGAGCTGTCTGAAGGACAAATCGACACGCTGCGTGACGAAGTTGCCAAATTTGTCGTTGAAGGTGATCTGCGCCGTGAAATCAGCATGAGCATCAAGCGCCTGATGGATCTTGGTTGCTATCGCGGTTTGCGTCATCGTCGTGGTCTGCCAGTGCGCGGTCAGCGTACTAAGACCAACGCACGTACCCGTAAGGGTCCGCGCAAACCGATCAAGAAATAATCGGGGTGATTGAATAATGGCAAAGGCACCAGTTCGTGCACGTAAACGTGTAAGAAAACAAGTCTCTGACGGCGTGGCTCATATCCATGCTTCTTTCAACAACACCATCGTTACTATTACTGATCGTCAGGGTAACGCATTGGGTTGGGCAACAGCCGGTGGTTCCGGTTTCCGTGGTTCTCGCAAATCCACTCCGTTCGCAGCTCAGGTTGCAGCAGAGCGTTGCGCTGAAGCCGTAAAAGAATACGGCATCAAGAATCTGGAAGTTATGGTTAAAGGTCCGGGTCCGGGTCGTGAATCTACTGTTCGCGCTCTGAACGCCGCTGGTTTCCGCATCACGAATATTACTGATGTGACTCCGATCCCTCATAACGGTTGTCGTCCGCCGAAAAAACGTCGCGTATAACGCTCGTTTTTTAGGTTAGTTGGAGATAGAAAATGGCAAGATATTTGGGTCCTAAGCTCAAGCTGAGCCGTCGTGAGGGCACCGACTTATTCCTTAAGTCTGGCGTTCGCGCGATCGATACCAAGTGTAAAATTGAACAAGCTCCTGGCCAGCACGGTGCGCGTAAACCGCGTCTGTCTGACTATGGTGTGCAGTTGCGTGAAAAGCAAAAAGTTCGCCGTATGTACGGTGTGCTGGAGCGTCAGTTCCGTAACTACTATAAAGAAGCAGCACGTCTGAAAGGCAACACAGGTGAAAACCTGCTGGCTCTGCTGGAAGGTCGTCTGGACAACGTTGTATACCGTATGGGCTTCGGCGCTACTCGTGCTGAATCACGTCAGCTGGTTAGCCACAAAGCAATCATGGTAAACGGTCGTGTTGTTAACATCGCTTCTTATCAGGTTAAAGCGAATGACGTTGTTAGCATTCGTGAGAAAGCGAAAAAGCAATCTCGCGTGAAGGCCGCTCTGGAGCTGGCTGAGCAGCGTGAAAAGCCAACCTGGCTGGAAGTTGATGCTGGCAAGATGGAAGGTACGTTCAAGCGTCAGCCTGAGCGTTCTGATCTGTCTGCGGACATTAACGAACACCTGATCGTCGAGCTTTACTCCAAGTAAAGCTTAGTACCAAAGAGAGGACACAATGCAGGGTTCTGTGACAGAGTTTCTAAAACCGCGCCTGGTAGATATCGAGCAAGTGAGTTCGACGCACGCCAAGGTGACCCTTGAGCCTTTAG
The DNA here is from genome assembly GCF_026344075.1 of Enterobacter nematophilus. Lineage (NCBI taxonomy): Bacteria > Pseudomonadati > Pseudomonadota > Gammaproteobacteria > Enterobacterales > Enterobacteriaceae > Enterobacter > Enterobacter nematophilus. Next base: position 12,033 of record NZ_JAPKNE010000017.1, on the reverse strand, counting down.
AGCGTGGCTTTGGCCATACTCTGGGTAACGCACTGCGCCGTATTCTGCTCTCATCGATGCCGGGTTGCGCGGTGACCGAGGTTGAGATTGATGGTGTACTTCATGAGTACAGCACCAAAGAAGGCGTTCAGGAAGATATCCTTGAAATCCTGCTCAACCTGAAAGGGCTGGCGGTGAGAGTTCAGGGTAAAGATGAAGTTATTCTTACTCTGAATAAATCTGGCATTGGCCCTGTGACTGCAGCCGACATCACCCACGACGGTGATGTTGAAATCGTCAAGCCGCAGCACGTGATCTGCCACCTGACCGATGAGAACGCAGCTATTAGCATGCGTATCAAAGTTCAGCGCGGTCGTGGTTATGTGCCGGCTTCTGCCCGAATTCATTCGGAAGAAGATGAGCGCCCAATCGGCCGTCTGCTGGTCGACGCATGCTACAGCCCTGTAGAGCGTATTGCCTACAATGTTGAAGCAGCGCGTGTAGAACAGCGTACCGACCTGGACAAGCTGGTCATCGAAATGGAAACCAACGGCACAATCGATCCTGAAGAGGCGATTCGTCGTGCGGCAACCATCCTGGCAGAACAACTGGAAGCTTTCGTTGACTTACGTGATGTACGTCAGCCAGAAGTGAAAGAAGAGAAACCAGAATTCGATCCGATCCTGCTGCGCCCTGTTGACGATCTCGAATTGACTGTCCGCTCTGCTAACTGCCTCAAGGCAGAAGCTATCCACTATATCGGTGATCTGGTACAGCGTACCGAGGTTGAGTTGCTGAAAACGCCGAACCTGGGTAAAAAATCTCTTACCGAGATTAAAGACGTGCTGGCTTCACGTGGTCTGTCTCTGGGCATGCGCCTGGAAAACTGGCCACCGGCAAGCATTGCTGACGAGTAACCGGATCACAGGTTAAGGTTTTACTGAGAAGGATAAGGTCATGCGCCATCGTAAGAGTGGTCGTCAACTGAACCGCAACAGCAGCCATCGCCAGGCTATGTTCCGCAACATGGCAGGTTCACTGGTTCGTCATGAAATCATCAAGACGACCCTGCCTAAAGCGAAAGAGCTGCGTCGCGTAGTTGAGCCGCTGATTACTCTTGCCAAGACTGACAGCGTTGCTAATCGTCGTCTGGCATTCGCCCGTACTCGTGATAACGAGATCGTGGCAAAACTGTTTAACGAACTGGGCCCGCGTTTCGCGAGCCGTGCCGGTGGTTACACTCGCATTCTGAAGTGTGGTTTCCGTGCAGGCGACAACGCGCCGATGGCTTACATCGAGCTGGTTGATCGTTCAGAGAAAGCAGAAGCTGCTGCAGAGTAATCTGCAGTAACGTAAAAAAACCCGCTTCGGCGGGTTTTTTTATATCCGCAGTATCCCCACTTCTCTACAATGCCTGTATCAATTTTGTTCATCCCCTGGAGCTGATGATGTGGTTGCTTGACCAGTGGGCAGAACGCCATATTCGCGATGCCCAAAATAAAGGCGATTTCGACAATCTTCCCGGAAGCGGTGAACCTCTTGAACTGGAAGATGATTCGCATATTGCGCCTGAACTCCGGGCTGGATACCGTTTACTAAAAAATGCCGGCTGCCTTCCTCCTGAGCTTGAGCAGCGCAGAGAGGCTGTTGAACTTGTCGATCTGCTAAAAGGGATCCGTCAGGACGATCCTCGACATAAAGAACTTAGCCGCAGGCTTGCCCTGATCGAGCTCAAGCTGCGCCAGGCAGGAATGAGCACGGAATTCCTGCATGGGGAATATGGTGAAATATTGATGAAAAAGATAAACGAGGAGTAGCGATGTACCGTATCGGTGAACTTGCAAAGCTCGCGAACGTAACGCCGGACACTATCCGATATTACGAAAAGCAACAGATGATTGACCATGAAGTACGCACGGAAGGCGGCTTTCGGCTTTATACCGATAACGACCTGCAGCGTCTGAGATTCATACGCTACGCCCGACAGCTTGGCTTCACGCTGGATTCGATCCGCGAGTTATTATCGATCCGCATCGATCCTGCGCATCACACCTGTCAGGAATCTAAAAGCATCGTGCAGGCCCGGCTGGATGAAGTTGAAGCGCGCATTCAGGAACTGCAAACCATGCAGCGCTCTTTGCAAAGACTGAATGATGCCTGCTGCGGAACGGCCCATAGCAGTATTTATTGTTCAATTCTGGAAGCCCTTGAACAGGGAGCCAGTGGAGAAACTCGGGGATGTTGATTTTTAATCTACCCGGGTCTAGACTTCCGTCGTCATAAACCATGCTCAGGAGAAACAATGAGCCGCTATCAGCACACGAAGGGACAAATTAAAGACAATGCCATCGAGGCTTTACTTCACGACCCGCTTTTTCGACAGCGCGTTGAAAAGAATAAAAAAGGGAAGGGAAGTTATCTGCGCAAAGATAAGCATGCAAAACGGGGTAACTGGGAGGCCAGTGGCAAGCAAGCGAATCGCTTATTTACCACTGGCCTTCCGGCTTTTGGTTACTGATTAAACGCGGTTGTTCTGCTCTTTTAACAGGTCGCGGATTTCCGTCAGCAATACTTCTTCTTTCGTTGGTGCTGCTGGTGCGGCCGCGGGCTCTTCTTTTTTACGGTTGAGCCGGTTGATCAGCTTGATAGCCATAAAGATAGCAAATGCCACAATCACGAAATCAAATACGTTCTGGATAAACACGCCGTAGTGCATTACCACTGCCGGGATATCACCCTGTGCTTCACGCAGCGTGAACGCGAACTGTTTGAAATCAATGCCCCCGATTAGCAGCCCTAAAGGTGGCATGATGATGTCCGCAACTAATGATGAAACAATCTTGCCGAATGCCGCACCAATAATGACACCCACCGCCAAATCAACCACGTTCCCGCGCATCGCAAATTCGCGAAATTCTTTAATAAAACTCATTATGTTCTCCTTGTGCCAGCTGACGACTATAAGTTTAACAAATGATTAGCCAATTGCCATTCGGGATAATTAAACGTTATGAAAATAAAAGGCACAGAAATAAAGAGGGTAAAGTGCGGGTGCTCTATTGTGAGCACCCGACATATTAAAGGAAGAATGGACTAGGCTGGAATAAACGTTCGACGTCGGTAATAAATTTTTTATCGGTAAGGAACATAATTACGTGATCGCCTTGCTCGATACGTAAATTATCATTGGCGATCATGACATCATTTCCACGCACGACGGCGCCAATAATTGTACCCGGTGGCAGTTTAATTTCGTCGATGGCGCGGCCCACAACGCGGGAGGTGGTTTCATCTCCATGAGCCACTGCTTCAATCGCTTCTGCCACACCGCGGCGGAGCGATGAAACGCCGACAATGTCCGCTTTACGTACATGGCTCAGCAGAGCGGAAATGGTCGCCTGCTGCGGTGAAATGGCAATATCAATCACGCTGCCCTGAACCAGGTCGACATACGCCTTGCGCTGGATAAGTACCATGACCTTCTTTGCTCCCATACGTTTGGCGAGCATGGCGGACATAATATTCGCTTCGTCATCGTTGGTGACGGCAATAAAGAGATCAACTTGATCAATATGCTCTTCGGCCAGTAATTCCTGATCCGACGCGTCGCCATAAAATACGATCGTATTTTGCAGTTTTTCCGCAAGCTCGGAAGCACGCTGTTGATCGCGCTCGATCAATTTCACGCTGTAGTCTTTTTCCAGTCTTCGCGCCAGGCCCGCGCCGATATTGCCTCCGCCGACCAGCATAATGCGTTTATAAGGCTTTTCGAGACGCTGTAATTCGCTCATCACGGCACGAATATGCTGAGAGGCCGCAATAAAGAAGACCTCATCGCCTGCTTCGACAATGGTGGAGCCCTGCGGGCGAATAGGCCTGTCGTGGCGGAAAATGGCGGCGACGCGCGTGTCAATGTGAGGCATGTGCTCGCGCATGGTGGACAACGCGTTGCCGATCAACGGGCCGCCGTAATAGGCCTTAACGACGGCAAGACTGACCTTACCTTCGGCAAAGTTCACCACCTGCAGTGCACCTGGATATTCGATCAGACGATAGATATTGTCGATAACCAGCTGTTCCGGTGCGATAAGATGGTCAATGGGAACCGCTTCTGAATTAAACAGTTTTTCTGCATCGCGAACGTAGTCCGGAGAGCGGATGCGCGCGATTCGGTTTGGCGTGTTGAAAAGCGAGTAGGCCACCTGACAGGCCACCATATTGGTTTCGTCAGAACTGGTCACCGCAACGAGCATGTCTGCATCGTCGGCGCCCGCCTCGCGGAGTACGCGCGGGTGTGAGCCATGACCCTGCACAACGCGAAGGTCAAATTTGTCCTGTAAAACGCGCAGACGATCGCCGTTGGTATCAACGATTGTAATGTCGTTGTTTTCGCCTACCAGGTTTTCCGCCAGCGTTCCGCCCACTTGTCCTGCGCCCAGAATGATAATCTTCATATCTCGTGACCTGTTCTCAACATCACTCTTTGATTAGCTTAGCGTAAAAGAAGCCATCGCCTTCTTCCGCGCCCGGCAGGTTTTGCTGACCCGGGCATTCAGGCGTTCCCGTATCGCGCAGCGTAGCGCCCGGGGTACGTTTAAGGAAGGCCACGATTTGCTGGCTGTTTTCTTCTGGCAGTACGGAGCAGGTTGCATAAACCAGCGTACCGCCGGGTTTAAGATGTGGCCAGATTGCGTCAAGTATGTCCGATTGCAGTTGGGCAAGCTCCTTGATATCGCGATCGCGGCGCAGCCACTTAATATCCGGATGGCGACGAATCACGCCTGTTGCAGAGCAGGGAGCATCCAGCAAAATACGGTCGAACTGGGTTTCACCACACCATTCTGCAGGTTTGCGTCCATCGCCCTGTTTAACCTGAGCCTTCATTCCAAGACGTTTAAGGTTGTCGTAGACGCGTGAAAGACGCTGCTCATCGACATCCACGGCCATTACGCTGGCCTGCGGAGCCACTTCAAGAATGTGCGTTGTTTTTCCGCCAGGCGCGGCGCAAAGATCGAGGATCTGTTCCCCGTTTTTCGGTTCAAGCCAGGTCATGCAGCCCTGAGCCGAGGCATCCTGCACGGTTACCCAGCCTTCATCAAAACCAGGTAAAGCATGTACCGGTGCAGGGGAGGCTAAACGCACGGCATCCGGATAGGCTGCATGCGTGAATCCACTCATTCCGGCTTCTTCCAGCAATGCCAGCCATGCGTCACGGGTGTGGTGATTACGATTGACGCGTAACCACATCGGTGGGCGTTGATTATTGGCTTCGGCAATGTCCTGCCACTGCTGCGGATACGCTTTTTTAAGGCGATTCAGCAGCCAGTCCGGGTGCAGAAAACGTGTTTCGCTTTGTGCAAATTCAGCCAGAAGCTCGTCCTGCTGACGCTGGAACTGACGCAGCACGCCGTTGATCAGGCCTTTCAGCTGAGGGCGTTTAATCGCAACGGCACCTTCCACCGTTTCAGCCAGCGCGGCATGAGGTGGAATGCGGGTATGAAGAAGCTGATAAAACCCCACCATAATTAAATAATGTACGGTACGCTGTTTGCCTGTCATTGGGCGCGACATCAGCTTATTAATGAGCCACTCAAGCTGAGAAAGGGTGCGCAGGACGCCAAAGCAGAGTTCCTGGAGCAGGGCTTTGTCTTTATCAGATACTTTTTGTTGCAGGGGAGGCAGGACGTTACTCAATGACTGGCCCTGCTCGATAACCTGCTCAACGGCCTGGGCCGCCATACTGCGTAGATTTTGTTTTTTCATAACCGTAAAAATAAAAATGCCCGGAAACACCGGGCCTTAAGCATATATTGGGTCAGGCAAGACGATTACCCGGTATAAACCATTCGCGACGGGAATTTAATAGATCCTGAGCGCTCATGGCTTTCTTACCGGCCGGTTGCAGCGATTCAAGATTCAGGATCCCTTCTGCTGTCGCAACCTGAATACCGTTCTTGCTGGCGTTGATAATCGTGCCGGGTTCTGCAGCTGTATTGCCATTAATGACTGACGCTTTCCAGACTTTCACTGGCTGCTCATCAATCTCTATCCAGCTCATCGGCCACGGATTAAAAGCGCGGATGCAGCGTTCAAGTTGAGCGGCAGACAAGGACCAGTCGAGCCGGGCTTCTTCTTTACTCAGTTTTTCAGCATACGTCACCAGCGCCTCATCCTGAACTTCAGGTTTTGCCGTATTGTCAGCAAGCTGCTGCAGCGTCTCTATAAGCCCTTGTGGACCGAGGCCTGCAAGTTTGTCATACAGCGTAGCGCTGGTATCTTCTGCAGTAATAGGGCACGCCAGTTTATGCAGCATGTCGCCAGTGTCTAAACCTACGTCCATCTTCATGATTGTGACGCCGGTTTCAGCATCCCCCGCCCACAGGGAGCGCTGGATAGGTGCCGCACCACGCCAGCGCGGGAGCAAGGAGCCATGCACGTTGATACAACCCAGACGAGGCATATCAAGCACCGCTTTTGGCAGAATTAAACCGTAAGCCACCACAACCATTACGTCGGCATTCAGGTCAGTGACCAGCTGCTGATTTTCCTGAGGGCGTAAGGATGCGGGCTGGAAAACAGGAAGCCCATGCTCTTCTGCCAGCACCTTTACCGGGCTCGGCATCAGTTTTTTACCGCGACCAGCCGGACGGTCCGGCTGGGTAAAGACGCCAACAACCTGGTGACCAGAAGATAACAGCGCGTCAAGATGACGCGCTGCAAAATCAGGGGTTCCCGCGAAGATAATACGTAGTGTTTTAGACACGATGATCCTTGTATCCGGGGGGACGTTATGCGCGAGAGCGCAGGCGATCCAGTTTCTCTACTTTTTGACGAATACGCTGCTGTTTCAGCGGCGAGAGGTAATCGATAAACAGCTTACCGACCAGGTGATCCATCTCATGCTGAATGCAAATTGCCAGCAGGTCGTCTGCTTCCAGTTCGAACGGATTACCGTCACGATCCAGGGCGCGGATTTTCACTTTTTCGGCACGTGGCACCAAAGCGCGCTGTTCCGGAATAGAAAGACAGCCTTCCTCAATGCCCGTTTCACCGCTCTTTTCAAGCAGCTCAGGGTTGATCAGCACCAGACGCTCATCGCGATTCTCAGAAACGTCGATCACGATAATACGCTTGTGAATGTCTACCTGCGTCGCCGCCAGGCCAATGCCTTCTTCGGCGTACATGGTATCGAACATATCATCAACGATACGCTGGATTTCTGCATTCACTTCTTTGACCGGTTCAGCGACGATGCGAAGGCGCTCGTCCGGAATATGTAACACTTGCAAAACTGCCATAAATTTCCAGAGTCGTGTTCAGGAGTTGATAAGAATATTACTTCTATTCTAGACAAATCCCGGGTCGATTGACAGCATCAGTGACCAATCGCAATGATTGCGCAGGCCGCTTATGGCAGGGGGAAAGGATGACGTCTATCGAGATATGGCTGCGGCTAATACACACAGGTTCACTATGTGGCGATGGAATGCTGGAAGCGGCGGCACGGCTGCACAAGCAAAAAAATATCGATGCTTCCGCTGTCAGAGACGCTGGGCTGTCAGCAAAACAGGCTGAACGGTTCTTTGCCCCAGATGAAGGTGAGCTGGAGCGTAGTCTGGTGTGGCTTGAGCAGCCGGGAAATCATTTATTGACGGCAAACCATTCACTTTATCCTCCTTTACTTCGAGCAATTCCTGATTATCCCGGTGCATTATTCGTAAAAGGTAACCCTGAAACGCTTAATGCTGTCCAGCTGGCGGTCGTGGGTAGCCGTGCGCCGTCATGGTATGGAGAGCGATGGGGAAAAATGCTGTGCGAACAACTTTCGCAATGTGGTTTCACGATCACCAGCGGGCTGGCCTGCGGTATCGACGGTGTTGCCCATAGCGCAGCGCTGTCAGCAAAAGGGCGTAGCGTGGCCGTGCTGGGGAACGGCCTGTTTAGCATTTATCCCCGTCGGCATCAGGCGCTGGCTATGCGGCTTATCGAAGCTGACGGGGCGATAGTGTCTGAATTCCCTCTTTCGGCGCAGCCCTGGCCGGCAAACTTTCCGCGTCGTAATCGAATCATCAGCGGGCTTAGCCAGGGAGTATTGGTCGTTGAAGCGGCAGTGCGAAGCGGTTCGCTGGTTACGGCACGATGCGCGCTCGATCAGGGGAGGGAGGTTTTCGCCTTACCCGGCCCGATTGGTAACCCGGGGTGCGAAGGACCACACTGGCTGATAAAGCAGGGTGCGACGCCGGTAACAGAAGTGCGGGACATTCTTGAAAATTTGCAATATGGCTTGCAATGTCTGCAGGAAGATCCCGAAAAGCGACATTATTCATCAGATCAGGGAAAGGTGGCATTGCCATTTCCCAAGCTCCTGGCTAACGTAGGAGATGAGGTAACACCTGTTGACGTTGTCGCTGAACGTGCCGGCCAACCTGTGCCAGTAACGGTAGCACAGCTACTCGAACTGGAGTTAGCAGGGTGGATCGCAGCTGTACCCGGCGGCTATGTCCGATTAAGGAGGGCATGCCATGTTCGACGTACTGATGTATTTGTTTGAGACTTACATCCATAACGAAGCAGAAATGCGAGTGGATCAGGACAAATTGACACAGGATCTTACCGATGCGGGGTTTGAGCGGGAAGATATCTATAATGCGTTGATGTGGCTGGAAAAACTGGCTGATTATCAGGAAGGCCTCGCCGAACCGATGCAGCTTGCTTCTGACCCGTTGTCAGTACGCATTTATACCGCTGAAGAGTGTGAAAGGCTGGACGCCAGCTGCCGGGGATTCATCTTATTCCTTGAGCAGATTCAGGTGCTAAACCTCGAAACGAGAGAAATGGTGATAGAGCGCGTCATGGCGCTGGATACGGCAGAATTTGAACTGGACGATCTCAAATGGGTGATTCTGATGGTTCTGTTTAATATCCCGGGCTGTGAAAATGCCTATCAGCAAATGGAAGAATTACTCTTTGAAGTGAATGAAGGTATGCTGCACTAATTCATTGTGCAGCACCAAGAGTTGTTATGGCCAAATCAGCACTATTCACGGTGCATAAAAATGAGCCCTGCCCGCGGTGCGGGGCAGAGCTTGTTATTCGGTCCGGGAAACACGGCCCGTTTCTCGGTTGTTCACACTATCCGGAATGTGATTATGTCCGTCCTCTGAAAAGCCAGGCGGATGGACATATCGTCAAAATTCTGGAAGGACAGCTATGTCCTCTTTGTAGTGGTGAATTAGCGCTACGTCAGGGCCGTTTCGGTATGTTTATTGGCTGTAGCCGTTATCCAGAATGTGAGCATACGGAACAAATTGATAAGCCTGATGAAACGGCTATTGCGTGTCCTCAGTGTCAGCGCGGCCAGCTGGTACAGCGCCGTTCCCGTTATGGTAAGACCTTCCATTCCTGCGATCGCTATCCTGAATGCCAGTTCGTTATCAATTTCAAACCGGTAGCGGGCGTCTGCACTCATTGCAACTATCCGCTACTTATCGAGAAGAAAACGGCGCAGGGTCTGAAACGCTTCTGCGCCAGCAAACAATGTGGAAAGCCGGTTACGGCGGATCAAAATAGTGAATAATAACCTGCCATCAGGCTCCATTGCTTATGCAGTGAACGTCCTGAAAAACGAAGAAGTCATCGCCTATCCCACTGAAGCTGTTTTTGGGGTCGGTTGCGATCCTGACAGCGAGACGGCTGTCAGCCGCCTGCTTGCCCTAAAACAAAGGCCCGTCGAGAAAGGGTTGATTTTGATAGCTGCGAGTTACGAGCAGCTTAAGCCCTACATCGATGATTCTATGCTGTCGCCGGCGCAGCGCGAGACTATTTTCTCCGCATGGCCCGGACCGGTGACCTTTGTTTTCCCGGCGCAGCCGACAACACCGCGCTGGTTGACCGGACGCTTTGATTCCCTCGCCGTTCGCGTCACCGATCATCCGCTGGTGGTTGAGCTTTGCCAGGCATTTGGTAAACCGCTGGTCTCAACCAGCGCCAACCTGACCGGATTGCCACCTTGTCGCACAACTGAAGAAGTGCTGGCACAGTTCGGGAATGACTTCCCGGTTGCTGTTGGAGAGACGGGAGGGCGCCTGAATCCGTCTGAAATTCGCGACGCTTTGACCGGCGAACGTTTTCGACAGGGGTAATCTCATGGAAACCTATGCTGTTTTTGGTAATCCGATTGCGCACAGCAAATCACCGCTGATCCATCAGCAATTTGCGGAGCAGCTGCAGATAAACCATCCCTATGGCCGCGTACTGGCACCGGTGGATGCATTTATTCCAACGCTGGAGGCTTTTTTCGCCGCGGGTGGCAAAGGTGCGAATGTGACGGTTCCTTTTAAAGAGGAAGCCTTCGAACGTGCTGATGAACTGACCGAGCGCGCTTCTCTTGCTGGTGCAGTAAATACCCTGAAACGGCTTGAGGATGGACGCCTTCTGGGCGACAACACCGACGGAATAGGTTTGCTGAGCGATCTGGAACGACTGTCGTTTATTAAACCTGGGTTCCGGGTCCTGCTGATTGGTGCGGGTGGCGCATCGCGGGGAGTACTGTTGCCTCTGCTTTCCCTGGACTGTGCGGTGACCATTACCAACCGAACCTTTTCCCGGGCAGAAGCGCTGGCGGCGTTGTTTGCGCATACCGGCAGCGTAAGTGCGGCAGCGCCTGGCGATCTTGCGGGGCGTGAATTTGATCTGGTTATCAATGCCACCTCCAGCGGCATTAATGGAGAGATCCCGGCAATCCCCGCCTCTCTGGTCAGCCCTCATATGTACTTTTATGACATGTTTTATCAGAAAGGGAAGACACCTTTCCTGAACTGGTGCGAACAACATGGCGCGAAACAGCTAGCCGATGGGCTAGGAATGCTGGTGGGTCAGGCCGCGCATGCGGTACTGCTCTGGCATGGCGTGTTGCCTGCAGTCGAGCCGGTCATTGATAAGTTAAAGCAGGATCTTTCGGCGTGAATCAGGCTATTCACTTCCCGGACAGAGAGTACTGGGATGAGAGTAAACAAGCGGTCTGTTTCCCGGTTCTGGTGCAGGGTATGCAATTGACCTGCGCCATTCATGGGGAAACGTTGCTGAGTCGCTTTGGCGGTTCAGATCCTATAGACATATTTTGCGAAAATCGCTGGGATCTGGAAGAGGAAGCCAGCGATTTGATTCGCGATCAGCAGGAAGACGATCAGGGCTGGGTTTGGTTGTCCTGATCTAAATAGTCATTCTTCCATTTCACGTAGTTGTTCGCTGAGTATTTCAATCCTTCGATCTCTGCCTCCTTCAGGGGGCGGATCTGTTTGACCGGACTTCCCAGATAGAGATAGCCACTCTCCAGACGTTTGTTCTGCGGAACCAGGCTACCGGCCCCAATCATTACGTCTTCTTCTACTATCACGCCATCCAGCAAAATCGATCCCATGCCAACAAGCACCCGATTACCGATAGTGCAGCCGTGAAGCATCACTTTATGTCCGACTGTGACATCTTCTCCAATGATGAGGGGATTGCCCTCCGGGTTATAGGAGGATTTGTGCGTAACATGCAGAACGCTGCCGTCCTGAATATTGGTACGGGCACCAATCGACACATAATTTACGTCTCCCCTGATCGCAACGAGCGGCCAGATGCTGACGTCATCGGCCATTCGGACATCACCAATAACCACGCTAGTGGCATCGATCATCACGCGATCGCCTTTTTGGGGAAACAGATCTTTATAAGGGCGTAATACTGCAGACATAACTACCTCTATAGATGAGCGCTATACGGAAGACTTGATCATATTATTGGATCGAGGCAAGGCAAAAAGCGTCAATATTTAATCAGATCGGGCGGGATTTCAGCGAAAAGCGCGGAAAATCAGCAGTCGGAAAAAAAGATCTAAAAAACACTTGTGCTAAAAAATGGGAGCCCTATAATGCGCCTCCATCGACACGGCGGATGTGAATCACTTCACAGTTAACCCGGTCGGTTGAAGAGAAAAAATCCTGAAATAACGGGTTGACTCTGAAAGAGGAAAGCGTAATATACGCCACCTCGCAACGGTGAGCGAAA
>NZ_JAPKNE010000016.1:0-28605 GCF_026344075.1 Enterobacter nematophilus | reverse complement strand
GGGAGAGGGTTAGGGTGAGGGGCCTCTTCACCCCCATCATGAATTCCCCTCATCTTCTCTGAGCAAACCTCACCGTTATTGTGATTATTTCTGTTGACGTCACGCCGCTTTTCCGTCATTTTTACATCTGGACGTCTAAACGTATAGAAGTTCACAACACAACAGACAACGACACGCGAAAGATAGAGGTAAGGTATGAGCTTTTTTCACGCCAACCAGCGGGAAGCACTGAATCAGAGCCTGGCCGAAGTAAACGGCCAGATTAACGTCTCTTTTGAATTTTTCCCGCCGCGCACCAGTGAAATGGAGCAAACCCTGTGGAGCTCTATCGATCGCCTGAGCAGCCTGAAGCCGAAGTTTGTCTCCGTGACCTACGGTGCGAACTCCGGCGAGCGTGACCGCACGCACAGCATTATTAAAGGCATTAAGGACAGAACCGGTCTGGAAGCGGCACCGCACCTGACCTGTATTGACGCCACCCGCGATGAGCTGCGCGCCATTGCCCGGGACTACTGGAACAACGGTATCCGCCATATTGTTGCCCTGCGCGGCGATCTCCCTCCCGGCAGCGGCAAGCCTGAAATGTATGCGGCCGATCTGGTCGGGCTGCTGAAAGAGGTGGCCGACTTCGATATCTCCGTGGCCGCCTATCCTGAAGTTCATCCGGAAGCGAAAAGCGCCCAGGCGGATCTGCTTAACCTGAAGCGTAAGGTGGAGGCCGGTGCCAACCGCGCCATCACCCAGTTCTTCTTTGACGTGGAAAGCTATCTGCGCTTCCGCGACCGCTGCGTCTCGGCAGGTATCGACGTCGAAATCATCCCGGGCATTCTGCCGGTCTCTAACTTCAAACAGGCGAAGAAGTTCGCTGATATGACCAACGTGCGCATTCCGCTGTGGATGTCCAAAATGTACGAAGGGCTGGACGACGATGCGGAAACCCGCAAGCTGGTGGGGGCCAATATCGCGATGGATATGGTGAAAATCTTAAGCCGCGAAGGGGTGAAAGACTTCCACTTCTATACGCTGAACCGCGCGGAGATGAGCTACGCCATCTGTCATACGCTCGGCGTTCGCCCGGCGTAATCAGCAAAAAGCCCTCATAAAATTGAGGGCTTTTTAGTCAGGTAGAAAGTTAAAAGGTATTAACTATCGAATCTGTGGATTAATTCAACTATATCTTATTGCTAGTGGTGTATATCGTAACGGTAACACTGTAAAGGGAGCATAGCGATGAGCACGTCAGACGAGACCAATAACGCGGCATCCGCCGGCAAATGTCCGTTCCATCAGGGCGGCGTCGATCACAGCGCGGGCGCAGGTACCGGCAGCAAAGAGTGGTGGCCTAAACAACTCCGCATCGATCTTCTAAATCAACATTCCAACCGTTCAAACCCGCTGGGTGAAGACTTCGACTACCGCAAAGAATTCAGCAAGCTCGACTATTCCGCCCTCAAGGGCGATCTCAAAGCCCTGTTAACCGACTCTCAACCGTGGTGGCCTGCCGACTGGGGCAGCTACGCGGGTCTGTTTATTCGCATGGCCTGGCACGGGGCAGGTACTTACCGCTCCGTGGACGGACGCGGCGGTGCCGGACGCGGCCAACAGCGCTTTGCGCCGCTGAACTCCTGGCCTGATAACGTCAGCCTGGATAAAGCGCGCCGCCTGCTGTGGCCAATCAAGCAAAAATACGGACAAAAAATCTCCTGGGCCGACCTGTTTATCCTCGCGGGTAACGTGGCGCTGGAGAACTCCGGCTTCCGCACCTTTGGATTTGGCGCCGGTCGTGAAGACGTCTGGGAACCGGATCTGGACGTAAACTGGGGCGATGAAAAAGCCTGGCTGACCCACCGTGACCCGGAAGCGCTGGCGAAACGCCCGCTGGCGGCCACCGAAATGGGCCTGATTTACGTGAACCCGGAAGGGCCAAACGCCAGCGGTGAACCGCTGTCTGCGGCTGCGGCAATTCGCGCTACCTTTGGCAACATGGGTATGAACGACGAAGAGACCGTCGCGCTGATTGCAGGCGGCCATACGCTCGGTAAAACCCACGGCGCGGGTGAAGCCACGCACGTTGGCACCGATCCGGAAGCCTCGCCGATTGAAGCGCAGGGCTTAGGCTGGGCCAGCACGCACGGCACCGGTATTGGCGCTGACGCCATCACCTCCGGGCTGGAAGTCATCTGGTCACAAACCCCGACCCAGTGGAGCAACTACTTCTTCGAGAACCTGTTCAAATACGAATGGGTGCAGACCCGCAGCCCGGCAGGTGCGATTCAGTTTGAAGCCGTGGATGCGCCTGAGATCATGCCAGATCCGTTCGACTCGTCGAAAAAACGTAAGCCAACCATGCTGGTCACCGACCTGACGCTGCGCTTCGATCCGGAATTCGAGAAAATTTCCCGTCGCTTCCTGAACGATCCGCAGGCCTTTAACGAAGCCTTCGCGCGCGCGTGGTTCAAACTGACCCACCGCGATATGGGGCCAAAAGCGCGGTACATCGGCCCGGAAGTGCCGAAAGAAGATCTGATTTGGCAGGATCCGCTGCCGCAGGCGGTGTTCCATCCGACGCAGGAAGATATTGAAAGCCTGAAAGCGGAAATCGCGGCCTCTGGCCTCTCCGTGAGCGAGCTGGTTTCCGTGGCCTGGGCATCTGCATCGACCTTCCGCGGCGGCGACAAGCGCGGCGGTGCCAACGGCGCGCGTCTGGCGCTGGCTCCTCAGCGCGACTGGGATGTGAACGCTGCGGCGGTACGCGCGCTGCCGGCTCTGGAAGCTATCCAGCGCACCACCAACAAAGCTTCACTGGCCGATATCATCGTGCTGGCGGGCGCTGTGGGCGTTGAGCAGGCGGCGAAAGCGGCGGGCGTTTACGTCAACGTGCCGTTTACCCCGGGCCGCGTAGATGCGCGTCAGGACCAGACGGATATCGAGATATTCAACCTGCTCGAACCGATTGCCGACGGCTTCCGCAACTACCGTGCGCAGGTGGATGTGTCCACGACGGAATCGCTGCTGATTGATAAGGCCCAGCAGCTGACCCTGACCGCGCCCGAGCTGACGGTGCTGATCGGCGGCCTGCGCGTGCTGGGTACGAACTTTGATGGCAGCAAGAATGGCGTATTCACCAGCCGCGAAGGCGTGCTGAGCAACGACTTCTTCGTGAACCTGCTGGATATGAATACCCAGTGGAAAGCGACCGACGATTCAAACGAGCTGTTTGCCGGTAGCGATCGCGCCAGCGGTGAAGTGAAATACACCGCGACCCGCGCCGACCTGGTCTTTGGCTCGAACGCCGTGCTGCGCGCGCTGGCCGAAGTGTATGCCAGCAGCGATGCGCACGAGAAGTTTGTCCGTGACTTCGTTGCCGCTTGGGCGAAGGTGATGGATTTGGATCGTTTTGACGTGAAGTAAAAGCAATCCCCGCCACGGCGGGGATTTTTTTGCCAGTCATCCTGGCGGGGTAAGGCGTAGCTGTCACCCGCTTTTTCAGGTGATCGAGTTCTTATTGCGAACCTCTTCGCCCTTAAAGATTGAGGTTACCAAACGCGTTTTTCCAGTCCTGCTCGAACTTCTCTATGGCTGACTCTACCGCCGGGGTACCGAGCATGTGTTGCGCTACGTCTAAGGGGAGCGTGATTGCCTCGCATCCTGCCAGCAGGCAGTCCAGCGCCTGACGCGGCGTTTTAAAGCTTGCAGCCAGCATGATGCTTTCCGGCGCATGCAGTTCCAGCAGGGATTGCAGCTCCTGCACCATGCGAAT
This sequence comes from Enterobacter nematophilus, assembly GCF_026344075.1. Taxonomy (NCBI): domain Bacteria; kingdom Pseudomonadati; phylum Pseudomonadota; class Gammaproteobacteria; order Enterobacterales; family Enterobacteriaceae; genus Enterobacter; species Enterobacter nematophilus. The sequence continues at coordinate 24,845 of NZ_JAPKNE010000016.1, read as the reverse complement.
ACCGTCACCGCCCTGTGCGTCGACGCGATTGACGTATGGCGCAACATACTTCGCACCTGCCAGCGCGGCCAGTAAACCCTGAGCGGCGCTGTAAACGGCGGTACCCAGCGTGGTAATACCCTCTCTTTTCAGCGCTTTAATGGCGATAAGCCCCTGCGCGGTGACCGGGATTTTCACCACAATACCCGGGATGGCGTTACTCAGGCGTTTGGCCTCCGCCACCATGCCTTCGGCGTCGCGGCTCATGGTTTGGGCAAACAGCGTGCCGTCCGGCCCGATGGCTTTTTTCAGGCGCGGCAGTACGTCCCAGATGGATTCACGGCTGGCGGCAATGATGCTTGGGTTGGTGGTGACGCCCGCAATGGGGAAAACGCGAGCAAGGCGTTCCACTTCTGCCACGTTAGCGGTATCCAGATACAGTTCCATTATTTTTCCTCGTTTTAGAGTTCTAATTCGTGCTGCAGCAGGGAGGCGATAGCCTCTTCAGAGCTGGCGTGAACCAGCGCGCTGCGAAAATCGTCATGCATGATGCGACGTGCCAGGCGGGAGAAAATACGCATATGCTGGTCGCCAGCGGCGTGTTTGTTTAGCGTCAGCATGATGATGTACTGTGCCTCCTCATCGCCCCACATGACCGGAGATTTCAGGCGTGCGACGCTGATGGTAGATTGCTCGATATGCTCTGATTTGCTGTGTGGAATGGCGAAACCAAAACCCAGCCCGGTGGAGAAGACGGCCTCGCGGGCCCAGAGATCGGCTTCCAGCTTGCGCGGATAGCGGCAACGCCCGGCGAGCAGCAGGTTATCGGTCATCCCTTTCATGACCTCTTCTTTGCTGTTCCAGTCGTTATCCAGAGAGATGCAGCGTGGCGTCACCAGCGGCGTATCCTGCTGATTCATGCGGAACTGCGCCAGCAGATGCTCCACCTCGAGCGAAGTGCGACACGCCATGGCCTGGTTCAGCAGCTGGCGACAGGCGCGGCTGTCAAGCTGCGCCAGGCGTGCTTTAGTGGCGGGAATGGCTGGCGAGCCCATGCTTAGCTCGTCCAGCCCAAGACCTACCAGTAGCGGCAGCACTGAACCTTTCGCGCCCAGTTCACCGCAGAGGCCAATCCATTTCCCCTGGCGATGCACTGCCTGCACCGCGTAATCCAGCGCGCGCAGGAAGGCCGGGTTAAGACTGTTGTAGTGGCGCGTGACTTTAGCATTGTCGCGGTCGACGGCCAGCAGATACTGCGTCAGGTCATTGCTGCCAATACTAAAGAAATCAATCTCTTCGCAGCACTGATCGATGATGAACATCACCGAAGGCACTTCCAGCATAATGCCGAGCGGGATTTTCTCATCAAACGGAATATGTTCATTGCGAAGCTGCTGTTTTGCTTCGGCGAGTTTCTCTTTCACCCACAGGATCTCTTCCATGGAGGAGATCATCGGGATCATGATCTTCAGGTTTCCGTGAGCAGAGGCGCGCAGGATCGCCCGAAGCTGGGTGGTGAAAAGTGTTGAATACTCTTCGTATATGCGCACGGCACGGTAACCCAGGAACGGATTGTTCTCTGCCGGAATATTCAGATACTCCACCGGCTTATCGCCGCCGATATCCATGGTGCGCACGATAATGCTTCGCCTGTTTGCACTCTCCAGCGCCTGACAGAAAATGTTGTAAAGCTCGTTTTCGCCGGGCGCGCTGGTGCGATCCATATAGAGCATTTCAGTGCGGAACAGGCCCACGCCCTCGGCACCGTTGCCAAATGCCCCCTGGGCTTCCACCGCGTGGGCGATGTTCGCGGCAATCTCTATGCGCAGACCGTCAGCCGTTCTGGCTTCACGATCGAGCCAGATGCGCTGCTGCTCGCGTATCGCCTGTTGTACCCGTGCTTCTTGTTGATAGTAGCGCGTCACCGCATCGCTGGCATTGACAACGACCGCACCGGCATTGCCGTCGACAAAGACGGGTGCATTGCGCCAATGCAGCAGGCTCTCACTGTCGATGCCGACCAGCGTGGGAATATTGAAGGAGCGCGCGAGGATCACTGTGTGAGAGGTTGTTCCGCCGCTTTTTAACAGCAGCCCTTTCAGCATGGTCTTATCCAGTTCCAGGAACTGGCCGGGAGTGAGGTCGTCAGCCAGGCAGACGCTCGGCTGCGTCAGCTGCCCCGGAGAGGGGAAACGCGCTTCACCGTAGATATGCTGTAAAAGCTGATAGCAGACGTCGCGAACGTCCAGCACGCGTTCCTGCAAATACGCGCTGCTGGAACGAGAGAACGTATCGCAGAAATGGTTCGCCGTGGCGATGATGGCCTGGGCGCAGCTTAAGCCCCGGTTAACTCCTGACAGAAGGTGCTGGCGCAGCGAGGTATCCGTAGCCAGCGAGCGGTGGGCTTCAAGAATGGCGCTGGCGGTACTGTCGCCCTCCAGCGCGTGCAGCTCAATGTGCCTGGCCAGCAGCGTCAGGCCGGAATCCAACGCCGATTGCTCAGCTTCCACGCTTTGTGCGTCGGGTAAATTGGCCAGGGCGTTGAGATCCAGCGAGGTCAGTACCGTCAGGATGCCCTGTGCGCTGCCGCTGCATACCGGAGTGGCGCGAAAAAGCGTCGGGCTCAGGCGTGTCAGTGATTCTGGTAAGGGCTCCAGCTCCGTGTTGATGACTCCTTCAAGCGGTGCGTCGCAGTGCGGGAACTCCTCTCTCAACCACTGTTCCAGCCGCTGATGGGCATGTTGCTCATCTTCACCGCAGATCGCCAGACGGCAGGGATCGCCCGCCAGCGTATCGGTACCAATCAATGCCAGCGCGCTTTTGGCATCGCCTTTACGGTCAGTACGCAGGTTATGCCATTCGATTTGCGAGACAAACGTGTTGCACAGCGTTTCCACATGACTTGCCGGACGCGCGTGAACGCCGTTGGGCAATTCACAGGTAAATTCCACTACCAGAGCCATACACACTCCTGAAACCAATCATCATTCATTGGCAAACAGCATACGAGCGTGAGGATAAGGCGCGCCATGTGACAAAACTGCCAAAAGCTGGACAAATGTAATGTCACGTTAAAAGTGAGATTTCACTCACAGGTCGTGGCGTTTTGCGTAACGCATCGCTGATGTGAAATGTCGAGGCGGATCGCATTTTTATTTCGATATTACAAAAATCCAGTAAATGGCCTTTTTGTCTCCTGTCCGCCGTCTTTCTGATTGCCTATTGTTTGCCACATCATCTTTATGGTTTTATGCCAGGAGCGACATATGAAAGCGTTGGTGCATATTCTCAAGAACACGCGGCAGCACCTGATGACCGGGGTGTCGCACATGATCCCGTTCGTGGTCTCGGGCGGCATTCTGCTGGCGGTTTCGGTCATGCTATACGGCAAAGGCGCGGTACCGGATGCCGCAACCGATCCCAATCTGAAAAAGCTCTTTGATATCGGTGTGGCGGGTTTAACGCTGATGGTGCCGTTCCTGGCCGCTTACATCGGCTACTCAATAGCAGAACGCGCCGCGCTGGCTCCCTGTGCCATTGCCGCCTGGGTGGGCAACAGCTTCGGCGCGGGGTTCTTTGGCGCGATTATCGCCGGAATTTTCGGCGGAATTATCGTCTGGTACCTGAAAAAACTGCCGGTCCCGAAAGTGCTGCGCTCCGTCATGCCTATCTTCATCATCCCGATTATCGGCACCTTTATTACCGCGGGCGTCATGATGTGGGGGCTTGGCGAGCCTGTCGGCGCGCTGACCACCAGCCTCACCCAGTGGCTGCAAAGCATGCAGCAGGGCAGCATCGTGGTACTCGCTATCATTCTTGGTCTCATGCTGGCGTTCGATATGGGCGGCCCGGTTAACAAAGTGGCGTATGCCTTCATGCTGATTTGCGTTGCGCAGGGCGTCTATACCGTCGTTGCGATTGCCGCCGTGGCTATTTGCGTACCGCCGCTGGGGTTAGGCCTGGCAACGTTGGTCGGTCGCAAGAATTTTTCCGATGAAGAGCGTGAAGCGGGTAAGGCTGCATTAGTGATGGGCTGCGTAGGCGTCACCGAAGGGGCCATTCCGTTCGCTGCTGCCGATCCTCTGCGCGTGATTCCCTCCATCATGCTGGGTTCCGCATGTGGTGCTGTCACGGCTGCCGTGATGGGCGCGCAATGCTATGCCGGTTGGGGCGGGTTGATTGTGCTTCCCGTGGTGGACGGCAAGCTCGGCTATATCGCGGCGGTTGCGGTAGGCGCAGTGGTAACGGCAATCAGCGTCAACGTGCTGAAGCGTATTGCCCGTAAGAATGCAAAACAGGTCGAGGAAAAAGAGGACGACCTGGATCTGGATTTCGAAATTAACTGAGTGAGGAAGAAAACATGGCCCGAATTATCGCAGTAACTGCATGTCCGTCTGGCGTTGCTCATACCTATATGGCTGCCGAAGCGCTGGAAAGCGCCGCTAAAGCCAAAGGTTGGGAAGTGAAGGTTGAAACGCAGGGGTCGATCGGTCTTGAGAACGAACTGACGGCAGAAGACGTTGCCGCCGCGGATATGGTGATCCTGACCAAGGATATTGGCATTAAATTCGAAGAGCGCTTTGCCGGGAAAATCATTGTACGCGTCAACATCAGCGACGCGGTAAAACGCGCCGACGCCATCATGAACAAGATTGATGCCCACCTCGCGCAAACCGCCTGATGCTCTCCCGCCCTTCGGGGCGGGCTCGTTTTACCGTTACAGGAGTTCCCTCATGACGAATCGTACCCAGCGTTTGAAAGACGCCCTTTTTGCCAGCCCGCGCGAGATCTCGCTTGAGCGTGCTTTGCTCTACACCGCCAGCCACCAACAGACGGAAGGCGAGCCGGTAATTATCCGGCGTGCGAAAGCGACGGCGTACATACTCGACCATGTAAAAATCGCGATTCGTGATGAGGAGCTGATTGCCGGGAACCGCACCGTTAAACCGCGAGCAGGGATTATGTCTCCGGAGATGGACCCGTATTGGCTGCTTAAAGAGCTGGATCGGTTCGCGACGCGTCCGCAGGATCGCTTTGAAATCAGCGATGAGGATAAGCAGACCTACCGTGACGTGCTGTATCCGTACTGGGAAAACCGGTCGATGAAGGATTTCATCAACAGCCAGATGACGGATGAGGTGAAAACCGCGGTAGGGACGCAGATTTTTAGCGTCAACCAGACGGATAAAGGGCAGGGGCATATCATTATTGATTATCCGCGCCTGCTCAATAATGGCCTGGGCGCGCTGGTGGAGGAGTTGCGTGAACACTGCGCCCGCGATCCCCATAACACCTTCTATGCTGCGGCGCTGATCCTGCTTGAGGCTTCTCAGCGTCATATACTGCGCTATGCATTACTGGCTGAAAAGCTGGCTGCCAGCAGTGACGCTTTACGGCGTGAAGAATTACTTAAAATTGCCGACATCTCGCGGCACAACGCGCAGCACAAGCCACAGACGTTCTGGCAGGCGTGTCAGCTGTTCTGGTACATGAACGTGATTTTGCAGTACGAATCCAACGCCAGTTCGCTCTCCATTGGGCGCTTTGACCAGTATATGCTGCCGTTCTATCAGGCCTCGCTCTCACGGGGCGAAGAGCCTGCGTTCCTGAAAGAGATCCTGGAATCGCTGTGGGTGAAATGCAATGACGTGGTGCTTTTACGCTCGACCAGCAGCGCCCGCTATTTCGCCGGCTTCCCGACCGGGTATACCGCATTGTTAGGCGGCCTGACGGAGAACGGCCGTAGCGCGGTAAACGTGCTCTCCTTCCTGTGCCTGGATGCCTACCAGAGCGTTCAGCTTCCTCAACCGAACCTCGGCGTGCGGGTTAACGAACTGATCGACAGGCCTTTCCTGCTTAAAACCGCAGAGACAATCCGCCTGGGAACGGGTATTCCGCAGATCTTTAACGATGAAGTGGTGGTGCCAGCCTTCCTGAATCGCGGCGTGTCGCTGGAGGACGCGCGCGACTACGCTGTCGTCGGTTGCGTTGAGCTGTCGATTCCCGGTAAAACCTACGGTCTGCACGATATCGCGATGTTTAACCTGCTGAAAGTGATGGAAATCGCGATGCAGGAGAACGAAGGCAACGCAGCGCTGAGTTATGGAGGTTTGCTGGAACATATTCGCGCCAAAATTAATCACTATATTGCGCTGATGGTCGAGGGGAGCAACATCTGCGATATCGGCCATCGTGACTGGGCACCTGTGCCGTTACTCTCTTCATTCATAAGCGATTGTCTTGAATCCGGGAAAGATATTACCGACGGCGGGGCGCGCTATAACTTCTCTGGCGTACAGGGGATTGGAATAGCCAACCTGAGTGATTCACTGCACGCCCTGAAAGGGCTGGTCTTTGAACAGCAACGCTTAAGTTTTGATGAGCTCTTAGCCGTGTTAAAAGCGAACTTTGCCACCCCGGAGGGCGAAAAGGTGCGTGCAAGGCTGATCAATCGCTTCGAAAAGTACGGCAATGATATCGATGATGTCGACAACATCAGCGCGGAACTGCTGCGCCACTACTGTAAAGAGGTCGAAAAATACCGTAACCCGCGCGGCGGGCAGTTTACGCCGGGCTCTTATACCGTATCGGCACACGTGCCGCTGGGGGCGGTGGTGGGGGCAACACCGGATGGACGCTTTGCCGGTGAGCAACTGGCGGACGGCGGGCTCTCACCGATGCTTGGGCAGGATATGCAGGGCCCAACCGCAGTCCTCAAATCGGTGAGTAAGCTGGATAACTATCTGCTATCTAACGGTACGCTGCTAAACGTTAAATTCACCCCAGCGACGCTTGAAGGCGATGCCGGACTACAAAAGCTGGCGGATTTTCTTCGCGCCTTCACCCAGCTTAAGTTGCAGCATATCCAGTTCAACGTGGTGAACGCGGAAACACTGCGTGAAGCGCAGCAGCGTCCGCAGGATTTTGCCGGGCTGGTGGTACGCGTAGCCGGATACAGCGCCTTCTTTGTTGAGTTATCGAAGGAGATCCAGGATGACATTATCCGCCGCACCGCGCATCAGCTGTGACGTCGTGGAAACGCGCGTCGACGTGGCGCGTATTTTCAATATTCAGCGCTACTCCTTGAATGACGGTCGCGGCATTCGTACGGTAGTTTTTTTTAAAGGCTGCCCTCACCGCTGCCCGTGGTGTGCCAACCCGGAGTCTATCTCGCCGAAAATTGAGACGGTTCGCCGGGAGAGTAAATGTTTGCACTGCACACCCTGCCTGCGTGATGTGGATGAATGTCCTTCCGGCGCGTTTGAGCGCATCGGACGCGACGTGACGCTGGACGAGCTTGAACGCGAGGTGATGAAAGACGATGTCTTCTTTCGTTCCTCGGGAGGTGGGGTAACGCTGTCGGGTGGGGAAGTGTTGCTGCAGGCGCCTTTCGCGACAAGGTTTCTACAGAGGCTGCGTCGTTTTGGCGTACATACGGCCATCGAGACGGCAGGCGATGCCCCTTTGTCCCGATTAATGCCGTTGGCCCGCCAGTGTGATGAAGTGCTGTTTGATTTGAAGATCATGGACACGGAGCTGGCCCAATCAATTGTGGTAATGAATCTTCCCAGAGTGCTGGATAATTTCCGCCAGCTGGCGGCTGACGGGATAAACGTGATTCCCCGCGTCCCGCTTATTCCTGGCTATACGCTCAACGAAACGAACATGGCGCGCGTGTTGGCTTTCCTGCTACCTTCAGGAATACGGCAGCTGCATTTATTGCCCTTCCATCAGTATGGGGAGCCAAAATACCGTTTGCTAGGGCGAGAGTGGGGAATGCGGCAAGCGATCCCTCCGACAGAAGATGAAATGTCAGCGATGCGTCGGCTGGCAGAACGCAAAGGTTTCAACGTTACCGTGGGAGGCTGAACATGACAGTGATAACGGGACGTCATCTGGTGGCGGTGACCGCGTGCGTCAGTGGCGTTGCACATACCTATATGGCTGCAGAACGGCTGGAAAAGCTCTGCCAGCAGGAGAGGTGGAGCGTTAACATTGAGACGCAGGGAGCGCTGGGCGTTGAGAGCGAGCTCTCTGAAGACGACATTCGCCGTGCAGATGTCGTATTGCTGATTACTGATATCGAACTGGCGGGCAGTGAACGTTTCGAACATACGCGCTACGTGAAGTGCGGGATTAACGCCTTTTTACGTGACCCTCAGAGGGTGATGGGGGCGGTGCGTAAAATGTTATCCGCGCCGCAGCACACTCAGGTCATTCTGGACTGACCGCTTTCCCCGTCAGCTGGCTGTGATACTGGCGACGGTACTCTGACGGCGAGCGTTCCGTGTTTTTACGGAATAAGCGGCAGAAGTAGTTGCTGTCGACAAATCCGCAGGCATGTGCCACTTCTTTCACCTTTAAATCATACCCTTTCAGCAGCTGACGCGCGTGCTCCAGCCGTGTGTGGGTCAGGTATTCATTAAAACCTACCGCGCCTGTTTTCTGAAAAAGATGCGATAAATAGTTCGGAGAGATATAAAACGCCTGGGCGACGGATTCCCGGGTTAGCGGGGTCGCATAATGTTCATCAATATAAACGCGAATGGCTTCAAACAGGGCCTGGCTGCGTGAGGCGGTCTGGATCTGACTACCTAACAAGTCAACGCAGTGGCTAAGCAGGCTGGCGACGATCAGCCGTGCGGTTTGCTGCTCGTGCGGCTGCATCTGCATTTCATGAAGCGTCTGTAGCAGGAACGAGCCAATGCGGGGGCCACGGCGAGCAACGTGCTGCTTTGCCAGGTTACGCACTTCAACACCATCCCAGTGCAAAAGGCTAAACCCAAGCTGCTGTTTACCAAACAGGATGCTCAACGTCGTCGCGGGCGTTTGCCATTGCGGATCGTTCCAGCCGCCAGCCGGGACGTATAAAACATCACCCTGCTGTAAAACGGAAGCTGCCTGGTCTTTCACCGAGCCTTCGAGCACGATCTCCAGACGTGGGAAATCAACCTGTAAGGCAAGGTCGGGTGCGGAGATGGCTGGGTTTGCAAAGTGTACCTGACGCAGCGGCGTTGTGCCGTTGATCAGGTCAGTCAGGATGCGGGTAATGTCGTGGTGCATGGTGTGGATACCAGGGATCTGCCGGGTGGCGCTAGCGCTTACCCGGCCTACCTGTCGTAGGCCCGTGCAAGCGCAGCGCCGCCGGGCGTAAGCATTAACCGGTGTTACGCATACCCGCCGCAACGCCCGCAATCGTTACCATCAGCGCCTGTTCAACGCGCGGATCCGGCTCTTTACCTTCCTCTTCCGCCAGACGCGAACGGTGCAGCAACTCGGCCTGCAAGACGTTCAGCGGGTCGGTGTAGATATTACGTAGCTGGATTGACTCGGCGATCCACGGCAGGTCCGCCATCAGGTGCGAGTCGTTGGCGATGTCCAGCACCACTTTGATGTCGCCTTCCAGCAGCTCGCGCAGCTCTTTGCCCAGCGCCCACAGCTCTGGTTTCACCAGACGCTGATCGTAGTATTCCGCCAGCCAGAGGTCGGCTTTCGAGAAGACCATCTCCAGCATACCCAGACGGGTAGAAAAGAACGGCCAGTCGCGGCACATGGTTTCCAGTTCGTTCTGTTTGCCGTCTTCCACCACTTTTTGCAGCGCCGCACCGGCACCCAGCCAGGCGGGCAGCATCAGGCGGTTCTGCGTCCAGGCGAAGATCCATGGAATCGCGCGCAGGGATTCTACGCCACCGGTCGGGCGGCGCTTGGCAGGACGCGAGCCCAGCGGCAGTTTACCCAGCTCCTGCTCAGGCGTTGCCGAGCGGAAGTAAGGGACAAAATCTTTGTTTTCACGCACGTAGCCGCGGTACAGATCGCAGGAGATATCAGACAGCTCGTCCATGATATGACACCAGGACGCTTTTGGCTCCGGCGGCGGCAGCAGGTTCGCTTCCAGGATCGCGCTGGTATAGAGCGACAGGCTGCTGATGGTCACTTCCGGCAGGCCGTACTTAAAGCGGATCATCTCGCCCTGCTCGGTGACGCGCAGGCCGCCTTTCAGGCTTCCCGGTGGTTGAGAGAGCAGCGCCGCGTGAGCAGGCGCACCGCCGCGGCCAATGGAGCCGCCGCGACCGTGGAACAGGGTCAGCTCAATACCGGCTTTCTCGCAGGTTTTGATCAGCGCATCCTGAGCCTGATACTGTGCCCAGGACGCCGCCATCACGCCCGCATCTTTCGCGGAGTCGGAATAGCCAATCATCACCATCTGCTTGCCCTGAATAAAGCCGCGATACCAGTCGATGTTAAGCAGCTGGGTCATGACGTCGTTGGCGTTGTTCAGGTCGTCGAGGGTCTCAAACAGCGGAGCGACCGGCAGGGCGTAGTCGATACCCGCTTCTTTCAGCAGAAGATGAACGCCCAGCACGTCGGACGGGGTTTTCGCCATGGAGATCACGTAGGCGGCCACCGATCCTTTCGGCGCGTCCACGATCGCTTTACAGGTGTTGAGCACCTCGCGGGTATCGTTGCTTGGCTCCCAGTTGCGCGGCAGCAGAGGGCGTTTGGAGTTCAGCTCGCGGATCAGGAACGCCTGCTTGTCGGCTTCGGACCAGCTTTCATAGTCGCCGATGCCGAGATAGCGGGTCAGTTCGCCCAGCGCTTCGGTGTGGCGGGTACTTTCCTGACGCACGTCGATACGCACCAGCGGCACGCCGAAACACTTCACGCGTCGCAGGGTATCGAGCAGTTCGCCGTTGGCGATGATGCCCATGCCGCAGGCCTGCAGTGATTTATAGCAGGCGTACAGCGGCTCCCAGAGCTGTTCGTTCTGGCTAAGCAGACCTTCCGGCTTCGGCAGGCGCTGGCCTTTAAGGCGCGCTTCCAGCCAGGCCTGGGTGGCCATCAGCTGACCGCGTAGCTTTTTCATCAGGAAGCGGTACGGCTCGCTGGCACCTTCTTCGCCGGCCAGCGCGCGCAGTTCCGGCGTCGCTTCAACCATCGACAGCTCAGAGATCAGCACCTGAATATCCTTCAGGAACAGGTCGGTCGCTTTCCAGCGGCTCAGCAGCAGGACGTGGCGGGTGATTTCCGCGGTCACGTTCGGGTTGCCGTCGCGGTCACCGCCCATCCAGGAGGTGAAACGTACTGGAACAAAGTCGACCGGCAGGCGGTAGCCGAGGTTCTCTTCCAGCTGTTCGTTTAGCTCGCGCAGGTAGTTAGGCACCCCTTCCCACAGGCTGTTTTCCACCACAGCAAAGCCCCATTTGGCTTCGTCGACCGGGCTTGGGCGATGCTTACGAATTTCATCGGTATGCCAGGACTGCGCAATCAGCTGGCGCAGACGGCGCATCAGCTGGTTGCGCTCGTAGTCGGCAATGTCTTTGTTATCCAGCTGCTTGAGGCAGCTGTTCACTTCCACCATCTTGTGGATGAGGGTGCGACGGGTAATTTCGGTTGGGTGTGCGGTCAGCACCAGCTCCAGCGAAAGGGACTCCACCGCTTTTTTGATGGTGGCTTCGTTGAGGTCTGGCTGGTCTTTCAGTTTACGAAGGGTGCGGGCAATGACTTCCGGGTTGCTGGCCGCTTCGCCGTTTGGCGAAATGCTGTGGTATTGCTCAGCGGTGTTTGCCAGGTTCAGGAACTGGCTGAAAGCGCGGGCAACGGGCAGCAGCTCATCGTTTGAGAGGTTCTGCAAGGTGGTGAGCAGCTCCTGACGACTGGCCTCGTTACCGGCACGGGAAGATTTAGACAGCTTGCGGATGGTTTCAACGCGGTCGAGGATGTTCTCACCCAACGCATCTTTGATGGTATCTCCAAGCACTTTGCCGAGCATACTGACATTACTACGCAACGCGGAATATTGTTCGTTCATAAAAACCCAGTCACCCCATCATTTTTGTTTATGCCCAGGCGAAAATCTTCTGGACATTATTTTGTCATCTCCCTTTATAAAGCCACGTAAAACCCCCGTCGTCAATTGCTGCGAAAACGGTTCAGCAAACGAATAAATGCGGGCAATTTACGAAATTTAATTCGCATTGCGTCAGATAAGAGATGCTTATGGGAATGTGACGGAGATCATGCGATTTGTTGCCCTCACCCTAACCCTCTCCCACAGGGAGAGGGGACTCTTCGGTGCGGTTTTAATGCCAGCAGAAGTGATGCACAACCTGGGTTATCAGTTCGCGGGTTGGCTTGATGAAGCGGGTTTCCAGATATTCATCCGGCTGATGGGCCTGGTTGATCGAGCCAGGGCCAAGGACCAGCGTCGGGCAAAGCGTCTGAATAAACGGCGCTTCGGTGCAGTAGTTCACCACGTCGGTTTTCTCGCCGAGCAGCTTTTCCACCACTTCGACCAGCTGGTGGTCCGGCGGGCATTCGTAGCCTAGAATCGGCGGATGCAGTTCGGAGACCGTCAGGCGGCCAGGCCAGCGCTCGCTTACCGGCGCCAGCGCTTCGTTAAGCAGGCCATCGAGATCGCTAAGCGTCATGCCCGGCAGCGGGCGGATGTCCATATGCAGTTCGCAGCAGGCACAGATGCGGTTGGACGCATCGCCGCCGTGCAGGCTACCGAGGTTCAGGGTCGGATACGGCACGGTAAACGCCTCGTAGTGATACCGCTCTTTCAGGTCGTCGCGCAGGGTCATGATGCGGCCGATGGCGTCATGCATCAGCTCGATGGCGTTCACGCCGCGCGCCGGATCGCTGGAGTGGCCGGACTGGCCCAGCACGCGCACGGCGGTAGACATATGGCCTTTGTGCGCGCGAATCGGCTGCAGGGAGGTTGGCTCGCCGATGATCGCGCAATCCGGGCGAATCGACGTGTTTTCAGAGAAGTAGCGCGCGCCCGCCATGCTGGTCTCTTCATCGGCGGTCGCCAGGATGTAAAGCGGTTTTTTCAGCTTCGTCACGTCCACGTCACGCAGCGCGTCGAGGATAAAGGCGAAGAAGCCTTTCATGTCGGCGGTGCCCAGACCGTAGAGCTTGTTGTCATGCTCGGTCAGGGTGAAGGGATCGCGCGTCCAGCGGCCATCGTCAAACGGTACGGTGTCGGTATGGCCAGCCAGCAGCAGGCCGCCGGCGCCGGTTCCGGTGCTGGCGAGCAGGTTAAATTTGTGGCGGGTTCCGGGGACGGGCTGAACCTCAACATTAAACCCAAGATCGCTAAACCAACCCGCCAGCAGATTGATTAAAGACTCATTGCTCTGATCCAGCGCTTCTTCGGTCGCACTGATGGACGGTGTGGCAATCAGGGCGCGGTAGATCTCGATAAATGGCGGTAAGTTCATTTTCATTGTTGACACACCTTAGGTCGTGATAGTATCAATATTCATGCAATAAATGTGAATAAAAATACATTAACGTTGAGCATAAAGGAACCCGATGTTGAATACGCTGATTGTAGGCGCTAGCGGTTATGCGGGCGCAGAGCTTGTAAGCTACGTAAATCGCCACCCTCATATGACCATAACCGCTTTGACCGTGTCAGCGCAAAGCAATGATGCAGGAAAGTTAATTTCCGATTTGCATCCGCAGCTTAAGGGCATTGTCGATCTGCCTTTACAGCCCATGTCTGACATCAGCGAGTTTACCGACGGCGTCGACGTGGTGTTTTTAGCCACCGCGCACGAGGTCAGCCACGACCTGGCGCCGCAGTTCCTGGCGGCCGGCTGCGTGGTCTTCGACCTCTCCGGCGCGTTCCGCGTTAACGACGGCGCGTTTTACGAAAAATATTACGGCTTCACCCATCAGCACCCGGATCTGCTTGAAAAAGCGGTGTACGGCCTGGCGGAGTGGAGCGCAGATAAACTGAAAGAAGCGAATCTGATTGCCGTGCCGGGCTGCTACCCGACGGCGGCGCAGCTTTCCCTGAAGCCGCTGATCGACGCGGGCCTGCTGGATCTGAGCCAGTGGCCGGTGATCAACGCCACCAGCGGCGTGAGCGGTGCAGGGCGCAAGGCCGCTATCTCCAACAGCTTCTGCGAAGTGAGCCTTCAGCCGTATGGCGTGTTTAATCACCGCCATCACCCTGAAATCACCACCCATCTGGGCGCGGAGGTGATTTTTACCCCGCACCTGGGCAGCTTCCCGCGTGGGATCCTCGAAACCATTACCTGCCGCCTGAAGCCTGGCGTGACGAAAGAGCAGGTGAGCGAGGCCTTCACGCAGGCGTATGCGGATAAACCGCTGGTGCGTCTTTACGACAAAGGCGTGCCGGCGCTGAAAAACGTGGTCGGCCTGCCGTTCTGCGATATCGGCTTTGCCGTACAGGGCGAGCATCTGATTGTGGTCGCCGCGGAAGATAACTTACTCAAAGGCGCTGCCGCACAGGCAATGCAGTGTGCAAATATTCGTTTCGGCTTCCCTGAAACGCAGGCTCTTATTTAAGGTGTGATGATGAACCCATTAATTATCAAACTCGGTGGTGTACTGCTGGACAGCGAAGAAGCGCTGGAGCGTCTGTTTACCGCGCTGGTGAACTATCGCGAATCGCACCAGCGTCCGCTGGTGATTGTGCACGGCGGCGGCTGCGTGGTGGATGAGCTGATGAAAGGGCTCAACCTGCCGGTGAAAAAGAAGAACGGCCTGCGCGTCACCCCTGCTGACCAGATTGACATCATCACCGGCGCGCTGGCGGGCACGGCGAACAAAACGCTGCTGGCGTGGGCGAAGAAACACCATATTGCTTCCGTTGGCCTCTACCTGGGCGACGGCGACAGCGTAAAAGTGACCCAGCTCGACGAAGAGCTCGGCCACGTTGGACTGGCGCAGCCAGGTTCGCCTAAGCTGATTAACACCCTGCTTGAAGGCGGTTTCCTGCCGGTGGTGAGCTCTATCGGCGTGACCGAAGAGGGCGAGCTGATGAACGTCAACGCGGACCAGGCGGCAACTGCCCTGGCGGCCACGCTGGGCGCGGACCTGATCCTGCTCTCCGACGTGAGCGGCATTCTGGACGGCAAAGGCCAGCGCATTGCGGAAATGACGGCAGAGAAAGCCGAGCAGCTGATCGCTCAGGGCATTATTACCGACGGCATGATCGTCAAAGTGAACGCCGCGCTGGATGCGGCGCGCACGCTGGGCCGCCCGGTGGATATTGCCTCCTGGCGTCACGCGGAGCAGCTTCCGGCGCTGTTTAACGGCACGCCGATTGGCACGCGTATTCTGGCGTAAGTTTTTATTGAATGACCGTAGGCCGGGTAAGCGCAGCGCCACCCGGCGGAACTAACGAATAAAGGAACGATGTTATGGCACTTTGGGGTGGGCGTTTTACACAGGCAGCGGATCAGCGGTTCAAACAGTTCAACGACTCTTTGCGCTTCGACTACCGCCTGGCCGAACAGGATATTGTCGGCTCTGTGGCCTGGTCCAAAGCGCTGGTGACCGTTGGCGTACTGACCGCGGACGAACAGCAGCAGCTGGAAGAGGCGCTGAACAACCTGCTGGAAGAGGTGCGGCTGGATCCGCAGCAAATCCTGCAGAGCGATGCTGAAGATATTCACAGCTGGGTAGAAGGCAAGCTGATCGACAAAGTCGGCCAGCTGGGTAAAAAGCTGCACACCGGCCGTAGCCGTAACGACCAGGTCGCCACCGACCTGAAGCTGTGGTGTAAAGAGACCGTTGGCGAGCTGCTGGCAGCCAACCGTCAGCTTCAAAGTGCGCTGGTAGAGACCGCGCAGAACAATCAGGACGCGGTGATGCCGGGTTATACCCACCTGCAGCGCGCCCAGCCGGTGACCTTTGCGCACTGGTGTCTGGCCTACGTTGAGATGCTGGCGCGTGACGAAAGCCGTCTGCAGGATACCCTGAAGCGTCTGGACGTCAGCCCGTTGGGCAGCGGCGCATTGGCCGGTACGGCGTATGAAATCGACCGCGAGCAGCTGGCGGGCTGGCTGGGCTTTGCCTCGGCAACCCGCAACAGCCTGGACAGCGTCTCTGACCGCGACCACGTGCTGGAGCTGCTCTCCAATGCCTCTATCGGTATGGTGCACCTGTCGCGCTTTGCCGAAGACCTGATCTTCTTTAACTCCGGCGAAGCGGGCTTCGTTGAGCTGTCCGACCGCGTGACCTCAGGCTCATCCCTGATGCCGCAGAAGAAAAACCCGGACGCGCTGGAGCTGATCCGCGGCAAGTGTGGCCGCGTGCAGGGCGCGCTGACCGGCATGATGATGACCCTGAAAGGGCTGCCGCTGGCGTACAACAAAGATATGCAGGAAGACAAAGAAGGGCTGTTCGACGCGCTCGACACCTGGCTGGACTGTCTGCACATGGGCGCGCTGGTGCTGGACGGCATTCAGGTGAAACGTCCTCGCTGTCAGGAAGCGGCGCAGCAGGGCTATGCCAACTCCACCGAGCTGGCGGACTACCTTGTCGCGAAGGGCGTACCGTTCCGTGAAGCGCACCATATTGTGGGCGAAGCGGTGGTGGAGGCCATTCGTCAGGGTAAGCCGCTGGAAGATCTGGCGCTTGCCGATCTGCAAAAGTTCAGCGCGGTGATTGGAGATGATGTGTATCCGATTCTGGCGCTGCAGTCCTGCCTGGATAAACGTGCTGCGAAAGGCGGAGTGTCGCCGAAGCAGGTGGCGCAGGCGATTGCGGATGCGAAAAACCGGTTGGTTTGATTTGGTTTGATTTGGTTTGAATAGTGCGGGCTGGTGCCCTCACCCCGGCCCTCTCCCACGGGGAGAGGGAGCAAACACTAAAAATGGCAACTTCGGTTGCCATTTTGCTTTTACCTCGGGCTTTTTTTTAAGCAAAAAAAAGCGGACCACGGGGTCCGCAAAAGTTCACGTTGGCTTTAGTTGTTCGAGTTTTGAGAGAAACTCGATGACGGTGCGGGGACGTCAAGGGTCAAACACGGGCCGCCTCGTCTATGTGGTGTATTATTCAACAGAAAGCTTGATAGGGATAATCGTTCGTTGCTATGCTATCTATCGCCATGAACTATCGTGGCGACGGAGGATGAATAATGAATATTCGTGATCTTGAATACCTGGTAGCGTTAGCCGAGCATCGTCACTTTCGCCGCGCGGCAGATTCCTGCCACGTCAGCCAGCCGACGCTGAGCGGCCAGATCCGCAAGCTGGAAGACGAGCTGGGCGTGATGCTGCTGGAGCGCACCAGCCGTAAGGTGCTGTTCACCCAGGCCGGTCTGCTGCTGGTGGATCAGGCGCGCACCGTGCTGCGCGAGGTCAAAGTGCTCAAGGAAATGGCAAGCCAGCAGGGGGAGGCGATGTCCGGCCCGCTGCATATTGGCCTGATCCCAACCGTTGGCCCGTACCTGTTGCCGCATATCATTCCAATGCTGCACCAGACGTTCCCGAAACTCGAAATGTACCTGCATGAAGCGCAAACCCATCAGCTGCTGGCGCAGTTAGATAGCGGCAAGCTCGACTGCGCCATTCTGGCGCTGGTGAAAGAGAGCGAAGCCTTTATCGAAGTGCCGCTATTCGATGAGCCGATGATGCTGGCGATCTATGAAGATCACCCTTGGGCGAACCGCGATCGGGTACCGATGGCCGATCTGGCCGGTGAAAAGCTGCTGATGCTGGAAGACGGCCACTGCCTGCGCGATCAGGCGATGGGTTTCTGCTTCGAAGCGGGTGCCGATGAAGATACCCATTTCCGCGCAACCAGCCTGGAAACGCTGCGTAATATGGTGGCGGCGGGAAGCGGTATTACGCTGCTGCCTGCGCTGGCCGTGCCGCGCGAGCGCAAGCGTGATGGCGTGGTGTACCTGCCGTGCATTAAGCCGGAGCCGCGTCGCACGATTGGCCTGGTTTATCGTCCGGGGTCACCGCTGCGCAGCCGCTATGAGCAGCTGGCAGAGGCCATCCGCGGTGCGATGGATGGCCATTTCGACAGCGCGTTAAAACAGGCGGTTTAAGCCGTTCAGCGCGGCTACCCGATAGGCTTCCGCCATGGTCGGGTAGTTAAAGGTGGTGTTAACGAAGTACTCAATGGTGTTACCACCGCCTTTCTGCTCCATTATCGCCTGGCCGATGTGAATGATTTCCGCCGCGCGTTCACCAAAGCAGTGAATCCCGAGGATCTCTTTCGTCTCGCGGTGGAACAGGATCTTCAGCGTACCTACGCTCATTCCCACGATCTGCGCCCGCGCCAGATGTTTAAACTGCGCACGACCCACCTCGTAAGGCACCTTCATCGACGTCAGCTGCTGCTCGGTTTTGCCCACGGAACTGATTTCCGGGATGGTGTAGATACCCGTCGGAATATCTTCAATCAGGTGCGCCGTTGCTTCACCCTTCACCAGCGCCTGAGCGGCAATGCGGCCCTGATCGTAAGCGGCGGAGGCCAGGCTCGGGTAGCCAATCACGTCGCCGACCGCGTAAACGTGCGGCAGCGCGGTCTGGTACATGCTGTTGACCTTGAGCTGGCCGCGGCTATCGGTTTCAAGCCCGATATTTTCCAGCCGCAGCGAATCGGTGTTGCCGGTACGGCCGTTGGCGTACAGCAGGCAGTCGGCTTTCAGCTTCTTACCGGACTTCAGGTGCATGATCACACCGTCATCGCAGCCTTCGATCTTCTCGTACTCTTCGTTGTGGCGAATCACCACGCCGCTGTTCCAGAAGTGGTAGGAGAGGGAGTCTGACATCTCCTGATCGAGGAACGCCAGCAGGCGATCGCGGGTGTTGATCAGGTCAACTTTGACATCCATTCCGCGGAAGATCGACGCGTATTCGCAGCCGATGACCCCTGCGCCGTAGATAATGACGTGGCGGGGTTCATGATGCAGGCTCAGAATGGAGTCGCTGTCGTAGACGCGCGGGTGCGAGAAGTCGACGTCGGCCGGATGGTAAGGGCGTGAACCGCAGGCGATAACAAATTTTTCAGCGGTGATCGTCTCAACCGACCCGTCGTGGCATTCGAGTGCCAGGGTGTGTTCATCCACAAAATGCGCGTTGCCCTGCAGGATTTCACAGTGGTTACGCTCATAAAAGCCCTGACGCATGCGCGTCTGCTGGTTAATAACGGTATCCGCGTGATTCAGGATGTCGGCAAAGGAGGAACGAAGAAGTCGGGAGTGGTCGCTGTAAAGAGGGTTCTGGTTGAATTCGATAATGCGGCTAACGGCGTGGCGGAGGGCTTTCGAAGGGATGGTGCCCCAGTGGGTGCAACCACCGCCGACATTATGGTAGCGCTCAATGACCGCTACTCTGGCTCCCTGTTTCACCAGACCCATAGCAGCACCTTCGCCGCCGGGGCCGGAACCAATAACTATTGCGTCGTAATCGTAGGAATGTGGCATGGTAAGGCTTACCTGTTCTTATACATAAAAGCAACAGAATCATAACATCATTACCAGGGTAACCCAATTATCGTTGTGCTTTTTTCCGGCAGTGGAGCACAAACCGCACGTAAACAATCATTCACAAAGCCAGGCAAACAGATTAATTTTATTCTCTGGTATAGTGCCATCAGGCCTTTGGAAGGATTCAACTATTGTGATGGGCGTAAGAGCACAACAAAAAGAGAAAACCCGGCGTTCGCTGGTGGAAGCCGCATTCAGTCAACTGAGTGCTGAGCGGAGTTTTGCCAGTTTGAGCCTGCGCGAAGTCGCACGCGAGGCCGGGATTGCGCCAACGTCCTTCTATCGTCACTTCCGTGACGTGGATGAACTGGGCCTGACCATGGTCGATGAGAGCGGACTCATGCTACGCCAGCTGATGCGCCAGGCGCGTCAGCGTATCGCCAAAGGAGGCAGCGTGATCCGCACCTCCGTGTCGACCTTTATGGAATTTATCGGCAATAACCCCAACGCGTTTCGTCTGCTGCTGCGCGAGCGTTCGGGCACATCGGCGGCGTTTCGTGCCGCCGTCGCGCGGGAAATTCAGCACTTCATCGCGGAACTTGCCGACTATCTTGAACTCGAAAACCATATGCCGCGTGCGTTTACCGAAGCACAGGCCGAGGCGATGGTGACGATTGTATTCAGCGCGGGTGCCGAAGCGCTGGATGTCAGCATTGAACAGCGTAAGCAGCTCGAAGAGCGACTGGTATTGCAGCTCAGGATGATCTCCAAAGGCGCGTACTACTGGTATCGCCGTGAACAAGAGAAACTGGCACATCAAACCGAAGAGTGAAGGTGAGTAATGAAACAGTCAGGTCAGGATAAAGGGACGCTGTTGCTGGCATTGATCGCTGGCTTATCCATTAATGGCACGTTTGCCGCTATTTTTAGCTCCATCGTTCCATTTTCGATTTTCCCGCTTATTGCGCTGGTGCTGACGGTCTACTGCCTGCATCAACGTTACCTGAACCGCACCATGCCGGTTGGGTTACCTGGGCTGGCCGCCGCCTGCTTTATTTTGGGCGTATTGCTGTATAGCACCGTGGTTCGCGCGGAGTATCCGGATATCGGCTCTAACTTCTTCCCGGCTGTTCTGTCTGTGGCGCTGGTGTTCTGGATTGGCTCGCGCATGCGTAGCCGCAAGAGTCAACTGCCGGAGTAATGAGGTCTGAGTAGGGCAGGTAAGCGAAGCGTCACCTGCCAAAAACGCCGGCTAATTACTTCGCCGTGAGCAGTACACCGCACTCCATATGGTGCGTGTACGGGAACTGATCGAACAGCGCCAGACGTTCAACCTTGTGCGTCTGGCTTAATGTTTCCAGATTCTTGCACAGCGTCTCCGGGTTACAGGAGATGTACAGAATACGCGGGTACGCCTGCACCATCTTTTCGGTTTCGCTGTCCAGGCCGCTGCGCGGCGGGTCGACAAAAATCGTCTCACACTGGTAGCTCTTCAAATCGATCCCTTCCAGGCGGTTAAACTGGCGTACGCCGTTCATGGCCTGGGTGAACTCTTCTGCCGCCATACGAATGATCTGCACGTTGTCGATATGGTTAGCGGCGATGTTGTACTGCGCGGCCGCCACCGACGGCTTGGCGATTTCGGTTGCCAGGACGCGATCGAAATTACGCGCCAGCGCCAGCGAGAAATTGCCGTTACCGCAGTACAGCTCAAGCAGATCGCCCTTAGACCCTTCCGTCGCCTTCAGCGCCCACTCCAGCATTTGCACGTTCATCGCCGCGTTCGGCTGGGTGAAGCTGTTCTCCACCTGACGGTAAATCATCTCTTTACCCGCCACCGGCAGACGTTCGTCGACGTAATCCTGATCCAGCATGATTTTGGTTTTGGTCGCGCGGCCTATCAGGTGCACGTTGATGTTCTGCGCGCGCAGCGCATCGCGCAGGGCTTCGGCCTGCTCGCGCCATTCGTCGGTCAGCGCTTTGTGGTACAGCAGAGAGACAATCGCCTGATTGCTTTGGGTGGTCAGATAGTCAATCTGAAACAGCTTGTGGCGCAGCACCGGATTGTTGCGCACGCCTTCAATTATCAGCGTCATCAGCTGGTTGATAAGCTCGCTCGCTGCCGGGAAGCTGTCCACGCGAATGCGGGATTTGGTCTGCTGATCGAAAATGATGTGGTACAGGTCGTCACCGTCGTGCCAGATGCGGAACTCGGCGCGCATGCGGTAGTGGCTGACGGGGGAGCGGAACACCTCGGGAACGGGCGCGTTGAACGGCGTCATCATACTTTGCAGGCGGACAACTTTCTCTGCCAGCTGCGCGTCGTACTGTTCTGTCGGGAGGTGTTCTGGGGTCATGATGCGTCCTGAGTGATAAAGAATTACGCGGGGATTGTAGGGATTGTTCAGGGGATGTCCAGATTTAATGGCCAATAGCTGTCTGGACATCTATACGTGTCTAATTGTAGCATTCTGTTTCCGGTCTCCTGAGAGTGAAAAGGGAATCCAGTGAAAATCTGGAGCTGACGCGCAGCGGTAAAGACTGGCGGGATGAGAGCTGTAGACACTGTGAAAATGGGAAGTCTTCATCCGTATAACGCCACCTAGCCCGAAGACCTGCCGGAATCACGTCGCATTTGGTTTCATCATCGCGTGCTATAGATGAGGCCTGCGGCATCCTTCTTATATTGTGGATGCTTTAACAATGATTAAAAAAGTATCGCTGTTGACGGCGCTGTCCGTCACGGCATTTTCGGGCTGGGCGCAGGATAGCGCTGACTCGTTGGTGGTGACGGCAAATCGTTTTGAACAACCTGAAAAAACTATTCTGGCAGCAACGTCGGTGGTTACGCGTGCAGATATTGACCGCTGGCAGTCAACCTCGGTACTGGACGTTATGCGTCGCCTGCCCGGCGTGGATACGGCGCAAAATGGCGGGATGGGGCAACTCTCCTCTCTCTTTATCCGTGGCACCAACTCCAGCCACGTCCTGATTCTCGTTGACGGGGTCCGCCTTAACCAGGCGGGCGTCACGGGGTCGTCCGATCTCAGCCAGTTCCCAATCTCTCTGGTGCAGCGTATCGAATATGTTCGTGGACCGCGTTCGGCGGTATACGGCTCGGATGCGATTGGCGGTGTAGTCAACATTATTACTACCCGCGCGAAGGATGGTACGACGCTGAATGCCGGCGCAGGCTCGCACGGTTACCAGAATTATGGCGGCAGTACCCAGCAAACGCTGGGCGACAGCACGCGCGTCACGCTTGCGGGTGATTACACCTATACCAAAGGTTTCGATGTGGTTGCGGACGGCAATAATGGCGGCCTTGCCCAGACCGATCGCGACGGCTTTATGAATAAGACGCTCTACGGGGCGCTGGATCATGCATTCTCAGACCAGTGGAGCGGATTTGTTCGCGGCTTTGGCTACAGCAACCGTACGGCCTATGACGGTTACTACAGCTCATTTACCCCTGACGTTCTGGTCGATACCCGTCAGCTCTACAGCCAGACCTGGGACGCAGGATTACGCTTCAACGAGGATATCTTCCATTCACAGCTGCTCACCAGCTATAGCCACAGTAAGGACTATAACTACGATCCTAATTTGGGCCGTTACGATTCGACGGCCACGCTGGATGAAATCAAACAGTACAACGTCCAGTGGCTCAACTCCGTTGATGTGGGTCACGGGAACATTGGCGCGGGCGTTGACTGGCAGAAGCAGAGCACCGAGCCGGGTACAAACTACGTGACCAACGGCTACGACCTGCGTAACACCGGCGTCTACCTGACCGGGCTGCAGCAGCTGGGTGATTTCACTCTGGAAGGGGCGGTTCGCAGCGATGATAACTCTCAGTTTGGTCGCCATGGCACCTGGCAAAGCAGTGCAGCGTGGGAGTTCGTGGACGGTTACCGCTTTATTGCTTCTTATGGTACGGCCTATAAAGCCCCGAATCTGGGTCAACTCTATGGCTTCTATGGCAATGACCACCTTGATCCTGAAGAGAGCAAGCAGTGGGAAGGGGCGTTTGAAGGCCTGACGGCAGGCGTGAGCTGGCGCGTGTCCGGCTATCGTAATGACGTTGATAATCTCATCGACTTCAATAATAACCTTCAGGAATATTACAACGTCGGCAAAGCACGCATTAAGGGTGTGGAGGCGACAGCTTCATTTGATACAGGTCCGTTGACGCATACCGTTGGCTACGACTATGTGGATGCCCGCAATGCGGCAACCAACGAACTTCTGGACCGTCGTGCTAAGCAGCAGGTGAAATATCAGCTCGATACGCAGATCTATGATTTCGACTGGAGCCTGACGTATCACTATCTCGGCACGCGTTACGACACTGATTTTGGTTCTTATCCGTCAGAGAAAGTGAAAATGGGCGGTGTGAGCCTGTGGGATGTCGCAGTTTCATATCCGGTCACCTCACACCTCACAGTTCGTGGTAAAATAGCCAACCTGTTCGATAAAGATTACGAGACAGTTTATGGCTACCAAACTGCAGGACGGGAATACACCTTGTCTGGCAGCTACACCTTCTAATCCGCGCCCTACCGTGCTGGTGTTTGATTCCGGCGTCGGTGGGCTTTCGGTCTACGACGAGATTCGGCATCTCCTGCCGGATCTCCATTACATCTACGCCTTCGATAACGTCGCTTTTCCGTATGGGGAGAAGAGTGAGGACTTTATCGTTGAGCGCGTGGTTGAAATCGTCACCGCGGTACAAAAGCGCTATCCCCTTGCGCTGGCGGTAATTGCCTGTAATACGGCGAGCACCGTTTCTCTTCCCGCCCTGCGTGAGAAATTCCAGTTCCCGGTTGTGGGCGTCGTTCCTGCCATAAAGCCTGCCGCGCGCCTGACGGCTAACGGCATCGTGGGGTTACTGGCCACGCGTGGTACGGTAAAGCGTCCTTATACCCGCGAGCTGATCGACCGTTTTGCTAACGAATGCCAGATTGCAATGCTTGGCTCCGCAGAGCTGGTTGAGATGGCGGAAGCGAAACTGCACGGCGAGACGGTATCGCTCGAAGAGCTGCGTCGTATTCTTCGTCCGTGGCTGCGGATGCCCGAACCACCGGATACGGTTGTGCTGGGCTGCACCCACTTCCCTCTCTTGCAGGAAGAGCTATTAGAAGTGCTTCCGGAGGGGACGCGCCTGGTGGATTCTGGTGCGGCGATCGCTCGTCGCACGGCCTGGCTGCTGGAGCATGAAGCGCCGGATGCGAAATCTACCGATGCGAATATCGCGTTTTGCATGGCTATCACGAAAGAGACTGAGCAACTTTTACCCGTTTTACGCCGTTATGGCTTTGAAACGCTCGAAAAACTGGCGCTGTAACACGGTTTTGAGCAAAAAAGAGACGGTTGAAAGTTTTTTTTAAAAGAGGGGTTGTCAACGTCTGAGAACTCCCTATAATGCGCCTCCACTGACACGGAACAACGGCTTGCAAGCCGCCGGGTTAGCGGGGTTCAGAGATGAACGCCAACAGAGAAAAGTGAAAATAATCGCTTGACTCTGAATGAGGAAAACGTAATATACGGGACCTCGCAACGGTGAGCTGAAAGCCGCGTTGCAACTGCTCTTTAACAATTTATCAGACAATCTGTGTGGGCACTCAAAGTGACATGGATTCTTAACGTCCCCGGACGA
>NZ_JAPKNE010000015.1:0-28980 GCF_026344075.1 Enterobacter nematophilus | reverse complement strand
GGCCGTACCGTTGGTGCGGGCGTGGTTGCTAAAGTTCTCGGCTAATTGCTGATAACATTTGACGCAATGCGCAATAAAAGGGCATCATTTGATGCCCTTTTTGCACGCTTTCACGCCAGAACCTGGCTCATCAGTGATTATTTTTGTCATAATCATTGCTGAGACAGGCTCTGCAGAGAGCGTATAATTCGAAAAGCGAATTAGCATTTCGATTTGGTTTGCCTCGCGATCGCGGGGTGAAAATGTTTGTAGAATACTTCTGACAGGTTGGTTTATGAGTGCGAATACCGAAGCTCAAGGGAGCGGGCGCGGCCTGGAAGCGATGAAATGGGTAGTAGTAGCCGTTCTGCTGATCGTAGCGATTGTCGGCAACTACCTTTATCGTGACATGATGCTGCCGCTACGCGCGCTTGCAGTGGTAATTCTGATTGCTGCAGCGGGTGGTGTCGCGCTGTTGACGACGAAAGGCAAAGCGACTGTCGCTTTTGCCCGCGAAGCGCGTACCGAAGTCCGCAAGGTAATTTGGCCGACTCGCCAGGAAACATTGCACACCACGCTGATCGTAGCGGCGGTTACCGCTGTAATGTCACTGATCCTGTGGGGACTGGATGGTATTCTGGTTCGCCTGGTATCCTTTATCACTGGCCTGAGGTTCTGAGATGTCTGAAGCCCCTAAAAAGCGCTGGTACGTCGTTCAGGCGTTTTCCGGTTTTGAAGGCCGCGTAGCAACGTCGCTGCGTGAGCATATCAAATTACACAACATGGAAGAGTTGTTTGGCGAAGTTATGGTTCCGACCGAAGAAGTGGTTGAGATCCGTGGCGGCCAGCGTCGCAAAAGCGAGCGCAAATTCTTCCCGGGTTACGTGCTGGTTCAGATGGTTATGAACGACGCGAGCTGGCACCTGGTGCGCAGCGTACCGCGCGTGATGGGCTTTATCGGCGGCACGTCTGACCGTCCGGCGCCAATCAGCGACAAAGAAGTTGATGCGATTATGAACCGCCTGCAGCAGGTGGGTGATAAGCCGCGTCCGAAAACGCTGTTTGAACCGGGTGAAATGGTTCGTGTTAATGACGGTCCGTTTGCTGACTTTAATGGCGTGGTTGAAGAAGTGGACTACGAGAAGTCCCGCCTGAAAGTTTCTGTTTCTATCTTCGGTCGTGCGACCCCGGTAGAACTGGACTTTGCCCAGGTAGAAAAAGCCTAAGCAGCGATCAAAAAAGCGACGATTTAATCGTTGCACAAGGCGCGGGATTGGAATACAATTTCGCGCCTTTTGTTTTTATGGGTCTCGGCCCGTAAAACGAATTTTATTCACGGGGAGCCTCCCTGAGGCGCTATTACCCAATCAGAGGATTTTAGAATGGCTAAGAAAGTACAAGCCTACGTCAAGCTGCAGGTTGCAGCTGGTATGGCGAACCCAAGTCCACCAGTTGGTCCAGCTCTGGGTCAGCAGGGTGTGAACATCATGGAATTCTGTAAAGCGTTCAACGCAAAAACTGAATCCCTGGAAAAAGGTCTGCCAATCCCAGTCGTAATCACTGTTTACGCTGACCGTTCTTTCACTTTCGTTACCAAAACCCCTCCAGCAGCAGTTCTGCTGAAGAAAGCGGCTGGTATCAAGTCTGGTTCCGGTAAACCGAACAAAGACAAAGTGGGTAAAATTTCCCGCGCTCAGCTGCAGGAAATCGCGCAGACCAAAGCTGCCGACATGACTGGTGCCGACATTGAAGCGATGACTCGCTCCATCGAAGGTACTGCACGTTCCATGGGCCTGGTAGTGGAGGACTAAGAAATGGCTAAACTGACCAAGCGCATGTCCGTGATCCGTGACAAAGTTGATGCGACCAAACAGTACGACATCAACGAAGCTATCGCTCTGCTGAAAGAACTGGCAACTGCTAAGTTCGTTGAAAGTGTTGACGTTGCCGTTAACCTGGGCATCGACGCTCGTAAATCCGATCAGAACGTTCGTGGCGCAACTGTACTGCCACACGGTACTGGCCGTTCCGTTCGCGTAGCTGTATTTGCTCAGGGTGCAAACGCTGAAGCTGCTAAAGCTGCCGGCGCTGAACTGGTAGGTATGGAAGATCTGGCTGATCAGATCAAGAAAGGCGAAATGAACT
Organism: Enterobacter nematophilus; assembly: GCF_026344075.1. NCBI lineage: Bacteria > Pseudomonadati > Pseudomonadota > Gammaproteobacteria > Enterobacterales > Enterobacteriaceae > Enterobacter > Enterobacter nematophilus. The sequence goes on along the minus strand of NZ_JAPKNE010000015.1, from coordinate 26,856 downwards.
TTGACGTTGTTATCGCATCTCCAGATGCAATGCGCGTTGTTGGCCAGCTGGGCCAGGTTCTGGGTCCACGCGGCCTGATGCCAAACCCGAAAGTGGGTACTGTAACGCCTAATGTTGCTGAAGCGGTTAAGAACGCTAAAGCGGGTCAGGTTCGTTATCGTAACGACAAAAACGGCATCATCCACACCACCATCGGTAAAGTGGACTTTGACGCTGACAAACTGAAAGAAAACCTGGAAGCTCTGCTGGTTGCGCTGAAAAAAGCAAAACCAACTCAGGCGAAAGGCGTGTACATCAAGAAAGTTAGCATCTCCACCACCATGGGTGCAGGTGTTGCAGTTGACCAGGCTGGCCTGAGCGCTGCTGCAAACTAATGCCTTTACGTGGGCGGTGATTTTGTCTACAATCTTACCCCCACGTTTGCTAACGAAAGTTAGCGGCTAAAAGAATTGTTCGTTGGAGCCTGGCCTATCCAGGCCTCCGTCGAAGACCGCAGGTGTCTCGAAAGAGACTTAATCCCCTGCGTAGACGGTGACAGAACGCTAAGATTATTTTTAATACTCTGGCTTGTTTCTGCTCACCGTATTAAGACGCTCTTTCCGTTGGGAAGAGTGAAGTGAGTTCCGGAACATGAGTTCCGGCAAACATCCAGGAGCAAAGCTAATGGCTTTAAATCTTCAAGACAAACAAGCGATTGTTGCTGAAGTCAGCGAAGTAGCCAAAGGCGCGCTGTCTGCAGTAGTTGCGGATTCCCGTGGCGTTACTGTAGACAAAATGACTGAACTGCGTAAAGCAGGTCGTGAAGCTGGCGTATACATGCGTGTTGTTCGTAACACCCTGCTGCGCCGCGTAGTTGAAGGTACTCAGTTCGAGTGCCTGAAAGACACGTTTGTTGGTCCGACCCTGATTGCATACTCTATGGAACACCCGGGCGCTGCTGCTCGTCTGTTCAAAGAGTTCGCGAAAGCGAATGCAAAATTTGAGGTCAAAGCTGCAGCCTTTGAAGGTGAGTTGATCCCGGCATCGCAAATCGATCGCCTGGCAACCCTGCCGACCTACGAAGAAGCAATTGCACGCCTGATGGCAACCATGAAAGAAGCTGCGGCTGGCAAACTGGTTCGCACTCTGGCTGCTGTACGCGATGCGAAAGAAGCTGCTTAATCGCAGTTATCTTTATAAAGCATTTGCTTACGTATAAACTTATTCTGATTTTCAGGAACAATTTAAATGTCTATCACTAAAGATCAAATCATTGAAGCAGTAGCAGCTATGTCCGTAATGGACGTTGTAGAGCTGGTTTCTGCAATGGAAGAAAAATTCGGTGTTTCTGCTGCTGCTGCTGTAGCTGTAGCTGCTGGCCCGGCTGAAGCTGCTGAAGAAAAAACTGAATTCGACGTAATTCTGAAAGCTGCTGGCGCGAACAAAGTTGCTGTTATCAAAGCAGTACGTGGCGCAACTGGCCTGGGTCTGAAAGAAGCTAAAGACCTGGTAGAATCTGCTCCAGCTGCGCTGAAAGAAGGCGTGAGCAAAGACGACGCAGAAGCACTGAAAAAATCTCTGGAAGAAGCTGGCGCTGAAGTTGAAGTTAAATAAGCCAACTTTTCTGGTTGCAGCCTAAGCAATTAGGCTGATGGCTGGTGACTTTTTAGTCACCAGCCTTTTTGCGCTGTAAGGCATCAGTAGCATTTCACACTGTTTGACTGCTGATTGTCCTGACAATGCTTGTTTCTATCGACGACTTAATATACTGCGACAGGGTGCTCGCTCTGTGTAAATCGCAATGAAATGGTTTAAGCGTGATAGCAACAGGTATTGCGGAAAGTATTCAATTTTCCGGTCCACAAAATGGTGTTGCACAAACTGTCCCTTCGTCGGACAGATGGGTCGACTTGTCAGCGAGCTGAGGAACCCTATGGTTTACTCCTATACCGAGAAAAAACGTATTCGTAAGGATTTTGGTAAACGTCCACAAGTTCTGGACATTCCATATCTCCTTTCTATCCAGCTTGACTCGTTCCAGAAGTTTATCGAGCAAGATCCTGAAGGGCAGTACGGTCTGGAAGCAGCCTTCCGTTCCGTGTTCCCGATTCAGAGCTACAGCGGTAACTCCGAGCTGCAGTACGTCAGCTACCGCCTTGGCGAACCGGTGTTTGACGTTCAGGAATGTCAGATCCGTGGCGTGACCTATTCCGCACCGCTGCGCGTAAAACTGCGTCTGGTGATCTACGAGCGCGAAGCGCCGGAAGGCACCGTAAAAGACATTAAAGAACAAGAAGTCTACATGGGTGAGATTCCACTCATGACAGACAACGGTACTTTCGTCATCAACGGTACTGAGCGTGTTATCGTTTCCCAGCTGCATCGTAGCCCGGGCGTCTTCTTCGACAGCGATAAAGGTAAAACACACTCTTCCGGTAAAGTACTGTATAACGCACGCATCATTCCTTACCGTGGTTCATGGCTGGACTTCGAGTTCGATCCAAAAGACAACCTGTTTGTCCGTATCGACCGTCGTCGTAAACTGCCTGCAACCATCATTCTGCGTGCATTGAACTATACCACTGAGCAGATCCTGGACCTGTTCTTTGAGAAAGTGATCTTTGAAATCCGCGACAACAAGCTGCAGATGGAGCTGGTGCCGGAACGTCTGCGTGGTGAGACCGCGTCGTTCGACATCGAAGCCGACGGCAAAGTGTATGTGGAAAAAGGTCGCCGTATCACCGCGCGCCACATCCGCCAGCTGGAAAAAGATGATATCAAACACATCGAAGTTCCGGTTGAATACATTGCAGGAAAAGTAGCCGCGAAAGATTACGTTGATGAATCAACTGGCGAGCTGATCTGCCCGGCTAACATGGAGCTGAGCCTGGATCTGCTGGCTAAGCTGAGCCAGTCTGGCCACAAACGTATCGAAACGCTGTTCACCAACGATCTGGACCACGGTCCGTACATCTCTGAGACTGTACGCGTCGACCCAACCACCGATCGTCTGAGCGCGCTGGTCGAAATCTACCGCATGATGCGTCCTGGTGAGCCACCAACTCGCGAAGCGGCTGAAAGCCTGTTCGAGAACCTGTTCTTCTCCGAAGACCGCTACGATCTGTCCGCGGTTGGTCGCATGAAGTTCAACCGTTCTCTGCTGCGCGACGAAATCGAAGGTTCCGGTATCCTGAGCAAAGACGACATCATCGAAGTGATGAAGAAGCTCATCGATATCCGTAACGGTAAAGGCGAAGTGGACGATATCGACCACCTCGGCAACCGTCGTATCCGTTCCGTAGGCGAAATGGCGGAAAACCAGTTCCGCGTTGGCCTGGTACGTGTAGAGCGTGCGGTGAAAGAGCGTCTGTCACTGGGCGATCTGGATACCCTGATGCCTCAGGATATGATCAACGCCAAGCCGATTTCTGCAGCAGTGAAAGAGTTCTTCGGTTCCAGCCAGCTGTCTCAGTTTATGGACCAGAACAACCCGCTATCTGAGATTACGCACAAACGTCGTATCTCCGCTCTCGGCCCGGGCGGTCTGACCCGTGAACGTGCAGGCTTTGAAGTTCGAGATGTACACCCGACTCACTATGGTCGCGTGTGTCCAATCGAAACGCCTGAAGGTCCAAACATCGGTCTGATCAACTCCCTGTCCGTGTACGCACAGACGAACGAATACGGTTTCCTTGAGACCCCGTATCGTAAAGTGACTGACGGTGTTGTTACCGACGAAATTCACTACCTGTCTGCTATCGAAGAAGGCAACTACGTTATCGCTCAGGCGAACTCCAACCTGGATGACGAAGGCCACTTTGTAGAAGATCTGGTTACCTGCCGTAGCAAAGGCGAATCCAGCTTGTTCAGCCGCGACCAGGTTGACTACATGGACGTATCCACCCAGCAGGTGGTATCCGTCGGTGCGTCCCTGATCCCGTTCCTGGAACACGATGACGCCAACCGTGCATTGATGGGTGCAAACATGCAACGTCAGGCCGTTCCAACTCTGCGCGCTGATAAGCCGCTGGTTGGTACCGGTATGGAACGTGCTGTTGCCGTTGACTCCGGTGTTACTGCAGTTGCTAAGCGTGGCGGTACCGTTCAGTACGTCGATGCATCCCGTATCGTTATCAAAGTTAACGAAGACGAGATGTATCCGGGCGAAGCGGGTATCGACATCTACAACCTGACCAAATACACCCGTTCTAACCAGAACACCTGTATCAACCAGATGCCTTGCGTATCTCTGGGTGAGCCAGTTGAGCGCGGCGACGTGCTGGCAGACGGTCCGTCCACCGACCTCGGTGAACTGGCGCTCGGTCAGAACATGCGCGTAGCGTTCATGCCGTGGAACGGTTACAACTTCGAAGACTCCATCCTCGTCTCCGAGCGTGTGGTTCAGGAAGATCGTTTCACCACCATCCACATTCAGGAACTGGCCTGTGTGTCCCGTGACACCAAGCTGGGGCCAGAAGAGATCACTGCCGACATCCCTAACGTGGGTGAAGCTGCGCTCTCCAAGCTGGATGAATCCGGTATTGTTTACATCGGTGCGGAAGTGACCGGCGGCGACATTCTGGTTGGTAAGGTTACGCCAAAAGGTGAAACCCAGCTGACGCCAGAAGAGAAACTGCTGCGTGCAATCTTCGGTGAGAAAGCGTCTGACGTTAAAGACTCTTCTCTGCGCGTACCAAACGGTGTTTCCGGTACGGTTATCGACGTTCAGGTCTTCACTCGTGACGGCGTTGAGAAAGATAAGCGTGCGCTGGAAATCGAAGAGATGCAGCTCAAACAGGCTAAGAAAGACCTGTCTGAAGAACTGCAGATCCTCGAAGCAGGTCTGTTCAGCCGTATCTATGCGGTGCTGGTTGCCGGTGGCGTTGAAGCTGAGAAGCTCGACAAACTGCCACGCGATCGCTGGCTGGAACTGGGCCTGACCGACGAAGAGAAACAAAATCAGCTGGAACAGCTGGCTGAGCAGTATGACGAACTGAAACACGAGTTCGAGAAAAAACTCGAAGCGAAACGCCGCAAAATCACTCAGGGCGACGATCTGGCACCAGGCGTGCTGAAGATTGTTAAGGTCTATCTGGCCGTTAAACGTCAGATCCAGCCTGGTGATAAGATGGCAGGTCGTCACGGTAACAAGGGTGTTATCTCTAAGATCAACCCGATCGAAGATATGCCGCACGATGCTAACGGTACGCCGGTAGATATCGTACTGAACCCGCTGGGCGTACCGTCTCGTATGAACATCGGTCAGATTCTGGAAACCCACCTGGGTATGGCTGCGAAAGGTATCGGCGACAAGATCAACGCCATGCTGAAACAGCAGCAGGAAGTCGCGAAACTGCGCGAATTCATCCAGCGTGCCTACGATCTGGGTACCGACGTGCGTCAGAAAGTCGACCTGAACACCTTCAGCGATGAAGAAGTGCTGCGTCTGGCAGAGAACCTGCGCAAAGGTATGCCAATTGCAACGCCGGTATTCGACGGTGCAAAAGAAGCTGAAATTAAAGAGCTGCTGCAACTGGGTGGTCTGCCAACGTCTGGTCAGATTACGCTGTTTGACGGCCGTACCGGTGAACAGTTTGAGCGTCCAGTAACCGTTGGTTACATGTACATGCTGAAACTGAACCACCTGGTCGACGACAAGATGCACGCTCGTTCTACCGGTTCTTACAGCCTGGTTACTCAGCAGCCGCTGGGTGGTAAGGCACAGTTCGGTGGTCAGCGCTTCGGGGAGATGGAAGTGTGGGCGCTGGAAGCATACGGCGCAGCATATACCCTGCAGGAAATGCTCACCGTTAAGTCTGATGACGTGAACGGTCGTACCAAGATGTATAAAAACATCGTGGACGGCAACCATCAGATGGAACCGGGCATGCCAGAATCCTTCAACGTACTGTTGAAAGAGATTCGTTCGCTGGGTATCAACATCGAACTGGAAGACGAGTAATTCTCGCTCAAACAGGTCACTGCTGTCGGGTTAACGCCCGACAGCAGAGTGTGCTAACTCCGACGGGAGCAAATCCGTGAAAGACTTATTAAAGTTTCTGAAAGCGCAAACTAAAACCGAAGAGTTTGATGCGATCAAAATTGCTCTGGCTTCGCCAGACATGATCCGTTCATGGTCTTTCGGTGAAGTTAAAAAGCCGGAAACCATCAACTACCGTACGTTCAAACCTGAGCGTGACGGCCTTTTCTGTGCACGTATTTTCGGGCCAGTAAAAGATTATGAGTGCCTGTGCGGTAAGTACAAGCGCCTGAAACACCGTGGTGTGATCTGTGAGAAGTGCGGCGTTGAAGTGACCCAGACCAAAGTACGCCGTGAGCGTATGGGCCACATCGAGCTGGCGTCTCCGACTGCTCACATCTGGTTCCTGAAATCTCTGCCGTCCCGTATCGGTCTGCTGCTGGATATGCCGCTGCGCGATATCGAACGTGTACTGTACTTCGAATCTTATGTTGTTATCGAAGGCGGGATGACGAACCTGGAACGTCACCAGATCCTGACTGAAGAGCAGTATCTGGACGCGCTGGAAGAGTTCGGTGACGAATTCGACGCGAAGATGGGTGCGGAAGCTATTCAGGCCCTGCTGAAGAGCATGGATCTGGAGCAGGAGTGCGAGCAGCTGCGTGAAGAGCTGAACGAAACCAACTCCGAAACCAAGCGTAAAAAGCTGACCAAGCGTATCAAACTGCTGGAAGCGTTCGTTCAGTCTGGTAACAAACCAGAGTGGATGATCCTGACCGTTCTGCCGGTTCTGCCGCCAGATCTGCGTCCGCTGGTTCCGCTGGATGGCGGTCGTTTCGCAACGTCCGATCTGAACGATCTGTATCGTCGCGTTATCAACCGTAACAACCGTCTGAAACGTCTGCTGGATCTGGCTGCGCCAGACATCATCGTACGCAACGAAAAACGTATGCTGCAGGAAGCGGTAGATGCCCTGCTGGATAACGGTCGTCGCGGTCGTGCGATCACCGGTTCTAACAAACGTCCTCTGAAATCTTTGGCCGACATGATCAAAGGTAAGCAGGGTCGTTTCCGTCAGAACCTGCTCGGTAAGCGTGTTGACTACTCCGGTCGTTCTGTAATCACCGTAGGTCCATACCTGCGTCTGCATCAGTGCGGTCTGCCGAAGAAAATGGCATTGGAGCTGTTCAAACCGTTCATCTACGGCAAGCTGGAGCTGCGTGGCCTGGCCACCACCATCAAAGCCGCTAAGAAAATGGTTGAGCGTGAAGAAGCTGTCGTTTGGGATATCCTGGACGAAGTTATCCGCGAACACCCGGTACTGCTGAACCGTGCACCAACGCTGCACCGTCTGGGTATCCAGGCATTTGAGCCAGTCCTGATCGAAGGTAAAGCTATCCAGCTGCACCCGCTGGTTTGTGCGGCCTATAACGCCGACTTCGATGGTGACCAGATGGCTGTTCACGTACCGCTGACGCTGGAAGCCCAGCTCGAAGCGCGTGCGCTGATGATGTCTACCAACAACATCCTGTCTCCAGCGAACGGTGAGCCAATTATCGTTCCTTCTCAGGACGTTGTATTGGGTCTGTATTACATGACCCGTGACTGTGTTAACGCCAAAGGCGAAGGCATGGTGCTGACTGGCCCTAAAGAAGCTGAGCGTATTTATCGTGCTGGCCTGGCCTCTCTGCATGCGCGCGTTAAAGTGCGTATCACCGAATACGAAAAAGATGCAAACGGCGAATTCGTTGCGAAAACCAGCCTGAAAGACACGACTATCGGCCGTGCCATTCTGTGGATGATCGTACCGAAAGGTCTGCCTTTCTCCATCGTCAACCAGGCGCTGGGCAAGAAAGCGATCTCCAAAATGCTGAACACCTGTTACCGCATTCTGGGTCTGAAGCCGACCGTTATCTTCGCTGACCAGACAATGTATACCGGCTTTGCTTATGCAGCGCGTTCAGGTGCATCTGTTGGTATCGATGACATGGTCATCCCAGAGAAGAAACACGAGATCATCTCTGAAGCGGAAGCCGAAGTTGCTGAGATCCAGGAGCAGTTCCAGTCTGGTCTGGTAACCGCGGGCGAACGCTACAACAAAGTTATCGATATCTGGGCAGCGGCGAACGATCGTGTATCCAAAGCGATGATGGATAACCTGCAAACCGAAACCGTTATTAACCGTGACGGCGTAGAAGAGCAGCAGGTTTCCTTCAACAGCATCTACATGATGGCCGACTCCGGTGCGCGTGGTTCTGCGGCACAGATTCGTCAGCTGGCAGGTATGCGTGGTCTGATGGCGAAGCCAGATGGCTCCATCATCGAAACGCCAATCACCGCGAACTTCCGTGAAGGTCTGAACGTACTCCAGTACTTCATCTCCACGCACGGTGCGCGTAAAGGTCTGGCGGATACCGCACTGAAGACAGCGAACTCCGGTTATCTGACGCGTCGTCTGGTTGACGTTGCGCAGGATCTGGTTGTAACCGAAGACGATTGTGGCACCCTCGAAGGTATCACCATGACCCCGGTTATCGAGGGTGGTGATGTTAAAGAGCCGCTGCGCGATCGCGTACTGGGTCGTGTGACCGCGGAAGACATTCTGAAGCCGGGTACCGCAGACATTCTGGTTCCACGCAATACGCTGCTGCACGAACAGTGGTGTGACCTGCTGGAAGCGAACTCTGTTGACTCCGTGAAGGTGCGTTCCGTTGTATCCTGTGACACCGACTTTGGTGTGTGTGCGCACTGCTACGGTCGTGACCTGGCGCGTGGCCACATCATCAACAAGGGTGAAGCCATCGGCGTTATCGCGGCACAGTCCATCGGTGAGCCGGGTACACAGCTGACGATGCGTACGTTCCACATCGGTGGTGCGGCATCTCGTGCGGCTGCTGAATCCAGCATTCAGGTGAAAAACAAAGGTAGCATTAAGCTCAGCAACGCGAAGTCTGTTGTTAACTCCGCAGGCAAGCTGGTTGTGACCTCTCGTAACACCGAGCTGAAGCTGATCGACGAATTCGGTCGTACCAAAGAGAGCTATAAAGTGCCTTACGGTGCTGTTATGGCGAAAGGTGATGGCGAGCAGGTTGCCGGCGGTGAAACCGTTGCAAACTGGGATCCACACACCATGCCGGTTATCACCGAAGTAAGTGGTTTCATCCGCTTTACTGACATGATCGACGGCCAGACCATTACTCGTCAGACCGACGAGCTGACCGGTCTGTCTTCTCTGGTAGTTCTGGATTCTGCAGAACGTACTACCGGTGGTAAAGATCTGCGTCCTGCACTGAAAATCGTTGATGCTCAGGGTAACGACGTTCTGATCCCAGGTACCGATATGCCTGCGCAGTACTTCCTGCCGGGTAAAGCGATTGTACAGCTGGAAGATGGCGTACAGATCAGCTCTGGTGACACCCTGGCGCGTATTCCTCAGGAATCCGGCGGTACCAAGGACATCACCGGTGGTCTGCCACGCGTTGCGGACCTGTTCGAAGCACGTCGTCCGAAAGAGCCTGCAATCCTGGCTGAAATCAGCGGTATCATCTCCTTCGGTAAAGAGACCAAAGGTAAGCGCCGTCTGGTTATCACGCCAGTAGATGGCAGCGAGCCGTACGAAGAGATGATTCCTAAGTGGCGTCAGCTCAACGTGTTCGAAGGTGAACGTGTAGAACGTGGTGACGTGGTTTCCGACGGTCCAGAAGCGCCGCACGACATCCTGCGTCTGCGTGGTGTGCATGCTGTTACTCGTTACATTGTTAACGAAGTACAGGACGTATACCGCCTGCAGGGCGTTAAGATTAACGATAAGCACATCGAAGTTATCGTTCGTCAGATGCTGCGGAAAGCAACCATCGAAAACGCGGGCAGCTCCGACTTCCTGGAAGGCGAGCAGGTTGAATACTCACGCGTTAAGATCGCTAACCGCGATCTGGAAGCGAATGGCAAAATCGGTGCGACCTTCGCACGCGATCTGCTGGGTATCACCAAAGCGTCTCTGGCAACCGAGTCCTTCATCTCTGCAGCATCGTTCCAGGAAACGACTCGTGTCCTGACCGAAGCCGCTGTTGCAGGTAAACGTGATGAACTGCGCGGTCTGAAAGAGAACGTCATCGTGGGTCGTCTGATCCCGGCCGGTACCGGTTATGCGTACCACCAGGATCGTATGCGTCGTCGCGCAGCGGGCGAACTGCCAGCTGCACCGCAGGTTACTGCTGAAGATGCATCCGCGAGCCTGGCAGAACTGCTGAACGCAGGTCTGGGCGGTTCCGACAACGAGTAATCGTTGATGCCGTAAATAAAAAACCCGCCTCGGCGGGTTTTTTTATATCTGCATTTATTCAATTCACTAGCGGGATGCGTCTATAAAGCTCAATCATATCGCCCGCCAGATCCTGAATAACCATCGCGTTCATCAGGTGGTCCTGAGAATGAACGGTAATCAGGTTAACCGGCAGTTTTCCGGTCCCTTCGTCAAGGCCGATAAGCTGCGTCTGGATCGTATGCGCGTGCTTCACATATTCGCGGGATTCTTCCATCGCTTTTTCAGCTTCGTCAAAATCACCTTTACGCGCCATCTGCAAGGCCGTCAGGGCCGCACTGCGCGCCGCACCGGCGTTGACCAGCAGTTCCATGATTGTGGTTTCTAAGTCTTCCATTATGGCTCCAGCAGTTTGAGCGCTTTTTCCAGTACGGCATCGCCTTTCATCATGCCGTAATCCATCATGTCGATCACCGCGACCTTTTTGCCCAGCGGGTCGGCCTGCGCCTGCAGTTTAGCCTGCTCGTATTTAACCTGTGGCCCCAGCAATACGATGTCGGCCGTCGCGATATTGTCTTTAAACTCCGCAACCGGAACGGCTTTAATGGTGACTTCAACCCCTTTTTTCTGCGCGGCATCTTTCATACGTTGAACCAGCATGCTGGTTGACATTCCCGCTGCACAGCATAAAACGATGTTCTTCATAATCAGCCTCGATCTACATGTGTTTATTGATAATTATCCCGCACAGAGAGCTTCAACAACCGCTTTACCACGATTGTGTGTCAGGCATCACAAAGAAAGCGGCATTTTTCTGAAACCGGTTACAATTCTTCAGGTAAGAGAGAAAGTCAGCCGACGGCAGTGCGAACAATACGGTTTTTTCCCTGCTTTTTAGCACTGTAGAGCGCGTTATCAACGCTACCTACAAATTGTTCCAGCGGTTCGAAGTGCCATTCACCCAGACCCGCGCTGAACGTGACGTGCAGATTTTCTTCCCGCCAGACGCGTCTTTCAACGGCGGTGCGCCATGCGTCAAGCAATGAAAATGCGGCAGCGATCTGCTCGGCCTGGAAAATTACCGCGAACTCTTCACCACCGTAGCGATAGACCGAGACGTGGTGGGGCTGCATTATCTGGATCCCCTCACGCGCCACGTTACGCAGGACAATGTCGCCGCTCAGATGTCCCCACGTGTCGTTAATTGACTTGAAGTTATCAATATCAACCAGCGCCATCGCGAAAGGCTGGTGGGCAGTTAATAATTCCTCCACATCGCTATCGAACGCACGGCGGTTTTTGCAGCCGGTCAGCGCATCGTGAGTGGCCTGACGAACATACGCCATCTCACGTTCTTTATTGGACTGGATGGTGTGGCTCAGCATCGCTTCCAGACGTGGTGCCTGGCTCACATCGCCCGTTTTGATCGCGTTGATAATGGTCATCAATACGGTACGCGAGGCGTGGCGCAGATAGAGGCCGAAGAGAATGATAATGATGGCCGCCAGCGCGAAACCCCAGCCTACGATCGTCGTTTCGTGTCGGGTAATATCGGTAAGCGTTGCGCCAGAGACCCGGTAGATAACAAACCAGTCCGGATTGGTAAATGAGTAGTAGTAATACCAGGTGTTGGTTTTTTTGTCGTAAAGATGGCCTTCGCCGCTGGTCATTTTGTCCATCAGCGCTTCGCTGACGTACTGTTTGAAAAGCGCGCCCGTATCAGGGTGCAGCACGACGGCGCCATCTCGCTCGACGACGAAGAATTCCCCCTGAACAGGAGCAACCATCTGACGCAGGGTGTAGCCCATTGACGTTAAGTCAAGATGAAACGCGATCGTACCCTTAAGTCGACCTTCTGGTGAAATCAACGGCTTATAGAGCGTGACCGTCGGATGGCCGTTGAAGTAGTCCATATAGGGACGAGTGTAGTGGCTGAAGATACTGGCTTCAGCATGGGCGACAAACCACGGACGCGTCCGGGGATCGAAGGTTTTACTCTTTTCCGTCTGGAGCACTTCCGGCGCGCGCAGATAATGTCCCTGCGTGTCTGCCAGCGAGATGGAAGATACGGTCGGCATCAGGTTTTGCAAATGCATCATCATCTGCAGCCCTTGCGTCGGGTCGACGTTGAGGGTCTCGTTTAGCCTGTCATCGCGTGCAAAGTACATCGCGGAGCGGCCCAGTATATAGTCGTTTTCACGCAGGATAGACTCGGTGTAGTTCACCGCAAGGTTATGGGTGAAATTGCCATTAATCTTATGATAGTCCTCTAGGAAATCCTTTCGTTGTGAAAGTGTTACCACGACCGCGATCAGCGCAAAACTGCACAGGATCCCCGCGAAGCTGAGCATAATTGGTCGGGTGAAAGAGAGCTTTTTGCTGTGAAGTGCCATGAGTTGTACATCGATCCTGATGGTGAATATTTTTCGTCTGCCGATATCCTCTCAGCATAGTCGCTGTCCTGCGGTTAGCGGTGAATTATACGGAACACGATTTCAGACGAGATGATTTATCTTAAGAATCACTAAGAAATACCTTATTCATACCATTTCGCCCATTTTATGCACGGAGACTGAGGCAGGGCGAAACGAGGAAGAAGCTTTTCGCCCTGGTCAGCGTCCGTTGCTGACCTGATGACAATAAAAAACCGGACGATCGCTGACAATCATCCGGTTTTGCCTTTCCGTAGCGCCTCGATAATTTTTTACCGTGTTGCAGTGCGTTACATCGTCATTGCGAGGCTCTTCCCAGCCAGCTGTCCCAGTCTTTCCACACAGGCTGCAGTCCCTGTGCCGACAGGGCGGCGGCAACGGCTTCCGGACGCCGTCCGTCATGCGGTGCAAACTGCTCAAGCTCCGGATGGTCGTCTGCATATCCGCCCGGCTGCGTTTTGGAAAACGCGCTGACGTTGTTAATCGCCAGCGGAATGACGCGATCGCGAAACGCCGGGGACTCACGCGTTGAGAGCGATAATTCCACTTCCGGGGCGAGCAGGCGAAACGCGCAGATGGTCTGCACCAGCTGGCGTTCATCCATCAGCGAAGCCGGTTCAATGCCTCCTGCGCAGGGGCGCAGGCGTGGGAAGGAGATGGAGTATCGGGTCTGCCAGTAGTGCTGCTGCAGCCACAGCAGATGTTCTGCCACCATGTAGCAATCTACCCGCCAGCTATCGGAAAGCCCAATTAGCGCACCCAGCCCGATTTTATCGATCCCGGCGCGGCCCAGCCTGTCCGGCGTTTCCAGCCGGAAGAAGAAATCCTGCTTCTTCCCCTTCAGGTGATGCCGGGCGTACGTCGCCTCGTGGTAGGTTTCCTGATAGACCATGACTCCGTCCAGCCCGAGCGTTTTTAACTCCGCATACTCGTCCTGCGACAGGGGCTGAACCTCCATCTGCAACGACGCAAACTCCCGACGTATGGCAGGCAGATGCTGGCGGAAATAGTCCATTCCCACTTTCCCCTGATGCTCGCCCGTGACCAGCAGAAGATGCTCAAAGCCCATGTCACGAATGGCCGCACACTCGCGTGCGATTTCCTCCTCATCAAGCGTTTTCCGCTTGATGCGGTTGCTCATGGAGAAACCACAGTAGGTACAGTCGTTGGCGCACAGGTTCGAAAGATAGAGCGGGACGTAGAAGCTCACCGTGTTGCCAAACCGCTGCCGGGTGAGGCGCTGGGCGCGCTGCGCCATCGGTTCAAGGTAGGCGCTGGCCGCCGGAGAGAGCAGGGCCATTAAATCCTCCCGGTTCAGATGACGGGCATTCAGCGCGCGCTCGACGTCAGCAGTCGTTTTGCTGTTAATGCGCAGGGCTATATCGTCCCAGTTAAGCTCGCGCCAGCGCTCGGTAAACGTGCTCATGAGAGCGCCTCCAGAAAACCGGTTAGCGGGCTGGTGGCCTGTGCCTGAAAACTGCGCGAGCCGGGGCCTGACTCTCTGGCCAGCACGCCAGCCTGCACGGCGAGACGAAACGCGCGCGCCATCATTACCGGGTCGTCGGCCACCGCAATGGCGGTATTCACCAGCACCGCGTCGGCCCCCATTTCCAGCGCCTGCGCGGCATGGCTGGGCACGCCGATGCCCGCATCCACTACCACCGGCACGGTCGCCTGCTCGATGATGATTTCCAGCATCGCGCGGGTTTCCAGACCCTGATTGGAGCCAATTGGGGCGCCCAGGGGCATGACGGCGGCACAGCCGACCTCTTCCAGACGCTTACACAGCACGGGATCCGCGCCGCAGTAAGGCAGAACGGTAAACCCCTGCTGCACCAGCTTTTCTGCGGCTTTCAGAGTCTCGATTGGGTCGGGCAGCAGCCAGCGGGCGTCCGGGTGAATTTCCAGCTTCAGCCAACGGGTGCCGAGCGCTTCCCGCGCCAGCTGTGCGGCGAAAATCGCCTCCTCGGCCGTTTTCGCGCCGGAGGTGTTGGGCAGCAGCGTGACGCCGGCTTCCAGCAACGGGGCAAGAATGGCATCGTTGTGCTGGCGGAGGTCCACGCGCTTCATCGCCAGCGTCACCAGCTGGCTACCGCTTTCACGGATGGCATCCACCATCAGCTGCGGCGAGGCGAATTTGCCTGTTCCGGTAAACAGATGTGAATCAAAGACTTTATCAGCAATACGTAACATCTTAGCCCCCTGCGATAACCTGAAACAGCAGGATCTGGTCGCCTTCAGTGACCTGCTGATGCTCCCACTGCTCGCGCGGCAGGATCTGTTGATTGAGCGCCAGCGCCGTTCCCGGCTTGAGCTGGCGTAATTTATCGAGCAGTACGGCAACGGTAAGCCCGTCTTCGCAGCTCATCGGCTCATCGTTAAACAGAATGCGCATCGTGGCCTCCGCATACCGGGCAGTGGCTGGCGCGGTGTAGCGCCAGATGGCGCCAGCCGCTGGAGCGGGCGTCGAACAGGCGCAGCGTGTTGCGTTCCGTCTCCATGCCGCTGAGCAGCTTGATGGCCTCCAGCGCCTGCAGCGTGCCCATCACGCCCACCACCGGACCAAGCACGCCAGCCGTGCGGCAGTTGCGCGCCGGCTCGGCATCGTCCGGCCACAGGCAGCGATAGCAGCCCTGCGCCCACGGCGGCGTCAGGACCATCATCTGCCCGCCGAACCCCACCGCGCTGGCGGTGATCAGCGGCGTATTCTCTGCTACGCAGGCGGCGTTGATGGCCTGACGCGTCGCCATATTGTCCGTACAGTCCAGCACCGCGTCGGCAAGGGCGACTTCACGGCGCAGGCTTTCACCGCTCAGCCGCGTCTGGAGTGCAATCAGTTCGATATCCGGATTAAGCTGGTGTAGCCGCTGTCGGGTGATCTGCGCTTTGGGCTGGTTAATGTCCTCAGTTGTGAAGAGAATTTGCCGCTGCAGATTGCTGATGTGCACCTCGTCGTCATCGGCCAGCACCAGCGTGCCCACGCCCGCACCGGCCAGATAGAGCGCGGCAGGCGCGCCTAACCCGCCCAGACCGACAATCAGCACCCGGCTTGAGAGCAGCTTTTGCTGCCCGTCGATGGCGATATCCTCCAGCAGGATCTGGCGGCTGTAGCGCATAAAATCGCGGTCATTCATCGCCCGCTCCTGCCAGCTGTAAAAGCTGTTCGGTGGCGGACCGCCAGTTTGCCGCCTGGGTGATGGCGCTGACGACGGCGATACCGCCGACGCCGGTCTCCAGCACCGCCGGGGCGCGTTCAAGGCTGATTCCGCCGATGGCGACGGTCGGGTAATCGGCAAGGCGCTTAACGTGGCTCGCCAGCTGCGTCAGCCCCTGCGGTGCCGAGGGCATCAGCTTGGTTTGCGTCGGGAAGACGTGGCCGAGGGCGATGTAAGAGGGGCGGGCCGCCAGCGCCACGTCGATTTCCATATCATCGTGTGTTGAAACGCCAAGGCGCAGGCCAGCCTGGCGGATGGCGTTCAAGTCGGTGGTTTCCAGGTCCTCCTGACCCAGATGCACGCCGTACGCCCGGTGCTTAACGGCCAGCCGCCAGTAGTCGTTGATAAACAGGCGGGCGTCGTAGCGGCGTCCCAGCGCGATGGCGGCAACCACATCGGCCTCTACCTCTTCATCGCGCTTATCCTTGATGCGCAGCTGGAGGGTGCGAACGCCGGCCTCCAGCAGGCGTGCGATCCACTCCACGCTGTCTACCACCGGATAGAGCCCTAACCGGAAAGGGACAGGAGGAAAGTCGGGCTGGTACATTACGCCTCCTCTTTTTTGAGGTAGATTTCGCCGCCTTTCGCGCGGAAGGTTTCTGACATGTCCGCCATACCGACTTCAATGGTCTGCGCGGCGGCGTAGTCGCGCACTTCCTGGCTAATTTTCATCGAGCAGAACTTCGGTCCGCACATGGAGCAGAAGTGCGCCACCTTGCCCGATTCCTGCGGCAGGGTTTCGTCGTGGTAGGCGCGGGCGGTGAACGGATCGAGCGCCAGGTTGAACTGATCTTCCCAGCGGAATTCAAAGCGCGCTTTGGACATGGCGTTGTCGCGGATTTGCGCGCCCGGATGGCCTTTCGCCAGGTCCGCCGCGTGGGCGGCAATCTTGTAGGCGATCAGCCCCTGCTTTACGTCCTCTTTGTTTGGCAGCCCGAGGTGCTCTTTTGGCGTGACGTAGCAGAGCATGGCGCAGCCGAACCAGCCGATCATCGCCGCGCCAATCCCGGAGGTGAAGTGGTCGTAGCCCGGTGCGATATCCGTGGTCAATGGCCCCAGGGTATAGAACGGCGCTTCGTGGCAGTGCTCCAGCTCCTCGGTCATATTGCGGCGGATCATCTGCATCGGCACGTGCCCAGGGCCTTCAATCATCACCTGCACGTCATACTCCCAGGCGATTTTGGTCAGCTCGCCCAGCGTGTGCAGCTCGGCAAACTGCGCTTCGTCGTTGGCGTCGCGGATAGAGCCCGGACGCAGGCCGTCGCCCAGCGACAGCGATACGTCATAGGCGGCGCAGATTTCGCAGATCTCGCGGAAGTGTTCGTAGAGGAAGTTTTCCTGATGATGGGACAGGCACCACTTCGCCATGATGGAACCGCCGCGCGAGACGATGCCGGTCAGACGTTTCGCCGTCATCGGTACGTAGCGCAGCAGCACGCCCGCGTGAATGGTGAAGTAGTCCACGCCCTGTTCTGCCTGCTCCAGCAGCGTGTCGCGGAACGCTTCCCAGGTGAGATCTTCGGCGATGCCGTTGACCTTCTCCAGCGCCTGGTAAATCGGGACGGTACCGATCGGCACCGGGCTGTTACGCAGGATCCATTCGCGGGTTTCGTGGATGTAGCGGCCAGTGGAGAGGTCCATCACCGTGTCCGCGCCCCAGCGCGTTGACCAGACCAGCTTTTCCACCTCTTCTTCGATGGATGACGTCACCGCCGAGTTGCCGATGTTGGCGTTAACCTTCACCAGGAAGTTGCGGCCGATAATCATCGGCTCGGATTCCGGGTGGTTGACGTTGGCGGGGATAATCGCGCGCCCGGCGGCCACTTCGTCACGCACAAACTCCGGCGTGATGTTTTCCGGCAGACGAGCGCCAAAGCCTTCGCCGGGATGCTGGTGGCGCAATATTTCGCTGCGGATGCGCTCGCGGCCCATATTTTCGCGGATGGCGATGAACTCCATCTCCGGCGTAACGATACCCTGGCGCGCGTAGTGCAGCTGGGTTACGCATTTGCCCGCTTTAGCGCGTTTTGGCGTCAGCAGGCCGGAAAAGCGCAGCTCGTCCAGACCGTCGTCGGCCAGGCGTTCTTTGGTGTACGCAGAGCTGCGCACGCTCAGCTCTTCGCAGTCGTTACGCGCGTCAATCCACGGCTGGCGGAGCTTTGCCAGACCCTGCTGGACGTTAATGGCGACAGAGGGATCGCCGTACGGGCCGGAGGTGTCATACACCGGCACGGCTTCGTTGTCTTCATACTGGGGGTTATCTTTGCTGCCGCCGATAAGCGTCGGGCTGAGCTGGATTTCGCGCATTGGGACGCGGATATCGGCCTGCGAGCCGGTAATGTAGATGCGTTTCGAGTTCGGAAAGGCGGTACCTTCCAGGGTGTCGATGAAGCGTTGGGCGTGTTCGCGCTGTTCGCGGCGGGTCAGTTTAGTAGTAGACATAGCTCATTCCAAAAGTGAAGGACATGGCTTGTCAGACGACGGATGAAGCAAGAGAAGATCGCCCAGGGGCGATTCAACAGCAGTGTAACTCTTGTTCCCTTCGCAGGTATTAGCCTGATCAGGTTCCGCGGATCCCGAATTAACGGTCTCAGCCCGTGCTTTCACACTGGGCACTCCGACAAGAAAAATCCCCCTCCGCAGAGGGGCGAATGGTTGTAAATTACTCGTTAACGATTAAGAACTCAAGCCGGGCGCACGACGTTATCTTCGTGGCTGACGTCCAGGCCGTTATCCAGGGCGAGGGCGATCAGCTTATCTTCCAGCGTGAATCGCTCCTCCAGCGCTTCGCCAAGATCGGAAAGCGCCTGCTGGAACTCAAGATAATTATCGTGATCGATGGCATTCTCGAGCGTGGAATCGTAGTAATCCATGATCTGCTGGGTGTTGGCTTCCAGCAGCGGACAAAGTTTGCTGGCCGCTAAACAGGGATTTGTGCCTTCCATTTCGCGGATAATGCGTTCATAAATGTTGAAATGGCCGTCGGAAAGGTAGTCGACCAGGCTCTGACAAAAATCATCCAGCGCTTTTTCATTCAGCCGCATAAAGGATTCTTTGCCAGGCTTAAGACCGACCAGATTGTAATACGCCACGAGGAGATGCTTGCGTACATGTAGCCAGCGATCCACCAGTGTGTTACTTCCTCCAACGCGCTCCGTCAGACTTTCTAGCTGGTTTAACATGGTCGACTCCGCAAAGTTTAGAATGGGATCTACTTATCCAAAATGTAACCACAATGCTAACAACATGTCAGTGAAGCGAAGGTAGTGCAATAGATATGGATCGTATTATTGAAAAATCAGATCTGGGTTGGTGGATCGTCAGCCACGAACAGAAGTTGTGGCTGCCCGGTGGAGAAATACCTTACGGTGCGGCAGAAATCTTCGATCTTGTCGGTCAGCCCGCTCTGCGGATCGGCGAGTGGCAGGGCGATCCGGTGTGGTTGATCCGACAATCTCGGCGACAGGATATGGGATCCGTTCGCCAGGTGCTGGATCTGGACGCGGGGCTGTTTCAGCTGGCGGGGCGGGGCGTGCAGCTGGCGGAGTTTTACCGCTCGCACAAATACTGTGGCTACTGCGGGTATACCATGCACCCGAGCAAAACCGAGTGGGCTCTGCTCTGCGGCCACTGCCGTGAACGCTACTATCCGCAGATTGCGCCGTGCATCATCGTCGCCATCCGCCGGGACGATTCCATCCTGCTGGCGCAGCATACGCGTCATCGCAACGGCATTCATACCGTGCTGGCCGGTTTCGTCGAAGTGGGCGAAACGCTGGAGCAGGCGGTGGCGCGCGAGGTGATGGAAGAGAGCGGAATCAAGGTGAAAAACCTACGCTACGTGACGTCGCAGCCGTGGCCGTTCCCGATGTCCCTAATGACGGCGTTTATGGCGGAATACGACAGCGGCGAGATCGTTATCGACCAGAAAGAGCTGCTGGAGGCAAACTGGTATCGTTATGACGATCTGCCTCTTCTACCCCCGCCGGGTACGGTGGCGCGCCGCCTGATAGAAGATACCGTGGCAATGTGTCGGGCCGAGTATGAGTAGTGTTACACTGAGGCCATGACGCTTAAGGAACTGCAAAAATGACCGAACTGAAGAACGATCGTTATCTGCGTGCGCTGCTGCGCCAGCCCGTTGATGTCACCCCGGTGTGGATGATGCGCCAGGCGGGACGCTATCTGCCAGAGTACAAAGCCACGCGCGCGCAGGCGGGTGATTTTATGTCGCTGTGCAAAAACGCCGAGCTGGCCTGTGAAGTCACGCTCCAGCCGCTGCGCCGCTACCCGCTGGATGCCGCCATTCTCTTTTCGGACATTCTCACCATTCCGGACGCCATGGGCCTTGGGCTCTATTTCGAAACCGGCGAAGGCCCGCGCTTCACCTCCCCAATTAAAAGCAAAGCCGATGTGGATAAGCTGCCAATCCCCGATCCGGAAGGCGAGCTGGGCTATGTGATGAACGCCGTGCGCACCATTCGCCGCGAGCTGAAGGGCGAAGTGCCGCTGATTGGCTTCTCCGGCAGCCCGTGGACGCTGGCCACTTACATGGTGGAAGGGGGCAGCAGCAAAGCCTTCACCATGATTAAAAAGATGATGTACGCCGAGCCGCTGGCCCTGCATGCCCTGCTCGACAAGCTGGCGAAGAGCGTCACGCTCTATCTCAACGCGCAGATTAAAGCGGGCGCGCAGTCGGTGATGATTTTCGACACCTGGGGCGGCGTGCTTACCGGGCGTGATTATCAGCAGTTCTCCCTGTATTACATGCACAAAATCGTCGATGGCCTGCTGCGTGAAAACGAAGGTCGCCGCGTGCCGGTGACGCTGTTCACGAAAGGTGGCGGTCAGTGGCTGGAAGCGATGGCGGCGACCGGCTGCGACGCGCTGGGCCTCGACTGGACGACCGATATTGCCGATGCGCGCCGTCGCGTGGGCGACAAAGTGGCGCTGCAGGGCAACATGGATCCGTCCATGCTCTATGCGCCGCCAGCACGTATTGAAGAAGAAGTGTCGACTATACTGTCTGGTTTCGGCCAGGGTGAAGGGCACGTCTTTAACCTCGGCCACGGCATTCATCAGGATGTGCCGCCAGAACACGCTGGCGTATTTGTGGAGGCGGTGCATCGGCTTTCTGCCCAGTATCACAAGTAAGGAGTGGTTATGGATCTCGCGTCGCTACGCGCTCAGCAAATCGAACTGGCTTCATCAGTGATCCGCGAGGATCGTCTGGATAAGGATCCTCCGCAGTACATTGGCGGAGCGGACGTCGGGTTCGAGCAGGGCGGTGAAGTGACGCGAGCGGCGATGGTGGTGCTGAAATACCCTTCGCTTGAACTGGTGGAGTACAAGGTGGCGCGCATCGCGACCACCATGCCGTATATCCCCGGCTTTCTCTCCTTCCGCGAATATCCCGCGCTGCTGGCCGCGTGGGAGCAACTTTCGCAAAAACCTGACCTGCTGTTTGTCGATGGACACGGTATTTCCCATCCGCGCCGCTTAGGCGTTGCCAGCCACTTTGGGCTGCTGGTGGATGTGCCGACCATTGGCGTAGCAAAAAAACGCCTGTGTGGTGCGTTTGAGCCGCTCTCCGCCGAGCCGGGCGCGCTGGCGCCGCTTATTCATAAAGGCGAGCAGCTGGCGTGGGTCTGGCGCAGCAAGGCGCGCTGTAATCCATTGTTTATCGCGACCGGGCATCGGGTCAGCATGGACAGCGCGCTGGCGTGGGTGCAGCGCTGCATGAAGGGCTATCGTTTACCGGAGCCGACGCGCTGGGCTGACGCTGTCGCCTCCTCGCGTCCGGCTTTTGTTCGTTGGCAGGAAATTCAGCCGTGATTCAGGTAAACTGCGGCTAATTTTCGATTCGAGACATCATCATGCTACAAAACCCGATTCATCTGCGCCTTGAGAAGCTGGAAAGTTGGCAGCACGTGACGTTTATGGCTTGCCTGTGCGAGCGCATGTATCCCAACTACGCCGCGTTCTGTAAGCAAACGGAGTTTGGCGAAGGCCAGATTTATCGTCGTATCCTGGATTTAATCTGGGAGACGCTGACGGTGAAAGATGCGAAGGTGAACTTCGACTCTCAGCTGGAAAAGCTGGAAGAGGCGATCCCGGTTGCGGATGATTTTGACCTGTACGGAGTTTATCCGGCGATTGATGCCTGCGTGGCGTTAAGCGAGCTGCTCCACTCCCGTCTGAGCGGTGAAACGCTGGAGCATGCAATTGAAGTCAGTAAGGCATCCATTACGACCGTCGCGATGCTTGAAATGACCCAGGAAGGTCGTGAAATGACCGACGAAGAGCTGCGTGCTAATCCGGCCGTTGAGCAAGAATGGGACATCCAGTGGGAAATTTTCCGCCTGCTGGCAGAGTGTGAAGAACGCGATATTGAGCTGATCAAAGGGCTGCGTGCAGACTTACGCGAGGCCGGTGAGAGCAATATTGGTATAATTTTTAACCAATGAGACAACAAAACGTGATTTAACGCCTGTTTTGTCGCACCTCGACTCTTCCCTTCTGCCCCCCGTCTGGTCTACATTTGGAGGGCGAAAAAAAGTGGCTATCGGTGCGTGTATGCAGGAGAGTGCTTTTTTGGCATTTTCGTCGCACTCGATGCTTAGCAAGCGATAAACACATTGAAAGGATAACTTATGAACAAGACTCAACTGATTGATGTAATTGCGGACAAGGCTGATCTGTCTAAAGTGCAGGCTAAAGCTGCTCTGGAATCTACCCTGGCTGCTATTACTGAGTCTCTGAAAGAAGGCGATGCTGTACAACTGGTTGGTTTCGGTACCTTCAAAGTGAACCACCGCGCTGAGCGTACTGGCCGCAACCCGCAGACCGGTAAAGAAATCAAAATCGCCGCAGCTAACGTGCCGGCATTTGTTTCTGGTAAAGCACTGAAAGACGCTGTTAAGTAAGACGCGTGGCAGTGAACAGTTTTAGCGAAGGGGCGGCAACGCCCCTTTTGTCTGTCTGGCGTGGAACGCTCGCGCTGGCAGGTATGCTGCTGCTGTCCGCCTGTAGCCACGACACCTCCCTGCCGCCGTTTACCGCCAGCGGTTATGCGGACAACCAGGGGGCGGTCAGGATCTGGCGCAAAGATTCCGGCGGCGAAGTGCATCTGCTCTCAGCCTTCAGCCCGTGGCATAGCGGTAATACGTCAACTGCGGAATATCGCTGGCAGGGAGATGACCTGTCGCTGATTGAACTGAACGTCTACAGCAAAACCCCCGAACACGTGAAAGTGCGTTTTGATGACCATGGCGAGCTGAGCTTTATGCAGCGTGAAGTCAGCGGTCAAAAACAGCAGCTTTCCAGCGATCAAATCGCCCTCTACCGATACCGTGCCGAACAAATCCGTCAGACCAGCGACGCGCTGCGTCTGGGACGCGTTGTGCTGCGCCAGGGGCGCTGGCATGCCGATGGGACGGTGACCACCTGCGAAGGGCAGACGGTGAAGCCTGAGCTCGAATCCTGGGCGACCGAACATATTCAGCGCCGTCAGCGTCATTCATCAATGGAAGTGAGTGTGGCGTGGCTGGAAGCGCCGGAAGGCTCTCAGCTGCTGCTGGTGGCGAACGAAGACTTCTGCACCTGGCAGCCGACAGAGAAGAGTTTTTGATTTAAGTTCCCTCTCCCCTGAGGGGAGAGGGTTAGGGTGAGGGGCGAAGACGGCTCCGTTACTCCCCCTGCTCCCGCGCAATCGCGCGATAGCCGATATCCTGGCGGCTGAAGCTGCCGTTCCAGTGAATATCCGCCATCAGCGCATAGGCGCGCTTCTGCGCTTCTGCCACGGTATGGCCCAGCGCGGTCGCACACAGAACGCGGCCGCCGTTGGTCAGCACGCGATCGTCGTCAGCCAGCTTCGTACCGGCATGGAACACCTTCGCGCCTTCAACTTCTTCCAGCGGCAGGCCGTGGATCTCATCCCCGGTGCTGTAGCTACCCGGATACCCCCCCGCCGCAATCACCACGCCCAGAGACGCGCGCTCGTCCCACTCTGAGGTTTTCTCGTCCAGCTTGCCCTCACAGGCCGCCAGGCACAGATCCACCAGGTCAGATTTCATGCGCAGCATGATGGGCTGCGTTTCCGGATCGCCGAAGCGGCAGTTGAATTCAATCACCTTCGGGTTGCCCTGCTTGTCGATCATCAGGCCCGCATAGAGGAAACCGGTGTAGGTGTTGCCTTCCGCCGCCATCCCTTTCACGGTTGGCCAGATGATGCGGTCCATGGTGCGCTGATACACTTCATCCGTCACCACCGGGGCAGGGGAGTAGGCGCCCATCCCACCGGTATTCGGGCCGGTATCGCCGTTGCCCACGCGCTTGTGATCCTGGCTGGTGGCCATCGGCAGAACGTGTTCGCCGTCGACCATCACGATAAAGCTCGCCTCTTCACCGTCGAGAAACTCTTCGATCACGATGCGGTGGCCCGCATCGCCAAAGGCGTTGCCGGCCAGCATATCCTGAACCGCGGCTTCCGCTTCTTCGAGGGTCATCGCAACGATAACGCCTTTCCCGGCGGCCAGACCGTCGGCCTTGATAACAATCGGCGCGCCTTTTTCACGTAACCAGGCCAGAGCAGGCTCCACTTCGGTGAAGTTCTGATATTCCGCCGTAGGGATGTTATGACGCGCGAGGAAATCTTTGGTGAAGGCTTTGGAGCCTTCCAGCTGTGCGGCACCTTCCGTTGGGCCGAAGATTTTCAGACCCGCGGCGCGGAAGGCGTCAACCACGCCAATGACCAGCGGCGCTTCCGGGCCGACGATGGTCAGGTCGATTTTCTCACTCTGGGCAAAGTTCAGCAGCGCCGGAATATCGGTTACGCCAATAGCCACGTTCTGCAGCGTGGGTTCCAGCGCGGTACCGGCGTTGCCCGGCGCTACGAAGACTGTTTTCACCAGCGGAGACTGCGCCGCTTTCCACGCCAGAGCGTGCTCGCGCCCGCCGTTACCAATCACTAATACTTTCATTTTCTGCTCCGGGAATTAATGGCGGAAGTGACGCATGTCGGTGAAGATCATCGCGATGCCGTGCTCGTCGGCTGCGGCAATCACTTCGTCGTCGCGGATAGAGCCGCCAGGCTGGATCACACAGGTGATACCCACAGCAGCCGCCGCGTCGATGCCGTCACGGAACGGGAAGAAGGCGTCAGAAGCCATGGCGGAGCCTTTCACTTCCAGCCCTTCGTCGCCTGCTTTAATGCCGGCAATTTTTGCGGAGTACACGCGGCTCATCTGGCCGGCGCCTATCCCGATTGTCATGTTCTCTTTCGCGTAGACGATGGCGTTAGATTTGACGAACTTCGCCACTTTCCAGCAGAACAGCGCGTCACGCAGCTCCTGTTCGGTCGGCTGACGTTTGCTCACCACGCGCAGGTCGGCTTCTGTCACCATCCCCAGATCGCGATCCTGAACCAGCAGGCCGCCGTTCACGCGCTTGAAGTCCAGGCCCGGCACGCGCTCCGCCCACTGACCGCAGACCAGCACGCGCACGTTCTGTTTCGCCGCGGTAATTTTCAGCGCTTCTTCGGACGCGGATGGCGCAATGATCACTTCAACAAACTGACGGGAGATGATGGCCTGCGCGGTCTCAGCATCCAGCTCGCGGTTGAAGGCAATAATGCCGCCAAACGCGGAGGTCGGGTCGGTTTTGTAGGCGCGATCGTAGGCATCCAGAATAGAGGTGCTTACCGCAACGCCGCATGGGTTGGCGTGCTTGACGATAACGCAGGCCGGCTCGCTGAACTCTTTCACGCATTCCAGCGCGGCGTCGGTGTCGGCAATGTTGTTATAGGAGAGGGCTTTCCCCTGAACCTGCTGGGCGGTCGCAACAGAGGCTTCTTTTACCTCTTCTTCTATATAGAAGGCAGCCTGCTGGTGGCTGTTCTCGCCGTAACGCATATCCTGCTTCTTAATGAAGTTCAGGTTCAGGGTGCGCGGGAAGCGGCCAGAAGGCTCTTTGCTTTCATCGTGGTAAGCCGGCACCAGGCTACCGAAGTAGTTGGCGATCATGCTGTCGTACGCGGCAGTGTGTTCGAAGGCTTTGATGGCGAGGTCGAAACGCGTTTCCAGCGTGAGCGACCCTTCGTTGGCGTCCATCTCATTAATAATGGCGCTGTAGTCGCCGCTCTTTACCACGATGGCCACATCTTTATGGTTCTTGGCTGCGGAGCGCACCATGGTCGGGCCGCCGATATCAATATTCTCTACGGCGTCTTCCAGAGAGCAGCCTTCGCGGGCGACGGTCTGCGCGAACGGGTAGAGGTTAACGACAACCATATCGATGGGGGCAATATTATGCTGCTCCATAATGCCGTCGTCCTGACCGCGACGGCCAAGAATGCCGCCGTGCACTTTCGGATGCAGGGTTTTAACGCGTCCATCCATCATTTCCGGGAAACCGGTGTAGTCGGACACTTCGGTTACCGGCAGACCTTTATCTGCTAACAGGCGAGCGGTACCGCCTGTGGAAAGCAGCTCCACACCGCGTGCGGAAAGTGCCTGAGCGAATTCGACGATACCGGCTTTATCAGAAACACTGAGCAGAGCGCGGCGGACTGGACGACGTTGTTGCATGGTAAATCCCCTGGATTTCACGATTACAGAGAGCGTTAGATGAATTTTCCTGTGAAAAACTCATCTAACACACCTGACGGGGCATCCTTGTTAAGCGCGAGCATTTTAACGAAAACGTTTGCGCAACGCTCGCACATTTTCACTTTTTCGTATCATTGTGGATAAGTCTGTGCGTAAAAAGGTATAAGGCGGGGTTTTGCTGTGGAATGCAGCAGTCAGTCATTTTTCTGTCATTTAGCGGTTGCGGCCTGCGGAGAACTCCCTATAATGCGCCTCCATCGACACGGCGGATGTGAATCACTTCACAGTTAACCCGGTCGGTTGAAGAGAAAAAATCCTGAAATAACGGGTTGACTCTGAAAGAGGAAAGCGTAATATACGCCACCTCGCAACGGTGAGCGAA
>NZ_JAPKNE010000014.1:0-61997 GCF_026344075.1 Enterobacter nematophilus | reverse complement strand
CCAGCAGGAGCCTTTTTTTCACATTAATGCAGTGACGCTAATCGCGCCGCAAACCCGACAAACAGTAGCCCTATCAGCCCGTTCCCCAGCTTTGCCAGCTTCTTTTTGGTTTTCAGATAACGCGTGACAAACGCCCCAGAGAAGATCAGGAAGCTCATGTACATAAAGCTAATCAGCTCAAGCGTAGTGGCGAGGATCAGGAAAGAGGTCCCGGTATTTTGCGCATTCACGTCGATAAACTGCACAAAGAACGAAACGTAGAACAGAATCGCTTTTGGATTGGTCAGGCTCAGGACGAGTGAGCGTTTCATGATCGTGCTGGCAGGCTCGGTTCCGCTCTCTTGAGCGTTATTCTGACGGGTGATCACCGACCAGAGCATTTTGCCACCCAGCCAGAGCAGATAGAAGGCCCCGAGATAGCGCACGATATTAAAGAGTACGGGGGTCGTCTGGATCAATGCCGCAACACCCGCCCAGGCCAGAAACATCAATACCGCATCACCGATAAACACACCGGTCGCGGCAAGATACCCTTTTTTAACGCCGTGACCGATCCCGGTTTTCAGCACAAACAGGGTGTTTGGCCCGGGAACCAGCACGATAAAAAATGCGCCAACAACGTACGTCCAGAAATTCAGTACACCAAACTCCGCAAACACCTCTCCCTCCTTTTGCTAAAAATAACCGGAATATCGCCGCAATAACGATATTCGCAAAATCAGACGCTATAAAATCAGCGGGCACCTTGCGGTGCCCTCATGGGTTTCAGATATCCTGGACTGCGAACAGCAACGCATTGCGGTGCCGGGTCAATCCACATTTTCTGATGGCGTGGATACGCATATTGCGGCGGGATTGTGCTTCCAGCCAACGAGCCTTACGACGACTCACCTGTCGCAACATGCGCCAGCGCCCTACTTCTGTTCTACTGCGCTTCATGTCTACAACTCTTTCTCAAACAGAGCCGCCATTATAAACCCAACCCGGCAGCAAACCAGCGCTTTTACCTGGCGTTTTTATTTGCCAGATGAATCCTGATGCGTACACTCATAACAATACGCTTTCAAAAGGATTTTTTTAACTATGACAACCTTCTACACCGTGGTGAGTTGGCTGGTCATTCTGGGATACTGGCTGTTAATCGCGGGTGTGACGTTACGCATCCTGATGAAGCGCAGAGCCGTACCCTCTGCCATGGCCTGGCTTCTGATCATTTATATCCTCCCACTGGTGGGAATTATTGCCTATCTCTCTTTCGGTGAGCTTCATCTGGGTAAACGCCGTGCCGAGCGGGCGCGCGCCATGTGGCCTTCGACCGCGAAGTGGCTTAACGATCTTAAAGCCTGCAAGCATATCTTTGCCGAGGAGAACAGCAGCGTCGCCTCCTCGCTGTTTAAGCTCTGCGAGCGCCGCCAGGGGATTGGCGGCGTTAAGGGCAATCAGCTCCAGCTACTGACGTCGTCCGACGATGTCATGCAGGCGTTAATCCGCGATATTCAGCTGGCTCGCCATAATATCGAGATGGTGTTTTATATCTGGCAGCCCGGCGGCATGGCTGACCAGGTCGCTGAGTCGCTGATGGCGGCCGCGCGCCGGGGCATTCATTGTCGCCTGATGCTTGACTCCGCGGGCAGCGTGGCATTTTTCCGTAGCCCCTGGGCGGGCATGATGCGCAATGCTGGTATTGAGGTGGTTGAGGCGCTGAAAGTTAATCTTCTGCGCGTGTTTCTGCGCCGGATGGACCTTCGCCAGCACCGCAAAATGGTCATGATCGATAACTATATTGCCTACACCGGCAGTATGAACATGGTTGACCCACGCTTCTTCAAACAGGACTCCGGCGTCGGGCAATGGGTGGATCTGATGGCGCGAATGGAGGGGCCGATTGCCACCTCGATGGGCATCGTTTATTCCTGCGACTGGGAGATAGAGACCGGCAAGCGTATCCTGCCTCCACCGCCGGACGGCAATATCATGCCGTTTGAAGAGGCCAGCGGCCATACAATTCATACCATCGCCTCCGGACCGGGCTTCCCGGAGGACTTGATTCACCAGGCGCTACTGACGGCAACCTACTCCGCGCGTGAATATCTGATCATGACGACGCCCTACTTCGTCCCCAGCGATGACCTGCTGCACGCGATTTGTACCGCAGCGCAGCGCGGTGTCGATGTGAGTATCATTCTGCCACGCAAAAATGACTCCCTTCTGGTGGGCTGGGCCAGCCGAGCCTTCTTTAGCGAACTGCTGGCCGCCGGTGTCAAAATTTACCAGTTTGAAGGCGGGCTATTGCACACCAAGAGCGTGCTGGTTGACGGCGAGTTAAGCCTGGTGGGCACGGTTAACCTTGATATGCGCAGCCTGTGGCTAAACTTTGAAATCACCCTGGTGATTGATGACGCCGGCTTTGGCGGTGACCTGGCGGCGGTTCAGGATGACTATATCTCCCGCTCGCGGCTGCTGGATGCCAGGCTGTGGGTAAAACGTCCGTTATGGCAGCGAATAGCTGAACGACTGTTTTACTTCTTTAGTCCGTTGCTGTAAAACGTGCCCAACGATGTTAAACAGGTAGTCATCATGGAAATGGATCTGAACAATCGCCTGACCGAAGACGAAACGCTCGAGCAGGCCTATGACATTTTTCTCGAACTGGCGGTTGATAACCTCGATCCCGCAGACGTGATCCTCTTTAATCTGCAGTTCGAAGAGCGCGGCGGTGCCGAATTGTTCGACCCTTCAGAGGACTGGGCCGAACATGTGGATTTCGACCTGAATCCTGACTTCTTTGCCGAAGTGGTCATTGGGCTGGCTGATGAAGACGGCGGTGAAATTAACGACATTTTCGCCCGCGTCCTGCTGTGTCGTGAGAAAGACCATAAGCTGTGCCATATACTCTGGCGCGAATAATAAAAAAGGCTGCGATGGCAGCCTTTTTTATTTAATCCGGCAACGCGCTTCCACAGCGGTTGCAAAACCGCGCGCTGTGTTCATGATCTGCCTGGTGGCAGTTCGGACATTTGCGCCGCTGTTTACGGTTCTGAAACGCGCTGCTCATGTGCGTGGTAATAAGCCCCGTCGGAATCGCAATAACCGAGTACCCAATCAGAATCAGCACGGATGCCACTATCCGTCCCAGCGGCGTATGGGGCGTGATATCGCCATACCCCACGGTCGTAACGGTCACTATCGCCCAGTAGACGGACGCGTTGAGCGTCGTGAAGCCATATTTCGGCCCTTCTATCAAATACATCAGCGCACCGAAAACAATCATGACGATGGCAATAAACGAATAGAAGAGAATAAGCTGATGTCGTGCGCTGACGATCGCGCTCCAGAATACGCGCAGCGACGGCATAAAGCGCAGTAACTTCAGGATACGTAATACCCGAATAACGCGCATTGCTCGCCAGGCGAAAACATAGTTGAGGCTAATCTCTGGCCACAGCCACATCACGTAGAGCGGCAGGATCGTCGCTAAATCAATAAAGCCCCAGAAGCTGAATACGTATTTCGCCGGATTGGGCCAGCAAACTACACGCAAAATATACTCAGCGGTAAAGACCAGGGTAATAATAAGTTCCAGCCAGACAAACGCATGCCATTCCTCAAATGTCAGGTGATACTGCGTACCCACACCCGATTCAATAAAGATGACCACTACGCTGAGTAGCGCAAACAGCGCACAAAGACCTTCAAAACGGCGTCCCGATACCGTTTCAGGATCGAATAAAAGATGATAGAGCCGCCGACGGGCTGAGGTGAACAAACGCGACACGGTAACCTCACAAAAAATAAGGGCTGACATCATGTCAGCCCTTGCGATTATAGCGGGTCTACTTTCAGGCAGGAAACCGCATGTCGGAAACTGCCTTCCAGCACCGGTCGCGTTTTCGCGCATTCCGGCCCGGCCATCGGGCATCGCGTGCGGAACACGCAGCCCGACGGCGGATTGATCGGCGACGGCAATTCTCCTTCCAGAAGCTGAATCGTCTTATTCTTTTCCAGGTCCGGATCGGGGATCGGCACCGCCGACATCAGCGCTCTGGTGTAAGGATGCAGCGGGTTGTGGTACACCTCGTCATAGGTTCCCAGTTCCACAGCATGGCCCAGATACATCACCAGCACGCGGTCAGAGATGTGTTTTACCACCGCCAGATCGTGCGCAATGAAGATCAGCGACAGCCCCATTTCGCGCTGCAGTTTCTGAAGCAGGTTGACCACCTGCGCCTGAATCGACACGTCCAGCGCGGAGACCGGCTCATCACAGATAATCAGTTTCGGCTCAAGAATAAGCGCTCGCGCGATGCCAATACGCTGACACTGGCCGCCTGAAAATTCATGCGGGTAACGGTTTATGAGGTTAGGCAGCAGGCCAACTTTCAGCATCATCGCCTTCACGCGGTCGCGCACTTCCTGACGCGGCATCTTAGGATGATAGGTGCGCAGCGGCTCGGCAATAATCTCACCGATGGTCATACGCGGGTTTAATGACGCCAGCGGATCCTGGAAAATCATCTGGATATCGCTGCGCACGTCGCGCCACTCGTCGGGCTTCATGCCCAGCAGATCTTTACCCAGCCAGGCCACTTTGCCGCCGGTGGCTTTCACCAGACCGATAATCGCACGCGCAAAGGTGGATTTACCGCAGCCGGATTCGCCCACCACGCCCAGGGTCTCCCCTTCGTACAGGCGCAGCGTAACGCCATCCACCGCTTTCAGGGTCTTCGGCGGTTGCCAGAACCACTGCTTGCCGTCTTTGATATCGAAATGCACCTTGAGGTCAGCGATTTCGAGCAGCACGTTGCGTTTTTCATCTACTGCGTTCATACCAGCTCCTCCTGCGGCTTAAAGCAGGCGCGCAGACGGCCTGGGGCAAATTCTTCCAGCGGCGGCGCGCTGTTGCAGATCTCCATCGCGTGCGGGCAGCGCGGCTGGAACGGGCAGCCTTTCGGCAGTCGCAGCAGGTTTGGCGGGTTGCCCGGAATGGTAAGCAGGGATTCACCCTCTGCATCAAGACGCGGCACCGCGTTCAGCAGGCCAATGGAGTACGGATGGGCTGGCTGATAGAACACGTCGCGCGCTTTGCCGTATTCCATGGTGCGCCCGGCGTACATCACCAGCACTTTGTCACAGATACCGGCAACCACGCCCAGATCGTGGGTGATCATGATAATCGCGGTGTTGAACTCACGCTTAAGCTCGTTCAGCAGGGTCATGATTTGCGCCTGCACGGTGACGTCCAGCGCGGTAGTCGGTTCATCGGCAATCAGCAGCTTTGGCCGGCACAGCAGCGCCATGGCAATCATCACGCGCTGACGCATACCGCCGGAAAACTCGTGCGGGAACATGCGCATGCGCTTGCGCGCTTCCGGCATTTTTACCGCATCCAGCATTTTAACGGATTCCTCAAAGGCTTCCGCTTTGCCCAGGCCTTTGTGCAGCATCAGGACTTCCATCAGCTGCTCGCCGACGCGCATATACGGGTTCAGCGAGGTCATCGGATCCTGGAAAATCATTGAGATCTGTTCGGCGCGAAGCTTGTTCAGCTCGTGCTCCGGCAGATTGAGAATTTCACGCCCGTTGAATTTTGCCGAACCGCCAATCACGCCGTTAGCGGCCAGCAGGCCCATCAGCGCAAATGCCGTCTGGGATTTTCCGGAGCCGGATTCCCCCACGATCCCCAGCGTTTCACCTTTGCTCAGGTTAAAGTTGAGATCGTTGACCGCGGTCACATCACCGTCCGGGGTTTTAAAGGTCACGCGGAGGTCTTTCACATCCAGCAGAAGGTTGCTCTGCTGTTGCGCCTGAGGCGCGGTGGCCGTTTCAATTATTGTCATGACGGCGCTCCTTAACGGTCTTTCGGGTCGAGGGCATCACGCAGGCCATCGCCGATAAAGTTAAAACAAAACAGGGTGACGACCAGGAAACCCGCCGGATAAAGCAGCAGCCACGGTGAAACTTCCATCGAGTTTGCACCGTCGCTCAGCAACGCACCCCAGCTGCTCAGTGGCTCTTGCGTGCCCAGCCCCAGGAAGCTGAGGAAGGATTCAAACAGAATCATGCTTGGCACCAGCAGTGAGGCATAGACCACCACCACGCCCAGCACGTTAGGCACGATATGGCGAACCACGATATTGCTGGTTGATACGCCCCCTACCTGCGCCGCTTCGATAAACTCTTTGCGTTTGAGGCTCAGCGTCTGGCCGCGCACGATACGCGCCATATCCAGCCAGGAAACCATCCCGATAGCCACAAAGATCAACAGGATGTTCTGTCCGAAGAAGGTCACCAGCAAAATAACGAAGAACATAAACGGGAAGGAGTTCAGGATTTCCAGCAGACGCATCATCACCGAGTCTACTTTGCCGCCAAGGTAGCCGGAAAGCGCGCCGTAAAGCGTCCCCACGATCACCGCCACCAGCGCGGCGGCGATACCCACCATCAGGGAAATACGACCACCAATCGCTACGCGCACCAGCAAATCACGGCCGGATGAATCGGTACCGAAATAGTGGCCGGACTCCATATCCGGCGCGCTGGACATCATGCCCCAGTCCGTATCGAAATAGGTAAATTGCGACAGCATAGGTGCCAGGGTCACAAAAAGCGCGATGACCACCAGAACCGCCAGGCTGGCGACCGCGGCGCGGTTGTGCATAAAGCGACGGCGGGCGTCCTGCCAGAGGCTACGACCTTCTACTTCCAGTTTTTCACTGAAGTTTTCCAGCGCCTCGCTGTTTTTCTTACTCAACATCATGGCGTGCTCCAGCGTTAGTAACGAATTTTCGGGTCGATAACGGCATACAGCACATCGACAACGGCGTTAAAGAGAATGGTCAGCGCGCCCACGAGGATCGTGAGGCTCAGAACGAGCGAGTAGTCACGGTTAAGCGCCCCGTTAACGAACAGCTGGCCAATACCCGGCAGGCCGTAAATTGTTTCGATAACCATTGAGCCCGTAATGATGCCGACGAATGCCGGTCCCATATAGGAGAGCACAGGCAGCAGCGCCGGCTTGAGCGCGTGGCGGAAGATGATCCGGCGCATCGGCAGCCCTTTCGCGCGCGCGGTGCGGATGAAGTTTGAGTGCAGCACTTCGATCATAGAACCACGGGTAATACGCGCGATACTGGCGATGTACGCCAGCGATAATGCCACCATCGGCAAAATCATGAACTTCAGTGCCCCGCCGTTCCAGCCGCCGCCGGGCAGCCATTTCAGCGTGATGGCAAATATCATCACCAGCAATGGCGCGACAACGAAGCTGGGTATGACTACCCCGGTCATTGCCACCCCCATTACGGCATAATCCCATTTGGTATTTTGTCTGAGCGCGGCGATAACGCCTGCGGTGACCCCGAGAACGACGGCCAGAATGAATGCTGCAGCACCCAGTTTTGCCGAGACCGGGAAGCTGGAGGCCACCAGATCGTTAACGGAATAGTCTTTATATTTAAATGACGGTCCAAAATCACCGTGCGCCAGCTGCTTCAGATAGTTGAAGTATTGGGTGGTGATGGGATCGTTTAAGTGATACTTCGCCTCGATGTTCGCCATAACTTCCGGCGGCAGCGTGCGTTCACCGGTAAATGGACTTCCCGGCGCGAGACGCATCATAAAGAAGGAAATCGTAATTAGAATAAATAACGTTGGTATCGCTTCTAGACAGCGACGCAGGATAAATTTCAACATTGCCCGTACCTTCTGGCGTGTGCCTGATGAATGTTACAAAGTAGACACAGTGGGGCAAGCCATGCCCGCCCCACGTATTGCCATTAATGCTTGATAATATAAAGATTTTTAACGGAAATATTATCCAACGGGTCTTTACCGGTATAACCCCCTACCCACGGTTTCACCAGACGGGCGTTAACGTAGTAGTAAACCGGTACAATTGCAGAGTCTTTGTCGAGCTGTTCTTCTGATTTCGCGTACAGCTCTGCGCGCTGCGCATCGTCAGACACTTTCAGCGTTTCAGCGATGATCTTGTCAAACGCCGGGCTCTTATAGTGCGCCGTGTTGTTTGAACTGTCGCTGAGCATGGTGTTCAGGAATGACGTCGGTTCGTTATAGTCCGCACACCAGCCCGCACGCGCCACGTCGAAGGTCCCCTGATGACGCGTATCGAGGAAGGTTTTCCACTCCTGGTTTTCCAGCTTAACGTTCACGCCCAGGTTTTTCTTCCAGATAGACGCGACCGCAATCGCCAGTTTCTTGTGCAGGTCTGATGTGTTGTACAGCAAGTTGAACGTCAGCGGCTTGTCTGCGGTATACCCAGCTTCAGCCAGCAGTTTTTTCGCTTCTTCGTTACGTTTTTCCTGTGACCACTTGAACCACTCAGGCTCAACCAGCTTCATCCCATCGGTATACGGAGGCGTGTAGCTGTACGCCGGCAGATCGCCCTGGTTTTTCACTTTGTTCACGATAATATCGCGATCCAGCGCCAGCTTCAGCGCGGTACGAACGCGCACGTCGGTGAACGGGGCTTTCTGGTTGTTGATTTCGTAGTAATAGGTGCACAGATATGGATCGACGTGAACTTCTTTCGGGATCTCTTTCTTCAGCTTCTGGAACAGTTCAATCGGCATGTTGTTATAGGTCATGTCGATTTCGCCGCTGCGGTAGCGGTTAACGTCGGTCACTTCGGAAGAGATTGGCAGGTAGGTGACCTGATTAATCACGGTCTTCGCGTTATCCCAGTACTGCGGGTTACGCTCAAGCACCATACGTTCGTTGACCACCCAGTCTTTCAGCTTATAGGCGCCGTTGGTCACGATATTGGCAGGCTGCGTCCATTTTTCACCAAATTTTTCCACGGCGGATTTTGGAACCGGCGAGACGGACGGGTGAACCAGCAGCTTATAGAAGTACGGAACAGGTTCGCTCAACGTCACTTCAAAGGTATTAGCATCGATCGCCTTAACGCCCAGGTCGGTGACCGGCTTTTTACCGGCGATGATGTCATCGATATTGGCGATGTGGCCATACTGCAGATAGCTCGCATACGGAGAGGCGGTGTTTGGATTCGCCAGGCGCTGCCAGCTATATACGAAATCTTCGGCGGTAACCGGTGTTCCGTCGGACCATTTGGCATCTTTACGCAGATGGAAGGTCCAGACTTTGAAATCTTTATTTTCCCACTTTTCCGCCACGCCCGGTGCCGGGTGGCCGTCTACGTCAGTCACCAGCAGACCTTCGAACAGGTCGCGGTTAACGTTTGACTCAGGAACGCCTTCAATTTTATGCGGATCGAGAGACTGCACTTCCGCACCGTTGTTACGCACCAGCGTCTGTTTTTCCGCCAGTTGAACACCTGCAGGAACGTCCGCAGCCATTGCAGCGTTGCCCGCGATTAGCGCAGTTAAAATCCCCGCCGCTACCAGATTTTTTTTTGTGATGATGGACATTGTGTTGGTACTCCACTCATTATAATTACTGGCTTTCGCCAGCTGTTAATCCCCTGTTGGGGCCTGTACAGCGCAGGAGTTTTTTTTTGCTGCTGTCAGGTTCTTTTTTTACTTCTTGCTATCACCGACTTTTTTTATTACTGACCGCTCGTATGGCCGTCTTGCGTCGATTCTTGCCAGGCCTCCCCTGTTTGAGACCTGTGCTGGATATCTGAGAAGAGGACTATATGAAAATAATTCTCATCTACTTGTTTTATGCTGCAAAATAGTAGGCCGGAAAGTATCAAATGGCGTAAACACGCGCCAATACATTTTGCAAATTTGTTAAGCAATTCTCTTTTACGGTGCAGGCCGTATCGTCGCGCCCAATCCTTCCATACGTTGAACACCCTAAAAAAATCTTAAAATTCAAACTAATATGGAAAATTATCTCTTCAGGCGCGTCGCTGCGCTATCATCGCGTAGCTTTGTACGAAAATTTAACAATTGATTATTATTTAGCACATTCATCTAACGAAATGTTGAAATTACTAATATCATTTCGGTTATCCCTCAGCAAGCCCAAGACTATCGTGTGAGTAAAATAACAGTGCGTTCGAAGATTTTCTGTGCAGGCAGGCTTGAGGTGAATTCATAACTCTATGAAATATAAGAGATGAACATTATTAGTAGAATTTATTATGATATGTAAGCTTTTCAACTTTATTTATATGATTTACTGATAATGACATAAAAAAAACGGCGCCGAAGCGCCGTTTTTTTCATATGAAATATCAATGTAACAAGCCGGGGAAAATGCTTTTAATACCCGTGACAATGAACTCGATCCCGAGTGCCATTAACAATAGTCCCATGATACGGGTAATAACGTTGATACCCGTCTGCCCCAGCAGGCGCACCAGCCACGGCGCCATGCGGAATACGCCCCAGCAGCAGAGCGCGAAAACGGCAATCGCGACAGAAAAACCAATCAGGTGCATGAGGCTATGGTAACGCGTGCCCCAGACAATCGTCGAACTGATGGCGCCCGGCCCGGCCATGAGGGGTAACGCCAACGGAACCACACCGATACTTTCGCGGATGGCGGTTTCTGACTTTTCCTGCTTGTTCTGCTTATCCTCACCCAGCTTACCGCTGATCATGGACATGGCAATGGTCACCACCAGGATCCCGCCCGCAATGCGGAAGGAGTCAATCGAGATGCCAAAGAGCTGGAGAATGGCATCACCCAGGAAAAGCGAGGTGAGCAAAATGATCGCCACAGACAGGTTAGCGGTAAGATTGGTTTTGTTCCGGGCCGCCGCCGTCTGGTAACTGGTCATACTAATGAAGACAGGAATGATCCCCACCGGGTTGACCAGGGCAAACAGACCGATAAAAAATTTAAAATACGTTGGAAAATCAAAGAGCGTTTGGATCACGTTTTGCTCCGCTTTTGCGCATGCCCGGGACTGATACGTTGTTATGAAAAATCGCGCTGAAGATACGCTTTTTATTAGCATACTTCACCAGAAATCTGTGCCAAAACGTCAGCATTTCAGAATGTTAAACATATGTTGAGACAATGATAGCGCCGCTTCCAATAGTTACTTAATTAATTAACAGTGGAAATTTATCCATCAAATAACCCTGCTGAAAGGTATCAGCTTGGTGGAAAATTGACGCAGATCATGATTTCCGTACTCAGAAGTGAGTAATCTTGATTACGCCCCCAGGGAGGTCACCTGACAAAAAGGGATGATGCTAAGGTAAGGCTCTTTTAGTAAATTAGTGTACTGGAGCATAAAGTAACCCTTTGTTTTACTTTATGTAACGCAAGTCGTATTGGCACTGTCTATACTGTCTGACGTATCGAGCGCTGGTTTACTAAAAGAGTTTAAACATTATCAGGAGAGCATTATGGCTGTTACTAATATCGCTGAACTGAACGCCCTCGTCGAGCGCGTTAAAAAGGCCCAGCGTGAATATGCCAATTTCACCCAAGAACAGGTTGATAAAATCTTCCGCGCGGCCGCTCTGGCTGCTGCAGATGCTCGAATCCCTCTCGCTAAAATGGCCGTTGCCGAATCTGGCATGGGTATCGTTGAAGATAAAGTGATCAAAAACCACTTTGCTTCTGAGTATATCTACAACGCCTATAAAGATGAGAAAACCTGTGGCGTTCTGTCTGAAGACGACACCTTCGGGACGATCACCATCGCCGAACCTATCGGCATCATTTGCGGTATTGTTCCAACGACTAACCCAACTTCAACGGCTATCTTCAAATCGCTGATCAGCCTGAAGACCCGTAACGCAATCATCTTCTCTCCACATCCACGTGCGAAAGACGCGACAAATAAAGCAGCAGACATCGTTCTGCAGGCAGCAATTGCTGCGGGCGCACCAAAAGATCTGATTGGCTGGATCGACCAACCTTCTGTTGAACTGTCTAACGCGCTGATGCATCACCCGGACATTAACCTGATTCTGGCGACCGGTGGTCCTGGCATGGTTAAAGCAGCATACAGCTCCGGTAAACCAGCAATCGGTGTAGGCGCAGGTAACACCCCTGTTGTTATCGATGAAACCGCTGACATCAAACGTGCTGTTGCGTCTGTTCTGATGTCTAAAACCTTCGATAACGGCGTTATCTGTGCATCTGAACAGTCTGTAGTTGTTGTTGATTCCGTGTACGACGCAGTACGCGAACGTTTCGCCAGCCACGGCGGCTACCTGCTGCAGGGCAAAGAGCTGAAAGCGGTTCAGGACATCATCCTGAAAAATGGCGCGCTGAACGCTGCTATCGTAGGTCAGCCAGCCTATAAAATCGCTGAACTCGCAGGCTTTACCGTTCCGGCGACCACCAAGATCCTGATCGGTGAAGTTAAAGTTGTCGACGAAAGCGAGCCGTTTGCTCACGAAAAACTGTCTCCTACGCTTGCGATGTACCGTGCGAAAGATTTCGAAGACGCGGTAGAAAAAGCCGAGAAGCTGGTTGCCATGGGCGGTATCGGTCATACCTCATGTCTGTACACCGACCAGGATAACCAGCCTGAGCGTGTTGCCCACTTCGGCCAGATGATGAAAACTGCCCGTATCCTGATTAACACCCCTGCTTCTCAGGGTGGTATCGGTGACCTGTATAACTTCAAACTCGCACCTTCCCTGACTCTGGGTTGTGGTTCCTGGGGTGGTAACTCCATCTCTGAAAACGTTGGTCCAAAACACCTGATCAACAAGAAAACCGTTGCTAAGCGAGCTGAAAACATGTTGTGGCACAAACTTCCGAAATCTATCTACTTCCGCCGTGGCTCTCTGCCAATCGCGCTGGATGAAGTGATTACTGATGGCCACAAACGTGCGCTCATCGTGACTGACCGTTTCCTGTTCAACAACGGCTACGCTGACCAGATCACCTCTGTGCTGAAAGCGGCTGGCGTCGAAACTGAAGTGTTCTTTGAAGTTGAAGCTGACCCAACCCTGAGCGTTGTACGCAAAGGTGCTGAACTGGCGAATTCCTTCAAACCAGATGTGATTATCGCACTGGGTGGTGGTTCCC
Source organism: Enterobacter nematophilus (assembly GCF_026344075.1). Classification (NCBI taxonomy): domain Bacteria; kingdom Pseudomonadati; phylum Pseudomonadota; class Gammaproteobacteria; order Enterobacterales; family Enterobacteriaceae; genus Enterobacter; species Enterobacter nematophilus. The sequence goes on along the minus strand of NZ_JAPKNE010000014.1, from coordinate 49,049 downwards.
CAATGGACGCCGCGAAAATTATGTGGGTTATGTACGAACATCCGGAAACCCACTTCGAAGAGCTGGCGCTGCGCTTTATGGACATCCGTAAACGTATCTACAAGTTCCCGAAAATGGGCGTGAAAGCGAAAATGATCGCCGTCACCACCACTTCCGGTACCGGTTCAGAAGTGACACCATTTGCGGTGGTAACGGATGACGCAACAGGTCAGAAATACCCGCTGGCTGACTACGCGCTGACGCCAGATATGGCTATCGTTGATGCCAACCTGGTAATGGAAATGCCGAAGTCTCTGTGTGCGTTCGGTGGTCTGGATGCGGTGACTCACGCGCTGGAAGCCTACGTTTCTGTACTGGCGTCTGAGTTCTCTGACGGTCAGGCTCTGCAGGCTCTGAAACTGCTGAAAGAAAACCTGCCAGCGTCCTACAATGAAGGTTCTAAAAACCCTGTAGCACGTGAACGTGTCCACAGTGCAGCAACCATCGCCGGTATCGCGTTTGCGAACGCCTTCCTGGGTGTCTGCCACTCTATGGCGCACAAGCTGGGTTCACAGTTCCACATTCCTCACGGTCTGGCGAACGCCCTGTTGATCAGCAACGTTATCCGCTATAACGCTAACGACAACCCAACCAAGCAGACTGCGTTCAGCCAGTACGACCGTCCGCAAGCGCGTCGTCGTTATGCTGAAATCGCTGACCACCTTGGTCTGAGCGCACCGGGCGACCGTACTGCTGCGAAGATTGAGAAACTGCTGGCATGGCTGGAAAGCCTGAAAGCTGAATTGGGTATTCCTAAATCTATCCGTGAAGCAGGCGTTCAGGAAGCTGACTTCCTCGCTCACGTAGACAAGCTGTCTGAAGATGCCTTCGATGACCAGTGTACTGGTGCTAACCCGCGCTACCCACTGATCTCCGAGCTGAAACAGATTCTGCTGGATACCTACTACGGTCGTGAGTTCAAAGAAGGTGACGTTGCTGCTGTGAAAACAGACGCTCCGGTCATTAAAGCTGACAAGAAAGCGAAGAAAAGCGCTTAACTGACAGCATGATGAAAAAACCCGCCATACAGGCGGGTTTTTTTATGTCTGAATATCAGCGGATATTATTTTCTGTTGTCGTGCTGGATCGCCGTCAGCGAGCCTACGGACAACGCTTCCTTATAATGCTTACGACAGACCGACACATAGCGTTCATTGCCGCCAATCACCACCTGCTCACCGTCCGCGTAAGGTTTTCCGGCCTGGTCCAGACGAAGCACCATGCTGGCCTTGCGTCCGCAAAAACAGATAGTTTTCAGTTCAACCAGCTTATCTGACCATGCAAGCAAATACTGGCTTCCGGCAAACAGTTCCCCGCGGAAGTCCGTACGCAGCCCGTAGCACAGAACGGGGATATCGAGTTCATCAACCACTTCAGAGAGCGCATGCACCTGTTCACGCGTCAGGAACTGGCTCTCATCCACCAGCACGCAATGAATGGGCTCTGACGCATGCGCAGCGCGGATATCCTGTAGCAGGTCGGTTTGCGGGTTAAACAGCCTGGCTGGCGAAGAGAGGCCTATTCTGGAACTCACCTTCCCTGCACCGAAGCGATCGTCGATTTCAGCGGTATAAACTACGGTACGCATTCCTCGTTCCTGGTAATTGTATGAGGATTGCAGCAGCGCGGTGGATTTCCCGGCATTCATTGCCGAATAGTAGAAATAAAGTTGTGCCATTGGCCGTAAAACCCTAATCAATGTGTAATATTCCCGATGATTCATTGTACCATATTTTGTCTGGTCATCAGCGACGCGCCGCACAAACGATGCCGTGCTGAAAGGTGTAAAACACCCCCTTCTCGCAAAAATAATCCGCTAAAACAGAGAGTAAAGGCGGTCATGCGGGTGAATAGGTTATATGGTTAGCCAAACATAACACTTCTTTTTATAGTGGAATCTGCGTTCATTAAAATTCACTATTTATTAACTATTCCTGCCTTAACACCGTCGCCAGGAACTAATACAAAAGGCTGATATTTATCCGCCGAAACTATAATTCCTGCGGTAAATGTCACAAAAAAAGATGCAAGCGGCGGGGTTAAGCAGGTTATCGTGATAACAAGCGAGACTGTCAAAGAGGAAATTTAAGTTAGCGTAATTAATAATAGCGGCTTTATTTAGTATTTTTTGAATTCCTTACATTCCTGGCTATTGCACATCTGAATTTATGGCTCTATTATTAGGTCAACAAACCACCCCCCATTATAAGTTTGAGATTACTACAATGAGCGAAGCACTTAAAATTCTGAACAACATCCGTACTCTTCGTGCGCAGGCAAGAGAATGTACCCTTGAAACGCTCGAAGAAATGCTGGAAAAATTAGAAGTTGTAGTTAATGAACGTCGCGAAGAAGAAAGCGCTGCTGCTGCTGAAATCGAAGAGCGTACGCGTAAACTGCAGCAATATCGTGAAATGCTGATTGCTGATGGTATCGATCCAAATGAATTGCTGAACAGCATGGCTGCTGCAAAAACCGGTACCAAAGCAAAACGCGCTGCCCGTCCTGCTAAATATAGCTATGTTGATGAGAACGGCGAAACTAAAACCTGGACCGGCCAGGGCCGTACTCCTGCTGTAATCAAGAAAGCCATGGATGAGCAAGGTAAACAGCTGGATGACTTCCTGATCAAGGATTAATCACGCCGAATTCAGAAAAATCCCGCCTCTGGTGGGATTTTTTTTGCCCGCAATTTATCACAAACATCCTCTTACACTCCGTCATAAAGCGTTATTCGCCTATTTAGTTTTGCTTACAAACAGGCTGGTCATGCTGTTTTATGGGCATAAAAAAACCGGTGGGCAGCGCCACACCGGTTTCAGAGATTTACGCCTGGATTATTTCTTAATACCCATACTCTCTTTGAGCCAGCCTTTAAATTCTTCACCCAGCGTATTATGGCGAATGCCATATTCAACGAACGCCTGCATATAACCGAGCTTATTACCGCAGTCATGGCTCTTACCTTTCATGTGGTAAGCCTCAACGGTCTCTTTCTCGATCAGCATATCAATGGCATCCGTCAGCTGGATTTCATCCCCTGCTCCTGGAGGCGTTTTCGCCAGCAGAGGCCAGATTTCAGCACTCAGGACATAGCGACCCACCACCGCCAGATTAGACGGCGCTACGTCGGCTTTAGGCTTCTCTACGACACCAACCATTGGCACGCTTTCGCCTGGCTCAAGGTTCACGCCCTTACAGTCAACCACACCGTAAGCGGTCACGTCTTCAACTGGCTCAACCATGATCTGGCTGCAGCCCGTTTCGTCGAAGCGATGGATCATCTCAGCCAGGTTATCCTGGGAAAGATCGGATTCATATTCATCCAGAATCACGTCAGGCAGAATAACCGCGACAGGCTCATCACCCACAACCGGGTGTGCACACATAACCGCGTGGCCCAGACCTTTAGCCAGCCCCTGACGAACCTGCATAATGGTGACGTGCGGAGGGCAAATAGACTGAACTTCTTCTAACAGCTGACGCTTAACGCGTTTTTCCAGCATGGCTTCGAGTTCAAAACTTGTATCGAAGTGGTTTTCGATAGAGTTTTTAGATGAATGCGTAACGAGCACAATTTCAGTGATGCCGGCCGCGATACACTCATTAACGACATACTGGATTAATGGCTTATCAACCAGAGGCAGCATCTCTTTAGGAATCGCCTTAGTTGCTGGTAACATCCTGGTCCCCAATCCCGCTACCGGGATGACGGCCTTTCTGACTTTCGAATTTAGGGCAGCCATTCAAATTCTCCTGAGCTGTTCAAGTTTTGAACTTTTATGCAATAAATAACGCGTTGAGTATATCAGCCTCGCCCCGCAGTCCGGGTCTGAAAAGAACGCGTTGCCGATCAATTAGGACAAATACGCATGAATCTGGGCAGCGATAGTAGCACTCCCGAGAAAACACAGGTAAAGCAATCTTAAAATTAAGATCCAATTGCTTATTCCGTGGACAACATTAAGCGTAGCCTTCCCCCGGCACCCCAAATTTGGCACTGCCAGGAAGAACAGCGATGGCTAATTTGATTGAGATACGCCGTTCCCAGTGTTCCAAGCGGCACACCGTTACTCACCTGAATATGGTGTTCTCCGGTATTCAGTGACGCGTTGAGGCCTGCTGAAACGAGGATAAGATTCTTTAAACCGCTATGGTAATAACCAACCAGCAGCGGGAACTGTCCGGGTAAATTGGCCTGACGAAAAAGCTGGTTTACCTGTTTGAGTAAACTGCCTAACTCAGGGAGCCGTTGTCCCTGATGCGATAACTGTTCCTGCAATAATCCATTAAAGAGCGCACGAAGTAACAGCGCGGCTAATACGCCATTATCCCCTGCACGGGTTACGTCCAGAGAATAAAATGCGAGGTCGGAATCAGACAGAGGTGCAATATCCAACACCAGCCCGGGCTGATCGGCCGCCACCAGCTGACGATAATTTACGCGGCAGTGGGAAATAGTTTGCTGAACGGGAGGCTGAAGTTCTTGCAGCAATTTCGCCGCCGCTGGCGGATTACTCACCAGCGCGTCCCAGTCCTGAAAAAGACGTTCCTCTTCCTCAACGCGGGAATTAAACATATTCGGATAAAGGCACGCTAATACCGTTTCACGTAACCGGCTCAGGTCTTTGACGGGTTTTAGCAGAATATCCTGAACGCCAAGACGTAATGCTTTGGCAATATCCGCCATATTCTCTGTCGCGGAGATCACCAGAATGGGCATCTGGTCACCCTCATTGCGCAGATGCTCGACCAGTTTCAGCCCATTCATTCGCGGCATCGCGATGTCGCAAATCATCAGATCGGGCGTAATACCGGTCATTTTTTCCAGCGCGTCGACACCATCTTCAGCCAGTAAAGTGTTTGCTCCCAGCGAGGATAACCACGAATCCAGTAGCGATCGGAAAACGGGCTCGTCTTCAACAATCAAAATGTGTTTTCCGGCCAATGGCTGCGTCATGGTTCCTCCCCTGGCTGACAGTTACTAAATAGTGGCATGCTATCGGCACTATCGCCTGTCAGATTTTGCTGAAGTAGTCAAAAAAAGGTGCTTAACGTGCTGTTCGCACAAACGGCAGCAACTCGTCTATTTTCTTTTCGACGGCTAGCGAGCCCGCTGCGATGGCGGCCTCAGCCCGATGGAAATCAAGGGTAGAGATTTGCGGACAGTAAGGCTGAATAAGAATATCCGGAGGATCGCCTGCCATACGGTTACGTTTAAGGCGATTCTCAAGAACCTGAATTGAGGTGGTCATGATTTCCATAGCCGTCGGCGCGGCAACCGAGCGTCGTGCGGCCAGGCGACCAATTCTTCCGCGCAGGCGCTCATGCCAGGCAAGCTTCTCGACGTCGGCATCTTCGCCCTGCAGATTGACCGACATAAGGTCTTGCTGCATCAGATGAGCATCGTGCTGCAAATCAACGGCGATGACGATGTCGGCCCCCATTGCACGCGTCAGAGAGATGGGTACCGGGTTCACGACGCCACCATCCACAAGCCAGTAACCGTTATGGGGCACGGGGGCCATAAGCCCGGGAATACTGCATGAAGCACGCACCGCAAGGTGAATATCCCCTTCGGTCAGCCAGAGTTCACGGCCTGTGCTGAGATTGGTTGCGACGGCGCCAAAAGGCATCCGGCAGTCAGTAAAATCTTCGAGAGGCATCACCCGGCGGAACTGGTTAAAGACGCGTTCACCGCGCAACAGCCCACCGCGCTGCCAGGAGAGATCCATCAGACGCAGCACGTCCCAATAGCTGAAGGAGCGCACCCAGGTTTCGAGATCCGGAAGCTTGCCGCACGCGTAGGCGGACCCGACAAGCGATCCTATTGAACATCCTGCAACGATATCAACGTCAACGCCCATCTTGTTTAAGGCATTAATCACGCCGATATGAGACCATCCCCGGGCTGCACCTGATCCCAGCGCCAGTCCAATTTTAACCTTTCTCATTAGCCCTGTTTTACTTCCCCTGGATTCCTGACATAGCGTCAACGCAACTGCTCAGTTAACATAGTGCTACCCGAGGCGTTTTACGCCCTTATTTTTTGTTCCAGGAAGAGAATCGTGTCTCAACTCTGCCCTTGCGGTAGCGCTCTGGAGTATAGCCTATGTTGCCAGCGATATCTTTCTGGCAATCAGGTTGCACCGGATCCGTCACACCTCATGCGTTCACGGTATACTGCTTTTGTGATCAAAGACGCAGACTACCTGATAAAAACCTGGCACCCGTCCTGCCACGCCGCCGATTTCCGACAGGAGATCGAAGCCGGGTTCGCCAACACCCGCTGGCTTGGACTTACCGTGTTTGAATCCTCACCAGGCAGCCACGACGACGAAGGCTTTGTCAGCTTTGTTGCCCGTTTTACAGAGAACGCAAGGCCCGGCGCCATTATCGAGCGTTCCCGGTTCTTAAAGGAAAGCGGGCAATGGTATTATATTGACGGTACGCGTCCACAGTTTGGTCGTAACGATCCCTGCCCTTGTGGTTCAGGAAAAAAATTCAAAAAGTGTTGCGGGCAGTAACGCCTGACAACCCAGACTTCGCAATTACAAACAGGATTTCCCGGCGATGCAATCATTACAACGTAAAGTTCTGCGCACTATCTGTCCCGATCAAAAAGGGCTGATCGCACGAATTACCAATATTTGCTACAAGCATGAACTGAATATCGTGCAGAACAACGAGTTCGTTGACCACCGTACCGGTCGCTTCTTCATGCGCACCGAGCTGGAAGGCATTTTCAACGACACCACCCTGCTGGCCGATCTGGACAGCGCGCTGCCGGAAGGCTCCGTGCGTGAGCTGAATCCTGCAGGCCGTCGTCGCATTGTGATTCTGGTGACGAAAGAGGCTCACTGCCTGGGCGATCTGTTGATGAAAGCCAATTACGGCGGTCTGGACGTGGAAATTGCCGCCGTTATCGGCAATCACGAAACCCTGCGCACGCTGGTTGAGCGTTTTGATATTCCGTTTGAGCTGGTGAGCCATGAAGGCCATACCCGTGAAGAGCACGACAACCTGATGGCTGCTGCCATTGAAGCGCATAACCCGGACTACGTGGTGCTGGCGAAATACATGCGCGTGCTGACGCCTTCCTTCGTGGCCCGCTTCCCGAACAAGATTATCAATATCCACCACTCGTTCCTGCCGGCCTTTATTGGCGCGCGTCCTTATCACCAGGCGTACGAGCGCGGCGTGAAGATCATCGGCGCCACCGCGCACTACGTGAATGACAATCTGGACGAAGGCCCAATCATCATGCAGGACGTGATTCACGTGGATCACACCTACACCGCAGAAGATATGATGCGCGCCGGACGTGACGTTGAGAAGAACGTGTTGAGTCGTGCCCTGTATCAGGTGCTGGCGCAGCGTGTCTTTGTCTACGGTAACAGAACTATCATTCTTTAATCTTTCGGAAAATGAATTGATTAGCTTTGCGCCTTTACGGATAAAAAGCAGGCAAACAGCTTCATTTCCCTAAAGGAATGCTTTACAGGGGCGTCTCATTTGATATGATGCGCCCCGCTTCCATCAGGAAGCAGGCCAGTTAAAAAGCATTACCCCGTGGTGGGGTTCCCGAGCGGCCAAAGGGAGCAGACTGTAAATCTGCCGTCATCGACTTCGAAGGTTCGAATCCTTCCCCCACCACCATCTCTCAGCACGACCTCAAAATTTGAATTACCCCTGGTGGGGTTCCCGAGCGGCCAAAGGGAGCAGACTGTAAATCTGCCGTCATCGACTTCGAAGGTTCGAATCCTTCCCCCACCACCATCACCTTCAAATGACGCTAAGCTTTCCGTTCGCAGCGAACATCATGCATTTCCGTACGGGGAAGGATGAGAAGCTTCGACTAAGGTTCGATTCGAGCGTAGCGAGAAAGCGTTGCCGCAGGCAACGACCCGAAGGGCGAGGCGCAACGCGCCGAGTCATCCTTCCCCCACCACCATCATTCCCAAACGACTCTTAACTTTCTGTTCGCATCGGCGGCAACCGGCGCTTTACCGGCGAACTTTTCACAATCGACGTATTACACTGGGCATGTTCCGCCAGCCCGTCCAGCAGCGCATCAAGCTGTTCGATTGACCGCACCACCAGCCTGATGACGAAGCAGTCTTCCCCGGTCACCTTGTCGCTCTCAATACACTCCGGCATCGCCTGTATGTATTTATCCACCTTATGCAACAGCCCCGGCAAAGGCCGCACGCGTACCAGCGCCTGCAGCGTATACCCCAGCGCCGCGAGATTCACCCGTGCGCCATATCCCTGAATCACGCCCCGCTCTTCCAGCCGCTTCAGACGCTCTGCCGTGCTGGGTGAGGTCAGGCCGATGCGGCCGCTGAGCACCTTCAAAGACATGCGCGCATCTTCAACCAGGCAGGCTAAAATTTGCCGGTCGATATCATCAATAAGGTATTCCACTCGTTTCACCTAATTTTAAAAAGCAGTTAACTTCTTCAACCTTATATCACCCCTGTAAAACCTGACAGCGTTTTTCGACAATAGGGTCATTCAATCAGGAGGTGGATGATGCGTGATTTCCATAAAGGCGTCTGGCAGATGAGCCTGGCGATGTTAATTTCTGGCTCTATCGGCGCGTTTGTTTTGCTCAGCGGCCTGCCGGTGACGGAAGTGGTGTTCTGGCGCTGCCTTATTGGGGCAATGGCGCTTTTCATTTTTATCCGGGTAAGTCAAAAGCCCTTTAGTCCCCTCACCCGCACCACGCTGCTGCTGGCGATTCTCGGCGGCGTGGCTTTAGTCGTGAACTGGCTGCTGCTCTTCGCGGCCTATGAACGCATCTCTATCGGCCTCTCTACCGTGGTCTATAACACCCAGCCGTTTATGCTGGTTCTGATGGGGATGTTTTTAGGCGAGCGCGTCAGCCTGGTGAAATGGGGCTGGCTGTTCCTTGCCTTTGGCGGCGTGGTGATACTGCTCTCCAGCGAGCTGACCGGTGCCCACGGCACTGAATGGCTGGCGGGTATCGGTCTGGCCATGGCCGCGGCCTTCTTCTACGCGCTTACGGCAATCATTGCGCGCAAACTGAAAACCATCGCACCGCAGCATATTGCCTTTATCCAGGTGCTGACGGGCGTGGTAATGCTTCTGCCGTTTGCCAGCCTGCCGTCATTTTCCGGTGATTTTCCCTGGCCGATCCTGCTGACGCTCGGCATCGTCCATACTGGCATTATGTACCAGCTGCTGTATAGCGCGATTCAAAAGCTGCCTACCCCCATTACCGGCTCCCTGTCATTTATCTATCCGGTGGTGGCAATTGTTGTCGATAACCTGGTGTTCGGACACTCGCTGAACCTGACGCAGCTTGCGGGCGGCGCGTTGATCCTGTTTGCGGCTGCGGGCAACAACCTGGGCTGGGGCGAAAAAAAACCCCGCGAATGCGGGGCTAGTATCAAAACGCTGAATTAGCGGCGGGCGCGCACAATCTGGTATTTGCGCGTCAGGTACTCCACCGGCGCGCTCCAGATGTGCACCAGGCGGGAGAACGGGAACAGCACAAACAGCGTCATGCCCAGCACAAGGTGAACGCGGAAGATAAACGCCACGCCGTCCAGGTGCTCAGACGCTCCGCCGTGGAAGGTCACCACGGACTGCGCCCAGCCCACCAGCTTCATCATCTCGCTGCCGTCCATATGCTGAGCCGAGAACGGAATGGTCAGCAGGCCCAGCGCGCACTGCACCATCAGCAGGGAGAGGATCAGGATGTCCGCTGCGGTGGTGGTCGCACGCACGCGCGGGCTGAACAGACGACGTTTCAGCAGCAGCAGGCCGCCTACCAGGGTCATCACGCCGCAGGCACCGCCGGCTATCATCGCCATCTTCTGCTTCACCTCAATCGGCAGCCACGCTTCGTACATCCAGTGCGGGGTCAGCATCCCCAGGAAGTGACCGGCGAAAATCCCCAGGATCCCGATGTGGAACAGGTTAGACGCGACGTGCATCCCCTTACGATCCAGCATCTGGCTGGAGGCGGCACGCCAGGTGTACTGGCCGTAGTCATAGCGCAGCCAGCTTCCCACCAGGAACACGGTGCCCGCGATATACGGGTAAATGTCAAAGAAGAACATATTCAGGAAGTGCATTAGTGCCGTCCTCCGTTAGAGATATTCAAATATTGCGGGGCAACCGCGCCGGCAAAACGACGCTGGTGAGCGGAGATTTCAGACTCGCCGCAGTTCTGGTCAGCAAAGAATTTCACCTGCTCTTCTTCCCAGACCGCATCCAGCGCCTGCGGGGTATCGTCGCGGGCTTCATCCGCGATTTTCTCCGCCACTTTTTCACTGTCTACAGAGGCGTTAGCCAGCTTCACCAGCAGGTCGAACAGCACCGCATAGCGGCTCTCGCGCTGCTGAAGACGCGCGCCGAGCAGCGCCAGAATCGGGGCGATGTCCTGCAGACCGCCCAGCGCCTCTTCTTTTGGCAGCTGCGCCAGATACTCAAGGTACAGCGGCAGGTGGTCCGGCAGCTCGCGGCTGTCGAGCTGCAGGCCGTGCTGCTCGTACTGGGCCATCAAATCCACCATCGCCTGACCGCGGTCGCGGGATTCCCCGTGAACGTGTTCAAACAGCAGCAGCGACGTCGCGCGCCCGCGGTCAAACAGCTGGCTGTAATCCGCCTGGGCATCGAGCAGATCGCGCGCCAGAAGATCGCGGAGGAAAACGCCCAGCGCCTGGGCGTCCTCTTTATCCAAGTTTTCAGATGACGCGAGTGCATCAAAGAGTTCCTGCTGATGCTGCGCAAGCGCAGCATCCGGGTACTCGAGCAGACGCGAAACAATGACGAGTTCAATCATTGGTGCGGCTCCGTTTTGCTGGTCACATCCATGGCGTCGATGCGGCGGCTGTTGAACAGGTTGAATTTGCTGTCGGACCCGTGGCAACCGTCACCGAAGGTAAAGCCACAGCCATTTTTCTCCGGGAAGGCCTCGCGGGCCAGCTCGCGGTGGCTGCTCGGCACCACGAAACGGTCTTCGTAGTTGGCAATTGCCAGGTAGCGGTACATCTCCTGCGCCTGCGCTTCGGTCAGGCCCACCTCTTCCAGCGCGCGGGTATCGTTAACGCCGTCAACGGTTTCCGCACGTTTGAAGTGGCGCATCGCCAGCATACGTTTCAGCGCCAGCAGTACCGGCTGGGTGTCCCCTGCGGTCAGCAGGTTGGCCAGATACTGAACCGGGATACGCAGGCTCTCCACGTCCGGCAAAATGCCGTTGCTGCCCAGCTCGCCCGCGTCCGCCGCAGACTGAATTGGCGACAGCGGCGGCACGTACCAGACCATCGGCAGCGTGCGGTATTCCGGGTGCAGCGGCAGGGCCAGCTTCCAGTCCATCGCCATTTTGTACACCGGAGACTGCTGCGCGGCGTCAATCACGCTCTGCGGAATGCCGTCCTTCAGCGCCTGCTCAATCACCTTCGGATCGTTCGGATCGAGGAACACGTCCAGCTGGCGCTGATACAGATCTTTCTCGTTCTCGGTGCTTGCCGCATTTTCAATCGCGTCAGCATCGTACAGCAGCACGCCGAGGTAGCGGATACGGCCTACGCAGCTCTCTGAGCAGACGGTCGGCATACCGGCTTCGATGCGCGGGTAGCAGAAGATGCACTTCTCAGACTTACCGCTCTTCCAGTTGAAGTAGATTTTTTTGTACGGGCAGCCGGTGATGCACATGCGCCAGCCGCGGCACTTGTCCTGGTCAATTAGCACGATGCCGTCTTCTTCACGCTTGTAGATGGCGCCGCTTGGGCAGGTCGCCACGCACGCCGGGTTGAGGCAGTGCTCGCACAGGCGCGGCAGATACATCATGAAGGTGTTTTCGAACTGGCCGTACATCGCCTTCTGCATGTTCTCGAAGTTCTGGTCTTTGGCGCGCTTTTCGAATTCGCCGCCCAGAATTTCTTCCCAGTTTGGACCGCTGGTAATTTTGTCCATGCGCTGACCAGTGATCAGCGAGCGAGGACGGGCGATCGGCTGGTGTTTGCTTTCCGGCGCGTTGTGCAGGTTCTGGTAGTCGTAGTCAAACGGCTCGTAGTAATCCTCAATGCCAGGCAGGTGCGGGTTAGCGAAGATTTTACCCAGCAGCATCGCGCGGTTACCCATGCGCGGCTGCAGCTTGCCGTTGATTTTACGGATCCAGCCGCCCTTCCACTTCTCCTGGTTTTCCCAGTCGGTCGGGAAGCCGGTGCCCGGCTTGCTTTCCACGTTGTTGAACCAGGCGTACTCCATACCTTCGCGGCTGGTCCAGACGTTTTTACAGGTCACTGAACAGGTGTGACAGCCGATGCACTTATCGAGATTCAGCACCATGCCGACTTGTGAACGAATTTTCATTTTACGCTCTCCTGTACCTGGTCATTGCCTTCGCCATCCAACCAGTTAATGTTCTTCATCTTACGTACCACCACGAACTCATCGCGGTTCGATCCTACGGTGCCGTAGTAGTTAAAGCCGTAGGCCAGCTGCGCATAGCCACCGATCATGTGGGTCGGCTTCGGCGTAATGCGGGTGACGGAGTTGTGGATCCCGCCGCGCTGCTCGGTAATTTCTGACCCCGGCAGGTTCACGATACGTTCCTGCGCGTGGTACATCATGGTCATCCCGGCCGGTACGCGCTGGCTTACCACCGCACGCGCCGTCAGGGCGCCGTTGCTGTTAAACACTTCGATCCAGTCGTTATCTTCAATGCCCAGATCTTTGGCGTCCGCTTCGCTCATCCAGACAATCGGCCCCCCGCGCGACAGCGTCAGCATCAGCAGGTTGTCGCTGTAGGTGGAGTGGATCCCCCACTTCTGGTGCGGCGTCAGGAAGTTCAGCGCCTTCTCCGGGTTACCGTTGGATTTCGCGCCCATTACCGCTTTCACGGAGCGGGTGTCGATTGGCGGACGATATACCAGCAGGCTTTCACCGAAGTCGCGCATCCACTGGTGATCCTGATACAGCGACTGACGGCCGGACAGGGTACGCCACGGGATCAGCTCGTGAACGTTGGTGTAGCCGGCGTTATAGGACACGTGCTCATCTTCAAGTCCTGACCAGGTCGGGCTGGAGATAATCTTGCGCGGCTGGGCCTGAATATCGCGGAAGCGGATCTTCTCTTCCTCTTTATTCGTCGCCAGATGCGTGTGGTCGCGACCGGTAAATTCGCTCAGCGCCGCCCAGGCTTTCACCGCCACGTGGCCGTTGGTTTCCGGGGCCAGGGTCAGGATCATCTCTGCCGCATCAATCGCCGTGTTCAGCATTGGCTGGCCTTTGGCCGGGCCGTCCGCTTTGGTGTAATTGAGCTTGCGCAGCAGATCCATTTCGCTCTGGGTGTTCCAGGCGATCCCCTTCCCGCCGTTACCGATTTTTTCCATCAGCGGGCCGATAGAGGTAAAGCGTTCGTAGGTTGCCGGGTAGTCGCGTTCAACCGGAATGATGTGCGGTGCGGTGACGCCCGGGATCAGGTCGCACTCGCCTTTTTTCCAGTCCTTCACGTCCAGCGGCTGCGCCAGTTCGGCGGCGGAGTCGTGCTGGATGGGCAGCGTCACCACGTCGGTCTCTTTGCCCAGGTGGCCTACGCAGACTTCAGAGAATTTCTTCGCGATGTCTTTGTAGATATCCCAGTCGCTTTTCGATTCCCACGCCGGGTCAACGGCCGCGGAAAGCGGATGAATAAACGGATGCATATCCGAGGTATTCATGTCGTCTTTTTCATACCAGGTGGCGGTTGGCAGCACGATGTCGGAGTACAGGCAGGTGCTGGACAGACGGAAGTCGAGGGTCACCACCAGATCCAGCTTGCCGTCGAGACCGTTGTCTTTCCACTCCACCTCTTCTGGCTTCACGCCGCCCTGCTTGCCGAGATCTTTACCCTGAATACCGTTTTCGGTACCGAGCAGGTATTTCAGCATGTACTCGTGGCCTTTACCGGACGAGCCCAGCAGGTTGGAGCGCCAGATGAACAGGTTACGCGGATGGTTTTTACCGTTTTCCGGCTGTTCTGCCGCGAAGCGGATGGAGCCATCCTTCAGGGATTTTACGGTGTAATCCACCGGCGACATCCCCGCCTGCTTCGCCGCTTCCGCAATGCGCAGCGGGTTAGTGCCCAGCTGCGGCGCAGACGGCAGCCAGCCCATACGCTCGGCGCGCACGTTGAAGTCAATCAGGTGGCCGCTGTAGCGGGATTTATCCGCCATCGGCGACAGCAGCTCCTGCGCGGTCACCGTCTCGTAGCGCCACTGGCTGGAGTGGTTATAGAAGTAGGAGGTGCTGTTCATGTGGCGTGCCGGACGCTGCCAGTCGAGAGCAAACGCCAGCGGCTGCCAGCCGGTCTGCGGACGCAGTTTTTCCTGGCCCACGTAGTGCGCCCAGCCGCCGCCGCTCTGACCGACGCAGCCGCAGAAGATCAGCATGTTGATCAGACCGCGATAGTTCATATCGAGGTGATACCAGTGGTTCAGACCGGCACCGACGATGATCATGGAACGACCGTGGGTTTTGTCGGCGTTTTCCGCAAACTCGCGGGCGATACGAACGATCTGCGCGCGCGGTACGCCGGTGATCTGCTCCGCCCAGGCCGGAGTGTAGGCCTTCACGTCGTCATAGCCGGTGGCGCAGTTTTCGTCGTTCAGACCGCGCTCCAGGCCGTAGTTCGCCATGGTCAGGTCATACACCGTAGTGACCAGCGCGGTAGAGCCGTCGGCCAGCTGCAGGCGCTTAACCGGCAGCTTGTGCATCAGCACGTTTTTCAGTTCAACCTTGTTGAAGTGCTCGGAGCCTTCACCACCAAAGTACGGGAAGCCAACCTCAGCGATCTCGTCCTGGCTGCCCAGCATGCTGAGACGCAGCTCCGTCTCTTCACCGGTGGTGCCGTTGCGCTGCTCAAGGTTCCACTTGCCCTTCTCGCCCCAGCGGAAGCCGATAGAGCCGTTTGGCGCCACCAGTTCGCCGTTGCTGTTATAGGCAACGGTTTTCCATTCAGGGTTGTTTTCCTGGCCCAGCGCGTCCACCAGATCGGCGGCGCGCAGCGTGCGGCCCGCGGCATAGTAGCCCTCACGCTCTTCCAGCATCACCAGCATCGGCATGTCGGTGTAGCGACGCACGTAGTCGGTGAAGTACTGGCTCGGTTTGTCGAGGTGGAATTCACGCAGCATGACGTGGCCCATCGCCATCGCCATCGCGGCATCGGTACCCTGTTTCGGTGCCAGCCACAGGTCGCACAGCTTGGCGATTTCCGCGTAGTCCGGGGTGACCGCAACGGTTTTGGTCCCTTTATAGCGAACTTCAGTAAAGAAGTGCGCGTCCGGGGTACGGGTCTGCGGCACGTTAGAGCCCCAGGCGATGATGTAGCTGGAGTTGTACCAGTCGGCGGATTCCGGCACGTCGGTCTGCTCGCCCCAGGTCTGCGGAGAGGCAGGCGGCAGGTCACAGTACCAGTCGTAGAAGCTCAGGCAGGTACCGCCGATAAGAGACAGGTAGCGCGCGCCGGAGGCGTAGGAAACCATCGACATCGCCGGGATTGGCGAGAAGCCCGCCACGCGGTCAGGGCCGTAGGTTTTGACGGTGTAAACGTTGGAGGCGGCAATCAGCTCGTTCACCTCTTTCCAGGAAGAGCGAACGAATCCACCGCGACCGCGAGCCTGCTTGAAGCTTTTCGCTTTGTCGGCGTCCTCAATGATGGACGCCCAGGCGTCAACCGGATCGCTGTGCTGAACTTTCGCCTCACGCCAAATTTTCATCAGGCGTTTGCGCATCAGCGGGTATTTAAGGCGGTTAGCGCTGTAGAGATACCAGGAGTAGCTGGCGCCACGCGGGCAGCCGCGCGGTTCGTGGTTCGGCATATCCGGACGGGTGCGCGGATAGTCGGTCTGCTGCATTTCCCAGGTCACCAGACCGTTTTTAACGAAAATCTTCCAGCTACATGAGCCAGTGCAGTTTACGCCGTGGGTAGAACGGACGACTTTGTCATGCTGCCAGCGCTGGCGGTAACCGTCTTCCCAGTCCCGGTTGGTATCCAGAACCTGGCCGTGCCCATCGGCAAAAGTTTCACCCTTCTGTTTGAAGTAGCGAAACCGGTCCAAAAATTTGCTCATCGGGTATCTCCTGTATGGAGCCTGTGGCTCTCTAAATCGACATTGCTGATTTGCAGCGAAGGTAACGCCCTGAAAGAGGGGGAGAATTGATAACGATCAAGACGAAGAGGGACTTTAAAAGGAGGGGTTAGACCAAATACCACCAAAGCGGTATATTTTTAAAGCTAATAAGTAAATGATTTATAAAGATATTTATAATTCATCGTACAATAACTTCAGCAAAATTTAACATCTCAGGTATTAAGGGGTAGACATGCCTTCAAAGCGATGGCGATCACAGTGTTACCCGCAGGCAACTGCCGTAAAAGCTTTCAGTATGTTGTAACTATTATTCAGTCTAAAAAAAACGCGGCCCGAAGGCCGCGCAAACGGATAATCATACTTACTTATTTTTCTTGGTATTACGGCCATATACCAGCCACGTAATCACAACGCAGGCGATATAGAAGACGAGGAAGACTTTCATGGCGCCGGCCGGAGAGCCGGTCAGGTCAAGCGAGATGCCGAACGCTTTCGGAATAAAGAAGCCGCCAATTGCGCCAATCGCCGAGATAAAGCCCAGAGCCGCAGCCGTATCCGTCGCCGCCTCACGCATGGCCTGCTCTTCGCTGCCGCCCTGCGCTTTCACGCGATCCATCGTCAGCTTGCGGAAGATCACGGAGATCATCTGGAAGGTGGAAGCACTCCCCAGCCCGGCCGTCAGGAACAGCACCATAAACACGCCGAAGAAGGCAAAGAAGTTACCGCCCTGCCCGTCAGAAGGCAGCGTCAGGAACAGCAGCGCGCAGAAGACCGCCATCACAATAAAGTTCACCAGCGTCACGCGGGTACCGCCCAGACGGTCAGAGATCATGCCGCCCAGCGAACGCGCCAGTGCGCCAATGAACGGGCCGAAGAAGGCGAACTGCAGGATCTGCACGTCCGGGAACTGGGTTTTCGACAGCATGGCAAAGCCCGCTGAGAAGCCGATAAACGAACCGAAGGTAGCCAGATACAGCAGCGCCATTACCCAGAGGTGTCCACGCTTCAGCACCGGCAGCTGCTCGCTCAGGGATGCCTTCGACGCAGACAGGTCATTCATAAAGAACCATGCGGCCAGGGTGAAGACCACCAGGAACGGAACCCAAATCCAGGCCGCGTTCTGCAGGTAGAGGGAAGAACCATCCGCCTGCTCGACGCCGCCGCCACCGAAGGCGGCAAAAATAGAAACAGAGATCGCCAGCGGCGCAATCAGCTGCATCACGCTCACGCCCATGTTGCCCAGACCGCCGTTAATACCCAGCGCGCCGCCCTGCTTCGCTTTCGGGAAGAAGAAGCTAATGTTCGCCATGCTGGAGGCAAAGTTCGCACCCGCGAAACCGCACAGCAGTGAGATGATCACGAACACGCTGAACGGCGTGGAGGTATCCTGCACCGCGAATCCGAGCCACACGCAAGGGACGATCATGATGCCCGTACTGAACGCCGTCCAGCGACGGCCGCCGAATACCGGGACCATAAACGCGTAAGGCACACGCAGCAGCGCGCCCGAAAGCGACGGCAGCGCGGTCAGCATAAACAGCTGATCGGTCGTGAACGTAAACCCTACTTTCGGCAGGTTTACCGCGACCGCGCTAAACAACATCCATACGCAAAACGCTAAAAGCAGACAAGGAACGGAAATCCACAGATTTCGGCTTGCTACACGATGGCCGCGCTGTTGCCAGAACGCCGGATCCTCTGGACGCCAGTCTGTAATAACGGCCCCATTTTCCCTTTCGGGAGCGGATGAGTGACTCATAGACACCTCTGATTCTCGAATGATGCTGCAAACATTAGGGTTTTAGGGCGGCGGTAAGTTGATATAAATCAAAGGAAAAGTGCGGGGATTAGCGGCGAAAAAAAAGAGGTTATCCTAAGTGAGTAGAATAATTCGGTAAAAAAGACGTGGTTTTTCACTGCACTGAAGGTTCCTTGCTACCCCCGCCTCTTCACCTATACTCCGTTGGCAATTTAGGGGTAATCCTTTATTGGTATGGGTATACTCCAGGGTATGCACCAGAATAGCGCCATTCCTGCAAGCAGGCCACGTCAGGAGCCCGGCAACTCTATGTTAAAAAGATGTTTATCACCGCTGACTCTCGTCAATCAGCTAGCCCTGATTGTTTTGCTGTCTACCGCCCTTGGCGTGACCGGCATGGCGATTTCCGGCTGGCTGGTACAGGGGGTACAGGGTAATGCACATGCCATCAACGAGGCAGGCTCGCTACGCATGCAGAGTTACCGCCTGCTGGCGTCGGTCCCTCTGACGCAGGACGATCGGCCCTTAATTGATGAAATGGAGCGCACGGCCTTCAGCCCCGAACTGGAAAACGCCGCCATCCGCGCCGGCCAGCAGTCCCAGCTTAAAGCCCTGCAGGGCTACTGGCACACCCAGCTGGAACCCGGCCTGAAACAGGCGCGCAGCACCGAAACCGTTGCGCAGGACGTAGCGGGTTTCGTCTCCCGCATTGACGCGCTGGTCTCCTCTTTCGACCAAACCACCGAATTACGCATCGACCGGGTGGTAATGGTGCATCGTGCTATGGCCCTCTTTATGGGCCTGCTGCTGATCTTCACCATTATCTGGCTGCGGGCGCGGCTGCTGAATCCCTGGAAACAGCTGCTGGCGATGGCGCGCGCCGTAACGAACAGAGATTTTACCCAGCGCACGCACATCAGCGGCCGCAACGAGATGGCCATGCTCGGCCAGGCGCTGAACACCATGTCGGCGGAGCTCTCCGAAAGCTACGCGGTGCTGGAGCAGCGCGTGCAGGAAAAAACCGCCGGGCTGGAGCAAAAAAATGAGATCCTCTCCTTCCTGTGGCAGGCCAACCGTCGGCTGCACATGCAGGTGCCGCTATGTGAACGCCTTTCGCCGGTGCTGAACGGCCTGCAAAATCTGACCCTGCTGCACGATCTGGAGCTGCGGGTTTACGATGTGGAAGATGAGGATAATCATCAGGAGTTTACCTGTCAGTCCGACATGTCCTGCGATGATAAAGGCTGCCACCTCTGCCCGCGCGGCCTGCCGCTGCAGGCTTCTGGCGGCACCACCCTGAAGTGGCGTCTGACGGACAGCCACACCCAGTACGGTATTCTGCTGGCCACCCTGCCAGCCGGACGTCATCTGAGCCACGACCAGCAGCAGCTGGTGGACACCCTGGTTGAACAGCTAACGGCTACGCTGGCGCTCGACAGGCATCAGGAAAAACAGCAGCAGCTGATCGTCATGGAAGAGCGCGCGACCATTGCCCGCGAGCTTCACGACTCTATCGCCCAGTCGCTCTCCTGTATGAAAATGCAGGTGAGCTGCCTGCAGATGCAGGACGCGGAGATGCCGGAAAGCAACAAGCAGCTGCTGAGCCAGATCCGCAACGAGCTGAACACCTCCTGGGTACAGCTGCGCGAGCTGCTGACTACCTTCCGCCTGCAGCTGACCGAGCCGGGCCTGCGCCCGGCGCTGGAATCCAGCTGCCAGGAATTTAGCGCCCGGCTGGGCTTCCCGGTGAAGCTGGATTACCAGCTGCCGCCGCGGTTTGTCCCTTCCCATCAGGCGATTCATCTGCTGCAAATCGCCCGCGAAGCGCTGAGCAACGTGCTCAAACACGCGGAAGCAACGGCGGTCACGGTCACCGTCAGCCAGCACGCTAACCAGGTCAGGCTGACGGTTCACGACAACGGTCGCGGCGTGCCGGAAAATGCCGAACGCACTAACCACTATGGTTTAATCATTATGCGAGACCGCGCCCAAAGCCTGCGCGGTGATTGCCAGGTTCGCCGGAGAGAGACGGGTGGCACGGAAGTTGTGGTCACCTTTATTCCCGAAAAACCGCTTACAACTGCTCAAGGAGAAACCCATGACTAATCAGGAACCGGCATCCATCCTGTTGATCGACGACCATCCGATGCTGCGTACTGGCGTAAAACAGCTGGTCAGCATGGCACCCGACATTACCGTAGTTGGCGAGGCCAGCAACGGTGAACAGGGTATTGAGCTTGCCGAATCCCTCGATCCGGACCTGATCCTGCTCGATCTCAACATGCCCGGCATGAACGGTCTGGAAACCCTCGACAAGCTGCGCGAGAAATCCCTTTCCGGCCGCGTGGTGGTCTTTAGCGTTTCCAACCACGAAGAGGACGTGGTCACGGCGCTGAAGCGCGGCGCGGATGGCTATCTGCTGAAGGATATGGAGCCGGAAGACCTGCTGAAGGCGCTGCAGCAGGCGGCCGCAGGCGAAATGGTGCTGAGCGAGGCCCTGACCCCGGTGCTGGCCGCCAGCCTGCGGGCGAACCGCGCCACGTCTGATCGTGACGTCAGCCAGTTAACGCCGCGCGAGCGCGATATTCTGAAGCTGATTGCCCAAGGCCTGCCGAACAAAATGATCGCCCGCCGCCTGGATATCACAGAAAGCACGGTCAAAGTGCACGTGAAGCATATGCTGAAGAAAATGAAGCTAAAATCCCGCGTTGAAGCCGCGGTGTGGGTCCATCAGGAACGCATTTTCTAAGCATTACTCATCCGGCAGCAGCTTCCAGCGCGGGTCGTCGTCAGGTAATGCGACCAGCGGCTGCACCACAGCAAGCGTGATCTCATTGGACGAGACGCGCTGGCCCTTCGCATCTTCCACCACTGCCGAAAGATGCCAGCGGTTTGTCGCCCCTTCAGCGTCATTCCAGGCGGGCATAATTACGCTCCAGCCGTCGGTGCTGTCACTTTTCCCCGGGGACGTCAGGCTCAATGCCTGGGTATCACCCTGCCAGTGGATCTGACGAATGCCGTGGGTGCTGCGAACCTGCAGCTTCAGCATAACGGTCTCGCCCCCTTTCAGATCCCACGGCGGGGTTGCCAGCCAGACGGAGAGCGTTTTACGCTGGCGGAATTCCATCACCGGCAGGCTGTTGCGCTCCGGCGAATCATAGCGGCTACCGCGCAGGGATCGCGTGGCCGCGACCTCCCCGGCGGAGAGCTGCTTAACCAGCGGCACGCCGAAGCGGTAGTTGAGCTTCAGCCCGAGGTTGTTCTGGCTCTCTCCGCTTTCGCCCTGCTTATGCGCGGCGGTGAGCGTCACCAGCGGCACGGGGGTATAGTTAAGCCCGAGATTAACCGCCACAGGGTTGTGATACCCGGTTCCGCTGTTGAAGAGGTCAACGTTGTCGCCAAAATACTGCTCGACGCTGACGCTGGTGTTCAGGTGATGAAACCACGGCAGCCAGGCTTTGGCGGTAACGTCATATCCCCGCGCCATGCGCTGCTCCTGGACGTCAGAGCTGTCGCGCCAGCCGGCAAAAGGCTGATAGTAGTTAGCCGACAGGCGCAGATTTTCTCCCCACACCTCCGCGCCCAGCCCGGCACGCTGCAGGTTCTCATCCAGCAGGTTGTCGTAAAAGGTGTTGTAGCCCAGCAGCCATTTTCCGGCCACCCAGCGCTGGCCGATTCCGGCGTTACTGACCAGGCCATCCGTCTGCTGCGTCAGGCCGAGCTGGCTCCAGCTCAGGTAGCGGTTGTTGTCGTTCCAGGGGATAAACCAGCTCCCGCTGCTGCCGTTGAACTTCCCGTCGTTATCCACTAGCAGATTGACGCTGGCATTCCCCCAGGGCGACAGCCAGGATTCAATCTGCTGGTTCACCTCGCCGCTCACCGCGTCGCGCACCTGACCAAAGGCAAACTGCCGCGCCTGCTCTCCTGTGGTCAGGCCGTTGTCGGTCATACTGGCTTCACCAAAGGCTTTCGCCATTTCGGCGAGATGCTTTTCCCCCTCCCCGGTGGGGGCTGCCATACCGAGATCGGGCAGATTGTCCCCGTTATTATCAAAGGGATTTTGTGCCTGCTGGATAAAGGAATTCGGCGCACCGTGAACGACTCCGGCAATAACAAGGGAGAGTAAAACCAGCGTTCGGAAAGGGGGAGAAACAGTCATCAATGTCGTAAGAATTACCCGGTGCTTACGTAAGAACACCAGGTACCTTAACGCGATTTCTCCCTCTTTGCAGCTTTACTGGGAATTTTCCGGAATTTCCTGAAACATTGTTTTGAGCTCAGGCACGCACGAACCGCAGTTCGTGCCGCACCGTAGCGTCGCTCCCAGCGCGGTAACGGAACCGCAGCCTCCGGCAATCGCCTCCCGTATCGCTGTTTCCCCGACGCTGAAACAGCTGCAGATGATGCGCCCCGGATCTGTAACCTTCCCCACGCCCTGCCCGTTCAGCAGCGCATGGCGCTCTGCGGGCGTCGACGGTGGCGACTGAAAAGCGGCTTCTATCACCGGGTGCGCCAGTTCGGGCAAAGCGGTGCCTTCCCAGAAGCCGAGCATCAGATGGCCTTCGTGCCAGGCCAGCACGCTGCTGCGTTCCCCGGCTTGCGCAACCTGCAGCTGCCATCCCCGCCCGCTGGCATAGTCCATGGCCCACGAGAGCAGCGGCTTATCACCAGCTATCGTCATTCGCGAGGCTTTGCGCCACCAGTGAACCGAAGGGGGCATTTCCGGCCATTCCCGGGCATACAGCTCCCCCTGCCAGGCGGGCTGCCAGGGCATGATTCTGACCGCGGTTTGCTTACTCTCCGGCTGGCCCGAAGCCGGATCGACGCGCCCTTCCACCAGCGCGTTGACCTTTCCCTGGCGGGCAAACTCCGCGTTCCAGTGCATCGGAGCAAACGCTTCGCCTTCCCGTATTCCGTCGTTGATTCGTACTCTGGCTACCATCACGCCGCGCGGGGAGCCGATCCGCGCCAGCTGGCCGTCGCACAGTGCAAACCGAATGGCGTCTGCGGCGCAAACCTCAACAAACGGCTCCGCGATATGCTGCATCAGCCGGGGCACGTACCCCGTACGGGTCATGGTGTGCCACTGGTCGCGAATTCGGCCAGAGTTAAGGATCAGCGGGTATAACGCGGTGACCGTAGCACGGTGCGGCAGAGGGTTGACGGGAACAACGTTTCGGCGCGGAAAATCCCCGGTCGGCCACTGATAAGGTTCAAGCGTCTCCCACGCTTCACGGGTTAGCCCTGCCAGTTCCTGAAGGTTCAATGCCCGCGCGCCGTCATTTTCAAACGCCGTCAGCGCCGCATGTTCGCAAAAAATCTCGTGCGGATGTTGCCAGGCAAAGGCCTCGCCGTAGCCCAGCCGTTTTGCAACCTGAGAGACGATCCACCAGTCCGGCTTCGCCTCGCCCGGCGCGGGCAGAAACGCGCGCTGGCGCGAAATGCGCCGCTCGGAATTGGTCACCGTGCCGTCCTTCTCTCCCCAGCCCAGCGCCGGAAAACGGATATGGGCAAACCGGCTGGTATCGGTATCTTTCATCACCTCAGAGACAATCACCAGCGGGCAGCCTGCCAGCGCCTGACACACCGCGTGGCTGTCCGGCAGCGACACGGCAGGGTTGGTGCCCATGATCCACACCGCCTTCACCTCGCCGCGGGCGATAGCGTCAAACAGCTCCACCGCCATCAGCCCCGGCGTCTGCGCCAGCCGTTCCGTTCCCCAGAAACGCGCCACCCGCGAGAGATCGTCCGGCTCGAAGCTCATATGCGCCGCCAGCTGGTTCGCCAGCCCGCCGACTTCCCGGCCGCCCATGGCGTTTGGCTGTCCGGTCAGCGAAAACGGGCCGCAGCCCGGACGATTAAATTTCCCGCTGGCAAGATGAACGTTGATGATGGCGCTGCACTTGTCGCTGCCGCTGGAGGACTGGTTGATCCCCATGGTGTAGAGCGTTATCGCACGGGGCGCGGTAACAAACCAGTCGTAAAAGATACCAATGTCCTCTGATGGCAGGTCGCAAAACGCCGCCACGCGGGCAATTGGCCACTCATCGGTGCCCTGAATCAGATTGAGCAACCCCACAAACAGGCCGGCGTCGCTGCCGGGTTTAAGCGCCAGATGCAGGTCGGCAATATCGCAGGTGGCGGTTTTACGCGGGTCAATCACCACCACCTTCATCTGCGGGTTGTTGTGCTTTGCCTGCACCAGACGCTGATAGAGCACCGGATGCGTCCAGGCCGCGTTCGAGCCAGCCAGCACCACCAGATCGCTGTTTTCCACATCCTCGTAGCCGCACGGCACCACGTCTTCGCCAAAGGCGCGCTTGTAGCCCACCACCGCCGAGGACATGCAGAGCCGGGAGTTGGTATCGATATTCGCCGCGCCGATAAACCCTTTCATCAGCTTGTTGGCGGCATAGTAGTCCTCGGTTAACAGCTGGCCGGAGGCGTAAAACGCCACCGCCCGCGGCCCCCACGTGTCGACGATCTCCCGCAGCCGCTCGCCCGCCGCGTTCAGCGCCTGCGTCCAGTCCACCTCAAGTCCGTCGACAACGGGGTGCAGCAATCGCCCCTGCAAGCCCGTCGTCTCCCCCAGGGCCGATCCTTTCACGCACAGGCGGCCAAAGTTCGCAGGATGGGTGTCATCCCCCCGAACGCTGACCGCGCCACCTTCCACGCTCGCGACCACGCCGCAGCCGACCCCGCAGTAGGGGCACGTTGTCCGGGTTTCCGTCATGAAGCCTCCGCGCGCATCACCAGCTCTTCGTTGCCGACCCACACCTTGCCGTTTTCAATTTTTACCGGCCAGGCGCGCACCGCGGGTTCGCCGTTCTCCACCTGACAGCCGTCGCGCAGGCGAATGCGCTGCTTGTAGAGCGGAGAGATAACGACCGGTTCGCCCGCCGCATCGCCGAGAATGCCGCGCGAAAGCACGTTCGCGCGGCTACCCGGCTCCAGGTCGTCCAGGGCATAAACGGACGTTCCAAAGCGGAACAGCGCAATCGGTTTGCGGCCAAGCCGCGCGCCGATGCCCGCCTGCTCCGGGATATCCTCAATGCCGCAGATTTCCTGCCAGCGCTTGCTTTCGTCCGACGGCGCGACGTTCACCGCGGTGCGGAACAGCGCCAGGCGGTCAGGATCGTTGAGCGTGGTTTGCCATTCGCACTGGTACGTCTCTACTACCCGGGCCATCTCCTGCTCCAGCTCGTGGGCGATGCCGAGACTGTCGTTGAGGATCACCTCACGCAGATAGTCGAGGCCGCCCTCCAGGTTGTCCATCCAGGTGCTGGTGCGCTGCAGGCGATCCGCCGTGCGGATGTAGAACATCAGGAAACGGTCGACGGTGCGGATCAGCGTTTCGTCATCCAGATCGCTGGCGAAAAGATCCGCATGGCGAGGCTTCATGCCGCCGTTGCCGCACAGATAGAGGTTCCAGCCTTTGTCCGTGGCAATCACCCCCACGTCTTTGCTCTGCGCCTCCGCGCACTCTCGGGTGCAGCCGGAAACCGCCATTTTAATTTTATGCGGCGCGCGCAGGCCCTTGTAGCGGTGCTCCAGCCGGACCGCAAGGCCGGTAGAGTCCTGCACGCCGTAGCGGCACCAGGTCGACCCGACGCAGGATTTCACCGTGCGCAGGGATTTTCCGTAAGCGTGCCCGGTTTCAAACCCGGCCTCCACCAGCGCCTGCCAGATCTCCGGCAGCTGTTCCAGGGTGGCGCCAAACAGGTCGATACGCTGCCCGCCGGTGATTTTGCTGTACAGGCCGTAGCGTTTCGCAATCTGGCCGATGGCGATCAGCCCGTCGGCGCTCACTTCCCCTGCGGGCATGCGCGGCACGATGGAATAGGTCCCGTCCTTTTGAATATTGGCGAAGTAGCGGTCGTTGGTGTCCTGCAGCGGCAGGTGCGACGGCTTCAGCAGATACTCGTTCCAGCAGGAGGCCAGCACCGACCCCACCAGCGGCTTACAGATTTCGCACCCGTGCCCCTGGCCGTAGCGGCTGATGAGCTGGTCAAAGGTGCGGATATGGTTGACGCGCACAAGGTGGTAAATCTCCTGCCGCGAGTACGGGAAGTGTTCGCAGATGTCCTTTTTAACCTCTACGCCCTGCTCGGCAAGCTGGAACTCCATCACCTGCTTCACCAGCGCGCTGCAGCCCCCGCAGCCGGTCGCCGCTTTGGTGCACTGCTTGACGGCGCCGATATCCGCTGCGCCCGCGCTCACCGCCCGGCAGATATCGCCTTTGCTGACGTTATGACACGAACAGATCTGCGCGCTTTCCGGCAGCGCCGCCACGCCCAGCGCTTTCGGCGCGCTGCCTGACGACGCGGGTAGTATCAGCGTTTCCGGCTCTTTCGGCAGGCTGATGCCGTTAAGCATCATCTGCACCAGCGTGGCGTATTCGCTGGCGTCACCCACCAGAACGCCGCCGAGCAGCGTTTTGCCGTCATGGCTGACCACGATTTTCTTGTATATTTGCTGCGGACCGTGCGTCCACTGGTAGCTTAGCGCCCCCGGCGTGCGCCCGTGAGCATCGCCAAAGGACGCCACGTCCACGCCGAGCAGCTTGAGCTTGGTGCTCATATCTGCCCCGGTGAAGGTTTTCTCTTCCCCCGCGAGCGCGGCGGCGGCCACGCGCGCCATCTGGTAGCCCGGCGCCACCAGGCCAAAGATTTTCCCCTCCCACAGGGCGCACTCGCCGATGGCAAGCACGTTCGGATCGGAGGTCCGGCAGCCGTCGTCAATGCAGATCCCGCCGCGCTCGCCGACAGCCAGCCCGCCGCTGCGCGCCAGCGCATCCTGCGGACGAATGCCCGCAGAGAAGACCACCATGTCCGTTTCCAGCTGTTCACCGTCGGCGAAGCGCAGCACCAGCCCGTCGTCCGTAGCAGCAATTTCCGTGGTGGCTTTACTGGTGAGAACGCCAACGCCCAGCGCCTCAATTTTCCTGCGCAGCATCGTCGCGCCGTCATTATCAAGCTGCACCGCCATCAGATTGGGCGCAAACTCCACCACGTGGGTTTCAAGCCCGAGCTGCTTGAGGGCATTCGCGGCCTCCAGCCCGAGCAGGCCGCCGCCAATCACCACGCCGCGTCGCGAGCCCGCCGCGTGGGCCGCTATGCTGTCCAGATCGTCAAGGGTGCGGTAGACAAAGCAGCCCGGCAGATCGTTGCCCGGTACCGGCGGCACGAACGGATACGAGCCGGTCGCCAGCACCAGCTTGTCCCAGTGGGTTTCATGCCCGCTGGCGGTACGCACCACGCGCGCGTCGCGATCGATAGCGACGATCTGCTGCGACAGGCGAAGCTCAATGCCGTTATCGGCAAAGAAATCCCCCTCCACCAGCGAGAGCGATTCCGCGCTGCGGCCGCCAAAATATTCCGAGAGATGCACGCGGTCATAGGCGGCATAGCGCTCCTCGCCAAAGACAACGATCTGATACTGCTGATGCAGATTGCGGTTAACGCAGTCTTCGAGGAAATGATGGCCGACCATACCGTGCCCAACCACCACCAGAGTAGGTTTTGTCATAGCGTTCTGTCCTGCAACCTGCGGTTGCGTAGTGAAACGATCGAACAGCCAGTCCGCGTGGGCGGGCACAGCCGTTGCCAGTAAATCGGTAAATGTTGCCGCGCTGCGGCAGTCGCCCATCAGCAGCACGCCAGCCAGCGCCCCCCGATGGATCAGTAAACGTCGATAGTGGCGGGTTAGCGGATCCCATGAACTCCAGACCGCATCGCCCTCCTGCTCCGCCGCGCGCCCGAGGCTAAACAGCTCCACGCCGGTCACCTTGAGGCGCACGCCGTTGTCGGTCAGGGCAAACGGCGCGGCGGTGTCGCCCCCCAGCCGCGCGGCGAGGATATCCGCCTGCGCCATACAGGGGGCGACCAGGCCAAAGATCTGGCCGTCAATTTCGCAGCACTCGCCAATGGCGTAGACGTCCGGTGCGGAGGTCCGCATCTGGCTATCCACCACGATGCCGCGCGCGCAGCGAATGCCGCTGGCCTGCGCCAGCGCGACGTTGGGCTGCACGCCGGTCGCCAGCACCACGCGCGCGGCGACAACGCGGCGTCCGTTGAGCAGCGTCACGCTATCCCCGTTAATCGCCGCGATGCCGGAGGCCAGTTCACAGCTAACGCCCCGCGCCGCCAGCGCCTCTTCCAGCAGCACGCCCGCCTGCTGGTCCAGCTGCTGCTCCATCAGCCACGGGCCGCGGTGAACGAGCGTGACGTTGTCACCTGAACGCGCCAGCGCTGCCGCCGTCTCTACGCCGAGCACGCCGCCCCCCAGCACCACCGCCGGACCAGTGATGGCCTGAATGGCGCGGGTATCCTCCAGGGTACGGAAGGTGAACACGTGCGGCGCATCGCCGCCGGGGATCGGCGGCACAAACGGCGTTGACCCGGTGGCAAATACCAGCGCATCCCAGCCCAGCGTGCGGGCGGTGGTTTGCACTTCCCGCGCGTTCACGTCCACGGCAATCGCCCTTTCGCACCGCAGCACCGTCACGCCGCGATCCTGGTACCAGCCTTCATCCTGAAGGCAGATGTCCGCAGCCGTTTTTTCGCCACCCAGCACCGGCGAAAGCTGGATGCGGTTATAGGCATGCTCCGGCTCGTCACCGATAACGGTGATAGCGAACCGACCGGAAGCACGCCCGGTGAGCGAAGCAATCAGCCGGGTTGCCGCCATGCCATTCCCGATAATGACCAGTCGCATCAACGCCCCCTCGTTACGCCGCTTTCGGCTGTTTTTCGTAGAGGAAATGGAGGATCTGCTGACGCATGTGGTGATAGCGGCTATCGTCCGCCAGCTGCACCCGGTTGCGCGGGCGCGGCAGGTCAACGCGGAGGATCTCCCCGACGGTGGCCGCCGGGCCGTTGGTCATCATCAGCACGCGATCGGAAAGCAGCACCGCCTCGTCCACGTCGTGGGTAATGAGCACGATGGTGGTGTTCAGCGCCTGCTGGATCTGCATCACCGAGTCCTGAAGATGGGCGCGAGTCAGCGCATCCAGCGCGCCGAACGGTTCATCCATCAGCAGCACTTTTGGCTTCATCGCCAGCGCGCGGGCGATGCCGACGCGCTGCTTCATGCCGCCGGAGATCTCCCCCGGACGCTTGTGCAACGCGTGGCCCATCTGCACGCGGTCGAGGTTGTGCTCAATCCACTCTTTGCGCTCGGCCTTGTTCATGGTGTGACGGAACACCTGATCCACCGCCAGGGCCACGTTGTCGAAGCAGGTCAGCCACGGCAGCAGCGAATGGTTCTGGAACACCACCGCGCGCTCGGGCCCCGGGCCGGCGATTTCGCGGTTGTCGCAAATCAGCCCGCCTTCCGTCGGCAGCGTAATGCCGGCGATGAGGTTAAGCAGCGTCGACTTGCCGCAGCCGGAGTGGCCGATAAGGCTCACGGTTTCGCCCTCGTGGATATCAAAAGAGACGTTTTGCAGCGCCAGAAATTCGCCGCTGGCGGTGGAAAAACGCTGGCTCACGGCCTGGACCTGAATTAATGGTTTCATGTTCGCTCCTTATTTTTCCTGCCAGCTAAAGCGACGGGCGATCAGCATCAGCCCCTGCTCCAGCAGCAGCCCGACCACGCCGATGATGACGATGGCGATGAGAATGTTTTCGACGTTGAGGTTGTTCCACTCGTTCCAGATCCAGAAGCCGATGCCCAGCCCCCCGGTGAGCATCTCGGCGGCGACAATCACCAGCCAGGCGATGCCGATGGAGAGGCGCACCCCGGTCAGCACCGCGGGCAGCACCGCCGGGAAGAGGATGCGGCGCATGATGGTCCACTCGGAAAGCTGCAATACGCGGGCGACGTTGAGGTAGTCCTGCGGAATGCGGCGCACGCCTTCGGCGGTGTTGATGACCATCGGCCAGATGGAGCAGATAAAAATGGTCCAGCTCGACGCGGGCTCCGCCTTCTGGAACAGCAGCAGGCCGATGGGCAGCCAGGCCAGCGGGCTGACCGGGCGCAGAAGCGCAATCAGCGGGTTAAACATGCGCGCGAAAAAGGTGAAGCGGCCAATCAAAAAGCCCAGCGGGATACCCGCCAGCGCCGCCAGGCCAAAGCCGATGGCGACGCGCTGCAGTGAGGCAAGCACGTTCCAGCCAATGCCCATATCGTTAGGCCCGTCGCGATAAAACGGATCGGCAAACAGGGTAATGGCGGAATCGAGCGTGCTGAGCGGCGTCGGAAAACCTTTACTGTTTATCGCCGCCAGCTGCCAGAGCACCACCAGCAGCCCGAGGCCGAGCAGCGCCGGGATAACGCGCTGGAAAAAATCGTTCATCCGGCGCGCAAACGCGGGCGTGCGGCGGCGAACCTGTACCGGAGGCAGGACAATCACTTCCCCGCTCTCTGTCGTCTCTTGTGGTTTCGTGTTTTGCAGATGCGGCATAATCAGGCCCCTTTACGGTGAATGGCGAAACGGCTGGCGTACCCTTCCGGATCGGTGCCGTTCCAGACGGTGCCGTCCATCAGCGTGCTGCTGCGGTACGGCGATGACGGCGTGGACATGCCGCCGACGGCGGTGGCGGCATCCTGCCAGACCGCGGTCTGGTTAATGCGCTGCGCGATGCCCGCATAGTCCGGCTCGGCTTTGAGCAAGCCCCAGCGGCGGAACTGGGTTAAGAACCACATGCCGTCGGAGAGATACGGGTAGCTGACGGCTCCCTCGTTGAAGAAGCGGATCGGGTGCGCGTCCTCCCAGCGCTGGCCCAGTCCGTTGTCGTACTCGCCGAGCATGCGCCCGGTGAGATACTGTTCCTTGCAGTTGAGCCACGCCCGGCGGGAGAGGATCTGCGCGGTTTCACGTTTGTTTTCCGGAGACGCCTCGATCCAGCGCGCGGCCTCCAGCACCGCGCTCACCAGCGCCCGGGCGGTGTGCGGATTTTTCTCCACCCAGTCGCGGCGCGTGCCGAGGATTTTTTCCGGATGGTCGGCCCAGATGGACTGCGACGTGGCGGCGGTAAAGCCGATACGGTCGTTAATCGCCCGCGCGTTCCAGGGCTCGCCGACGCAGAAGCCCACCATGTTGCCAATGCGCATGTTCATCACCATCTGCGGCGGCGGCACCACCACCGTGCGCACGTCGTCAAAGGGGTTAATGCCCGCGCTGGCCAGCCAGTAGTAGAGCCACATGGCGTGCGTCCCGGTCGGGAAGGTGTGCGCGAAGGTGTAGGTTCCCGGCGCCTGCTGCCCGATCAGCGTTTTCAGCCCGTCGAGGTCGCGAACGCCCTTCTCCGCCAGATCGCTTGAAAGCGTGATGGCCTGGCCGTTCTGATTGAGCGTCATCAGGTTCGCCATCTGCTGCGGCTTGCCGGCGATGCCCAGCTCCAGCCCGTACAGCAGACCGTAAAGAATGTGTGCGGCGTCCAGTTCTCCCGCCACCAGCTTGTCGCGCACCGCCGCCCAGCTCGCCTCTTTGGTGGGAACGAGGGTGATACCGTATTTTTTATCAAAGCCCTTCAGGGCTGCGATAACCACCGGCGCGCAGTCGGTCAGCGGAATAAACCCGACGCGCACCGTCTCCTGTTCCGGTTTATCTGAGCCAGCCGCCCAGGCAGCCTGCATAACACCCGGTAACAGCGCTGCGCCACTCGCCAGCATGCTGGCCTGCAAAAATCGCCGTCTCGACAAATCCGCCATAACCGCTCCCGAAAAAAAGCCAAAAAAAAGCGCCCGCCGTGCCGAAGCACCGCTGGACGCCTTTATCCCGAAGACTGATGCACCGCCGTTGGCGCACCGTCAAAAATGGTTAACTGAATAATGCAAAGCCAGTGCCAGGTTTGAAGACCCCGTTTCAGGCCCTGAAGCCGGGTTTTGCCCGCGTTTACGCACCTCAATCAGGCATTAAATGCCCGCTGATTGTGCAGCTACTCCTTTGGAGTTACCTGCCACACGCTTTTTACCGTAAGCAGCGCGCGGGCGATATCGACCATGCGCTGGTTCTTGTCCATTGCCATTTTGCGCAGCGTCGTCCAGGCCTGTTCTTCACTCATGTTCTGGTGGGTCATTAGCACGCTTTTGGCTTTATCAATGGTTTTGCGCTCCTCAAGCGTATCGCGCAGCGACGCGAGCTGGCGGGAAAGCTGCTCTATCTCCCGCGCCTGCTGGCGAACCAGGGTCAGCAGCGGTTTATCCGGGTAGTGGGCCAGCGGATCGTCCTGTTCATCCCCATGGGGCGGGTACGCCTCGTCGCGCTGAATACGCTCATCCACCGCGACCATCAGATCGGCGATGATCGTCTCCTCCAGCGCGCGCAGATGCTCCAGCCGCGCCGTTTGCAGCGCAAACCAGGCGAGCGCGGTATGGCCATTGTCTGCGGCGGGCTGGCGGGTACAGGCCACGCGCCGGAGTTGCTCCGTTTCGCGATCGGGCTGACAGTTAAGGGAAAACGTAGTCTGCACGTCGGCCTGGCTGTGGGAGAGAAAGATCTCAAAGCAGGCCTGCTGCCCGTCAATGCGGTCAACCAGCCGCTGGCGGGTGACATCATCGAAAAAGCCCTGCGTGAAGCCAATCGCCCCCAGGGCCCGCTCTTGTCCCGCCAGCTCTTTCCCCTGCATCAGGCTATAAAGTGCGACGAAACGGCCTGCGATTTGCGGGTCGTCAATGCTGTCATTAAGCTGCGGTACGATACTGAGCAGGCGGCGCAGCATGCGGGAGTAGTGCTCCATTGCCTGCGGCGCCGTCAGCGTTTGCCGATTTACACCGTCGCGCAGTGCGGGAAGCGTCTCCAGCGTGAGAAGCGCATTGCCGATACGTTCGCAAACGGCGCTCCCCGGAAAGACGGACTGTTTTTCAAGGATGTCGTTCAGTGCAGCAAGGTTTTCGTCCACCAGCGCCCGGCTGGCTTTGCATTCAGGCGCATAGAGCTTACCCTGTGAGCAGAGCCAGACGTTGGATGCACCGCGCTCGCACTGGAGCATGTGCACCAGCTGGCTAATGCCGTGCACCAGCACGTTCAGCTGCGCCAGCCTGCTGAGTTGCTCCCGGCGCATCCGCCTTGCGCGCTGGAGCCATTCGGTTGCACCTGGCGAAATGCCGGCCATTAATGTCATGCTTACTCTCCCGGACAGCGAAACTCCGTGGAATTAAGCAATATTCGTGCCTTTATAAGAACAGGAGTCAACATGCAGAAGATTGTGATCGTCGCCAACGGTGCGGCCTACGGCAGCGAATCCCTTTTCAACAGCCTGCGTCTGGCAATCGCACTACGCGAAAAAGAGAGCGACCTGGCACTGCGGATATTTTTAATGTCCGATGCCGTGACCGCCGGGCTGAAGGGTCAAAAACCGGCGGAAGGCTACAACATCCAGCAGATGCTGGAGATCCTGACCGCGCAGGACGTGCCGGTAAACCTCTGTAAGACCTGCACCGACGGGCGCGGCATTACCGGGCTGCCGCTGATCGATGGCGTTGAAATCGGTACGCTGGTTGAACTCGCCGAATGGACGCTGGCCGCGGATAAAGTATTAACTTTTTAATAATAAACCCGTAAAAATATTATTTTCTTATGGACGCGGTTTCAGCATCAAGTTTACCTGCGGGGTTGCCGATAGGCATGGAAACAACACAGCAGGTATTTCACTTATGTTCAGATCCATTCGCGCACGCATTATCGCCGCGACGACAGGCTGCCTCGTCGTCGCCCTTCTTCTCAATACCGTAATTAACTTCCAGGTCACGCGCCAGGATAACCAGCAGTCCCAGCGCGATATTCTGGCCAGCACCAGCGCCAGCCACAACATGGCGATTGCCGACTGGGTCAAAAGCAAAATGACGGTGATTGCCTCCGCGCAGAGCATCGCGCTGGCTGACGATCCGGTTCCGGTGTTTAAGCAGCTTGCCCAGGCGGGCGGCTTCACCAACGTTTACGTGGGCTACGCCAGCAAGACGGCGAAATTCTCCGACCCGACAGGCGTCCCGGCGGATTATGACCCAACCGTTCGTCCCTGGTATCAGCAGGTGGTGAGCACGGACGGCCCGGTTGTAACGGCCCCCTACGTTGATGCCGGAACCGGGAAGCTGGTGGTAACCTTTGCCGTGCCGGTGAAGGAGAATGGCGCTCTGAAAGCGGTGGTGGCGGGCGATGTCGCCATGGATAGCGTGGTGGCGAACGTGCGCGGGATCCACCCTACGCCTGCCAGCAGCGGGTTGCTCCTGAACAGCGACGGCACGGTGATTGCCGCCAACGAGCCGGCCCTGACGCTGAAGCCGTTTGCCGAGACGATCAAAGGCATCGACCTTGCGGCGCTGAAGAGCGGTAACCCGGTCGACGGAACGCTGAATGACGAGGAAAAAACCTTTATCGCCTCAGCCGTGCCGGGCACGAACTGGCTCCTGGTGGTCGCCCTCGACAGCAGCGATGCCACCTCCGGCATGCGTTCCCTGCTGAAAGCGTCGGCGATTTCCCTGGTGATCCTCGCACTCCTGAGCGGCGCCATTGTTCACGTCCTGATTGCCCGGTTGCTGAAGCGCCTGTCCGACATTCGCGACGCAATGCACAACATTGCCAACGGCACCAACGATCTGTCCCAGCGCCTGCCGGACAGCGGCGATGATGAAGTGGCGCAAATTGCGCAGGCGTTTAACGCCTTCAGCGATAAGCTCTCGGTGGTGATGGTTCAGCTCCGCGACGCCAGCGCCTCGGTGAAAAACGCCGCGCAGGAGATTGCGGCAGGTAACCAGGATCTTTCAGGCCGTACCGAGCAGGCGGCGTCCAGCCTTCGCGAAACCGCCAGCGCCGTGGAGGAGATCACCGCCTCCGTCACCCAGTCGAATGAATCGGCAGCAGAAGCCAACGACCAGGCCAGCAAGGCCTCTGCGGCCGCAGCGCGCGGCGGCGAAGTGGTCTCGCAGGCCATCAGCACCATGCAGTCCATCGAAGTGGCGTCCGCTAAGATTGGCGATATCACCAGCGTGATCGACGGCATCGCCTTCCAGACCAACATTCTGGCGCTGAACGCCTCCGTCGAGGCGGCGCGTGCCGGTGAGCAGGGCCGCGGGTTCGCCGTGGTCGCCGGTGAAGTGCGGAACCTCGCCAGCCGCAGCGCCCAGGCGGCGAAAGAGATCAAATCGCTTATCGACTCCACCACCGACAGCGTGGCCACCGGCTCGCGCTACGTGCATCTGGCCGGGGAAAGCATGGATGAGATCCGCTCCAGCATCGGCAGCGTCTCCGGCATCATGCGCGAGATCTCGATTGCCACCAGCGAGCAGATGAAAGGCATTCACGAGATCAACCATGCGGTGACCCATCTCGACAGAATGGTGCAGCAGAACGCCGAGCTGGTGGTGCAGTCCGCCGCGGCCGCCAGCGCACTGCAAAGCCAGGCGGGCGACCTTGCTGAAACCGCCGGCCATTTCCGCATTTAATTTTCTTCAGGCGCGCGTTAAACAGGGTAAACGCGCGTCAGCTGAAAGGTTTCAGGAATTTTGTCATTTTTGTTTAAACGTTATGCCATTTTTTGATCAAAATCAGCATCCCTCGCTCCCCGCTTTGGTGTTATGCAATGAGTATTTTGTGAACAACATCACGCTCGGGATGGGCAAAATCGACGGGGTAAAAAAATGGCACTGGTGAAAACAAGTTTGAAACTGTTTGGCGGGGATACGGTAGTGGTGCGTTGCTCAGAGCGCTGTCGTATTCATCTGATGAGCGCGAAAGCACAGAAGCAATCCCAGGCGGATATTCTGACCGTGCAGGATGACAAGGCCTGGCTAACCGTGCCGTATACCGGCACGTGGGATGTTCTTATCGACAGCCACAGCCAGTCGCTGGAGCATTCGGTCAGTTACGTGGCAGCGTAATTTAAACGCCCGGCTCGCCGGGCGTATTCTCAGGCAAAACCCGGTCGCAGCGTACCGTTGAGCGGGTTCCCTTCCAGCAGCGCCTTCACCTTTACCACCAGCTCATTCAGACAATCGTCCTGCATGCCGAGGCGGGTCAGCTCCTGATCGAGGGAGAAGAGATACTGCGCGTTGGTGCCCAGCGGCCCGCTGGCGGCGGCGATTAACGGGGCAATCACCTGCGTGCGGGTGTCCGCTTCATACAGCGGATGGCGTGGATCCATAATAAACACCAGCGCGTTAACGGTGCGTCCGTCGTCAAGCTCCAGCTTGCACCAGCTCGGCATATAGCAGCCGGTGATCATCTCGCGCTTCCAGAGCAGCGTCAGCTCCTCTTCGAGCGTGGCATCCGGAAGGCGATACGCGACGCCGGTGGTGCGTCCGCCCTCTTTCAGTGCAAGCATGCGCCCTGGCTGACAGGCGCTGCCGCGTCCGGCCGTCAGGCGCAGGCAAAACGCGCGGTGCCATCCAGGCAGCGTGCCGGTTGCCGATTCAACAAACTCAAGGGCCGGGTTCCACATCAGTGAACCGTAGCCAAAAATCCATACCGGGCCATCATCCGGGCGGCAGGCAAGCGTGGCAGCGAGCGACGCCGCACGTTGTTCAGCTGACCAGAGAAGCGATTCCTCAATAGCACCAAATGCCGTCTTACAATCTGCCTTCATTAAGAAATCACGCGTTAACACTTTACACCTCCGCCACTGCATGCTTCCTTGCGACATCTGTAATTCGCCTTCCCGGCATTCTGTTGCTGGTCATTTTGCCAGCAGTCAAATTACGATAAGCAATTAGCGGACCAGTTGCAATACAACGGAAGTTCAACCGCCTGTAAAGTCAAAATGAAGGCAGCGAATAATTTCACGGCTATTTCTTTTTATGCCATTTATCATCGTCTCCTTTCTCATAGTCATGTTTTACTGCGGCCCAGGCGACCTTGTGCGCCGTCTCTTCCCGGCTGGCATCATCCCGCCGATCGTCTTTATCTTTGTACTGATCCCAGGCGCTGTTAAACGCTTCTTTGTAGATATCCTGCGCGTGTTCGGGCAGGACGTTTTTCACGTTATCGGGTAATTCGCGTTTCGTTTTATATGGCATCACTAACCTCTCTTTTGCCTAAAGAGTTAAGTGTGGACGACGATACGTCTGTGTGCCACCCGGCAGAAAATAATGAACAAATGAAATTCATAATTTATTGTTATTTAATATTTATTTAAAAGAAATGCATTATTATAGGCGTTAAACATGAAAAATAAGATAAAGGGTAAAATTAAGTAAAAAATAAAGGGGATTTAATAGATTTCTGTTAATTTAATGCCCTCGAAATCTATCTATAATTACAAGCACCTGCATTGATGGAGAAGCACATGACAGCAACACACGAGGCGGTAAAAACCCGCCACAAGGAGACGTCTCTCATTTTCCCGGTTCTGGCACTGGCTGTGCTGCTCTTCTGGGGAAGCAGTCAGTCACTGCCAGTGGTGGTTGGTATCAATATTCTTGCACTGGTGGGCATTTTAACCAGCGCGTTTAGCGTCGTTCGCCATGCGGACGTATTAGCCCACCGCCTGGGCGAGCCGTACGGCTCGTTAATTCTCAGCCTTTCCGTCGTTATTCTCGAAGTCAGCCTGATTTCCGCGCTGATGGCAACCGGCGATGCCGCCCCGACGCTGATGCGCGATACGCTCTACTCCATCATTATGATTGTGACGGGTGGCCTGGTGGGCTTCTCTCTGTTACTGGGCGGACGCAAATTCGCGACCCAGTACATGAATCTTTTCGGCATTAAACAGTATCTGATCGCCCTCTTCCCGCTGGCTATTATCGTGCTGGTCTTCCCAATGGCGCTGCCGGGTGCAAACTTCTCCACCGGCCAGGCGCTGCTGGTCGCGCTGATTTCCGCGGCCATGTACGGCGTGTTCCTGCTCATTCAGACCAAAACGCACCAGAGCCTGTTTGTTTACGAACATGAAGATGACAGCGACGATGATGACCCGCACCACGGCAAACCGTCGGCCCACAGCAGCGCGTGGCACACGGTTTGGCTGATCGTGCATCTGATAGCGGTTATCGCGGTCACCAAGATGAACGCCAACCCGCTGGAGACGCTGTTAACCGAGCTGAACGCCCCGGTGGCCTTTACCGGTTTCCTGGTGGCGCTGCTGATCCTGTCCCCTGAGGGGCTGGG
Source organism: Enterobacter nematophilus (assembly GCF_026344075.1). Lineage (NCBI taxonomy): Bacteria > Pseudomonadati > Pseudomonadota > Gammaproteobacteria > Enterobacterales > Enterobacteriaceae > Enterobacter > Enterobacter nematophilus. The sequence goes on along the minus strand of NZ_JAPKNE010000014.1, from coordinate 11,098 downwards.
CGCGCTGAAGGCGGTGCTGAACAATCAGGTACAGCGCGCAATGAACCTGTTCTTCGGATCCGTGCTGGCGACCATTTCCCTCACCGTACCGGTGGTGACGCTGATTGCCTTTATGACGGGTAACGATCTGCAGTTTGCGCTGGGCGCGCCGGAGATGATTGTGATGGTGGCCTCGCTGCTGCTGTGCCAGATTTCATTCTCCACCGGCCGCACTAACGTGCTGAACGGCGCGGCGCATATGGCGCTGTTTGTAGCGTATTTGATGACGATCTTTGCGTGAGATTGATCCGGTGCGGCCTGATGCCCTCACCCCAACCCTCTCCCACAGGGAGAGGGAGTAAATATAAAAAAACCCGCCGAAGCGGGTTTTTTTATTAGTTGCTGGTATCCAGCTCGTCGAAGCTCTTCACCAGATCGTCAATCGCTTTGATCTGCTTCAGGAACGGCTCCAGCTTATCCAGCGGCAGCGCGGAAGGACCATCGCACTTCGCATTAGCCGGATCCGGGTGCGCTTCAATGAACAGACCTGCCAGGCCGGTCGCCATACCGGCGCGCGCCAGCTCGGTCACCTGGGCACGACGGCCGCCAGAGGCTGCACCAAACGGGTCACGGCACTGCAGCGCGTGGGTCACGTCGAAGATCACCGGCGACTGGTTAGAGACGTTCTTCATCACGCTGAAGCCCAGCATGTCCACAACCAGGTTGTCGTAACCGAAGTTAGCGCCACGGTCGCACAGAATAATCTTGTCGTTACCGCCTTCGATAAACTTATCAACGATGTTACCCATCTGGCCAGGGCTCACGAACTGCGGTTTTTTCACGTTGATCACGGCACCGGTTTTCGCCATCGCGGCAACCAGGTCGGTCTGGCGCGCCAGGAACGCCGGGAGCTGAATCACGTCTACCACGTCTGCCACAGGCTGCGCCTGCCAGGACTCATGCACGTCGGTGATCACTTTCACGCCAAACGTCTGCTTCAGCTCCTGGAAAATTTTCATCCCCTCTTCCAGGCCCGGGCCGCGGTAAGAGTTGATGGAGGAGCGGTTGGCTTTGTCAAAAGAGGCTTTAAACACGTACGGAATGCCCAGCTTCTGGGTGACGGTCACGTAGTGCTCGCAGATACGCATGGCGAGATCGCGGGATTCCAGCACGTTCATACCGCCAAACAGCACGAACGGCAGGTCGTTTGCTACCTTGATATCACCAATGCTAACCACTTTTTGTTTCATAGGATCGCCTTATTCAGGTGTGAATCGGAATTAAGATTAATGCAGTGTAATTTGTTTGTGCGAGATCGCGTTGATCTGCGCGCGAATCATTTCGCTAATCGGATCTTCCGGGCACTGCTCGACGAAATAGCTCAGATCGTTCAGCGCCACGTGCTCGCAGTCGAGCTGGGCATAGATAAGCCCGCGGTCGCGTATTTCGTACGGATCTTCCGGATTAAACTGCAGCAGCACTTCACTGGCACGCAGGGCCAGCTCCATCTGACGCTCTTCCATCAGCGCTGACTTCAGCGTATCCAGCAGCTTGCGAATGACTTCGGCGTTGTCGGCTTCGTCGAGATCTTCGTTAAAGAGCTCGGCCACCGGGCTGATGTTGCCCTTCAGCCAGACGTCCAGCGTATGCTCATCCAGCGTGTCGCCGTTAAACGGATTAATGAGCCACATCTCACCGTCCAGCCACTCCGCGCGCAGGATCATCTGCGTCGGGAAAATGACCGGCACCAGCGGAATATCCAGGCGGTGCGCAACCCACAGCAAAATAGAGCCCAGCGCAACGGCGCTGCCCTGACGATTTTTTAAGACCTGGTCCAGCCATAATGCGTCAGACAGGCGATACACGCCACGCGTGTCGCAGAAACCCCATTCGCCGTAGAAAAGCTCCAGAAGCTTCTCTAATTGCCAGTCCTGCGGGCGCGCCTGATTGATCTCTTCACGCGCCAGGCTGACCAGATTCTCCAGCTCATCGTAGACGTACTGCGACGTAAAATCGTCGCGTATCATCTCCGAAATCAGGATCATGCCATCGCAAAGCGGCACTTTATTAAATTCGAAATCGGCTAAGGACCTCATGACTTACCCCAGTAACGACTGAGCGAACAACGACGCTCAGGCGCGATAAAACTCAAAACGATGTAGATGATAACGCCAAACTGCCTTTCAGTCAGCCTTACGCCTTTATCAGTAAATGGCAGATACCCGGAACTCAAGACCACTGTCCCAGCGTCAGGCGTTCGTTGCCGCCGTAGTCGCGGCAGGTTTCGACAGCGGCGTAGCCTGCCTGGGTAAACAGTTCCCGCACGGATTCTCCCTGCGTCCAGCCATGCTCCACGAGCAGCCAGCCGCCGGGAAGCAAATGTTCCCGTGACGTTGTCACAATGTGATCAAGATCGGCTAATCCCGCATTGGTGGCCACGAGCGCCGTCAGCGGTTCGAAGCGAACGTCTCCCTGCGCAAGGTGCGGGTCATGTTCGTCAATGTAAGGAGGATTGCTGACAATCATCGCAAATGAGCGGTTCTCCAGCGCGGCAAACCAGCTGCTTTGCATCACCGTTACGTTGCCGAGCCCGAGACGCTCAACGTTACGCTGCGCCAGCGCCACCGCGTCGGGCATCACATCCACTGCCGTCACTTCGCAGTCGGACCGCTCGGTGGCCAGCGCCAGCGCGATGGCACCGGTGCCAGTACCGAGATCGAGAATGCTGCAGGCCGCTGCGGGTAAACGCGCCAGCGCCTGCTCCACCAGACACTCGGTGTCCGGACGCGGGATCAGCGTCGCCGCCGAGACGTAAAGCGGTAGCGACCAGAACTCGCGCTCACCGACAAGGTGCGCCACCGGCTCGCCGTTTTTACGGCGGGCAAGCAGCGCGGCGAGCCGTGCTTCCTGCTCGGCGGTCAGCAGCGTCTCACCAAAAGCCAGCAGGTACGTGCGGGCTTTACCCGTCACATGTTCCAGCAATATTTCGGCGTCGCGCTTCGGGCTTTCGCTTTCGGAAAGCTCCCCGGCCGCCTCGCGTAACCAGCGCTGAAAATCCATTATTCCTGCTCGGACAGCGCCGCCAGCTGGTCGGCCTGGTATTCCTGCACGATAGGCTCAATCAGCATATCCAGCTTCCCTTCCATCACCTCGTCCAGACGGTACAGGGTCAGGTTGATGCGGTGGTCGGTCACGCGGCCCTGCGGGAAGTTGTAGGTGCGGTTACGGTCGCTGCGATCGCCGCTGCCCAGCAGGTTACGACGCGTAGAGGCTTCCGCCTGCTGACGCTTCGCCATTTCCGCCGCGTGGATGCGCGCGCCCAGCACGGACAACGCTTTGGCTTTGTTTTTGTGCTGCGAACGTTCGTCCTGACACTCCACCACGATGCCGGTCGGCAGGTGGGTAATACGGATGGCGGAGTCGGTGGTGTTAACGTGCTGACCGCCCGCGCCGGAGGAGCGGAAGGTGTCAATGCGCAGATCCGCCGGGTTGATATCCGGCAGTTCCGCCTCCGGCAGCTCCGGCATCACCGCCACCGTACAGGCGGAGGTGTGAATGCGGCCCTGAGATTCCGTAGCCGGCACGCGCTGCACGCGGTGACCGCCGGATTCAAACTTCAGACGGCCGTAAACGCCGTCGCCGCTGATCTTAGCGATAACCTCTTTGTAGCCACCGTGTTCGCCTTCGTTGGCGCTCATGATTTCCACGCGCCAGCGGCGCGATTCGGCGTAGCGGCTGTACATGCGGAACAGATCCCCGGCAAACAGCGCCGCTTCGTCACCGCCGGTACCGGCGCGCACTTCCACAAACGCGTTACGCTCGTCGTCCGGATCTTTCGGCAGGAGCAGCACCTGAAGCTGCTGCTCCATCTCTTCGGAACGGGCTTTTGCATCCTGCAATTCTTCCTGCGCCATCTCGCGCATCTCAGGATCGTCGAGCATCATCTGCGCGGTTTCAATGTCTTCCTGAACCTGTCGCCAGTCGGTAAAGCATTTTGATACATCACTCAACTGCGCATATTCACGCGAAAGCGCGCGAAAACGTTCCTGGTCCGCGATGGTCCCGGCATCGCCGAGCAGCGCCTGTACTTCTTCATGGCGCTCGTGCAGAGCTTCCAGTTTAGCGACGATAGAAGGCTTCATAGGCGTAAGTGCACCTTGTCTTAGAAAATGGGTATAGGGCGCTATTCCAGCCCGAGGCTGTTGCGCAGAATAGTCAGGCGTTCATCATCCCCGTCACGGGCAGCCTGTTGAAGAGATTTGGTTGGTGCATGGATCAGGCGGTTGGTCAGCTTCCACGCCAGATCCTGCATAATAGCCTGCGCGTCGCCGCCCTGTTCAAGGGCCGCTAACGCTTTGGCAGTCAGGTCATCACGCACCTGCTCCGCCTGCCCGCGGTACTCGCGGATGGTCTCGCTGACGCTTTGCGCGCGCAGCCAGGCCATAAATTCGCTGGTTTCCTGCTCAACAATGGTTTCCGCCTGCACCGCCGCCGCTTTACGCTGGGCGAGGTTGTGCGAAATGATGCTTTGCAGGTCATCCACGCTGTAAAGGTAGGCGTTAGCCAGCTTGCCAACCTCTGGCTCAACATCGCGCGGAACGGCGATATCCACCAGCAGCATTGGCTGATTACGGCGGGATTTCAGCGCACGCTCCACCATCCCTTTACCGATGATCGGCAGCGGGCTGGCGGTAGAGCTGATAATAATGTCCGCCTCTTTCAGACGTTCATCGATATCGCTCAGGGCAACCACCTCGGCACCCACTTCGTCCGCCAGCACCTGCGCGCGTTCGCGGGTGCGGTTCGCGATAATCATCTTTTTCACTTTATGTTCGCGCAGATGGCGCGCCACAAGCTCGATGGTTTCGCCCGCGCCTACCAGCATCACGGTGACGGTGGAAAGGGATTCAAAGATTTGACGTGCAAGGGTACAGGCTGCGAAAGCAACAGAAACCGCACTGGCGCCAATGTCGGTTTCGGTTCGCACACGCTTCGCCACGGAGAACGACTTCTGGAACATGCGCTCCAGCTCGCTGGCCTTGAGATGCCCTTTTTGCGAATCCGCAAACGCTTTTTTCACCTGCCCCAGAATCTGCGGCTCGCCGAGCACCAGCGAATCCAGCCCGCTGGCGACGCGCATCAGATGGCTGACCGCATCGTTGTCCTGATGCCAGTACAGGCTGTTACGCAGTTCGTCTTCGTTGAGATTGTGGTAGTCGCATAGCCAGCGGATCAGCGCGTCGTGCAGGTTATCCTGCTCTTCCACGCTTAAATACAGCTCGGTACGGTTGCACGTCGAGAGCACCACGCCCCCCTGCACCATCGGCTGGGCAAGCAGGCTGTCCAGCGCCAGGTCAAGCGTATCCGGCGAAAACGTAACGCGTTCTCGCAGCGAAACCGGGGCCGTTTTGTGGTTGATGCCGAGTGCTAATAGGGTCATGTTGAGCGGGAGTAGTACCAGCGTTAATAAGGTTAGCAGGACGCATCATACAGGATGCGCGAGATCAATAAAAGAGACCGCCTCCTTTCGGAGTAATAGGTTACTCAACGCTTTGAGATAATTTGAACGTAGACGGTAGCACTGCGGGACGCTAGCATTAACAGTTATAACTGCAACGTATCTCAAGGATTTGTCCTCATTATGACCCGACTGATTCGCCTGCTGCCGCTGGCGGCACTGGTTCTGACCGCCTGTACTGTCACCCAACCAAAAGGCCCGGGCAAGAGCCCTGATTCACCGCAGTGGCGTCAGCACCAGCAGGACGTCCTTAACCTGAAGCAGTACCAGACGCGCGGTGCCTTCGCGTATCTCTCTGACGAACAAAAGGTTTATGCCCGCTTCTTCTGGCAGCAAACGGGGCAGGACAACTATCGCCTGCTGCTGCTGAACCCGCTTGGCAGCACCGAGCTGGAGCTTGTCGCCAAACCGGGCGAAGCGCAGATCACCGATAACAAAGGCCAGCACTACACGGCGACCGATGCCGAAGAGATGATTGGCAAGCTGACCGGGATGCCTATTCCGCTGAACAGCCTGCGCCAGTGGATCCTCGGCCTGCCGGGAGAAGCGACCGACTATACGCTTGACGACCAATACCGTCTGAGCCAGGTCAACTACACCCAGAACGGCAAAACCTGGAAAGTAGTGTACAGCGCCTATGACAGCAAGAGTAAACCGTCGCTGCCATCGAACATGGAGCTGACCCAGGGCAGCCAGCGCATCAAGCTGAAAATGGACAACTGGATCGTTAAATGATGACCCACTGGCCTTCTCCGGCAAAACTGAACCTGTTTTTATACATCACCGGCCAGCGTGCTGACGGGTATCACACCCTGCAGACGCTGTTTCAGTTTATTGACTATGGCGACACGATTGCCATCGAGCCGCGTCAGGATGGGCAGATTTGCCTGCTGACGCCGGTCGACGGCGTGGCGCATGAGGACAACCTGATCGTCCGCGCCGCGCGCCTGCTGATGAAAGCCGCTGCGGAATCGGGCCGTCTGCCGGCGGGAAGCGGGGCGGATATCCGCATCGAGAAGCGTCTGCCGATGGGCGGTGGTCTCGGCGGGGGATCATCCAACGCCGCCACCGTGCTGGTTGCGCTGAACCACCTCTGGGGCTGCGGGCTATCGACGGATGAACTGGCTGGTTTGGGCTTAACGCTGGGCGCTGATGTCCCTGTGTTTGTTCGCGGCCACGCGGCCTTTGCCGAGGGCGTGGGTGAGATCCTCTCCCCGGTCAACCCGCCGGAAAAATGGTATCTGGTTGCCCACCCCGGCGTGAGCATTCCGACTCCGGTCATCTTTAAAGATCCTGACCTGAAAAGAAATACCCCGATTCGGTCAATAGAAACGTTATTAAATTGTGAATTCAGCAACGATTGCGAGGATATCGCAAGAAAACGTTTTCGCGAGGTTGATGCGGTGCTTTCCTGGCTGTTAGAATACGCGCCGTCGCGCCTGACTGGTACAGGGGCCTGTGTCTTTGCTGAATTTGACACCGAATCCGCCGCTCGTCAGGTGCTTGAGCAAGCGCCGGATTGGCTGCATGGTTTTGTAGCACGTGGGATGAACACCTCCCCCCTACAGCAGGCCATTCTGGCGCAGACTGAGTTTCGGTGACAACGTCACCCTGTTCCAGACGTTGCATCGCGCTCTTTAATACACCGCCTGGATAGCCTTTGCCTGGCCCGCACAGTTTACGGCGAACGCTATCCACCACTGGACGCATGCCTGAGGTTCTTCTCGTGCCTGATATGAAGCTTTTTGCTGGTAACGCCACCCCGGAACTAGCACAACGTATTGCCAACCGCCTGTACACTTCCCTCGGCGACGCCGCTGTAGGTCGCTTTAGCGACGGCGAAGTCAGCGTACAAATTAACGAAAATGTACGCGGTGGTGATATTTTCATCATCCAGTCCACCTGTGCTCCAACGAACGACAACCTGATGGAACTGGTTGTTATGGTCGACGCCCTGCGTCGCGCTTCCGCAGGCCGTATCACTGCTGTAATCCCTTACTTTGGTTATGCCCGCCAGGACCGTCGCGTCCGTTCCGCGCGTGTGCCAATTACCGCTAAAGTTGTCGCTGACTTCCTGTCCAGCGTCGGCGTTGACCGCGTCCTGACCGTTGACCTGCACGCCGAGCAGATCCAGGGCTTCTTCGACGTCCCGGTTGATAACGTATTCGGCAGCCCAATCCTGCTGGAAGACATGCTGCAGCTGAACCTGGACAACCCAATCGTGGTTTCTCCGGACATCGGCGGCGTGGTACGTGCCCGTGCTATCGCTAAGCTGCTGAACGATACCGACATGGCCATCATCGACAAGCGTCGTCCGCGCGCTAACGTTTCTCAGGTGATGCATATCATCGGTGACGTGGCTGGCCGCGACTGCGTGCTGGTTGACGACATGATCGATACCGGCGGTACGCTGTGTAAAGCCGCTGAAGCGCTGAAAGAGCGTGGTGCCAAGCGTGTGTTCGCTTACGCGACTCACCCGATCTTCTCCGGTAATGCCGTGAACAACCTGCGCAACTCCGTCATTGACGAAGTTGTGGTATGCGATACCATCCCACTGAGCGACGAGATCAAGGCACTGCCAAACGTGCGTACCCTGACCCTGTCCGGGATGCTGGCCGAAGCGATTCGTCGTATCAGCAACGAAGAATCCATCTCTGCAATGTTCGAACACTAATCGAACACGGCCAAAAAACCCGCTGCGGCGGGTTTTTTTGTCTCTGGGTTTTATTTGTATGATTAATGCCTCCTTCACCTGCCATTCACATGACAGATGATGCGCATACGGATGATAGATAATTGTGAAAAACGTAGCCTCCTCACATGTTCTGCCCTTTCGCGCCCTCATCGACGCCTGCTGGAAAGAAAAGTACACTTCGTCACGCTTTATCCGTGACCTGATTGCCGGGATCACCGTCGGCATTATTGCCATCCCGCTGGCGATGGCGCTGGCCATTGGCAGCGGCGTTGCGCCACAGTACGGTCTGTACACCTCGGCCGTTGCCGGGATAGTTATTGCCCTGACGGGTGGCTCGCGCTTCAGCGTCTCCGGCCCGACCGCCGCCTTCGTGGTGATCCTCTACCCGGTTTCACAACAGTTTGGTCTGGCAGGCCTGCTGGTTGCCACCCTGATGTCCGGCCTCTTTTTAATTCTGTTCGGTCTGGCCCGGTTTGGACGCCTGATTGAATATATTCCCCTTTCCGTCACGCTCGGGTTCACCTCGGGGATTGGGATTACCATCGGAACCATGCAGATCAAGGATTTCCTCGGCCTGCAGATGCCACACGTACCGGAACACTACCTGCAAAAAGTGGGGGCGCTGTTTATGGCGCTGCCGACGGCCAACCTGGGCGACGCCGCCATCGGGATTGTCACGCTCGGGACGCTGATCGTCTGGCCTCGCCTCGGTATTCGCCTGCCGGGCCATCTGCCCGCGCTGCTGCTGGGCTGCGCGGTGATGGCTATCGTCAATATGTTCGGCGGCCATGTCGCGACTATCGGCTCGCAGTTCCACTATGTTCTGGCGGACGGTTCGCAGGGTAGCGGCATTCCGCAGCTGTTGCCGCAGCTGGTGCTGCCGTGGGACATGCCGGGCTCCACTTTCACACTGAGCTGGGATTCGCTGCGCGCCCTGCTGCCCGCCGCGTTCTCGATGGCGATGCTTGGGGCGATTGAATCTCTCCTCTGCGCCGTGGTGCTCGACGGCATGACCGGCACCAAGCACAAAGCCAACAGTGAACTGGTCGGTCAGGGCTTAGGCAACCTCATCGCACCGTTCTTTGGCGGTATTACCGCAACGGCTGCCATCGCCCGTTCTGCGGCCAACGTACGCGCGGGGGCAACGTCACCCGTTTCGGCGGTTATCCACTCCCTGCTGGTGATTCTGGCGCTGCTGATCCTTGCTCCGCTGCTCTCATGGCTGCCGCTTTCCGCCATGGCCGCCCTGCTGCTAATGGTGGCCTGGAACATGAGCGAGGCGCATAAGGTGGTCAATCTTCTGCGTCGCGCGCCGAAAGACGACATCATCGTGATGCTGATCTGCATGTCGCTGACCGTGCTGTTCGATATGGTTATCGCCATCAGCGTCGGGATCGTGCTCGCTTCCCTGCTGTTTATGCGCCGCATCGCGCAGATGACGCGCCTCTCACCGGTTAACGTTGAGGTGCCTGACGATGTGCTGGTTCTGCGCGTGATTGGCCCGCTGTTCTTCGCCGCGGCGGAAGGTCTGTTCAGCGACCTGGAGTCCCGCATCGCAGGCAAACGAATTGTGGTACTGAAGTGGGATGCCGTTCCGGTGCTGGATGCTGGCGGTCTGGATGCCTTCCAGCGCTTTGTTGCACGTCTGCCGGAAGGCTGCGAGCTGCGGGTGAGCAACCTGGAATTCCAGCCCCTGCGGACCATGGCGCGCGCGGGCGTACAGCCAATCCCTGGCCGACTCTCCTTCTACCCTAACCGCGAAGCCGCGTTAGCGGATCTGTGAGTTACCCGATGCAGAGAAACGTCTCTGCATCATCACCCCGATCGCCTGCTGGAGCCATCCCAGCACGGCAGGCGTCATCCACGTGCCTTTCATCAGATGCGGATCCTGCTGCATGGCTGTGCGAAACTTTTGCTGAGTCTCAGGGTTTGTTCCTGCGTACGACTGGAACAACGCCAGCCAGTTTTCCGCCAGCTTTTGCGCCTCCTCCGAGGCAGGATCGCGATTTTCCCGCTGCGCCTGGTGCAGTTTCGCCACCAGCGGCGGCCACTCCATCATGCGGTCAAAGTAGTGCACCCGGGTAAAGGCCATCTCTTCGGCAGTGAGATACTTCTCCCAGATGCTGAGCTTAGATTCCGCAAACGCCCGCGTGATGTAATCGGTCATCTCCGGCGTGATGCCGGTCTGCTCGCGCATTTGAGGCTCCACGCTGTGCATCTCGTTCAGGCGGGTGAGAAACTCCGGCTTGCCCGCCGTGTCCTGCTCCAGGCGTTCCATCCAGCGCGTTGCCAGATCCATCGCCCGCGAGTCAGTTACGGGTGTATCCTGTTCCAGCAGCGCGTTTGCCTCTGCCACCAGCCCTGACCAGATAGCCGCCAGCGCATCCTTTTGCACCGCAAACGGCAGCTGCTGTAACTCTTCTTTGCTAAACCAGCGATCGTACATATTCATTAACTCCAGAGTCTGTAGCCAGGACTCCAGATCCGGCGTCGCATCGTCGGTAAGCCCGGTACGCAGCTCCACCAGCCGGTCGCGCAGCGTGTGTATGCTGCGCAGCTGTTTATCCAGCAGCGTGATTTGCGCATCGAGTAGCTCGGTCAACGACAGCGACTCCTTTTCCAGAAAATCCCTGATTTCAGCAAGTTCCAGCCCCGCTTTTGCCAGCGCCTGGATCATGTGCAGACGCTGGACATCCGCCAGGTTGTAAAGCCGGTAACCTGCCGCGCTTCTGGCAGAAGGCAGCAACAGCCCTGTTTGCTCGTAGTGATGCAATGTCCGCACGGTGATACCGGCTCGTTTCGCCAGCTCACCCACCTGAATCAACATAACTGCTCCTTTTTACTTTGCCAGTGCCACCACTCTGGAGCCTTACGTTACGTGAGGGTCAATATGCTATGCAAAAAAA
>NZ_JAPKNE010000013.1:0-79728 GCF_026344075.1 Enterobacter nematophilus | reverse complement strand
ATGTTCACTCAGAGACTTGGTATTCATTTATTGTCCGAAGACATTAAGAATCCATGTCACTTTGAGTGCCCACACAGATTGTCTGATAAATTGTTAAAGAGCAGTGCCGCTTCGTTTTCGCTGCGGCGCGGGGTGTGCATATTACGCTTTCCCGCATCAGAGTCAAGCATTTATTTTGCTTTTCTCTGCTGACCCGGCGGCGTGTGTGCCGTTGTTCCGTGTCAGTGGAGGCGCATTATAGGGAGTTATTCTTAAGTGACAAGCACAAAATACAAAAAACTTTTCGTTCGCTCACTTTTCAAACTTAACGCTTATTTAAGGCGCGAATCGCCCGCTAAATGCGAAATTTCCCGCGCAAAACCGGCCACCTGCGACCAGTCGGTATAAACCACTTCTTTACGCGTGTCGGTTTCACCACCCGTCATCTTCATAATCAGGCGGATCATGAAGCGGTCATACCAGCGGTAGCGAGGATAGCGCAGCGCACCGGCAAAAACGGCGCACAGATCCGGCTGCCACGGCGAGCTGAGTAAAAACTTACGCGTGTAGCTGTTGGTCTGCGGCGTACGCTTCTCAGCTTTACGGGCAACCAGATTGACCGAGTAAAACGCGCCCGGCAATGTGTTGAGTACCGCCGTATGCTTTTTCACAAAGCGATCCAGCGCCGGATGGAAATGCCCGTAACGGATGGAGGCGCCAATCACCACGCGATCGTACTCCTGCCAGGCAATCTGCTCCGCGCGATTCAGGTTCACCACATCCGAGTAAATGCCCAGCTCTTTTAATTCCGACGCCAGATACGCGGCAATCTCACGCGTTTGCCCGTCTCGCGTAGAGAAAAGAATCAGTGTTTTCATCAACGGCTCCTTATTCGCGCCAGAATGTTGGGGTGAACAGCACCAGCAGCGTAAAGACCTCAAGACGACCAAACAGCATATTGGCAATGAGGATCCATTTCGCAACCGGGTTCATGCTGGCAAAGTTATCCGCCACAACCCCCAGGCCAGGCCCGAGGTTATTCAGTGTTGCGACGACGGACGCAAAGGCGGAGAAATCATCCACCCCCGTCGCGATGATCGCCAGCATGCTGACGATAAAGACCAGCGCATACGCCGAGAAGAACCCCCACACCGCTTCAAGGATACGTTCCGGCAGCGCGCGGTTACCCAGCTTGATGCTGTAGACCGCATTCGGGTGAACCAGACGCTTCAGCTCACGGTTGCCCTGCTTGAACAGCAGCAGAATACGAATCACCTTCAGGCCACCGCCCGTCGACCCGGCGCAGCCGCCGATAAACGCGGAGCACAGCAGAAGCACCGGCAGGAACAGCGGCCAGCGCGCAATGCTGTCCGTGGTGAACCCGGCGGTTGTCGCCATCGACACCACCTGGAAAAACGCCTGATTGAGCGTGGTCAGCGCCGAGTTGTAAACATCATGGAACCACAGCACCAGGGTGCAGATGACGACCAGCGTAAGCTGGACGCCAATGAACATACGGAACTCAGGGTCGCGCCAGTACACCTTCAGGCTGCGTCCGCTCAGTAAAGAGAAGTGCAGACCGTAGTTACAGCCGGAGATCAGCAGGAAAATCGCAATAATGGTGTTAATCGTTGGGCTGTCGAAGTAGCCCACGCTGGCATCGTGAGTGGAGAACCCGCCGATAGCAATTGTCGCAAAGCTGTGCCCGATAGCATCGAAGGCAGGCATGCCGGCAAACCACAGCGCCAGCGCGCAGGCTACCGTCAGCAGAACATAAATCAGCCACAGGGTTTTCGCCGTCTCGGCAATACGCGGGCGCATCTTGTTGTCTTTCAGCGGCCCCGGCATTTCAGCCCTGTACAGCTGCATCCCCCCGACGCCCAGAATCGGCAGGATGGCCACCGCCAGGACGATGATCCCCATCCCCCCGAACCACTGCAGCATCTGGCGATAAAAGAGAATAGCGTGGGGTAACGAATCCAGCCCCACCAGCGTCGTCGCACCGGTGGTTGTTAAGCCGGAGAACGATTCAAAAAAGGCGTCCGTGATGCTGAGGTTAGGCTGCTCAGAAAAGATAAAGGGCAGCGAACCGACGCTTCCCAGCACCGTCCAGAACAGGACCACAATCAGAAATCCTTCGCGAGATTTCAGCTCACCTTTCTGACGACGGTTCGGCCACCACAGCAGCGAGCCGATCGCCAGCGCGACAAAGAAGGTCTGGGTAAATGCCCGCCCCGCGCCGTCCCGGTAGATAAGCGCCACCAGTCCGGGAAGAATCATCGTCCCCGAAAAGAGTATGACCAGCAGTCCAACGATTCGGGTTATGGCACGAAAATGCATCTCTGCCGCTTCCTTTGGTATTCAAAAAGTGAGGTGGGGATTATTCTTCAATCGGCAGCAATTGCAACGAACCGCGACTGAAATCAGCCAGTTTTGCTGAAAAAGCAGCCAGTTCCGCCTGAGGAAGCGCCACGCGTAATTGCACCATTGCCAGGTAATCACTGTGCGCAATCACGCCGTTAAACTGTTTGAGCAGCGTTTCAATGCCCGATAGCTGAGCGTAATCGCACAATAAAGTATATTCGGTGAGCGGCGTTTTGCGGGTGGTCGTCAGGATATTCAGTGCCTGCTGAACGCCACCGCCATACGCTTTAACCAGCCCGCCCGTGCCTAACAGGATGCCGCCGTAGTAGCGCACCACCACGGCGGTAATTTCACCCACGCCGCTGCCCATCAGCTGGGAGAGCATGGGTTTACCGGCCGTTCCCGCCGGTTCACCGTCGTCTGAAAAACCGAGCTGTTGCGAATCGTCCGGCGGCCCTGCCACCCACGCCACGCAGTGGTGACGTGCGTCAGGGTGCTCCGCGCGAACGGACTCGACAAACGCTTTCGCCGCCTCTACGCCGTCGGTGTGCGCCAGCAGCGTAATGAAGCGGCTTTTCTTGATTTCCTCAACAAAGGTGACCGGTTCAGCCGGTATCAGCCAGCTTTCCATCAGGCCAGCTTCAGGTCTCGCGTCATATTCTCGATACCGTTCTCGTGAACCACCACGTTATCTTCGATACGAATGCCGCCATACGGCTTCAGCGCGTCGATTTTTTCCCAGTTGAAGTGCTTGCTGAACTGCCCTTCACGCCACGGCGCCAGCAGGGATTCGATAAAGTAGATCCCCGGCTCGATGGTCAATACCATGCGCGGCTCAAGAATACGGGTGCAGCGCAGGTAAGGATATTTAGACGGTGCCGCCAGGTGCGTGCCGGCATCATCCTGCATGAAGCCCGCAACGTCGTGAACCTGCAGGCCCAGCGGGTGGCCGATACCGTGCGGCATGAATGGCCCGGTCAGATCGTTTTCGACCATCGCCTCTTCGCTCATGTCTTTCACAATCTGATGCTTACGCAGCAGTTTGGCAATGCGCTGATGGAACTGGATGTGGTAATCCACGTAGCTGGTTCCGGCCTTCATGGTGCCAATCAGCGCCAGCTGTTCGTCGTTTACGTCTTTAATAAGCTGCGCGAAATCGGTATCCGCATTCGCCGCCCATGTGCGGGTCAGGTCGGCCGCGTAGCCGTTGTACTCTGCGCCTGCGTCCAGCAGGAAGCTGCGCATCTCAGACGGAACCTGGTGATCCAGTTTGGTGTAGTGGAGAACAGACGCATGCTCGTTCAGCGCGACGATGTTGCTGTACGGTACGTCGGTGTCGCGATGACCGGTTGCGGTCAGGTAGGCCAGGTTGATGTCGAACTCGCTCATGCCTGACTGGAACGCTTCGTGCGCGGCGCGGTGGCCATTCACCGCCGTTTTTTGCGCTTCACGCATGCAGTAGAGTTCATAGTCGGTTTTATACGCGCGGTAATAGTGCAGGTAATCCAGCACGCCTTTCGGATTGAGCTTATCTGCCGGAATATCCAGACCGAGCGCACGTTCAGGTACAGGGCCAATGTAGCCAATGTTGCCGCGCGCAGCTGGCAGCTGGCTGCCAATGCCGTCCGCTTTAGGCAGGGCAATCACCTCAATTTCTTCGGTCCAGAAAGAGGTCGGCAGCGGTTCGACATTGTGCCAGTAATCGACCGGCAGGTAGAACCACAGTTTCGGCTTGTTCACGCCGTCCACCAGCAGCCAGCAATTTGGAACCTGTGTCACCGGCACCCAGGCTTTAAACTGCGGATTGACCTTAAACGGGTAGGCGTGGTCATCAAGAAAAGTATTCATCAGCTCGCCCGAGTGGATCAGCAGGGCATCCAGCTTGAAGCGGGCCAGTACATCGCGGGTACGTTCCTGTAGGGTAACGATATGATTTTTATAAAGCGAAGCCAGTGAGTCCATCATTCTTCCTTTCGTTTTTTTGACCTCAAGTCATCGCATCTTAGCACACCTCACTCCGGCTGCGTGATTTCCACCGACCGTGATCAATGCAGCAATTTCTTAATGAGTAATTTGCATTTTATTAACATAAATTCCACACTCCGTCTCATCTGGTATGACCAGATCCACTTGCTGGATTCAGGAGACTGACATGCTTTACAAAGGCGACACCCTGTACCTCAACTGGCTGGAAGATGGCATTGCCGAACTGGTGTTCGATGCCCCCGGCTCAGTGAATAAGCTTGATACCGCGACGGTGGCCAGTCTTGGCCAGGCGCTGGAAGTGCTTGAAAAGCAATCTGAATTAAAAGGACTGCTGCTGCGTTCAAACAAAGCGGCCTTTATTGTCGGTGCCGATATCACCGAATTCCTTTCGCTGTTCCAGGTTCCGGAAGAACAGTTGAGCCAGTGGCTGCACTTTGCCAACAGCGTCTTTAATCGTCTGGAAGATCTGCCAGTTCCAACGATCTCTGCCGTGAACGGCTACGCGCTGGGCGGCGGCTGCGAGTGCGTGCTGGCGACCGACTACCGTCTGGCGACGCCGGACCTGCGTATCGGCCTGCCGGAAACCAAGCTGGGCATCATGCCGGGCTTTGGCGGCTCTGTGCGTATGCCGCGCTTGCTGGGTGCCGACAGCGCCCTGGAAATCATTGCCGCCGGTAAAGACGTGGGTGCAGAACAGGCGCAGAAAATCGGCCTGGTCGACGGCGTCGTGAAACCAGAGAAGCTGGTTGAAGGCGCACTCGCCATTCTGCGTCAGGCGATTAACGGCGACCTCGACTGGAAAGCCAAACGTCAGCCGAAGCTGGAGCCGTTAAAGCTCAGCAAGATTGAAGCCACCATGAGCTTCACCATCGCCAAAGGCATGGTGATGCAGACGGCGGGTAAACATTACCCGGCGCCAATCACGGCGGTGAAAACCATTGAAGCGGCTGCCCGCTTTGGCCGCGACGAAGCCCTGAAGCTGGAAAACCAGAGCTTTGTTCCGCTGGCGCATACCAATGAAGCCCGCGCGCTGGTTGGCATCTTCCTCAACGATCAGTTCGTGAAGGGCAAAGCCAAACAGCTGACCAAAAACGTTGAGACGCCAAAACACGCGGCGGTGCTCGGCGCCGGTATTATGGGCGGCGGCATTGCTTACCAGTCGGCCTGGAAAGGCGTGCCGGTAGTGATGAAAGACATCAACGAGAAATCTCTGACGCTGGGCATGACCGAAGCCGCCAAGCTGCTGAATAAACAGCTGGAACGCGGAAAAATTGACGGGCTGAAGCTCGCAGGCGTGATCTCAACCATCCAGCCTGTGCTGGAATACAGCGGTTTCGACCGTGTGGATGTGGTCGTCGAAGCGGTCGTTGAGAACCCGAAAGTCAAAAAAGCGGTGCTGGCGGAAACGGAAGATAAGGTTCGCCCGGACGCCGTACTGGCCTCAAACACCTCCACCATCCCCATCAGCGAACTGGCGAGCGTGCTGAAGCGCCCGGAAAACTTCTGCGGGATGCACTTCTTCAACCCGGTACACCGTATGCCGCTGGTCGAAGTGATCCGTGGGGAAAAAACCTCTGACGAAACCATCGCTAAAGTGGTGGCGTGGGCGAGCAAGATGGGCAAAACGCCGATCGTCGTTAACGACTGCCCGGGCTTCTTCGTCAACCGCGTGCTGTTCCCGTACTTCGCCGGCTTCAGCCAGCTGCTGCGCGACGGCGCGGACTTCCGCAAAATCGACAAAGTGATGGAAAAACAGTTCGGCTGGCCGATGGGCCCGGCGTATCTGCTGGACGTGGTCGGTATTGATACCGCCCACCACGCCCAGGCGGTCATGGCGGCAGGCTTCCCGCAGCGTATGCAGAAAGATTATCGCGACGCCATTGACGCCCTCTTTGACGCCAACCGCTTCGGACAGAAAAACGGCCTGGGCTTCTGGCGCTATAAAGAAGACAGCAAAGGCAAACCGAAGAAAGAAGAAGATCCGGCGGTGGATGGCCTGCTGGCCGACGTATGCCCGCCAAAACGCGACTTCACCGACGACGAAATTATCGCCCGGATGATGATTCCAATGATCAACGAAGTGGTGCGTTGCCTGGAAGAAGGCATTATCGCCAGCCCGGCAGAAGCGGATATGGCGCTGGTGTATGGCCTCGGCTTCCCTCCGTTCCACGGCGGCGCGTTCCGCTGGCTGGACACGCTCGGCAGCGCCCGCTACCTCGATATGGCCCAGCAGTACCAGCACCTCGGCCCGCTTTATGAGGTGCCGGAAGGGCTGCGTAACAAAGCGCGCCATAACGAACCCTACTATCCAGCAGTTGAGCCAGCCCGTCCGGTTGGCGAGCTGAAAACGGCTTAAGGAGTCACAATGGAAAAGGTTGTCATTGTTGATGCGATTCGCACCCCGATGGGCCGTTCAAAAGGCGGTGCGTTCCGTAACGTGCGCGCGGAAGACCTCTCCGCGCACCTGATGCGTAGCCTGCTGGCGCGTAACCCGGCGCTGGACCCGGCAGCGCTCGACGATATCTACTGGGGCTGCGTGCAGCAAACGCTGGAGCAGGGCTTCAACATCGCCCGCAACGCGTCGCTGCTGGCGGAGATCCCGCACTCGGTTCCGGCCGTTACCGTCAACCGCCTGTGCGGTTCGTCGATGCAGGCGCTGCACGATGCGGCGCGCATGATCATGACCGGCGATGCGCAGGCCTGCATGGTGGGCGGCGTGGAGCACATGGGCCACGTGCCGATGAGCCACGGGGTCGATTTCCACCCTGGCATGAGCCGTAACGTGGCGAAAGCCGCGGGGATGATGGGCCTGACCGCCGAGATGCTCTCTCGTCTGCACGGCATCAGCCGTGAAATGCAGGATGCCTTTGCCGCGCGCTCTCACGCTCGCGCCTGGGCCGCCACGCAGTCCGGTGCCTTTAAGAATGAGATCGTCCCGACCGGCGGCCACGACGCAGACGGCGTACTGAAGCAGTTCAGCTACGACGAAGTGATCCGTCCTGAAACTACGGTCGAAGCGCTTTCTACCCTGCGTCCGGCATTTGATCCGGTCACCGGTACGGTAACGGCGGGGACGTCGTCGGCGCTGTCCGACGGTGCCGCCGCGATGCTGGTAATGAGCGAAAGCCGCGCACGCGAACTAGGCCTGACGCCACGCGCTCGCGTGCGCTCGATGGCGGTGGTGGGCTGCGATCCTTCGATCATGGGCTACGGCCCGGTTCCGGCTTCGAAGCTGGCGCTGAAAAAAGCGGGCTTAACCGCCAGCGATATCGATCTGTTTGAGATGAACGAAGCGTTTGCCGCGCAGATCCTGCCGTGCATTAAAGATCTGGGGCTGATGGAGCAGATCGACGAGAAGATCAACCTCAACGGCGGCGCGATCGCCCTCGGCCACCCGCTGGGCTGTTCCGGGGCGCGTATTAGCACGACGCTGATTAACCTGATGGAACGCAAAGATGCCCAGTTTGGTCTGGCAACGATGTGTATCGGCCTGGGTCAGGGTATCGCGACGGTGTTTGAGAGAGTGTAAGTAAGGAAAAGTATCTCAAAGCCAGTGACGCCAGAACAAGGCGTCATTGGCGAAGAGAGACAGTTTAGTTGCCGTTCTTCCCGCCTGTCAGGGGCGGGTTTTTTATTTAGATAAACGCAAACGCATCGCCAAACAGGCGATCTTCACGCGCATCGCGTTCGTTACAGAACAGGTCGCGGGCAATTTTCGCCATCTCGAAACGGCCTGCAATGTAGATATCATGTCCCGCCAGCGTACCGTGATCCTGCAGCACCGCCGTCAGCACCGTCCCGCTACGTCCGCGCCAGCCCTCTTCCGGCTGCTCAACCACTGGCTCAATGCGCAGATTTGGATGGTTAACGCTCAGCGCTTCCAGTTCAGACAGGTCGTACAGGTGTTTCTCTTCGCGACCGCCCCAGTAGATGGTGATATCACGGTCTGGATTACGCGCCAGCGCGGTCAGCAGGATAGAGCGCACATAGGAGAAACCCGTACCGCCCGCGATCAGAATCAGCGGACGGTCTTCGTCATCACGCAACCACGCGTCGCCGTGAGGAATGTCGACCACAATCTCACGCTCTTTCAGGATGCGGTCCATCACGGCCATCGCGTACAGGTTAAGCTCAGACGCACCAATATGCAGCTCAATAAATTCCTGCTCTGCTGGCGTAGAGGCCATAGAGAAAGGACGCTTATCACGCTCGTCCATCACCACCATCAGGTACTGGCCGGCACGGAATGAGAATGCCGCTTCAGGAACCAAACGGACGCGATATACGGTGTCGGTAATAGCATCTACCGACGTCACTTTACAGCTTAAGGTTGTCATTCGCTCTCTCTGTCGGGAAGTCTATAGGGCTTAACGGTCAGCTCAGGGTTTACCGTTATTCATTATGGCCAGTTCGTCCCAGATCGCGTCAATTCGCGCGGTCACAGCAGGATCTTTTTTGATCGGGCGACCCCATTCACGGTCGGTTTCGCCAGGCCATTTATTTGTGGCATCCAGTCCCATCTTTGAGCCAAGACCGGAAACCGGCGAGGCAAAATCCAGATAATCTATCGGCGTATTTTCGACTAACACCGTATCACGCGCAGGATCCATTCGCGTGGTAATCGCCCAGATAACGTCATTCCAGTCACGGGCGTTAACGTCATCATCGCAGACAATAACAAATTTGGTATACATAAACTGGCGCAGGAAAGACCATACGCCCATCATCACGCGTTTAGCATGACCAGGATACTGCTTCTTCATCGTGACCACCGCCATGCGATACGAGCATCCTTCAGGCGGCAGATAAAAATCAACGATTTCCGGGAACTGCTTTTGCAGGATCGGCACAAACACTTCGTTCAGCGCCACGCCCAGCACCGCCGGTTCATCCGGTGGGCGGCCGGTATAGGTGGAGTGATAAATCGGATCTTCACGCTGGGTAATATGCGTGACGGTAAACACCGGGAAGTTGTCCACTTCGTTGTAATAGCCGGTGTGGTCGCCGTAGGGGCCTTCTGGCGCCATTTCACCCTGCTCGATGTAACCTTCCAGCACAATTTCGGCACTGGCCGGCACTTCGAGATCGTTAGAGATACACTTCACGACCTCGGTTTTGGTCCCGCGCAGCAGGCCAGCAAACGCATATTCAGAGAGCGTATCCGGGACAGGCGTGACCGCCCCCAGAATGGTGGCCGGATCGGCACCTAACGCGACAGAAACCGGGAAACGTTCACCCGGATGGGCTGCACACCACTCCTGGAAATCCAGCGCACCGCCGCGATGCGACAGCCAGCGCATGATGAGCTTATTTTTGCCAATCAGCTGCTGGCGATAAATACCGAGGTTTTGCCGCTCTTTGTGCGGCCCGCGCGTCACGGTGAGGCCCCAGGTAATCAGCGGCGCAGCATCTTCAGGCCAGCACTGCATGATCGGAATTTTGGTGAGATCCACCGCCTCACCTTCCAGCACTTTCTGCTGGCACGGCGCGCCGCGCAGGCGTTTGGTGGGCATGTTCAGCACCTGCTTAAACTGCGGCAGCTTGTCGAACAGATCGCGGAAGCCTTTCGGCGGCTCAGGTTCTTTTAGAAATGCCAGCAGTTTTCCCACTTCACGCAGCGCGGTAACGTCTTCCTGCCCCATTCCCAGCGCAACACGACGCGGGGTGCCAAACAGGTTGCACAGCACCGGCATGGAGTAACCTTTTGGATTTTCAAACAGTAATGCGGGGCCACCGGCACGCAGGGTGCGGTCAGCAATTTCTGTCATTTCCAGATAAGGATCAACAGGAAGTGTAATGCGTTTCAGTTCACCCTGCTTTTCCAGCAGCGTCAGAAAGTCGCGGAGATCGTGGTATTTCATGCAGTTAGTCATGGCCTCTCTGTAAGCGCTTCATTATACGGCGTAAGCCTGCTTGATGCTGTAATTTTGTTAAATTAGCGTGAACTTATCCGCTGTGTTCGAATTTCCCCCATTATAATCAACTTAGCGATCCCTCCAGGGTTTTGATATGCTTGCGCCCCGAACTAAGGGAAAGAGTGATTATGCAGGCCTGGTATTTACTGTATTGCAAACGCGGGCAACTTCAGCGCGCGCAGGAACATCTTGAACGTCAGTCTGTAAATTGTCTGACACCCGTGATCACGCTTGAAAAAATGCAGCGCGGGAAGCGCGCAACCGTCAGCGAGCCTTTATTCCCGAACTATCTGTTCGTGGAGTTTGACCCTGAGGTGATCCACACCACCACCATCAGCGCAACGCGCGGCGTCAGCCACTTCGTTCGTTTTGGTGCCCACCCGGCAACCGTTCCGTCGACCGTCATTCACCAGCTGTCTGTTTATCAACAGCCTGAAGGGATCACCGACCCGGAAACCCCTTACGCGGGCGATAGCGTCCTCATTACCGAAGGCGCGTTCGAAGGCCTGCAGGCGATTTTCGCCGAGCCGGACGGTGAAGCGCGCTCCATGCTGTTGCTCAATCTGCTGAACAAGCAGGTGCTGCAGAGCGTGAAAAACACCGACTTCCGCAAAGTCTAAACGTTTATTCCGAACAGGCGACGCACGTTGTCATCCGTCTGCGCAGAAAGCCAGTGCGGATCCTCTCCGCGCCAGTGCGCTACGCGCTCAAGAATGTGCCCCAGCAAGGCGGGCTCGTTTCGCCGTGATGCCGGTTTAGGCTGTATATCTCGCGGCAGCAGGTATGGCGCATCGGTTTCAAGAAGCAGACGGTCTGCCGGGATTATCGGCAGCAGCTCGCGAAGCTCAAGCCCGCGGCGCTCATCACACACCCAACCGGTGATCCCCAGATACAAACCGCGGTTCAGGCAATCCAGCGCTTCCTGGCGCGACCCGGTGAAGCAGTGGAGCACTGCGCCGGGCAGTTTATCCAGCCACGGATCCAGCAGAGCAAGAAAACGTTCATGCGCGTCGCGACAGTGCATAAAGACGGGCATTTCAAGCTCTGCCGCCAGCGCAAGCTGGGCAGTGAACGCCTTTTCCTGTTCTTCAGGCGTGGAGAAGTTACGGTTAAAATCGAGCCCGCACTCGCCAATAGCCACCACCTCTGCCGTTTTTGCCAGCGTGCGCAGGGTATCTGCGCTCTCCGCAGTCCACTGGCTGCTGTCATGAGGGTGGACGCCTGCGGTTGACCAGCAGTGTTGATAGCGTTGCGCCAGCAGCAGCGCCTGCTCGCTCTCATGCAGGTTGGTCCCGGTCAGCAGGAGTCCTTTGACTCCGGCGTCAAAAGCCCGCGCAACCACCTCGTCACGATCTTTCGCAAACTGCGAGCTGGTCAGGTTGAGTCCGATATCAAACATGCGAATCCCCATAGAACAACCGCCCTGACGGGCGGCTGGTTTTACTCTTCAGTGGTCTTTTCGGACGCATCGTCTTCATCGTCCGACCGGCGTCCTTTTCCCACGTAGAAACGCGAGAAGAATACGCCAACCTCAAACAGGCAGTACATCGGTATTGCCAGCAGCGTTTGTGAGAAGACGTCCGGCGGCGTCAGCAGCATGCCGACTACGAAGGCGCCCACCAGAATATAGGGACGCTTCTTACGCAGATCATCAGGGGTGGTTACCCCAACCCAGCAGAGCAGCACAATGGCCACCGGCACTTCAAATGCCACGCCAAACGCCATAAACAGCGCCATCACAAAGCTGAGGTAGCTGGCGATATCCGTCGATACCTGGACCCCTTCCGGCGCGGTATGCGTCAGGAAGCCAAAGGCCAGCGGGAAGACAACGAAGTAGGCAAACGCCATGCCGATATAGAACAGCAGCGAACTGGAGACCAGCAGCGGGATCACCAGTTTACGTTCGTGCCTGTACAGTGCTGGCGCCACAAATGCCCATACCTGATAAAGGATAACGGGTGCAGACGCAATTAACGACACCCAGAAGGTGAGCTTAATCGGGGTGAAAAACGGTGATGCAACGTCTGTTGCAATCATCGTTGCCCCCAGCGGCATCTGCTTGATCAGCGGCGCAGAAACCACCTGATAGATATCGTTGGCGAAATAGACCAGGCACAGGAATATGAGGAATACCGCAATAATGCAGTTTAACAGGCGCTTACGCAGCTCAATAAGGTGCGTAATAAGCGGTTGAGTATCATCTACTGCCATGGTTACGCTTTATCACTCGACGAGGGGGATGATTCGGAAACAGGCGCGGCGGGTTTCGCTTCAGCCGCTTTTGCCGCCGGCTCTTCTGGCTGCGCCTGTTTTTTCAGTTCACTTTCCTGCGGCGTTTGCTCAGGCGCTGCGGCCTGGTGCTCCGCACTCGCTGGCGTCACGCCCTCACGCTGCGCTTCGCTGTCCTTCACCACCGGGTTATGAATAGTGTTCGCTTCATCGCTCGCTTTTTCAGGATCGTTAACGCTGTAAGAGCGCTTCATGGATTCCGCCGCTTCGCGCAGTTCATCCATTGAAGCTTTCAGTTCCGGCGTCAGGTTATCCATGCTCGCCTTCTCGACCTTTTTCAGGCTTTCCTGAAACTCCTGCAGCTTAAGTTCCTGCGCCAGCTCGTTCTGAACGGTCGAGGCCAGCGATCTTAGCGCACGAACCCAGCCCACGACGGTTTTCACCGCTACCGGCAGACGCTGCGGTCCCAGCACGATCAGACCAATCACAAAGACCAGCAGCAGCTCACTAAAACCAATGTCGAACACGACTTACACCTGCTCTTTATCGTGGCGTTTAGCGTCTTCCTTTTTGGCATCTTCTTGCTTGTCGGAGATGGATTTAGCAGTAAAGTCAGCGTCCTGGCTGGTTTTATCCTGCTTGCTCTCATCATCGCTCATTGCTTTCTTGAAGCCTTTGATAGACGCGCCCAGATCGGAACCAATAGAACCGAGCTTTTTGGTGCCAAACAGCAGCACGACGATGACGGCAATAATGACTAATTGCCAGATACTGATACCACCCATACATATTCCTCAGGGATAGATGATTAATTGGTCAGATCGCATTATACGTAAGCGACCCGTTGATGGCGACGCAAACTCAGCGCGTTTTTCTCCATCCTGCAAGCCAGACAACAGCCCCGCCAGCCATCAGCCAGGCGGGCATCATCTGCCAGTCAGGACGATTGATCAGCAGCAGCGTGCCGCTCAGCAGCAGCGTTGCGCCAATCCCAAAAAGATAGCGTGACTGTCCCTGGCGCACACGGCTGGACTGAAGCTCGCGGGCGATTTTATCCATGCTGTGCTGAAGATTCTTGCTCTGACGCAAACTGTCGTAAACCAGTTCAGGAATTTCAGGCATTTTTTCTATCCAGAACGGGCCTTTCTCTTTCAGCGAGCGAACCAGCGCCGGAAGGCCAACCTGATCCTTAATCCAGGATTCCAGGAAAGGTTTAGCCGTCTTCCACAAGTCTAACTGAGGATAGAGTTGTCGACCTACACCTTCAACGTAAAGTAATGTTTTCTGGAGTAAAACTAACTGCGGCTGAACTTCCATATTAAAGCGGCGAGCCGTATTGAACAGGTTTAGCAGCACGTGGCCGAAGGAGATTTCTGCCAGCGGTTTTTCAAAAATCGGTTCGCAAACGGTCCGGATAGCAAACTCGAACTCTTCGACGTTGGTGTCCGGCGGAACCCAGCCGGAATCAACGTGCAGCTCGGCCACCTTGCGGTAGTCGCGGTTGAAGAACGCGATGAAGTTCTCGGCCAGATAACGTTTATCTTCTTTATTCAGCGAGCCCACAATCCCGCAATCGATACCGATGTACTTCGGATCCTCAGGATGTTCGTAGCTCACGAAGATATTGCCCGGATGCATGTCCGCGTGGAAAAAGCTGTCGCGGAAGACCTGGGTAAAGAAGACCTGCACGCCACGCTCGGCCAGCAGCTTCATGTTCGTTCCCTGCTTCTCCAGCGCCACCACATCCGAAACCGGAATACCGTAGATACGCTCCATGACCATCATGTTCTGGCTGCAATAGTCAGAATAGACTTCAGGCACATAGAGCATCGGGCTGTTTTCAAAGTTGCGGCGCAGCTGAATGGCGTTTGCAGATTCACGCAGCAGGTTAAGCTCGTCAATCAGCGTTTTTTCATACTCCCGCACCACTTCCATCGGACGCAGTCGGCGGCCATCTGGTAACAAACGCGGCACCCAACGGGCCAGACGATAAATCAGCTTCATGTCGGCTTTGATGATCGGCAGGATATCCGGGCGGATCACCTTGATCACCACCTCTTTACCGTTCTCTTTCAGACGCGCAGTGTGCACCTGAGCGATAGAAGCCGACGCCAGCGGCTGTATTTCGAAGTCGTCAAACCAGGTTTCAACGGGAAGGTTACCCATCGCCTCTTCGATCTGTTTTTTCGCTCTCACCCCATCAAACGGGGCGACACGGTCCTGAAGCATCGCCAGCTCATCGGCAATGTGCGGAGGAAAGAGATCGCGGCGGGTTGAGAGCATCTGCCCGAACTTAATCCATACCGGGCCGAGCTCCTGCAGCGCCAGACGAAGGCGTTCACCCAGCGGCTGACCTTTATGGCGATTTGGCATCCAGAACAGCGTCCGCCGCCAGATCCTGAGCGGCAGCGTGATACGCATTTTGGGGATGAGCTCGTCGAGCCCGTAACTCAAAAAGGTGTGGATGATAAAATAGAGGCGCCGAATTTCACCAGGCGTCATTTGCCCTCCAGTTTTTCCAGCCGTTTGCTTAAGGCATCAACCGCACGTTCAACCGCGGCCGTTTCTTCTGCGAACCACGCCACTTCAAGTGGCCCGGGCGCCATGCGCCACTCTTCGGTCAGCACTTCTGCGGCATAACGCTGTTGGCGTTGCAGATTTTTGCGCAGGAACGCCGTGCCGCCATGAATAACTTTCCCGATCCCTTCAGCGGCGATGTCGCCAATAAAAGGCGCCAGCAGCTCTGCCGGGTCGAACTCAGCCAGATCGCTGAGCGCAACGAAGTTCTGCACGACCTGGATGTCGCCTTCCACTTCCAGCTCGCCGCTGCGGATAAGCGCCGTTAATTGCTGGCGATCGCGCAGTTTGGGCAGCACGCTCATATGGGTAATGACCGAGCAATCAGCTTCACCTTCCCACTCACCCAAAACGTCAAGCTGGCGTTCGCTGAAGACCAGCACGAGCGGCGTCGAGAACTCTTTTAACACAATGCGCAGAACCTTCCCGTTTAGCCGCTGACGTGCGGCTTTCAGCGCCGGAGCGCGATACAGGAAGGCATTCAGCACATTCTCGATGCCTGCGGTGACTAAGGGTTTAAAGGGCACGGGACACCTCCACTCAGAATTTGTAACCGCGATGCAGCGCGACGACACCCGCCGTCATATTGAAGTATTCAACGTTCTCAAATTCTGCATCCTGCATCATGGCTTTTAAGGTGTCCTGATCCGGGTGCATGCGAATTGATTCCGCCAGATAGCGATAGCTTTCCGCGTCGTTTGCCACCAGCTCGCCAATGCGCGGCAGCACGTGGAAGGAATAGGCGTCGTAGGCTTTGCTCAGCGGGTCGATAATCGGTTTAGAAAACTCGAGCACCAGCAGGCGTCCACCCGGCTTCAGCACGCGGTACATGGAGCGCAGCGCTTTTTCTTTATCGGTGACGTTACGCAGACCGAAGGAAATAGTGATGCAGTCAAAGGTATTGTCCGGGAACGGCAGCGCTTCGGCGTTGGCCTGCACGTATTCCACGTTCCCCACCACGCCGATGTTACGCAGCTTTTCGCGTCCCATTTTAAGCATGGAGTCATTAATATCAGCCAGTACAACGCGACCGTTTTCGCCCACCAGACGGGAGAATTTCGCCGTCAGATCGCCCGTACCGCCAGCCAGATCGAGAACCGTTTGTCCACGACGCACACCGCTGCAGTCGATGGTGAAGCGCTTCCACAAGCGATGAATGCCGAACGACATCAAGTCATTCATCACATCGTACTTCGCCGCCACGGAATGAAATACGTGGGCCACCATGTCAGCTTTCTGCGCTTTGGCTACAGTCTGAAAGCCAAAGTGCGTCGTGTCTTGTGAATCGTCAACCATCTCAGAGCCTGCTAATCAGTCAAATGTTCGTGAAGTGTAACAGATTGGGCGCAATTGCCCTACGATTCAACCACCGCGAAAGAAACGCGCTGGCTGTTCATCTGGCGATAAATCCGCCGCTAAATCGTTGTCCTGGCTGGCGGAATTTTGTTCATCCCTGCCTTCACGCAGCCGGAACTCTTCGTCCTGCGCTGTGGCCTGTTCGACCAATTCCGGATTAATCTCGCGTTTAACCTCCACCCCCAGGCTGCGGAATGCTTCAGCCTGCGCAAGCAGGTTGCCACGCCCCGAGGAGAGCTTTTTCATCGCCTGGCGGTAGTTATCCTGCGCTCGATCCAGGCTTTGCCCGACGGAGGACATATCGTCCACGAACAGACGCATTTTGTCGTACAGCTTGCTGGCGCGATCGGCAATTTGCTGGGCATTGCGGCTCTGATGTTCATAGCGCCACAGGTTGGCAATGGTCCGCAAAGCCACCAGCAGCGTGGTGGGGCTGACCAGCATAATGTTATTTTTCAGCGCTTCGGTGATCAGTTCGGGCTGTCTGTCGAGCGCCAGCAAAAACGCGGGTTCGACCGGGATAAACATCAGCACGTAGTCCAGCGAGCGCAGCCCCGGCAGCTGCTGATAATCCTTTCTGCCCAGCAGGCGAATATGGTTACGCACGGAAGCAATGTGCTCCTGCAGCGCCGATTCGCGCGTATAGTCATCTTCGGCGTTGAAGTAGCGCTCATAGGCCACCAGCGTCATTTTGGCGTCAATGACCACATCTTTGCCCTGCGGTAGACGCACGATCACATCCGGCTGCATTCGCGAGCGGGCATCGTTTTCAATACTCACCTGCGTTTCGTATTCATACCCTTCCCGCAGGCCAGAGGCCTCCAGCACGCGGGTAAGTACCACTTCCCCCCAGTTACCCTGGGTTTTGTTATCGCCTTTCAGCGCCCGCGTCAGGTTGACCGCCTCCTGCGCCATCTGGGCATTCAGCTGCTGAAGATTGCGGATCTCATGCGCCAGCGTGTGGCGTTCGCGGGCTTCCTGACCAAAGCTGTCCTGCACCTGACGGCGAAAGCCGTCCAACTGTTCGCGCAGCGGCGTCAGCAGGCTGTTCAGACTCTGGCGATTTTGCTCATCAACGCGGCGGTTGCTGTGCTCGAAAATGCGGTTGGCGAGGTTCTCAAACTGCTCGCTGAGGCGCTGCTCGCTGTTGATCATCTGGCGGATTTTGTCTTCGGCGTGCAGCTGGGTGGATTCCAGGCGGGTAGTCACTTCGCGAAGATCGGCCTCCAGCGAGGTGTTAATATCACGCAGGTTGCGCAGTTCGTTATTGAGCAGCTCGCACTCGTCGCGCCAGTGGTCGCTCAGCGCAAGCTGTTGTTTTGCTGCGCTAAGTTCGGCGACAATCTCTTCACGCTCCGCCAGCTGCTCGGCTTTCTGCTGCGCGTGCTGGTAGCTGGAAATCAGCCAGCCTATCCCCACGCCCGCCAGCGCAATCACCGCATAAATCAGGATTGAGATATCCACAATACCCCCTGCATCAACGTATTACCCGCACAAAATAAGATTGTGCTGTATAAACGTCCAGTTTGAAAGGGTTTTCCTGCGAGGCGCTACGCAAAAAATAAAGGCCGAACGCGTCGGCCTTTTATCTCAGCGAGGAGGACTAGATCAGGCGGCGGGCCGCTTCAACCACGATTTTCACCGCATGACTTTCGGTCTGCTTCATGGTTTCGGCGTTCGGGATTTCCTGCTGGGTACGGTTGACGATAACGCCCGCCACCATACCGGCACGCAGACCCTGGCTTGCGCACATGGTCAGCAGCGTTGCGGATTCCATTTCGTAGTTCATCACGCCCATAGACTGCCACTCTTCCATTGAGCCTTTGAAGCGGCTCACTACGCGGCCTGAGAAGGTGTCATAGCGTTCCTGGCCTGGATAGAAGGTATCAGAGGAGGCCGTCACGCCCACGTGAGTGGTTGCGCCCACGGATTTCGCTGCTTCAACCAGCGCGGTGGTACATTCGAAATCAGCCACTGCCGGGAATTCCATCGGCGCAAAGTGCAGACTTGCGCCGTCCAGACGCACGGATGCGGTTGTCACCAGCACGTCGCCGACGTTGATGTGCGGCTGAATCGCGCCGGTGGTACCGATACGCAGGAAAGTACGAATGCCCAGCTGCGCCAGCTCTTCCACGGCGATAGAGGTAGACGGGCCACCGATACCGGTAGAGCACACAATCACCGCTTTGCCATCCAGCTCTGCGCGCCAGGTGGTGAATTCACGATGGGCAGCCAGCTTGACCGGCTTATCCATCAGCGCGGCGATCTTTTCCACACGCTCTGGATCGCCAGGGACGATAGCGAGCGTAGCCCCTTGTAAATCGTTTTTAGTGAGGCCGAGATGAAAAACATCAGACTTAGACATAGGTGACTCCTCTGTGGGTCGGTTAGTCAGAAGAAGTAAAACGGTACTTTACAGAAGCGGTAAGCATAATTTCGTGACGCATCTCACCATGAATGAAAATGATTGCATTGAATTTCCATCAAAAAGTGATTCACATCACATTAACAAGTTATATCGTCGTGTGCTGCACAAAAGATAGACCGTTTAAGGCACTGTGGGTTGTTAACCTGGTGTCTATATTTACCTTTGCGCTAACTCATTGGTACGGAGAATGCCATGACTGAAAAAACCGGATTTGCACCTGCTGCGGCTCCGCATGCTTCAACCATCGTCTCAACCTCAGAAGAGGCCATTACGGCGGGCGAGACCTCCATCCCCTCTCAGGGGGAAAATATGCCTGCCTGGCACGCGCGACCAAAATCGGCAGACGGCCCGCTGCCCATCGTGATTGTGGTTCAGGAGATTTTCGGCGTTCACGAACATATTCGCGATCTTTGCCGCCGCCTGGCCCTTGAAGGATATCTGGCCGTTGCTCCAGAGCTCTACTTCCGTCAGGGCGATCCGAATGACTACAGCGATATCCCGACGCTGTTCAGCAACCTGGTCAGCAAAGTGCCGGACGCGCAGGTGCTGGCAGACCTCGACCACGTCGCCAGCTGGGCGGCGCGCAACGGCGGCGACCCGCACCGCTTAATGGTCACCGGTTTCTGCTGGGGTGGACGTATTAGCTGGCTGTATGCCGCGCATAACCCGCAGCTCAAAGCGGCCGTGGCCTGGTACGGCAAACTGGTGGGTGAAAAGACGCTGAACTCACCGAAACATCCGGTTGATATCGCTACCGATCTCAATGCCCCGGTGTTAGGGCTATATGGCGGTCAGGATACCGGCATCCCGCTTGATACCGTCGAGACCATGCGTCATGCGCTACGCGCGGCGAATGCAAAAGCGGAGATTGTGGTGTATCCGGATGCCGGGCACGCGTTTAACGCCGATTATCGTCCGAGCTATCACGCGGAATCCGCGAAAGATGGCTGGCAGAGAATGCTGGCGTGGTTTAGCCAGTACGGCGGGAAAAAAGCGTAAAAAAAGCCCGGTGGCGGCTACGCCTTACCGGGCCTGCGCGTTATCAAGCCTGACGCAAATTCTGCGCCGCCTTCACCATGTTGGCGAGCGCCGCACGCGTCTCCGGCCAGCCGCGGGTTTTCAGCCCGCAGTCCGGGTTCACCCACAGGCGTTGCGCCGGAATGCGCTGAGCGGCTTTTTTCAGCAGCGCCTCAATCCACTCCACGCTCGGGACGTTCGGCGAGTGAATGTCGTACACGCCCGGTCCGATTTCGTTCGGATAGTCGAACTCTTCAAACGACTCCAGCAGCTCCATGTCTGAACGCGAGGTCTCGATGGTGATGACGTCAGCATCCAGCGCGGCAATCGAATCCATGATGTCGTTAAATTCGCAGTAGCACATGTGGGTGTGGATCTGGGTGTCGTCCTTCGCCACCGCGGCGTTGATGCGGAACGCTTCCACGCCCCACTGCAGGTAGGCATCCCAGCCGCTGCGGCGCAGCGGCAAACCTTCGCGCAGCGCCGGTTCGTCAATCTGGATGATGCCAATGCCAGCCGCTTCCAGATCCGCCACTTCATCACGCAGCGCCAGCGCAATCTGTTTGGCAATGGTTTCGCGGGTCACGTCTTCGCGCGGGAACGACCAGCAAAGAATGGTCACCGGGCCGGTCAGCATGCCTTTTACCGGCTTGTCGGTCAGTGACTGGGCGTACTTCGCCCACTCAACCGTGATCGGCTCCGGACGGCTGACGTCACCGATGACCACCGGCGGCTTCACGCAGCGGGAGCCGTAGCTTTGCACCCAGCCGTTCTGGGTAAAGACGAAGCCGTCCAGGTGTTCACCGAAGTACTCCACCATGTCGTTACGCTCGGCTTCACCGTGCACCAGCACGTCCAGCCCCAGGCGCTCCTGCTCGATAATCGCCTGCTTGATGTGTTCCGCGATGCCGGTGCGGTAGTGGTTCGCATCCAGGTTGCCCTTTTTGAAGTCCAGACGCAGGCCGCGGATCTCGGTAGTCTGCGGGAAGGAGCCGATCGTCGTGGTCGGCCACGCGGGAAGGTTGAAGCGGGCGCGCTGGGCTTCGGCACGTACCTCGTACGGGCTCTGGCGCTGGCTGTCCTGGGCGGTGATGGCCGCCAGACGTTTTTCTACCGCCGGGTTGTGCACGCGTGACGAGTGACGGCGCGCCTGAATCGGTGCGCTCCAGTCGGCAATCGCCGCCGTGTCGCCGGTGTTCAGCGCGTCGCGCAGCAGCGCCAGCTCTTCACATTTTTGCAGGGCGAAAGCAAACCAGCTTTTCACTTCAGGGTCGAGACGGGTCTCCACGCTCAGATCGATCGGACTGTGCAGCAGCGAGCAGGATGATGCCACCCACAGCTCGCGTTCACCGACGATGTCTTTAACTTGCGCGTATTTCTCGGTCAGATCGGCGCGCCAGACGTTACGGCCGTTAACCAGACCGGCGGAGAGCAGCCACTCTGCAGGCAGGCACTTGTGCAGTTCCGCCACATCGTCTTTACCGTGAACCAGGTCAACGTGCAGGCCCTGAACCGGCAGCGCGGTAATGGTCTTCAGGTTGGGCGTCACGCCTTCAAAATAGGTGGTCAGCAGCAGCTTTACCTGTCCGGCGAGCGCGTCATACGCCGGTTTGAAGGCATCGAGCCACGCCTGCGGCAGCTCCAGCACCAGCGCCGGTTCGTCGATTTGCACCCACTGAATGCCGCGCTTGCCCAGCTCAATCAAGACCTGCTTATAGACCGGCAGAATATCGTTCAGCAGGCTGAGGCGGTCAAACTGTTCGCCCTTCACTTTACCCAGCCACAGGTAGGTTACCGGCCCCAGCAATACGGGCTTCACCTGATGGCCCAGCGCCAGCGCTTCATCCACCTCGTCCAGAAGCTGCGTCCAGGTCAGCTTAAACTGCTGACCTTTGACGAACTCCGGCACCATATAGTGATAGTTGGTGTTAAACCACTTGGTCATTTCCGCCGCTGCCGCTGGCTCACCCGTTGGTGCGCGGCCGCGGCCGATGCGAAACAGGGTATCAATATCCACCGATCCATCTTTGTTCTGATGACGAGCCGGCACGTTGCCCAGCAGCAGGCTGGTCGTCAGAACATGGTCGTACCAGGCGAAATCGCCCACCGGCAGCAGGTCAATACCCGCCTGTTTTTGCTGATCCCAGTGACGGGCGCGCAGCTCCCGCCCCACCGCCAGCAGTTCTTCACGGGAGGCGTTGCCCGCCCAGTAGCTTTCTTGCGCTTTTTTCAGCTCGCGGCGCAGGCCAACGCGAGGAAAACCGAGAGTGTGATTGCGGATTGTCATGGTATGCCCCTTGTGAAATTCGTTATTTAGACGTCCAGATGTTTACACATCTATAATTGGCAGGTACTGTATATTCCTCAAGCGCAAAATGTTCATGGCGGAGTGAAGGACTTTCATGATCGAGATTAAACACCTGAAAACGCTACAAGCGTTGCGGAACTGCGGTTCGCTCGCGGCGGCTGCGGCCACGCTGCACCAGACCCAGTCCGCCCTTTCTCACCAGTTCAGCGATCTGGAACAACGCCTCGGATTTCGTCTTTTTGTGCGTAAGAGCCAGCCTCTGCGCTTTACGCCGCAGGGTGAAATTCTTCTTCAACTGGCGAATCAGGTACTGCCGCAGATCGCCAGCGCGCTGCAGGCGTGTAACGAGCCGCAGCAGACCAAACTGCGGATCGCCATTGAGTGCCACAGCTGTATCCAGTGGCTGACCCCCGCGCTTGAGAACTTTCGCCAGAAGTGGCCGCAGGTGGAGATGGACTTTAAATCCGGCGTGACGTTCGACCCGCAGCCCTCGCTCCAGCAGGGCGAGCTGGATCTGGTGATGACGTCCGACATCCTGCCGCGCAGCGGCCTGCACTATTCGCCGATGTTCGATTATGAAGTGCGCCTGGTGCTGGCGCCGGACCATCCGCTGGCGGCCAAAACGCGCATCACGCCAGAGGATCTGGCAACGGAAACATTACTGATTTACCCGGTTCAGCGCAGTCGTCTGGATATCTGGCGCCACTTCCTGCAGCCTGCAGGCATTAGCCCACAGCTGAAAAGCGTGGACAACACCCTGCTGTTGATTCAGATGGTGGCGGCCAGCATGGGTATCGCGGCGCTGCCGCACTGGGTGGTGGAGAGTTTTGAACGCCAGGGTTTGGTGGTCACCAAAACCCTGGGGGAAGGACTGTGGAGCCGGCTGTACGCCGCCGTGCGCGACGGCGAGCAGCGTCAGCCGGTTACGGAGGCGTTTATTCGCTCAGCGCGGAACCACGCGTGCGACCATCTTCCGTTTGTGCGGAGCGCGGAGCGACCCAGCGGCGATGGACCCACAGCGAAGCCAGGATCACCGCTCCCCCAATAAGGAAGCTCGGCCAGT
This sequence comes from Enterobacter nematophilus, assembly GCF_026344075.1. Classification (NCBI taxonomy): domain Bacteria; kingdom Pseudomonadati; phylum Pseudomonadota; class Gammaproteobacteria; order Enterobacterales; family Enterobacteriaceae; genus Enterobacter; species Enterobacter nematophilus. The sequence goes on along the minus strand of NZ_JAPKNE010000013.1, from coordinate 56,506 downwards.
GCGGCTGTTCCTGCCAGATAGCGAGGTTCACCAGCAGCCCCGCCGGCACGTGCACGTTGTTCATGATCCCCAGCGTACCGGCGTCAACCTGCGTAGCGCCGTAGTTCCACATAAAGTACCCCAGCCCCGATGCCACCACGCCCAGCCAGACCAGAACGCTCCACTGCACGGTGGTGGTCGGCAGCTTTTGCGGGTTGCCGAGCATAAACCACGCCGCCACCGCGACTGTCGCCGCGCCCATATAGAACCACGCAAACGCGTTGTGCTGCGGCATCGGGCGGGTTTCCATCAGGCGCTTGTAGCCCACCATACCGATGGCAAAGCTGATGTTAGCAAGCTGGACGAACATCAGCCCGGTCCAGAAGTGATCGCTAACTTTGTCATAGCGAATAATCGCCGCGCCAATCACCGCCAGCGCGGCGCTCAGCAGATATCCCCAGCGCAGGCGGCGCCTGCTGAGCAGGTCGTAAATCAGCGTGATATAGAGCGGCGTCAGCACGGTAAAGAGCAGGAATTCGGAGACGGACAGGTAGACGTAAGCCCGGAAGCTGAACAGATACATGATGCCAAGCTGCATTGCGCCCACCAGCATGTAAAGCAGAATGGTTTTCAGCGATTGTCCGCGCGTGCGCAGGAACGGCAGGAACACCAGCGCCGCCAGCCCCACGCGCATCAGCACCGAGAAGTAGCTGTCGACCGAACCGGCAAGGTATTCACCAATCAGGCTAAAGGAGAAGGCCCACAGGATAGTGGTGATAATGAGTAGCGCCACAATGCTTGTCTCTCAGAAAGAAGGACAGGCATTGTAGCGAACTCTTCAGTTGACAACTGAGCAATAAATAACCGAATGAAGATTATTCAAGGAACAGCTTGCGCAGGTATTTCGGTACCGCGTTGTCTGCGTTGGTGCCGATGACTTCCAGCTCCGGGTGCAGATCCTTCAGGCGCTGGTGCGCGTTCTGCATGATGCAGCCTTTGCCCGCCATAGAAAGCATTTCCGCGTCGTTCATGCCGTCGCCGAAGGCGATGCAGTCTTTCAGCTCAAAGCCCAAACGTTTCGCAACCGCTTCCAGCGCGTGACCTTTAGAGACGCCGCCCGCCATCACTTCCAGGCAGGTCAGGGTGGAGAAGCTCACGTTGACGCGATCGCCCCAGCGGGCGTTGATCGCCTGCTCCAGCGGCAGCAGCTCTTCGTGGCTGTCGCAGGTGAAGAACACCTTGCTGATCCCCTCTGGATCCAGCAGGCCCGGCTCATACAGGGAGTAGTTGAATACCGCTTCCCTGAAGAAACGCATTTCATCCGGGCGGTGGCGGTTCATGAACCATTCGTCGTCGCGGTATACGTTAGTGACGATAGCCGGGTTGTTATGCACCACGCCGAAGAGATCGGCGGCAATATCGCGATCCAGGTTATGGGTGAAGATCAGGTTGCCGTCGGTATCATGCACGCGCGCACCGTTGGAGGTGATCATGTACGACTTGATCTCCAGATTATCGCGGATCTGCCCCACGTCCACGTGGTGGCGGCCGGTGGCGAACACAAAGTTCACGCCACGGGCGGTCAGAAGCTTTAAGGTCTCTTTCGCGTAAGGCGACAGGGTGTGGTCGGGAGAAAGCAGCGTGCCATCTAAATCAGATGCAACAACCTGGTACATAGGAAAATTTAACCTCAATAGAAAATCAGTTATGCCGGTCGAAAAACTCGACGATGGCGTTGAGCGCGACTGAGCGCATAGCGTCCTTTTCAAAAAGGATCTCATGGTACGCGCCGTTGATGACCAGCGGTTTACCCCCTTCACAAGGGTGACCGGCGGCAGCGCGCAGTTCACAATAGCGGTCATGCATGCGGTTAGCCACCACACGCTCTTCTTCCGCCTGAATCAGAAGCGTCGGCGTGTCATCATCGCCTACGCCCGCCAGCACCTGCTCACCGGCCAGAATACCCTCACGCACCCAGTGCCAGGTCGGGCCGCCGACGCGCAGGCGCGGTTCATCGGCATAAAAGCGCAGGTTGCGGCGATAGCGCTGCCGACTGTGGGTTAAGACGTTGATGGCGAACGGCAATGCGCGCCAGCGTCCGGTTCCGATGGCATAGCCTTCACGAATGCGCTGATGGCCCTCAGCCCAGTCGAGAAGATGGCGCACCATCCAGTCGGGAAAACGAATGACAATCCCGTACATTGGCGCGGTGAGCGCAATGGCGTCGCACTGGTGCTCGTACCGCTGCAAAAACAGCGTCGAAATGGCACCGCCCATGGAGTGCGCAAGGATATACCGCTTGCGCCAGGGGCCGGGCTGAACTTCCTGCTGCCAGAACGCGGCAAAATCGTCGACGTAATCGCTGAAGTTATCCACGTGCCCACGGTGCGTATCCTGCAGCATGCGCCCGGACAGCCCCTGCCCACGGTGGTCGATGATCAGCACGTCAAAACCCATGTTGACCAGATCGTAGGCCAGTTCGGCATATTTAACGTAGCTTTCGATACGCCCGGGGCAGACCACAATCACCCGGTCATTTTTTTCATTGCGGAAGCGAACGAAGCGCACCGGGATGCCCCCGACGCCCGTAAACTCGTCTTCCTCACGTTGCCGCCAGAAATCGGTCAGCGGCCCCATAGAGAAAGCAGCAAATGCGTTTTCTCGTGTTTCCCAGTCCTTTTTCTGCTGAAACATTGGGTTTCCACTCACGTAATCCAGGGAATATCGTTTTTTTTCGTCACTGGTCACAAAATGACTCAACAATAGCGTATTGTGGCATAAAAATAGACGGTTCGGGAGTTTCAAATGACCTTCGAGTGGTGGTTCGCCTACCTGCTGACATCCATCATCCTCAGCCTTTCGCCCGGCTCTGGCGCCATTAACACGATGACTACCTCCATCAACCACGGCTACCGCGGTGCGGCGGCGTCGATTGCCGGTTTGCAAACCGGGCTCGGCATTCACATTGTGCTGGTGGGGATTGGTCTGGGGACGCTGTTCTCCCGCTCGGTGCTGGCATTTGAGGTGCTGAAATGGGCCGGTGCGGCATATCTGATTTGGCTCGGTATCCAGCAGTGGCGCGCGGCAGGCTCAATTGACCTGAATACCCTCTCCCGGACGCAAACGCGCGGCCACCTGTTTAAGCGCGCGGTGTTCGTGAACCTGACCAACCCGAAAAGCATCGTGTTCCTCGCCGCGCTGTTCCCGCAGTTTATCGTGCCGCATCAGCCCCAGGTGATGCAGTACGTGGTGCTGGGCGCAACCACGATCGTTGTCGATATCATCGTGATGATTGGTTACGCGACGCTGGCACAGCGGATAGCGGCATGGATTAAAGGGCCTAAGCAGATGAAGGCCCTGAACAAAGTCTTTGGCTCGCTGTTTATGCTGGTTGGCGCGCTGCTTGCGTCAGCGCGTCATGCTTAGCGAGAAATGATGAGATGAATGCCGAACCCGGCGAACAGCGCGCCGGCGAAGCCGTCGATCCACTTCGCGATGCGCTGATAGCCGCGGCGCATCGCCGGTAAGGCAAACAGGCTGGCCACGATGGTAAACCAGGCAAAGGTTTCAACGACGATCAGCAGGAAGATGCCCCAGCGCGCGCCCGCGCCAACGCTGTCACCCACAAACAGCGAGAACACAGAGCCGAAATAGATAATCGCTTTCGGGTTCGCCAGGTTGGTCAGCAGCCCTTTTACAAAGCTGCGTCCGCCCGTTGCCAACTCCACCTTGGGCTCTTCCGGCTTTTGCTCTTCTTTCTTCAGCGCCCCACGCAGCATCTGGTAGCCCATCCAGCACAGGTACAGCCCGCCGCCGACCATAATGATGTTATGCAGCCAGGCCATCTTCGCCAGGATCAGGTTCAGACCGAGCAGCGCGACCGCCGCCCAGACCATAACGCCCATGGTAATACCGAGCACGCCCATCATCGCTTCTTTGCGGGAGCGGCTGACGGCCGTTTGTGACACGAAGAAAAAGTCAGGTCCCGGGCTCATCAGCGCAACGATGTGCACTAACGCCACGGTGAGAAATAGCATTAACATAATTAGCTCGCGGGGAAATAATTTAGTGAGTCATCATCCTGGCACTTTTTCGCCCGGCTGACTACTCCTCATCATCACCATCAACGTGGGAACGGATGAGCGCCATAAACTCTTTTCCGAAGCGCTCAAGCTTGCGCGTGCCGACGCCGTTGACGCTGAGCATTTCGCTGGCGCTGAGCGGCATCTGTTCCGCCATCTCAATCAGCGTCGCGTCGTTGAACACCACGTACGGCGGAATGTTTTCTTCGTCGGCAATGGCCTTACGCAGCTTGCGCAGTTTGGCGAACAGCTTGCGGTCGTAGTTGCCGCCGTAGGATTTCTGCATCACGCGCGGCTTGAGGGCGACCACGCGCGGCACGGCGAGCCTGAGCTCAACGTCACCGCGCAGCACCGGACGCGCCGCTTCGGTCAGCTGTAGCGCAGAGTGCTGGGCAATGTTCTGCGTAGCAAAGCCGAGGTGGATCAGTTGGCGAATAATGCTGACCCAGTGCTCGTGGCTCTGGTCTTTACCGATGCCGTAAACCGGCAGCTTGTCGTGACCCATGTCGCGGATACGCTGGTTATTGGCACCGCGCAGCACTTCCACCACGTAGCCCATCCCGAAGCGCTGGTTCACGCGGTAAATGGTCGAGAGCGCTTTGCGCGCGTCCATCAGGCCATCGTACTGCTTTGGCGGATCGAGGCAGATATCGCAGTTGCCGCACGGCTCCTGTCGCCCTTCACCAAAGTAGTTGAGCAGCACCAGACGGCGGCAGGTTTGCGCTTCCGCGAAGGCGCCCATCGCGTTGAGCTTGTGGCGTTCGATGTCCTGCAGCTGTCCCTGCGGTTTCTCTTCCAGACAGCGGCGCAGCCACGCCATATCCGCCGGATCGTAAAACAGCATCGCCTCCGCCGGCAGGCCGTCACGCCCGGCGCGGCCGGTTTCCTGATAGTAGGATTCGATATTGCGCGGAATGTCGAAGTGCACCACAAAGCGCACGTTCGGCTTGTTGATGCCCATCCCGAACGCCACCGTCGCGACGACGATTTGCAGGTCATCGCGCTGGAATTTCTCCTGCACGTCGGCGCGGATGTGGTTCTCTAACCCGGCGTGATACGCGGCGGCGCTAAAGCCGCGGTTTTGCAGACGCGCGGCGGTGTCTTCCACCTTCGCACGGCTGTTGCAGTAGATAATGCCGGACTTGCCGCGCTGCTCCTGGACGTAGCGCAGGAGCTGGTCCAGCGGCTTGAATTTTTCCATCAGCATGTAGCGGATGTTGGGGCGGTCGAAGCTGCTGACCTGAATATACGGGTCGTTCAGCCCCAGCAGGCGGACAATGTCCAGACGCGTGGTGTCGTCCGCCGTGGCGGTAAGCGCCATAAACGGCAGTTCGGGGAAGCGCTGACGCAGCTGGCCGAGGGCGGCGTATTCCGGGCGGAAATCGTGTCCCCACTGGGAGATACAGTGCGCTTCATCCACCGCCAGCAGGACCGGGTTCCAGTGCGCGAGGTGATCGAGGAAATTATCCAGCATCAGGCGCTCTGGCGCGATATACAGCAGGCGTATCTGGCCGGTGCGGCACCCGGCCATCACCTCTTGCTGCTGCTCGCGGGTTTGCGTCGAGTTCAGGCAGGCCGCCGCCACGCCGTTGGCGAGCAGCTGGTCCACCTGGTCTTTCATCAGAGAAATGAGAGGCGATACCACGACCGTCAGGCCGTTCAGCACCAGCGCGGGCACCTGATAGCAGAGGGATTTCCCGCCGCCGGTCGGCATCACCACCAGACAGTCGCGGCCTTCCAGCACGGTTTCAATGATGGTTTCCTGGCCGGGGCGGAACTGCTGGTAGCCAAAGGTTTCATGCAAAACCTGCTTAGCCAGCGACTCCTGATTCAATACTTCCGCCTGCGCCACGTTAACCCCATTTGCGAAAAATAAAACAGGCGCTATTTTCAGCGCCTGAGAGAGAAACTTCAACGTTTAACGCAAAAACATTCGAGCGGCTTAGAGAATATCGTTCAGCATTACGCCTACGCCAACGCGAGTCTGGTTGAAGTTGTAGTCGATCAGCGACTCGCCGTAGCCGCTGTATACCTGGGTATAGAGACGCACGTGCTTCGTCACCGGGTAGCTCAGACCGAGCTCAGCGCCGCCATATCCGGTGTTCCAGTTGTACTGGCCTTTCGCGCTCAGCACGGCTTCGCCTAACTGGTAGCCGACTTTGAGCTGGTAGTAGCCCATATACTTGGTGATATCCGGGTTATCATCCGTGCTGCCGACCACGTACCAGGGCTTCACTTCCACCATCCAGTTACCGTTCTGCGCCATCAGGCGCGTATAGGCACGGTTCCAGCTGCGCGAGGTTGGGTCGGAGCGTCCATTGGAGTCGTGGTTAAAGCCGACTTCAACGTCGCGTAGCGTCCAGCCAGCAAATTCGTAGTCCGTTGCGAAGCCGAGGAACAGCTGCGGCTCATAGTTGGTTTCACGGAACGGTGAAGATTCGCCGCTGTTGGAGAGCTGCCACCAGGATTTCTGCGTATAAGACGCGCCGAACACCGAGTTCGGTCCCAGAATGCCACGCCAGAACGGGAAGGCGAGGCTGAGCTGGTACTTCACCTCATCCTTACGCGCATTATCAGACCAGTTATAGGAGCTTATCGCTTCTTTGTTGAGATCGCTGGTCTGGGTGTAGATCACGTAGTTGGTATCATACGGGTAGAGCGTGAACGGGTTGTCATGCTCCTGCAGCATATTGGCGATGATGCTGCCCTTAACGGCAGGTTTATCATGGACTTCTTTAATCGTCGCTTCCTGCGCATATGCTGTGAGGGGCAGCGCAACCGCCGCCAGTAACCAGGCCAGATACGTCCGCATCGGTGGTGTTCTCCTGCAAAGAGTAAAATTACCTGAATAGTTATGAGGCGAACATTCTACAGACTTCTGCGATAACTGCTGCATCCTCGTTTCTGAAAGTGGAATTCCTTATTGTTGAAGCATAAAATCAACATTTCATTAACAATAAGGATGTGATGCCTCATGTCAGCCATGCTTACCGCCGAAGAAGTGTTAAAACTCGTGGGCGAGATTTTTGTTTACCATATGCCGTTTAACCGTGCGCTGGGTCTTGAGCTGGAGCGTTACGAGAAAGAGTTTGCCCAGCTGAGTTTCAACAACCAGCCGATGATGGTGGGTAACTGGGCGCAAAGTATTCTGCACGGCGGGGTGATTGCCTCCGCGCTGGACGTGGCGGCAGGCCTGGTCTGCGTGGGCAGTACGCTGACGCGCCATGACACCATCAACGAAGATGAACTCCGCCAGCGTCTGGCGCGCATGGGCACCATTGATTTACGCGTCGACTACCTTCGCCCGGGGCGCGGAAACCGCTTTACCTGCACCAGCAGCCTGCTGCGTGCCGGGAATAAAGTTGCCGTTGCCCGCGTTGAGCTGCATAACGAGGAGCAGGTTTATATCGCCAGCGCAACCGCCACTTATATGGTGGGTTGAGGCGGCAAATTCGGGTAAAATTGATTCACTTTTTTGTAACGGATTTTCCCGATGGATGCTAAACAGACGCGGCAGGGCGTTTTACTCGCCCTTGCCGCTTATTTTATTTGGGGTATCGCCCCGGCATATTTCAAATTTATCGCCTATGTACCGGCCGACGAGATCCTCACTCACCGCGTCATCTGGTCGTTCTTCTTCATGATCGCGCTGATGAGCCTCAGCCGTCAGTGGTCCGGCGTTAAAACGCTGCTGAAAACCCCGAAAAAGGTCTTCCTGCTGGCGCTTTCCGCGGTGCTGATCGGCGGCAACTGGCTGCTGTTTATCTGGGCGGTGAATAACCACCACATGCTCGAAGCGAGCCTGGGGTACTTCATTAACCCGCTGGTGAATATCGTGCTGGGGATGATTTTCCTCGGCGAACGCTTCCGCCGGATGCAGTGGGTGGCGGTGATTCTGGCCTTCTGCGGCGTGTTGGTGCAGCTGTGGACTTTTGGCTCGCTGCCGGTTATCGCCCTCGGTCTGGCGTTCAGCTTTGCTTTTTACGGCCTGGTACGTAAGAAAATTGCGGTGGAAGCGCAAACCGGGATGCTGTTTGAAACCCTGTGGCTGCTGCCGGTGGCGGCGGTCTATCTGTTCGGTATTGCCGACAGCGCCACCAGCCATATGGGCAGCAACCCGTGGTCGCTGAACCTGATGCTGATGGCGGCGGGCGTAGTGACCACCATTCCGCTGCTGTGCTTCACCGGTGCGGCAACGCGCCTGCGCCTCTCCACGCTGGGCTTCTTCCAGTACATTGGCCCAACGCTGATGTTCCTGCTGGCGGTGGTGTTTTACGGCGAAGTGCCGGGTGCGGATAAGATGGTAACCTTCGCCTTTATCTGGGTGGCGCTGGCGATTTTCGTCGCCGATGCGATTTATACCCAGCGCAGAACCCGAAGAGGAATGTAGGTGTTTTGTCGGGCGGGTGAGCGCAGCGCCACCCGCCAGATTTTACAGCCAGTTCCGACGCTTAAAGTACAGATACGGCGCCAGCCCGGCGAGGATCATAAAGATAATCGCCCCCGGGTAGCCAAAGCTCCACTTCAGCTCCGGCATAAACTCAAAGTTCATCCCGTAACTCGATGCCACCAGCGTCGGCGGCAGGAACACCACGGACACCACCGAGAAGATCTTGATGATGCGGTTCTGCTCGATGTTAATAAAGCCCATCGCCGCCTGCATCAGGAAGTTCACCTTCTGGAACAGGGATTCGTTGTGCGGCAGCAGGGATTCGATATCGCGTAAGATCTCACGCGCCTGCTCCAGCTGACCGCCCGGCAGACGCGCCTTGCGCACCAGGAAGTTCAGCGCGCGCTGGGTATCCATCAGACACAGACGCACCTTCCAGCCGATATCCTCCAGCTCTGCCAGCGTCGAGAGCGCTTCGTCGTACTCATCGCCCTGATGGCCTTCCATGATCACGCGGCTCAGCTTTTCCAGGTCGCTGTAGATGTTTTCAATTTCGTCCGCCAGCTGTTCAATTTTGGTTTCGAACAGATCGAGCAGCAGCTCGTATGCGTTGCCGTCCACCATCGCCTGGCTGCGGGCGCGCATGCGGTAGAGGCGAAACGCCGGCAGCTCGCGCTCGCGCAGGGTGAACAGACGACCGTCGCGAATGGTAAACGCCACGGTGGAGTTACCCGCGTGATCTTCCGCATCTTCAAAGAAGAAGAAGGAGTGAATGTGCAGGCCGTCTTCGTCTTCAAAGAAACGCGCGGAGGCTTCGATGTCTTCCAGTTCCGGGCGGGTTGCCAGGCTTTGCCCCAGCTCAGATTGTACGCGAAGGCGCTCATCGTCGTCCGGCTCGACCAGATCCACCCATACGGCATCAATGAGGGGCTGTGACTCTTCGGCTTCAAGCCGAGTCAGTCGGTTATTTTCGAGTTGAAATGCGCTCAACATGACCGGGACTCCCAATGCAAAAAATATCGGACAGTTCGGTGGGCACACAGAAACAAATTGGGTTTCAGACCATTAAACAGCCTGACTCAGCGCGACGGGAATAATGCAGTCGCTGACAACCACTAAGGCCATCAGCAAGAGGAGATAGCCTTAGGAGTTGTTCCTGAATGACAGGGAATTGAGCCAGTATCTACTGGGTGTGTCCAAGGCGAATGTCCTCTTAGCGTAATCGTGCGCGCATGTTACGCCAGCAGTAACTGCGACGTCAACACGCAACGGAACGCTGAAGGGCATTAATTGACCTTCAACGTATAAGGCTAGCAGATTATTACAAAATAATGATATTTTTCTGAAAGTTACACTGTTTCCAGCCTGGCATAGGCGGCCACCAGCCATTTAATCCCCTGCCCCTGGAACGCGACCTGCAGGCGGCTGTGCTCGCCGCTGCCTTCCAGATTCACAATGGTGCCTTCACCAAACTTCGAATGGCGCACGCGCTGGCCCAGCTTGTAGCCGGTGTCGGTTTCAGAGATCGGCGAGCCCATGCGCGGATGGCTAACCGGACGGCTGATGCTGGCGCGCAGACGTACCTCTTCCACGCACTCTTCCGGCAGTTCGCCGATAAAGCGCGACGGACGGTGGTAGACCTCTTTGCCGTACAGACGGCGGGTTTCCGCGTAGGTTAGCGTCAGCTTCTGCATCGCTCGCGTCACGCCCACGTAGGCCAGACGACGCTCTTCTTCCAGGCGTCCGCCTTCATCCAGCGACATCTGGCTTGGGAACATGCCCTCTTCCATGCCAACGATAAACACCTGCGGGAACTCCAGACCTTTGGCGGAGTGCAGGGTCATCAGCTGAACAGCGTCCTGCCAGGTGTCCGCCTGCCCTTCACCCGCCTCCAGCGCGGCGTGGGAGAGGAACGCCTGCAGCGGCATCAGGTCTTCGTCTTCTTCGTTGTAGCTGAACTGGCGCGTTGCCGTGACCAGTTCCTCTAAGTTCTCAATACGGGTCTGGCCCTTCTCGCCTTTCTCCTGCTCGTACATGGTGCGCAGGCCGGAGTCTTTAATCACCCGGTCGGTCTGCACGTGCAGCGGCATGTCGGCGGTTTCCTGCGCCAGGGCGTCAATTAATTCCAGGAAGCGCTGGAGCGCGCTGGCGGCGCGTCCGGCGAGGGCTTTTTCCTGCAGCAGCTCGCGGCACGCCTGCCACAGCGTCAGCTGGCGATCGCGCGAGGCCTGACGCACCACGTCCAGCGTACGGTCGCCAATGCCGCGGGTCGGCGTGTTCACCACGCGCTCAAACGCCGCATCGTCGTTGCGGTTGGCGATCAGGCGCAGGTAAGAGAGCGCATCTTTGATTTCCTGACGTTCGAAGAATCGCATGCCGCCGTAAATGCGGTACGGCATGCTCACCTGCAGCAGCGCCTCTTCCAGCACGCGCGACTGGGCGTTGCTGCGGTAGAGAATGGCGCACTGCTCCAGCGCGCCGCCGTTGTCCTGCCAGGTTTTGATGCGGTTCACCACGAAACGGGCTTCGTCGAGCTCGTTGAAGGCGCAGTAAATCGAGATCGGTTCGCCGTCGACGCCGTCGGTCCACAGCTTTTTGCCCAGACGCCCGTTGTTGTTCTCGATCAGGGCGTTGGCCGCGCTCAGGATGTTGCTGGTTGAGCGGTAGTTCTGCTCCAGACGGATGGTTTCCGCGCCGGGAAAATCGTTGAGGAAGCGCTGGATGTTCTCCACCTGCGCTCCGCGCCAGCCGTAGATCGACTGGTCGTCATCGCCCACGATCATCACCTTGCCGGTATCCCCCGCCAGCAGGCGGATCCAAGCGTACTGGATGTTGTTGGTATCCTGGAATTCGTCCACCAGGATGTTGGTAAAGCGTTCGCGGTAGTGCTGCAGGATGTGCGGCTTGTTGAGCCACAGCTCGTGGGCGCGCAGCAGCAGCTCGGCGAAATCCACCAGGCCTGCGCGATCGCACGCTTCCTGATAGGCCTTATAGACGTTCTGCCAGGTCTGCTCGACCGGGTTGCCGAAGCTCTGAATGTGGTGCGGGCGCAAACCTTCGTCTTTCTGGCCGTTGATGTACCACATCGCCTGACGCGGCGGCCACTGCTTCTCGTCAAGGTTCATCGCCTTGATCAGGCGCTTCAGCAGGCGGAGCTGGTCTTCGCTGTCGAGGATCTGGAAATCCTGCGGCAGGTTGGCGTCCATATGGTGCGCGCGCAGCAGGCGGTGCGCCAGGCCGTGGAAGGTGCCAACCCACATGCCGCCCTGGCTGGTGCCCATCAGCTGGGCGATACGGTGGCGCATCTCCGCCGCCGCCTTGTTGGTAAACGTGACCGCCATGATGGAGTACGGTGAGCAGTTTTCCACGCTCTGCAGCCAGGCGATACGGTGAACCAGCACGCGCGTCTTACCACTGCCCGCCCCAGCCAGAACCAGCAGGTTGGTGCGCGAGGCGGCAACCGCGTCACGCTGTTTGTCATTGAGGCTGTCGAGCAGGTAAGAAACGTCCATTGGCACCGTCACGTCATGTCGGGCAGGCAAATGTTTCCACTCGCCAAAACCCTGTTAATTTATACAGAACAATTGATGATTATATCAGCGTCGTGAGGGATGCCAACCGTGAAATTTCCACGTGCGGCAGAAGACGGCTGTCTGTGGCGGTCATCAGCTCCGCATTTTCTGGCTTGATCCAGCAGGCCTGCATGCCGCAGCGGATGGCACCCGCCACGTCGGTGGTCAGGTCGTCGCCCACGTGAAGAATGTTACCGAGCGGCAAATTCAGTTTTTCCGCTGCCAGGTGATACATATCACTGAACGGCTTCGAGCGCCCGTGCGGGCCCGCGCGCAGCACGAACTCGAAGTAATCGCCCAGGCCAAACAGCTCCGGCTGGGCGTTACCGTTGGTGATGGCCACCAGCGGCCACTTTTCGGCAAGCTTCGCCAGCGTGTCGTGGGTCTCCTGCGGAACGTCGATCCGGCTGCGCCATTTGGCGAAGTTTTCCATGGACGCTTCGGCACCGATGGCCGCATCCCGCGCGCTCAGGCCAGCGTTGAGCATCGCCTGCTCAACCGCCCGGCGACGCCATTCGGTCACGTCGTGGTAAATGTCCGGCTCGGTCTCCCGCAGGGACTGGCGCAGCTTCTGGAAATCCTTGTTCTGCATCGCTTTCAGCGCCGGATGATAGTTCTGTACAAACGCCAGCGACTCCTGCTCGGTACGCAGGATCACCTCGCGGTTGTCATAAAGGGTGTCATCAAGGTCAAACGTCAGGGCTGAGATCTGACCGAGTGGGCGGTAAAAACGCATTATTTCCCCCGTTTGGCGCGTGGATGCGCCGCGTCATACACCGAGGCAAGGTGTTGGAAGTCTAAGTGGGTGTAGATTTGAGTGGTCGACAGATTCGCATGGCCAAGCAGTTCCTGCACGCCGCGCAGATCGCCGCTCGATTCCAGCATGTGTGTCGCAAAGGAGTGGCGCAGCTTGTGCGGATGCACGTGGCTGTTCAGTCCCTGCTTGATGCCCCACTCCGCAAAGCGCTTCTGCACGTTACGCGCGGAGATCCGCTTGCCGAGCTTAGATAAAAACAGCGCATCCTCGTCCGCGCCAAACAGGCCGCGCAGATCCAGCCAGTGCTCAATCCAGGAGACGGCGTTGCGGCCAATCGGCAGGCGGCGCTCTTTGCTGCCCTTGCCCATCACCCACACTTCGCCGGATTCCAGATCGAGATGCTTTAAGTCGAGGTTCACCAGTTCGGAGAGACGCAGGCCCGCGCCGTACATCACCTCCAGCATCGCGCGGTCGCGCACGGCCAGCGGATCGTTAAGGTCGATATCCAGCAGGCGGTTTACGTCGTCAACATCGATATTTTTCGGCAGATGGCGCGGGGCTTTCGGCGTGGCGATCCCTTTTGCCGGGTTGGCTTTCAGGCCGCCCTGGCTGACCAGCCAGTCGAAGAAGCTGCGCAGCGCAGAGAGCCGAAGCGCAAGGCTCGCCGGGCTGAGATTTTTTTTACGGCTACGCACGACGAACCCGCGTACCGTGGCGGCGTCACATTGTTGCCAGCTTTTCAGGCCGATTTCTTCGGCAATCTGGATGATGGCATCAAGCTGACGCTGATAGTTGAGCAGCGTGATAGGGCTGAGCTGACGTTCAACGCCCAGATAGCGCAGAAAGCGCGAGACGTCAGTGGCGAGCAGTCCGTCCGTCATACGCGTTCAATCCAGCGCTCCAGCAGCTCGGGCAGCATCAGGGCGATCTCCTGCAGCAGGTGCGTGGCTTGCCCCTGCTCATAGTGGTGCACGTCGCGGCTGGTAAATAATATGACTCCCAGGTCGCCATCGCGCCCCATCAGCGACATCGCCACCGAGCCAATCGCTTTGGCTTCCGGTAACACCACCAGCAGCTCAGGTCCGTTCAGCGGCCCCAGATAGTGGTGCTCATGGCCCAGGCGCTGAATGCGCAGCGGCTCAAACGCCTGACGGCTGAGCGCCAGATGGGTAAACCCTGACGGTGCGCCAATGCGCCAGCGGTCAGGGAACAGACGAATCGTTGCGCCCGCCAGCCCCAGCTCGCGCGCCCAGCGGTGGAAGCGGCTGAGAAACTCTTCGAGGCTGTGCGCCGAGGCCAGACGCGCCTGCAGGTGCAGAAGGCGATAGAACAGGCTTTCGTTGGTGCTGGCCTGCTCCATCAGCAGCGTCATGTTCTCTTCAAGCTGGTTGATGTGGTTACGCGAGCGCGCCATGTGCCATTCGACCAGCGACACGGTCCCGCGAACCGGATGCGGCACGCGCATCTGTTCGACGACGCGTGCATTGCGAATAAAAAACTCAGGATTGTTCAGCAGATAATCAACAACAGCGCTGTCGTCCAGTTCCGTCACTGTTTCCTGCAGTTCTTCCCCTGGTTGTTTCATAGATGGATAAACCCGTCATAAACATGTGTCGCCGGGCCCGTCATATACAGTGGATGACCCGGTCCTTTCCAGGCGATATCAAGACGACCGCCCGGCAATTCCACGCGAACCTCTTCTGCCAGTAACCCCTGAGAGATACCGACGGCGACAGCCGCACAGGCGCCGCTTCCGCAGGCCTGGGTTTCGCCCGCGCCGCGCTCGTAAACCCGCAGGCGGATGTGTTCACGCTTCACCACCTGCATAAAGCCGATGTTCGCGCGCTCCGGGAACCGCTCGTGGCTTTCCAGAACCGGACCGAGCGTTTCAACCGCCGCGGTTTCCACGTCATCCACCTGAATCACGCAGTGCGGGTTACCCATCGAGACGACACCGCACAATACTGTCTGCTCGGCCGCACGCATAATATAGGTCTTTTCCGCTTTGTTTGCGCGAAACGGCACGGCGGAAGGCTCGAAGTTCGGCTCACCCATATTGACGCGCACCAGCTCGTCGTCAGTGACGCTGAGCACCATACGACCATTAGCGGTACTGACGCGGATATCGCGCTTGTTGGTCAGCCCCTTCAGGCGGACAAAGCGGGCAAAACAGCGCGCGCCGTTGCCGCACTGGTTCACCTCACTGCCGTCCGCGTTAAAAATACGGTAGTGGAAATCGAGGTCAGGATCGTAAGGCGGCTCAACCACCAGCAGCTGATCGAACCCCACGCCCACGTGCCGATCCGCCAGGCGACGGATCAGTTCCGGGGAGAAAAACACATTCTGCGTTACCGCGTCGACGACCATAAAATCGTTGCCAAGGCCATGCATTTTAGAGAACTGCATCATTTGCTCCATTGCGCGGGTACAGAACGTTGTCGTCAGAGGTTAACCTGAGTCGGACCGCCGTTGTCGCCACGATCGTTAGTCTTTGGCGTGGAAGACTCAATGCCGCTGTTAACCGGTTTTGTCGGCGGCGGCGCGGTTTTATCCGCAGGCGGGAAGTAGAGTGGTCCCTTCAGTCCGCAGCCGGTCAGGCTAAACAGCGTGATGAGAACGGCAAGCGTTCGGAAAGCGTTTTTCATTATAAAGTTGCCCGTAAGTTCAAATCTGTTTCTATCATCGCAGGAGAAGACACAAAAGCAAGAGTTTGCCGCTTTCCTGCAACGGGAATTATTTAGCGTTATACTGCCGCCATCACGAAAAACAGGAACAAAACCATGAACGACAGTGAATTCCATCGCCTTGCCGACACCCTGTGGATGACCATCGAAGAACGTATCGACGACTGGGACGGCGACAGCGATATCGATTGTGAAATCAACGGCGGCATTCTGACCCTGAGCTTCGAAAACGGCAGCAAAATTATTATTAACCGCCAGGAGCCGCTTCACCAGGTGTGGCTGGCGGCCAAACAGGGCGGCTATCACTTTGATTTGAAGGGTGACGAGTGGGTTTGCGACCGCAGCGGCGAAACGTTCTGGGATCTGCTGGAACAGGCGGCGACCGCGCAGGCGGGTGAGGACGTGAGTTTCAGGTAGTTTCTGTGCCCGGTAGCGGCTACGCCTTACCGGGCCTACAAAGGCTCAGGAGAAATACTGCTGCAACAGCGGTGCGGTATCCTGATTCGCAGGCACCGCAGGGGTAATCGCCTGCGTACGGAACGGGATCACCTGCGCTCGCCCATCCACGTTCACAATCTGGTAGAACTGCGGCAGGTTGAAGTTGATAAAGCTGGAGCCATAGGTGAAGCGGTCATGCGAGGAAGAGTAGAAGCGGCTGACGTCGCGAACCAGCTCCTCTTTGCTGCCTTCACAGTGGTGATACACCTCGGCGCGGTTGGTCTCATCCAGAATGTAGATGTTGAACCCGGCATCGTCGCCCGACTCTTCAAAGAAGAACTGAATAATCCCTTCACTGGCAAAGCCATCCACCACCTGCGGCAGCTTGACGTGGTTGGTTTCCACCTGAACTGACAGGCCGTGCAGCTTGTTGTGCGAAATCGCGCCGTAGAACTCGATAGCGTTTTCCAGCTTTTGTACCGACACGTTCAAACGCTCGAAGAACAGGCCCCAGGTCTGCCCGGAGACGCGCAGCGCTTTAAAGCGCCCGGTTTCCTGACGGGTGCTGGAGAGACGCAGTTCGATGCACTCGGAGACCAGCTGCTGTACGCGGGTACGAATTAAACCGCGCAGGTGCTGGCTGTAGCAGAACACTTCGACGCTGTCCGGCGGCGCGGCGTCCTGATGCATCTTGCCGAGAATGGTTTTCAGCGCTTCGATCATTGCCTGCTCGCCGTTGAAGTGCAGGGTACGCACTTCGTTCCACGAGTTGCGGTACAGCAGGTCTACGCTGCCCACCAGGCAGTTTTGCTGCTCGCCAAAGCTGAAGACGTCCAGCTTGCGGAAGTCAAAATGGACCACCTGATTGCGGAAGGCCGCCGTCGGGTCGTACTCCAGGTTGACGATAATCGCCAGGTGACGGATTTCGCACGGGCTGTAGAGCGCTTTCGGCGTCGGCGCAGGCAGACGCAGCGGGAAGTGGTGCGAGACATCCGCCACCATCTCCTGCAGCTTGGCTAAATCGACGACCTCGTTGCCCTTGATAAACAGGCGCGTGCGCGAGGTCAGCAGGCCGTTGAACCAGGCCCACGCCACCAGCTTGTTCAGGTAGCGGTTATACTCCAGCGGCTGATGGCTGATAATCGAATCCATGCTTGGCGCACGGTTGTAAAGATACCACCCGGTGCGGTTTGCGCGGCCCGGCGGCACGTAGATAAAGGTCAGGTTTGGTTCAGACAGGTCAGGCGAAATCTGCGGGTTAACCAGGGTCACTTTGCCCGGCAGCGCTTCAAACGCGGCGTACAGCTTACGGGTTAACACCCCGATATCCTGCGGGCTGGCAGACACGCTGAGGTTATTGCGGCGCGCAAAGCGGATCAGGTTACGGTAGCTTTGCATCATCGCGTCGAGCAGTTCGTTGTGCGCTTCACGCACCTGATCGATCTTCCAGTTGGCGCGGTTGTCGAGCATGGACAGACGCGCTTCGTCCCATCCCCACTCTTTCACTAGCTGACTGACCACTTCACGACGCCAGCCCACGCAGGCGCGCTCGCGACTCAGCTTTTCACAAACTTTGAGATAGAAACATCGACGCACCAGGTCAAGACGCGTGGAATCATCAATGGCTTTTAGGTATTCGGTAACCCGCTCCAGCATCATGCAGTAGGCGTCGAGCCCGTAAGAGACAATCTCGCCATCGTGCAGGCGCTGCTTGATATCTTTCGCCAGCAGGCGCGGCGTAGGGTATTCCCACGAGTAGGCTTCCAGCAGCAGGGTTTTCAGCACCGCTTTGTACGGTGAATCAATGCTCTTGTAGAGCTGCCAGAGGCTTGCGCCAAAGTACTCTTCGGCGGACAGGGAGCTGAGGCCGCCCAGATCCAGCCATTCGTTTGGCGTCAGCACGCCCTGCGCGTAAAGCGACATGACGTAGTCGTCGTAATGCTCTTCTTCTTCGCACGGGACCATATTCCACAGAATACGCTTCCCGGCCAGACGAACGGCGGTACGGTAAAATTCATCCAGCAACAGGATGTGCTGGGTCGAGCCACAGTCTTCACCACCCAGACTGCCGCTTTCGTTATGGCGGAAACGGTTTTCATCAATCAGGAAGAAGCTCACTTCCACGCCGAGCGAGGCCGCCCAGCTTTCCAGCAGGCTGCATTTACGCTGCAGCAGCTGGCGCTCTTCGTTATCGAGCCAGGATTGATGGCAGACCCAGATATCCAGGTCCGAAGAACAGCTCTGCCCTACCGATGAGGTGCTCCCCATCGAGTAAACGCCGGTAATCGGCAGCTCACCTTTCGGGGATTCCTGCGGCGGCATGCCGCGGTAGAGTTCCAGCTCGTTCAGATAATGCTGTTGGGTTTCATCAGGCGTGAAGAGGCAAATGCCCTGGGGAACGTTACCATCAAGGTAGCCAGGCATTAGCGGGTGGTGATAGTGCAATAATGTCGGCAGCAGACTGTATACCTGCTGGAAAGCAGGACCCATGGCAGCAAGCGCGCGATCCACACGCAGTTGATTTATGGCATCCAGTCTCTGTTTCAGAGTCTCAATATAGAGGTACAAGACGTATCGCCTGATGTTTCCGGGTGTCGTAAGCTATTCAAAACACGAATAACAGCGAGCCCGCAGTATTTCAAAAAGATAACCGTTACCCTTTTTTCGCCCTTGTCATTATGGTGGTACCGACGAAAAAATGGTCTAAAACGTGATCAATTTAACACCTTGCCGGTTGACCGTAAAGAAAGATGCGCTACATACAAGTGTAGCACCGTTCTGTACGTGTAAATTCCTGAATACGGCTATTGCTGACGAATACGCCGCCTTGTCCCTCTCACGCTTCATCAACCGTAAAACTGCCATCCCAGAGTCAACAATGTTAGGATGGTTAGTGATTGATAATGACGGTAACAAGCATGTTAGACAATGTTTTGAGAATTGCCACACGCCAAAGCCCTCTCGCGCTCTGGCAGGCACATTATGTTAAGCAGCGCCTTGAAGCCTGCCACAGTGGATTGCGCGTCGAGCTGGTGCCGATGGTCACGCGCGGTGACGTGATTCTGGATACGCCGCTGGCGAAAGTGGGCGGCAAGGGCCTGTTTGTCAAAGAGCTGGAACTGGCATTGCTTGAGAACCGCGCCGATATCGCCGTACATTCGATGAAAGACGTGCCCGTCGAGTTCCCGGAAGGGCTGGGGCTGGTGACCATCTGCGAGCGCGAAGATCCGCGTGACGCGTTTGTCTCGAATCACTATGACTCGCTCGACGCGCTGCCGTCGGGTAGCGTGGTTGGCACGTCCAGTTTACGCCGTCAGTGTCAGCTGGCGGAGCGTCGTCCTGATCTTA
The DNA here is from genome assembly GCF_026344075.1 of Enterobacter nematophilus. Classification (NCBI taxonomy): domain Bacteria; kingdom Pseudomonadati; phylum Pseudomonadota; class Gammaproteobacteria; order Enterobacterales; family Enterobacteriaceae; genus Enterobacter; species Enterobacter nematophilus. Next base: position 37,256 of record NZ_JAPKNE010000013.1, on the reverse strand, counting down.
TCATCCGCTCGCTGCGCGGTAACGTTGGCACGCGTCTGGGCAAGCTGGATAACGGCGATTACGATGCCATTATTCTTGCGGTTGCGGGCCTGAAACGCCTGGGGCTGGAGGAACGCATTCGCGTGGCGTTGCCGCCAGAGCTGTCGCTGCCGGCCGTCGGCCAGGGCGCCGTCGGCATTGAGTGCCGTCTGGACGATGCGCGCACCCGCGAGCTGCTCGCTCCGCTGAACCATGACGAGACCGCGACCCGCGTAAAAGCCGAGCGGGCGATGAATACTCGCCTCGAAGGAGGGTGTCAGGTGCCGATTGGCAGCTATGCTGAATTAACCGAAGGTGAACTGTGGCTGCGCGCGCTGGTGGGCGCCCCGGACGGTTCACAGATGGTGCGCGGAGAACGTCGCGGCAAGCCGCAGGATGCCGAGCAGCTTGGCGTGTCGCTGGCGGAAGAGCTGCTGAATAACGGCGCGCGTGAAATTCTGGCCGAGGTCTATAACGGAGAACCCCCTGCATGAGTATTCTTGTCACCCGCCCTTCTCCCGCAGGAGAGCAATTAGTGAGCCGTCTGCGCGCACTGGGGCAGGTGGCCTGGAGTTTTCCGCTGATTGAATTCTCCCCCGGCCGGGAGCTCTCTGCGCTCGCCGACCAGATGAATACCCTGCAGGAAGGCGACCTGCTGTTTGCGCTATCGCAGCATGCCGTGGAATTTGCCCACGCGCAGCTGCAACAGCAGGGTCTGGCCTGGCCTGACGACCCGCGCTATTTCGCGATTGGCCGCACAACGGCACTGGCGCTGCATACCGTAAGCGGCGCGGATGTTCGTTATCCGTTAGATCGGGAAATCAGCGAAGTCTTGCTACAATTACCTGAATTACAGACTATTGCCGGAAAGCGCGCGCTCATTTTGCGCGGCAACGGTGGCCGCGAACTGCTGGGCGAAACGCTGCGCGAACGCGGGGCTGACGTCACGTTTGTTGAGTGCTACCAGCGCTGTGCGAAACACTACGATGGCGCACAAGAGGCGATGCGCTGGCACGCGCGAGGTATTAATACGCTGGTGGTCACCAGCGGTGAAATGTTACAACAGCTTTGGTCGCTGATACCGCTTTGGTATCGCGAAAACTGGTTACTCCGCTGTCGGCTTCTGGTCGTCAGTGAGCGTCTGGCGAACCTCGCCCGGGAACTGGGCTGGCAGGATATTCGGATCGCTGATAACGCCGACAACGATGCGCTGCTGCGCGCATTACAATAACTCTCAAATGGGAAGCCATAATGACGGAACACGAAAAATCCTCCGCCGTGGTTGAAGAGACCAGGGAGACTGTGGAGACAACGCCACAGCCAGAGACGACTGAGAAAACCGCTGAGAAGAAAAACGGCAGCAATAAAACCAGCCTCGCGCTGAGCGCGATTGCCATCGCCATTGCGCTGGCAGCAGGCGTCGGTCTGTATGGTCTGGTGAAGCAACAGAGTGCTAACCAGACGGCCACCAGCGACACGCTGGTCAATCAGCTTACCTCCCTGCAAAAAGCGCAGGAAACGCAGAAAACCGAGCTGGAAGCGGTGATTAAGCAGCAGGCCGCCGCGCTAGCCGAGGCGAACAGCAAACAGGAAGAGCTGACCAAACAGCTGGGCGAAGTACAGCAGAAAGTCGCCACGATCTCCGGCACCGATGCCAAAACCTGGCTGCTCTCGCAGGCCGATTTCCTCGTCAAACTCGCCGGGCGTAAGCTGTGGAGCGATCAGGACGTGACCACCGCCGCCGCGCTGCTGAAAAGCGCCGATGCGAGCCTGGCCGACATGAACGATCCGAGCCTCATTACCGCGCGCCGTGCGATTACCGAAGATATCGCCAGCCTTTCCGCCGTTTCACAGGTGGATTACGACGGCATTATCCTCAAGGTGAACCAGCTTTCGAATCAAATAGATAACCTGCAGCTGGCGGATAACAACGACGACGACTCCCCGATGGACTCTGACGGTACCGAGCTGTCCAGCTCCCTGAGCGAATGGCGCATAAACCTGCAGAAAAGCTGGCAGAACTTTATGGACAGCTTCATTACCATCCGCCGTCGCGATGAAACCGCCGTACCGCTGCTGGCACCGAATCAGGATATCTATCTGCGCGAAAACATCCGTTCCCGCCTGCTGGTCGCGGCGCAGGCCGTGCCGCGCCATCAGGAAGAAACGTACAAACAGGCGCTGGATAACGTCTCGACGTGGGTACGCGCCTACTACAACACCGATGATGCAACGACCACCGCCTTCCTCGAAGATATCGACAAGCTGAGCCAGCAGAACATCACCATGAACGTGCCGGATAAGCTGTCCAGCCAGCCGATTCTGGAGAAGCTGATGCAGACGCGCGTGCGTAACCTGCTGGCCCAGCCGGGCGTTCCGGCCGAGCAGACCGGCACAGGCACAGCGGCGGCACCAGCGCCTGAAAGCGCGCCACAGGGAGAGTAATAATGCTAAAAGTCCTTTTACTCTTCATCCTGCTGATCGCCGGGATCGTCCTGGGCCCGATGCTTGCGGGTCATCAGGGATATGTCCTGATCCAGACCGATAACTACAACATTGAAACCAGCGTAACGGGTCTGGCGATCGTTCTGATCCTCGGCGTCGTGGTCCTGCTTGCCGTTGAATGGATCCTGCGCCGTATTTTCCGCACCGGTGCCCATACCCGCGGCTGGTTCGTTGGCCGTAAGCGCCGCCGCGCCCGTAAGCAAACGGAACAGGCACTGCTAAAGCTGGCCGAAGGCGATTATCAGCAGGTTGAAAAGCTGATGTCGAAAAACGCCGATCACGCGGAACAGCCGGTAGTGAACTATCTTCTGGCCGCCGAAGCGGCGCAGCAGCGCGGTGATGAAGCCCGCGCTAACCAGCATCTGGAACGCGCGTCAGAACTGGCTTCTGGCGACCCGATCCCAGTGGAAATTACCCGCGTCCGCCTGCAGCTCGCGCGCAATGAGAACCACGCGGCGCGCCACGGCATTGACCGTCTGCTGGAAATCGCACCGCGTCATCCGGAAGTCCTGCGCCTTGCGGAGCAGGCCTATATTCGTACCGGCGCGTGGGGCTCGCTGCTGGACATCATTCCTTCCATGGCGAAAGCCGATGTGGGTGATGATGAGCATCGTGATGAGCTTCAGCGTCTGGCATGGATTGGCCTGATGGATCAGGCGCGCGCCGACCTGGGCAGCGATGGCCTGAAAACCTGGTGGAAGAATCAGAGCCGGAAAACGCGCCAGCAAATCCCGCTACAGGTTGCCATGGCGGAGCATCTTATTGAATGTGACGATCATGACACCGCGCAGGAGATCCTTCTCGACGGCCTGAAGCGCCAGTACGACGATCGCCTGGTGATGGTGATTCCGCGCCTGAAAACCAATAATCCTGAGCAGGTCGAAAAAGTGCTGCGCCAGCAGATCAAAACCGTCGGTGACCGTCCGCTGCTGTGGAGTACCCTGGGCCAGTCGCTGATGAAGCACGGCGAATGGCAGGAGGCGAGCCTGGCCTTCCGTGCGGCACTGAAACAGCGTCCGGACGCGTTTGACTACGCGTGGCTTGCCGATACGCTGGACAAACAGCATAAGCCAGAAGAGGCGGCCGCCATGCGGCGCGATGGGCTGTTATTGACGTTGCAAAATAACGGAACGCAGCAGTAATTCAACAGGAGGCCAGACGGCCTCCTTTTTTTACACCCATAAAAAAACGCCTGCTATAAAAGCAGGCGTTAAAACAGGTCTGTAAGACAACATATTTGGTGCTTCACTCAACGTTGTGTCCATGGTGTCTGATGAGGCCGAAGCGACATCTGTCAGTGGACGATAAGCACCGTAAATGGCTCTGCGTCATTCCTGAGTTTATGAGGCACTAAGGCGAACATAAGAGATGGAATGAGCATCTACGCGTATATTATTGCACGTAACGTGCCAGATTTACACGCAGAACTTTTACATGGCGCAACATTTTAAGATAAAAGGAAATTATGCTGTTAAGCAGCATCTGAAGCTTCACAGCGTTTCGGCAAAAGCAGAAATATGTCGCCAGGAAGAGACAGTAAAACCAATAAATAATTATTTCTTTTATTTTCAATAAATTGCATGTCTCTGAATCGCGACAATGATAGAGGGCGCTGTCTGGAGATAACGACAGGGAAAAAACTTACAGAAAACAAAAAACCCCGCCGAAGCGGGGTTCAAAATTGGTCGGCGAGAGAGGATTCGAACCTCCGACCCACTGGTCCCAAACCAGTTGCGCTACCAAGCTGCGCTACTCGCCGATGTACTGCTTTTTTGAATTTTTAGTTCAATTCATCTAAAAAGTCGTGGTGCGAGGGGGGGGACTCGAACCCCCACATCCTAAGGACACTAACACCTGAAGCTAGCGCGTCTACCAATTCCGCCACCTTCGCAATTCACAACTCTTTCAATAATGGGGTGGCTAATGGGATTCGAACCCACGACAACTGGAATCACAATCCAGGGCTCTACCAACTGAGCTATAGCCACCACTGTATTCTTTCACGCGGTACTGACTACTTCTCAGACCACCGCAGCTCTAGCGCCGGGAACTAAAATGGCGCGCCCGACAGGATTCGAACCTGAGACCTCTGCCTCCGGAGGGCAGCGCTCTATCCAGCTGAGCTACGGGCGCTTAGCGCCGTTGCGGGGCTGGATATTACGTACCTCCGTCCCCGCTGTCTAGTGCTTTTTTGAAAAAAATGCGCGTTTGGTTATGGTTTGCACATTTTGCCGCTTATTCCTCCACTTTCTGCGTGGTGGCACGGCGACCCAGGCCAAAAAGCTTATACGCGGCCGTCACAGCCGCCAGGAAGATCAGCCCGACAAACAGCGACATGCGGGTATCTTCATTAAAGTACATTCCAATTAATACGCAAATCAGGAACGCCATCGTCAAATAGTTCGCATACGGGAACAGAATCGAGCGGAACGGATGGCTGGCGATCGCTTTTTTATGCGCATGGCGGAAACGCAGCTGGCTGATGAGGATAACAAACCACGGCACCATGCCCGGCAGCACGCTGGCGCTGTAGACGTAAACAAACACGCGCTGCGGATTAGGGATGATGTAGTTCAGGCAGGAGCCAATCAGCAGGATGACAATGGAGACCGCCACGCCCGCTACCGGCACGCCAGCACGTGAGACTTTACTCATCGCCGCAGGCAGCTGGTTATTTTTCGAGAGCGCGTAGAGCATACGGCCACAGCTGTACATCCCGCTGTTACAGCCCGACAGCGCTGCCGTCAGGACCACAAAGTTGATGATACCCGCTGCAGCTGTAATCCCAATCTTCGCAAAGGTTAATACGAACGGACTCCCCGTCGTGCCGATTTCGTTCCACGGGAAGATGGTGACGATGACGAAAATCGCGCCCACGTAGAAAATCAGGATACGCCACAGCACTTTGCCCACCGCGCTACGCAGCGTAACCTGCGGGTTTTTCGCTTCACCGGCGGTAATCCCGATCAGCTCCACGCCCTGATACGAGGCCACAACGATACACAGCGCCGTCAGGAAGCCCTTCCAGCCGCCGGCGAAGAAGCCGCCGTGTTCAGTCAGGTTGCCAAAGCCGATGGCGTGTCCGCCGTTGCCAAAGCCATAAAAAATCACGCCCAGGCCAATGACAATCATCACGATGATGGTGGTCACTTTGATCATCGCAAACCAGAACTCGATTTCACCGTAAAGGCGCACGGCGGCCAGGTTTGCCAGCGCCACCAGCCCCACGGCAATCAGTGCCGGTATCCACTGGACCATGTCCGGGAACCAGAACTGGACGTAAACCCCTATCGCGGTGATTTCAGAGATGCCCACCGCCATCCACATAAACCAGTATGACCAGGCCGTCAGGTAGCCGAAGAACGGGCTCATATAACGGTGCGCGTAAACGGCGAAGGAGCCGGTCACCGGCTCCAGAAAGAGCATTTCGCCCATTGAGCGCATGATGAAGAAAACAAACAGCCCGGCGATGATATACGCCAGTAATACGGAAGGCCCTGCCCATTTGAGGGTGCTTGCGGAGCCCATAAACAGGCCCACGCCGATAGTGCCGCCCAGCGCTATCAGTTCGATATGACGAGCTTCCAGCCCACGCTGTAGCTCCGGTTGTTTCTCTGCCATAGATCCTCGATTGTGTTTGCTGTTTCCCGGCTTAATACCGGTTATTGTTTTTTAGGGGTACTAAAATACGGTGCGAATGGTTTCTTAAAATCGGCCAAATGGCAAACGATGCATTAAAAAAATGAATGCATTGCATAAATTATCAGCAGTTTTGCAGGCGAGTTGCAGCGCGAACAGCATATCGCGCTACATTTTGATTACATCTTACCGGTATAGTGCCAGGCGAGGTAGCGAAGCAGACGAATCTGTCGTTTAATGCGGGTGGGTTGGGAGAGCAGGCGGTAGAGCCACTCCAGCCCCATATTTTGCCACATCTTCGGCGCGCGCTTCACGTGGCCGGTAAAGACATCGTAGGTGCCGCCGACGCCCATATAAAGCGCATCCGGGCTGACCAGGCGGCAGTCGCGCATCAGGATCTCCTGGCGCGGAGACCCCATTGCCACGGTGACGATTTTCGCCCCGCTGTCGCGCACGCGGGCAAACAAAGCCTGCTGGTCTTCAGGCTTGAAGTAACCATTCTGGCTGCCAACGATATTAACATTCCATTGACGACGCAGTTTCTCTTCGGTCTCGGCCAGCACCTCAGGCTTACCGCCAATCAGGAACACCGGCGTGCCCTCCGCGCCAGCGCGGGCCATGAGCTGCTCCCAGAGATCGGCACCCGCCACGCGGGAAACATTAGCGTCAGGATACTTTTTACGAATGGAGCGGACCACGCTGATACCGTCCGCGTATTTAAATTCGGCCGCCTCGATCAGGCTTTTGACTTCGGCGTTATCTTCCACCGCCAGCATCTTTTCCGCATTGATAGCGACCAGCGTACCGGATTTCATCTGCCCGTCGGCGAACAGAAAATCCAGCGCGTGCTGCATGTCGCGCCAGCCAATCAGCTGCAAACCACGAAGCGCATAGCGCGGTGCAGAAGTTTTATCAGTCATTACTTTCCCTACTCAGACTTGCGACAGCGTTGTGCTGCCCTGTGGCTCGCGCTTGTGCACAAGCCCTGCGCTGTCGAACAGCCAGTACAGCAGTTTGGCCAGTAACAGGCAGATGCCAAAAACGACCATGAAAAACACCACGCGCGAAACGAACGAGTCCAGCCCCTCGCGCGCCAGAACGATCATATTGAAAATGGCACCAAAGCAGAAACTGTGCAAAATGGCCGCTTTATAGCGGTTGGTCTCTTCGTTACCGCGCACGTAAAGCCAGTCAAACCACTTAATAATCAACCCTACGACAAACGCGCCCGGCAGGATAAACCAGCCTCCCCCCATCACCACCAGGGAACCAATCAAGGTTGGCGAGATCGCCAGGCCCGAATGGTTGTTCAGCACTTCCCAGGTAAAATAGTTCGCGGTATTGAGTACTACGCCAGGGCGGTCCGGCCAGAGCCAGCTCGGGATAAAGACATAGAAATCGCGCACAATCGGCGCCAGCCCCTGGAAATCAATTTTGTCGTAGTTTTGCAGCAGCAATGCCAGGTTTTCCCAGGGCGAGAAGGTATCGCGCGTCAGGTAGAGGAACGTGTAAAACGCCTCGTCGCCCGCCACGTTCATCCCGTAGCGCTTCAGCGCCAGCCAGAACATCCCCACAATGCCAAATACCCCTGCCGCAACCAGCATCCACAGCGAGATCCAGCCGCGGATGATGCCGATGAACAGGAAAATAGCGAAAGCGATGATAATGTTGGCGCGCGTACCGCCCACGATCATGTAGGTCAGAATACCGAACACAACGGTACTGACCAGGAAGAACAGCCACGCCTTGCTGTCCTGGCGAAGGAAGAAGATCACCAGCATCGCCGGGATGAAGAAATAGAAGAATCGCTTAAGCGCCACGCCTGAGACTTCAGCCGAAAAAATCTGGCTGTAGGAGTGGAGCTTAAACAGCAGGAAGCCGTTATGCATGAAGAAGATGCCGACGCTGACCAGGGCGATGGTCATGAGCATCACCCACGTCAGATGGGTCTCCACCCGGTTCATGGTAAAGAGCGCCCGACGCGGGGCAGCAGCCTGCGCGGGCCACAGACGCGTTTTATAGGTGACGTAGTAAACCGCATAGAAGCAGGTCGCCGCCAGCAGCGCCTGAAGCAGAATTTCCGGCGGCGCGACGCTCACGTCAAAACGGAAGACCAGGATGCTGGTCAGCGGGAAGCCGAAAAAGAAGGTCAGCAGAAACAGCAACGAGAAGAATACGTTAAAGTTGAAGCGCACGCGGCGGAACTCAAACCAGGTGAGCGTGGCGATAAATAGCGTGCTCAGAAGCCAGACAACCAGTAAGCCGCTAAACTGCAACTGACTCATGCGTTGTCTCCTGAAGCGATACGCAGCGCGCGGTGCCACGGCGTGAGGTAATTCGGGCTGAAAAAGTCGATGCTATTTTTATCCACCAGCGTGAGCTGGCGCTGTGCTTCACGTACCACTTCGACATTCAGCGCGTCAGAGGTGAACAACACCGGAATATGCTGCTCGGCCATGTCCTGCCAGAACGGGTTTTCACGGTTAAGCACGCACGGTACACCCGCCTGAATCAGCAGGCACAGCGTACCAATCCCCTGCTGGCGAGCAAAGATGAAATAGCCCAGATCGCATTTTCGCAGCAGCGCAAGATAGTCATCAAACTCCAGCTTTTCGCTGAGAATGTGCAGATTTTCTTCGCTGAATAACGCAAGCCCCTGCTGGCGAACCTCATCAATGTAGGCGTCGTTGTTGGCCGGATACCCCATCGGCACCACCACGTTCACCGTGTCGCCAAACTGCTGGTGTACCGCCCGGAGCGCGGCGACATGTTCGTTACTGCGGTCGCCCGAATTCCCCACCAGGATCGTCAGCTTGCCCTCGCGAACCGCGTCATTCGCCAGGGTGTTCAGCGCCGGATCCATACGGGTTGGGAAATAGAGTAGCTCACCGCGCACGTTCGGGTGCTGCTTCGCAAAATAATTCAGATCGCCACGGGTGGCAAAAACGCGGCCCACCCTTCCCTGCGCCATGCGACGCAGCGGATAGAAAAGACGGAATTTCCAGCCGCGCGAGACTTCGTAGAGATCGGCTCCCCAGATATGCCAGCTGCACTGGGAGGGTTTAATTCCCCCGCTGAGCAAAGCCAGCCACAGGCCGGTATTGAACTGCCCGTGGAAAAAGAAACGTTGCTCACGATCCGCTTTAGCTTTGGCAATAACCGCCTTCGCCAGGGTAGCTTTATCCGGCCAGAAGGTGATTGTCAGCGCCGGAAACCCCGCGCTCAGGCCATTATCCTGACCTGCAACCATAAACTCGCGCGCATCAGGATTGCCCGATGCCAGCTCGTCGTTGAAGAACCGCAAAACGGTCTGGTTATGGTGTGGGATATCCGATCCCAGGATGTGAATCAGTGCAGTCATGCGCGTTTACGCCACAATAAAAATACGCCGCAGCAGGCAGCGAAATAAACGATATAGGTTGCCATGTAGGCCTGAGCCGCCCCCAGCGCACCGTGCGCGGGTATCAACCAGTGTGAAAATGCTGTCAGCAATGCAAACTGGCTAACCTCCGCCAGGATATACAGCCGCAGCGAGGCTTTCGCAATCACCAGATAGCCGAAAACGTAAGCCCCCACTTTCAGCACATCGCCCACCAGTTGCCAGGCAAAGAGATCGCGCATGGCGGTAAACTTTGCCGAGAAAAGCAGCCAGATGGCAACATCGCGCAATAGCCAGACGGTCAAGCTGGCCGCCGCCACCGCGGGTAATACGAAACGCAGGGAGCGGGAAATTTCGCGGGTAATATCCTGCCGGGACGTCAGACGCGATAAGGTTGGCAGCAAATAAACGCTAAAGGAAGCCGTTATAAACTGGAGGTAAGCGTCGGAAATACTACTTACGCCCTGCCAGATGCCCACCTCATCCCAGCTGTAATGCGCCGCCAGCAGGTTTCGCATCATCACGTAAGCCACCGGCAGCGTGACGGAAGTAATGAGCGCCATCAGGGTAAACTTACCCAGCTGGCTGGCAAGCACCCTGTCCCATTGCGGTTTCAGGTAGCTCAGAGGGATAACGCCCCGGCGCATCAGCATGAACGCCGCAGGCACAACAACCAGCGCCGGGACCAGCGCCAGCCCCAGCAGTGCGCCTTCATAGCCGCCCAGGCGGTAGCAGAAGTAATAGGCAATTACGCCGATGACGCTCCCCAGGATAAGCGCAAGCGCGTTCCCGGCAGCATCGCGAAAACCTTTAATCAGCGCCAGCAGCAGGTTAGCCCAGGCAATGCCCATCTGCACCAGCGCGACCAGACGCACCAGTCCCTGATAATGGCTGTGCCCGAACAATCCCTGGCTGATGGGGGCCGCCGCCAGCAGAAACACAATCGCCAGCAGGGTCGAAAAGCCCGTCACCATCGCCGACGCGGTGCCCACTACCCTGCGAAGCTGGGCCGCATCATCATGATACTGAGCGACGTATTTGGTCACGCCGTTGAAGATTCCGGCACCGGCCAGCACCCCAAGGACGGTAACAAGCTGGCGGAAGTTGCCCGCCAGCCCAACGCCTGAAGGACCGAATGAGACGGCCAGCAGCTTGACGACCAGCAGTCCGGCACCAATTTTTACAAGCGTGGACGCGGCGGTCCACACCGATGCTTTTGCCAGAGACATATCAGCCGAAATAGCTCAGGAGGGTATTGATCACCGTACGCTGGTTAACTGGCGCGAGGTTGTAGAACAGTGGCAGGCGAAGCAAACGCTCACTTTCCTTCGTGGTGTAACGGTCTTCACCCGCGAACGTGCCAAACGCTTCGCCCGCCGGGCTGGAGTGCAGCGGAATATAGTGGAAGACAGCCATGATTTCGGCTTCTTTTAGCCAGGCGATGAGCTGGCTGCGATCGTCGTTATCGCGCAGCTTAATGTAGAACATGTGGGCATTGTGGACGCAATCGGCCGGAATGGTTGGCAGCTCTATACGCCCAGCTTTTGCCAGCGGCTCAAGCGCATCGTAATAGGTTTGCCACAGGGACAGGCGCTGGAGATTAATCCGCTCTGCCGCTTCCAGCTGTGCCCATAGATATGCCGCCTGCAGATCCGCCATCAGATAGCTTGAGCCGATATCGCGCCAGGTGTACTTATCAACCTGACCGCGGAAGAACTGACTGCGGTTGGTGCCTTTTTCACGGATCACCTCCGCACGCTCAACCAGGGCACGATCGTTAATCAGCGTCGCACCGCCCTCACCGCCAGCGGTGTAGTTTTTCGTTTCGTGGAAGCTGAAGCAGCCGATGTGGCCGATGGTGCCCAGCGCGCGCCCCTTGTAGGTGGACATCACGCCCTGCGCGGCATCTTCCACCACAAACAGGTTGTGCTTTTTGGCGATCGCCATGATGGTGTCCATTTCACAGGCCACGCCCGCGTAGTGAACCGGCACAATCGCGCGCGTTTTGTCGGTGATCGCCGCTTCAATCAGCGTCTCATCAATGTTCATGGTATCCGGGCGGATATCCACAAAGACGATTTTCGCCCCGCGCAGGACAAATGCGTTCGCGGTAGAGACGAAGGTATAGCTCGGCATGATCACTTCATCACCGGGCTGGATATCCAGCAACAGGGCCGCCATTTCCAGCGATGCCGTGCAGGACGGGGTCAGCAGCACTTTAGCGCTGCGAAAACGCTGCTCCATCCACTGCTGACACCGACGGGTAAAACCGCCGTCACCGCAGAGTTTGCCGCTGCCCATGGCAGACTGCATATAGTCGAGTTCGGTTCCCACGACGGGTGGTGCGTTAAATGGAATCATCTTGTCACCTGTATAACCAGTAGGCGGTGGCGTCGATGTTGGCACCACTCGCAATATAACGTTTAAGCGCGGCGGTGTTGCCCACCTGGGTCGCCACCCGCAGCGTCTCAACCTGCTGCTGCTGCGCCCAGTGCAGCGCCGCCTGCATGAGTTTCTCACCCATGCCGCGCCCGGCTAATAAGCCAATACGCGCCTCGCGCTCGTTAAGCTTGCGCAGCGAGACAAATCCCTGAATCTGACCGTTCGCTGCACGAAAAATCAGGCAGACGTGGTCAAAGGTACCTTTGACCGCATTCTCTATCCACTGGGCATAGAAACGTCCGCTGTCGTCAGGTGCATACCAGGGCGTGCGAAAGCGGCTCTGCGCAAACGCCCGGGCCGCCATCTGGCGCAGCACAGGAATGTCCTGTTCCGTTGCAATTTCCGCGCCGGACGCATCGTGCCGGGTAAGGGCAATGGAAAGGTCCACCTCACCCTCAACCAGCTGAAAACCGTGCTGCTGGAGCGCGTCAAGCAGGTCGGCACGGTCCGCCGGGATCTTAGCCTGCACGCGCTGCCAGGCGCTGAAGTCCGCTTCCTGCAGGGCGGGCGCATTCTCGCGCCAGCGGACTATCGCCGAGGGGCGGGCAAAAAATGCGCTTTCCCACTCAAGGGATTCAAGCATGCCGTGGAGTGCACTCAACGCCAGACGCCTTTCGTATCAACCACATACTGCTGACGCACTGCAACGCCGGACGTCGCTTTAAACTCTTTGTGGTCCACCAGCAGCACCAGCACGTCCGCCGACGCCAGCGCGTCATCGAGCGCCGTCAGCGTGCAATGCCCCGCAAGTTTTGCCGGCAGTTCATGAATATTTGGCTCGACCACCAGCGTTTCGCCCTTGTGCCATTCGGCAATCATCTCAGCAATTTCCATCGCCGGGCTTTCGCGCAGATCGTCAATGTTGGGTTTAAATGCCAGACCGAAGCAGGCAATTTTCAGCTCGCTGGCGCGCTTGCCGCTCTCTGCCAGACAATCCGCTACCGTCGCTTTAACCTGGTTGAGCACCCAGTGAGGTTTGCTGTCGTTCACTTCACGCGCGGTGCGAATCAGACGCGCCTGCGCGGGGTTCTGCGCGACGATAAACCACGGGTCGACGGCGATACAGTGGCCGCCCACGCCCGGGCCAGGCTGGAGAATGTTGACGCGCGGATGGCGATTCGCCAGGCGGATTAACTCCCAAACGTTAATCCCCTGATCGGCGCAAATAAGCGACAGTTCGTTTGCAAAGGCGATGTTAACGTCACGGAAGCTGTTTTCCGTCAGCTTGCACATCTCTGCGGTGCGGGAGTTGGTCACCACGCATTCGCCTTCCAGGAAAATCTTGTACAGCGCGCTGGCGCGTTCAGAACAGACCGGCGTCATGCCGCCAATGACGCGGTCGTTTTTAATCAGTTCGACCATCACCTGCCCCGGCAGCACGCGCTCTGGACAGTAGGCGATGTTGATATCCGCCTGCTCGCCGGCCTGCTGCGGGAAGCGTAAATCAGGACGCGCTTCTGCAAGCCACTGCGCCATCTGCTCGGTGGCCCCCACCGGAGAGGTTGACTCCAGGATCACCAGCGCGCCTTTCTTCAGCACGGGGGCAATGGATTTTGCCGCGGCCTCGACGTAGGCCATATCAGGCTCGTGGTCGCCTTTAAAAGGGGTTGGGACGGCGATAAGGTAAGCATCCGCTTCCACTGGCGTCGTGCTGGCGCGCAGGAAGCCGCCATCAACCGCCTCTTTCACCACGCGGTCAAGATCGGGCTCCACAATATGAATTTCGCCACGATTAATGGTTTCTACCGCCCGTGCGTTGATGTCCACACCGACAACCTGTTTTTGACGGGAGGCGAATGCCGCCGCCGTGGGCAGGCCAATATAGCCAAGACCAATGACAGAGATGGTAGTAAAACTCATAGCGATACCCGATTGTGTTTAAGTGCATGCAAAATACGGCCACAAGCCTGCCCGTCTCCATAGGGATTATGGGCCCGGCTCATCGCCTGATACGCTTCATCGTCGTGCAGAAGGCGCGTGACCTCTTCGACGATGAGCTGTGCGTTAGTGCCGACCAGACGCACCGTTCCGGCTTTAACCGCTTCCGGACGTTCAGTGGTTTCACGCATCACCAGCACCGGCTTGCCAAGAGAAGGCGCTTCTTCCTGAATCCCACCCGAATCGGTGAGGATCAGCCAGGCGTGGTTCATCAGCCAGACAAACGGCATGTAGTCCTGCGGTTCAATCAGCAGAACGTTTTCGACGTGGCCCAGGATGCGGTTGACCGGCTCGCTGACGTTAGGGTTAAGGTGTACCGGATAGACAATTTGCACATCGTCGTTCTGCGCGGCGATTTCAGCCAGCGCGTGACAGATTTGCTCAAAGCCCCGTCCAAAGCTTTCGCGACGGTGGCCAGTGACCAGAATGGTTTTTTTACCGTTATTCAGGAACGGATAGCGGGCAGCAAGCTCTTTCTGCAAATCGCTATTTGCCAGCACGCGATCGCGTACCCAAATCAACGCATCAATGACCGTATTGCCGGTCACAAAGATGGTGTTATCGGCGACATTTTCACGCAGCAGGTTCTGGCGAGAGTTCTCGGTTGGCGCAAAGTGGTACATCGCCAGATGCCCGGTAAGCGTACGGTTGGCCTCTTCTGGCCACGGAGAATAAAGATTGCCGGTGCGCAGGCCCGCTTCAACATGGCCGACGGGAATACGCTGGTAAAACGCGGCCAGGCTTGTTGCCATCGTCGTTGTGGTATCGCCGTGCACCAGTACGACGTCGGGCTTGAATGACTCCAGGATCGGCTTGAGATCCTGCAGAATGCGGCAGGTTATTTCCGTCAATCCCTGCCCCGGCTTCATAATATTGAGGTCATAATCCGGGACGATGGAAAAGAGGGTTAGGACCTGATCGAGCATCTCACGGTGCTGGGCCGTGACGCAGACCTTCGCTTCAATATCAGGATCGCTGGCCAGCGCATGAACCAGAGGCGCCATCTTAATGGCCTCCGGCCTGGTGCCAAATACGGTAAGTACTTTCACATCGATTCTCTTCGATTAGGCGATGAAGGCCTCAGCCTTCATCGTAAACGGCGTTCTTAGTTTGTACGACGACGCGTTAACGCCACGCCAGCCCCAACGAGTGCGCCCACAATCCCCCACATGATCATCAGGAATGCGCGGCGTGGACTGTCGCGTTTTACAGGTTCTTCAGGCGTTCTCAAATAACGATAGGTCTGAAAACGCGGGTCCAGGGAGGGACCGACATTAAGCGTATTAAGCATCGCGCGGTTTTGATCGTAGTCGAGGTCAAAATCAGGCCCAACGGCCTGCAGGTTTTCCAGACGCGCCTGCAGCATTGGGCGACCAAGAAGGAACATTTCAGAATCAGGCAATTCATCAGCCGGGACATCCGTCTCAGTGCGGGAAATGTTGTGCTGTTCCGCAATTTTCAGCGCCTGCTGAATATTATGCACGCGGCGCGCAAAAATGGCGTTTGCCACCTCTTCCTGACGCTTGACCTGCGCCTTCATCTGGATAGTGCGGGCTGCCCAGGCGCCTTTAAGCTCTTCATTCAGATGGCTTGCGGCACGCTGGCTGGCAAACGCAACGTACTGGCGCAAAAGATTGTTTGCATCCGGCGCGGTTTCGGCAATCAGCTTGACACTGTCGTTGACGTTACGCAGCGCATCGCCCGGCATGAACTGAATATTGTTAATCAGATCGTCCAGCATCGCGGCGTCGGCTTTGGTGTTATCAACCCGGCGCTGTTTGTAGTAATCCGTCTGGGACCAGAAGTCGCGACGCGTATCCCACGAGGCCAGCTGCATTACAAACTCTTTATAGGCTTCATCCATAACGGAGGCCTGATCAGGTGTGGCAAGATTGGCTTTGATATCCAGGTTTCGCAGGAACTGCTGCTGGGAATAGTACCCCCCGAGCATGTTAACCGTTGGCCTGTCCGTGATTGCCGTGGCGCTCCACTCCTGTTTTGCAAAGAACGTATAGGCCAGCGCTAACAGTGCAAACCCCAGCGCGATCCCCGCAATCCAAAGTTTGCCTGCCCATAACACGCGAAATAAACCCCGAATGTCCAGTTCATTCTCTGTTACCACTGATTTCGCTCCCGCCAACGGTTGAGTCATCATAGTCCCGGTTTTACTTAGTTAATGTTGTGTTTTTGCCACTGTTACGTCGCATCCTGCGCTTAATACGTTTAATGAATCGCGCCACTTTCCATGCGCGCTTAATGCAGTAGCCGTAGAGAGAAAATGCTAGCAAGAACAATACCAACATGGCCCACTCAGGCACAAAGTGCGTATATTCCGCCGTCACGCCAATCCCCGCTAGAATAGCAGCCGCAAGCGTAATAAGCACAAATGCCTGCCGGGAAGTGAATCCGGCTCGCATGATCAAATGATGAATGTGCTGACGGTCAGCAGAGAATGGGCTCATTCCTTTAC
This sequence comes from Enterobacter nematophilus, assembly GCF_026344075.1. Lineage (NCBI taxonomy): Bacteria > Pseudomonadati > Pseudomonadota > Gammaproteobacteria > Enterobacterales > Enterobacteriaceae > Enterobacter > Enterobacter nematophilus. The sequence continues at coordinate 20,865 of NZ_JAPKNE010000013.1, read as the reverse complement.
GCAGGCGGCGATACATAATCGCAACCATATCCATTAACGGGATGGCGATAATCCATAAAGCTGTTACCGGACTGATGGGATGTACATCGCCCTGAGTAGTTTCCAGCAAGATCCAAATGATAGTAAAGCCGATAAGCGTGCTACCCGCATCGCCCATGAAGACTTTATAGCGTCGGCCCAATGCGCCGAGATTTAACAGGATATAAGGCAGGATGGCCGCAATCATGGCGAAACACCACATAGCAAGGCTATATTGCCCATCAAACCATAAAATGAAACCAATGGCGGCAAATGAGACGCAGGACAGGCCCCCCAGCAAACCATCAATACCGTCAACCATGTTGAACGCGTTAATCGCCACCCACACGGCAAAAAGTGTCAGGAAATAACCGAATGGGCCGAGTTCCATCTCCCAGGCCCCGAAAATATAGCCCAGGCTACTCAAGTGCAACTTAGCAAACACCATCATCGCAATAGCGACAGCAGCCTGAACGAAAGCGCGGATTTTGACGCTAATGTCGTATCTATCGTCAAGCGCACCAATAACGACAAGAACTGCTGCGCAAGAGAGATACAACTTGGCATGCGGAATATAGTAATCTGCAATGGCAAAAGTGAAGCAGATCCCCGCAAAAACAGAGATGCCACCGACCAGAGGGATCATGCCTTGATGACGTTTACGGAAGTTGGGTTTATCCACTAAGCCCAGATATTTCGCCACCTTACGTGCCAGAAACAAAAAGCAGGTGGTAAACAAGAAAATACTGGTTAGTTCAGTAAACGTATCAAGTAGGTTCACAATGGATGTTCTCAACAAATGTTAGTCAAGGAAGTATAACCATCAAGGCGCCGCGCCTGAAGTTATAAAGCAAACCTCTTACAATTCCATTTGTTTATTATTCAAGCTATTAATGTTTTTACTGTGCGAATTATCTTATTGTCGCACTGACCGGTCAAAATTGGGAGTAGGCGCTACTAGCGTATAGTCCATAAAAGAAAAACGCCACGTAAAAACGTGGCGTTCGCTGGCTTTATTTGCGTTACGAGCGCTTCATCATGTCGAAGAAGTCGTCGTTGGTTTTGGTCATCGCCAGTTTGTTAATGAGGAACTCCATCGCGTCAATTTCACCCATTGGATGGATGATTTTGCGCAGGATCCACATTTTCTGCAGCTCTTCCTGTGTGGTGAGCAGTTCTTCCTTACGGGTACCGGAACGGTTGTAGTCGATAGCCGGGAAGACGCGTTTTTCTGCGATCTTACGAGAAAGGTGCAGCTCCATGTTACCTGTACCTTTAAATTCTTCGTAAATCACTTCGTCCATTTTAGAACCGGTATCGATCAGCGCCGTTGCGATAATGGTCAGGCTACCGCCCTCTTCCACGTTACGCGCGGCACCGAAGAAACGCTTCGGACGATGCAGGGCGTTAGCGTCTACACCACCGGTCAGTACTTTACCGGAAGCCGGGACCACGGTATTGTAAGCGCGCGCCAGACGGGTGATGGAGTCAAGCAGGATGATCACGTCTTTCTTGTGCTCAACCAGGCGTTTCGCCTTCTCGATAACCATTTCCGCAACCTGAACGTGGCGAGATGCTGGCTCGTCGAAGGTAGAAGCAACCACTTCACCTTTAACCAGACGCTGCATCTCGGTTACTTCTTCCGGACGTTCGTCAATCAGCAGCACCATCAGCACGCAGTCTGGGTGGTTGTAGGCAATGCTCTGCGCGATGTTCTGCAGCAGCATGGTTTTACCCGCTTTCGGCGGTGCCACAATCAGACCACGCTGGCCACGACCGATTGGCGATGCCAGATCCAGAACACGCGCGGTTAAGTCTTCGGTAGAACCGTTACCACGCTCCATGCGCAGGCGAGAGTTCGCGTGCAGCGGCGTTAAGTTCTCAAAGAGGATCTTGTTACGCGAGTTTTCTGGTTTATCGAAGTTAACTTCATTAACTTTCAACAGCGCAAAGTAGCGTTCACCCTCTTTAGGAGGACGAATCTTACCTGAAATGGTGTCACCAGTGCGGAGGTTGAAACGGCGGATTTGGCTGGGGGATACGTAGATGTCGTCAGGGCCGGCGAGGTAGGAGCTGTCTGCAGAGCGGAGGAAACCAAATCCGTCTTGCAATATCTCCAGCACACCGTCGCCAAAGATATCTTCGCCACTCTTAGCGTGCTGCTTCAGGATGGCGAAAATGATGTCCTGCTTGCGCATACGAGCCTGGTTTTCCAGCCCCATATTTTCGCCGAGAGTGATCAGCTCAGAAACCGGCGTATTCTTTAATTCGGTAAGATTCATAATGGTGTGGGTTCTTAAACTCGGGGTGATTCTCGAACTTAATGTTGTGAATGGTATGGCAGGGTCATCCATGCCTGTTTAGCGGCCATCACCTCATGTCTGTTCGCTGTCTGGTCACAGGGAAAGAACGCAGAACTGAAACGACAAGACGGATTGAGTGACAAGCCCGGAATTTAGCCACTTCACGCATTGTTCATGTCAACAACGGGAAGTATCGGGTAAAACAAGATTCAAACAACAGATATGTTTAAAACGAAGTCATAGCTAACTTAGCACGACTTCAGCCGGGCGTCCAGAGTTCCACATCATTTAGCCGGGGGCTCTGGACGCACAGCGGAGAAACCTTACGCCAGGTTAGCGTCCAGGAACTCTTTCAGCTGACCTTTGGACAGCGCGCCCACTTTGGTCGCCGCCACTTCACCGTTTTTGAACAGCAGAAGGGTCGGGATGCCACGGATACCGTATTTTGGTGCGGTGCCCGGGTTCTGGTCGATGTTCAGCTTGGCAACCGTCAGTTTGCCCTGATATTCGTCAGCGATCTCATCCAGAATCGGGGCGATCATTTTGCAAGGACCACACCATTCAGCCCAGAAATCGACGAGGGTCAGCCCGTCAGCCTTAAGTACGTCCGTGTCAAAACTGTCGTCAGTCAGGTGAATAATTTTATCGCTCATATATAACTCCACAGGAATAAGCCTGGTACGTTGGTTTTGTCTCCACCAACGACGTGTTGATGTCGCATTAACCAACTAAAGGTTGACTTTATTTCACCGGATACGCTTTCGTAAAGCAATAGTAAGCTGATATTCTACCACACTATGAGCAAAACACATTTAACAGAACAGAAGTTTTCCGACTTCGCCCTGCACCCAAAAGTGATCGAAGCCCTTGAAACAAAAGGGTTTCATAACTGCACGCCCATTCAGGCTCTCGCCCTGCCGCTGACGCTGGCCGGTCGCGATGTTGCAGGGCAGGCGCAAACCGGTACCGGCAAAACGATGGCGTTTTTAACGTCAACGTTTCATTATTTACTTTCTCACCCAGCGATTGCAGACCGCAAAGTTAACCAGCCGCGCGCGCTAATTATGGCCCCGACGCGAGAACTGGCGGTACAGATCCACGCAGACGCTGAGCCTCTGGCGCAAGCCACCGGCCTGAAACTCGGCCTGGCCTATGGCGGCGACGGCTACGATAAGCAGCTGAAAGTGCTGGAAAGCGGCGTGGATATCCTCATCGGTACCACTGGCCGTCTTATCGACTACGCCAAACAGAATCACATTAACCTCGGCGCTATCCAGGTTGTGGTGCTCGATGAAGCTGATCGTATGTACGATCTGGGCTTCATTAAAGATATCCGCTGGCTGTTCCGCCGCATGCCGCCGGCCAATCAGCGTCTGAACATGCTGTTCTCTGCCACCCTTTCCTATCGCGTACGCGAGCTGGCGTTCGAGCAGATGAACAATGCGGAATATGTGGAAGTGGAGCCTGAGCAGAAAACGGGCCACCGCATTAAAGAAGAGCTCTTCTATCCTTCCAATGAAGAGAAAATGCGTCTGCTGCAAACGCTGATTGAAGAAGAGTGGCCCGATCGCGCCATTATCTTCGCGAATACCAAACACCGCTGTGAAGACATCTGGGGCCATCTGGCTGCAGACGGTCACCGCGTTGGCCTGTTGACCGGCGACGTCGCGCAGAAAAAACGCCTGCGTATCCTCGACGAGTTCACCCGTGGCGATCTTGATATTCTGGTTGCAACCGACGTGGCGGCACGTGGTTTACACATTCCGGCCGTGACGCACGTCTTTAACTACGATCTGCCAGACGACTGCGAAGACTACGTGCACCGTATCGGTCGTACTGGTCGTGCGGGCGCAAGCGGTCACTCAATTAGCCTTGCGTGTGAAGAGTATGCGCTGAATCTTCCAGCCATTGAGACCTACATCGGTCACTCTATTCCGCAGAGTAAATACAATCCGGAAGCGCTGTTAAGCGAACTGCCGCCGCCTAAGCGTCTTACCCGCCCGCGCTCCGGCAATGGTCCGCGTCGTTCAGGCGGCGCACCGCGTAACCGTCGTCGTTCAGGTTAAAACATGATGCTCAGCTCCACCTCGCTCTATGCGGCAATTGATCTCGGTTCGAATAGTTTTCATATGCTGGTTGTGCGTGAGGTGGCGGGAAGCATACAAACGCTGACGCGCATTAAGCGCAAGGTCCGCCTCGCGGCGGGCCTGAGCAGCGATAATTACCTCTCACCTGAAGCCATGGAACGTGGCTGGCAGTGCCTGCGGCTCTTTGCTGAGCGTCTGCAGGATATCCCGCATGCCCAAATCACCGTCGTCGCCACAGCGACGCTCCGACTGGCGGTTAACGCCGTAGATTTTATTGCCAAAGCGCAGGAAATTCTGGGGTGTCCGGTTCAGGTTATCAGCGGCGAAGAAGAAGCACGCCTGATTTACCAAGGCGTTGCCCACACCACCGGGGGTGACGATCGCCGTCTGGTGGTGGATATCGGCGGTGCCAGTACCGAACTGGTAACCGGCACCGGCGCGCAGGCCACGTCGCTGTTCAGCCTGTCGATGGGCTGCGTAACCTGGCTTGAGCGTTACTTTACTGATCGGAATCTGGGTAAAGAGAACTTCGACGAGGCGGAAAACGCCGCGCGCGAAGTGTTACGCCCGGTGATGGACGAACTGCGCTATCACGGCTGGAAAGTCTGCGTGGGGGCTTCGGGTACCGTGCAGGCCCTGCAGGAAATCATGATGGCGCAGGGCATGGACGAGCGGATCACGCTTGCCAAACTTCAGCAGCTTAAACAGCGTGCCATTCAGTGCGGACGTCTGGAAGAGCTGGAAATTGAAGGGCTTACGCTGGAACGTGCCCTGGTTTTCCCGAGCGGGCTGGCCATTCTGATCGCCATATTCACCGAACTAAATATCCAGTGTATGACCCTGGCCGGCGGCGCGCTGCGCGAAGGTCTGGTCTACGGGATGCTGCATCTGTCGGTGGATCAGGACATCCGCAACCGCACTCTGCGCAACGTCCAGCGTCGTTTTCTGGTTGATATCGATCAGGCTGGCCGCGTATCGCAGCTGGCATCACGCTTTGCCGACCAGGTCGCTAACGCCTGGGAGCTTGATCATCTGAGCCGCGATTTATTGCTGAGCGCCTGCGCGCTGCATGAAGTGGGGCTAAGCATTGATTTTAAACAGGCACCGGCTCACGCAGCGTATCTGGTGCGCAACCTGGATTTGCCGGGCTACACGCCCGCACAGAAAAAGCTGCTGGCAACGCTGCTGCTGAACCAGACCAACGCCGTCGATCTCTCCTCTTTGCATCAGCAAAATGCCGTACCGCCGCGCGTGGCCGAGCATCTGTGCCGCCTGCTGCGTCTGGCAATTCTGTTTGCCAGCCGCCGCCGCGATGATTTGTTACCCGCCATTAATCTGCTAGCCGAAGACGAGAAGCTGACGCTGACGCTGCCGGAAAACTGGATTGAGAATCACCCGCTTGGGGCAGAGATGATCGAGCAGGAGTGCCAGTGGCAGAGCTATGTGCACTGGATACTTGAGGTGAAGTAATACGCTGAACACTGCCGGGTGGCGGCTTCGTCTTACCCGGCCTGCTCATCGCTATCCTTTCTCTTTGGCTTTTGCCAGCATGGCGCGAATGTTCGCCACGTTAGCCTGCCCTTTGTGCATCCGCTCTTCCGCGGTAATCACTTTGCGCTCCTGTTCCCAGATAAGATCGTCCTGCGGCAGTTCCAGCAGGAAACGACTCGGCTCAGGGCGTATCAGTTCACCGTACTGACGGCGCTCTTTACACAGCGTGAACGTGAGCTCTTTCTGCGCGCGGGTGATCCCCACGTAGGCCAGACGGCGCTCCTCGTCGACGTTATCTTCATCAATGCTGCTCTGGTGCGGCAATAACCCTTCTTCCATACCGACAAGATACACATACGGGAACTCCAGCCCTTTTGACGCATGCAGCGTCATCAGCTGAACCTGGTCGGCCTCTTCTTCGCTCTCGCCGCGCTCCATCATGTCGCGCAGGGTAAAGCGGGTGACTACCTGCGTTAACGTCATCGGCTCATCTATCTCAGAGCCTTCCAGCATTTCGGTCATCCAGCTAAAAAGCTGGTTAACGTTCTTCATACGCATTTCTGCCGCTTTCGGGCTGGCGGAGGTTTCGTACAGCCAGGATTCGTAGTCAATGCCGTGGATCAGATCGCGTACCGCCGCCACGGGCTCGCGCTCAGCCAGGCGCTGCACCTCACCCAGCCAGTGGGTGAAGCGGGTTAAATTATCGTACCCGCGCCCCGTCAGCGTCTGGCTCAGGCCCATATCAAAGCTGGCGGTAAACAGGCTCTTATTGCGGGTCATCGCCCATTCCCCCAGCTTTTGCAGCGTCGCTGGGCCAACCTCGCGCTTTGGCGTATTCACAATGCGCAGAAACGCGCTGTCGTCATCCGGGTTCGTGAGCACGCGCAGATAGGCCAGCAAATCTTTAATTTCTGGACGTGAGAAGAACGAGGTGCCGCCGGAAATTTTGTACGGAATGCGGTTCTGCATCAGCATCTTTTCAAAGACGCGCGACTGATGATTGCCGCGATAGAGGATCGCGTAATCCTTATATTCGGTTTTATTGACGAAGTGGTGGGCGATCAGTTCGCCCGTCACGCGCTCCGCCTCATGCTCTTCATTATTGGCGCTGAGCACCTTCAGCTCCGTACCGTAGCCCAGCTCGGAGAAGAGACGCTTTTCAAACACGTGCGGGTTATTGGCAATCAGGATGTTTGCCGCCTTCAGGATGCGCCCGGAGGAGCGGTAGTTCTGCTCCAGCTTAATCACCTGCAGCGCGGGAAAATCTTTGCTCAGAAGCACCAGGTTCTGCGGGCGTGCGCCGCGCCAGGAGTAAATTGACTGGTCGTCGTCGCCTACCACGGTGAAGCGCGCGCGCTGCCCCACCAGCAGCTTCACCAGCTCGTACTGGCTGGTGTTGGTATCCTGATATTCATCCACCAGCAGGTAGCGAATTTTGTTCTGCCAGCGCTCGCGCACCTCTTCATTGCGCTGTAAAAGCAGCGTCGGCAGAAGGATCAGATCGTCGAAGTCCAGCACGTTGCACGCTTTCATGTGCGCGTCGTACAGACCGTAGCAGTGGGCGAAGATACGATCCCGTTCGCCTTTGGCGATCGCTGCGGCCTGGGCCGGGGTCATCAGATCGTTTTTCCAGTTCGAGATCGTGGAGATCAGCTGCTGCAACAGCACCTTATCATCTTCGATCAGCCCCTCGGTGAGCTCTTTAAGCAACGCCACCTGGTCGGTGTCATCGAACAGCGAAAAGTTGGATTTCATCCCCAGCGCGGCATATTCACGCTTAATGATATCCAGCCCCAGCGTGTGGAAGGTGGAGATCATCAGCCCGCGCGCCTCTTTGCGCCCCAGCGTCTGGCCGACGCGCTCTTTCATCTCGCGCGCCGCTTTGTTGGTAAAGGTAACCGCCGCAATGTGGCGGGCCTGATAGCCGCAGCCGCGGATCAGGTGCGCAATCTTATTGGTGATGACGCGCGTTTTACCGGATCCTGCGCCCGCCAGTACCAGACACGGTCCGGTGACAAATTCGACGGCTTGTTGTTGTCCGGGGTTTAAACGCATAAATGATCGCTCAATGAAAGTCAGGAGGGGAGAATAACAGCGTGGTAGTATAGCGAGCCTAATCCATACCACTCAAGGCACGATCATGGCAAAAACAGCAGCAGCACTGCATATTCTTGTTAAAGAAGAGAAACTGGCTCTGGATCTTCTGGAGCAGATCAAAAACGGCGCCGACTTCGGCAAGCTGGCGAAGAAGCACTCTATTTGTCCGTCAGGCAAGCGCGGCGGCGATTTAGGCGAATTTCGTCAGGGTCAGATGGTTCCGGCGTTCGATAAAGTGGTCTTCTCCTGCCCGGTGCTGGAGCCGACTGGCCCACTGCATACGCAGTTCGGTTATCACGTGATCAAGGTCTTGTATCGGAAATAAACAGCAAGGCCTTCTCTAAGAGAAGGCCTTTAATGTTTGCACCCTCTCCCGGTGGGAGAGGGGCGGGGTGAGGGCATCAGCCCGCACCTGATGTTAACCTGCTACCGCGATACGCTTCATATCGGTCATGTAGCCACGCAGTTTGTGGCCCACTTTCTCGATCTGATGGCTGCGAATCGCTTCGTTTACGTCGCGCAGCTGCGCGTTGTCTACCGCACCTTCCGCAATCGCTTTGCCCAGATCGCCCGTCTGCAGGGTGGTCATGAACTCTTTCAGCAGCGGTACGCAGGCGTAAGAGAACAGGTAGTTGCCGTACTCAGCGGTATCAGAGATAACCACGTTCATTTCGTACAGACGCTTACGGGCGATGGTGTTCGCGATCAGCGGCAGCTCGTGCAGAGATTCGTAGTACGCAGACTCTTCGATGATGCCGGAATCCACCATGGTTTCGAACGCCAGCTCAACGCCTGCTTTCACCATCGCGATCATCAGTACGCCTTTATCGAAGTACTCCTGCTCGCCGATTTTACCTTCATACTGCGGCGCGGTTTCGAACGCGGTTTTACCGGTCTCTTCACGCCAGGTCAGCAGTTTCTTGTCGTCGTTCGCCCAGTCCGCCATCATGCCGGAAGAGAACTCGCCGGAGATGATGTCGTCCATGTGTTTCTGGAACAGCGGTGCCATAATGGTTTTCAGCTGTTCAGACAGCGCGTAAGCACGCAGTTTTGCCGGGTTGGACAGGCGATCCATCATCAGCGTAATCCCACCCTGCTTCAGCGCTTCGGTGATGGTTTCCCAGCCGAACTGAATCAGTTTTTCTGCGTATGCCGGGTCAGTACCTTCTTCCACCAACTTATCGAAGCAGAGCAGAGAACCCGCCTGCAGCATGCCACACAGAATGGTCTGCTCGCCCATCAGATCAGATTTCACTTCAGCCACGAAGGAAGATTCCAGAACGCCCGCGCGGTGGCCGCCAGTCGCCGCAGCCCACGCTTTGGCAATCGCCATGCCTTCGCCTTTCGGATCGTTTTCCGGGTGAACTGCGATAAGCGTCGGCACGCCGAAACCACGCTTGTACTCTTCGCGTACTTCCGTACCCGGGCACTTCGGCGCCACCATCACCACGGTGATGTCTTTACGGATCTGCTCGCCCACTTCAACGATGTTGAAGCCGTGGGAGTAACCCAGCGCGGCGCCGTCTTTCATCAGCGGCTGTACGGAACGCACTACGTCGGAGTGCTGCTTGTCTGGCGTCAGGTTAACGACCAGATCCGCCTGCGGGATCAGCTCTTCGTAGGTACCCACTTTGAAGCCGTTTTCGGTCGCTTTACGCCAGGAAGCGCGCTTCTCGGCAATCGCTTCTTTACGCAGGGCGTAGGAGATATCCAGCCCGGAGTCACGCATGTTCAGGCCCTGGTTCAGGCCCTGTGCGCCACAGCCGACGATGACCACTTTTTTACCCTGAAGGTAGCTCGCGCCATCGGCAAATTCATCGCGCGCCATGAAGCGGCATTTGCCCAGCTGCGCCAGCTGCTGGCGCAAGTTCAGTGTATTAAAGTAGTTAGCCATGGGTGATACCTCGTGATGTTGTGTGTCTTATTGTTCGGTTCGCGTTTCAGCGAGAATGTACCCACATTACAACAGGAAATTTATTGCGGAAATTGATATATTCACAACGTCACATTGCAATTTTTGCAATGTAAAATGAGGGAGTGGAATCGGTGGATTTACGCGATCTAAAAATGTTCCTGCATCTGGCGGAAAGCCGCCACTTTGGCCGCAGCGCCCGGGCGATGCACGTTAGCCCCTCCACGCTTTCGCGCCAGATCCAGCGCCTTGAGGAAGACCTCGGCCAGCCGCTGTTCGTGCGCGATAACCGCACCGTCACCCTCACGGAAGCGGGAGAAGAGCTGCGCATCTTTGCCCAGCAGACCTTGTTGCAGTACCAGCAGCTGCGGCACGCCATTGACCAGCAGGGACCGTCGCTTTCCGGCGAGCTGCATATTTTCTGCTCCGTGACCGCCGCCTATAGCCATCTGCCGCCCATTCTCGACCGCTTCCGCGCGGCGCATCCGTCGGTCGAAATTAAGCTCACCACCGGCGATGCCGCCGACGCAATGGAAAAAGTCGTAACGGGCGAAGCGGATCTCGCCATTGCCGGAAAGCCCGAAACCCTGCCGGGCGCGGTGGCATTCTCGATGCTGGAGAATCTGGCGGTTGTACTGATTGCCCCGGCGCTGCCCTGCCCGGTGCGTAATCAGGTCTCGGTGGAAAAACCGGACTGGTCAACGGTGCCGTTTATCATGGCCGATCAGGGGCCGGTGCGTCGCCGCATCGAGCTGTGGTTCCGCCGTCAGAAAATCAGCAACCCGTCCATTTACGCTACCGTCAGCGGCCATGAGGCGATGGTGTCGATGGTGGCGCTCGGCTGCGGCGTGGCGCTGCTGCCGGAAGTGGTGCTGGAAAACAGCCCGGAACCGGTGCGCAATCGCGTGATGATTCTGGAGCGCAGCGACGAGAAGACGCCGTTTGAGCTTGGCGTGTGCGCACAAAAAAAGCGGCTGCATGAGCCGCTTATTGATGCGTTCTGGCAGATATTGCCGAACCACTAGCCCGCCAGAAAGAACCTGAACGCCGGGTTTTGGGTTTCGTCATGGCATTCATAGCCCAGCTCGTTCAGCCGCGTTTCGAAATCCGGCTCGTGCTCGCCCAGCTCGAACGCCGCCAGCACGCGGCCGTAGTCGGTGCCGTGGCTGCGGTAGTGGAACAGAGAGATGTTCCAGTGCGTGCCCAGCGTGTGCAGGAACTTGAGCAGCGCGCCCGGTGATTCCGGGAACTCGAAGCTGAACAGACGTTCCTGGAGCGGCTTTGAGGGACGACCGCCAACCATGTAACGCACGTGCAGCTTCGCCATCTCGTCGTCAGAAAGATCGACCACGCTGTAGCCGCCGTTATGCAGCAGGTTGAGGATCTCTTTGCGCTCCTCCACGCCCCGGCTCAGACGCACGCCGACAAAGATGCAGGCATCTTTGGCATCGGCAAAACGGTAATTGAACTCCGTTACCGAACGACCGCCCAGCAGCTGGCAGAACTTGAGGAAGCTGCCCTTCTCTTCCGGGATGGTCACCGCCAGCAGCGCTTCACGCTGTTCGCCCAGCTCGCAGCGCTCGGAAACGTAGCGCAGGCCGTGGAAATTCACGTTGGCGCCGGAAAGCACGTGCGCCAGACGCTCGCCGCGAATGTTGTGCTGGGCGATGTATTTTTTCATCCCCGCCAGCGCCAGCGCGCCGGACGGTTCCGCCACCGCACGCACGTCTTCGAAGAGATCTTTCATCGCCGCGCAGATCGCATCGCTGTCTACGGTGACGATATCGTCGAGATATTCCCGGCACAGGCGGAAGGTTTCGTCGCCAATGCGCTTCACCGCCACGCCCTCGGCAAACAGCCCAACGCGCGGCAGGTCTACCGGATGACCGGTATCCAGCGCCGCCTTCAGGCAGGCAGAGTCTTCTGCTTCAACGGCGATGACTTTGATCTGCGGCATCAGCTGTTTGATAAGCACCGCCACGCCCGCCGCTAGCCCGCCACCTCCCACCGGAACGAAGACGCGGTCAAGGTGGGCATCCTGCTGCAGCAGCTCAAGCGCCAGCGTGCCCTGCCCGGCAATCACCATCGGGTGGTCAAACGGCGGCACCCAGGTGAAGCCCTGCTGCTGCGCCAGCTCGATCGCTTTGGCTTTCGCTTCGTCAAAATTGGCACCGTGAAGCAGCACTTCCCCGCCGAAACCGCGGACCGCGTCGACTTTGATGTCTGCGGTAGCGACCGGCATCACGATGAGCGCTTTCAGCCCCAGACGGGCAGACGAGAAGGCAACGCCCTGGGCGTGGTTGCCCGCCGACGCAGTAATCACGCCGCGCGCTTTTTGCTCGTCGGTCAGCCCGGCCATCATCGCGTAAGCGCCGCGCAGCTTGAAGCTGTGCACCGGCTGGCGATCTTCGCGCTTCACCAGAATAACGTTGTCGAGGCGCGAAGAGAGTTTTTCCATTTTCTGCAGGGGCGTAACCTGCACGGCTTCATAGACCGGCGCGCGCAGCACCGCTCTCAGGTATTCCGCCCCCTCGGGGGCGGCGGATAAGGGTTGAGACTCGGCCATCATTAGCCCCCAAGTTTAGATTTATCGCGCACAGCGCCTTTATCTGCACTGGTGGCAAGGCTGGCGTAAGCGCGCAGGGCGAAGGAGACTTCACGCTGGCGATCTTTCGGGGTCCAGGCTTTGTCGCCGCGGGCTTCCTGCGCTTCACGACGGGCCGCAATCTCCTGCTCGCTCAGCTTGAGCTGAATGCCGCGATTCGGAATATCGATTTCAATCAGGTCGCCGTCTTCGATGATAGCGATGTTGCCGCCGCTTGCCGCTTCCGGTGAAACGTGACCGATAGAGAGGCCGGAGGTGCCGCCGGAGAAACGCCCGTCGGTGATCAGCGCACAGGCTTTACCGAGCCCCATGGATTTCAGGAAGGTGGTTGGATAGAGCATCTCCTGCATGCCCGGACCGCCTTTCGGCCCTTCGTAGCGAATGACAACCACGTCGCCTTCCACTACTTTGCCGCCGAGAATGGCGTCTACCGCTTCATCCTGGCTTTCGTACACTTTCGCCGGACCGGTGAATTTCAGGATGCTGTCGTCCACGCCTGCGGTTTTCACGATGCAGCCGTTTTCCGCAAAGTTACCGTACAGCACGGCCAGACCGCCGTCTTTGCTGTAGGCGTGTTCCAGCGAGCGGATGCAGCCTTCGGCGCGGTCATCGTCCAGGGTGTCCCAGCGGCAGTCCTGCGAGAACGCCTGGGTGGTACGAATACCGGCAGGGCCGGCGCGGAACATCTTTTTCACCGCGTCGTCTTTGGTCAGCATCACGTCGTACTGGTCCAGCGACTCCGGCAGCGTCAGGCCGAGCACGTTTTTCACGTCACGGTTCAGCAGCCCGGCACGATCCAGCTCGCCGAGAATACCAATGACGCCACCCGCGCGGTGTACGTCCTCCATATGGTACTTCTGGGTACTCGGGGCAACCTTACACAGCTGCGGCACTTTGCGGGAGAGCTTGTCGATATCGCTCATGATGAAGTCGATTTCGGCTTCCTGCGCGGCGGCCAGCAGGTGCAGAACGGTGTTAGTGGAACCGCCCATGGCAATATCCAGCGTCATGGCGTTCTCGAACGCGGCTTTGCTGGCGATGCTGCGCGGCAGCGCGCTGGCGTCGTCCTGCTCGTAGTAGCGTTTGGTCAGCTCAACGATGCGTTTACCAGCATTGAGGAACAGCTGCTTGCGGTCGGCATGGGTCGCCAGCAGCGAGCCGTTGCCCGGCTGCGAGAGGCCCAGCGCTTCGGTCAGGCAGTTCATGGAGTTGGCGGTGAACATCCCGGAACAGGAGCCGCAGGTCGGACACGCGGAGCGTTCCACCTGATCGCTCTGCTCGTCCGAGACTTTTGGATCCGCGCCCTGGATCATCGCATCGACCAGGTCGAGCTTGATGATTTTATCGGAGAGCTTGGTTTTTCCCGCTTCCATCGGCCCGCCGGAGACGAAAATCACCGGAATGTTCAGGCGCAGGGAGGCCATCAGCATCCCCGGGGTGATTTTGTCGCAGTTGGAGATACAGACCATCGCATCGGCGCAGTGGGCGTTAACCATATACTCTACGGAGTCGGCGATCAGCTCGCGCGACGGCAGCGAATAGAGCATGCCCCCGTGACCCATCGCGATACCGTCATCCACCGCAATGGTGTTGAACTCTTTCGCCACGCCGCCGGAGGCTTCGATTTGCTCGGCAACCAGCTTACCGAGATCGCGCAGGTGCACGTGGCCCGGTACAAACTGGGTGAAGGAGTTCACCACGGCGATAATTGGCTTACCGAAATCGGCGTCGGTCATTCCGGTGGCGCGCCACAGCGCGCGGGCTCCCGCCATGTTACGGCCGTGGGTGGTGGTGGCTGAACGATACTTAGGCATGCTTTATTTACTCCCGTCTGACTATTTAATGGGACGGTGCGTGCCGTCCCAAATTTATACTTAGTGATTAACCTGATCCAACCAGCCGTATTTGTCTTCTGTTTCGCCGGTGAAGAGGCCGAAGAACGCCTGCTGAATGCGTTTGGTGACCGGACCACAGCGGCCTTCGCCCACCTGGATCCCGTCTACGCTGCGCACCGGCGTGATTTCAGCCGCCGTGCCGGACATAAAGACTTCATCGGCCAGATACAGGGATTCGCGGGACAGCACCTGCTCGCGCACTTCGATACCCAGATCTTTCGCCAGCTTGATGATCGCGTCGCGGGTAATGCCCGGCAGCGCCGACGAGGTGAACGGCGGGGTGAAAAGAATGCCGTCTTTAACTTCAAACAGGTTTTCGCCCGCACCTTCAGAGATGTAGCCATTCACGTCGAGCGCGATACCTTCCTGATAGCCGTGGCGGCGCGCTTCGCTACCGACCAACAGTGAGGAGAGGTAGTTACCGCCCGCTTTCGCAGCGGTCGGGATGGTGTTTGGCGCCACGCGGTTCCAGGAAGAGACCATTGCGTCGATCCCCTGCTCCAGGGCTTCTGCACCCAGGTAGGCACCCCATGGGAACGCGGCAATGATCACATCAGTGTTATAGCCCGCTGGCGGGTTTACGCCCATGCCGACATCGCCCACGAAGACCAGCGGACGAATATAGGCGCTGGTCAGGTTGTTCTTACGGATCACGTCGCGGCAGGCTTCCATCAGCTCATCAACGCTTTGAGAAACCGGGAAACGATAAATTTTGGCTGAGTCATGCAGACGCTGCATGTGTTCGCGATGGCGGAACACCACTGGCCCTTTGTGAGAATCGTAGCAACGGATGCCTTCAAACACGGAGGTACCGTAGTGTAGCGCGTGGGACATCACGTGGACTTTCGCGTCCTCCCAGCGAACCATCTCACCATTGAACCAAATGTAATCAGCTTTTTTTGTCGTCATTTTTTCGTCCTGTCGCGCTCAAGCGCGGATTTGTTGTGATGTGGTTGTGCTCTGGCAGATGGCAACATGGGCAACGTCTACCAGCTTTGATAACTGACTAAACAGTAAGTCGACCGGCCGCGGGCTG
The DNA here is from genome assembly GCF_026344075.1 of Enterobacter nematophilus. Classification (NCBI taxonomy): domain Bacteria; kingdom Pseudomonadati; phylum Pseudomonadota; class Gammaproteobacteria; order Enterobacterales; family Enterobacteriaceae; genus Enterobacter; species Enterobacter nematophilus. The sequence goes on along the minus strand of NZ_JAPKNE010000013.1, from coordinate 5,421 downwards.
GCAACGGTTAATTCGATACTGATGTTTTGCGCGTCGGTGGCCGTTTCCATATTCATAGAGCAAATCTGAAAACCACGGTGACGGACCACGCGCAAAACGCGTTCTAAGGTTTCGGGGTTGAAGCGAGCCTGCACGGCGACCTGATGTTGCATCATGATAATTTCTCCAGCATTTGTGAGTTACTGGCACCGGGCGGTACCAACGGCCAGACGTTCTCAAGCTCGTCGATTGAGACATGAAGCAGGTATGGCCCTTCGCTTGACAGCATGGTGTCGAGTGCCGCTTCAACCTGGTCTTTACGGGTGATGTGCTGACCAGGAATGCCGAAGGCGCTGGCCAGGGTAAGGAAATCGGGGTTATCGGTGAGCGTCGTTTCGCTGTAGCGCTCCTGGAAGAACAGCTGTTGCCACTGGCGAACCATCCCTAAACGCTGGTTATCGAGCAACACGATCTTCAGCGGTAACTGTTTGCGCTTCACGGTGCCGAGCTCCTGGACGTTCATCATGAAGGAGCCGTCACCGGAGATACAGATAACGGTATCGTTCGGACGGGCAACCTGCGCGCCAACGGCTGCCGGCAGACCGAAGCCCATCGTCCCTAACCCGCTGGAGGTGATGAAGTTTTCCGGACGGGTGTAGGTCATATGCTGGGCGGACCACATCTGATGCTGACCCACATCCGTCGTCACCACGCTGTCAGCAGGTTTACGGTCGGACAACTGCTTCAACAGCAGCGGCGCGTAGATGGCCTCGCCGGGGTGGTCGTAACGCCAGGCGTGCTCGGCGCGCATGTCTGCGGTGTGCTGACGCCATGCATTGATATCCAGCGGCTGCTGCAGTGCCGGTAACAGCGCGTTGAGATCGCCCTGCAGCGCAACGTGCGCCTGACGCAGCTTGTTCATCTCCGCCGGGTCGATATCCATATGGATCACTTTGGCATTCGGCGCGAAGGTATTCAGCTTGCCGGTGACGCGGTCGTCAAAACGAGCCCCCACGGCGATGAGCAGATCGCACTCCTGCACCGCCAGGTTTGCCGCCTTAGTGCCATGCATTCCCAGCATGCCGAGGTAGTACGGGTAGTCCGCGTCGACTGCGCCCAGACCTTTCAGCGTGCAGGTAGCGGGCATCTGCGTCACCGCGATAAATTCGCGCAGGGCAGGAACGGCCTGCGCCATGCCCACGCCACCGCCGACGTACAGCATCGGCTGCTTCGCCTGCGCCATCATCTGACGCGCTTCTTCGACGTCTGCATGCGGGAACGCATCGTTGCTTTCAACGGTAGAGAAGTGCGGCTCCAGATCGCCAAGTGCAACCTGGATATCTTTCGGGATATCCACCAGAACCGGGCCAGGACGGCCAGAACTGGCAACCTCGAACGCTTCGGCCATGACGCGCGGCAGCTCTTCGAGAGATTGAACGAGGAAGCTGTGCTTGGTGCAGGCCAGCGATAAGCCGAGGACGTCCACTTCCTGGAAGGCATCAGTACCGATGAACGGAGAGGCCACCTGACCGGTGATCGCCACGATGGGGACGGAATCGAGCAGCGCGTCAGCCAGGCCGGTGATCAGGTTCGTTGCGCCCGGACCTGAAGTCGCCATGCATACACCGGTTTTACCTGTCGCGCGGGCATAGCCAATGGCTGCCATCGCTGCGCCCTGCTCGTGTCGGCACAAGAGGTGTTCCACGCCGCCGTCATACAGTGCATCGTAAATCGGCATAATTGCGCCACCCGGATAACCGAATACGGTTTCGACTCCCTGCGCGCGCAACGCATGTACTACCCATTGTGCCCCATTCATAGTTAGTTCCCCGTCATAAATCTAAAGAAACAGAATTTTGTGCTAGTCGTCATGCTCTGCTCCTCGTTTAAGTTTTTTAGTCATAAAAAAACCCCCGGACCTTTCGGTGCGGGGGTCTTAGTTCGTTAAGGCTTGATTTCTAAGCCTTTCCTCGTCCAAGTGCAGCCCCGCACGGTGGGATAATAATCACCACCACGCTAATCACGACCAGGCTAATCACTCGTAGAAGGGCTGTCATTTTCAGTTCTTTTTGCATCTTGTTCGAAGGAATACCTAAAGAGTTATCACAGTTTTTAAATCAAACACAAGATTTATTTATGACGAGCTTGGTTAGCAAGCGAATCATATTTTCTGAAAGCATTGTTTTATATGAGGAAATTAGGGGATGAATATTTTTCATTTTTTTATTGCGGACCTGGCCATGAAAGCGCGCCTTTTTACATTTTGCGAGTATTCTTCCACGGTTATGCAATGGTTTCACTGCGCCCTGAAAATCTCTGAACAGGCGGCGTAAATACGTAAAAAGACGCTAAACAGAAAAAACAGGCACTGGCATAGTCACACCAGGAGGTAGTACAAATGTCACTGTCAGTTGTTTATACGCGAGCGGCTCTCGGGGTAAAGGCTCCGCTTATTTCCGTTGAGGTTCATTTGAGTAATGGGCTGCCCGGACTCACGCTTGTCGGGTTACCTGAAACCACGGTCAAAGAGGCCAGGGACCGCGTTCGTAGCGCAATAATAAACAGCGGTTATACCTTCCCCGCAAAGAAGATCACCATCAACCTTGCTCCCGCCGACCTGCCCAAAGAGGGTGGTCGATACGATTTACCTATCGCAATTGCGCTTCTCGCGGCTTCTGAGCAGCTTAATACGACCAGGCTAGGCTCGTATGAGTTCGTGGGTGAACTCGCGCTCACAGGCGCGCTGAGAGGCGTTCCCGGTGCGATATCGGGAGCGCTGGAAGCCATACGTGCAGGGCGGAAAATCGTTGTGGCCAATGAAAACGCATCAGAAGTGAGTCTTATTGCAGAAAAAGGATGCCTCATCGCCGGGCATCTTCAGGAAGTGTGCGCCTGGCTGGAAGGCCGCCATGAACTGTCCGAGCCGGAAGAATGTGACGAGGCTATAGCGGATGCGCCAGAAGACCTCAGCGAGATCATGGGACAAGAGCAAGGGAAACGGGCGCTGGAGATTACGGCAGCGGGTGGTCACAATCTTCTGCTGATTGGCCCGCCGGGTACGGGCAAAACCATGCTGGCAAGCAGGCTGAGCGGGTTGCTCCCGCCGCTTAATAACCATGAAGCGCTGGAAAGCGCCGCCATCTACAGCCTGATCGGTTCGACGTCATTGCACAAACAGTGGCGTCGACGTCCCTTTCGTTCCCCGCATCATAGCGCTTCGCTGACGGCAATGGTCGGCGGTGGGTCTATTCCGGGGCCGGGTGAGATCTCGCTGGCACACAATGGCATTCTGTTTCTCGATGAGCTGCCTGAATTTGAGCGCCGCGTGCTGGATGCACTGAGGGAGCCCATTGAATCCGGTGAGATACATATCTCACGCACGCGAGCCAAAATAAGCTATCCCGCCCGTTTTCAGCTCGTGGCGGCGATGAATCCCAGCCCGACGGGGCATTATCAGGGCAACCATAACCGCTGTACGCCAGAGCAGACGCTGCGCTATCTGGGAAAGCTGTCTGGCCCGTTTCTCGACCGTTTCGATTTATCACTGGAAATCCCCCTTCCGCCGCCGAGCCTGCTCAGGCAGACCGATAGACTGGGTGAAAGCTCCGCGCACGTTCGCGAGCGGGTTATCGCGGCGCAGGCGCGACAGTATGCCCGTCAAAACAGGCTGAATGCACGGCTGGATAATGCCGGGATCCGACAGTTTTGTTCTCTTGACGTTGACGATGCGGCGTGGCTGGAGGAGACGTTGACGCGCTTTGGGCTTTCCATACGTGCGTGGCAGCGTTTATTGAAAGTGGCCAGAACCATTGCGGACGTGGAGGGCTGTGCTGACATTGAGAGGAAACACTTGCAGGAGGCGCTGAGCTATCGGGCGATCGATCGTTTGCTTTTGCATCTGCAAAAGTTACTGGCATAAAAAAGGGGCCGCAGCCCCTTTTTTATTAGTCGTCAGACTCGGTGTAGTCTTCTGCACCTTCCATCTGCGGTTTACCGCCAGACAGCGTATGGAAACGTTTTGGACGCTTAATGCGAGCCATGTACTTGATCCATACACGTTCTGCTTCAGACTGCGGCTCACGCTCACCACGGCACACCGAGACAAACTGCTTTTCATCTTCAGTTGCAGGCTCACGTTTACCCAGATCCAGCTCGTTAAAGGCATAACCATGACGCTCAAGCAGCTGCGCCTCTTTGATGGTGAAATCGCCGTGACGAGAGAACCCGCGCGGATAATGTTTATTGTCGAAAAAACGATTAGTCGTCGTAAAGCTTTCCGCCATCCTACACGCTCCTAATTCTTTGGCCGAGCTATTTATGGCGCGGAGTATTAGTTACGCTTGACAGAGTGTAAAACAAAACATTTAAATCATAACGACAAATTATTTTGCGGAGAAAGATGTGGATACGGAATTGCTAAAAACTTTCCTTGAAGTGAGCAGAACGCGTCACTTCGGGCGAGCCGCTGAAGCCCTTTACCTGACGCAGTCAGCAGTCAGTTTTCGTATTCGACAGCTGGAAAATCAACTGGGTGTGAATCTTTTTACCCGCCATCGCAACAACATCCGTCTCACGCCTGCCGGTGAAAAACTGCTTCCGTATGCGGAGACATTGATGAATACCTGGCAGGCAGCGCGCAAAGAGGTTGCGCATACGTCGAGGCACAACGAGTTCTCGATAGGGGCCAGCGCATCTCTGTGGGAATGCATGCTCAGTCAGTGGCTTACCCGGCTATATCACTCCCATGGCCATTTACAATTTGAAGCCAGAATTGCGCAACGTCAGTCGCTGGTTAAGCAACTCCATGAGCGTCAGCTGGATCTGCTTATTACAACAGAAGCCCCCAAGATGGACGAATTTAGCAGCCAGATTGTAGGGCAGTTCGGTCTGGCTCTTTATGCTTCTGAACCCTCAATGATGAAGGCAGACCTGAACTATTTGCGGCTGGAATGGGGACCTGATTTTCAGCAGCATGAGACGGGATTGATTGCACCTGATGATGTTCCACAGTTAACAACCAGTTCTGCCGAGATTGCCTGTCAGCAACTTCCCCTGTTGAAGGGTTGCACCTGGTTACCAGTCCGTTGGGCAGACACCAGGCCTGGACTGCATACCGTGGTGGATTCCGCCACCCTTTCGCGGCCGCTGTATGCAATTTGGCTGCAAAATAGCGACAAGCAATCGCAGATAAAAGATCTATTAAAAATCAATATAATGGATTGATGCTGAGGCCAGCAGGGATGCTGGCTGCATTTAAGAATGGTGAAGTTTCACCAGGTTTCAGGCAAAAAAAATCCTTTGCCGAAGCAAAGGATTCTATATGGCAGGGGCGGAGAGACTCGAACTCGCGACACCCGGTTTTGGAGACCGGTGCTCTACCAACTGAGCTACGCCCCTAAAGTTTTTTGCCATTAAGCCTGCCATTACTGGCAGGCTTAACGT
>NZ_JAPKNE010000012.1:0-99842 GCF_026344075.1 Enterobacter nematophilus | reverse complement strand
GCGGTCGGAGGTTCGAATCCTCCCGGATGCACCATTTATTACTTCATATTGCTTTTGAAGTGATATGAGTATCGAGCAGTACAGCAGTAAATCCCGATGCATCCGTAGCTCAGCTGGATAGAGTACTCGGCTACGAACCGAGCGGTCGGAGGTTCGAATCCTCCCGGATGCACCATATTCTCCGAGATAACAGCGATGCTGTTGTTTTAAGGTCTGCGAGTTAATCGCAAGCACCAGGGAGGATAACGTTGCTTTAGCAACGGCCCGCAGGGCGAGGCGTAAGCCGAGTAATCCTCCCGGATGCACCATCTTCTCCTTCTTTGTTTATTCCTTCGACGTTCCGTCAGCAATCACACTCTCAGTCAGCGACAAAAACCACCTTTTACGATAAAGTAATGCTTTGTTAATCGTTTAGCGAGAGCACGATGTACGCACAGTATGACGGTTTGATCTTCGACATGGATGGCACCATCCTCGATACTGAACCCACGCATCGTCAAGCCTGGACCGAGGTCCTTGGCCGCTACGGCATGCGTTTCGACCTTCAGGCGATGATTGCCCTCAACGGATCCCCAACCTGGCGTATTGCGCAGGCCGTGATTGAACTGAATCAGGCCGATCTCGACCCACACCTTCTCGCGCGTGAAAAAACCGATGCGGTAAAAGCCATGCTTTTAGATACCGTACGCCCTCTGCCACTGATTGATGTGGTAAAAGAGTGGCACGGGCGTCGCCCCATGTCTGTCGGGACGGGCAGCGAGAGCGCGATAGCAGAAGCGTTGCTCAACCATCTTGGCCTGCGCCACTATTTTTCTGCCGTAGTGGCCGTCGATCATGTTAAAAATCACAAGCCCGCACCGGACACCTTCCTGCTCTGCGCAGAATTAATGGGCGTCCCGGCGGCAAAATGCGTCGTGTTTGAAGATGCCGATTTCGGTATTCAGGCCGCGCGTGATGCCGGAATGGATGCGGTGGATGTGCGCTTACTGTGAGTGACACGCTGTCACTTGCCTCATTATTCGCCAGCAGTTTTCTAAGCGCCACGCTGTTACCGGGAAATTCGGAAGTGGTGCTGGTGGCGATGCTGTTGTCCGGCGTTAGTCAGCCCTGGCTGCTTGTATTAATAGCAACAATGGGTAATAGCCTTGGAGGGCTGACTAACGTTATTCTTGGGCGTTTCTTTCCGCTGCGCGAAAAATCGCGCTGGCAGGAAAAGGCAGTCGGCTGGCTAAAACGCTATGGCGCTGCCACGCTGTTATTAAGCTGGATGCCTGTAATAGGCGATTTACTGTGTCTGCTGGCGGGATGGATGCGCATCTCATGGGGACCGGTGCTCTTTTTTTTGTGCCTTGGCAAGGCGTTGCGCTATGTTCTCGTGGCGTGGGCAACACTACAGGGTATGACGTGGTGGCACTAATTGGTGGAATGAATACGCGACCTTCAATCGTCAACCATTACAATTATGCTGAGTAACATTACTTTGACAGGCGGGAGGTCAATTTGATCCCGGACGTATCTCAGGCGCTGGCCTGGCTGGAAAACCACCCTCAGGCTCTGAAGGGTATTCAGCGTGGTCTTGAGCGTGAAACGCTGCGCGTTAACGCGGACGGTAGCTTAGCGACTACGGGTCACCCGAAGGCGTTAGGCTCGGCGCTGACACATAAATGGATCACAACCGATTTCGCTGAAGCGCTGCTGGAGTTCATTACGCCGGTGGACGGCGATATTGATCATATGCTGACGATCCTGCGCGACATCCATCGCTACACCGCGCGCAACCTCGGCGATGAGCGTATGTGGCCGCTCAGCATGCCGTGCTATATCGAGCAGGGCCAGGAGATTGAGCTGGCGCAGTACGGCACGTCAAACATTGGCCGGCTGAAAACGCTCTATCGCGAAGGTCTGAAAAATCGCTACGGCGCACTCATGCAGACGATCTCTGGCGTGCACTACAATTTCTCTTTGCCGATGGCGTTCTGGCAGGCGAAGGGGGGAGAAACGGATAAAGAAGCGATCTCCGCCGGTTATTTCCGTCTGATCCGCAACTATTACCGTTTCGGCTGGGTGATTCCGTATCTGTTTGGCGCATCGCCTGCCATTTGCTCATCGTTCCTGCAGGGGAAACCAACCACGCTGCCGTTCGAAAAGACGGAGTGCGGAATGTACTATCTCCCGTACGCGACTTCTCTGCGCATGAGCGATCTGGGCTATACCAATAAATCGCAAAGCAATCTCGGTATTACGTTTAACGAATTGCACGAATATGTGGCAGGATTGAAGCGGGCGATTAAAACTCCGTCGGAAGAGTACGCGAAAATCGGCCTCGAAAAAGACGGAAAGCGCCTGCAAATCAACAGTAACGTATTGCAGATTGAAAACGAACTGTATGCGCCAATTCGTCCGAAGCGCGTGACGCGCAGCGGCGAAACGCCGTCGGATGCGCTGCAGCGCGGCGGCATTGAATACATTGAAGTGCGCTCGCTGGACATCAACCCGTTCTCACCGATTGGCGTTGACGAGCAGCAGGTTCGCTTCCTGGATCTGTTTATGGTCTGGTGCGCGCTGGCGGATGCGCCGGAAATGAGTTCAGACGAGCTGCTCTGTACGCGCACGAACTGGAATCGCGTGATTCTGGAAGGCCGTAAACCGGGTCTGACGCTGGGCATTGGCTGTGAAACGGCGCAGTTCCCGCTGGCTAAGGTGGGTAAGGATCTGTTCCGTGACCTGAAGCGTGTTGCCCGGACAATGGACAGCATCGACGGCGGTGACGCGTATCAACGGATTTGCGACCAGCTGGTGGAATGCTTTGATAACCCGGAACTGACGTTCTCTGCGCGCATTCTGCGCTCCATGATCGAGCAGGGGATTGGCGGCACGGGGCGTTCACTCTCGGCGGAGTACCGTGAGATGCTTATGCAGGAGCCGTTAGAAATCCTGAGCGAGGCGGATTTTGTCGCGGAGCGCGATGCGTCCGTGGTGCGTCAGAAAGAGGTTGAAGCGGCGGATACGGAGTCGTTTGAGGCGTTTCTGGCGAAGCAGGCTTAGCAGAAAAGAAAAAGGCCACATCGCTGTGGCCAAAATATACATCTCTGAATTCAGGGATGATGATAACAAATGCGCGTCTTTCATATACTCAGACGTGCATTCTGTAGAAGAGTTCAGTTTATTTTAAAAAAAATCACTATCGGAGGTGACGTATGCCGTTATTAGATAGCTTTACTGTCGACCATACCCGTATGGAAGCACCTGCAGTCCGCGTGGCGAAGACCATGCACACCCCGCACGGCGACACGATCACCGTCTTCGATCTGCGCTTCTGCGTGCCGAATAAAGAAGTGATGCCGGAGAAAGGCATTCACACCCTGGAGCACCTGTTCGCCGGTTTCATGCGTGACCACCTGAACGGCAACGGCGTTGAGATCATCGACATCTCTCCGATGGGCTGCCGTACCGGCTTCTACATGAGCCTGATTGGTCAGCCGGAAGAGAAACGCGTCGCCGATGCGTGGAAAGCGGCGATGGAAGACGTGCTGAAGGTGAAAGAGCAAAACCAGATCCCTGAGCTGAACGTTTACCAGTGCGGCACTTACCAGATGCACTCTCTGGAAGAAGCGCAGGAGATCGCGCGTCACATCATCGAGCGTGACGTTCGCGTGAACAGCAACGAAGAGCTGGCCCTGCCAAAAGAAAAACTGCAGGAACTGCACATCTAGTGCACCTTTCCCCTCACCCTAACCCTCTCCCCAAAGTGGCGAGGGGATGGTTCACTGCTCGCATTAATTTGCGGTGGTAGGGGGAGGGGTGTTTAGGCCATGACCACAACCGCAACGTTCTCCTTTACCCATCGTCCCCTCGTTCCGTTTGCTCATGATTACGTTCACGGCGACAGCGAGCCGTGGCATGAGCACGACTGCGCGCAGCTGCTGCACAGCCTGACGGGCGTCGTGCGGGTCGATACCGCATCCGGCTGCTGGGTAGTGCCGCCCGGGCGCGGCGTCTGGCTACCTGCGGGAACGCAGCACTCGCTTCGCATCACCGGCAACGTTGCAGCCCGCACGCTGTTTATCGATCCGCTGGCGCGGGCCGATCTCCCGGCGGCCTGCCAGATCGTGCAGATCTCCCCGCTGCTGCGCGAGCTGATCCTCACCTCCCTGACGCTGCCGGAGTCGTACTCGCCGGGATGCCGTGACGAGCGCGTATATGAACTCATTCTGGATGAAATTCGCATTATGCCGATGCTGCCGTTTCACCTGCCGGAGCCGGAAAGTGAAGCGTTACGCCAGCTGTGTCGGCAGGTCCGTCAGTTACCGGGTGAAAGCTGGAGCGGTCAACAGAGCGCGAGCTTGCTCGGCATGAGCGAGCGCACGCTGAACCGCCATTTTCAGCAGCAGACCGGGCTAAGCTACGGCGAATGGGTGAGAAGGGCGCGCCTGCTGGAAGCCTTAGTGCGGCTGGCGCAGGGCCAGCCGGTGCTGCGCGTGGCGCTGGACCTGGGTTATGGCAGCCACAGCGCCTTTACCGCGATGTTCCGCCGGGCGATGGGCGTCTCCCCCAGCGATTATTTTAAGAACGACTGACCGCGTTAAGCAGCGCCTGAAGCGACGCGCGCGCCACGTCGCTGTCAATGCCCACGCCCCAGCTGCTGGTCCTGTCCTGGAACAGGCAGCGAATATACGCCACCGAGCGGCTGTCGCTGCGTTCGCCTAAAGTATGCTCGTGATAGTCCTTAATCACAAACGGCGCGTTGACCCAGCGGCTCAAACCCTGCGCGGCAGCGGAAAGCAGCCCGTTGCCCTGACCCTCCAGCTGGCGCGTTCCCCCCTGCGTATAGATGCTTGCCGTCAGCCGAAGTTGCCCATCCTGCTGGCCGTCGCTGCGGTAGGATTGCAGCGCCAGCTGCGGCGTGGTTACCAGCCCATAGCGGGTGCGGAACAGCTGCCACAGCGCGTTCTGCGTCATCTCTTTCCCGTGACGATCCGTTTCCTGCTGCACGTGCTGGCTGAAATCCTGCTGCAGGGCACGGGGCAGTTTCAGCCCATGATTTTGCTCGATAAGCCACGCGCTGCCGCTTTTCCCCGACTGGCTGTTTACGCGGATCACCGCTTCGTAGGTGCAGCCGATATCCTGCGGATCGACGGGCAGATAGGGCATCTCCCAGCGATCGCCAGGCCTGCGGGCATCAAAGCCTTTCTTGATGGCATCCTGGTGCGAGCCGGAGAAGGCGGTATAGGCCAGCCGTCCCGCCCACGGATGGCGCGGATGCACCGGCAGCTGATTACAGGCCTCCACCACTTCGACCACCCGGTTCATGTCGCTAAAGTCCAGGTTCGGGCTAATGCCCTGGCTGTAGAGATTCATCGCCAGCGTCACCAGACAGACGTTGCCCGTGCGTTCGCCGTTGCCGAACAGGCAGCCCTCCACGCGGTCCGCGCCCGCCATCACGGCCAGCTCCGCGCTGGCGACGCCGGTGCCGCGGTCGTTATGCGGATGCACGCTGATGCACACGTCGCGGCGGCGGCTGAAGTGGCGGCAGAAATACTCGATCTGGTCGGCGTAGACGTTGGGCGTGCTGACCTCGACGGTAGCGGGTAAGTTGATCACCATGGGCCGCGCGTCGCACGGCTGCCAGATCTCCGCCACGGCTTCACAAATCTCCAGCGCAAACTCCGGCTCGGTAAAGCAGAAGGTTTCCGGGGAGTACTCGTACTGCCAGCGGGTGTCAGGGTTTTCTTCGCACAGCTGGCGGATAAGCCGCGTGGCGCGGGTGGCCAGCTCGACGATCTGCGCTTTCTCCATGCCGAACACCAGGCGGCGGAACAGCGGGGCGGTGGCGTTATAGAGATGGACGGTGGCCTGCTTTGCGCCGCGCAGGGATTCGAAAGTGCGATGAATGAGGTCTTCCCGCGCCTGAGTTAACACCTGAATCGTGACGTCATCGGGGATGCGGTTCTCTTCGATAAGCTGGCGGACAAAGTTGAAGTCGGTTTGCGAGGCGGACGGGAAGGCGACCTCAATCTCTTTGAATCCGCAGCCCAGCAGCAGATCCCAAAACTGCAGCTTGCGCTCGCTGTCCATCGGCTCGGCAAGCGCCTGGTTGCCGTCGCGTAAGTCGGTCGAGAGCCAGCGCGGCGCGCGGGTGATGGTCTGCTCCGGCCAGCGGCGGTCGGGCAATGAAACGGTGGGATAAGGCTGGTATTTGTCGGCGGGTGTGTTCAGCATGATGCGCTCCTGTTGTCTTTTCACTATCGTGAAGTGATTTCAGGAGCGCTGCTTTATCGAAACTGACAATCGCTGTCGCGTTCTGGACAACGCGAATTAGTGCGCGCCGCCGCCGCCACCGCCGGCGCCAAACGGCGGTCTGGCAAACCACACCAGCCCCAGCAGGACGATGAAGATCCCCGCCGATATCCAGAAAATCTCGTTTGCCGAGATAATCAGCCCCTGGTTGGTGATCTGCTGGGCAATCCAGCCGGATGCCTGCTGCTCCGTCATCCCCATGCCCTGAAGCTGACTGTACATCTGCTGGGCATTCGGATTGTACGGGTTCACCGCTTCGGTCAGCTGGGCGTGGTGCATCGATTCACGGTTGGTCCACAGGGTGGTGGTGATCGACGTCCCGATGGAGCCCGCCAGCGTACGGGTGAAGTTCGACAGGCTCGACGCCGCCGCCAGACGCTCAGGCGGCAGGCCAGAGAGCGTAATGGTGGTCAGCGGCATAAAGAAGCACGCCACAGCAAAGCCCTGAATGAACTGCGGCCACGCCGAGGCGCCAAAGTCCATTCCCGGCTCAAAGGTATACGCGCGCCAGTAGAAGCACACGGCGTACATAATGAAGCTGAACGTCACCAGCCGACGCATGTCGAGCTTGTGGGCGAAGCGGCCAATAATCGGCGACAGCAGGACCGGGATCACCCCAACGGGCGCCGAGGCCAGACCCGCCCAGGTCGCGGTATAGCCATACACCTCCTGCAACAGCTGCGGCAGCAGAACAATCGCGCCGAAGTAGAGCATATAGGCGAGGCTGATACACAGGCAGCCGATGGTAAAGTTTCGCGATTTGAAGAGCGAGAGATCGACAATCGGATTGTCGTCCGTCAGCTCCCAGACAATCAGGAAGCTTATCGACACCACCGCGACAATGGTCAGGATGATGATTTCCTGCGAGTTGAACCAGTCGAGCTCTTTACCGCGGTCGAGCATGATCTGCAGGCTGCCGATGCCCAGGATCAGCAGCGCCAGCCCGATGCTGTCGATACGTCGCTGTTCGGTCCGCGTCTCTCGTCCCCGCAGCGATTGCAGCGTCATCAATACCACGACGGCGCCAATCGGTACGTTGATGAAGAAGATCCAGCCCCAGTGATAATTATCGCTGATGTACCCGCCCAGAATCGGTCCGCAGATAGGCGCGACGATAACGGTCATAGACCACAGCGCCAGCGCGACCGAACGTTTTGCAGGGGGGTAGTTGCTCAGCAGCAAACTCTGCGAGAGGGGGATCAGCGGCCCGGCGACAATCCCCTGAATGACGCGGAAGAAAATCAGCATCGTCAGGCTGCTGGACATGCCGCACGCCCAGGAGGCAAGAACAAACGCCACCGTGGACCAGAGGAACAGCTTCACCTCACCGACGCGCTTCGCCAGCCAGCCGGTGATAGGGATGGAGATGGCGTTTGCCACCCCAAACGAAGTAATGACCCAAGTCCCCTGGCTCAGCGACGAGCCAAGGTTACCGGCGATGGTTGGGATCGCCACGTTTGCGATGGTGGAGTCCAGCACCTGCATGAATGTCGCCAGCGACAGCGCAATGGTCATAATGACCAGCTGCGCGCCTTCCAGCGGTTTTTGCGGCTTTTGCTGTTGCATAACGCTCACCTTCGGATTAACCGGCGTTTGCCTTCACGATGTCATCGATCAGCTTGTTGACCGGATCGAGGCTAATTTCACGGGCGTTACTTTCATAAGCCGGCGTGCTTCGCACCTGGCTTGCGAGGACCTGACCGTCGCGGTTGGCGGTATCCACCGTTACAAGCGTTGAGAGGCCGATACGCAGCGGGTGATCCGCCAGCTGTTTGGCATCCAGCTCGATACGCACGGGCAGACGCTGAACCACTTTGATCCAGTTACCGGTGGCGTTTTGCGCAGGCAACAGGGAGAAGGCGCTGCCGGTCCCCATATCCAGACCCACCACTTTCCCCGTGTACTTCACGTCATCGCCGTAGATGTCGCTGACGACCGTCGCGGTCTGGCCGATACGCATATGGGCAAGCTGCGTCTCTTTAAAGTTAGCGTCTACCCACAGGTTGTCTGCCGGCACAACCGCCATCAGCGGCGTGGTTGGGCTAATCTGCGCCCCTGGCTGGACGGAACGGCGGGAGACGTAGCCGGTCATCGGGCTGACGATTTTGGTACGCTGCAGAGCAAGCCATGCGTTGCGTACTTCGGTCGCCGCCTGCTGTACGGCGGGCTGGTTTTCGAGGCTGGTGCCGAGCACCATCGCCTGGTTGGCGTTGTACTGTTGAATCGCCACGTCCAGCTGTGCCTGAGCGCTGGCAACCGCGTCGCGCGCGTGCTGCAGCTCTTCACGGCCAATCAGGTTAGCGGTACCGAGCGGTACACGGCGGTTCAGGTCGCTCTGCGCCTGTGCGAGTGCGGTTTTCTGCACGTCGATGTTGGCCTGCAGCTGTTTACTGTTGATCATCAGCTGGCGGGTCTGACGGACGCTGGAGGCCAGCGCGGTCTGGGCTTTCTCAAAGGCCTGCTGGGCGTCGGTCGGATCGAGGGTCACCAACACATCGCCTTTTTGCACAAAGTCGGTATTGTCAGCCCAGACTTTCGTCACGCTGCCCGACACCTGCGCCATAATCTGTACCTGGTTCCCTGCCACGTATGCGTCGTCAGTCTCTTCTGCATGACGCAATACTAAAAACCAATAGATCCCATATGCCACGGCAATAATAATAAAGAGCAAGGTCAACAGAAGAAGGGCACTTTTACGTTTGCCTTTCTTATTGGCCGGTTGCTGCGGGGTAGTGCTCTCCGCATTTGCGCTCATTGTTGTTCTCCACGATCTTCTTATTTTCACATCGGCTGAGCCGACCTGTTGTCAGAAAGGCCAGCAGTGTGACGTGCTGGCCTGTCGGTTTTCTTTTATAAATCTGGATTGTTGAGCGTGTCGTCGCGTTAGCGCAGCGCCTCAAGAACGGCGCCTTCTTCATCCATCTGGTCCAGACGGGTGAGCAGCTTGCGAGTGATGTGCTCAAGCTGGTCGCGCTCGGTGGTGCTGAGGGCAGACCAGAGTTTGTGCAGGCAATTGTGCTGAGGTGGCAGCACCTCGCGCAGGAACTGGTGACCTTTATCGGTCAATTGCAGATGCAGGCAGCGGCGATCGTTATCGCTTTCACGGCGCTCAATCCAGCCGCGCTTTTCCAGCTCATCGGCAATACGGGTCGCATTGGTACGGGACGATCCCAGCGCGCAGCTCAGCTCAGAAGGCTGAATGCTGTGGTTTTCCTGAGACTCCAGCGTAATCAACGCCATAAACAACGTCTCGTTAATCCCTTGAGCTTTCAGCATTTTATTACGATTTTCCAGCAGCTTACCCTGCATGTGCATGCACAGGCGGGTCAGCAGGATTTCCTGATACGGGAAGTCCTCATGACGACTGGCGCGGAATTTAAGCATTTGTTCAATGGGCGTAAACGAACTATCCATTTTGGGCATAACCTCATTAATTACAGCCGATATAGTAACGATGGTGACAAATAATGTAAATGAATTATTTGTGCGGTTATATCCGCCAAACGAATGCCACCATCAGAAAGCGCCGGGTAAGTCCGTGACCCGGTGAGCACAGAAAGCGTAGGGTATAAACCCGCTGAAGGGAGGATGTGGGGACGGGGGTCTGAACTATTCATGCCAATTGTAGATATGTCACCCACATTAAAATTTCTGGGATAAATGATTACGTTTACATTAACAGACTGCCGGGCCCCTTTACACCCTAAGAGGCCCAAAGCAATGTAAAACTTAATGAATTGCTTCCTGACGATGGTAGCCGCGCCACCATACAACCAGGTTAAGCGCGGCGACGATTGCCCCTATCCCGCACACGCCTGACCAGCCGGCATGCTGCCACGCCGACGCTGAAATTAACGAACCCGCCGCACCCCCAATGAAGTAGCTGGTCATGTATCCGGCCGTGAGGCGGTTACGCGCCTCGGGCTTCACGCGGTAAATCACGGTCTGGTTGGTGATGTGAACGCCCTGTACGGTGAGATCGAGCACCAGAATACCGACGATCAGCGCCAGCACCGAGACGTGTCCATACCAGATGGCCGCCCAGGAGAGCAGGAGCAAAATCAGTCCGGCTGTCGTGGTCATGTGCGATTTGCCTTTATCAGCCAGCCCGCCTGCCGGGCGAGCGCCCAGCGCGCCTGCTGCGCCTGCCAGACCGAACAGACCAATCACCCCTTCGGAATAATTGAACGGCGGCGCGGCCAGCAGAAACGCCATCGACGTCCAGAGAATGCTGAAGTTAGCGAAGGTTAAACATCCCAGCAGGGCGCGGGTGCGCAGCAGTTTATCCTGCGTGAACAGGCTAAATACGGAGGCCAGAAGCTGCGGGTAATTCAGGTGGTTCTCCTGCTTCACCTTCGGCAGGCCGCGCCACAGCGCCAGCGCCATGATAACCATCAATACGCTCGCCACCCAGTAAACGGTGCGCCAGCCGCCGAGGCTTGCCAGCAGCCCCGCGACGGTACGCGCCAGCAGGATCCCGAGCAGCAGGCCGCTCATAATTGTGCCGACCACCTTGCCGCGTTTTTCCGGCGAGGCGAGCGTTGCGGCGAGAGGCACCAGGATTTGCGCGACGACGGAGAAAAGCCCCGTTAGCGCGGTACCGACGATCATCATCGTCAGCGACTGGCTGCTGGCGGTGATCAGCATGCCGCCTGCCGCCAGAAGCGTCATCGAAACGATCAGCATCCGGCGCTCAAACATATCGCCGAGCGGCACCAGGAACAGCAGCCCGGCGGCGTAGCCAAGCTGTGCTGCCGTCACGATGAAGCCAGCGGAGCTGGCAGAGAGATTGAACGCGCGGGCGATAGTGTCGAGCAGAGGCTGTGCGTAATAGTTGCTGGCGACCGCCAGACCCGTTGCCACGGACATTAAAAGGATAAGTGCGGGGCTAAGCCCTTGAGTTGTTTTCGTCATTGGTTTCAGGAATCGTTAGTTAAGTGATTATTTTTCCGGAAACCATAATAACCAATGATTGTGAATGTTGGGGGATTGTTACGTGCTGGATTGTGCGGTTTGAGCCCCTCACCCCAGCCCTCTCCCCAAAGGGGAGAGGGGACTTTATACACCCTCTCCCCTTTGGGGAGAGGGCAGGGTGAGGGGTGTTGTTTTTACTTCTGCGCTTCAAGCGCCTCTTTTACCCAGCCGTCGAACTGCTGCTGGTGGGCTTTGATCCAGCCGTCCACGTGGCCTTTGACATCCGCCTCAGAGGATTTGCCCGCGTGCATCATCGCATTCTGGGCGTTGATGTCCGCCAGCGGCAGCTTCATCACCGAGAACAGCTTCGCCGCCGCCGGGTTTTTCTCGGCCCAGGCTTTGTTAGCCACAATGTGCATGGTGTTCACTGGGAAGCCATAGTTCATGCCGTTCGGAAGCCTGGTGTCAATATCTTTCTGCTCGCCCGGCAGGGAGGAGAACGGCACCTGCAGCCACACCACGTCTCTACCCGGCTTCAGCACGTCGCTCACCCAGTACGGAGTCCAGGTGTAGTAGATCACCGGCTTGCCCTCTTTAAAGCGGGCAATGGTGTCGGCCATCATCGCCGAGTAGTTGCCGTGGCTCACGTCGACGGTTTTCGCCAGATCGAACGCTTTGTTCTGGTGGTTAATCACCGCTTCACAGCCCCAGCCCGGCGAGCAGCCCATCATGTCGGCCTTGCCGTCACCGTTGGTGTCGAACAGTCGGGCGATCTTCGGATCTTTCAGCTGCTCAATATTGGTGATGTGGTACTTATCCGCGGTTTTCTTGTCGATCAGATAACCCTGAGCCGCACCCGTCACGAAGGTCCCTTCGCGATAGAATTTCTTATCCCCACCGGCGGCGGCATACATGTCGTCGTGCAGCGGCTGCCAGTTCACGGCGGTAAAGGTAGCGTCGCCGGAGGCAATCGAGGTGTAACCCACGTTGTAATCCACTTCGCTCGGCGTGTTGACCGTATAGCCCAGCTTCTCCAGCGCGCGGCTGACGATCAGGGTCTGGAAGCTCTCTTCCGAAATGGTGCTCTGCACCGGCTGCACGGTAATGCCTTTGCCCGGCAGGTCAGCGGCAAACGCGCTGGTGGAGACAAGGGTGGCAAACGCGGTAGCAAAAAGTACGCTCTGTCGCATCGTTGTTCCTTATTTTGTAAATGGGCGGGTCAGTAACCCGACAGGGCCGGTGGTGTACCAGCGACGGTTGCCGCGACTGCGTGAATCACGACCGACGGCCTGGGTAAGGCGGTCAAGAATAATGGCGAGGATCACAATCCCGACGCCGCCGACGGTGGCCAGCCCCATGTCGAGACGGCCAATGCCGCGCAGCACCATCTGGCCGAGACCGCCAACGGCAATCATCGAGGCAATCACCACCATTGACAGGGCCAGCATCAGCGTCTGGTTAACGCCCGCCATGATGGTCGGCATCGCCAGCGGAAGCTGAACCTTAAACAGCATCTGGCGCGGGCTGGCGCCGAACGAGCGCGAAGCCTCAATCAGATCCGCCGGCACCTGGTTAATCCCCAGGATGGTCAGACGGATAATCGGTGGCAGGGCGAAGATAATGGTCACCACCACGCCCGGCACGTTACCGATGCCGAACAGCATCACGATAGGCACCAGATAGACGAACGCCGGCGTGGTCTGCATCGCATCCAGCAGGGGACGAATAATCTTCGCCGCCCGCGGGCTACGCGCCAGCCAGATCCCCATCGGTAGCCCGATGACGATGCAGAAGAGCAGGGCGGTCAGCACCAATGCCAGGGTGATCATCGCCTGCGACCACGCGCCAATCGCGCCGATGGCGATCAGGGAGATCAGCGTGGCGATGCCCATCCCCGCGCTGCCGAACTGCCATGCGATCAGAGAGAACAGGATAATGGCCACCGGCGCCGGCATGCCGAGCATCAGCTGCTGGAAGCCGTTCAGGATGTAATCCACCGGGACGCGGATCCCCTGGAAGACCGGGCGGAAGTGGGTGACCACCCAGTCGATCCCCTCCGTGACCCAGCTGTCCAGCGGGATCAGCGTTTTATGAAACGGATCCATGATGTTGAAGTGTTCTGGCGCAGGCGCGGGCGCGCTGTTCAGCCAGTCCGCGCCGCCGCCATCGGCTGGTGCAGGCGTGGAGCCCCACGCGTCGGCGGATTGCGCAGCGCTGTCCGCTGCCTCAGCGGTGCCCCACGGGTTAGTTTGGTCAGCCATTGTTTGCCCCCTCGCGATCTAAAGCCTGCAGCAGCATCCGTTTGGAGATGATGCCAACGTACTGTTGTTCCTCACCCACGACCGGCACGGCGCACGGCGCCTGGCCCACGTGAGAGAGCAACTCGCTGAGCGGCGTTTCGGCGTCCACGGCAAGCGGAGCGTCAATTAACGCCGCATCGATGCCCTGGCTTTCGCTAAGCGCGGTTTTCAGGGAGTCGATGGAGACAACGCCGACAAACTTATTGCCGCGTTCAACCAGATAACCGTATTCACGGTCTTCGTCCTGCAGCAGCTTAAGAGCGGAGCGCGGGCCGAAGCCTGGCGTTTTACGGATAATACCGTTCGGCGTTCGGCGGGCAATATCTTTGGCGCTAAACACCTGGCTAATATCCACGCCGCGGAAGAAGGTACGGACATAATCATTCGCCGGATTATTAAGAATTTCATCCGGCGTGCCGACCTGCACCACTTCGCCATTTTGCATAATGGCAATGCGGTCGCCAATACGCATGGCTTCATCTAAATCGTGGGAAATAAAGACAATAGTTCGCTGATGTTTAGCCTGTAATTTTACCAGCTCATCCTGCATCTCGGTGCGAATTAACGGATCGAGGGCGGAGAAGGCTTCATCCATTAATAATATGTCTGGATTAATGGCTAACGCGCGGGCTAATCCGACGCGCTGACGCATCCCGCCGGAAAGTTCATCCGGATACGCGTGAGCATAATTTTCGAGCCCTACCTGACGCAGGGCATCCAGGGCTTTTTCCTGACGTACCTGAGCGGGCGTACCGGCTAATTCCATGCCGAAGGCGGTATTATCCAGCACCGTCATGTGCGGCAT
Organism: Enterobacter nematophilus; assembly: GCF_026344075.1. Classification (NCBI taxonomy): domain Bacteria; kingdom Pseudomonadati; phylum Pseudomonadota; class Gammaproteobacteria; order Enterobacterales; family Enterobacteriaceae; genus Enterobacter; species Enterobacter nematophilus. Next base: position 85,526 of record NZ_JAPKNE010000012.1, on the reverse strand, counting down.
CAGCGCGAATGACTGAAACACCATTGCGATCTTCTTTCTGCGCACCTCGCGAAGCTCTGCGTCTGATATTCTGGCGATATCCACGCCGTCAATCAGCACCTGTCCGCGGGTGGGTTCAATCAGGCGATTGAGAAGGCGAACCATAGTGGATTTACCCGAACCGGATAACCCCATGATGACAAAAATCTCGCCTTCTTCAATGGCCAGACTGGCGTCTTTAACGCCAAGCGATAGCCCGGTTTTTTCCAGAATTTGCTCTTTCGAAAGGCCTTTTTCAATATATTTGAATGCGCGCTGCGGGTGCTCGCCAAATATTTTATAAAGATTTTTCACTTCTAATTTAATTGCCATGCAATAGAGAGTGTCCTGTTATTTGTTTATGTCGATATGATTACCATGGTAAATTGTTAACGGGCATAACCCTAACATACTCAGAATCTGAGACAACCCTGAGTTGGCCTGACGCCGTAATTTTGCGATAAGCGAAACGGCTGAATTTCCCATGAATAAAGGGCTGAGGGCGGTTTGAATTTTTCTCAATTTTTTGCTGCTGCATCGGGAAATTTCGCCTGAATCGGTGTGATTCAGGCGAATATGACGGGGAAATTACAGTGTAGTGCCTGGGGAAATAGTGGTGTCGAAATAATGTGATTTATATTTAATTAATGAACGTTAATTCATACATTAAAAATCCCAGTCCTCATCTTCTGTCTCCACCGCTTTACCCATCACGTACGACGATCCGGACCCGGAGAAGAAATCGTGGTTTTCATCGGCATTCGGCGACAGCGCCGCCAGAATAGCCGGGTTTACCTCCGCCATCTCCGGCGGGAATAGCGCGTCGTAGCCCAGGTTCATCAGCGCTTTGTTCGCGTTGTAGCAGAGGAACGCTTTTACGTCCTCTTCCCAGCCCGTTCCGGCGTACAGTTCTTCGGTATAGCTCAGCTCGTTGTCGTACAGATCCATCAGCAAATCGAGGGCGAAACCTTTGAGTTCCTCGCGTTTTTCCGGACTGACTTTCTCCAGCCCTTTCTGGTACTTATAGCCGATGTAATACCCGTGCACCGCCTCGTCACGGATGATGAGGCGAATCAAATCGGCGGTATTGGTGAGCTTGCCCCGGCTCGACCAGTACATCGGCAGCCAGAAGCCGGAATAGAAGAGGAAGGATTCCAGAAACACGCTGGCGATCTTCTTCTTCAGCGGCTCGTCGGCGCGGTAATATTCCAGCACCAGCTCCGCCTTGCGCTGCAATGACTCGCTCTCTTCGCTCCAGGCGTAGGCCGCGTCAACGTCTTTGGTCTGGCACAGCGTCGAGAAAATCGAGCTGTAGGAGCGGGCGTGCACCGCCTCCATAAAGCTGATGTTCGACATCACCGCCTCTTCGTGCGGCGTCAGCGCATCGCACATCAGTGCGGGCGCACCGACGGTATTCTGAATGGTGTCCAGCAGCGTCAGGCCGGTAAAGACGCGGATCGTCAGCTGCTGTTCGGCGTGGCTCAGCGTCTGCCAGGCCGGAATATCGTTGGAGAGCGGCACCTTTTCCGGCAGCCAGAAGTTGCTGGTCAGGCGGTTCCACACCTCCAGGTCTTTATCATCCTGGATTTTGTTCCAGTTAACGGCACTCACGCGTGACAGTTTCATCCTTTCTCCTTACAGCGCGCAGGACACGCAGCCTTCGATTTCGGTGCCTTCCAGCGCAAGCTGGCGCAGGCGAATGTAGTACAGCGTTTTGATGCCTTTCTTCCAGGCGTAGATCTGCGCTTTATTGATGTCCCGCGTGGTGGCGGTGTCAGGGAAGAAAAGCGTCAGCGACAGCCCCTGATCCACGTGCTTCGTGGCCTCGGCGTAAGTATCAATGATTTTCTCCGGGCCGATCTCGTACGCGTCCTGGTACAGCGCCAGGTTCTCGTTGGTCATAAACGGGGCAGGGTAGTAGACGCGTCCGGTTTTGCCTTCCTTACGAATTTCAATCTTTGACACGATCGGGTGAATGCTTGACGTGGCGTGGTTGATGTAGGAAATCGAACCGGTTGGCGGCACGGCCTGCAGGTTCTGGTTATAGATGCCGTAGCGCATCACGTCGTCGCGCAGCTGCTGCCACATCTCGCGCGTCGGCAGGGTAATCCCCGCGCGGGCGAACAGTTCGCGCACTTTTTCGGTTTTCGGCTGCCACTCGCCTTCCAGATACTGACTGAAATACGCCCCGCTGGCGTAGCGCGACTGCTCAAAGCCCGCGAACCGCTGGCTGCGCTCGCGCGCCAGCATCATTGAGGTGTGCAGCGCATGCCAGGTGACGGTGTAGAAATAGAGGTTGGTGAAGTCCAGCCCCTCCGGACTGCCGTAGGCGATGCCCTCGCGCGCCAGATACCCGTGCAGGTTCATCTGCCCCAGGCCGATGGCGTGCGACGCGGCGTTGCCCGCCTCAATGGACGGCACGCTGCGGATGTGGCTCATGTCGGAGACCGCCGTCAGCCCGCGAATGGCGGTCTCCACCGTGCGGCCAAAATCTGGCGAATCCATGGTGTGGGCAATATTGAGCGAGCCGAGGTTGCAGGAGATATCTTTGCCGATCTCCGCGTAGTCCAGGTTCTCGTCGTAGCTGGACGCGCTGTTGACCTGCAAAATTTCCGAGCACAGGTTGCTCATGTTGATGCGCCCGGCAATCGGGTTAGCGCGGTTTACCGTGTCCTCGTACATGATGTACGGATAGCCGGATTCAAACTGAATTTCGGCCAGCGTCTGGAAGAAATCGCGGGCGTTGATGTACTTCTTGCGAATGCGATTGTCGGCTACCAGCTCGTCGTACAGCTCGCTGATGGCCACGTCGCCAAAGGTTTTGCCATAAATTCGCTCCACGTCATACGGCGAGAAGAGCGCCATATCGGCATTCTCTTTGGCCAGTTTAAAGGTGATGTCCGGGATCGTCACGCCGAGCGACAGGGTTTTGATGCGGATCTTTTCGTCGGCGTTTTCGCGCTTGGTATCGAGAAAACGCAGAATATCCGGGTGATGCGCGTGCAGGTAAACCGCTCCCGCGCCCTGTCGTGCGCCAAGCTGGTTGGCATAGGAGAACGCATCTTCCAGCATCTTCATCACCGGGATCACGCCGGAGGACTGGTTTTCGATGCGCTTGATTGGCGCGCCCGCTTCCCGCAGGTTCGAGAGCAGAAACGCCACGCCGCCGCCGCGTTTGGAAAGCTGCAGCGCCGAGTTCACCGCGCGACCAATCGACTCCATATTGTCTTCGATGCGCAGCAGGAAGCAGGAGACCAGCTCGCCGCGCTGGGCTTTACCGCAGTTGAGAAACGTCGGCGTGGCGGGCTGGAAGCGGCCGGAGAGGATCTCCTCCGTCAGCCGTTCAGCCAGCGCTTCATCGCCCTGGGCCAGCGTCAGCGCCACCATCACGGTGCGATCTTCAAAGCTTTCCAGGTAGCGTTTGCCGTCGAAGGTTTTCAGGGTGTAGCTGGTGTAGAACTTCCACGCGCCGAGAAAGGTCTGGAAACGAAAACCGCTGGCATGGGCGCGTTCAAACAGCTTCACCACGAAGGCGCGGTCGTAGCGGGTCAGCACGCGCTCCTCGTAATAACCTTCGTTAACCAGATAGTCGAGACGTTCCTGCTGGCTGCCAAAAGCGACGCTGTTCGGACGGACGTGGGCGGCGAAAAAGGCCTCTACCGCCTCGCGATCTTTGCCAAACTGAATATGCCCCTCCCGGTCATAGAGGTTAAGCATCGCGTTTAATGCGTGGTAGTCCGGCGTTGCCTGAATTACCCGTTCTGCGGTTGTCGTTGCCAAAATTCGTTCACTCCTTTACGCACGTTTTCTACGTCCTGCTGTGTCCCCATCAGCTCAAAGCGATAGAGATACGGCACGCCGCATTTTTGAGAGATGACATCCCCGGCGCGGCCAAAGGCATCGCCAAAATTACGATTGCCCGCCGCGATCACAGCCCGAATCAGTTCCCGGTTATGAGGATCGTTCAGGAAACGGATCACCTGGCGAGGTACCGCTCTTGCCGTACCGCCCCCGCCATAGCTGGGCACCACCAGAATGTAAGGTTCGTCCACCTGAATGCGCTCCCGATCGTTGAGCGGAATACGCACCGCAGGCAGCCCGAGGCGCTCAATAAAGCGGAGCGTGTTTTCTGAGCTGCTGGAGAAGAAGACCAGCCCACTCATGCACGCGTGGCCTGAGCGCTCAGGCGGTTAATCATGTCCGGGCGAAAGCCAGACCAGCTGGTATCACCGGCAACCACCACCGGAAGCTGACGAAATCCCTGTTCGCGCAGGGTATCCGCGGCCTCGGGCACCAGGTCGATATTGACCATCTCAAACGCCACGCCGCGGCTCTCCATCGCCCTTTTGGTGGCGTGGCACTGAACACAATCGTTACGAGTGTAAATAATAATGCTCATGATTCGTATTTCCATTTAGAATGAGAAAACGGCGCGAGTTAACGCGTCATAGAGTATGTGTCTTTCTTAAGGGAATACTAGATGTAGTTGAGAAAAGATTCAACCATACAAGATATGGGAAATTCAGATTGATGTTGCCCTGATGATGAGCACAGCGGGGCAGGGCTGGCTGTACGGGTTTTTCAGGCTTATGGGCATAAAAAAGCCCCGGCGCCTGAGGCTACCGGGGTTGAGAACGCGGGCTTACTTACGCAGGCTGAGCAGGGCTCCGACAAAAATGCCGACCGCCGCGACGGTGCCCAGCGTACAAAGCGGTTTTTCACGTACGAAGGTCGTAGCACAGCTTGCCATGTCGCAGGCCGCCTGCGTAGCGCGTGAACGTCCGTTCATACGGGCGCGGGTTTCACGGAGCAGAGACTGAGCCTTACGTTTCGCAGCATCTGCTTCATCCTTCGCATCCGATCCCCAGGATTTCAGCACTTCCTCAAGCGTGTCCGCTAATTGGCTGACATCATTACGAATATCCTGCGCGTCGTCGTTAATATCGTTTCGGTTCGGTCTGTTAAACATACGATCCTCCGTAATTTTGTGTTCCCGTTTAGTTTAGTTCAGAAATTTAATATCTGAAGCGCGTCACGCGTTATCCGCCAGTTTATGGACTATTCTGAAAGCCCTGCTAATGCTGATTACTGTAAGGTTGCCGGGCAGGAAAAGATAACGAGGAAAAGATATGTATTTACGACCTGACGAGGTGGCACGCGTTCTTGAAAAAGAGGGATTCACCATGGATGAGGTGACGCCAAAAGCGTATGGATATCGCCGCGGCGAGAATTATGTTTATGTTAATCGTGAAGCCAGGATGGGACGTACCGCTCTCATTATTCACCCGACGCTGAAAGACAGAAGTCTGTCATTTGCTGAGCCTGCCTCGGATATTAAAACCTGCGATCACTATCAGCAATTTCCGCTCTATTTAGGCGGTGAACGGCATGAGCATTATGGTATTCCGCACGGTTTCAGTTCGCGTATGGCGCTGGAGCGGTTTCTGAAGGGACTGTTTGGCGACGTACAGTAAATCTGCGACTGGCTTTCGCCAGTCGCTTCACATTACGCTTTTACCTGGCCGTACTGGCTGACCTTAAACAGGCGGCGGCAGTAGTCGAGGAAATAGCCGTATACCGCACCCATCAGCATTGATACCACGATATTCGAACTGACCGCAGCGGCGATTTGGTGCCAGTCCGCGCCCACTGTCAGGAGAATAGCCACGTAGACCGGAGACTGGAACGTGACGTACGCCAGCACGTCGGCAAGGTTTTTCATCCAGCCCGCCGGGCTGATACGGCGCGCGAAACGCATGACGGCATCGCGGTATAGCCCGTAAGGCCATGCGATAATAATATTGACCGGGATCGCCACCAGACGAGAAGAAAGTGACTGCTCGAAGGTCATTCCGGAGAGGAATATTTCAATCAGCATGTTCACAACGGAACAGTAGACAACCATCGCGAAAGTATCCGCCACCGCGTGGCGCAGGCGAGATTGCGGCGAGAACATGTCTGAACTCCTTGAGAAGAACGCAGTGGAATCGGTTTTCCTTCAGCGGTTAGTGCTTTAGGTTGGTTTGTTTGAGGTGTATAGCGTATATCTCTATCTTTGAACTAACAACTAGTGATTAATTTTTATTTAATCGCCTTTTGTCCACAAAATTCTCTAAAGTTGATTGTTTTTTGTTCGGTTCGTTATAATCTGTCTCATTCAAGATGTTATCTTTATAAATCAAGAAGTTAAGGTTTTCGCTGCTGACGCAAAAATCCGCTCCCCTGATGGGAGCGCAGTATGCTGTGATTTGGATTAAAGTTGACCATTTATATTGATACGGTGATTGGATCAACATGTTTCCCGCAAATGCTCTGCGCTATTATTAACGGCGATATTTAAATATATTTACATTTATGCCCGAACGGCCCCTTGGGTAGATATTTCAACTGAAATGAATTATTCTGTTGGCGATTTATCTATTTACCCCAAAGAAAAGGTTTTCAATAATATGTCTTTGACGTTACAGAATCTTAATAATATCCGAACCCTGCGCGCGATGGCGCGCGAATTATCCCTGGACGTTCTTGAGGAAATGCTGGAAAAGGTCAGGGTCGTTACTGAAGAAAAACGCAATGAGCTGGCGGAATTAGAGCAGCAGCGCGCTGAACAGCAGGAAAAAATTAATGCCCTGCTGGAACTGATGAAAGCCGACGGTATTTCTCCGACTGACCTGCTGGGTTCAGAACTGGCGCAGGCGGGTAAACCGACTAAAAAGCGTAAACCGCGTGAGGCGAAATATCGCTTTATTGACCAGAACGGTGAAGAGAAAACGTGGACCGGCCAGGGCCGCACGCCGAAGCCTATTGCCAGCGCGCTGGCAGAGGGTAAATCACTGGATGATTTTCTGATCTAATACGTGGACCGGGCGGAACACGCCGCCCGGTTGTCTGTTCAGCAGACGCCGAAATCACCTTCTTCGGTATACGGCGCCAAATCGGCCGCTTTCAGCGTATATTTCTCACCCTGTTCATTGCTGGCCTGTACCGCCACCTCGCTTTCACCGTTCACTTCGAGCACTTTCAGCTTTGGGCCGCCTTTAAGCGGTTGCACATAATCACCGACAGAAAACATATAACCTCCTCATCGTTTTAGCGATCTTCACCTTAGCCGACGTCTGATGCCGGGTACAGCGTAATTCATTGATTACTGCTTATGAGGTACGACGGTTCCACGGCATCACTTTCAGCAACCGTGCCATACCGCAAAAACCTGTCACACCGGCGAACAGCAGCCCGGCACCGACGAAACCGCTCAGCAGGAAAAAGCCGCTGGAGACGCTATAACCCAGCACCACGCCGCAGAGGATCAGCAGCCCGGCGGCAATTTGTACCTGCCGCATCAGCGGGAGCGGCTGGGTTTTATCTTCAACGGTCAGCAATCCGGCCTGCTTCCAGCCCTGAAGGCCACCCTCAACCACGAAGGCCTGAGCCGGCAACGCTGCCTGCGCAAGTCGCGCAGCATTGTTTGATGTCCGTGCCCCGGACTGACAGTGGAAAATCACCGTTTCACCAGGGGCAGCGTTAAGCCCGCCGGGTAAAGAATCCAGCGGTATGGAGTGCGCTGCCGGAATATGCTCGCGGGCATACTCGTCGGGATCGCGAATATCAATCAGTTTTGCGCCTTCTTTAATAAGCGCGTTCGCCTGCTGCGGCGAAATAAGAGAAAGAGACATGGTGTTTCCTTACGGTCAATTTCTGAGTAGTAGAACATTTAAGGAAGGGCTTAAGCCAGTGTAAAGAGGGTAAAGGCAGGTAAAAGCGCGAGAGACGAATGGCAGTAACCCGTAAACTGGCTATGCTTAGAGAAATGTCTCTTTTAATTTTCAATTGGTTAGCTTGCACGGAGTGATTATGGGTTTTTGGCGCGTTGTATTTACGATTATTCTCCCGCCGCTGGGCGTGCTGCTTGGCAAGGGACTGGGCTGGGCGTTTATTCTGAACATCCTTCTGACCATTCTGGGCTACTTCCCGGGCCTTATCCACGCGTTTTGGGTGCAGACGAAAAACTAGGTACGCCACAATAAATCACTGTAGATGCCGGTCAGCACGCCCGCTGGACCAAACTGCTGTTTGATCCAGCGCGTCACCTGGCCGGTCGCCGCATGCTGCGTGGCGAGCAGCATGCGCGAGTCCTGACGCGGGTTGTTGATGCGCCGCGTGATGAGCAGACCATCTTCCACCGCCTCCCTCGCCATGTATTCCGGCAAAAAGCCAATCCCTTCCCCCAGAATCTGACACTGGCATTTGGTGTTGAAATCCGGCACCAGAATCGCCTCCTGTCCGTGCAGCAGCCAGCCGACCTTCTTGTTGATGGTATGCGCGGTGTCTTCCACCATGATGTTGGGGTACAGGCGCAGCTGGCTCTCCGCTATCGGTTCGGGAACAAAGGCGAGGGGATGTTCCGGCGCGATGGCAAACACCCAGCGAATGGCGCCAATTTCGGTGTAATCAATACCGCCGCCGTCCAGCAGGGTGTCCGGCGCGCCAATCGCGATGTTGGCCTGATTGTTGATGATCGAGTCCCAGACGCCGTTATACACCTCGGTCGTCACCGTGATCTGGCAGGTGGGAAACTGCTTTTTCAGCACCTGCAGCAGCCTGGCGGTATGGCGCGGCGTATACAGGAGCTGATTAATGCAGATGCGCACCCGCGCCTCAATGCCCTGTGAAATGGTATCAATCCCGCGCTTGATGGCGTGAAAATCGTTCAGCAGGTCGGTGGCCTTACGGTAAAAGTAAAAGCCGGACTCGGTCAGCTCGATGCTGCGCGTGTTGCGCACAAACAGCACCACGTCCAGCCCGGTCTCCATGCGCTTGATGGTGTAGCTGATGGCGGAGGTCGTCACGCCCAGCTCGGCGGCGGCTTTGCTGAAGCTGCCGAAGCGTGCCGCGGTGGTGAAGGCCAGCAGATTCTCTTCGGTAAAGATGGAATTCATATCACGGCATCCTCAGTCATCAGTTTTGAACATATTTTAACAGCGCCGTTACATCACATTTGAAGTGGGTCACAGTTCTGACTATTTACGCGAAGCCGCGTCATGCAAGGCTTTTTAAACCATAAGGATAATGCTGCCTGAGGCGCTAAAAAGCGGTAAACCATAAGAAAAAGGTTGCACAGACGCACGTTTTAGCCTGACTGTTGAATTTAACTCAACAATGAATTGCGTGTCGATGAATCATTTTTAAGCGGATTCTTTTGTGACCAGGCTGTTGCTATTCTCAGGTCATCAGAAGTGAAACATTGGGAGACTGAATATGTCTGCAAACGCACTCGTCACGGAATTTCTGCTGGCGGCAGAAGAGGGTAACATCGACGCGCTAAAAGCCTGCCTGGATAACGGCGTGGATATTAACGCCACCAACCGCCAGAAAAGAACCGCCGTTATTATTGCCAGCCTGAAAAAGCATTACGCCTGCGTGGAGTTTTTAATTGCCGCCGGCGCGGATATTGATAAACAGGACCAGACCTGTTTTAACCCCTTCCTGATTAGCTGCCTGACTAATGATTTAACCCTGCTGCGCATCGTTCTTCCGGCGAATCCGGATCTCGACCGCCTGACGCGCTTTGGCGGCGTGGGCATTACCCCTGCCAGTGAAAAAGGCCACGTTGAAATCGTCCGCGAGCTGCTGGAAAAAACCGATATTAACGTCAACCACACCAACTTTGTCGGCTGGACGCCGCTGCTGGAAGCCATCGTGCTGAATGACGGCGGCGCGAAGCAGCAGGAAATTGTGAAGCTGCTGCTGGACCACGGCGCGAACCCGCACATGACCGATAAATACGGTAAAACCCCGCTCGAACTGGCGCGGGAAAAAGGCTTCGATGCAATAGCCGACCTGCTGCTGGCGGCGGGCGCATAACGCATTCGGCCAGCCACGTCCGGCTGGCCGTTAATTCAAAAAAGTATTTTTACCGACGTGCATTCTGCGCGACGGCGGCCCCCTTTTATCCGCATTCAGGAGAAAACAATGCCAACCAAAATCGTCATAAAAAAGAACACGTACTTTGATTCGGTGTCGTTGATGTCCGTTTCCACCAAAGCCAATAAATTGCCGGGCGTCGAGCAGGCCTTTGTCGCCATGGCGACGGAAATGAACAAAGGCGTATTAAAAAACCTCGGGCTATTAACCCCAGAATTAGCCGACGCCAAAAACGGCGACCTGATGATCGTGATTAAAGGCGACGCGGCGAATGATGAAACCCTGGCCGCTATTGAGGCCTTATTCACGCGTAAAGAGAGCGGCGGCACCCACGAAGCACGCTACGCGACGATTGCCAGCGCCAAAACCCACCGCCCGGACAGCAACCTTGCGGTGATTTCCGTTAACGGCACCTTTGCCGCACGCGAAGCGCGCCAGGCGCTGGAAAACGATCTTAACGTCATGCTCTTTTCCGATAACGTGTCGCTCGACGACGAGCTGTCGCTGAAGCAGCTGGCGCACCAGAAGGGGCTGCTGATGATGGGGCCGGACTGCGGCACCGCCATTATCAACGGCGCGGGATTGTGCTTCGCCAACGCGGTGCGCCGCGGGCCGATTGGGATCGTCGGCGCCTCCGGCACCGGTAGCCAGGAGCTGAGCGTGCGCATCCATGAATTCGGCGGCGGCGTGTCGCAGCTGATCGGCACCGGCGGGCGCGATCTCAGCGAGAAAATCGGCGGCCTGATGATGCTCGACGCTATCGACATGCTCGAAGCGGACGAGGGCACCCAGGTCATCGCGCTGATCTCCAAGCCGCCGGCCCCTGTCGTGGCGGAGAAGGTGCTGGCCCGCGCGCGCGCCTGCCGCAAGCCGGTGGTTGTCTGTTTCCTCGGCCGCAGCGAACCGCCCGCCGATGAAGACGGCCTGCAGTTTGCCCGCGGCACCAAAGAGGCGGCGCTGAAGGCGGTGCTGCTCACCGGCGTTAAAAAAGAGTCGCTGGATTTACACCCGCTCAACTGGCCGCTGATTGAAGAGGTGCGCGCCCGCCTGACGCCGCAGCAGAAGTACATTCGCGGCCTGTTCTGCGGCGGCACCCTGTGCGATGAGGCGATGTTCGCGGCGCTTGCGAAATTCGACGACGTCTACAGCAACATCCAGCCGGATCCGGCTAAGCGTCTGAAAGACATCAGCGTTAGCCAGGCCCACACCTTCCTCGACTTTGGCGATGACGACTTCACCAACGGCAAGCCGCACCCGATGATCGACCCGACCAACCGCATCAGCCGCCTGCTGCAGGAGGCGCGCGATCCGCAGGTGGGCGTCATCGTGATGGACTTCGTGCTCGGCTTCGGCGCGCACGAGGATCCGGTCGGCGTGATGCTCGACGCTATCAAAGAGGCGCAGGCGATCGCGAAGGCCGATAACCGTCCGCTGGAGATCCTCGGCTACGTGCTCGGCACCGGCCAGGATCCGCAGTCCCTGGCGCAGCAGTGCCAGCTGTTGACGGACGCAGGCGTCATCTGGGCCAGCAGCAGCACCAATACCGGATTACTGGCACGCGAATTTGTCTGCAAAGGGGAGAAAGCATAATGACGACCTTATTCAACCAGCCGCTGAACGTGATTAACGTTGGCATTGCGATGTTCAGCGACGACCTCAAAAAACAGCACGTTCCCGTGACCCAGCTCGACTGGACGCCGCCGGGGCAGGGCAATATGCGGGTGGTGGAGGCGCTCGATCAGCTGGCGGAAAAACCGCTGGCGGAGAAGATCGCCGCCGCGAACAAAATCGCCCTTGAGCGCATTATTCAGTCCCATCCGGTGCTGGTGGGCTATGACCAGGCGATTAACGTGGTGCCGGGCATGACCCGCACCACCATTCTGCACGCCGGTCCGCCGGTTTCCTGGGAGAACATGTGCGGGGCGATGAAGGGCGCGGTCACCGGCGCGCTGGTGTTTGAAGGGCTGGCGACGGATCTGGAGGATGCCGCAAGGCTGGCGGCTTCAGGCGACATCACCTTCTCGCCGTGCCACGAGCACGACTGCGTGGGCTCGATGGCGGGCGTCACCTCTGCCTCGATGTTTATGCACATCGTTGAGAACAAAACCTACGGCAACCGCGCGTTCACCAACCTCAGCGAGCAGATGGCGAAAATCCTGCGCATGGGCGCCAACGACCAGAGCGTCATCGACCGCCTGAACTGGATGCGCGACGTGCTCGGCCCGATGCTGCGCGACGCGATGAAGATTATCGGCGAAATCGACCTGCGCCTGATGCTGGCCCAGGCGCTGCACATGGGCGACGAGTGCCACAACCGCAACAACGCGGGCACCACGCTGCTGATCCAGGCCCTGACGCCGGGGCTGATCCAGGCGGGCTATCCGGTGGAGCAGCAGCGCGAGGTGTTTGAGTTTGTCGCCAGCAGCGACTACTTCTCCGGCCCAACGTGGATGGCGATGTGTAAAGCCGCGCTGGACGCTGCCCACGGCATTGAGTACAGCACCGTCGTCACCACTATGGCGCGCAACGGCTACGAGTTCGGCCTGCGCGTCTCCGGCCTGCCGGGGCAATGGTTCACCGGCCCGGCGCAGCAGGTGATTGGCCCGATGTTCGCGGGCTACAGGCCGGAAGACTCCGGGCTGGACATCGGCGACAGCGCCATCACCGAAACCTACGGCATCGGCGGCTTTGCGATGGCGACGGCCCCGGCCATCGTTGCGCTGGTGGGCGGCACGGTGGAGGAAGCGATCGACTTCTCCCGCCAGATGCGCGAGATCACCCTCGGCGAAAACCCGAACGTCACCATTCCGCTGCTCTCGTTTATGGGCATTCCAACCGCCATCGACATTACCAGAGTCGCGGGCAGCGGCATTCTGCCGGTCATTAATACCGCCATTGCCCACAAGGACGCGGGCATCGGCATGATTGGGGCGGGCATCGTTCACCCGCCGTTTAGCTGTTTTGAAAAGGCGCTGTTGACCTTCCGCGATCGCTACTTTTTATAAGGCATGCATCCATGAAAAACATGAAACTGGAGTGGAAAAGAGGTGACTGGGCGGCATATTTCGGGTTGATGACCAACAACTTAACGAATTTGCTGACCATGATGGGGCTGCTCATTTTTGTCGTCGGCATCCCGAAGGAGATTGTTTATGGACGCATCGCGCCGGCCTTCGGGCTGGCGGTGCTGGTGGCGAGTATCTGCTACGTCTGGTTTGGCCTGCAGATGGCGCGCGCCACCGGACGAACGGACGTCACCGCGCTGCCGTCCGGCCCGAGCGCGCCGTCGATTTTCACCGTGACCTTCCTGGTGCTGATGCCGGTTTATCAGCAGACCGGTGATGCGGATTTTGCGATCCAGATCGGCCTGGTGTGGTGCTTCGTGGAGGCGATGATCCTCGCGGGGGGCTCGTTCCTGGGGGAGACCATCCGCAAGATGATCCCGCGTACCGTGCTGCTGTCGTGCCTGTCCGGGCTTGGCCTGCTGCTGCTGGCAATGAACCCGATGCTGCAGGCGTTCGAGGCGCCTACCGTGTCGTTCATCGTCCTGCTGCTGATCTTTATCAACTGGTTCGGTAAAAAGCCGATTTTCGCCAAAATCCCGACAGGTCTGCTGTTGCTGATTGCCGGTACGGCATTAGCGTGGATCTCCGGCCTGCAAAGCCCGGAAGCCATCAAAGCGTCTATGTCCTCCTTCGGCTTTAACCCGCCGCAGGTGCACGTGGACAGCTTTATGCAGGGGCTGCCGCACGCGCTGCCGTATCTGGCATCCGCCGTGCCGCTGGGGCTGGCTAACTACATCTTTGACCTGGAGAACATCGAAAGCGCCCACGCGGCGGGGGATGAGTACCCGACCCGCAAGGTCATGCTGGCGAACGGCCTGGCGTCGATGCTCGGCTGCCTGATGGGCAACCCGTTCCCGGTCACGGTCTACGTCGGCCACCCGGGCTGGAAAGCGATGGGCGCCAGCATCGGCTACACGCTGGCCTCCGGGGTGACCATGTTCATCGTGCCGCTGTTCGGGCTGGGGGCGTTTATGCTCGCCATCATTCCGATGACCGCCATCGTGCCTATTCTGGTGTTTATCGGCGTCGTCACCGCCAACCAGGTGGTGAGGGAGACGCCCAAAGTGGAGGTGCCGGTGATCTTCATCTGCCTGTTCCCGTGGATCGCCAACTGGGCGCTGACCATGATGAACAGCGTGATGGGAGCGGCGGGCACCAGCGCGGCGAAAATCGGCACCGACGTGCTGCACAGCAAAGGGATTTACTACGAAGGCCTGGTGCACCTCGGTAACGGCGCGCCGCTCGCCAGCATGCTCTGGGGCTGTATCGCCATCTTCGCCATCATCAACAAGCCGCTGCGCGGGGCCGTTGCGGCGGCGGGTGGGGCATTGCTGGCGCTGTTTGGGGTGATCCACGCCCCGGTGGTGGGCTTCGCCGAGGGCAGTTCGCTGATGTTCGTCACGGCCTACCTGATGATGGGCGGCATGTTTGTGGTGAAGCATTTCCTCGACAGCCGGGAAGTTGCGAGCGCTGAAGTTACCGTTGCGAAGGAAAACGTATGAAAGAGCTTATGGTCGTCGCCATCGGCGGCAACAGCATTATCAAAGACAACGCCAGCCAGTCGGTTGAACATCAGGCGCAGGCGGTGAAAGCGGTGGCAGAGTCGGTGCTGGAAATGCTGGCCTCCGACTATGACATCGTGCTCACCCACGGTAACGGCCCCCAGGTGGGGCTGGATCTGCGCCGTGCCGAAATCGCCCACGAGCGGGAGGGGCTGCCGCTGACCCCGCTGGCCAACTGCGTGGCGGACACCCAGGGCGGCATCGGCTACCTCATCCAGCAGGCGCTCAACAACCGCCTGGCGGCGCGCGGGGAGCAAAAGGCGGTCACGGTCGTTACCCAGGTGGAGGTGGATAAAAACGATCCCGCCTTTACGCAACCGACGAAACCGATCGGCGCGTTCTTTAGCGAGGCGCAGCGCGACGAACTACAGCAGGCGCACCCGGACTGGCATTTTGTCGAGGACTCAGGCCGCGGCTATCGTCGCGTGGTGGCCTCACCCCAGCCGCTGCGGATTGTTGAGGCGGATGCCATCAAGACCCTCACGCAGAAAGGTTTTGTGGTGATCGGCGCGGGCGGGGGCGGTATTCCGGTCGTACGCAGCGAACAGGGCGACTACCAGAGCGTCGATGCGGTGATTGATAAAGATCTCTCCACCGCGCTGCTGGCGCGCGAGATCCGCGCCGACGTGCTGGCGATCACCACCGGCGTGGAGAAGGTCTGCGTTAACTTCGGCAAGCCGAACCAGCAGGCGCTGGACACTATCAGCGTGGCGCAGATGACGCGCTACATGGACGAAGGCCACTTCCCGGCGGGCAGCATGCTGCCCAAAATCGTCGCGTCGCTGGAATTTTTACGCCACGGCGGCAGACGCGTGATCATCACCTCGGCGGACTGCCTGCCCGCGGCGCTGCGAGGTGAAACGGGTACCCATATTATTAATGAAGGAAGATAAGATGAATGAGAATAAAAGCCGCCGCGAGTTTATCAGCCAGAGCGGCAAAATGGTCACCGCCTGCGCGCTGTTTGGCGCCACCGGCTCCGTCGCGTATGCTGCGGATACCGCAAAGCCAACCTGCGAGACGGGCAAACCGATGAACATCACCGCAAAACACTACTACCTCGACAACGTGCTTCTGGAGGCCAGATTCAACTTCGACGGCAGCGTGGCGACGAGCACCCGCACCGAGCTGAAAACGCTGGAGATCAAAGACGGGAAGATCGTTGCCCTGCGCGACAACGGCAGCCACGCCGACGCGACCCTGCCGCACTACGACGCGGGTAAAAAGCTGATGCTTCCGGCGATGCGCGACATGCACATTCACCTGGATAAAACCTTCTACGGCGGTCCGTGGCGCTCGCTGAACCGCCCGGCAGGCACCACCATTCAGGACATGATCCGCCTTGAACAGAAGCTGCTGCCGGAGCTGCAGCCCTACACCCAGGAGCGCGCGGAGGCGCTTATCGACCTGATCCAGTCGAAAGGTTCCACTATCGCCCGCAGCCACTGCAACATAGAGCCGGTCTCCGGCCTGAAAAACCTGGAAAATTTGCAGACGGTGCTGGCGCGCCGGGCCGCAGGATTTGACTGCGAAATCGTCGCCTTCCCGCAGCACGGCCTGCTGCTGTCGAAATCGGAAAAGCTGATGCGCGAGGCGATGCAGGCCGGGGCGCACTACGTGGGCGGGCTGGACCCAACCAGCGTTGACGGCGCGATGGAGAAATCCCTCGATCTGATGTTCCAGATTGCGCTGGATTACGACAAAGGGGTGGACATTCACCTCCATGAAACCAGCCCGGCGGGCGTGGCGGCGGTGAACTACATGGTGGAAACCGTGGAGAAAACGCCGGCGCTGAAGGGGAAGCTGACCATCAGCCACGCCTTCGCGCTGGCGACGCTCAACGAGCAGCAGGTGGATGAGATTGCTACCCGCATGGCGGCGCAGCAGGTGACCATCGCCTCCACGGTGCCGATTGGTACCCTGCACATGCCGCTGAAGCAGCTGCGGGAGAAGGGCGTGTTCGTGATGACGGGTACCGACAGCGTGATCGACCACTGGTCGCCGTACGGTTTAGGGGACATGCTGGAAAAAGCCAATCTCTACGCCCAGCTCTACATTCGCCCGAACGAGCAGACGCTCTCTCGCGCGCTCGGCATCGCCACCGGCGACGTGCTGCCGCTGAACGATAAAGGCGAACGCGTATGGCCGAAAGCGCAGGATGACGCCAGCTTTGTGCTGGTGGATGCCTCCTGCTCCGCCGAAGCGGTAGCGCGCATTTCTCCGCGCACCGCGACGTTCCACAAGGGCAACCTCGTCTGGGGCACGGTCGCCTGACGCCACGCTGGGGTATCGCTACAGGTGATACCCCGACAATCGCAACTCCCGGTCAATCCACTCGACGAACTGCTGGATCTTCCACGCGCGTTCGTTCATGTGCGGCATCACCAGATGATGCGCGTTAATGGCGATCCCCATCTCATCCGGCAGCACCTGCACCAGCGAGCCATCCTTCAGGTGATCGGTAGCCATCATTTTGCTCTCCAGAATAAACCCCAGCCCCATGCGCGCCGCTTCAAAGCTCATGTAAGAACGGTCGAAGCTGAGGCTGAAATTGAGCCAGGGCCTGTCGATATTGTGCCAGGCGAACCATTTTTCCCAGTTCACCAGAGTGCTGGTGGACGAGATAAGCGACTGTTGCAGCAGATCGGCGGGCGTGCTGATGGGATGTTCTTCTGCATAGCCCGGCGAGGCCAATACCACCAGCGTGTCGTTTTTAATGGTCATCACCCGGTAAGCGTCCCAGTCCGGAATACCGTGACGGATATCAATGTCGATATTATCTCTGGCGAACTGCAGGTTCTCATAGGAGCAGGTGAGGTTGATGGTGATATCAGGATATTCGGCGCGGAATCTGCCCAGACGGCGCAACAGCCATGACAGCCCGAAGGTGGGGGAAGAGTGCACGCGAAGCACGGCATTGTCTTTTTCTTTCACGATCTGATCGGTGGCGCGCCCGATGGCGCTCATCGCCGCCGAGACCTCCCGCAGATATTTTTCTCCCGTCGGGGTGAGTTGAACCCCTTTGCCGCTGCGGATGAATAATTTCTTGCCCAGCCACGATTCCAGCGACGCGATCTGGTGGCTTACCGCCGACGGCGTGACGTTGAGCTGTTCCGCCGCCTGATGGATGCTCAGGGCGTTGGCAACGGCGATAAACGCCTGCAAATTTCTGAGCGAGGGCAGCGATAACGTCTGGCGATCCTGCGCGGGCATGGCCTACTCCTTACACGATAATTGATAAAAAACATAACATTGAGACTGCGAGCGGGCAATTTTATCCCGATGTTATTTTTTTGAGCTGTACCGCGAATCAAATTTATCTCAGCAATAAATGAGCTTTATTGAATGGCGTTTCATGGGTGAGCCGATATATTGACGTTGAACGCAATAATAAAACGACTCACGGTGTTCGAATAATGAGGTAAGTTATGTCTCGTATAGAACAAGCTGTCCCCTACATAAAGACTAAAAAAACCAATTACCGTTTCGTTGTGCTGGCATTAATTTTTATTGTTTATGCCATTAACTATGCTGACCGAACAAATATTGGTGCGGTACTGCCGTTTATCATTGACGAATTTCATATCAATAATTTCGAAGCCGGTGCCATCGCCAGCATGTTTTTTTTGGGATACGCCCTGAGCCAAATTCCTGCGGGCTTTTTTATTGCCAAAAAGGGAATTCGCGGCATGGTGGCGCTGTCGATATTCGGCTTCTCTGCCTTTACCTGGCTGATGGGCACCGCAACCTCGGTTCTGGGCCTGAAGTGTATCCGCCTGGGGCTGGAGTTAACAGAGGGGCCGTGCCCGGTCGGGCTGGCCTCCACCATCAACAACTGGTTTCCGCCAAAGGAGAAGGCCACGGCCACGGGCGTCTACATCGCCGCCACCATGTTCGCGCCCATCCTCGTGCCGCCGCTGGCCGTGTGGATCGCCATGACCTGGGGCTGGCGCTGGGTCTTCTTCTCCTTTGCGATCCCAGGCCTGGTCATTGCCGTCCTGTGGTATCTGCTGGTACGCACGAAGCCGTCCGAGAGCGCATTCGTCTCTAAAGCGGAGCTGGAGACCATTACCGCCGGCCAGGAGACGCCGGACGCCAGACGGGAAAACATCGTGATTTCACCGGGCTTTGCACGCCTCGATCGGCTGATCCGCGTGCGGGAGTTAGCCCCGGTAAGCACGGTGAAAGGGCTGTTTACCTCGAAGAATATTCTCGGCGACTGCCTGGCCTATTTTATGATGGTCAGCGTGCTGTACGGACTGTTGACGTGGATCCCGCTCTATCTGGTGAAAGAGAAAGGCTTTACGTTTATGAGCATGGGGCTGGTCGCCAGCATGCCGTGCATCGGCGGATTTATCGGTGCGATTTTTGGCGGCTACGTCTCCGACAGGCTGCTCGGCCGCCGACGTAAACCGACCATGATGTTTACCGCCATCAGCACCGTTTTAATGATGGTCATTATGCTGAATATTCCGCAAAGCACCGTGGCGGTTTGCGTCGGGCTATTTTTTGTCGGCCTTTGTCTGAATATTGGCTGGCCCGCTTTTACGGCTTATGGCATGGCTGTTGCGGACAGTAAAACCTATCCCATTGCCGCGTCCATTATCAATAGCGGCGGTAATCTCGGCGGATTTGTTTCCCCGATGCTGGCAGGTTATCTGCTGGATAAAACAGGCAGTTTTAATTCCGTGTTTATTTATTTCGGTATTTGCGCAGCCATTGGCTTAATTATGATTACGCTGCTGGAAGAGCCGAAATAAAACATTAAATCCCTCTTGTCCGAATGGAGTAAATATATGCTACTGAAAAATAAAGTCGCCGTTATTACCGGCGCGGCTTCCGTACGCGGTTTGGGTTTCGCCACGGCGAAATTATATGCCGAACAGGGCGCGAAAGTGGTCATTATTGATTTAGATGCCGAAGCCAGCCGGGCTGCCGCCGCGAGCCTGGGCGACGAACATCTGGGCCTTGCGGCGAACGTCAGCAATGAATTACAGGTTAATGCCGCCATTGAGCAGGTGCTGGGGAAATACGGGCGCATCGATATTCTGGTGAATAACGCCGGCATTACTCAGCCGATCAAGCTGATGGATATCAAACGCGAAAATTACGATGCGGTGCTGGACGTCAGCCTGCGCGGCACGCTGCTAATGTCCCAGGCGGTTATTCCCACTATGCGCGCGCAAAAGTCGGGCAGCATCGTCTGCATTTCATCGGTCTCCGCCCAGCGTGGCGGCGGCATCTTCGGTGGCCCACACTACAGCGCTGCAAAAGCGGGTGTGCTGGGGCTGGCAAAAGCCATGGCGCGCGAGCTCGGGCCAGACAACGTGCGCGTAAACTGCATCACGCCGGGGCTTATCCAGACGGACATCACCGCAGGCAAGCTGAGCGATGAGATGAAAACGTCCATTCTGGCGGGCATTCCGCTTAACCGCCTCGGCGACGCGCAGGATATTGCCCGCGCCGCGCTGTTCCTCGGCAGCGACCTTTCTTCTTACTCCACCGGTATCACGCTCGACGTGAACGGCGGGATGCTGATCCATTAAGGAGATACGACGATGACGGATACCACAGTTCAACAGGTTGCCGCCGCGGCCTGGCGCATTCGCCGCTACGCGCTGCGCATGGGTGAGGTGCAGGGGCAGGGCTACATCGGGCAGGCGCTGGGCTATGCCGACGTGCTGGCCACCGCGTTTACCCACGGGATGAACCTTAAGCCGGGCGAGCCGGAGTGGGAAGGGCGTGACCGTTTTCTGCTCTCCCACGGCCATTACGCCATTGCCTGCTACGCGGCCCTGATTGAAGCGGGGATCGTTCCTGAAGAGGAGCTGGAGACCTACGGCGCGGACGACAGCCGCCTGCCGATGTCCGGTATGGCCACCTACACGCCGGGCATGGAGATCTCCGGCGGTTCGCTGGGGCAGGGCTTAAGCATTGGCGTTGGCATGGCGCTGGGGCTGAAGCATAAGCAGAGCGCGGCGTGGGTTGTTAACTCCATGTCGGACGGCGAGCTGGATGAAGGGTCAACCTGGGAAGCGGCGATGTCGGCGGCACATCACGGCCTGTCGAACCTGATCGTGCTGGTGGACATTAACCGCCAGCAGGCGGATGGCAACTCGCACGCGATCCTCGGCTTTGAGCCGCTGGAGGATAAATGGACCTCCTTCGGCTGGTACGTGCAGCGCGTAAACGGCAACGATGTTCATGCGCTGGTGACGGCCTTTGATAACGCCAAACGCTACCCGGAAAACCAGCCGCGCGTCATTTTGTGCGACACGCTGATGGGCAAGGGCGTGCCGTTCCTCGAAAAGCGTGACAAGAACCATTTTATTCGCGTGGATGCTGACGAGTGGCAAAAGGCACTCGCCGTGCTGGATGCCAACAAACCTGAAGGAGTGCTGTAATGAGCCAGACCACGGAGAAAAAGCCGCGTTTAACCACGTCGGCGATGATTGCCTCTATCGCGGAAGAGGGACAGGAGACGCGCGCCGCGCCGTTCGGCCACGCGCTGGTGAAGCTGGCGGAACAGCGACCGGAGGTCGTCGGCATGACGGCGGATCTGTCGAAGTACACCGATCTACACATTTTTGCCCAGGCCTACCCGGAACGCTTCTTCCAGATGGGCATGGCTGAACAGCTTTTAATGGGGGCGGCGGGCGGCATGGCGAAAGAGGGTTTTATTCCTTTCGCCACCACCTACGCCGTCTTCGCCACCCGCCGCGCCTACGATTTTATCCATCAGGTGATTGCTGAAGAGCACCTGAACGTGAAGATCTGCGCGGCGCTGCCGGGCCTGACCACCGGTTACGGGCCGAGCCACCAGGCGACGGAAGATATTGCGATTATGCGCGGTATTCCGGGCATGACGATTATCGATCCCTGTGACGCAATCGACACGGAACAGGCGGTGCCGGCGATGGCAGCGCACGATGGCCCTGTCTATTTGCGCCTGCTGCGCGGCAAGGTGCCGGTGGTGCTGGACCAGTACAACTACCAGTTTAAGATTGGCAAAGCCGTGCTGCTTGAAGAGGGGAGCGATGTCCTGATCGTCGCCTCAGGACTAATGACCATGCGCGCGCTGGAGGCGGCGAAGCAGCTGCGTAAGGATAACGTCAGCGTGGCGGTGCTGCACTCGCCCACCATTAAGCCGCTGGACGAAGTGACGATCCTGGCCCAGGCCGCGAAGCCGGGACGGCTGGTCGTTGTGGCGGAAAACCACAGCAGCGTGGGCGGGCTGTGCGAAGCCGTCGCGTCACTGCTGATGCGCAACCGCGTTAACGTGGATTTCGATACCGTCGCGCTGCCGGACGCGTTCCTTGATGCGGGCGCGCTGCCCACCCTGCACGACCGCTACGGGATTTCGACCGCCGCCATGGTAGAGAAGATCCGGCGCAGGCTCTGATTTATCAGACGGATACGTTGCCAACGGGCGAGGGGTATTTTACCCTCGCCTCTGTTGCGATAACAGGAGTCCGCCATGCCACAAAACATCTACGACAACCCGGCGTTTTTCGAAGGCTACGCACAGCTTCCCCGCTCGGTGCAGGGCCTGGACGGCGCGCCGGAGTGGCTCGCGCTGAAAAACATGCTGCCCGATCTCACTGATACATCGGTTATCGATCTCGGCTGCGGCTATGGCTGGTTCTGCCGCGCGGCGCGCGAGCTGGGCGCGTCTGACGTCACGGGTGTCGATATCTCAGAAAAGATGCTTGCCCGCGCGGCTGAACTGACTGATGACAATCGGATTCACTATCAGCGTAGCGATCTGGAGTCTCTTACGCTCAACGAGAATAGCCTCGATCTGGTCTACAGCTCGCTGGCGCTGCACTACCTGCCGGAACTGGACACGCTATTCGCCAACGTTCAGCGCGCGCTAAAACCGGGCGGTAGCCTGGTCTTCTCGATGGAGCACCCGATTTACACCTGCGCCTCCCGTCAGGGCTGGCTGACCGACGACAGCGGCGAGCGGTTCTGGGGCGTGAACCGTTATCAGGACGAAAGCCAGCGCGTCAGCAACTGGCTGGCGGACGGGGTGATTAAATACCACCGCACGTTGGGCACCACGCTTAACGCGCTGATCGGGGCCGGGTTAACGATAAGTGAAGTCAATGAGTGGGGGCCAACGCAGGCGCAGATTGACGCCTGGCCTGCACTGGCCGAAGAGGCGGAGCGCCCGATGCTGGTGCTGATCTCCGCCCGTAAGGCTCAGTAACCGACCTTATACACCCGCCCGCTCTGCACCCCTTCCACGCTGCGACGGTAGGCCTGCGCCACGGTCGCGGCGGGAACGCTTTCAAAGCCGGGGAAGAACCCGTCATACGCTTCGGCGGATTCGGTCAGCACCGTCGGGCTTATCAGGTTAATGCGGATCCCGCGCGGCAGTTCGCAGGCTGCGGCGCGGACAAACCCTTCCAGCGCCGCATTGACCGTGGTGGCGTTCACGCCCTGGGCAATTGGCTCGTGCGCCACAATCCCGCTTATCAGCGTAATTGAGCCGCCTTCGTTCAGATAATGCTGGCCGGTCAGCGCCAGGCGCACCTGCCCCAGCAGCTTGTCCTGCAGGCCCTGGTTGAAGTCGCTGTCCTTCATGGTCGCGAGCGGGCCAAAGTAGAGGCCACCGCTGGCGGAGACAATCGCATCCACATGGCCGATTTTCTCAAACAGCGCCTGTACGCTCGCCTGCGAGGTGATATCCACCTGGTAGTCGCCCTGCGTGCGACCGACACGGATGACCTCGTGACGACGGCTTAACTCTTCGGTTACGGCACGCCCGACCGTACCGCTGGCACCAATAATGACGATTTTCATAGCAGACTCCTTATGTTGTGAGCCCTCATTCTTTAATAAATAAAAAATCAGATAAACTGGGCTAAAGTTAGATGATTGCTAACCAGAGGTTTGGAATATGGATAAGCTTCGCGGCATGGAGACGTTTATCGCGGTGGTTGAGAGCGGCAGCTTTACCGGCGCGGCGGCACGGCTGGAGATGTCGGCGGTCATGGTCGGGAAATATATTTCGCTGCTGGAATCGCAGCTCGGTACGCGGCTGCTGGAGCGCAATACCCGTCGCCAGAGTCTGACCGATGCCGGACGCGTTTATTTCGAAGAGGCCAGACGGGTGCTGGAGCAGGTCTCGATTGCCGAAAGCGCGGTTGAACGGCTGCGCGCGGCGCCCGCCGGCACCCTGCGCGTCACGGCCCCTACGTCGTTTGGCGGCTGCGCGATCGCCCCTCTGACGGCCTCATTTTTGCAGCGCTATCCGGAAGTGCGTATCGAACTGGATCTCACCAATCGAATGGTCGATCTGGTGGAAGAGGGGGTCGATCTGGCCATTCGCATTGGCGATATCCGCAATGACGATCTGGTGGCGAAATATCTGTGTCCCTACAACATGGCGATCTGCGCCGCGCCGGATTATCTGGCGCGACACGGCACGCCGCAGACGCCCGCCGATCTGGTGGATCATCTGTGCCTGTCGCACACGGTGTGGACCGCGCGCAACGAATGGCGCCTGCCGGGTGCGGAAGGAGAGGTGCGCTGGAAGCGGGATGCTATCTTAAGATGCAACGACGGCTACGGCTTACGCATGGCGGCGCGAGCCGGGGCAGGGCTGCTGCTGCAGCCGGAGGTGCTGGTGGCGGAAGAGCTGGCGAGCGGCAGGCTGGTGCGGGTGCTGGAGCCGTTCACGCCCGCGCCGAGGCCGGTGCATTTACTGTGGCGACAGGATTTACGTCCCCTCCCTAAGCTAACGGAATTTATTGCTCATATTCTGCTAAGATTGGGCACAATATAAAAAAAGAAGGTAATCAAAGAATGTCTGCAAACAAACTCGCCAGCAGCGCGCAGGGCCTGCAATCATCTGCCATCCGTGAATTA
Organism: Enterobacter nematophilus; assembly: GCF_026344075.1. Taxonomy (NCBI): domain Bacteria; kingdom Pseudomonadati; phylum Pseudomonadota; class Gammaproteobacteria; order Enterobacterales; family Enterobacteriaceae; genus Enterobacter; species Enterobacter nematophilus. The sequence continues at coordinate 61,084 of NZ_JAPKNE010000012.1, read as the reverse complement.
TTAAAACATAGCAAAATGGCGGGCGTGATTTCGCTGGGCGGCGGTATTCCCAATCCGGACCTGTTCGATCGCGAAGGGCTTAAAATTGCCGCCGATGCCGTGTTGTCACAGCATTTTGGCGAGGCGTTCCAGTATGGCCTGACGGAAGGCGTACCGGGGCTGCGCGAGGAAATTAAACGCATTTGCGAGGGGCGCGGCATCGCCTGTAAAGCCGATGACGTGGTCATTACTTCCGGCTCTCAACAATCTCTGGACGTGCTGGCGCGCGCGTTAATCAATCCTGGCGATACGGTTGTCGTTGAACGTCCAACCTATCTTGCCGCGCTGCAGGTCTTTGGCCTGGCGCAGGCGAATTTTGAATCCGTCGGCACCGACGGCGACGGCATGAAGGTCGATGAACTTGAGGCGCTGGTGGCGAAGAAAACCATCAAGGCGGTTTATATCGTTCCAACCTTTGGTAACCCCGGCGGCGTAACGCTTTCCGAAGCGCGCCGTAAACAGCTGGTGGAATTATCAAAGCGCTATGATTTCGTGATTATCGAAGACGATCCGTACAGCGAAATTAACTACACCGACGACGTGTTCCGCCCGCTGATTGCCCATGCGAAAGATATCGGCAATGAAGATAACGTGGTGTACACCTCTACCTTCTCCAAAATCCTCGCGCCGGGCACCCGCGTAGGCTGGGTGCTGGTGCCGGAGTGGCTGAAGCGCGCGGTGGTGAACCTCAAGCAAACCACCGATCTGCACACCAGCACGCTGTCCCAGCTGATGACCTATGAGTACCTGAAAACCGGGCGTCTGGCGAACCAGATTAAAACGATCCGCGAGGCCTATCGCCAGAAATACCAGACGTTTGCAACGGAACTGGAAGCCGAGCTGGGCGATGTGATGTCTTTCCACAAGCCTAAAGGCGGCATGTTTCTGTGGGCAAAAATGAACAACGGCATGAATACGACGAAATGGCTGGAAAAAACCTTAAGCAACGGCGTGGTGTTTGTACCGGGCGAGTTCTTCTACTGCAACGAACCGGACCAGACAACGCTGCGCATGTCATTCGTCACTCCAACGGATGAGCAGCTGAAAGAAGCGGTTCGACGCCTGAAGATCTCGCTGTAAATACGAGTAAAACCCGGTGCGGTCAATATCGTACCGGGGAAAACGACCACTCAGGCCACATCCGGCTGTCCCGATTTCCTTTTTGCCATAATTTCCGCGACCGTCTTTATACGGCTCAATTCTTCCTGAGTCCGGGAATTGGTCTGTGCTTCCCAGATGTCGACGTTTAGCTGCAGGTTCAACCAGAATTCAATGGTGGTATCAAACGCCTTGGCCAGTCTGATTGCCATATCGGCCGTCAGTTTACGGTTATTATTAACGAGAGCACTGATGGTGTTACGGTGCACGTTAAGCATCTCCGCGAGATCGCTAATTTTCAGATTGAGCGGCTCAAGATATTCATACTGCAACACATCGCCCGGCGTGGTGGGTTTGCGTAGAGCCTGTTGAAGAGTCATAGGTAATGCCTCATTTGTATGGCGTGTACTTGTGCGGAGAGAGGTAGAGATCGTCTGCTTTGCCCTCTGACCACCTGAATACCAACCTGTATTGCCTGTTCACGCGAATCGCAGAGTACCCTGCAAGAGGGGGATTCAGCGATTCATACATATTGCCTGGTGGGGATCTCAGCTCCCGGTGCGAAGTGGCAGCGTTGATCATATCCAGCTTCCTCGCTAAGGCTGATTCAAGGCTTGAAGGGATCACATTGCTTGATTTCCCATACAGAAAAAAATCCTTAAGCCATTGATCACGAAAATGATTAATCATAGTGCTTATGAGCTCCAGTCCATGAAGCTATGTGGATAGTAATGCACTCTTGCACAGTGCGCAAGTGCGTTTTTGATTGGCAGCTATGTTACCCGGATGCAGGCTGAAGGAAAGCGTAAGGCCTCATTAAAAGCGGTTTCTTCGAGGCGGATTCCAGAAAAGAAGTATTGTGGTGTGGGGGCACAGGGCTGAGGAATCCCCACAAATTAATGCGAGCAGCGAACCATCCCCTCGCCCCTTTGGGGAGAGGGTTAGGGTGAGGGGAAAGATCGCAGCAGCCGTCCGGCGATTGACTATCGCTCCCTCAGCGCCTCCTTCGCCCGGTTAAACGGCTTGATCAGATAATCCAGCACCGTTTTTTCACCGGTCTTGATGTCCACCGTGGCAATCATCCCCGGCACGATCGAGAAGTGCCTGCCCGCCTTATTCACCAGGTAATCCTGGCTGGTGCGGATAAACACCCGGTAATAGAACACCTCCGGCTTGGCTTCGTCCTGAATGGTGTCCGGCGAAATGGTCTCCACCACCCCGTGCAGCCCGCCGTAGATGGCATAATCGTAGGCGGTGATCTTCACCAGCGCCTCCTGGTTCGGGTGGATAAAGGCGATATCGCGCGGGGAGAGGCGGGTTTCAATCAGCAAATGATCGTCAACCGGCACAATCTCCATCAGCTCGCCGTTGGGCGGGATCACGCCGCCGATGGTGGTGACCTTGATGTTTTTCACGATCCCGCGCACCGGGGATTTTACCGTCAGTCGGGTGACGGAATCCTCGCGGCCTTTCAGGATCGCTGAGACCATATCTACCTCGGCGTTGGCCTTGGATAACGCCTCGCGCGCCTGAACGTAATACTGGGAACGCACGTCGGTGAGCTTCAGCTCCAGGTCGCTTTTCTGCCGCTGCAGGCGGAGCACTTCCACGTGGCTGGCGGCGCCGGTTTTTACCAGCCGCTGGGTGATCGCCAGCTCTTTGTTTGCGAGATCCAGCGCTGCACGCAGTTCACGCTGCGTGTCCTCAAGCTGCGCGCGGCGCGAGTTGTAGAGCCGCGTTTCGGCGGCGGTCAGTTCGGTCCATTTCTCCAGCGAAGGCGGAAACTTCAGCGGCAGATCGTTGACCTCGGCGTACAGACGCGCGCTGGAGGCCAGCGACGCGCGGTAGCGCGCCGCGCTTTCGCCGACGTTCGATTCGGAACGCGTCGGATCCAGCCGCGCCAGCACCTGTCCGGCCTGCACCTGATCGCCCTCGTGAACGTTCAGCTCGGTGAGGATCCCCCCGTCCAGCGACTGCAATACCTGCTCGCGCGAGCTGGGGATCACTTTTCCGGTTCCCGTTGAGACTTCATCCAGCATCCCAAACCACGCCCAAACGCCCAGCGCCACAAACATCAGCAGCGAGAAGATCACGATCCGCCGCGCGCCGGTATAGCCGCTTTCGGAGTCGAGCGCATTGTCCAGATCGTCCATCGCGGCCACGTCACGCTGACTGATTTTCATTTTTCCACTCCCGTCCGGTTGCTGCCTGCTGCTGTTGCTGCATGCGGCTGTTGTTCAACGCCTGCGCCTTTGGCGCGTCCATGACCAGCATCCCATCTTTCAGCACGACCACGCGCTCCACCAGCTCCAGCACCGGCACGCGGTGGGTGGCGACAACCAGCGTCCGGTTGCCGAGCCACGCCCCCAGGCGCTGGATAAATTCCCGCTCGGTGTGCTCATCAAGGGAGGCGGTCGGCTCGTCCATCAGCACGATATTCGGATCGCGCAGCAGCATTCGCGCCAGCAGGATTGACTGCCGCTGCCCGCCGGACAATCCCACGCCGTTCTCCATAATCGGGTAGTCCAGCCCCTTCGGCAGCTTCTGCACAAAGCTGGCCGCACCGCACATCTCCAGCACTTCGAAGATCTCTTCATCGGTGGCGCGCGGCATGCCGAGGGTGATGTTCTCGCGCAGGGTGCCGTAAAACAGCCGCGCGTTCTGGGTCATAAAGCCGACGTTGCGCCGCACGTCCGCCACGTCGAGATGCGGCAGGCTGAGGTTGTCGAGCCGCAGTTCGCCGCCCGCCAGATCCATTCCGCCCGCCATCGCCTGCAGCAGGGTGGATTTGCCCGCGCCGTTGCGCCCGAGGATCGCCACTTTCTCGCCCGGCCTGATCTCCAGACGGTTAATGCGCAGCGCCATGCGCGGATCTTCCGGGTGGTAGCGGAACTGCGCCTGCTCGAAGAGATAGTGTCCGCGCAGCACGTCCTGGCGGATCGGCGTCTCTTCACGCTGGTTCTCGGTCGGCAGCTGCATAATGCTGTCCAGCCCCTCTTTGGCGGCCTTTACCTGCTGCCAGCGGGCCAGCACGCCGCACAGCGTCGCCATTGGCGCGATCATCCGCGAGGCCAGCATTGAGGCGGCCACTACCGAACCGGTGGTTAAGGTGCCGTCAATCACCATCGGCGCGCCGACCACGATCACGGCGGCGTAGACCAGGCTCTGGACGGTCATCCCCCAGCTGATCAGGTTCTGCGTCAGCTCGCGGGTGCGCAGGCCGGATTCCGCGGTGATCTGGATATAGCTGTTCCACTGCTGCAAAAAGCGGTTCTCCGCCTGCATCAGCTTGATGTCCTCCAGCCCCTGCACGCTCTCCACCAGCACCGCGTTGCGCAGGGTTGATTCATGGGCCGACTGCTTCGCCAGCTCCGCCAGCTTCTTTTGCAGCAGCAGGCCCGGCAGCACCATGATTACCGCCGCTACCGGGGCGATCCACGCCAGCTGCGGCGCGATGATCGCCAGCACCACCACAAACAGGAAGAAGAAGGGCAGATCGACAATCGTCGAGATGGTGGAGGAGGTGACCATCTCGCGGATCTGCTCCAGCTCGCGCAGCTGGGAGATAAAGCTGCCGGTGGAGCGCGGAATGGCGCTGTGGCGCAGCCGCAACGCGTGCCCAAACACGCGATCCGAGACGCGCAGATCCGAGCGTTTGCCCAGCAGATCCATAATGTGCCCGCGCGCGACGCGCAGCACAAAGCCAAACAGGGTGGCGATCAGCACCCCGATGGTCAGCACGTAGAGCGTCGGGTAGGACTGGGCGGGTATCACCCGATCATACACCTGCATGGAAAAGACGATGCCGGAGAGGGAGAGCACGTTGATAAACAGCGCCGCCAGCATCACCCAACTGTAGGGGCGCAGGTCGCGCATCACCAGCCGGTAGAGCCAGTCCGGGCGGTACTTTGAGATGTAGGCGTCCACGCGGCTGTCCTTGAGCGCCGCCAGCGGACGCAGGGCGATGACGTGGCGGATGGCGGGCAACATCGCGCTCATCGACAGGCGGTTGGTGTACGTCTTGTCGTCGAAAAAGCTGACCTCAAGCGTGTCCTCTCCGTCGAAATTTTCAATCACGCCGATTTTTCCATCGTTCAGCGCCACCACCACCGGCAGACGCCAGCTGTTGATCGACTGCTGATCGGCCGTCAGCAGCTGGAACGTCAGCCCGGCTTCACGGGCAAGCTGAGTCAGGGCGGGGACCATCGGTTTGCCTTTCAGCCACGGCGCGCCCGCGACGAGCGAGCCTGGCGAACAGGCAACGCGGTAGCGCGTGGCGACAAAGCCAAACGCCTGAGCCCACTGCTCCAGCGCCTCATCCGTCATCGTTTCCCCCTGCGGGATGTCGCGTTGCTTCATGGCTGGATCTCCACGGTCTGGATGGTGCGGTTATCAAGATCGAACGCATGACGCAATTGCCCGGTGTTATAGAGGCAGTTGAGCTGCAGCTGGTGCAGCTGACCGAGGGTCTGCTGCTGGGTAAAGCGTGCCTGATAGACCTCCTGCTCGGCGTTAAGCACGTCAAGCAGCGGGCGCGAGCCGAGATCGAGATACTGTTGCTGATAGAGCTCGCGGGTGCGGGCGCTGAGCGCCTCCTGGCGGCCCTGAATTTGCAGCGTGCTTTGCAGGCTCATCACCTGGCTGCGGGCCTCCAGCAGCTTCTGGCGGACATCGAGGCGCGTGCGCTGAATGGTCGACTGCGCCGCTTCCACCGCGTGCCCGGCGGCGTTGCGTCGGGCGGTGAGCCCGCCGCCCTGGTAGAGCGGCATCTGGACTTTCACCCAGGCGGAATACTGGGTGCGATCCCGCGTTTCGTTGCCCGCGTAGCTATCGTTCAGGTAGTGACGGACTTCCGGCTCCAGCGAGACGGTTGGCGTCATCTGCGCGTCGGCGTAGTCGAGGTTGGCCTGCGCGACGTTCGCCTGTGCCCTGGCGGCGAGGACCGCAGGCACCAGACGATCGTCCGGCTCGGCGATATCGCAGCTGCGGGCCAGCTTCTGCGGAAAATCATTGCTGATTTCGTTCAGGCTGTTCCAGCCGAGAAAGCTCATTAGCGTGGCGCGGGCGCTGTCGAGGCTGGCCTGATACTGCATCAGCTGGGCGCGCGCGCCTTCAATGCGCGCGTCGGTTTGCACCACGTCAGAGAGCGAGGTGGCCCCTTCGTCGTTACGCAGGCGGGTCAGCTTGCCAATTGAGGAGAGGGCGTCGAGCTGCTCTTTGGCGGTGTCGACCATCTGCTGCAGGGTTTGCACCTGCACCATAGCGATGGCGGTATCGTGGGCGATGGTGTCGATGCTGACCAGCACGTTGGCCTGCTGCTGGGCGACCCCGGCGTTTTCGGCCCGCACCTGGCTTGCCACTTTGCCGAAGTCGTAGAGCATCTGTGAAAGAGAGAGCACCAGCGACGGCGTGAAGCCGTTCTGATCGCCATCGTGGGAATACCCGTTGTCCATGCCGGCGTTAATTTGCGGATAGTATTTCGATTTTGCGACGTCGACCTCTTCGTTCTGTTCGTAGAGTTTGCCCACGGCTTCCGCGATCGCCGGGTGCCAGGTGACGGCGCGGTTGACGGCCTCGCCAAGCTGTAGTGAACCGGGAGCGGCTTTGCCTGTCAGCGGGGCGACGCGGCCATTCAGTGAGGGGAGTTCCTGCGTTTCGCGGAGCTGTCCGGTATTGATGGTTGCCGCCGGGTTTGCCGCGATGGCGGGTACAGATATCAGGCAGCACGAGAGCCACCAGTAAGGCATCTTTATTCCCATGTCTTGTCCCTAATAAAAAAGTACAGCTTTATTATTTATGCCCGGGCGCTGTGCGCGCCCGGGTTAGGTACTACAGGTGCTATCAGGTAATGATGTGTTGCTGGTTCACAAGCTCGTCGTAGGTGGTTTGCACGTTATCAAGCGTAACGAGTGCAGTATTAGTGTAGGTGCTCCCTGCACCGTCACGGTCGATGGAGATCACAGTGTTGCTACCGCTTTGCGTGACATTGATATAATTCCCCAGCGAGGCGGTATTTCCGTCCCAGCCCACCAGCAGATCGCCAATGTCGATCTTGTCTCCCTGCGCCAGGGAGAAGTTTGTCCAGTGGTCGCCGCCGGCGGTGGTGATGTTGCCCCCCGTCGCGTTGCCCGCCGTGCTGTTCAGCACCTGATAAATCAGCGTGTCGCCGTAGGCCGTACCGCTAATCACATCGTTATGCTCCGAACTGATAAATTTCGGCGCCATGTTGATGGTCAGCGACGCGGAGTCCGTGGTGCCGTTGGCATCGGTCAGGGTGTAGTTAAAGACCTCCTTCGTGGTAATGGTAGAGAGCGATATCCCCGGGTTGAGCGTGTAGGTGTAGCTGCCGTCTGCGGCAATCGCCAGCGTGCCGTAGTGGCCCGTAATGTTCACCTGCGTGCTGCCGGTGTACGGATCCAGCGTAGTGGTGACGCCGTCGTAGCCGGTAATGCTCACGCGGGTATCGACCGAGTGCAGCTGATCCAGTGTCCCTGCGGAATCGGTGCCGTCGAAAATGTTGCCGTCAACGGTGTGGGTGCCCGTGGCGTCGAACTGCGACAGCGAGTAGCTGGTGCCGGTAACGCTTGGGGTGATGGTGATATTTCCTACTCCCAGCGGCCCCATTCTGCCGGTATAGCTCAGGGTGTAGGTCCCCGCCTCCAGGTCGAGACCCGTCAGGTTGACCGTTGCCGTGCCGCCCAGCAGCAGCCCGCCGTTGAACGAGCCGGTTCTGACGGTGGTGGCGCCGTTGGTCAGCGTCCAGTCAACCGTCAACCCTGTCAGCGTCAGCAACGAGGCGACGTTAAACGACAGCACCACGTTGTGCAGCGCGGTATTGGCATCCACCACGAAGGTACCGGTGCCGGAGCCCTGCGTAGAAGTGAGCAGCGCGGCGTTCCAGCTCGCCGACCCGACGGTAGTATCCGAGTACGCAGCGGTGTGGTGTACCGACGTCACGTCCATCGCGGTGCTGACATCATTCACCGCATCCATCGGCTTCGCGGTTGGGGTGATGTTGAGCGAAGCCGTGTCTTTCGTGCCGTCCGGCGCGGTAATGGTGTAGACGAAGGTATCCGGCGTGCTGATGTGGTCAACGCCGACGCCGCTGTTCAGGGTGTAGGTGTACTCCCCGGCCGCGTTGATGCTCAGCGTACCGTACTCGCCGGTAATGTTCGTCAGACCGCTGCTGTTCACCGCTACGCCGTTAACTTCGGTCACCAGCGTGCCGACTGGCGCAATATCATCCGTCAGAACATCTCCGGTGGTGCTCGCGCTGACGCTCGCTACGCTGTAGACATGATCCTGCAGCACGTCCAGCGTGTAGGCCGTCAGGGCGGTGATCCCCGCAGCCGTATTCAGCAGGAACAGGTACTCACCGGCCGGCAGCTGCAGCGTCAGCTGAGGCGAGGTGCCGCCCAGCAGCGGCGCGCGCAGCCAGCCTGGTTCAACGCGCATCTGCTCGAAGGTCTGCGTCGCGTTGTTGAACTTGTAGATGTACAGGTCGAACACCGATGCCAGGGCCACGCCGCCAACGGAAGCCTGGATGGTCATGGTGCGGGTGGTGCCTTCCTCCACGTTATAGATGATGGGGTTGGTCATATCGTCCAGCAGGTTCAGCCCCAGCGTGTTGCCGAGATTGATTCCCACCAGGGTAAAGCCGCCCTGGGAGGACGTACCGTTGTTAATCGCGTTGACGGTGGTATCGAAGGTCAGCGAGTTCGTGTCGTCAACCGCGACAATACCGCTGGTGGCGGTACCGGTGCCCAGCGCCAGCACCAGGTTTGCCGACGCGCTGACGCCGTTATGGGTGATGGTGTAGCTGAAGCTCTCCGTCCGGCCAATCACCGCTGCGCTGGTGTTGGTCAGATCGTAGGTGTAACTGCCGTCGCGGTTAATGGTCAGCGTACCGTACTGGCCCTGGATCACCGTGCCGTCGGCAGTGACGCTGGTGGTGACACCCTGCGCGTTAGTGACGGCCGTGACCGTTGCCCCGGCCGGAGCGTTGTCGCTGCCCGCGGTTGGGTCAACGTCGGTGATCACGTTACCGTCAAGGCTGGTGTCACCCGTGACGGTGCCCGGGCCGGTCTCTTTCACCGCCACGTCGAGGCTGGTGTAGGAGCCGGTCGCCAGCAGGTTGGTGTTATAGCTCAGCACGCGGTAGTTGCCGTCCGCCAGCCCGGTCAGGTTCAGCGAAACGCCAGTCGCCCCCAGGGTCAGCAGGTCGGCAAACTGCGGTTGCCCGGTATCGACTACGGTAGTCCAGGTGTTGTTCACGGTGTCAAAGCGCTGTACCACCAGCTCAAGGGTGTTGAGCAGAGAGAGCACGGCCCCCGTGGCGTTGGCGTTCACGACAATATCCGCGCTGCCGCCGCTGCCCACGGTGAAGTTCACCTGAGCGGTGTCATTACCGAGCAGCGTCAGGACGTTGCCCACGGCGCCGACCAGCAGGAAGCCGTAGTCGCTGTACTGGCTGTTGGTGACGGTGGCCGTGGTGCCGAGTTCCAGCTCTTCGACGTTATTGCTGGCGGAGAGCGGCACCACCGGCGCGAGCGCCGAGCCGGGCAGCGAGACGTTGCCCGCCGCGTCGGTGGCGGTGATTTGCAGCGTCTGGCCTTCGGTCTGCTTGTTAACGAAGGTGTAGCTGTACGTGCCGTTGCTGCCCGCTGTGGTGGTCACCGTCGAGCCGTCCGCGAGGCGGATAGTGACGGTGCTGCCCGCTTCAGCATTGCCGGTTAATACGCTACCGTCGGCGTTAAAGGTCCCGGTCGGGGCCGTTGGGGCGGTAAGATCGACGATAATCGTCGTTACGGCCGATGCCGGGCTGGTATTGCCTGCGGCATCGGTGGCCGTGGCGGTGAAGTTGTGGGTACCCTGCGTCAGCGTGGTGGTTTCCGGCAGCGTCCAGTTGCCGTTGGCATCGGCGGTGACGGTGCCCACCAGCGTGATGCCATCGTAGATCCGTACCGTCGCATTCGCTTCGGCGGTTCCGCTCAGCGCTGGACGCGTGTCGTTGGTCGGGTTGGCGCCGGTTACCGGGCCGATGACGCTGCCGACATCATCAATTACCGAGCTAATGACTGGCGCTGCCGGGGCAAGGGTATCGACGTTAATCGTGTACCCGGCGGTTGGCGCGCTGGCGTTGCCTGCGGTATCGGTGGCGGTAAAGGTCAACGTGTGCGGGCCGTTGCCCAGCGCCGGAGAAGGCGTAAAGCTCCATGCCCCACCGGTGGCGATTACGCTGCCAATCTGCACCCCGTTATCGAAGATTTTCACCGTCGATCCGGCTTCTGCCGTACCGCTGAGGGTTGGCTGCGCGTCGTTGGTTGTTCCACCGTCGGCGACTGGCGTTGCCGCGTTGCCGACGTCATCCAGGATGCTGGTGAGCACCGGCAGCGCTGGCGGCGCGGTGTCAATCGTCAGGCTGAAGCTGGCGGACGACGCGCTGATGTTGCCTGCGGCATCCGTGGCCTGCGCGGTGAAGCTGTGCGCCCCCTCTGTCAGCGCGGTATTGAGTAAGATATTCCAGCTGCCGCTGCCGTCAGCGGTGCCCGTCCCGACCAGCGTGGTTCCCTCATAGATATTCACGGTGGCAAACGGTTCGCTGGTGCCGACCAGCCGCGGTACGGTGTCGTCGGTCGTCTGCCCGGACGTGAGCGGCCCGGTAAGGGTTCCCACATCGTCAATCGCCTGGCTGATAACCGGCGCGGTAGGGGCCGTGGTATCGACAACCAGCGTAAAGCCCGGCGAGGCGGGGCTGATGTTCCCTGCCTCATCGGTCACCGTGGCGGTCCAGGTGTGGCTGCCCGCGGCCAGCGGTGTGGACGGGGTAAAGCTCCATGCGCCAGTACCGTCCGCCAGCGCGGTGCCGACCGGCTGACCGTTTTCATAGATAGTGACCGTGGCGTTGGCCGTCGCGGTGCCGCTCAGCGTTGGCGTGGTGTCGTCGGTGCTCTGCCCGGAAGTGAGCGGGGTTTGAATACTGCCCACGTTATCTGCCGCGGCTGAAATGACCGGCGCAGACGGCACGCCCGTATCCACCGTCAGGTTAAACGGTGCCGTTGCGGTGCCCGCGTTGCCCGCCGCGTCGGTGGCGTTGAAGGTGATGGCGTGCGGTCCGTCGGGCAGATCGGTCCCCGGCGTGAAGGTCCAGATGCCCTGGGCATTGACCACGGCGGTGCCAATTTCGTTGCCATCAACAATCACGTGCACCGTAGAGCCCAGGTCGCCCGTGCCGTTGAAGGTCGGACGCGCGTCGTTGGTGCTGTTACCCGACGTGAGCGTCCCCGTGGTCGGTGCGACATCGTCAATCACGCTGGTCACCACCGGCACGCCGGGGCCTGCGGTATCGACGGTGAAGGCGAAGACCGACGAGTTAGCCGAGGCGTTGCCCGCGGCATCCGTTGCGTACGCGCGCAGGGAGTAGCTGCCGTCGTCCAGCGGCGTGGTCGGGGTGAAGGACCAGTTGCCGGTTCCGTCGACGATCGCCGTCCCTAACTGCGTACCGTTATTCATGATGTAGATGGTGCTGCCTGCCTGTCCGGTGCCGCTAATCGTCGGGGTAGTGTCGTTGGTCGCCTGCCCGCTGGTGAGGTTGCCCGTGACGCCGCCAGGGACGTTATCACTCACCGTATCCAGCGTTGGAACCGTCGGCGCCGTCAGGTCAACCACCACGCTCCACGGGGCTGAGGCTTCGCTGACGTTGCCCTGCGGGTCGGTCGCCAGGACGGTGAAGCTGTGCGAGCCTTCGACAAGAGCGGTCTCTGGCGTAAAGCTCCACGCGCCGGTGCCATCAGCCGTAACCACGCCAATCTGGGTAGCGCCATCGAAAATGGTCACCACGCTGTTCGCGTCCGCCGTCCCCGAAAGGGTTGGCGTGGCGTCGTTCGTTTCGCTGCCGCTGGCTACCGGGGTCGCAGCATTGCCCACATTATCCGTTACGCTGGTGATGACCGGCGTGGTGGAAACGGAATCCACCACGAGGGTGAAGTCCGCCGAAGGACCGCTCTGATTCCCCGCCGGATCGGTCTCGCGGATGGTCAGAACGTTATTGCCTTCTGGCAGGACGGGCGTGGTGTAGCTCCAGGTGCCGGTATTGCCGACCACCACGCTGTCCAGCAGCACGCCGTTGTTGTAGATGGAGATGGTATCCCCCACAGCGCCGGTGCCGGAGAGGGTCGGCTGGCTGTCGTTGGTGGTCTGGCCGCTGGTCAGCGGCCCGGTGACAGGACCAACGTCGTCAATGACCGAGCCAATGGTTGGCGTACCCGGGGCGGTAAGGTCGACGGTGACGCTGGCCGCCGGAGAGCGGCCGCTGGTGGCACCGTTGAGGGTCGCGGTCACCTCGAAGGTGTGCAGCCCTTCGCCAAGCGCGGCTGGCGTATAGCTCCAGCTGCCGCTGCCGTCGGCGGTCACCGTTGTCAACGGCGTCGTGCTACCGTCCTGATAGATAGTAATCACGCTGCCCGCTTCGGCCGTACCGGTAAGCGTTGGCGTGGTGTCGTTGGTGGTTTTGCCTTTCACATCGCCAATGACCGGGTCCACGTCATCGACGATTGCCGTGATGACGGGTACCTGCGGCAGCTCAAGCGGCGAGTCGGTGACGATAAAAGGCACATCGGCGCTTGGATTGCCTGCGGCGTCCGTGGCGGTCACGGTCAGCGTGGTTGGATCCAGCTGCGCCGGGCTCAGCGCAATGGAGAAGCTGCCGTCGCTGCCGACAACGCCGGTACCAATGACCGCGCCACCGCTGTCCTTAACGGTAATGGTACTTCCCTCTTCGCCGGTACCGGTCAGCGGTGTTCCTGTTTCAGGCAGGCTCATGTTGCCCGGATCGGCCGGTGCGACGGTATCGACCGTCACGCTCAGCGGCGCTGAATCCCCGGAGGAATTACCCGCCGGATCGCTGGAAGATACGGTGAAGCTATGCGGACCCTCCGGCAGCGTCGCGTCGGCAGTCCAGCTCCAGGTGCCATCCGGCTGCACCGTTACCGGCACGGCAGATGGCGTGCCGTCTACGGAGACGATAACGGTAGTTCCCGGTTCACCGGTGCCGGTGAGGGTCGGCGTGCCGTCGTTCGTATACAGCACGTTGTTGGACAGCAGGCTGTTATCGACGGCGCTAATAGTGGGGATCTCAGGCGCAACGGTATCGAGCGTGACGGTAAAGACCGGGCTCAGCGCGCTGACGTTACCCGCCGCGTCAACACCCGCCACGGTAATGTTCAGCGGGCCGTCCGTTTGTGTTGGGAGAGTAAGGGTCCATTCTCCGTTAACCACAACCACGCGCCCCAGCTCGACGCCGTTGTTGTAGACGATCACCGTATCGCCAGTCGTGCCGGTTCCTCCGACGGTTGGTGTTGCATCTGTGATATAGCCATCGTCCGGCGCGCCGCCAACGGCGACAATCGCCGGGACATTCGGCGCTACGGTATCCACCGTGATCGTAATCGCCGGTGAAGCGTCAGAGACGTTGCCCGCTTCATCGGTGGCGGTGGCGGTATAGACGTGGCTGCCATCGCCAATATCATTTTCAGGACGCCAGCTCCAGTTGCCGCTGCTGTCTACCGTGACGGTGCCCACGATAGTCGGCGTGCCGTTAACGGTATCAGTGATGTTGATAACGTCATTCGCCGTACCGGTGCCGCTGAGGACCGGGCGCGGATCGTTGGTGGTTCCGCCGTCGGGAACGGGGCCGGTTATCTGGCTGACGCTGTCGGTAATCACCGGTGCTGCAGGTGCGACTGGCGCATCGGTATCAATGGTGATGGTGACCGGCTGGGACGGGGCGCTTTCGTTGCCCGTGCCGTCCATGTTAGTGACGGTCAGGGTAATGTCATAGGTGCCGTTAGGCAGCGGGGTGGCGGGCGTCCAGGTCCAGTTGCCGTTGCCGTCCACGAGCACATCATCAAGCTTGGTGCCGCCGTTGTAGATCGTCACGGTATCGCCCGGATTGCCGGTCCCGCTCAGGGTTGGCGTGGTGTCGCGGGTGGTTTCTCCCGGGTTCAGCGGCGTTTCTGTGCCGTCAGGATTGACGGTGATTGCCGGGATATCCGGCGTGGCTGGCGGAACAGTATCCACCGTCAGTTCAAACGGCGTTGAGATAGTGGTATTGCCCGCGGCATCCGTGGCATGCACCGTCAGCGTATGCTGGCCGTCGGTGAGCGGAATAACGGGGGTAAAGCTCCAGCCGCCGCTACCGTCGAGGGTCGCGGTGCCGAGCAGGGTGGTGCCGTCATAGACGGTGATCACCGTATCTGCCGGCGCGGTGCCCTGCAGCAGCGGCTGGGTGTCGTCGGTGGTGTCGCCGCTGGTGAGCGGCCCGTTAACGCCGCCGACGTCATCGGTTACGGTGGCGATAGTGGCCGCCGCTGGCGGCGTGGTATCGACGGTAAGGGTAAAGCTGCCTGATGCCTGGCTGGTATTACCCGCTCCGTCGGTGGTGACGGCGGTAAAGGTATAGGTCCCGTTAGCAAGCGGCGTGGCGGGGGTAAAGGTCCACGTGCCGTTGCTGTCGACCGGAACCGTGATGAGATCGACGCCGTCCTGGCGGATGGTGACGGTTGAGCCCGGCTCAGCGGTGCCGTTGATCGTCGGCGTGGTGTCGTTGGTGCTGTCGCCAGGATTGAGCGCGCCGAGGCGCTCTGGCACATCATCCACTACCTGGGTAATGACTGGCGCATCCGGGGAAACGCTGTCAATGATGATGCCCCAGCTGTTGGAGACGCCGCTAACGTTGCCCGCCGCGTCGGTCGCGACGGCGGTCAGAGTATGCGGGCCCTCGGCGATGGGAGCGTCCGGAGTAAAGCTCCACGCGCCGAGGCCATCGGCGACGGTCGTACCAATATCAACGCCGTCCACGCGGATGGTCACCGTGGCATTTGCGGCGGCGGTGCCGCTGAGCGTCGGGGTTGAATCGTTGGTGGTCTCATTGAGGTCGAGCGAGCCGGTACGTCCGGGAACATCGTCAACGACCTGCGTAATGACCGGGGCTTCCGGCGCAGTCCCGTCGACGATAATGGTCCACGCGTTCGATTGTCCGCTCGGGTTACCGGCGGCATCCGTTGCCGTCGCCGTCAGCACGTACGTACCATCGGCCAGCGGTGAGGGCGGCGTAAAGCTCCACAGGCCGGATGAGGGGACGGCCACCGTGCCGATAATATCGCTGCCGTTGAAAATCGTGATGGTCGAACCGGGTTCGCCCGTGCCGTTCAGGGTCGGTGCCCGGTCGTTGGTCAGCCCATTCTGGTCCACGGGACCGGTTGTGTTCAGCACGTCGTCAATCACCGACACGATAACCGGAGCCTGCGGAGGGGTGGCATCCGGCGCCGCCGCGGAGGTTGATGGCCCCGTGTTGCCCGCCGCGTCGGTGGCGTCTGCGGTCAGGACTTCGCCGTTGAGCTTAGGCGGGGTCAGCGTCAGGCTAAAGTTGCCCTCGCTGTCGGCCACCGGGGTGCCCAGGATAGCGTCGCCTTCACGGATGGTTACCGTGCTGCCAGGCTCGGCGGTGCCGGTGATGGTGCCGCCATCGTTCGACACGACGAGGTCGCCGGGGGCCAGCGGCGGCGTGGTGTCCACGGTGAAGATGATCGGCTCTGAGGCCGCACTCTGGTTTCCGGCGGCATCGGTTTCAACGACGGTTATCGAGTGCGTCCCGTCCGGGAGCGGGCCGTTCGGCGTGACGCTCCAGGTGCCGTTCGGCAGCACCGTCGTGGTGCCAACCACCACACCGTTATCGTAGATAGTGATTGTGCCACCTGGCTCGCCCGTTCCCGCCAGGATTGGCTTTGAAGCGTCGGTAGGCGTGCCTGCGGTTATGGTCCCTCTGATCGCACCCGTGTCGTCGGTCAGCACAATCGCGGTTGGCGTGGTCGGCGGGGTCAGATCCACGGTGAGGGTAAATACCGGCGAGGCCGGTCCGAGGTTGCCGGCGGCGTCGGTTGCCCGCACGGTAATCTGGTGGGTGCTTTCAGTCAGGTCAGCTGACGGCGTAAATGTCCAGGTGCCGTTGCTGGCGACGAGCGCCGTACCGATTGCGACTCCGCCGTCATAGATGGTCACGGTGGAGCCCGCCTCCGCGGTACCGCTGAGCTGCGGGCGTGGGTCGTTGGTGCTGCCGCCGTTAGTGACCGAACCCGTTTGAGGATCAACATCGTCCGTCACGCTGCCGATTGTCGGAGCATCGGGTGCGGTGAGATCCGGCGCCGTAATCGTTGTGCCCTGGCTGGTATTCCCGGCCGCATCCGTCGCGGTGGCGGTCACCTGTTCGCCGTTAGTCAGCGGAGTGCCGAGAGACACGGTAAAGTTGCCGTCACTGCCGGTTTTCCCGGTGCCAATGACGTTGCCGTTCGCGTCTTTCAGCGTGATGGTACTGCCCGGCTCGGCGGTACCGGTGACGCTTTTACCATCCGACGAGAACTGAAGGCTGGATGGTGCATTCGGCGGTGTTGTATCCGGGTTGGACGGATCGACCGGCGTGCCGGGAGGAGGGCTGCTGTTATCTCCATCGTCGTCGTCATCCCCACCGCCGCCGCCACTGGAGCTCGCCACCGCCGCGATGGCGCCAGCCGCGACAATGCCGCCCAGCGCCCATGGCCAGATGGCGGCACCCCCGGCATCGCTTCCGGATGCGGCCAGCAACGCGTCCGTAGACGCGATGGACTCGTACGTGGCGGCCCCGGTAGGATCTTCAATCCACCATAACGCACCGTCACTCTCCTGGAGCACCAGCTGGCTTACGCCCTGCGCATCGGTGACGTAGAAATTTTTAAGAGTGATCACTTCCCCTGAGTGCAGGGTCACCACCAGATCGTTACCGCTTCGCGCGAAGTGGGAGACATCGGCTCGCTCTACATGAAGCTCAACGATAGAGGAATGGCTCAGCGTAACCTGTGTGCCTTCCGTAGTCGTTTCCACGCCAGTGAGTTTTGATATAACAGAGATTTGGCTCATTTAGGTATTACTCCAGCAGAGTTATCGTGAACGACGAGCAAGACGAGCCATCTCTGGAGAAGGTAAAGGGCGCCCCCGGCGGAGTTACTGTTTATTAAACAGTACTCACCGTCTTTTTTAGAGCGAACGATGCCCGCCAGGATTCAGAGTGGCAACATCAGAGCGAATGTAATTACTTATCAAAAAGAATGTTTGCTATGCGTATTTTGTGCCTTATAAAACCCTGTAATTAATAGAGGATTTTGTTTTGAGGATATAAAAATGATATAGCCAGAAAACGGTGAATGTGCAAATTAAGCTTTCGTAAATAAAGGGGTAAGTCGTAAAGAGGGCATTAATTTATTGATGGGAGTTATGTATTGCTTTTATTGTGCTGTTGTTTTTATTGGGTTTTTTGTTTTAAATTTACGTTTTTTATTTATGCATTAGATGTAATTCAATAATTGGTAGTGACGTTTGTTGACGTAATTAAAAATGTTATTATTTAAACCTGCTTAAACGTCGTTTAAGTTAGGGTAACATTTTTGATGTAGGATATATTATATTAATGATGATTTAAAATATATTCTTATAGGGCGTTGGAATTCTGCTACTGCGAACGGAAATATAATAACCTGCTTTATTTTCAATGCGGTTCATTCATTAACCTGGTACTGAGGTCGAAAAAATATGAACATGGGGATCGGCAGCCGGACGTTTGCATTAAGACCCTCTGTTCGAAGCAATAAAAAGGGCCGCTAGCGCGGCCCTGAGGTGAGTGTGTCGGTTATTCAGTGACTTTCTTTTCCAGCTCGCTGGCACCTTCTTTGGTTTTGTTCCAGCCTTTCTCAGCGCCTTCTTTAGTGGCATCCCATCCTTTCTCGGTGCCTTCTTTGGTTTTATGCCAGGCTTTCTGGGAATCTTCGCTGACTTTGCTGCCAAAGCTTTCGCTCTTGCCTTCCGCAGCATGCTGCTGTTTCAGCTTCAGCTCTTCGCCTTTGTTCTGCTCTTCGTGCAGTTTTTGCTTCGCTTCGTTGGCGTTTGCGTTCGCCGCAGCGACGGTATCGTCAGTTGCATGTGTGGTCGCAGCAAATACTGGGGAAGCCAGCAGAACGGCAGATAATGCGATAATTGTTTTTTTCATAATATCCTCATTTAACGTTATCGGTTATGAGCGTGATTCAGCATGGCACAGACGAAGCGGGGTGGCTTTAGGAAAAAACTGTAATGAGATCAAAGTCTGCTGGCGAGCGCCCCCTGGCTTGAGGATCACCCGAAGGATAAAAACCCCATTTCAACGAGGGCCGCAAGGGTCAGCAGAATAAAGAAAATAACGACCATGGGTCTGTACATTTTTTAAGGCTCCATCCTTGTGTGATGTCTTGTCCAGCGTACGGGATACATCGTTAAGCCATCCCCGGCGCGACATATCCCCTGAGTGAAGTGTGTCCGTTTTTACTTTTCCATGGGGGGAGGGCGGTGTCGTTGATGTTTATCAAAGGGCGGCGGCAGGGTAAGGAAAATCTGCATGAAAGGGTCTGCGCCCTGTTAGCGTTGAACAGTTTGCGCTGCCGCTGGCTGTCGCCACTGGCGGACGTGCTCGATCAGGGCTCTTAGCTTGGGGGCCATATTGTGACGCTGGGGGAAATAGAGATAAAAGCCGGGAAAAGAGGGAAGAAACGTATCCAGCAGGGCAACAAGCTCCCCCGATTCAATATACGGTGTGAATGTATCCTCCGTGGCCAGGGTTATGCCGCCGCCGGCCAGTGCCAGGCTGAGCATGAGGCGCAGATCGTTGGTGGTGATCTGCGGTTCAATCGCCACATCGAAGGGAACGCCCGCCTCCACAAATTCCCAACGATAGGGGGCAACGTCCGGGGCAGGGCGCCAGCCGATACACCGGTGAGTAACCAGCTCGCGGGGGTGCTCAGGTATGCCGTGAGCCGCCAGATAGGACGGCGAAGCCACCACCCTCTCACGCTGCTGGCCCGTAAGGGGAACGGCGATCATGTCTTTTTCGATAACTTCACCCAGCCTTACCCCGGCGTCATAGCCCGCCGCCACGATATCGAACTCCTCATCCGACACGAAGATATCAAGCGATACCGCAGGATGCGCAGCCGCAAACGACGCGAGCAGCGGGCCAGAGAGAAACGCTTCCGCAATTGAGGTGACCGCGATTCTGAGCTGGCCGCGCGGTGTGGTGTCCGACGCGACGTTTTCAAAGGCCGCTTCAATATTGGCGACGGGGCCCTGCAACGATTTACGCAGCCGTTCACCTGCTTCAGTGAGGCTTACCGAGCGCGTGGTGCGCATCACCAGCAGGGTTTGAAAACCATCTTCAAGACGTCTAATCCCCTGACTGACAGCGGAGCGGGTTATGCCCAGCCGCACGGCGGCAGCGCTGAAGCTGCGCTCCTCGGCGACCGCCAGAAAAACGGGTAACAGATTGAGATCGATTTTCATTGTTTAACATTGCTAACCAGTGAGTCCAGTAAAGGCAGGATACAAGAAACAATGATGAGTATCTATTATCACGTTGAACTCAACTGAAGGAGCAAAATATGAACAAAGTCATTTTAATTACCGGTGCATCAAGCGGTATCGGAGAAGGTATTGCCAGAGAGCTGGGCAAGGCAGGCGCGAAGGTTTTCCTGGGCGCTCGCAGGCTGGATCGCATCAACGCCCTGGCTGCTGAAATCCGCAGTGCAGGGGGGGAAGCACAGGCCGCAGTCTTAGACGTTACCAGCCGCCAGTCGATGGCTGACTTCGTGCAGACAGCGCGTGAAAAATGGGGCCGCATTGACGTGCTGATTAACAACGCGGGCATCATGCCTCTTTCTCCGCTTTCGGCAGGGAAGCAGGATGAGTGGGAGCGCACCATTGACGTCAATATCAAGGGCGTGCTGTGGGGAATAGGCGCCGTTCTGCCGATTATGGAAGCCCAGGGCTCGGGACAAATCATTAATATCGGCTCGATTGGTGCCTTGTCCGTTGTGCCCACGGCTGCCGTCTACTGTGCGACCAAATTCGCCGTACGGGCGATTTCGGATGGTTTACGTCAGGAAAGTTCGAACATCCGCGTGACCTGCGTTAACCCTGGGGTAGTGGAAAGCGAACTGGCCTCGACCATTACGCACCCGGAAACCATGGCGGCGATGGACGCGTATCGTGCTATTGCCCTCAAACCTGCTGATATTGCCCGCGCCGTGCGCCACATCATCGAGGCGCCTGAGAGTGTCGATACAACAGAAATCACGATCAGACCGACGGCATCTGCGAACTAACGTCGCGGATGAAAATTAGCGGGTCAGGCATTGCCTGACCCGCTTTACTTTCTTACCAGGGCTGCTCGGTCGGCATAATAAACAGCTCTGCCACGTCCACATGTTCCGGTGCCTGCAGCACGTAAACAATCGAGTCGGCGATATCGTCGGCTTTCAGGAACGTCATCTTCTCCTTCAGCTGTTCCATCTGCGCGCGATAATTGTCGTCACTGATATGCTCGAATAATTCACTTTCTACGGCTCCCGGCTGGAGTGAGGTGACGCGAATGTTGAACTGCGGCGCCAGCTCCATACGCAAAATATCCGAGAAGGCGGCAACGGCGTGCTTCGTTGCACAGTACACCCCAAGCCCGGGGAACGTTTTGCGCCCGGCGATCGACGAGGTATTGATGATGTGACCAGACCGCTGCGACTGCATAATCGGCAGCACGGCCGCTACGGTGTTAAACAGGCCTTTTACGTTCACGTCTACCATTCGGTGCCATTCATCGACTTTGAGGCTGGCAATATCCGAGATCGGCATCAGCCCGGCGTTATTGAAGGCTATATCAATATGGCCATAGCGTTTGTGCAGTGTCGCGACCCCTTCATTAACCGAGGCCGGGTCAGTGACGTCCATAACCAGCGCCATGGCTTCACCGCCGTCAGCCTCAATTTCAGAGACCAGCGCCTGCAGGCGATCCAGGCGGCGAGCGGCGAGACCGACCCTGACGCCCTGTTCCGCTAATTTTTTTGCCGTGGCGGCACCAATCCCGCTTGAAGCACCGGTGATGAGAGCGACTTTATCTTTAAGTTCCATAACTGATCCTCGTGAGAGTTAATTTCAACGCTTCAGAAAGAACGTCTGAAGTACGGGTCAATAATGGATGTTTCAGGCGGTGGCTTCGCGCGGGCTTTTGCTCAAACTGTCGGACTTTTGCTGCGAACGATATCGCTGCGATAGTGCGAGGGCGTCACGCCGTTATGCCTGAGGAAGACGGCAGCAAAGTGGCTGGGGCTGGTGTATCCCACGTTCAGGGCAATATTGATAATGGAATCATTGGTTTCCGACAGCATGCGGCGCGCTTCCTCCATGCGTAGCCGGATAAAATAGTGGGAGGGCGAAAGCCCGGTCGACTGTTTGAAGGCACGGCTAAAATGGTATTCGCTGAGATCGGTCAGCTTAGCCAGCCGTGCCAGGTCAAACGGCTGGGCCAACCCTTCTCGCATTGCCGTGAAGACCCGGTGCAGTTTAAATGCCTGTAGCCCACCACGGTGTCGTTTCGTATGCGTGCCGTAGGTGCGAACCAGGTGTACCGCCAGCGCCTGGGCAATCCCCTGGATAAAGGGGCCGCTTGGGGGAGTATGCAGATACAGCTCTTGGCGTATCTGTTCCAGCAGGGCAGATAGCGTTTCGTCGCGCGCGCCGGAGACCTCCCGCAGTTCACACTCCTGCATCATGGCCACGCCGATATACACATGCATGACGATGAACGGTATATCTGGCTCGGCTTGCCACCGCATTTCAGTGGGAGAGGGCGCCGTCGTGAGAAAGAAATCGCCTGCGGTAACGCGGTTTGCTAACCACGCCTCGCCGGGGGAACGCTCCTCAACAACGGCTTGACCAGAGAGGATCCAGACGATAAAGGGCTCCGGAACCGCCGGAATAATGACGTTTTCCTGGACTTGTCTGCGGGCCAGAATTTGAACGAATACATCCCGGGAAGATTGTGCCCGATGCTCCCGGAGCAGCTTGCCGGGAAGGTATTCTTCAAACGTCTCTGCGGAAGTTCGCTGAGTCATCGTTATCGTTGCCTTTTGCTATGCCAGTTGCACCAGATTAACCGCCGGAAGAGGCCCTCCGGGGAATTGTTGGAGCGTCCCGCCGATCTCAAGACTGCCTAAATCAATGCTTGCGAAGCCCAGCTGCCCGGCTAACGCTTTCACTTCCGCCTTCGCATCTGCATCGTCTCCGGAGATAAAGACGACACGACGGCCACCCGCTTGCGCCGGATCCTGAGCCAGCACCCCTGCAAGAAGGGTATTGAAGGCTTTGACGACGCGAGCCCCCGGTGCCCACTGGGTCACCACCTGGCTTGAGTTTTTTCCGCCCAGTTCTGCCAGCTTATAGCCTGGCAAAAGTACCGGGTTTGTGGCGTCAATCAGGATGCGTCCATTCCAGGTAATTCCGCTTAACGCGGCTTCGGTTTTGTCCCAGTTAGTGCTGACAAAAACGATGTCGGCTTCAGCGGCCTGCTGTGCGGTGCCGGCGCGAGCCCCGCGGCCCAATCCTTCAACCACGTCAGACAGGCTTTCCGGCCCGCGGCTGTTGCTCAGAATAACGTTCATGCCCGCATTTACCAGCTGTTTCGCAAAGGCTTGCCCGATTGCACCAGCGCCGATAATACCTACAGTTTTTGTTTTCATGCTTAATTTCCTTCTGGAAGAGTAGTGAACATGCGTAGAGAGTAGTAATCTTCGACCTATCTGAATAGCCTATATAATTAGATGGGTTCCATCTGCCGGAGCGATACATGCTGGACGGTATGTCTGTTGATCAACTGCGCACATTCATTGCCGCCGTTGATGAGGGAAGTTTTTCGGCCGCCGGGCGTAAACTGCGGCGCGCGCAGTCGGTTGTCAGCGCGACGCTGGCCAATCTTGAGGCGCAGGTCGGATTCCCATTATTCGATCGCTCCGGGCGATATCCGAAACTGACGGAGGCGGGCGCCGCGATGCTGGAAGCGGCGCGCCTTGCCGCTGCCGGAATGGATGCCTTTAAGGCTAAGGCGCGCACCTTAGCCGAAGGCCTGGAGCCTGAACTCGCGGTCTCCGTCGATGTGATGTTTCCTGTTGCGGAGCTCACCGCTGCGGTGCAGGCGTTTCATCAGGCCTTTCCCGACACGCCGCTGCGTTTGTATGTGGAAGCGTTAGGGGCGGTGCTCCAGCCTCTGCTGGACGGCCACTGTCGGGTGGCGATTATCGGCTCGCTGCCGCATATTCCGGCTGGATGCACCTCAGAATTTCTTCTCAGCGTGCCGGCCGTGGCCGTTGTCTCACCTGAACATCCGCTGGCTAACCTGCCAGGGCCGATCCTCCGCTCGCTTTTAGCGGAACACGTTCAGCTGGTGCTGGCCGATCGCTCGTCGCTTACCGTGGGCCGGAGCTTTGGCGTGATGTCGTCAAAAACCTGGCATTTGGCCGATATGGGCGCGAAGCACGCCTTCCTGCGCGCCGGGCTTGGTTGGGGCTATATGCCGCTGCCAGTGGTGGAGGAGGACCTTGCGACGGGTAAGCTGGTCGCGTTGAATTTGCAGATGCAGCCTGACGTCGGACCGGGTTTTGCCATGCAGGCCGTGCATTTAGAAGAACATCCTCCGGGTCCGGCCGGACGCTGGTTCATTAATAAGCTCAAAATGCAGGTTGGCGCGTCTGGTTTACAACAGAGCTGACCGGTCTGCGAATCCAGACTACGCTTGCTAAAAAATGGTCGTCTGAATTTCGGTTGTGACGTTCTTACTGAATGCTTAGATTCATTTTCAATCTGTTGAGAGGAAATGAATATGAATTTTGCAGAACTCCACAACCAGCATGAGCCCCTGCTGATCGCCAACGTTTGGGACGCCGCCAGCGCTGTCGCAGCGCAAGAAGCAGGCTATCAGGCACTGGGAACGTCCAGCGCGGCAATAGCGTCCACGCTGGGATATGAAGACGGGCAGGGAATGCCGTTTAACGAATTATTTTATGTGGTCACCCGTATCCGGGCTGTCAGCAGCCTGCCATTGAGCGTTGATATGGAAGCAGGATATGGTGATTCAGCCGAAGAGATAGTCGCCCATCTCAGACGCCTTGCTCAGACAGGCGTATCAGGCGTCAACCTCGAAGACAGCAGAGTCATTAACGGGGGGCGTCAGCTTGACGATGTCTCTGATTTTTCCCGTAATCTGAGAACAGTAAGCAATGCGCTGAGAAGAGAAAACTGCAGCCTGTTTCTGAACATCCGGACTGACGCTTACCTGCTCGGGCATGAAGATGCATTGCAGCAGACGATATTGCGGGGTCAGCGCTATAAAGCTGCAGGTGCCGATGGCCTTTTTGTTCCGTGTCTGACGTCAGAGAAAGACATCAGCCTCATTGCAGAGGCAACGGGTCTGCCCCTGAACGTCATGTGTATGCCCGATCTT
Source organism: Enterobacter nematophilus (assembly GCF_026344075.1). Classification (NCBI taxonomy): domain Bacteria; kingdom Pseudomonadati; phylum Pseudomonadota; class Gammaproteobacteria; order Enterobacterales; family Enterobacteriaceae; genus Enterobacter; species Enterobacter nematophilus. The sequence goes on along the minus strand of NZ_JAPKNE010000012.1, from coordinate 36,570 downwards.
CCGTCGTTCGACAGGCTGAAACGGGCCGGGGTAAACCGCATTTCAATGGGCAATTTTGTTCATTCAGCCATGCAGTCAACGCTGAGTGATGTAATGCATGCGATTCGAACTCGTCAGACGTTTGCAGGACTTTTTAGCGATGAAAATAACCGATAAGAATTTGTGTGATATCTGGTATCAGGCATTACTCGAACGAGATGCAGAATATACCGGCGTATTTTTTGTTGGCGTCAAAACCACTGGCGTATTCTGCATTTCGGTATGCCGGGCACGAAAGCCCAGGCGCGAAAATGTTGAATTTTATAAAGATGCCAAATCTGCTCTGGCGGCCGGGTTTCGTCCCTGTAAGGTCTGCAGACCCGCTGAAAATGCGCACAGCGCGCCATTATATGTTGAACAGGCGCTTGCGCTTGTCAGGCGCGATATAAAATCCCGCGTAACAGACGCGGAGCTTCGTCAGCAGGGGATCGGTCCGGAGCGGGTAAGGCGTTGGTTCCTGCAACATCACGGCATCACTTTTCAGGCTTTCCAGCGAATGCAGCGGGTGAACGTTGCCCTGCAGGAGTTGAAAAGCGGGCGAGCGGCTACTGACGTTGCGCTGGACAATGGCTATGAATCACTGAGCGGGTTTGGTTACACCTACAAGCGGCTTACTGGCGCAGCGCCGACTCAGGCAACCGAGGTGATTGTCATTCATCGGTTTACCACTACGCTTGGGCCTATGTTTGTCTGTGCGACAGAGCGGGGAGTCTGTCTGCTGGAGTTTACCGATCGCCGGATGTTAGAAACAGAATTCCGCGATATCCAGCGTTTATTTAACGCCAGAATTGTCACCGGAGAAAACAGCCATACCCGGCAGACAGTAAAAGAAATCAGCGAGTATTTTGCTGGCACTCGCCGACAGTTTGATCTCTCTGTGGACGCCCCGGGCAGTGATTTTCAGCAATCCGTCTGGCATGAGCTGCGTGCAGTTCCCTACGGACAGACCTCGCACTATCAGGCCATTTCGCTAAGGATGAATAAGCCCAATGCTGTACGCGCCGTCGCTGCTGCAAATGGTGCAAACCGGATTGCCATTGTGATCCCTTGCCACAGGATAATTGGTAAAGATGGAAAGATGACGGGTTACGGCGGCGGTATTTCGCGCAAAGAGTGGCTTATTGAACATGAGCGAAACAATGTTTGATAGCGTAATGTTCCAGTGTAGCCGGGATATTTTACGAACTTCGCGGGGGAAATTGCAGGCACAAAAAAGCCCGCAGGGCTTGCGCCATGCGGGCTCTTAGGACTTCATCGGATGACTCTGGTAATCACCGATGGAGAATTTGGTTGGCGTCTATGTGCTTTGCTTTCTATTTATTTGATAAATATCTCTTTATTAAAAATTTCTTTTGTAATGAGTCCTAAAGTGGAACCATAAAGCCAAATAATTGTGGTTCATGAGATTTTGGTTCACTCTAAGCGAGAAAAATTGCAACACATCAATAAATGTTCACTACAAGCGTGGATGGGGCGTTAGTTATCTTGTAATCATTGTGGTCGAGAACATTTACCATTGAGTAAATTGTTAACTAAATATATGAGAACAATCGTAGCAATCCTAAAGGTAATACATAAATAGTGATAATAATCATTGTTATTATAACTAACAATTTTGTAAATGGTGATATCAAATTCATTGTTGATTCAAAATTATCATAATAAGTACTGTTTTTCCTCTCATCAATGCATTTTACTTTTTCGGATTCAATTATCGACTTCCAATCAGAGAGTATATATTCCTTGTCAAAGAAATCACTATGCCCTCCATTATAATAACGGTTTGATAATGCTTCATTATAGCCTTGAAAACCGATTCTTCCTGCATGGCCCAATCCATAACATGTTAAATTACAGATCAGCAAGGGAAGGTCATTTACTCCACATTCATTTACAAGATTCTTTATATTAAATTTTGAGATGAACTGATTGATGTCATAATCTGAGCGTAAAACACTACCGCATAGTAATACATTATTAATGTTTGGCATGTAAGAAATATCACTTTCATCCAGTGATTTTATTGTCATGAAAGTTCCAAAGCTATGAGAGATGAAATTCAACTCACATTCAGGATTACTAATGAGTATGTTCTCAATGAATACCTTATATCCTTTTAGTATTTTCTGCCTTGTCCAAGGTAAAATTATTTTAAGAGCAGAAAAATGGGGGTATTGATACTTAATAACTTTAATGTTGGAATCTAGAATAGTATCTTCGACTTTCTTTGTCCAGCTTCCTGATGTCATTATGCCGTGGGTAAGAATTAAAATCTTTTGATCCGTGGTTCTATCATTTGTAACCGTGACGTTTTTAAGCAACCAATTTATTTTGTTTTCTAAAATTTTTTTCCAAGAATCATTGTTATAGCTATAGATGTTAAAGTCGAACTGACGAAAATCAGGTTCGTTTGCAATTTGGTAATCATCAAATTGAGTTAAACCTAAAAGATAAGTCGGCGCAATATATCTCTTGTTTGGTAATGAATAAAGTATTTTTTTTCCACCATCTTTTGTTGGAGAAGGGGCATTTCTCCTCAATGGAAGATTCAGATCGAGTACTACAATATCAAATTTTATTTTTCGTAAATTAAGCAATGCATCTGCAACATTATCGACTGAATAAATTGCTGGTGGCATGATTCCATGCAAATTAAAGAAGGATATAATGTCATTTCGCTTTATTATATCATCTTCAACGATCATGACTTTTATCATTTGAGACATCCATTTATTAAATTTAACAGAATGTTATTCCAGTTATCGCTTTGATAATCCCATAAAACAAAGCCTTTGACAATAGATGGGTAATTTGAAAGCAGTTCACTGGTAATCTCTTCGATTGAAGTTAACTGATTATGCCTACCAAAAACATCAAATTGAGTGACAATAATAACCGGTGTATCCATCATCCTATAATGCATGGTCTGAATAATATCACTTCCAGCCAATGCTCTTCCTTTACCATCGGATACAAAATCGGAATGTGTTTTGCTATCAGAGGAAGGCATTGTCATATCTAGTAAAATCAAGCTATATTTATTTTTTATTATTTTTTCTCGTGTGCTTCGAAATGAATAAGAGCTATCTAGTGTGTATTCATTGAAGTTATTTTCTAAAAAATTTTTTAAAGAACGTTGTTTTTCCAGTTGGTCATCTGCGATTAATATAGAGTTGTTATTCATGAATTATATTGCCGGTTTTTGAAAATGAAATAAAAACATTAAAATCCGTGTCTTTACATGAAATATAAACTTTGCTATCTGTTTTCAAATGATGGGTTAGTATTTTTTTTACTTTATAGAGTCCGCTACCATTATCTTTGGTTGAATTGTCAATAATATTCCTCTCTAAATCTTCATTGATATCATATATTATTTTCTGTTCATCGCTATTAAGTGGTTCGTTTATTTTATTGCTTACATTAATGTTTATTTTTGCTCCTGACTCGTACACGTGGATGTTGATATGACAAGAGTCTTTGAAGTTAGAGTGCTTAACAGCATTTTCAAATAGTAATGTTAATATCATTACTGTGTCAGTGAAATATTTACCCTTAAACTGAGTATCAGATTCATTTTTTTGAATAAGCGTTATATTCATCCACGAATGAAATTGTTCGACTGCTGAGATTGCCTTATCCATTGCTGCTTTCATATCAAAAGAAGTCTTGGATTCACCTGACCAAGTAAACCACTTGTATAATATATCTAAAGAATCTTTCATATCAACTTTTGATTTAGAAATGGCTCTTTTTAAATTAATGAAATTAATCTTTAAGCTATTTAATTCACTCTCTAGTTGTTCGATTTCATTCATAATGAGATTTTCAAGTTCAGGTATGTAATTAGCTCTTATGTTTTCCAAAATTGAGTCGCTATGTTCATCAAGATACATAAATATTTCATCCAGTAGCGTTTCTGGAGTATATGAATCTATCTTTGTAGCTATTGATAGTTGTAAGTCAAAATCTGGAATGTAGTTAAACCATTTATCTGAACTTTCAAACTCCCCCATGTTTACATTGACTTTGCTCTTTATGCTGTTGATTAATTTATGCATTCTTTTATTAAAGTCAACTAAAGCACTATCTACTTTTACAAGCACAGATTCTTTGTGGTAGCCAAATAAATTTCGCCAGATTGGGTTCGGTTGGAAGGCATTATCATTAGATTTTAATGCGGCTAGATTATTGTTTTTTAGCGGCGACCATAGTAGATTAACTAATCCACCATGACGAATCCCCATGTTCAAAGATTGATCTAATCCATACAATTTGTCTATAGAATAAGAACTAAATAAGAAATATAACAAATCTAATGTTTTATTAATAAAAGACTTATCAGAAGTATAATAACTCAAAGTTTCATTACTATCAGCAATAGTAACATCTTCATTAATATCAAATTCAATTTCTCTATCTTCTTCTGACGTAATGTTATTGAATAGTTTACTGAGATCACCTAATATCTTGTTCTTTAATGCTGCTTTATCAACATGAATTTTACCCTCACCAGCCTCGATAGAACACACTTCAACAACTGTTTTATAAAAGAGGTATCGTATCTCTTCTATTGCTTTGTTTAGCTCATCTTTGGTATGATTAGACTTATTGTTTAATATTTCTCTATTGATTTGAAGTCGACACTTCAAAAGATCAACGTCATTTTCAATGATACTGCTTATACCATCTAAAACATCTAAGGTGAGTATTTTTTCTAACATGAAAGTATCAATATTAGATAGGTGAGTTATTTGGTCAACTTCATATATATCTAAATTCTCTAAATAGTTTTCACATATATTTGAAAGCGTCTGTACATATTCATTATTATAATAAGTATTATAGTAGTGTAGAATTATTGCTTTGTTTAGTAATGCTTTGTTATCTGTGGAGTATTTGCTGTCAGTATAAATATGCCTTGCTAATAATACAAGAGGGAGCGATTTAGGGTTTTTACCATTTAGCAATTCAATGCATGATTTCTCTATCGCATGGTCTTTTTGATCTAAGTGAAACAAACACTGTATTATTTTAGATTTGACTTGTTCATTGTGTTTGGAGTTAATTGATTCATAAAAATTTAAGCTTGTAGAGTAATCCTTTTTATAGTAGTTTAGTTCTGCGAGGTATTTATTTTTCCTCCATTCTGGAATATTGCTTTTCTGATAGTAATCTTGGTTATTCTCTCTAAGAGAAAATTTGTTATAATAGAGGGATGTATTGTCCACATAGTTGAATTTTGTAGGTATGTTTGAACAATCAGAACCATCGAACTCTGAAATAATGCACGAGAAAATTTGAGCCCAAGGGTTGTGTAATAATACATGATAGCATTTGTTGATATCCTCAATTCTTTGTTCGAAATTGTCTTCTTGATATAAGTTAAGAATGCTATTGGTTATGTTACCTATTAGCCCTTTTAGGTTTGATTTCTCACCTTTAACGAGAAGAGACTTGATATACGGAATGTATATCACTGAGAAAGTTGGTGTTTTTGTAAGTGTTTTTTCAGAGGTTGAGATGACACTGTCATAATTTTCGGTCAAGTAATGATCTGAAATAATATCATATACTCTTTGTAAATCATCAGTGGTGATTTTTTCTCGTGGAAATAATCTACTTGATAGTATTTTAAATTCTCTATCTTCCAATAATGAAGACAAGGAAATGATCCTTTGTTGGCATTTATCAATATTAATACCTTTAACTTCAATATATGAAAGGATTTTAATAAATGAGCAGTAAAGATCTACCAATCTTTGCTCATATGTTTGCTTATATATTTGAGGGGCATCTAGATAGTCAAATGAAGGGTCAAAGGAATGTCTGTAGAGTAATAAGCTTTCGGCGTCAGCATCTCCAGAAAGACGCAATTCTTCTATCATTTTCCCAATAAAAAAATGATAGCGCTCAGGAGAGATTGAGTTGTTACATCTTATTGATTCATAATTTAAATATGATCTCGATAATTCATCAGAGATGGAAAGAAAATTTTTGCTAAGTTTGTTGTACTCTTGAATTTCCTGATTAAAATACAGTATGCTTAAATGGTTTGTAATCGACCAAAGAGATTTTCCTGTGAATGACTCAATTTCTTTGATGTTTTCTTTTGCCTTATCGTAATTAGATGATAGAAGATTATTAGTAAACTCATTTCTTTTTATAATGAATTTATTAATGTCATCAATGTAATACTTTAAAGTGATTGTAACCCAGTTAATGTAAACTTCAATAGTACTTTCTTTTGTACCATAGGAAGTAACATCTGCTACGTCATAGTCTTCAGTCTTATACCGGAAGTCCATAATTTCCTTTGCTTCAGGTATTTCAAGGAAATTTTCATAAGAATAATAAGAAGCATCAATGTTTTTATTGCGACATTGATTTAGATATTTAAAAACAGCCTCGCTTTTATCGCTTAGTTCAATATGAGGCATGAGGACTTTTCTGATGTTATGAATATCAATTTCTTTTTTTTTGGATATCGAAGAATGCTTCATATTTAAATTAATCACTCTGATTTAATATTTTATTGAGGAACGCTACCGCCCTCAGAGGGGATCTGATAAGGTGGTTTATAAAAATGGATAGTAACCATTTTTATAATAACTTTCAATATATTGCCTCTGCTACTAAGCGTCATTGTTTTTGGATAAGGAGTTCTTATAGGAAGCAGAGTTTGACATGTCAATTTTTGCCTAACGTTTCAAACTTCTTTGGTTGGCACATGGGCTGTTCCACAGCAGGAGGTTACCATTTGTAGTGGCACACTAAATTTGGCCACCTGAATAGAGGTGATATCATCGCCTCATAGTCAAAAACAGGTGACATTATGACCGGACGTAACAGACGCAATTTTAGCCCCGAGTTTCGCCTTGAAGCTGCCCAGCTTGTACTCGATCAGCATTACACCGTTGCCGCCGCTGCCACGGCAATGAATGTCGGCAAATCCACGATGGATAAGTGGGTCCGCCAGTTAAAAGAAGAACGATCGGGAAAATCACCCATAGCTTCACCCATGACACCTGAGCAGATTGAAATACGCGAGCTAAAGAAAAGACTTCAACGCGTTGAAATGGAAAGAGATATATTAAAAAAGGCTACCGCGCTTTTGATGTCAGACTCCCTGAACAGTTCTCATTAGTTGAGAAACTCAGGGCGCGGTTTCCCGTTGCCGTCGTGTGCAACGTGTTTGGGGTTCACCGCAGCAGCTATAAATACTGGCGGCAGCCAAAGAAGCCTGATGCCACACGCGTGGTATTACTCAGTCTTGTCCGTGAATGCTATCGCGAAAGTAATGGTTCAGCAGGTGCTCGTAATATTGCCGCGATGGTCACGAACAAAGGTGTAAAACTTAGCCGCTGGCGGGCAACAAAACTGATGAAAGAGCTTCGTCTCATAAGCTGTCAGCAGCCAGGTCATCGATATAAAAAGGCGTCTAAAGAACACGTTGAGATCCCTAATTATCTGGAACGCCAGTTTGCTGTAACAGAGCCTAATCAGGTCTGGTGTGGTGATGTGACTTATATCTGGACGGGTAAACGCTGGGCTTATTTGGCCGTAGTGCTTGATCTGTTTTCACGTAAACCGGTTGGCTGGGCGATGTCATTTTTCCCGGACTCTGCATTGACAGCGAAAGCGTTGTCCATGGCCTGGGAAGCGCGAGGAAAGCCAGCTAATCTGCTGTATCACTCGGATCAAGGTAGCCACTATACCAGCAGGAATTTCAGGCAGTTACTGTGGAGATATCAGAAAAAGCAAAGCCTGAGTCGCCGGGGGAATTGCTGGGATAACAGCCCGATGGAACGTTTTTTTAGAAGTCTGAAAACAGAATGGGTGCCGGATAATGGATACGCTAATTTTAGCGAAGCCAGCACAGCGATAACGAATTACATAATGGGATATTACAGCCAGCTCAGACCCCATCAATATAATGGTGGCTTGACGCCGAATGAATCAGAACGATTGTTCTGGAAAAACTCTAAAGCCGTGGCCAGTTTTGCTTGACCACTACACACCATTGCATCATCGGTCGCCGTTGCTCAAGATAATCACTACGGTTATAAGCGCGACGTACCTCATTTTTGTCTACATGAGCCAGTGCTGCCTCAATAACATCAGGGGGAAATCCTTCTTCATTGAGTGCCGTACTGGCGATAGAACGCAAACCGTGAGATACGAGTACGCCTCCTAAACCAGCGCGCTTGAGTGCCGCATTCACAGTCTGGCTGTTCATCGGCTGGGTTGGTTTGATGCGACTGGGAAAGATAAACTCTCGGCCACCACTGAGTGACTTCATCATTTCCAGAATAGAGAGAGCCTCATCGGATAGTGGAACCGTATGGTCCCGGTTCATCTTCATTCGAGCAGCAGGAATTTTCCATTCGTTAGCATCAAAATCGATCTCATCCCATCGAGCCTCCGCGGCTTCGGCAGGACGGGTAATGGTGAGAAGCTGCCACATGAACAGACACCGCGTGGACACACTGATACTTGCAGTACGCATGGTCTGCATTAGCTGCGGAAGTTGGTCCGGGCGGATGCTTGGCATGTACTTCTTTTGCGGTTTCTCGAATGCTTTCCCGATGTTCACGCTGGGAACCGCATCAATCAGGCCTGTGTTCTGCGCATAAATCATGACTTCGTTAATACGCTGACAAAGGCGGCGAACAGTCTCTAATGCACCTCTGGCCTGAACCGGCTGAACAGCTTTAACCAGAGTATGAGCCTTAATCTCAGTGACGCTGATATCACCGATTGCTGGGAAAACATCTCTCTCAAGCGAACGCCAGATATCGTCGGCATAGTCCTCTGTTACGCTGGCTTTCTTCACATTCCACCAACGCTCGGCAACTAACAAGAAGGTGTTGATTTTGGCCTCTTGTGAATTCCTCACCTGTTCTTTCTGGTGTTCCTGAGGATAAATATCTTTTGACAATAAAACTCGAGATTCGGCTCTGAGTTTACGCGCATCAGAAAGTGAGACAGCAGGGTAGGCACCGAAGCTCTGCTTGGTTCGCTGCTTTGTCAGAGGTCGATAGTAACGGAACTGCCAGAGCTTACTACCGCTGGACTTGATTAACAGAGTAAGCCCGTCACCATCATACAGCTGGTAATCGGCATCTTTAGGTTTGGCGGCTTTGATTTCCGTATCGGTTAACGGCTTGGTTTTTCTTGCCATGGGAGTCTCCATGCGTTTAGGCCCAACGAAAACAATAGAGCTTTTCGTTGGGCCTATCAATGGGCCTAAAAGGTTCGGATTTAATTAGTTCTCTTCAGACTTTGCGGGACAAATTGCACGCACAAAAAAGCCCGCAGGGCTTGCGCCATGCGGGCTTTCAGGACTTCATCAGTCGACTCTGGTGATCGCCGATGGAGAATTTTGGTGGAGCTGGCGGGAGTTGAACCCGCGTCCGAAATTTCTACATCCTCGGTACTACATGCTTAGTTTGTCTTTACATTCGCACGCCAGCTGCGGACAGACACGCCACTAACGAACTAGCCTGATTAGTTTTAACGCTTCAACCCCAGGCAGGGCTTCCACGCGATCTCTTTTGGGTTTGACCTCTCTTTGATCCCCGTCTTAAGAGCGGAAGCTAGGGAGAGAGGGCTCAGAGCAGGTTATTAAGCTGCTAAAGCGTAGTTTTCGTCGTTTGCGACTATTTTTTTGCGGCTTTTAACGAGGCAAACCGCCCCTCGGCATGCACCTTGGGTTTCGCAAATCCCGTCGAATCCAGAATCAGCCCCAATAGTGTTGAACTCAGTATACCAGATTTCACTTCCTGGATACCAGCCCGGAACGCTAACTTATTGAATAGTACAATAAGTGTGCAGAATCAACGTCCTGCGTTTTTCATGATGCGCGCTTTGTCGAGCTGCCACTCGCGCTCTTTCAGGTCAGTACGCTTGTCGTGCTGTTTTTTACCTTTGGCGACGCCAACTTTCACTTTGCACCAGGCGTTTTTCCAGTACAGCGACAGGGCGACCACGGTGAAACCTTCACGGTTGATGCGTCCGTAGAGGGATTCCAGCTCACGCTTGTTCAGCAGCAGCTTGCGGGTGCGCGTTGGGTCACACACGTAGTGCGACGAGGCGACGGTCAGCGGCGTAAAGTTCGCGCCGAACAGGAAGGCTTCGCCGTCTTTCAGGATCACGTAGCTGTCGCCGATGTTGGCTTTCCCGGCGCGCAGCGATTTTACTTCCCAGCCCTGCAGCGCAAGGCCAGCTTCGAATTCTTCTTCAATAAAATACTCGTGGCGAGCACGCTTGTTGAGCGCAATGGTCGCCGAGCCTGGTTTATGTGCTTTTTTCTTCGTCATAAGTGTCGTAAAGCCGTCGGTAATCTGATTTCAAAAAGTCACCTCATTGCGTCCTGTGAGGTCTAACGCGCTATCTTAGCACGAGATGAGGCTTAGCGTTTTTTTAACAGGTGATAAATGTTATTATTTGTCCGTTGTGTGACCATGGAAAATGCTATGCCTCAGATTAGCCGTACTGCGCTCGTTCCTTACAGCGCGGAACAAATGTATCAGTTAGTGAACGATGTTCAGTCTTATCCAGAATTTATCCCGGGATGTACCGGGAGCCGCGTTCTGGAGTCAGGCCCGACGCAGATGACTGCGGCGGTGGATGTCTCCAAAGCGGGGATCAGCAAGACGTTCACCACCCGCAATACGCTGACCAACAATCAGAGTATTTTGATGCATCTTGTGGATGGTCCATTTAAGACCCTGATGGGTGGCTGGAAGTTTACGCCCCTGAGCGCTGACGCCTGCCGCATTGAGTTCCACCTGGACTTTGAGTTCACCAATAAGCTGATTGAGCTGGCGTTTGGCCGCATCTTTAAAGAGCTGGCGTCAAATATGGTTCAGGCGTTCACCACCCGCGCCAAAGAGGTTTACAGTGTCGCATAAGATCGCTGTGGAAGTGGTGTACGCGCTGCCGGAAAAGCAGTACCTGCAGCGCGTAATGCTGGAAGAGGGGGCAACCGTAGAGGCGGCTATCCGCGCGTCCGGCATTCTTGAGCTTCGCAGCGATATCGACCTGGCGAAGAATAAGGTCGGGATTTACAGCCGTCCGGTGAAGCTGGGCGACGTGTTGAGAGAGGGCGACCGGGTGGAGATTTATCGTCCTCTGATTGCTGACCCGAAAGAGCTGCGTCGCCAGCGCGCGGAGAAGGCGGCTAAGTAGCGTGTTTCCCCCTTACCCTGTCCCTCTTCCCAAAGGGGCGAATGGATAAAGAAAAACAAAAAAGGTGCTCATTGAGCACCTTTTTGCATTTTTGGCTTCTGATTATTTGGTCAGAGCAGGTTTGTTGTCGATGTTGGTCAACACACCGGCGCTGCTGAAGGTCAGCGTCAGGGTCTGCTGGGTCACGCTTTCGTGGCCTGGCTGCTGACGGAATACATAAAACCAGGTGTTAGTGCCGAACGGATCGGTCATCATCGGGGTTCCCAGTGCATAAGCGACCTGCTGTTGTGTCATCCCCACGCGGATTTTGGACACATCGTTAGGGGTAAGGTAGTTCCCCTGGTTGATGTCAGGACGGTAAACCACTTTCTCCAGAGTGGAACAGCCTGCGGTCAACATCAGAAGAACCGCTGCGGCAGCGGTCAGCATTTTACAACGCATAGTGATTTGATTCCTTTTCGGGCCCGAGCAGAACGCGGCTCATATGTAATATGCCGATGATAATAGACCTTGCCCCACTTTGAAACCGGTCTGGCGGCGTTTTTGTTGTTCTGTATGACCCTGAGATCCCGAAAAAGTTTATGCCGCCAGCAGTTCTTTCGCGTTCGCGAGCGTATTACGCGTGACTTCACTGCCGCCGAGCAGGCGCGCCAGCTCCTGCAGACGGGCACGTTTATCCAGCGGCTTCATGTGCGTTTCGGTCATTTCGCCGTCGGTTTCTTTGCTGACAATAAAGTGATGATGACCACAGCCCGCGACCTGCGGCAGGTGGGTGACACACATCACCTGCGTTGATTCACCTAGCTGACGCAGAAGTTTACCCACCACTGCCGCCGTTGGGCCGCTGATGCCGACATCCACTTCATCGAAAATCAGCGCCGGGGTTTCCATTTTACGCGCGGTAATCACCTGAATCGCCAGCGCAATACGCGACAGTTCACCGCCGGATGCCACTTTGGAGATTGCCTGCAGCGGCTGCCCCGGGTTGGTGGTGACGCGGAACTCGATGCGGTCCGCCCCTTCTGCCGTCAGGTGGTTCTCTTCAAAACGGACATCAATGGTGAACACACCGTGCGGCATCGCCAGCGTGTGCATGCTGTCGGTGATGTGCTGGCCGAGTTCCTGAGCATAATGCTGACGGATCTCATGCAGTTTTTTCGCCGTGGTCAGCGCCTGCTGATGATGCAGGTTCACGGCCAGAGAGAGGGTTTCCTGCGAATCCGCCTGATCGTCAAGCTGCTGCTGTTCTTCGAGCAGAGACTGATAGTAACCAGGCAGTTCTTCCGGCGTAACATGGTGCTTGCGCGCCAGTGAAATTTGACGAGAAAGGCGCTGCTCCAGCTCAAACAGACGGTTCGGGTCGAGGTCCAGCCGCTCACAGTAGTGACGCAGTTCGTCACTGGCTTCTGAGATTTGAATCGCGGCCTCTTCCAGCATATCCAGTACGCCAGAAAGTTTACTGTCCATGCCGGCCAGTTCGGTGACCAGTTGACGGACATTATAAAGCTGGCTCTGCAGGTTTACGTCTTCGCCATCTGCGAGCATGTTGAGCGCATTCTGGCTGGTTGAGAGCAGTTGGCCGCTGTTCGCCAGGCGCTTGTACTCTTCATCGATTTGCTCAAACTCACCCGGCTGCGGATTGAATTCGTTCAGCTCTTTTAGCTGGTATGCCAGCAGCTCCGCACGCGCGGCGCGCTCCTGGCTTTGCTGCTGGTGCTGGGCAAGCTCGCGGCAGCTTTGATGCCACTGGCGATAGTGCTCTGCCATAAGCTGAGTAAGCGCATACTCACCCGCATAGCCATCAAGCAGCGCTTTCTGCTGCTCTGGTTTAACGAGTTGCTGATGCGCATGCTGACCGTGGATCTGGATAAGCAGCTGGCCGAGTTCGCGGAGCTGGGAGAGTGGAACCGCCGTGCCGTTGATAAAGCCACGCGAGCGTCCGTCGCTGCTGATCACGCGGCGAAGTAAACACTCACGTCCATCTTCAAGCTGGTTCTGTTCCAGCCAGCGCAGGGCAGCAGGGGTGTCTTTCAGGGAGAAACGTGCGCAAAGATCGGCACGGTTTGCGCCCATGCGCACCATGTCGCCCTCTGCACGGCCGCCAAGGCACAAGCCGAGGGCATCAATGGCAATGGATTTACCCGCACCGGTTTCCCCGGTGATCGCCGTCATGCCGCTGTGGAAATCGATCTCAAGCTCACGAACAATGGCAAAGTTGCTGATGGTCAGTTGTGCCAGCATAATTGTTTTCCTGTATGAAAAACCATAACTGTGTTTTCATACAGTATAAACTGGTTTTTTATACAGTAAAGTACTGGATGCAAAATCAGAACAATTTTTTTGACCAGCCAAGCTTCGAGCTTAATGTATTGAAATAGCTGTAATCTTTCGGGTGAATCAGATTCAGGTGGTAATCACACCGGCGAATAAGAACATCTTCACCTTCCTGGATCGGCAGCGCGATCTGGCTGTCGCAGCTGATCTCCAGGTCGTTACGGCGGTGCGAGAAGCGCAGACGTATCGTGCTGTCGCCGTTAATCACCAGCGGGCGGGCGGAGAGCGTGTGCGGGAACATCGGCACCAGGGTAATAGCATCCAGAGAGGGCGTCAGAATCGGGCCGCCCGCAGAAAGCGAGTAGGCGGTTGAGCCGGTTGGGGTGGAGATAATCAGCCCGTCAGAACGCTGGGAGAAGGCAAAAATCTCGTCGATATAAACTTCGAACTCGATCATGTGCGCCACTTTACCGGGATGAAGCACCACCTCGTTAATCGCGGTGCTGATGCGCTTCTGACAGTCCTGCTGGCACACCTGGGCTTCCAGTAAAAAGCGTTTTTCGCTGATATAGTGACCTTCCAGCACGTCGGCCAGCTGCTGCTGCGCGTTGTCCGGGTCGAGGTCGGTTAAAAAGCCGAGATTGCCGCGGTTGATACCGATGACCTTAATGTCATAACGCGCCAGCGTGCGTGCCGCGCCGAGCATGTTGCCGTCGCCGCCCACCACCACGGCGAGATCGGCCTGTTGGCCAATTTCCGCCAGCGTGCCGGTTTTGACGCTCTTCAGCTGCAGCTCCTGCGCAATCTGCTGCTCGACCATCACTTCATAGCCTTTGCTACACAACCAGCGATACAACATTTCATGTGTCGTCAATGCGGTAGGGTGACGCGGATGCCCGACGATCCCAATACACCTGAAATGATTATTCATTTTCTGGAGGTCCTTGTGCCTGATGAATGATGACAATCTCTCTTGTTCCCTTGAATCCAGGAAACTGATCCCCATAATAAGCGAAGTTAGCGAGATGAATGCAGAAAAACGCGGAGAAATTCATGAGTAGTAAAGAACAGAAAACGCCTGAGGGGCAAGCCCCTGAAGAAATTATCACGGAACAGCACGATGAAGTTGAGGCTGTAGAGCCAGACGCATCTGCTGAGCAGGTGGACCCGCGCGATGAAAAAATTGCGAATCTGGAAGCCCAACTGGTAGAAGCACAGAATCGCGAACGCGACACCGTTCTGCGCATCAAGGCGGAAATGGAAAACCTGCGTCGTCGTACCGAGCAGGACGTTGAGAAGGCGCATAAATTTGCGCTGGAGAAATTCGTCAACGAACTGCTGCCGGTGATCGACAGCCTCGACCGCGCGCTGGAAGTGGCTGATAAAGCGAATCCGGACAACGCGGCGATGATCGAAGGTATTGAACTGACGCTGAAATCCATGCTTGACGTCGTGCGTAAGTTTGGCGTGGAAGTGATTGCGGATACCGATGTGCCGCTGGATCCAAACGTTCACCAGGCCATTGCGATGGTTGAATCTGAAGAGATTGAAGCCGGTAAAGTGCTGGGCGTGATGCAGAAAGGTTACACCCTGAACGGCCGTACCATTCGCGCTGCGATGGTGACCGTAGCGAAAGCGAAAGCGTAATTTGCTACCTGTAGTGCCGGGTGGCGGCATTCGCCTTACCCGGCCTACGTTTTATTCGGCAATACTTTCCCGAATTGGCGTGACGGGCAGCACCTTCACCTGCTTAATCATATTGTCCTGCACGTCCAGGATATCAATATCGTACTGCTCAATGCGCACCCGCGTGCCCGCCGCCGGGATCTCTTCCAGCGCTTCCAGAATCATCCCGTTCATGGTACGAGCTTCATCTTCCGGCAAATGCCAGTTAAAGGCTTTGTTGAGTTCCCGAATGTTCGCGCTGCCGTCAATCAGCACCGAACCGTCGTTTTGCGGGGTCACCTCTTCCGCAAGTGAAGGCGACATCGACGTGGTAAAGTCCCCGACAATCTCTTCCAGAATATCTTCGACCGTCACCAGGCCCTGAATATCGCCGTACTCGTTGACCACCAGGCCGACTTTCTTTTTGTTGCGCTGGAATTTAACCAGTTGGATGCTGAGCGGCGTTCCTTCCGGCACGTAGTAAATCTCGTCGGCGGCGCGCAGCATCACCTCTTTGGTGAACTCTTTTTTCTCGGTCATCAGACGGTAGGCTTCGCGCACGCGCAGCATGCTGATCGCGTCATCCAGCGAGTCGCGATAGAGCACGATACGCCCGTGCGGGGAGTGCGTCAGCTGGCGGACAATGGCTTTCCAGTCGTCATTGATGTCGATACCGACGATTTCGTTACGCGGCACCATGATGTCGTTCACGCTCACCTTTTCCAGATCCAGCACCGACAGGAGCATGTCCTGATTGCGCCTGGAGATCTGCGAGCGGGATTCGTTCACGATGGTGCGCAGCTCTTCTTTGCTGAGCGCGCTGCTGATAGTGACGTCGGCTTTAATCCCCACCATCCGCATCAAAACGCGCGTGACCATGTTCAACAGCCAGACCAGCGGCATCATCAGGATCTGCAGCGGCGCCAGCAGGAAGCTGCTCGGGTAGGCCACCTTTTCCGGGTAAAGCGCGGCGATGGTTTTTGGCAGTACTTCGGCAAATACCAGCACCACAAACGTCAGCACGCCGGTGGCAATCGCCACCCCGGCGTTGCCGTACAGGCGCATCCCGACGATGGTGCCGAGGGCAGAGGCCAGAATGTTGACAAGGTTGTTGCCGATAAGCACCAGGCTTATCAGCCGATCCGGCTTGCGGAGCAGTTTTTCAACGCGACGGGCGGCACGGTTACCCTGTTTAGCACGATGGCGCAACCGGTAACGGTTTAAGGTCATCATGCCGGTTTCCGAGCCGGAGAAATAGGCGGAGATGACCACCATGACGATCAGGATAACGATCAGCGTGGTGGTAGAGATGTGTTCCAGGGGGAACTCCTTTTATAACTTAGCCAGCAAATTGCTGTATGAAGCGGCTGCCAAAATAGGCAAGGGTGAGAATGCCCGCACCCGCGACGTTGAACCAGACGACGCGACGACCGCGCCAGCCTTCATGATAATGGCCCCACAACAGGACAATATAGACAAACCACGCGATGATGGAGAGCACTGCTTTATCGATATTCTCCACGCTGAACAGGTTCTTCATGTAAAACAGGCCCGTGCAGAGCGTGAGCGTCAGCAGCACCACGCCTATCTGGGTGATGTGGAACATCTTACGCTCAATGACCATCAGCGGCGGCATTTCATGGTTGAACGCCAGCTTTTTGTTTTTCAACTGGTAGTCAATCCAGGCGAGCTGCATGGCGTAAAGCGCGGCGATAATCAGCGTCGCGTAGGCAAACAGCGACAGGCCGATATGCACCAGCATCCCCGGCGTCGCTTCAAGATGCGTAATGAACTCATTAGGCATAAAGGTGGCTAAAGCCAGATTGATCAGCGCGAAGGTATAGACAATAGGCAGCAGCAGCCAGCCGCGATTTTTAGACGCGACGATGGTCATGACCGTACAGATCATCAGGCTGACCAGCGAGCCGACGTTGAGGGCGCTCAGATTTTGTACGCTGCCGTCGCCGGGAATGATGCGTGATTCCAGCGCAAAGGCGTGGCTTATCAGTGCGATGACCGCCGAAAGGATAGCCATGCGCCGCCAGCCGCTGTTTTTTTGCAGCAGTCCGGGAATAATCAGCGCGAGGCTGACAGAGTAGGCAACAAGGGCGATCAGTGCGAAAACAGGCATATGGGCATCGACAGTTGTCTTAATAAGAAAGAGAAGCAGTATAACGTTACGTGACGCCTGCTCCAACCGTTGCATAACAACAAAGGCGCCTTCATGTTATACTCCGGCAAAATTCTGTGTATGTGTCGCTCAATGCGGCCCAACGTTTCTACTCAGGCGAGAGACAATGTTTGATAATTTAACCGATCGTTTGTCGCGCACGCTGCGCAACATCAGCGGCCGCGGACGCCTTACTGAAGAGAACATCAAGGAAACGCTGCGCGAAGTGCGCATGGCGCTGCTGGAAGCAGACGTGGCGTTGCCGGTTGTTCGTGATTTTATCAACCGCGTAAAAGAGAAGGCGGTTGGTCATGAAGTTAACAAGAGCCTGACCCCGGGTCAGGAGTTCGTCAAAATCGTTCGTAACGAACTGGTTTCGGCGATGGGCGAAGAGAACCAGGTGCTTAACCTGGCGGCTCAGCCGCCGGCCGTGGTGCTGATGGCGGGCCTGCAGGGTGCGGGTAAAACCACCAGCGTCGGTAAGCTGGGTAAATTCCTGCGCGAAAAGCACAAGAAGAAAGTGCTGGTGGTTTCTGCGGACGTCTATCGCCCGGCGGCGATCAAGCAGTTGGAAACCCTGGCTGAGCAGGTCGGCGTGGATTTCTTCCCGTCCGACGTTGCCCAGAAGCCTGTTGACATCGTTAACGCCGCGCTGAAAGAAGCGAAGCTGAAGTTCTACGACGTGCTGCTGGTGGATACCGCTGGTCGTCTGCACGTCGACGAAGCGATGATGGACGAGATCAAGCAGGTGCATGCCTCTATCAACCCGGTAGAGACCCTGTTTGTTGTTGACGCCATGACCGGTCAGGATGCGGCGAATACCGCGAAAGCGTTTAACGAAGCGCTGCCGTTAACCGGCGTGGTGCTAACCAAAGTGGACGGTGACGCCCGCGGCGGTGCGGCGCTTTCGATTCGTCATATCACCGGTAAGCCGATTAAATTCCTCGGCGTGGGCGAGAAAACCGAAGCGCTGGAGCCGTTCCACCCGGACCGTATTGCCTCCCGTATCCTCGGCATGGGCGACGTGCTGTCGCTGATCGAAGATATCGAGAGCAAGGTTGACCGCGCGCAGGCCGAGAAGCTGGCCAGCAAGCTGAAAAAAGGCGATGGTTTCGATCTGACCGACTTCCTTGAGCAGCTGCGTCAGATGAAAAACATGGGTGGCATGGCAAGCCTGATGGGCAAACTGCCGGGGATGGGCCAGATCCCTGACAACGTCAAATCCCAGATGGATGACAAAGTGCTGGTGCGTATGGAGGCGATCATTAACTCCATGACGCTGAAAGAACGCGCCAAGCCAGAGATCATCAAAGGTTCCCGTAAGCGCCGTATCGCAGCCGGCTGCGGCATGCAGGTGCAGGACGTTAACCGCCTTCTGAAACAGTTCGACGACATGCAGCGAATGATGAAGAAAATGAAGAAAGGCGGCATGGCGAAGATGATGCGCGGCATGAAAGGGATGATGCCCCCTGGTTTTCCTGGGCGTTAATCGCTTTTGAGATTGCTTTTTGCCCGAAAATGAGTAAAATTTTCGGGCTTTTAATATGACACCCGGGCTCCGTTCCTCGATGGGGCCCGGTTGTTTTATTCACACAAGAGGATGTTATGGTAACTATTCGTTTAGCACGTCACGGCGCTAAAAAGCGTCCGTTCTACCAGGTTGTTGTGACTGACAGCCGTAATGCACGCAACGGTCGCTTCATCGAGCGCGTTGGTTTCTTCAACCCACTGGCCTCTGGCGCAGAAGAAGAAACCCGTCTGGATCTGGATCGTATCGCTCACTGGGTTGGCCAGGGCGCTACTGTTTCCGATCGCGTTGCTACGCTGATCAAAGCAGCAAACAAAGCAGCTTAATCTGTCACGGTGGTCATGATGAGCAATAAAGCACCTGTTGAACCGATCGTATTGGGAAAAATGGGTTCTTGCTACGGTATCCGTGGTTGGCTCAGAGTGTTTTCCTCCACTGAAGACGCTGATAGCATTTTTGATTACCAGCCCTGGTTCATCCAGAAAGCCGGTAAGTGGGAAGAGGTCGAGCTGGAAAGCTGGCGTCACCACAATCAGGACATCATCATCAAGCTGAAAGGCATTGACGATCGTGATGCCGCGAATGCGCTGACTAATTGTGAAATTGTCGTGGATTCGTCGCAGTTGCCACAGCTGGAAGAGGGCGACTATTACTGGAAAGACCTTATGGGTTGCCAGGTAGTCACCACTGAAGGTTACAGCCTGGGGAAAGTCATCGATATGATGGAAACCGGGTCAAATGACGTTCTCGTCATTAAGGCAAACCTGAAAGATGCATTTGGCATCAAGGAGCGGTTGGTTCCGTTCCTCGATGGACAGGTTATCAAGAAAGTCGATCTCACTACTCAAACCATTGAAGTAGATTGGGATCCTGGTTTTTAAATTCTCCGGATAAACGGTAAAAGACGGCGCTATGTGGATTGGCATAATTAGCCTGTTTCCTGAAATGTTCCGCGCGATTACCGATTACGGGGTAACTGGCCGGGCAGTAAAGAATGGCCTGCTGAGCATCCAGAGCTGGAGTCCTCGTGACTTTACTCATGACCGGCACCGTACCGTGGACGATCGTCCTTACGGCGGCGGACCGGGGATGCTAATGATGGTGCAACCCTTACGGGACGCCATTCACACAGCAAAAGCCGCGGCAGGTGAAGGCGCAAAGGTGATTTATCTGTCACCTCAGGGACGCAAGCTTGATCAAGCGGGCGTGAGCGAACTGGCGACGAATCAAAAGCTGATTCTGGTCTGTGGGCGCTACGAAGGGATAGATGAGCGCGTAATTCAAACCGAGATTGACGAAGAATGGTCTATCGGCGATTACGTTCTCAGCGGTGGTGAGTTACCGGCAATGACGCTGATTGACTCCGTCGCCCGGTTCATTCCGGGGGTTCTGGGCCATGAAGCTTCGGCAACGGAAGATTCCTTTGCCGATGGGTTGCTGGACTGTCCACACTATACTCGTCCTGAAGTGTTAGAAGGGATGGAAGTACCGGCAGTGTTACTGTCAGGAAACCATGCCGAGATACGTCGCTGGCGTTTGAAGCAGTCGCTGGGCCGAACCTGGCTTAGAAGACCTGAACTTCTGGAAAACCTGGCTCTGACTGAAGAGCAAGCAAAGTTGCTGGCCGAGTTCAAAACTGAACACGCGCACCAGCAGCATGAACATGATGGGAATGCGTAATACGCTCCCGAATATCAGTTTACCCAGGATAAGAGATTAAATTATGAGCAACATTATTAAGCAACTTGAACAAGAGCAGATGAAGCAGGACGTACCTTCCTTCCGTCCAGGTGACACCGTGGAAGTGAAAGTATGGGTTGTTGAAGGTTCCAAAAAACGTCTGCAGGCATTCGAGGGCGTGGTTATCGCTATTCGTAACCGCGGTCTGCACTCTGCATTCACTGTTCGTAAAATTTCCAACGGCGAAGGCGTTGAGCGTGTCTTCCAGACTCACTCTCCGGTAGTTGACAGCATTGCTGTTAAACGTCGTGGTGCTGTACGTAAAGCTAAACTGTACTACCTGCGTGAGCGTACTGGTAAGTCTGCTCGTATTAAAGAGCGTCTGAACTAAGATTCGCTTAAGCGACATCCTGTTAGAAAGGGCTGGCCGAAAGGCTGGCCCTTTTTTTATCCCATCGCACCTCTCGCGTTAACCCTTTCGTCATAAATCATTTACAATGCTTGCCTCTTCGGTGGAGGGTAAGTGGATAACGTACTGCATCAGCCTAAACGGAAACGCGCAGCGGCATTGACCGCGCTGTTTGCGATCCTGCTGATCGTGATTGCGCCGCTTATCTCCGTCTCGCTGCAGAAAGACCCTATGAGCGCCATGCCGGGTATGCATCATGACATGAGCATGATGTCGATGGACGAGCATCATAGCGATATGCCGCATTCCATGCCTGTCGACCATGCGGAAGCGTGCGGCTACTGCGTGCTGTTAGCCCACGTGCCGGGCGTGATGCTCGCGCTGATTGTGCTGCTCAGTATCGTGCTGCAAAGGCAGCGCGTGAAGCCGCCGCGTCAGGCGGTCAGCTACTGGCACTTTTTCCCCTGGCTTTACCCCGATACCCGCGCGCCGCCGCGGCAGTCTGCTTTTTCCCTTTAAAAACTAAATCGATAACTTTTTGCCTTAAAAAGGAAAAGTATGACTACCTGCACGCCGCGCGCGGCATGGGGAAACCTGCTGCGTCGCCTCCATTTCTACGTCGGGCTGTTTGTCGGCCCGTTTATCTTCTTCGCCGCGCTGACCGGCACGCTGTACGTGGCGACCCCGCAGCTCGAGAATGCGCTCTACCGGCACGCGCTCCATACGGATTCCGTGGGCGAGCCGAAGCCGCTGGCGGAACAAATCGCCATGGCGGAAAAAGCCGTTGGCTCAGATTTGCGTTTACACGCCGTTCGTCCGGGGCTGGTTGAGGGTGAAACCACCCGCGTGATGTTTGCTGACCCTGCGCTTGGCCCATCGGAAAACCGGGCGATCTTTATCGATCCGGTAAGCCTGGCGGTGCTCGGGGATATGACGGTGTACGGCACCAGCGGGATTTTACCGCTGCGTCAGACCATTGATTATCTGCATACCTCTCTGATGCTGGGCGATATCGGGCGGCTCTATAGCGAACTGGCCGCTTCCTGGATGTGGGTGGCCGCGTTGGGAGGGATTGCCCTGTGGTTTTATACCCGACCAAAACGGCGGATTAACAATCGCTTCCAGAACCGTCGTCGGGTGCATGTGACGCTCGGCTGGTTATTACTGGGGGGCATGCTGCTCTTCTCTGCAACCGGCCTGACCTGGTCCCAGTGGGCGGGGGGGAACGTTGATAAGCTGCGCGCTGAGATGAACTGGCTCACCCCGCAGGTGAACACGACGCTCTCCGGCGTGGCGGAGAGCGTGGATGAGCACGTCGAACACCGTGGCCATCATGGCGGAATGGTGATGCCGGAAATGGCGATGGATCTGACGCAGTTTGATGGCGTGTTAAGCGCGGCGCGTAAGGCGGGGATTGATGCCAACAGGCTGGAGATCCGCCCGGCAAAAACGATGGATCGCGCATGGACAGTGACGGAAATCGACCGCAGCTGGCCCACTCAGGTGGACGCCGTTGCGGTTGATCCCGGTACGATGCAGATCCTGGACAGAACCCGATTCGAGGATTTCCCGCTCATGGCAAAACTGACCCGCTGGGGCGTGGATTTCCATATGGGGATCTTATTCGGGCTGGTGAATCAGCTGCTGCTCGTTGCCTTCGGCCTTGCCCTGTGCGTGCTTATCATCTGGGGATACCGGATGTGGTGGATGCGTCGTCCGGCACAGTCGGCAATGAATCCGGTGCAGACGCTTTCTCAGAGCTGGCTGGCGCTGTCAGGGTGGGGAAGAGGAGTTACTGTGATCATCAGCGCGCTGCTGGGGCTGGCTTTGCCGGTGATGGGCGTGAGTCTGGCGCTGTTTGTCCTGATTGACTGGCTGCGCTGGCGAGCGGCAACAGGCGTGTCGCTCACCGAATCATCCGCTAAATAATCCTATGGCGTGCTGATAACCACTGACACCCGGCGGTTTTCAGCGCGCCCTTGCGCAGTGCTGTTGCTTGCAATCGGGTATTTTTTTCCTAATCCCCGGGTGGTGAGATTAGTGCGCGGGATATTCGCGCCCTTCGCCCACGCGTCGGCAACGGCATCGGCGCGTTTTAACGACAGGGCTTCGTTGTAACTTTCTTCACCGTAGTTATCCGTATGACCGTCCATTCGCGCGTGATTCAGGCCAGTTTTCGCCAGACGAGAGGCCATGGATTGGATCTGGGTTTCACTTTCCGGGCGCAGTCTGGCGTCATTCTTATCAAAGAGGATGGTATCCGACAGCCCCAGAGACCAGTCGCCGTTCAGTTCGTTAAAACCGTAAGACTTCATCGCCGCGATTTGCTCAGGTGTGAATTTGCCCTGGGGCGGCGACTGGCAGCCAGCCAGAACCAGTGAGGCCATAACTAACGGCGCGAAGTATCGTTTTAACATAGAATTTCCTTTCTAACTTATTGTTTTTGTACGCTGGTTTTTAACCTGGTACATATTGCGGTCGGCTTTCTCCAGTAATGCTTCAACGGACGCATTTTCCCACGCCAGAGCAAAGCCAATGCTGAGTGACATCGATGCTTTTAGTCCGTTATGCAGATCAAACGGACGGATAAACTGCTGCGCTAGCGCAGCACAAATGTGTTGAACCTCAGTCTCAGAATGCACGCCGTAGAGCACCATGGCAAATTCGTCACCGCCAAGGCGGTAGGACTGATGGCGTTTATCGCCAAACTCCATCATCCTGCTGGCGACTTCAATCAGCACGCAGTCTCCTGCCGCGTGACCCCAGGTGTCGTTGATAAACTTAAAATTGTCACCGTCGAGGAAGAGCAGGGCCGAGTTTGTTCTTGCGGAAGGGTCATTCATTAACGCCGCAATGCTGTTACGGAACGCCGCGCGGTTGGCAAGACCGGTAAGCGGGTCGTGCATGGCGGTACGCAGCAGCTGAGCGTTTTTCGCCTGGAGCTTAAGCTGCCACTCTTCCATCTCATCCAGCAGGCAGTTGAAGTCTTCACCAAACTGATGGAATTCTTCGATACGGCCATCTTTCACCCGGCGGGAGAAGTTGCGGTTTGTGCGCACGTCATGCACAACGTCGGTGATATTTTGCAGCGCCGTTACCATGCCGCGGTGCAGAGAGTGGGTAATGGTGAGCGCGACGACGGTTGCAAAAAGAATACAGCCGGTGAGGACGGCAAACGACATCCAGATGAAATGACTGATAAGACTGTCACGCGCGGTAAGGCGAATTTCGCCGATTGCCGCGCCGTTATGCATGATTGGCTGCGCAACTGGAACGGGGAAAAGCCAGCGGCTCACCAGCGCACCCAGCGTGTCGTTATTATCCTTTGGGTTCCAGGACCAGTAGGCAAAGCGCTTTTTATGCCCGTTGATGACTTCTGCAACGGCAAACTGCCCCTGCTTACCCAGCGCAGCAAGCGTTTCGTTGGCTGCTAGTGAATCGTTGAAAACCAGCGAGGCTTCAAGGCTGTGGCTCATTGTGGCGCCGGTTAATTCAAGATTTTTTTGCGCGTATTGTTTTAATGTTACGACCGAGGCAAAACAGAGCAACAGCCATATTAACGTCATCGTGATGATGACGCTTATCATGCTGTTTCGCCTCAGCGTTCTTTTAAACGTCGGACGCGGCGTCGAGGTGAAATCTTTATCCATGCTGCTTATTCCGTGCAAGCATTAATACATCCGGGCTGACCCTGACGCCACTGCGCGTCAACGCATCCAGATTGACGGAAAACCGCACCTGGCCACGATCGATTATCAGGCAAAAAGCACTGCCAATAACACATTCCGGATTTTGCTCTGAGATTAATAGCAATGCTCTGCCCTGATATTGACTTATTAATTCAAGTTGTTTCGCAGGTGGTTCAGTCCCGAAATAAACAGCATCGCATGTCGCGGCCAGGGCTTCCCGATCGTTACGTACAATAACGGGGGTATAGGGTAACTCGTTATGCCCCTGGTCTCCGCTGAGCGCGTGCTTATAGTGAGAAGTGGCATAGATGCAGAGTTTAGGCTGACCGGAAAGCGACGGCCATCGCGTATAGCTCACTATGCCTGAGACAATAGAACGTACCGATTTATCTGTCTCCGTGAGCGCGCCTGCCATCGCCGGGCCCACCATAAGGAACAGCATTAGCACCAGAGTGAGTCGGAACAAAGAGTTCAAGTATAAATTTCTCACCAGAATCCGCCGTACCGCTCCGGAAATAGATGTCCTTAAGAGTTGCGGGCAGAATACCATTGTTTATCAGAACCGTCATTATGTCAGAAATAGCCCATGGCTGACCTAAGCTAAATCCTACAGTTGTTTATTTTTCAAAGAATAAAAGCAGACTTAATTAAGCCTGCTGGAACGCATACTTTCATCCATTCCTTTTTGCCATGACGCATGCAGTTTCGCTGCATTTTCAACGGTATCACAACTGGCTGGATAAGATTTGCCCGCTAATCCCCAGGCATGAATAAAGCCTTCTTCGCATACTTTCTTCTGACCATCAGCATAGCCACGAAGATATTCACTCCGATCGATGTTGGGGTCGTTAAGACTATCGGCCAGGGTCTGGTTATCTTTAACCGGCAGGCCATTCATGGCGTCTTCTTTACCCGCAGTGAACCAGTCCGGGCTCGTCCAGTTGGGCTGGAAAGTGTAAGGATTAATCTGGCAGCCCGATAAAAACAGCGACAGCAGGACGAAAGCAATCGATCGCATAATCCTTCTCCTTTTTCTTCAGCATAGCCTGGCGGGAGAAAATTAGTGTGTAATTTAAACTTTACGGTTTTGATGGCTTATTTTTGCATTTAATTCGACTGTGTAAACTATTGTGTACGTATTTTGGATTGAAATGTTTACTTTTTATGGTATCGTGGTTTCACCTCACTGAGGAAAACAACTATCGCAAACGAGCTTTACAGGATCGCTATCATGCAAAAAGACGCGCTGAACAACGTACATATCACTGACGAACAGGTTTTGATTACCCCGGATCAACTGAAAGCGGAGTTTCCGCTGAGCGCCGCGCAGGAGGCTCAGATCGAGCATTCTCGCCAGACCATTTCTGACATTATCGCCGGCCGCGATCCGCGCCTGCTGGTGGTATGTGGTCCTTGCTCTATTCACGATCCTGAAACCGCCATTGAGTATGCTCGTCGATTTAAAGCATTAGCGGAGGAGGTCAGCGATAGCCTCTATCTGGTAATGCGCGTCTATTTTGAGAAGCCACGTACGACCGTCGGCTGGAAAGGGTTGATTAACGATCCGCACATGGATGGCTCGTTTGATGTGGAAGCAGGCCTGAAGATTGCGCGTCGCCTGCTGGTGGAGCTGGTCAGCATGGGGCTGCCTCTGGCAACCGAAGCGCTGGATCCGAACAGCCCGCAATACCTGGGCGATCTGTTCAGCTGGTCCGCGATTGGTGCGCGTACGACGGAATCGCAAACCCACCGCGAGATGGCGTCTGGCCTGTCGATGCCGGTTGGCTTTAAAAACGGTACCGATGGCAGCCTGGCGACGGCGATCAACGCCATGCGCGCTGCCGCCATGCCGCACCGCTTTGTCGGTATCAACCAGGCGGGCCAGGTGTGCCTGCTGCAAACGCAGGGCAACCCGGACGGCCATGTGATCCTGCGCGGCGGTAAAGCGCCAAACTACAGCCCGGCGGACGTGGCGCAGTGTGAAAAAGAGATGGAACAGGCGGGACTGCGTCCGGCACTGATGGTAGATTGCAGTCATGGTAATTCGAATAAAGATTACCGTCGCCAGCCAGCGGTTGCGGAATCCGTGGTCGCACAGATTAAAGACGGAAACCGTTCAATTATCGGCCTGATGATTGAGAGCAACATTCATGAAGGCAATCAGTCATCAGAACAGCCGCGCAGCGCGATGAAGCACGGCGTCTCCGTGACGGATGCCTGTATCAGCTGGGAAACCACTGATACGCTGCTGCGTGAGATCCATAAAGATTTAAGCGGCCAGCTGGCGACGCGTCTGGCTTAAGAGGGTAGTTATGGTTGCTGAATTGACCGCACTGCGCGATCAAATTGATGAAGTGGATAAGGCGCTGCTGGACCTGCTGGCGCGCCGCATGGCGCTGGTTGCCGAAGTCGGTGAGGTGAAAAGCAAATACGGCCTGCCAATTTACGTCCCGGAGCGCGAAGCCTCAATGCTGGCCTCCCGTCGTAAAGAGGCCCAGGCGCTGGGCGTTTCGCCGGATTTGATTGAAGATGTTCTGCGCCGCGTGATGCGGGAATCCTACTCCAGCGAAAACGACAAGGGCTTTAAAACCCTCTGTCCGTCCCTGCGTCCGGTGGTGATTGTTGGCGGAGCAGGACAGATGGGGCGTCTGTTCGAGAAAATGCTGACGCTTTCTGGCTATCAGGTGCGCATTCTGGAAAAAGAGGACTGGGCGCAAGCACCGGAACTGATGAAAGATGCCGGAATGGTTATCGTCAGCGTGCCGATCCACGTGACGGAGCAGATCATCGGGAAGCTTCCGCCTTTACCGAAAGATTGCATTCTGGTGGATCTCGCCTCCGTTAAAAACGGTCCGCTGCAGGCGATGCTGGCTGCGCATACGG
This sequence comes from Enterobacter nematophilus, assembly GCF_026344075.1. Taxonomy (NCBI): domain Bacteria; kingdom Pseudomonadati; phylum Pseudomonadota; class Gammaproteobacteria; order Enterobacterales; family Enterobacteriaceae; genus Enterobacter; species Enterobacter nematophilus. The sequence goes on along the minus strand of NZ_JAPKNE010000012.1, from coordinate 9,040 downwards.
GCCCGGTGCTGGGCCTGCACCCGATGTTTGGCCCGGACAGCGGCAGCCTGGCGAAGCAGGTGGTGGTTTACTGCGACGGCCGCCAGCCGGAAGCCTACCAGTGGTTCCTGGAACAGATTCAGGTCTGGGGTGCGAGGCTGCACCGCATCAGCGCGGTCGAGCACGATCAGAACATGGCGTTCATTCAGGCGCTGCGCCACTTTGCGACCTTTGCCTATGGCCTGCATCTGGCGGAAGAGAATGTGCAGCTTGAACAGCTGCTGGCGCTCTCTTCACCAATCTATCGTCTTGAGCTGGCGATGGTCGGGCGTCTGTTTGCGCAGGATCCCCAGCTTTACGCCGACATCATTATGTCGTCTGAAAATAACCTGGCGCTGATCAAGCGCTACTATCAGCGCTTTGGCGAAGCCATTACGCTGCTGGAGCACGGAGACAAGCAGGCGTTTATCGACAGCTTCCGCAAAGTGGAGCACTGGTTCGGCGATTACGCTACGCGTTTCCAGAGTGAAAGCCGCACGCTGTTGCGCCAGGCAAATGACAGTCGCCAGTAATCCAATGATGTATATACTGAAAGCCAGCATTGCTGGCTTTTTTCATTTTGGGGAACTGTCATGGCTGAACCGCAGCTGCTGTTGAACTACACCGGGCATCTGCCCGAATGCCCGACGTGGAGCGCAGAAGAAAATGCGCTTTACTGGGCGGATATTCTGGAAGGGGAGATCCACCGCTACCATCTGCCGACGGCGGAACATACCGTGCTTTCCTTCCATGAAGAGGTGGGCTGCTTTGCCCTGCGCAAGCGAGGCGGCTTTATCGTCGCTATGCGCAACGGCATCTGGCTTGCCGATAAGCATGGGCTCCTGCAGCGCAAGGTGTGCGATAACCCCTCAAACCCGCAGCTCGCGCGTTTTAATGATGGGGGTACTGACCATCAGGGACGCTTCTATGCGGGCACGTTTTGGGGGCCGGGAGATTACAACGGCGCGCTGCTGATGCGCATCGACAACAACCTGACGCCGAAAGTGATCCAGTGTGATATTCACGGGCATAACGGCTTAGCGTTTAGCCCGGATAAGCGATGGATGTTTACCTCTGATACGCCAAACGGCGTTATATACCGCACGCCAGTTGATGAAAAGGGTGAACCCGGCAGGCGCGAGGTGTTTCGTCAGTTTAAAGCGGGAGAAGGGATACCCGACGGCGCGGCGATGGATGTGGAAGGCTGCTACTGGAGCGCGCTGTTTGACGGCTGGCGTATCGCGCGTTTTTCACCGCAGGGGGAGCAACTGGAAGAATACCGCATGCCGGTGCGTTGCCCGACGATGGTCTGCTTTGGCGGCGATGACATGAAAACGCTGTTTATTACCACCACGCGGGAAAATATGGATGCGGAGGAGGTGGCGAAGTACCCGCTTTCCGGTGCCGTCTTCACCCTGCCGGTTAATGTGGCAGGGATGAAGAAAAGCCGTTTTATTGAATGCTAGCTTGGATCGACCGGCACGACGTTTTCGCTCGGATAGCAGCCCAGCACTTTCATTGAACGGGTAATTTCACCCAGTTCGCGCAGGGCTTTCTGCATGGATGCAGATTCCAGGTTGGCCTGGATATCGAGGTAAAACATCTCTTCCCATGGATTACCGTGGATTGGGCGTGATTCAAGCCTGGTCATGATCAGATTATGGTTGCGCAGCACCAGCAGGGCTTCTACCAGCGCGCCCGCCTGCTGGCCGGTCGCCATCAGCAGCGTGGTTTTCGCCGGCACCTGGTCTGATACGTTGATTGCCTTGCGGGCCAGCACCACGAAGCGGGTGATGTTTTGCGTCTGGTTAGCAAGATTGCGTTCCAGAACCTGTAAGCCATACAGCGCGCCGCCCGCTTCGCTGCCGAGCGCCGCAACGGTTGGGGAGTTGGCCTGCGCCACTTTTTCCATTGCCGCCGAGGTGCTTTCGGTGTACTCGATTTTCCAGTTCGGATAGCGGTTCAGGAACTGGCTGCACTGCTGGAACGGTTGCGGATGGCTGTACACGGTTTCGATCGTGCTCAGGTCGGTTGAGCCGGAGACCAGCACGCAGTGATCGATAGGGATCGTCAGTTCGCCGACCAGAGACAGGCTGGTATGCTGCAGCAAATCATAGACGTCGTTAATGGCACCGGAGCTCGTGTTTTCAATCGGCACGACGGCGTAATCCGCCTGGCCGGTCTCAACCTGGTTAAAAATATCGGCGAATTTTGCGCAGCCGCTTTCAATAAACTCTTCGAAATGGCGCGCGGCATACTGACGTGCGGCCAGGTGAGAGTAGGAGCCTTTAGGCCCGAGGAAGGCGATGCGCGCCGAGTGCGGGTTGGTTTTGTTCAGATGCTGCTGGAGTAACGCTTGCTGGGTGAGTACAGAGTCTTCAATGATGAGCTGGAACAGCCGGGTGATGTAATGGGCATCGAGGTGATGCGCTTTACCGAGCTGGATCAGACGCTCCAGCAGATCGCGCTCGCGGTCGATATCACGCACCGGGCGATGGGAGTCCAGCTTGGCTTTGCCCACTTCAATGGCGAGCGCGCGGCGTTCGGCCAGCAGCGCCAGTAATTTTTCATCCAGCGCGCTGATTTTTACTCGCAGATCCAGTAACGGGTTTTCCGGTGTCATAGTGTTGCCTGTCTCATTTTATCGTTATCAATAAAAAAGGCCCCCCGGTGTGGGAGGCCTTGTTGTTCGTCTTCGCATTCTTTATCACACGACGAAACGCCTCCCGTTTAGGGGAAGGTAAAAAAGAATGCGAAGAAGAACGGCGTAAGTTTCATAAAGTCATCCTGTGATTGATACCGTTAAAGTACCCGTACTGTTTTCACCCTGTCAATAAAAAACGCGCCCGAAGGCGCGTTGGCGGTACACTCAATTTAAAGGATTACTCTTCTTCAACTTCTTCCGCGAAGCTGGCGTCTTTCACCGATGTTGTGGCGCGACGGGCTTCACCTTTGTGTTGCACTTTATTGAGCTGCCGTTCCAGCTTGTTGATCAAATCGTTAATTGCGGTGTACATATCCTCATGTTTTGCGCTGGCGACCAGATGGCCGTTTGGAGTATTGATAGTTGCGTCAGCGATGAAACCCTGGGGCTCCTTGGACAGGATGATATGTGGATTAATCAAGTGTGTTTGCCATTTATCCAATTTGGCGAGACGGTCTGCGACGTGCTGGCGAATTGCCGGAGTAATTTCCATTTGTTTACTGGTAATGTTCATTGTCATAAATTTTACCTCTTGTCTTTCCGTCTTGGTGATTCCAGCATACCCGACCTAATGTCAAAATGTGTGATTTAGATCACGTTATTTTGTCGGTTTTTGTCAGGGAATCTTTTTTGTGAGGCAGGGCAGGAAGAGGTGAGATTTACCTTGTGGAAGGCTCGAATTGCGGTCATAGTTGACGGGATGTGTTGGGGCTAAAGCGCTTCAGCGGATGTCTGAAATGAATAAAACAACGGCAGCCTTCGGGCTGCCGTTTTGCATTAAAGCGATATCAGGTGTTGCTGCTGTTCGCGGCGATGATTTTCGCCACTTTTTCAGCCTGAGCGGTCATCTGCATCTGACGGTAAGCATTTTCCATCAGCTTCAGGCCGTCACGCGTTGCCTGAGTATCCGGATAATCACGCAGCATACCTTCTACGCGGTTAACCACAGCAACCCATGCGCCACGGCGGGTATAGTATTCCGCAACGGAGTATTCATACTTCGCCAGACGATCTTTCAGGAACACCAGACGTTTGGTCGCGTCTGTGACGTACTGACTGTTCGGATAGCCGCGCACCAGCTTGGAGAAGTCATTGAAGGCATCGCGCGCATGCTGCGGATCACGGTCGGAGCGATCTACGCCAAAGAAGCCCTGCAGAGCACTGTCGTCCAGCGCCATGTTGGTCAGACCGCGCATGTACATAACGTAATCGATGTTAGGATGAGTCGGGTTCAGACGCATGAAACGATCGATAGTTGCCTGAGCCAGCGGCAGATCGGCATTTTTGTAGTAGGCGTAGATAAGATCCAACTGTACCTGCTGCGAATACGGACCAAATGGATAGCGATTATCCAACGCTTCCAGTTGCGTTATCGCCTGTTTCCAGTTACCGTCCTGCAACTTTTGTTGTGCAGTCGCATAGATTTCATTCGGCGGATTGTCAGGGACCTGTTCATTCGAACCGGAGCAGCCCACCAAAGCCAGGCTCAACGTGGCCGCTGCCACCAGATATTTCATGCGCGTCATGACGTTTTGACTTTCCTCAAATGTTTGTCCGGGAGAAACTCTGTTCCTGCTCCCGATTAAGACCAGCTACAATAGCACACTATATTAAACGGCAAAGCCGTAAAACCCAACGTTAAACAAAGAAGCAGTTTATGGCACAACGAGTAGAACTCACCGCAACAGTCTCCGAAAATCAGCTCGGTCAACGCTTAGATCAGGCTTTGGCCGAATTGTTCCCTGATTATTCGCGTTCACGCATAAAAGAATGGATCCTTGACCAGCGCGTGCTGGTAAACGGCAAGATCTGGGACAAACCAAAAGAGAAAGTGTTTGGTGGGGAAGCTGTTGCCATCAATGCTGAAATCGAAGAGGAAATCCGCTTCGAGCCGCAGGATATCCCACTGGACATCGTCTATGAAGATGATGACATTCTGGTGATCAACAAGCCGCGCGACCTGGTTGTTCATCCGGGCGCGGGTAATCCTGACGGTACGGTACTTAACGCACTTCTTCATTATTATCCGCCGATTGCGGATGTCCCACGTGCGGGCATCGTTCACCGTCTGGATAAAGACACCACCGGGTTGATGGTGGTGGCGAAGACCGTTCCCGCTCAAACCCGTCTGGTGGAATCGCTGCAGCTGCGTGAAATCACCCGCGAATATGAAGCGGTAGCCATTGGGCACATGACCGCTGGCGGCACGGTAGAAGAGCCGATCAGCCGTCACCCGACGAAACGTACCCATATGTCGGTGCATCCGATGGGTAAACCGGCGGTGACGCACTATCGCATTATGGAGCACTTCCGTATTCATACGCGCCTGCGCCTGCGCCTGGAAACCGGCCGTACTCACCAGATCCGCGTACATATGGCGCACATTACCCATCCGCTGGTGGGGGATCAGGTGTACGGAGGTCGTCCGCGTCCGCCGAAAGGCGCATCGGATGAGTTCATCAGCGTATTGCGTAAATTCGATCGTCAGGCGCTGCACGCGACCATGCTGCGTCTTTATCACCCCATCAGCGGTATCCAGATGGAATGGCATGCGCCTATCCCACAGGATATGGTGGAACTTATTGACGCCATGCGTGCCGATTTCGAAGAACATAAGGATCAAGTGGACTGGTTATGACCAAACTGATTGTCCCGGAGTGGCCGCTGCCTGCAGGCGTGGCCGCCTGTAGTTCGACCCGTATTGGCGGCGTGAGCCAGGGCGCGTGGGAGTCTTTAAATCTCGGCGCGCACTGCGGCGACAACCTGGAACATGTTGAAGAGAACCGCACGCGCCTGTTTGCTGCGGGAAATCTGCCCTCGAAACCGGTCTGGCTGGAGCAGGTTCACGGTAAAGCGGTACTGAAGCTGACGGGAGAACCTTACGCTTCTAAACGCGCCGATGCCTCTTACAGTAATACGCCGGGCACGGTTTGTGCCGTAATGACTGCCGATTGTCTTCCGGTTCTGTTCTGTAACCGCGCGGGCACTGAAGTGGCTGCCGCGCATGCGGGCTGGCGTGGCCTGTGCGAGGGCGTGCTGGAAGAGACCGTCGCCTGCTTTAATGATGATCCCGCTAATATCATGGCCTGGCTTGGTCCGGCGATTGGCCCTCGCGCTTTTGAAGTGGGGCCAGAGGTTCGCGAAGCCTTTATGGAAAAAGATCCGCAAGCCATTGAGGCCTTCCTGCCTGCCGGGGAAAAATATCTGGCGGATATTTACCAGCTCGCCCGCCAGCGCCTGAATAATATTGGCATAACGCAGATCTTCGGCGGCGATCGCTGTACGTTCACCGAAAAGGGTGATTTTTTCTCCTATCGCCGCGACAAGACGACGGGTCGTATGGCAAGTTTCATTTGGCTGATATAACCTAAAGAATCAAGACGATCCGGCACGTGCCGTTTTCTTTTCACATAATTCAGGTCATTAACCTTGAATAATTGAGGGATGACCTCATTTAATCTCCAGTAGCAAATTTGACCTGTTATGGGAGGAGTTATGCGTCTGGATCGTCTTACTAATAAATTCCAGCTTGCTCTCGCCGATGCCCAGTCTCTCGCACTGGGGCACGACAACCAATTCATCGAACCTCTTCATTTAATGAGCGCCTTGCTGAATCAGGAAGGGGGATCGGTACGTCCTTTATTAACGTCCGCTGGCATTAATGCTGGCCAGTTACGCACCGCTATCGATCAGGCGCTGAGCCGTTTACCGCAGGTAGAAGGTACCGGCGGCGACGTGCAGCCGTCTCAGGATCTGGTGCGCGTGCTGAACCTTTGCGACAAGCTGGCGCAAAAACGTGGGGACAACTTTATTTCGTCGGAGCTGTTTGTTCTGGCGGCGCTTGAATCACGCGGTACCTTGACCGACCTGCTGAAATCTGCCGGTGCAACCACCGCCAATGTGACTCAGGCGATTGAGAAAATGCGCGGAGGTGAAAGCGTGAACGATCAGGGAGCCGAAGACCAGCGTCAGGCTTTGAAGAAATTTACGGTCGATCTGACCGAACGTGCCGAGCAGGGCAAACTTGACCCGGTTATCGGCCGTGACGAAGAGATCCGCCGTACGATTCAGGTACTGCAACGCCGTACCAAAAACAACCCGGTGCTGATTGGTGAGCCTGGTGTTGGTAAAACCGCCATCGTTGAAGGGCTTGCGCAGCGTATCGTAAACGGTGAAGTGCCGGAAGGGTTGAAAGGCCGCCGCGTGCTGGCGCTGGATATGGGCGCGCTGGTGGCCGGTGCGAAATACCGCGGTGAATTTGAAGAGCGTTTGAAAGGCGTGCTTAACGACCTGGCGAAACAGGAAGGCAACGTCATTCTGTTCATCGACGAACTGCACACCATGGTAGGTGCCGGTAAGGCCGACGGCGCGATGGATGCCGGGAATATGCTGAAACCTGCGCTGGCGCGCGGTGAACTTCACTGCGTCGGTGCCACTACGCTTGATGAGTATCGTCAGTACATTGAGAAAGATGCCGCTCTGGAACGTCGCTTCCAGAAAGTGTTTGTTGCCGAGCCAAGCGTTGAAGATACCATCGCGATCCTGCGTGGTCTGAAAGAGCGCTATGAGCTGCACCACCACGTGCAGATTACTGACCCAGCCATCGTTGCGGCGGCGACGCTTTCGCATCGGTATATCGCCGATCGTCAGTTGCCGGATAAAGCAATTGACCTGATCGATGAAGCTGCGTCGAGCATTCGTATGCAGATTGACTCGAAGCCGGAAGAACTGGACCGACTCGACCGCCGCATTATTCAGCTCAAGCTGGAACAGCAGGCGCTGAAAAAAGAGTCTGATGAAGCCAGTAAGAAACGCCTGGATATGCTCAATGAAGAGCTGGACGATAAAGAGCGCCAGTATTCCGAGCTGGAAGAAGAGTGGAAAGCCGAGAAAGCCTCCCTCTCTGGCACGCAAACCATTAAAGCAGAACTTGAACAGGCCAAAATTGCCATTGAGCAGGCTCGCCGTGTGGGCGACCTGGCACGTATGTCTGAACTGCAGTACGGCAAAATTCCTGAGCTGGAGAAACAGCTTGAGATAGCCACGCAGTCTGAAGGCAAAACCATGCGTCTGTTACGTAATAAAGTGACCGATGCAGAAATTGCCGAAGTGCTTGCTCGCTGGACCGGCATCCCGGTAGCGCGGATGATGGAAAGCGAACGCGATAAGCTGCTGCGTATGGAGCAGGATCTGCATCAGCGCGTGATTGGTCAGGACGAGGCGGTTGAAGCGGTCTCCAACGCTATTCGCCGTAGCCGTGCTGGGCTTTCCGATCCGAATCGCCCGATCGGTTCGTTCCTGTTCCTGGGGCCGACCGGTGTCGGTAAAACCGAACTGTGTAAAGCGCTGGCTAACTTTATGTTCGACAGCGACGATGCGATGGTGCGTATCGACATGTCCGAGTTTATGGAGAAACACTCCGTCTCGCGTCTGGTCGGTGCGCCTCCGGGATATGTTGGTTATGAAGAGGGCGGTTACCTGACCGAAGCGGTGCGCCGTCGTCCTTATTCGGTCATCCTGCTGGATGAGGTAGAAAAAGCGCATCCGGATGTGTTCAACATCCTGCTTCAGGTGCTGGATGATGGTCGTCTGACCGACGGGCAGGGGAGAACGGTCGATTTCCGTAATACGGTCGTCATCATGACCTCGAACCTGGGTTCCGATTTGATTCAGGAACGTTTCGGTGAACTGGACTATAGCCATATGAAGGATCTGGTGCTCGGTGTGGTGAGCCATAACTTCCGTCCGGAGTTCATTAACCGTATTGACGAAGTGGTGGTATTCCATCCTCTGGGTGAGAAACACATTGCGTCGATTGCGCAAATCCAGCTGCAGCGTCTGTACAAACGTCTGGAAGAGCGTGGATATGAAATTCACATCTCCGACGATGCGCTGAAGCTACTGAGCGAGAATGGTTACGATCCGGTTTACGGTGCGCGTCCACTGAAACGTGCTATCCAGCAGCAGATCGAAAACCCGCTGGCGCAGCAGATCCTCTCCGGTGAGCTTATTCCGGGCAAAGTTATCCGTCTGGAAGCCAACGACGATCGCATTGTGGCAGTGCAGTAAGTCACAAAACGCAAAAACGAGCCGCTTGCGGCTCGTTTTTGTTTAAAAACCAGGCGAGAATTGAGGTCTGGGATGCATTTTGCCTGGAAAGTGAGCAGTCAGTAAATAATTTTCACTTTATCCTTGCAGCTTCGGAATTACTCCCTATAATGCGCCTCCACTGACACGGAACAACGGCACACGCGCCGCCGGGTTAGCAGAGAAAAGCAAAATAAACGCTTGACTCTGAAGCGGGAAGGCGTAATATGC
>NZ_JAPKNE010000011.1:0-102778 GCF_026344075.1 Enterobacter nematophilus | reverse complement strand
AAGTGAAGAGGCCATCCGTAAGGATGGCCTTTTTGCGTTTCTGAGTTGCACAAACCGTAGGCCGGGTAAGGCGAAGCCACCTACCGGCAAGTCAGACCGCACACCACTTCACAACAAGCTCTGCAATCCCATCCACATCATTCAAATTCAGCACCGGAACTTCAAGCGGCAATACCACATCACTCGCCACCGCAATCACATGCTCATCCAGCGTTAACTCGCTAACATCATGCCCGGCATAGCTTCTGAACAGCAGGATCTTAGGCACGGCCTCATGCTTAAACCCCTCAACCAGCACCAGATCCAGCGTGGTATGATCCATTCGGCTGACCAGATATGCGAGATCCAGCGGCGCCTCATCCGGCGTTTCTGTCATCAAAGCCCAGCGCTGGTTGCTTGCCACCATTGTCTGCGCGGCACCTGCTTTGCGCAGTTCATAGCTATCTTTGCCCGGCTTATCGACATCCATATGGTGGTGCGTATGCTTAATTAATCCGGGGCGAAGACCTTTAGCGCAAAGCGCAGGGATCAGCTTCTTCAGCAGCGTGGTTTTACCTGTGCCGCTCCATGCGGAAATAGCTAAAACGGGTATCATCTCTTCTCCTGCATCCTCTGCAAATCTTCACATGTATTCACGTTCACAAACGCAGACGTGAGATCGCTAAAATCAACCGAATGGCCGCCAGACTGGCGCATAAAGACCATCACCCTGCGCTCTCCCGCCGCCAGATACTCCTGCAGAGCGGGCACCAGCGATCGGTGCATTAAGGCAATAGCAGGATGATCGCGTTCGCCGTCATGCACCCAGACCACGGGCGCAGTGCCACGAAGCTTAACCAGACGCTCAACAAGACAGGATGGAATAAGCGGGGTATCGCAGGGGCAGAACAGGAACCACTCTCCGTTTGACTGCTGCATAACGGAGAGCATACCGGCCAGCGGCCCCGGGTAATCCTCAAGGTTATCCTGATAAACGGCGTACCCGCTGCGCTGATAGGTGTCGATATGCCTGTTAGCGCTGATGGCCATTGTCGTCACCTGGCCTGCGAGCGTATCTGCGACACATTGCCATAAGGGTTTGCCATTCAGGCGCTGGAGCCCCTTATCTTTCCCCCCCATCCGCGTTGCTCTGCCACCTGCCAGAACGACCCCGGTGATTTCCAGGCTAAGATTCACGAATATCGCCTCTTTTATTGTGGGATTGACCCTGCTAACGTGTCACTCTAAATGAAAGGAGCACCACCATGAAATGTAAACGTCTGAATGAAGTCATTGAACTCCTCCAGCCAGCCTGGCAAAAAGAGCCAGAGCTGAATCTGATGCAATTCTTACAGAAACTGGCAAAAGAGTCAGGTTTTGACGGCGATCTGGCAGACCTTTCTGACGACATCCTGATCTACCACCTCAAAATGCGCGACTCAGCCAAAGATGCTGTTATTCCTGGTATTCAGAAGGATTATGAGGAAGATTTTAAAACGGCATTGCTGCGCGCCCGAGGCGTAATTAAAGAGTAAAAGCTTGTAAGCGGAGCCACCGAAATCGCTACAAGATGATATCCTGAATCATTCGTATAATTTCCGGATGATCGGATGAACGACCAGGCTTTTACTTTCCAGACACTACACCCGGATACCATTATGGATGCCCTGTTTGAACAGGGTATTCGTGTGGATTCCGGGCTAACCCCGTTAAATAGCTACGAAAACCGCGTCTATCAATTTCAGGACGAGGATCGTCAGCGCTTCGTCGTAAAGTTCTATCGCCCTGAACGTTGGTCTGCACAGCAAATTCAGGAGGAGCACCAGTTTGCTCACGATCTGCAGGTTGATGACGTTCCCGTTGCCGCGCCGATAAAGTTCAATAACCAAACGCTGCTCACGCACGAAGGGTTTTACTACGCCGTATTCCCCAGTTTGGGTGGCCGCCAGTTTGAAGCGGATAACATCGATCAGATGGAGTGGGTTGCTCGCTATCTGGGACGCATTCATCAGACGGGACGTAAAACAGCGTTCACTGCCCGACCAACGATCGGGATTCAGGAATATCTCACTGAACCGCGTCAGATATTCGAAACGTCTGCGCTGATCCCCGCTGCGTTAAAGGATGATTTCCTTAACGCCACCGATAAGCTTATTGCTGCGGTGAAAACCTGCTGGCGTGATGATATTTCCGTTCTGCGCCTGCACGGCGATTGTCATGCCGGAAATATTCTCTGGCGCGACGGCCCGCTGTTTGTCGATCTCGACGATGCGCGCATGGGACCAGCGGTTCAGGATCTGTGGATGCTGCTGAATGGGGACAAAGCCGAGCAGCGCATGCAGCTTGAAACGATTATTGAAGCCTATGAAGAATTTAGCCCGTTTAATTCAGACGAAATTGCCCTGATTGAGCCTTTACGTGCGATGCGTTTTGTTTATTATCTCGCATGGTTAATCAGGCGTTGGGACGATCCCGCATTTCCCCGTAATTTCCCGTGGCTTACCGGAGAAGATTACTGGCGCAGCCAGATATCTACATTCACTCAGCAGGTTAAGGTTCTTCAGGAACCCCCTCTGCAATTAACGCCGATGTATTAATTGGACACACCCAGGAGAGAGTTAATCATGAAAAAAATTTGGCTGGCGCTGGCAGGTATGATTCTGGCATTTAGCGCTTCTGCTGCGCAGTTTACCGACGGTAAACAGTTTATCACGCTGGAAAAGCCGGTTGCTGGCGAGCCACAGGTTCTGGAGTTCTTCTCGTTCTACTGCCCGCACTGCTATCAATTCGAAGAAGTGCTGCATGTTTCTGACAACGTGAAGAAAAAGCTGCCGGAAGGCACCAAAATGACCAAGTACCACGTTGAGTTCCTGGGCCCGTTGGGTAAAGACCTGACTCAGGCGTGGGCGGTTGCGATGGCGCTGGGCGTGGAAGATAAAATCACTGCTCCAATGTTCGAAGCCGTACAGAAAACCCAGACCGTTCAAACCACTGCGGATATCCGCAAAGTGTTCGTTGATGCCGGCGTGAAAGGTGAAGAGTACGACGCCGCGTGGAACAGCTTTGTCGTGAAATCTCTGGTTGCTCAGCAGGAAAAAGCGGCTGCTGATCTGCAGCTTCAGGGCGTTCCGGCGATGTTTGTTAACGGCAAATATCAGCTGAACATGCAGGGCATGGACACCAGCAGCATGGATATTTTCGTACAGCAGTATGCTGACACCGTGAAATACCTGGTTGAGAAGAAGTAATTTCGTTGATATGAAAACGCCGGTCACTGACCGGCGTTTTTGTATGAAGATTTAATGCTGTCTATCTGTTCGTCTTTCTCTTTCCAGAGCGTATTAAGCCACTGCTGGAAACCACGTTTGAAATTCTTATCGTTTACGTAGTCACCGTGCAGCCCGGCATCTATCGGCACTAAATTCACCCGAACAACAATGCGCGTCAGCTTGCCGCTGAGCATGTCGAAAAATGGCGTCGTGTCATTTTCCGGATAGCAGAGCGTAACGTTCAGAAGTTTATCGAACTGTGCACCCAGCACGTTAAGCGCCATCGCAATACCCGCCGCCTTTGGCGGAAGCAGGTTCTGATAAGGGGAGCGTGTTTGTTGACGTTTATCTTCCGTAAACCGGGAGCCTTCAACAAAGTTCACGATGGTTGTTGGATGCGCGCGAAACTTTTCACAGGAACGGCGCGTGGTCTCCACATCCTTACCGCGACGCTCCGGATGACGAATCAAATAGCTGCGCGAATAGCGTTTCATAAACGGCATATCGAGCGCCCAGCAGGCCAGCCCGATAAAAGGCACCCAGGCGAGCTGCTGCTTCAGGAAGTATTTGTTCATCGGGATATGCTTGCGGAAAAGCACGCATAACACCACGATGTCTGCCCAGCTGTGATGGTTGCAGATCAGCAGGTACCAGTTCTTTTTGTTCAGGCTCTCCAGCCCTTCGACATCCCATTTAAGATGCGGGTTCAGGCACAGCAGGATCGCCAGTCCTTCACACCAGCAATACATCATGAAATTACAAAACGCAGAGACGGATCGCCACACCGCAGGCACAGGCAGCAGCAGTTTAACGATCCCGGCGATAATGATCGGCACAGAACAGGCAACCGTCACCAGAATAGTTAAAATGATGCTTAGCGGTAATGTTATTGCAGCGAGTAATCTCGACATGATGAGCTTTTTCAGGTGGTTAGCTATAATGGCGCGGCCAATAATTCGGCGCAGGGCGCTGATTTTATCAGAAAAATGACAAAATAATGGCGATTTCATATCGTCAATTGACGGCTTTTCCCCTGACGCAGAAGATTTCTCTAATATTGTGCGCTAATCAGGACTTATATCCACATAGACTAAATTGCCATCAGCAGGTTATTATCATGCAGCGTTAGCCATTAACTGAATGATATTAAATGATTTATTCTCAGCGCGCGCCTGCTTTTAGTATCTGTTTTTCATTTGAAGTGAAAATATTCACAAACTTATCCACAGTTTGAATTTTGCGAGCGATCCTCACGATCGCAAAATCTTTTCCTGTATCGAACCTGAATAACTGATGTTTTCATCCTTCTGTGGCATCCTTTACGCATAAATTGATTAAAGGCACGGACATTATGGTTCAGATCCCAGAAAACCCACTTATTCTCGTCGACGGCTCTTCTTACCTGTATCGGGCGTACCATGCGTTTCCTCCTCTGACCAATAGCGCAGGGGAACCTACCGGCGCAATGTACGGCGTGCTGAACATGCTGCGCAGCCTGATCCTTCAGTATCAGCCCACCCATGCGGCTGTGGTTTTTGATGCGAAAGGCAAAACCTTCCGCGATGAGCTGTTTGAGCATTACAAATCCCACCGTCCGCCAATGCCTGACGATCTGCGTGCGCAGATTGAGCCGCTGCACGCCATGGTGAAAGCGATGGGCCTGCCGCTGCTGGCCGTCTCTGGCGTAGAAGCCGACGACGTCATCGGTACGCTGGCGCGTGAAGCAGAAAAAATGGGCCGTCCGGTGCTGATCAGCACCGGTGATAAAGATATGGCCCAGCTGGTGACGCCAGGTATCACCCTGATAAACACCATGACCAACACCATTCTGGGGCCAGAAGAAGTGGTCACTAAGTATGGCGTGCCGCCAGAGCTGATTATCGACTTCCTTGCGTTGATGGGCGACTCCTCGGATAACATCCCTGGCGTCCCCGGCGTCGGTGAAAAAACCGCGCAGGCGCTGCTCCAGGGGCTGGGTGGTCTGGACACGCTCTATGCGGAATCAGACAAAATCGCCGGCCTCTCCTTCCGCGGGGCAAAAACCATGGCCGGGAAGCTGGAAGAGAATAAAGAGGTGGCTTATCTCTCCTATAAGCTGGCAACGATCAAAACCGATGTGGAACTGGAGCTGGGCTGTGAGCAGCTGGAAGTGCAACAGCCTTCCGCTGACGACCTGCTGAGCCTGTTTAAGAAATACGAATTCAAGCGCTGGACCACTGACGTAGAAGCAGGTAAATGGCTGCAGGCAAAAGGGGCTAAACCTGCTGCTAAGCCGAAGGAGACGATTGTCGTTGATGCCGAAGAGCAGGCGGAAGAAGAGGCCGCAGCGCTCTCCTTCGACAACTACGAAACCATTCTGGAAGAGTCGCAGCTGATCGCCTGGATCGAAAAACTGAAAAAAGCGCCGGTCTTTGCCTTTGACACCGAAACAGACAGCCTCGACAACATCTCAGCCAATATGGTGGGATTGTCCTTTGCGACAGAGCCGGGTGTTGCCGCCTACGTTCCTGTGGCGCACGATTACCTGGATGCGCCGGAGCAGATCTCCCGCGAGCGCGTGCTAGAGCTACTGAAGCCGATCCTGGAAGACGAAAAGGCGCTGAAGGTCGGGCAAAACCTCAAGTACGACCGCGGCATTCTGCAGAACTACGGCATTGAGCTGCGCGGGATTGCCTTCGACACCATGCTCGAATCCTACATTTTGGACAGCGTGGCGGGCCGTCATGATATGGATTCCTTATCTGACCGCTGGCTCAAGCACAAAACCATCACCTTTGAAGAGATTGCCGGTAAAGGGAAAAATCAGCTCACTTTTAACCAGATCGCTCTTGAAGAAGCAGGGCGCTACGCGGCGGAAGATGCCGACGTCACGCTGCAGCTGCACCTGAAGATGTGGCCGAAACTGCAGAAGCACGAAGGTCCGCTGAACGTGTTCCAGCATATTGAAATGCCGCTGGTGCCCGTGCTGTCCCGTATCGAACGCAATGGCGTTAAGATCGATCCAACGGTGCTGCATAACCACTCTGGGGAGCTCGCGCAGCGTTTGACCGAGCTTGAGCAAAAAGCGCACGATCTTGCAGGCGAGCCGTTTAACCTCTCGTCTCCGAAACAGCTGCAAACCATCCTGTTTGAAAAGCAGGGCATCAAGCCGCTGAAGAAAACCCCTGGCGGTGCGCCGTCAACCTCTGAAGAGGTGCTGGAAGAGCTGGCGCTGGACTACCCGCTGCCAAAAGTAATTCTGGAGTACCGCGGTCTCGCGAAGCTGAAGTCTACCTACACGGACAAACTTCCGCTGATGATCAACCCGAAAACGGGTCGCGTGCACACGTCGTATCATCAGGCTGTCGCGGCTACGGGGCGTCTCTCGTCGACCGATCCTAACCTGCAGAACATCCCGGTGCGTAATGAAGAGGGGCGCCGCATTCGTCAGGCTTTCATCGCCCCAGAGGATTACCTGATTGTCTCGGCTGACTACTCGCAAATTGAACTGCGCATTATGGCGCACCTGTCCCGCGACAAAGGTCTGCTGACGGCATTTGCGGAAGGGAAAGACATCCATCGTGCGACCGCGGCTGAAGTCTTCGGTTTGCCGCTGGAGAGCGTGACCAACGAACAGCGCCGCAGTGCTAAGGCGATCAACTTCGGTCTGATCTACGGCATGAGCGCGTTTGGCCTTTCACGCCAGCTCAACATTCCGCGTAAAGAGTCGCAGAAGTATATGGATCTCTACTTCGAGCGTTATCCGGGCGTGCTGGACTATATGGAACGTACCCGCGCGCAGGCGAAAGAGAAGGGTTACGTTGAAACCCTGGATGGCCGTCGTCTCTATCTCCCGGACATCAAATCCAGCAACGCGGCGCGCCGCGCTGGCGCAGAACGTGCCGCGATCAACGCCCCGATGCAGGGAACCGCGGCGGACATCATCAAGCGCGCCATGATAGCCGTGGATGCCTGGCTCGAGAAAGAGAAGCCGCGCGTGAAAATGATCATGCAGGTACACGATGAACTGGTGTTTGAAGTGCACAAAGACGATCTCGATATTGTGTCGAAAAAGATCCACGAACTGATGGAAAGCAGCATGACGCTTGACGTGCCGTTGCTGGTGGAAGTGGGAAGTGGTGAAAACTGGGATCAGGCTCACTAAAGGTTCAATGAATAACGCGCGTTTTATGTAAGTTAGCAACATAACAACGCGCGTTTTGTGACGATCATTAGAATTCCCTATGTAAAGAATGAAAAAAAACTACAAAAAGTGCTTTTTCTACAGCAAAAAAAGGGGTAGAGTTATCGACGTAGGGTACAGAGGTAAGATGTTCTATCTTTCAGACCTTTTACTTCACGTAATCGGATTTGGCTGAATATTTTAGCCGCCCCAGTCAGTAATGACTGGGGCGTTTTTTATTGCGGCAAAGAAAAGTTCGGGCAAAAAAAAGCGCGGACATCGCCGCGCTCGGTATTACTCTGCTTCCGCTTCTGTTGCGGGTTCCAGCTCGTTAAACCAGCTGTCGAGCTTCTGGCGCAGCTTGTCTACGCCCTGTTTTTTCAGCGAAGAGAAAGGCTCAACCTGTACGTCGCCATTGAAGGCCAGTACCGCTTCGCGAACCATATTCACCTGCGCTTTACGCGCGCCGCTTGCCAGCTTGTCGGCTTTCGTCAGCAGGACCAGCACGGCAATATCGCTTGCTACGGCCCAGTCGATCATCTGCTGATCGAGATCTTTTAGCGGGTGACGAATATCCATCAGCACCACCAGACCTTTCAGGCACAGGCGTTTTTCCAGGTATTCGCCCAGCGCACGCTGCCATTTGATCTTCATCTCTTCTGGCACCTGCGCATAACCGTATCCCGGCAAGTCGACGAGGCGTTTGCCTTCAGCCACTTCAAAGAGGTTAATCAGCTGGGTACGGCCAGGTGTTTTTGAGGTACGCGCCAGGTTCTTCTGATTGGTCAGCGTATTCAGGGCGCTGGATTTCCCCGCATTTGAGCGGCCAGCAAATGCCACTTCAATACCGGTATCAGAAGGCAGGTGGCGAATATCGGGCGCACTGGTGACAAAATGCGTCTGTTGGTAGTTCCAGGTAGTCACGTGGTCGTCTCCAAAAATCGTAATCTGGAGGGATTATACCCGAATGCGGGCAAAAGGCTTTTCTCATTGCACCAGGCCTGCAGGCGAATGCCCAAACCGTTGTGAGAGATCGGCTAATGTTGCTATGGGAGATTTCAGAGAATTCGCAGGTGTCAAAAAAGCCAAACTGTTTTAAATCATAAGCTTATTTCCGGGTAATTGTCTGAAAATCTCGTTTTGTACCGTTTCGTTGCTTGTCAGTTTACGCGAACAAGGTAAAGTATGCGTCAGGGCGAGGAAGCCAACAGGAATTAGACTTAAGGATTAGGGTCAGGAGCGCCAGGAGGCGAAGACGCAGGACAGTCAGGACGACCAGCGCCTGGAGGCGTTTTAACAGGAAATGGAACCATACACGGACGGTATCAGCCAAAGGATAAACAGGGTGTGTTGTTGGTAAACATGGAATGTCTGACCCGTTAAGGGTTGTGAGTCAGGAAAAAAGGCGACAGATTGCTCTGTCGCCTTTTTTCTTTGCTTGCTTTCTGCTAGATTTCGCCGCAATTCTATACTGAAGAAAACGACTTAAAGATAAAACATCATGAAAAAACCAACCTCCGCTGCGGGCGCGAAACGCCCTGCAAAAGCACGCCGCAAAACGCGCGAAGAACTGAACCAGGAAGCGCGCGATCGCAAACGCGATAAGAAGCATCGTGGCCATGCTGCGGGCAGCCGTGCAAACGGCGGTGGTGCAGCGGGCGCTTCTGCAAAAAGCAAGCAGCAGAAAGATCCTCGTATCGGCAGTAAAACTCCCATTCCACTGGGCGTGACAGACACCCCGGTCACTAAGCAGCACAAACCAAAGAGCGAGAAACCTATGCTTTCACCGCAGGCTGAGCTGGATATGCTGGAGAACGATGAGCGCCTGGACGCGCTGCTGGAACGTCTTGAAGAGGGTGAAACCCTGACCGCCGAAGAGCAGTCATGGGTTGATGCCAAACTGGACCGCATTGATGAGCTGATGCAGAAGCTGGGCCTGTCTTACGATGACGAAGACGACGAAGAGGAAGAAGAAAAGCAGGAAGATATGATGCGTCTTCTGAAAGGTGGAAACTAACATTTGCACCCGGCAGGCACGATAGTCCTGCTTATAACCCTTCCGGTTATATGTTATCTGGTGTGGTTATTCGTTAAACTACGGCGGTTGTCGCGGCGACAGAAGTGGCTGCGCACCCGAATGATGGCCCGCGATGGGGCCAGAACGGGCCGCCGTATACGAACGCGACACCAACGGAAGGAGTGAGCATGTCAGCACCAACTATCGACTGGGATTTGGCCCTAATCCAGAAGTATAACTATTCCGGGCCGCGTTATACCTCATACCCCACCGCGCTGGAGTTCTCCGATGCCTTCGGCGAGGCGGATTTTCAGCAGGCCGTCGCGCGCTATCCAGAGCGTCCGCTGTCGCTCTACGTCCATATTCCGTTCTGCCACAAGCTTTGCTACTTCTGCGGCTGCAATAAAATCGTGACCCGTCAGCAGCATAAAGCCGACCAATACCTCGATGCGCTCGAACAGGAAATTGTGCACCGCGCGCCGCTGTTTAAAGGTCGTCACGTCAGCCAGCTTCACTGGGGCGGCGGCACGCCAACCTATCTGAATAAGGCGCAAATAAGCCGTCTGATGACGCTGCTGCGCGGAAATTTCAATTTTAACGACGACGCCGAAATCTCGATCGAAGTCGATCCGCGTGAAATTGAGCTGGATGTCCTGGATCACTTACGCGCGGAAGGCTTCAACCGTCTGAGCATGGGCGTGCAGGATTTCAATAAAGAGGTGCAGCGTCTGGTGAACCGCGAGCAGGACGAAGAGTTTATCTTCGCCTTACTCAACCACGCACGTAACATCGGATTTACCTCGACCAACATCGACCTGATTTACGGCCTGCCAAAGCAGACGCCGGAGAGCTTCGCCTTTACGCTGAAGCGCGTGGCTGAACTCAGCCCGGACCGCCTCAGCGTCTTTAACTACGCGCACCTGCCGACGCTATTCGCCGCTCAGCGCAAAATTAAAGATGCGGATCTGCCTTCTGCCCAGCAGAAGCTGGATATCCTGCAGGAAACCATCACCTCGCTGACCGAGAGCGGCTATCAGTTTATCGGCATGGATCACTTTGCCCGTCCGGACGACGAGCTGGCGATTGCCCAGCGCGAAGGGGTACTGCACCGTAACTTCCAGGGTTACACCACCCAGGGCGATACCGATCTGCTCGGCATGGGCGTCTCTGCCATCAGCATGATCGGTGACTGCTACGCGCAGAACCAGAAAGAGCTAAAGCTCTACTACCAGCAGGTAGATGAAACCGGCAACGCGCTGTGGCGCGGCATCGCGCTGACCCGTGACGACTGCATTCGTCGCGATGTGATTAAGGCGCTTATCTGCAACTTCCGTCTCGACTTTAGCGACGTGGAAGCACAGTGGGAGCTGACGTTCAGCGAATATTTTGCGGAAGACCTGAAGCTGATTGCGCCGCTGGCGAAAGACGGGCTGGTGGATGTATCGGAGAGTTCAATTGAGGTCACGCCGAAAGGGCGTCTGTTGATCCGTAATATCTGCATGTGCTTTGACGCGTATCTGCGTCAGAAAGCGCGTATACAGCAGTTCTCACGAGTGATTTGAAACGTAGGCCGGGTGAGGCGAAGCCGCCACCCGGCTTTTACGTTTCTAACCCGCTAGCTAAACAGCCCAACCAGCGCCGCACACAGCACCGCCGCAACGGCGGTTTGTGGCGTGTGGCTTTCAACTGCCCCGCTAGAGAGCATATTGACTAATGTTTCCAGCATGATCTACACCCCCAATTTCCGGGCACGATCATACAAAACTCATCGGAACAGTAAAGCGCAAAATAACGGCAATTTGCGCTCAATTAATAACCTTTACACAGCGGAGTGAGATCACTCCATTCCCAGCTCTTTCAGCTTGCGCGTCAGGGTATTACGTCCCCATCCCAGCAGGCGCGCCGCTTCCTGCTTATGGCCCTGCGTATGACGAAGCGCGGTGGTCAACAGCGTACGCTCCATCTCTGGCTGAGCCTCAGACAGCAGGTTTTGATGACCGGAACGCAGCGCGCGGTCGGCCCACTGCGCCAGCAGCGTCGCCCAGCTGTCCGGCAGCGCGTGCCCGGTACTGCTTTCTGGCGCGGTGGCCTCAAACAGCTCGGCCGGTAAATCCTGAATCAGCACTTCCTGACCGGCGGCCATCACGGTTAACCAGCGGCAGGTGTTTTCCAGCTGACGCACGTTGCCCGGCCACGCCAGGCGGGTGAGGGCAGCATCGGTTTCCGGGTGAAGCTGCTTGGCTTCCACGCCCAGCTCGCGGGCTGCCACCTGCAGGAAATGACGCGCCAGGCGAGGAATATCTTCCCGACGCTCGCGCAGCGGCGGCAAATGAACGCGAATGACGTTCAGGCGGTGGAATAAATCCTCACGGAATTTTCCTTCCTGCACGCGCAGCTCCAGGTTCTGGTGCGTCGCGGCGATAATGCGCACGTCCACCTTCACCGGCGCATAGCCGCCCACGCGGTAAAACTGCCCGTCGGCCAGCACGCGCAGCAGGCGGGTCTGAACGTCCAGCGGCATATCGCCGATCTCGTCCAGGAACAGCGTGCCGCCGTCAGCCTGCTCAAAGCGCCCCTGGCGAATGGTATTCGCGCCGGTAAACGCCCCTTTTTCATGGCCGAACAGCTCGGACTCAATCAAATCCTTCGGGATCGCCGCCATGTTGAGGGCGATAAACGGCGCTTTTGCCCGCGGGCTATGGCGATGTAACGCATGGGCCACCAGCTCTTTACCTGTACCCGATTCGCCGTTAATCAACACGCTGATGGACGAACGGGACAGACGGCCGATAATGCGAAACACGTCCTGCATCGCCGGCGCTTCGCCGATGATGTCAGTGGTTGGCCCAAAATCGGGGGCGTGGCGCGGCTGTTGCTGCTCCTGGTAGTGGCTAATCGCGCGCTCTACCAGCGCCACCGCTTCGTCGATATCAAACGGTTTGGGCAGGTAATCGAACGCCCCTTGCTGATAGGCGCTCACCGCGGCATCCAGATCGGAGTGCGCGGTCATTATGATGACCGGGAGCATCGGATGGCGTTGTTTGATCTGCTTTAACAGCGCCAGCCCGTCCATGCCCGGCATGCGAATATCCGAGAGCAGTACGTCCGGCGTTTTGGTGGTGAGTGCGTCGAGCACCTCGCTGCCGCTCTCAAACGTCGTGCAGCTTAATCCTGCCCCTGTGAGCGCGCGTTCAAGCACCCAACGGATGGAGCTATCGTCATCGACTACCCAGACTATCCCTCGTTGCATAAACGTCACCTTTATTTTTTAATCGGCAGGAAAACCGAAAACTCGGTATGTCCCGGCCAACTGGTAAATTCAATTTTTCCGGAGTGCTGATCGATCAGGCTGCGGGCGATAGATAAGCCCAGTCCCGTACCGCCTTCGCGCCCGCTCACCATCGGGTAGAACAGGGTGTCCTGCAGATGAGAAGGAATGCCGGGACCGTTATCCTCAACGTCGATGCGTGCCGCCAGACGATAGCGCACGCCGTGCAGCGTGAGCTGGAAGGCGGTGCGGGTGCGTAAAATAATCTCGCCGCCTTCCGGCCCCAGCGCCTGCAACGCATTGCGCACGATATTCAGCAGGACCTGCTCAATCTGGTCCGGGTCATGCGCCAGTTCCGGCAGGCTTGGGTCGTAATCACGCACCAGCGTGACGTTCTCCGGAAGCTCCATCGAGACGAGCTTCACCACCCGTTCAGCGACTTTATGAATGCTTTCTGAAACGTGCATACCCGGCTGCTGCGGCCCGAGAAGGCGATCGACCAGGTTACGCAGGCGGTCCGCCTGCTCAATGATGACGTTGGTGTACTCCGCCAGCGCGGGATCGGGCAGCGCCTTGGTCAGAAGCTGCGCCGCGCCGCGTAACCCACCCAGCGGGTTTTTGATTTCATGCGCCAGACCTCGCACCAGGTCACGGGCGGCAATTTGCTGCGCATGCTGAAGCTGCTCCTGGCTCAGGCGACGCTGATTATCCATCGGCGCCATTTCCAGCAGGATCAGTCCTTCCGGCAAACGCTGCGCGGTAAGGGAAAGAATATGTGAGCGTCCGTCGATCACCAGCGTGACTTCGTTATCGGTGAACCCCTGACCGGCCTGCAAACTCTCCTGCATCAGGCCAATATTCAGCGAAAAATAGCTCAACAACTCAGGAAGCGGGGTGCCAAACAGTTTGCGTGAACTCTGGGCGAGCAGCTGTTGCGCCGCCGGGTTGGCGTAATGGACGGCCAGCTCGTCGTCGACCAGCAGGATGCTGTTAATCAAAGAATTGAGGATCTGCCCAGCATCGGGCAGCGTGCCAGTTGCCATTCAGCAGTCTCCTGGAGTCGTTGCACTGTTTTAGTGCAGTATAGCGGTTTCGGCGTAAAAAGCGCGTGAGATCAGGTTGTTGGTGGAGAAAAAAGCCCATCCGGAGATGGGCTAAAAGTTTCCACGGCAACTACCCCCGGCGCTTTTCACGCCGGGTAAAACAACTAAATTAAACGCTGTAGTACAGTTCGAACTCAACCGGATGCGGAGTCATACGCACGCGGTCGTTCTCTTCAGTACGCAGGGCGATGTAAGCATCGATAGCGTCGTCAGTGAATACGCCACCCGCAGTCAGGAACTCGCGGTCTGCGTCCAGCGCCTGCAGGGCTTCTTCCAGAGAGCCAGCAACCTGTGGGATCTCTTTCGCTTCTTCTGGCGGCAGGTCGTACAGGTTTTTGTCCATCGCTTCGCCTGGGTGGATCTTGTTCTTGATACCGTCCAGACCGGCCATCAGCAGCGCTGCGAAGCACAGGTATGGGTTAGCCGCTGGGTCCGGGAAGCGCACTTCGATACGACGCGCTTTCGGAGACGCCACCACCGGGATACGGATAGAAGCAGAACGGTTACGCGCAGAGTAGGCCAGCATCACTGGCGCTTCGTAGCCCGGGACCAGACGCTTGTAGGAGTTGGTGGTTGGGTTCGCCAGGGCGTTGATCGCTTTAGCGTGTTTGATAACACCACCGATGTAATACAGCGCCTGCTCGGACAGACCGGCGTATTTGTCGCCAGAGAACAGGTTGGTACCGTTCTTGGACAGAGACATGTGGCAGTGCATACCGGAACCGTTGTCGCCAAACATTGGTTTTGGCATGAAGGTCGCGGTTTTACCGAAACGGTGCGCTACGTTGTGCACAACGTATTTGTAGATCTGAATTTCGTCTGCTTTTTTGGTCATGGTGTTGAAGCGGGTTGCCACTTCGTTCTGACCCGCAGTCGCCACTTCGTGGTGGTGCGCTTCAACAACCAGGCCCATCTCTTCCATCACCAGACACATGGTGGAACGGATGTCCTGTGCAGAGTCGACCGGAGGAACCGGGAAGTAACCGCCTTTCACGCCAGGACGGTGACCTTTGTTACCACCTTCGTATTTGGTGGAAGAGTTCCATGCGCCTTCGATGTCGTCGATAGCCACGTGGGAGCCAGAAATAGAGGCACCGAAGCGGATGTCGTCGAACAGGAAGAATTCTGGCTCTGGCCCGAACAGAACGGTGTCCGCGATGCCGGTAGAACGCAGATACTCTTCAGCGCGTTTTGCGATAGAACGTGGGTCGCGGTCGTAGCCCTGCAGCGTGCCTGGCTCGAGGATGTCGCAGCGGATGATCAGGGTTGGTTCTTCGAAGAACGGA
The DNA here is from genome assembly GCF_026344075.1 of Enterobacter nematophilus. Classification (NCBI taxonomy): domain Bacteria; kingdom Pseudomonadati; phylum Pseudomonadota; class Gammaproteobacteria; order Enterobacterales; family Enterobacteriaceae; genus Enterobacter; species Enterobacter nematophilus. The sequence continues at coordinate 87,694 of NZ_JAPKNE010000011.1, read as the reverse complement.
TCAATGACCGCAGTGGTTGCATCTGGCATCAGAACCATGTCGGATTCGTTAATGCCTTTCCAGCCACCAATGGAGGAGCCGTCAAACATTTTGCCTTCTTCAAAGAATTCGGCGTTCACCTGATGAGCAGGGATTGTGACGTGCTGTTCTTTACCTTTGGTATCGGTGAAGCGCAGATCAACAAACTTCACTTCATGTTCGTTCAGCATCGTCAAAACGTGTTCAGCGGACATACTTAACTCTCCAGATTGGTCATTGTCGTCGTGGTAACGAGGTCTTCAATTTCTGTTGGTACTGGCTGTTGCCATGTATTTTTTATAAAGCGAAATCTGTGCCAACTTTTAAAACACCCCAAAAAGGCGTTATCATGCGCACCATAGTGCAAAAGGGCTGCACCATGATGGATTTGTTGCACCAGTATAGTGCTTCAATGTGAACATTGAGCACCATATTGGTGCAATTTACGTTAAAGTGCCCTTTTACCGCTCCGTGAAAGCGATCACAAAGCATCTCTGCAATACTTGTTTGCGGGGGATGTTTGTGATCCTGTTTTGTAGTGCGATTAATCCGTGTACAATAACGCGCTATTTCTAAATGCCTGAGGCAAAGTTGTGATCGAAAATTTGCGTAACATCGCCATCATCGCGCACGTTGACCATGGTAAAACTACCCTGGTTGATAAGCTGCTGCAGCAATCCGGTACGTTTGATGCGCGTGCCGAAACCCAAGAACGCGTGATGGACTCCAACGATTTGGAGAAAGAGCGTGGGATTACCATCCTCGCGAAAAACACCGCGATTAAATGGAATGACTACCGTATCAACATCGTTGATACCCCAGGGCACGCCGACTTCGGTGGTGAAGTTGAACGTGTAATGTCCATGGTAGACTCCGTTCTGCTGGTCGTTGACGCAATGGATGGCCCAATGCCACAGACGCGCTTCGTGACCAAAAAAGCTTTTGCCCATGGTCTGAAGCCAATCGTTGTTATCAACAAAGTTGACCGCCCTGGCGCGCGTCCTGACTGGGTTGTTGACCAGGTATTCGACCTGTTCGTTAACCTCGACGCGACCGACGAGCAGCTGGACTTCCCTATCGTTTACGCTTCTGCGCTGAACGGTATCGCAGGTCTGGACCACGAAGACATGGCTGAAGACATGACCCCGCTGTATCAGGCGATTGTTGACCGTGTTCCTGCGCCAAACGTTGACCTGGAAGGCACCCTGCAGATGCAGATCTCCCAGCTCGACTACAACAACTACGTTGGCGTTATCGGGATTGGCCGTATCAAGCGCGGTAAAGTGAAGCCTAACCAGCAGGTCACTATCATCGATAGCGAAGGCAAAACCCGTAACGGTAAAGTCGGTAAGGTACTGACTCACCTGGGTCTTGAGCGTATCGAGAGCGACATCGCTGAAGCGGGCGACATCATCGCAATCACCGGTCTGGGTGAGCTGAACATCTCCGACACCATCTGCGATCCGCAGAACGTCGAAGCGCTGCCAGCCCTGTCCGTTGATGAACCAACCGTATCCATGTTCTTCAACGTCAACACCTCTCCGTTCTGTGGCAAAGAAGGTAAGTTCGTTACCTCGCGTCAGATCCTTGACCGCCTGAACAAAGAGCTGGTGCACAACGTTGCGCTGCGCGTTGAAGAAACCGAAGACGCTGATGCGTTCCGCGTATCCGGTCGTGGTGAGCTGCACCTGTCTGTTCTGATCGAAAACATGCGTCGTGAAGGTTTCGAGATGGCGGTTTCCCGTCCGAAAGTAATCTTCCGCGAAATCGACGGCCGTAAACAAGAGCCGTTCGAAAACGTAACGCTGGACGTAGAAGAGCAGCACCAGGGTTCTGTGATGCAGGCGCTGGGCGAGCGTAAAGGCGACCTGAAAAACATGAATCCAGACGGCAAAGGCCGCGTACGTCTCGACTACGTGATCCCAAGCCGTGGCCTGATCGGCTTCCGTTCAGAGTTCATGACCATGACTTCTGGTACGGGTCTGCTGTACTCCACCTTCAGCCACTACGACGACGTTCGTCCGGGCGAAGTGGGTCAGCGTAACAACGGCGTACTGATCTCCAACGGTCAGGGTAAAGCGGTTGCGTTTGCGCTGTTCGGTCTGCAGGATCGCGGCAAGCTGTTCCTGGGTCACGGTGCTGAAGTTTACGAAGGCCAGATCATCGGTATTCACAGTCGTTCTAACGACCTGACCGTAAACTGCCTGACCGGTAAGAAGCTGACCAACATGCGTGCGTCCGGTACTGACGAAGCAACGGTTCTGGTTCCACCGATCAAGATGACTCTGGAGCAGGCTCTGGAATTCATCGATGACGACGAACTGGTAGAAGTGACTCCACTGTCAATTCGTATCCGTAAACGTCACCTGACCGAGAACGATCGTAAACGTGCTATGCGCGGTGCGAAAGAAGACTAATACGGTCAATCCGTAATAAAAAAAGCCGCTGATCCCTCAGCGGCTTTTTTATTAGAACGAATACCGTAACCCCAGGCGGATCCGGTACTGCTCCCGGTTGTAATCATTCCATCTGTCCAGCCACTGCAGTTCGAGGTACGGCAGCCAGTTTCTGTCTATCTTATAGCTGAATTTATTGGTAATTTCCCAGTGATGGTCTTTGCCATTTTTGCTGTGGTAATCATTCACCCGCTGGAAAAAGTGCGGCTCAAAGGTGTAGAAAAACGCATCCGTCACTTTGAAATTCCAGTAGTTGGCAAACTCGTGCGTGTCATTCTTATCCATCTGCCCGTTATAGTCCGGCGTATCGTAATTGTTATGGTTATAGCGATAGCGGAACGTCAGATTAAACCCGTCCGTAAATTTGTAGTTGGTATCTAAATAAACCGCGCCACCGGACCCCGCGCTGCTGTCGTTAATCAACCCGCCGGGCTGGAAGGTGAGTTTGTCGGTCGGTTTAAAGAGCGGATACCACCCCTCTATTTCGTTATAGCTGTGCTTAAGCTCATCCCATTTGCCCACGTTATAGGCGTTGGTGAACATCAGCCCCGCGCCCATATCAAAGTTATAGCCCGCACGCAGGATCACCTCGTGCAGTTCAGAAGCCGTATTGTAGGCTTCGCGAGTTTCGACATAGGCCCCGGCAAAAACCGGGCAGGACACAGACGACACGATCAGTACAGTGATGATTCTATTCATAATTTGTCCATGTATCAGGTACAGAAAGGCCTCCCTCCTGATAAACAGGAAGGACATAATGGCCGGATTTATAGTTATAAAGTGACTGCTGACGCTTTATTGTTGGTGGTTATCTCAGGGGTATTCGCGGTTTGTTTTTTCCGTTTTCCAATCTCCTCGATAATAAAGGCGAAGCGCGCTTCGTTGAGTTTATAAAACAGCCCCATGGTCACGGCGGCAACAATCGCCAGACCGCACGGCCAGAGGAAAATCAGCTGGCGCAACCCAAGCAGCGTGCCCGCGCTCTGCACCGCATGGGGAACGTAGCCGATCTGGGTCAGCATGATGCCGGGCAGGAAACCGGCGAGCGCGGCGGAGATTTTGCGCGAGAAGGTATAGCCGGTATAAACCGACCCTTCTGCGCGAATGCCGGTTTTCCACTCGCCGTAATCGACGGTATCCGGCACCAGCGCCCAGTTCAGGCTGTTCACAAACGCCGTGCCGAAAAAGGCCATGCAGGAAAACAGCACGAACAGCAGGGAGCTGGTTCCCCAGAAGAAGTTCAGCACGTCGCCCACCGCCCACAGCGTCAGCCCGCCCAGATAGACCGGCTTCTTGCCAAAGCGCTTCACCGCGCCGGGGACCAGAAACACGCCAATCAGAATGCAGCCCATGCTGAAAAAGCCCATCCACGACAGCAGATGCAGATCGTTCAGCACGTACTGGGTGTAATAGACCTGGATCGCCAGCTTGATGTTAAACGCGGCGAGAGTGCACAGGTTGGCGATGCACAGCACCAGCAGCGGCGGATTGCGAAAAATCGCGCAGAACGATTTCAGAATGCCGGGCTTATGGTGATCGGGCGTAAGCTCCACGTAGCGCTCTTTTACCCCGCTGTAGCACCACCACATGCAGAACAGGCCGCCGGTGACGAACGCCAGCGCGGCCGCCAGATAGCCGAGGGAGGGCTGGCTGACGAATAGCGCCTGAATGGGCATAAAGCCGACGGTGCAGAGCAACAGCCCCACCGTTGCGCCGCCCTGACGCCACGCCGCAAGCTGCGCGCGCTCGTTCGGGTTTTTGGTGATGGCGGGGACCATCGCACCGTAGGCGCAGTTCATCAGGCTATAGCAGAGGCCAAACATCATGAAGAGCACGGTGGCGAGCGCCGTTTTCACCGTCAGGCTAAAGTCGTTGGCCATAAACTGCGCCGTCGCAACCAGCGCCACCGGAACGGAGGCGTAAAGAATGAACGGCCGGAATTTTCCCCGCGCGCCGATGTTACGCCGGGAGTCCAGCAGCACGCCGGTCAGCATGTCGGTAAACGCGGTAAAAAACTTTGCCACCAGGAAAATAATGCCGCCATAGAACGCCGGCATGCCCAGTTCATCAGTGTAAAACTTCAGCAAATACAGCGTGCCGATACACAGCATCAGGTTCGAGCCAAAATCGCCCATCCCGTAGGCGCACTTCTCTCGCAGGCTCAATTTCAGGGTTAACGGATCACTGTTATGTGTCATGGTCGATCCTCAGAGCGCCCAGCCGGGCGCTCTATCTCGTCATTTAGGCCGTACGTTTGCGCAGCTCGATCTCTTCAACAATGCGCACATACATCTTCTCGTTGAGGTTATAGAAGCAGCCCATCGCCACGATGGTGATGACCGCCAGCAGGCTCGGGTAGATAAATATCAGCTGCCGCAGCCCTTCAACCGTTCCGGCGGATTGCACCACGTTGGGCACATAGCCGATCTGGGTGAGCATGATCCCCGGGAAGAAGCCCGCCAGCGCCTGGGATACCTTCCTGAAGAAGGTAAAGCCGGTATAGACCGTCCCCTCGGAGCGCACGCCGGTGCGCCACTCGCCGTATTCCACGGTATCGGACACCAGCGCCCAGTTCAGGCTGTTCACAAACGCGGAGCCAAAGAACGCCAGGCAGGAGAACGCCACAAAGCTCACCGAGCCGCCGCCGAAGAAGTAGTTGAGCAGATCGCCCGCTACCCAAATCATCAGCCCGCTGATGTAGACCTTTTTCTTGCCGAAGCGCCGCACCGCGCCGGGCATCATAAAGACGCCGATAAAAATGCAGCCCATGCTGAAGAAGCCCATGTACGACAGCAGGATCGGGTCGTTCAGCACGTACTGCGTGTAGTAGACCTGAATGGCGAGCTTGACGTTAAAGGCGCCCAGCGTGCAGAGGTTAGCGATGCACAGGATAAACAGCGGGCGGTTCCCGGCGATGGCGCGAAACGACTGCAGCAGCCCCGGCTTTTGCGCCGGATTTGCAGGCTGCGTCTCGACGTAACGCTCGGTCACGCCCTTATAGCACCACCACATAAAGAACAGGCCGAACATCGAGAAGAGGGTGGCGGCAAAGATATAGCCGAGCTGGTCGTTGCCCTCGATCAGGTTCATCACCGGCACAAAGCCCACGGTACAGAGCAGCAGGCCCAGCGTGGCGCCGCCCTGACGCCAGGCGGCCAGCGAGGCGCGCTCGTCCGGGTTTTTGGTGATGGCCGGGACCATCGCGCCGTAGGAGCAGTTCATCATGCTGAAGAACAGGCCGTACAGCATAAACAGCACTGTTGCCATCACCGTTTTACCGGTGATTTCAAACGGCGTGCCGACGAAGTTGGCAATCGCCAGCAGGGTTACCGGAAATGCCGCGTACAGCACGAACGGGCGGAATTTCCCTTTCGGGCCAATGTTGCGCCGGGAGTCGAGCATGATCCCGGTGCCCATGTCGGTGAAGGCGGTAAAAAACTTCGCAATCAGGAAGATGATCCCGCCGTAGGTGCCCGGCAGGCCCAGCACGTCGGTGTAGAACTTCAGCAGGTACAGCGTGCCGATATCCAGCAGGATGTTAGAGCCGAGGTCGCCCATCCCGTAGGCGAGTTTTTCTTTAAACGGCAGGCGCAGGGTTGCCGGATCGGAAGTATGTTGACTCATTATTGTTCTCCGTCTGCCCGCAGGTTTCCCTGCGGGCGAGCCTTATCAGATATGACGTAAGGTGCTAAACAGATCTGCCCATTCGCTGTGCTGGCGGTAGAACACAGGCGGCTTGCCGAGCGGGGCATCAACGGTCACGTCACCGCCCTGGCAAATTTCCCCGGTCCACGCGTTGACCCAGCTGTCCTGCGGCAGATAGAGCGTCCAGTCGCGGCGCCCCTCTTCATGAACCGGCGCTACCAGCAGATCGCGGCCAAACAGATACTGATACTTCAGCGTGTAGGCGCGCGCGTCGTCTTCGTAGTGCAGGAACAGCGGGCGCATCACCGGCAGGCCGCTTTTCGCGTTCTGCGCGACGGCGGCTTTGATGTACGGCTTCAGGGTGGTGAAGACGGTGGTCATGCGCGCGAAGTGCGCGATGGTTTCCGCGTCGCCGTCGAACTGCCAGTTATCGCCAGGGCGGTTGCCCTCGTGGGTGCGCATCATCGGCGTAAAGGCGCTGAAGTCGCACCAGCGAAGCAGCAGCTCTTTGCTGCGCTTCATCTCGAAGAGCGTCGTATAGCCGCCAATGTCGCTGTGGTGCAGGCCGTGCCCGGTCATCGCCAGCGAAAGGGCCGCCGGTACGACGGACGCCAGACCGTCGTCCAGGCTCCAGTCGACGTTCTGATCCCCCGCCCACATCATCACCGAGTGTTTCTGGCTACCGGTGTAGCCCGCGCGCATGAAGAACAGGATCTCCCCGAGCTTGCCGGTCTCCTCCAGCGCTTCGTAGTTACATTTCGCCCACAGGGCAGGCCAGGCGTTATGCATAATCTCGGCGCTCACGCCGTTGTGCAGGAAGGTATCGGTCGGCAGATATTCCCCGAAATCGGCCATCCAGCCGCCGCAGCCCAGCGCGATCAGGTTCTTTTTAATGACCTCTTTGTACCAGCCGTAGGCTTCCGGGTTAGTCAGGTCGATAACGCCCGCGTAGAACTCGCCGAACTCGACGTGGTAGTCCTTACCGTCGGCGTCTTTGGTCAGATAGCCGCGCGTTGCCGCCTCTTCGCATAAGTCGCGATCGCTGGCGACGTACGGGTTGATATAGGAGAGGAACTGCACGCCCTCCTGTTTCCACCGCGCGATACGCCCGTCAAGCTGCGGATAGAGCTCGCTGTTCCACTTCCAGTTCCACATCACGCGTTTGCCGAAGGAGGTCATGCGGATGCCGGACCAGTCCTGCGCCCAGATGCCGTTCACCTTCACGCCGCCCTGGCGCATAGCGTCGAGCTTCTGCTGGCACACCTCAGTGCCGCCCTGAATGCCCAGCGTCACGCCGTCGTAAACCCAGTCCGGCAGCTCAGGCTGGCGCCCCAGCAGGCCGGTGAGTTTTTCCAGCAGATCGACGTAGGTTTCCGCACATTCGAAGCGCAGCGTGGCGTTATCTTCCCAGAACGCCAGCTCGTGGAAGTCCGGCGCGCTGAAGTCGAAGTTCATGTAGCAGCTGTTATCCACGTGGCAGTAGTACTTCTGGGTGCTCACGAAGGTAGGCTGCGGGAAGAAGGTCCAGTAGTAATCGCCGCCCGCGTTCTCTTTGCAGTCGGCCTGCCAGGTGACGTAGGTCTGCTTATTACGGCCCACACCCTGCTCGCTGGTCCACAGCGGGAACGGCTTGCCGCGCAGATCGAAGTACGAGAACTGCTCGCCGCAGCCGTAGATATGATCTTCAGGCCGGGCCGCCAGCCGCAGCCAGATGCGGTTATGGTCGGGAGCATCATTTTTAAGCTTCAACTCCAGACGGCCTTGTGCATCGACGCCCACCAGCAGTGTCGCGCTCACCGCGTCGCCGCGGGTAAAGCGGATCGCCCAGCCCGCGCTTTGTTGCGTGACGGTCGCGTCCGTCAGGGCAATCTTTTCGTTGAGCTTGTCCTTGATGCTGAAATTGCCGCGAAACATCTCAATATCGGCCTCGCCTGCGCCGATCCACAGGCAGGGGGCATCCGCGGAGTGGGATAAAATCAGGCGGTTTTCCCAGCTGAGGGTGAAACCATTTTCATTATTTTTCAGATTTATATTGTGTAGGGTACGCATAAAAACTCCGTCTTTATTATTTGGCCAGGCTGTCCAGTAAACCAGCGGCTACGGCAGGGGCTAAGCCCGGCGCCAGCGGCAGGCGGGGGATCACCAGGCAGTGCAGCAGGTGGTAAATATCCTGCTTGCCGTCCCAGACTTTGGTGGTCACTTCGTTATTGGTGTCCAGCTCCTGCCACCAGGAACCGTTCTCATAGTCCATCAGGTACTTGATGCAGTAATCCCACCACTTCTGATACCAGGCTTCGTACTGCGCCTCGCCGGTCACGGTGTAGAGCGCATATGCCGTACCCATCGCCTCGACGATTGGCCAGCGCACGCGTTCGCGCACGATTGGCTTGCCGTCCCAGCCCACGGAGTAGACAAATCCGTCTGCCCCGTCGGGTGCCCAGGCGTCGCGGATAGTGGCGTGGAAAAGCCCTTTCGCATCTTCCAGCAGCCACGCCGGCGGGGTTTCAAAGCGCGCTTCCAGGGCGGCGCGCAGGTGCAGCATCAGGCGGCCCCACTCGATCCAGTGCCCCGGCGTGCCGCCGTAGGCGCGGAAGCGGTGGGCAGGGTTATCGATGTTGTAGTCGCGGATCGGGTTCCAGCTGGCGTCGAAATGCTCGTTAACGCGGTACTCCCCGTTGCGCGCCACGTCGTGAATAATCACCGAGGCGATGCGCAGGGCACGGTCGAGCCATTTCCGGTCGTGGGTCACGTCATAGACGATCAGGAAGGCTTCCACGGCGTGCATGTTGGCGTTACCGCCGCGGTAATCTTCCGTTTTGCTGAAGGCCTCATCCCAGGACTCCAGGCACATCTGCTCCTGCTCGCTCCAGAAGTAGCGCTCAATCACCTCGATGGCATCGTCCAGCAGCCTGCGCGCCTGCGGGTGGCCGGTGGTAACGGCGCTCGCCGCACCCAGCAGCACGAAGAAGTGCTGATAGCCCTGCTTGGAGGCATCCATCACGCCCTCATCGTTAACGCAGGCGTACCAGCCGCCGTGCTGTTTGTCGCGCAGCGGGCCGTTCAGGGCATTGATGCCGTGCTCGACCAGGGCATACGCGCCGGGACGGCCCATGTTCGCCGCCACCGCGTACACGTGCAGCATGCGGGCGGTGATCCACAGATGGGTGCCCATATCGCTGCGAACCTGCCCGTTATTGCCCAGCCAGCCAAAGCCGGTCGGCACGGCGGCGTTTTTACCGAAATCGAGAATGCGATCGGTCTCTTGTTCGAGCCAGCGGTTATGGCTCAGGGTGTTAAACCATTTCATGTTTGGATCCTTTCTCAGCGGCGAGCCATCATTTCGTCGACGATCTCACCCAGACGCTGCAGTTTGGGTACAGATATATCGCGGAGCATCAGTTCGGTGTCCGGCAGGCCAATCACCGATGACCAGACGGCGCGACCGGCTAAAAAGCCCGACGCACCCGCCTGCATCGCTACGCTCACGGCGCGCGGGAATAATTTTTCGTCCACGCCGGAGGAGAGGATCACCCACGGCATCGCGATGTTCTCGTTTAACCTTTGCGAGGCGGCCAGCAGTTCCTGCTGCGTGCCTTTGCCAAACAGCGGCATCTCCACTTTGTAGAGGTCGGCGCCGCTGTCGCCCAGCTCTTTCGCCGCGTCGATAATCGCCTGCTCGCGGTTAAACGCGGCGCCGCGACGCGGGGGACGCACCACCGGCTCGATAATGCTCAGCAGCCCGTTGTCGTGGCACAGGGTGTTGAACGCCTTCACCATCTCCAGACGCTGCTGCGGATCTTCATCGCTGCGCCACAGCACCAGCAGCTTCAGCGCCTTGCCGCCATCGCGTTTGACCGCCTGCGCGTCGATGTTCTTGTCGATCGCCACGCTGTCGACCGGAATACCGTTCCCCGGAATAAACTCGTCGGCCGCCACAATCATCGCGCAGCTTTTGGCTACGGCCTGCTGCTCCACGATCTGGCGATAGCAGAACTGCTGGTCGACGAGAATGGCAGAGGCGTACGGCGACAGAATCTTCGCCGCGTTAACCTTAAAATCCGTCAGGTGCTGGTCGGTTACCGGCACCGGCGCGCCTGCCGCGGCAAACATCAGGCGCATTGCTTCGCGCTGGTCCACGGCCAGCATCGCAAAACCGCCGGAAGGTCGGGTGATATCTTTCAGGGTGTACATCGTCATTCCTCAGTCCTTTCGTATCAGTGTGTTTTTTTCAGCCCGGCAGATGCGCGAACCTGTTCAAGAATGGCCGTCCAGTCTTCGCGCCCGCGCCCGGCGGCGCGAGCCTGGTTGTAAACTTCGCGGGAAGCCGCGCCGAGCGGCATCGGAACGTGGAGCTGGTTGGCCACGTCCAGAGCGATCCCCAGATCTTTATGCGCAAGGTCGATCATGAAGGCGGGTGAAAGATCCCCTTTTAGCACCTTGTTCGGCCAGGATGTCGTGAAGTGGCCTTTGCCCGCCGGCGTGCCGCTCATCACCTTCAGCGCCACCTCAAAGGAGAGCCCAAGCGCTTCACACAGTACCGCCGCCTCGGCGGAAAGCGCGTTCAGGGCGATGCTCATGTAGTTATTGATGAGCTTCACGCGGATGCCCATGCCCGGCCCGCCGGCGTTAATCAGTTCATTGCCCATCGCCATTAAGACGGGGGTGGCGCGTTCCACCTGCTGCGCGGTGCCGCCCGCCAGCAGGAGCAGCGTGCCGGCGATGGCATGGTCAGACGTGCGTCCCACGGGTACGTCCATCAGGCTGAAGCCCCGCTCAGCCATGTCGCGGATCAGCGCGTCGGTTTGCAGCGGGTGGATGGTGGACATATCAATCACCAGCGCGTCGCGGGATAACCCTTCGCACACGCCGTGCTCGCCGAACAGTACGCTGCGCACCAGGTCGCCGTTTGGCAGCATGGTAATGACGAATTCGGCGTCCGTTGCGGCCTGAGCGGGCGTAGCCGCCGCCCGTGCGCCGCTCTCCACCAGCGCCTGAACCGCCTGCGGGTTCACGTCAAAGACGTTAAGCTGGTGACCTTGCTTCAACAGATTCTTCGCCATTGGCGCGCCCATCTGCCCTAAACCGATAAATGCGATTGCTGACATGCCTCTCTCCTGTCACATCGTGTCAATTTTTGCGCGTTTGTGGTGTCTGTTTTTGATCGTATTTGTAATTTATAGTCAAAAAATCGACACGGGTCACTTTTTAAACATTTGATGAAATTAAAATGAAGACATTCGAAATCGCAGAAGGAATCACCATGACTCGCATCGTTTGTGTCGGCATAACCGTGCTGGATCGCATCTGGTATCTCGATGATTTACCTAAGGAAGGTGGGAAATATGTCGCGAAAGACTATACGGAAGTGGGCGGCGGCCCGGCGGCAACTGCTGCGGTGGCGGCGGCAAAACTGGGCGCGGAAGTGGATTTTATTGGCCGGGTGGGGGACGACGATACCGGCAGACGGCTGCTCGCGGAGCTGGAATCCCTGGGGGTGAATACCCGCTACACGCGCATCTTTAAAGGTGCCCGATCGTCACAATCCGCGGTGCTGGTGGACGGCAGCGGGGAGCGTGTGATTGCGAACTACCCCAGCCCCGATCTCCCTGCCGCGGCAGACTGGCTGCGTGAAATCGACTTCTCGCAATGGGATATCATGTTAGCAGACGTGCGCTGGCATGACGGGGCAAAGCAGGCGTTTACCCTCGCCCGTCAGCGGGGCGTGCCGACAGTACTAGATGCGGATGTCACCCCGCAGGATATCGCGGAGCTGATCGCCTTAAGTGACCACGCGGCCTTCTCGGCGCCGGGACTGCGGCGCTTAACGCAGCTGGATGAAACAGAAAATGCCCTGAGAAAAGCACAAACGCTCACAAATGGACATGTGTACGTCACGCAGGGGCGAGACGGCTGCTTCTGGCTGGAAAATGACGCGCTGTGCCATCAGCCCGGCTTTGAGGTGAACGTCATTGATACCACCGGCGCGGGCGATGTTTTCCACGGTGCGCTGGCGTTCAGCCTGGGACAGCATTCCACCGCCGCAGACGCCGTGCGTTTTGCCAGCGCCGTTGCAGCCCTGAAATGCACAAAGCCCGGCGGGCGCGCGGGTATACCCGACTGTGATCAAACCCGCTCTTTTTTGTCACTTTTTGTATAAAATGCGGGGCGTGATGGTTTTCAGAGGACAGCCCATGAGCCTTACCGAACTGACCGGCAACCCGCGTCACGATCAGCTGCTGACGCTGATTGCCGACCGCGGATATATGAACATTGACGAACTGGCGCAGCTGCTGGACGTGTCGACGCAAACGGTGCGCCGGGATATCCGCAAGCTCAGCGAGCAGGGGCTGATCACGCGTCATCACGGCGGCGCGGGCAGGGCATCCAGCGTGGTGAACACGGCGTTCGAGCAGCGCGAAGTGTCGCTTACCGAAGAGAAGCGGGCGATTGCCGAGGCGATTGCGGACTATATTCCCGACGGCTCAACTATTTTCATCACCATCGGCACGACCGTGGAGCACGTTGCCCGGGCGCTGCTTAACCATAATCATCTGCGCATCATCACCAACAGCCTGCGGGTGGCGCATATTCTGTATAAGAACCCGCGCTTTGAAGTGATGGTGCCGGGCGGCACGCTGCGCCCGCACAACGGCGGCATTATCGGGCCTGCGGCAACCGCCTTCGTGTCTGGCTTCCGGGCTGATTACCTGGTGACCAGCATCGGAGCGATTGAGCACGACGGCGCGATGATGGAGTTTGACGTCAACGAAGCCAGCGTGGTGAAAACCATGATAGCCCACTCCCGCCACATTCTTTTAGCGGCCGATCATACGAAATATACCGCTTCTGCGGCCGTTGAGGTGGGTAACGTCTCGCAGGCTACTGCGCTCTTCACCGATGAGATGCCCGGCTCGGCGCTGCAAAACCATCTCAAATCCAGTAAGGTTGAAACGGTGCTGGCCTGTACCAGCGACGATATCGCCTGAAGCAAAAAAGCCGCTGATTTCTCAGCGGCTTTTTATTGTTATTTGAAGCTGTATTTCACCCCCAGCATCCCCTGCGTATCGCGGTAGCCTTTGTCGCCTATCTGCTGAGCCACGTTGCCCCATACGCTAAGCTGTGGGGTAATCTGCCCCTCTATGCCTGTCTTAAGTTCACCGATATTGCGCGTACCGCGCATTTCATTGCTGACGTCATCCATGCGAATGCGCGTGGTCTGGGTATTGTGGATCCAGTTCGCTTCGATAAACGGCTGGAAGTTTCGTGATTTACCGTCATCCATCGCGTTATGTCCGCTGATGTAGGCCTTCACGCCGAGACGCGTCATCAGGTTCCCCTGGGTTTCGTCTTTCACCCGCGTACCGTTACGCTCGCGATGGTCGTCAGCCTGCACGTCCATCCAAACGGCCTGCGCCTTCGGCTGGATCCAGTAGCTGTTGCGGCCGCTTTCACCCACCTTAAGGCTATAGCCTGCTTCGACAGAGGCGGTCACGCCGCTGGAGCGATAATTCTCAGTGGCCTGATCCTGCCCCATGACCTTATTGTCAAACCAGTTATACAACATCCAGCTATCTACGTAGGTGCCGCTTTTATCGGCTTCGTTTGCGTACCAGGTACCGTACAGACCTACGCTATAGCCATTCACTTCGCCACGTGAGTGGTATCCGGTCAGGCTGGAAGCGCTTCGGCTCTGGCTGTTACCGTAGCCTGCCATCAGGCCAAGATGCCAGCGGTCCAGGCCGTCGCTGCTCCACTGGGCGACATCGCCGCCCAGCTGCAGCACGTAACGGTTTGCTGTCGTTTTTAGCTGGCCGCTGCCGTCGTTGAAACGCGCATGCCCGCCGACGTTACGCATCCACAGGCTCGTCACTTTTTGCTCGCCGGTGAGCATGTCGGTGTACTGCGTTTCACCCAGACGATCGTGCAGGCGGGTCATAAACAGCGTATTTGCCGCATAGCTGTTTGCCTGATAGCTGCCAAATTCCGGACGATACTGATGCTCGCTTTTCGGCGGCGCAGGTGGCGGTACCGGTTCTTGCGGCGGAATCACCGGGTCGACGGGCGGATCTACCGGAACGACAGGCGGGTCGACGGGGTCAACAGGTGGATCCACCGGGTCAACAGGCGGGTCGACCGGGTCGACCGGTGGGTCTACCGGGTCAACAGGAGGATCTACCGGGTCGATCGGTGGGTCAACGGGTTCAGCCAGGCTGGTCAGGAACCAGTTCTTACCTTTCTGCACAACGTTATAGTCATAACCTCCCGCCACGATACGGCTGGCCTTCTCAAACGTCCCTTCCGAGTTGCCGCCAACGCTGACAATTTCAATTCCTTCAACGGTTTGTGCGCCAGTACCGCCAATGTTATTCACTTCCACCTCGGTGTGACCGGAGGTGTTGCCTGCAACGATAAGTTTGTCCGTTTCTGAGGTATCGTCAAACAGCACGGTATTGAAAACCAGCTTGCCGCCGTTGCCGATGTAATCCTCGTTGACGGTCAGGGTCTGCCAGGCCGCGTCCTCAGCGTGCTGGAAATTTATCGTGCCGCCCGCATTCAGGGTCAGGCTGGTCAGCGTTGAGCTGTCGCGCATATTCCAGACGGCGTCATTCATCGTAAGCGCGAGAGCACCGGTCCCGGCAGCGTTGCTCTCTATGTAAGACGCTCCGTTCCACAGCGAGCTGTTACCCATCGTCAGCGTAATGGTACTGTTTTGTGCCGGAAGGGTACTGGTGGCCGCGACGCCGCCTGCGGACAGGATATCGCCGTTAAGGATGAATTTTCCGCCCGTGGAGGCATCAATAATTCCACCGTTGCTGGCGTTCAGGGCATAGCTACCGTTGTCGCGCTGGCCTGCGGTGGTAATGGTTGCCCCACCGTCGAGCGTTATCACGCCGCGTGACCAGGCATACATCCCGTGCGGCGCCTGGGCGGAACTGCTGGTTTTCTCGCTGCTGTTGACCGCAATGGTGACGTTATCTCCCACATTTACCGCTGCTGTGTACGCGTAGATACCATGCGCGCTGGCACCGTTGGTGGTGATGGTTGCACCTTCATCAAGAGTGATGGTTGACGAGCCGGTAGAATACACCCCGGAGGCACTGGCTGCGTCGGTGGTAATGGTCGCTTTTTTTCCCAGCTCGATTCTGGAGGCAGAACCCGCATACAGGCCGTAGGCCGAGGTACCGAACGTTTCGATGGTGGCCTCATCTCCCAGACGGACGGATGAGCCGCTCTGGTTAGTACGTATCCCCTCGGCGTAGGTACCCCGCGTTACAATATGCGCACGATCGCCGACGATAATGTTATTTTTAGCCTTCGAGGCGTCATTCAGCGCATAAGCGCTAATACCGCGACCGGTACTGCCGGTGGTTTCGATATAAAGATCATCACCCACATAAATATTGGCGGAGCCGAGAGAGCCCTGACTGAAGGAGCTGTACCCGGCATTAATGCCATCGCCGCTTTGGCCATTAACGTAAATGTGGGTGCGGTCGCCGGTAATGATAAACACCGGGTTATTCGGCGTGTTCATACCGTGGGTACGAATACCGTCGACATCTTTACCGTTATTGGCGGCCACTTTTGACTGGGTACGAATAGTCAGGTCGTCACCAAATATCACCCCCGGGCTGCCGGACGTGGAGTTCTGGATAACGGTCACAGAGTGCTCGAAGGCTTCCGCTCCCGGCCCTTCAAGGGTGATCCCATCCCCGTAGACTGGAATATTGCCCGGGCTATACTGGTAGACATAGTTAGGATCGCTGGTATTTTTGCTAAAGTTCGCGTTGGCCGTTGCAGGAATCAGCGCCTGTATTTCCGCAGGCAAATCCGTTACTGCTCCGGTGGCAGGTAAATTAGCAAAATCGATAACTGCTGCATTCGCGGTAAATAGCGCTGACGAGAGTGCCAGCGAAATCGCAACGGCGACAGGTGAATGTTTCAATAAATATGGCATAACTGCCCCCTTTCTTTCAGGCGTAAAACATCCTCCACACCATTAAATGTGGGTATGTTAATAAATTGAAATTACAAAATAGAAACGAGTATTTTATGAATGCTGGTGCCTAGCTTCCTCTCTAATCGTATTTTATGAACATAAATTTTTTTCACATCAATGCTGGTTGTTTTTATTATCTCCTGTAGGCACATTCCTGACATAAACCTGTTAAGTAAAGTGAATTCAACAGCGTTCAGGGTATTTCCTCGCCTATTGTTCACTCGCCTGCCGGAAAAAAGATGGTTAATTTTTTCTTGCAATAAAGCATCATTGTCATCTGAATAAATAATTCCCTTTATTTCACTGCGGTGAGTGAAAAAGTAATGAGCCAACGCCTCCAGTTTACGGTCCGTGATAAGCACGATGTGCATGTTAGTCATCGCCAGATGGTCAATCCATTGCGGATCGACAAGCAGGCGCAGGTTGTACATCGAAAAATCTACAAAAATAAAGCCGCGTAATAAGTGATTTGTGTTTCCAGATAATATTTTATTTTCAACTGCAAGTTGCAGGAAATGATTTCCCACCGGCCAAACTGCGAAGGAGGCGCTGCCACAGTATTGTGAGCGCACTGTGTTATCCGGGAATAACTGACAGGACAATTCGCAGCTTATACAGCGGACAACCTTTTGCGACGATGTTATCATCCAGTCCACTCCAGTCTTATTTTCATTATCAATATTTCACTGCCTTTCAAATGTGTCAATCTTGAAACATATCCAGCAATCCTGACGTTTTTATGAGAAATAATGGCAGGGAATATAAATTCCTGGCGGTATCTATTCTTGCAGGCCGTAGACATAGCGACATAACATTGGTTGCCTGGTGTTATCCAGGAATATTCATTAAGCCATTAAGATTATTCGGCAAAAACAGCCCCGGAGGGAAATTCACTGAATAGCACTAATAGCTAAAGATTTGTCACCTCGATCTGCCTGAACGTCAGTCGTTTCTCAACGTGTGGCTCAATATAATTATTTAGCCTGGTGAAGTGTAATGAAATCTCATTATGTCCTTTTAGCTGAGGCTCCCCTAAGAAAATCGTCTTGTAACAGATTGAAAAATAATATGATGTTTCTAATCTTAGGTAGGGAGGTGTCGTGTCCTAATCCTTCTGACCTATACTGTTGTTAAATATACGTATGATTTTTGGGTGTGCGTGGTTAAATATTGTTATTGCAGAGGAAAGTAAAATTGTATCTCATTAACAAGGTAGTCGAGTACGACCCGGAAAATAAAACCCTGGTGAATCCTATTACCGGGCGCACGATACTATTGCAGCTTCCTGCCAATCTCTGCTTTCTTTATCTCGTCACCCATCCTGGCGAAATAATTTCGCAAAATCAGTTAATGGTTGTGGGATGGGGTGAGCGTAACGACGTCACCACGCCGAATACTTTTTATCAGGCCATTTTGACCTTGCGCAATGCGCTGGCTGAGGTGGGTTTACCGCGCGATACGGTAAAAACGATTTCACGTCGCGGGCTGACGCTTTCCGAAGCCACTCAGGTTGACGTTTTTACCCCAACCGTCGAGCCGGTAATTGCCGATAAAGACGCGCCAGTAGCCGAGGGCAGTGCGATGAAGAAGCCGGCGTGGTTGATAATAGCCACCGCTGCGCTTTTACTTATCGCGCTTATTAACGGGGTCATATTATATAAACATCACCAGAACATGCCGTTTAGTCACTACATTCCACTTTCAACGGGCAGCACGACCAACGCCTGCCAACTCTTTTATGCCCCTAATGAACATATGCAGGACCAATACCTGCGCTTGTTAAAAAATTACCCTGGCCTGTGTGCCGGAAACCGATACGTTTTTCTCATCGGCTATAGTAAAACGGAGCGAATCGCGGCGTTTGTCTGTAATAACGATGCGCGACATGACGCGGCAGCGTTATGTACCACGCATTATTTTTGGGCACATGAGCAATGACGACACTCGGAAATCGTATTATTTTGCTGGCGGCGTTTCTGGGAGCTGCTATTACCAGCGGCTGGTTAGCGTATTCGCATTTTTCGAGTGCGCCGATACGCTGTACAGGTGATGTGGAGTGGACGATTGGTAAAAACCGATTTGTAGGTACGGTTTCCTGGCGAATGCAGCATCGGGAAGGAACCGCTGTCATTAACGGTAAACTGTTTGGTCACGTGGTTTCTGAAGTCAACCGTACCATCTATTTCCACTACAGCGATCACCAGAACGCGCGCGTATTAAATAACGATCGTATTGTTAAAACCTTCGCCGATAGTGCGGATGAGGCTGATATCAATGCAACGCTACCGGGCTTTTATCGTACGCCGGGAAGAGATCTGAGCCTGATGATTGATGAGTACCGTGGAGCGTGGCTTTTTGCCGCGTCGAACGTCCCTTCGCTGTACTGTCGTAAAAACGCGCCGTAAAAATCGATCGCACACCTTAGATGGCACGCATAGTCAAATCTCGTGATTCCCGCTACAGTTATCTCTCCACGGCGAAAGGAGATAAACATGCTTTATATCTTTGACTTAGGAAACGTAATCGTCGATATCGATTTTAACCGGGTGCTGGGGGCCTGGAGCGACTTTAGCCGTGTGCCGCTGGCGACGTTAAAGCAGGATTTCGCGATGGGTGAAACCTTCCATCAGCATGAACGCGGCGAGATTAGCGATGAAGAGTTTGCTGAACGCTTCTGCCAGGAGATGGGGCTTTCGTTAAGCTATGAACAGTTTTCCCACGGCTGGCAGGCGGTATTCGTCGCGATCCGTCCGGAAGTGATCGACATTATGCACAAACTGCGCGAGCAGGGGCATCGGGTGGTTGTGCTGTCGAATACCAACCGTCTGCACACCACCTTCTGGCCAGAGGAATATCCAGAGGTTAAGGCGGCGGCAGATAAGATCTATCTTTCGCAAGAGATGGGTATGCGTAAGCCGGAAGCGCGAATTTATCAGGCTGTTCTGCAGGCAGAGGGATTCACCGCGGCCGATGCGGTCTTTTTCGACGACAACGCCGATAATATAGAGGGAGCTAATCAGTTAGGCATCACGTCAATTCTGGTGACCGGAAAAGAGACGATACCGAACTACTTTGCGAAGCAGTTATGCTAAAAACCGTTCATCAAAAAGCCACGCATCATACTCGCCCGCTGAGGGCCTGGCTGAAGCTGCTCTGGCACCGCATTGATGAGGACAACATGACCACGCTGGCGGGTAATCTCGCCTACGTGTCGTTGCTCTCATTAGTGCCGCTGGTGGCGGTTATCTTTGCGCTCTTTTCTGCCTTCCCGATGTTTGCGGACGTCAGCCTGCAGCTTCGCCATTTCGTCTTCGCGAACTTCATCCCGGCCACCGGGGATGTTATCCAGAACTACATCGAGCAGTTTGTTGCCAACTCCAGCAAGATGACGGCGGTGGGGGCGTGCGGCCTTATCGTCACCGCGCTGCTGCTGATGTACTCCATCGACAGCGCGCTTAACACCATCTGGCGAAGCAAAAAAATCCGTCCTAAGGTCTATTCCTTTGCCGTCTACTGGATGATTTTAACGCTGGGGCCGTTGCTGGCCGGGGCGAGCCTGGCAATCAGTTCGTATCTTCTCTCCTTGCGCTGGGCGAGCGATTTAAACAGCGTAATTGATAACGTTCTGCGTATTTTTCCGCTGATCCTGTCCTGGCTATCGTTCTGGCTGCTCTATAGCGTCGTACCGACCACGCGCGTGCCTAACCGCGATGCGGTAGTGGGGGCGCTGGTGGCTGCAGTGCTCTTTGAAGTGGGTAAAAAAGGGTTTGCCCTTTACATCACCATGTTCCCCTCTTATCAGCTGATTTACGGCGTGCTGGCGGTGATCCCCATTTTGTTTGTCTGGGTTTACTGGACCTGGTGTATCGTCTTGCTTGGCGCCGAAATAACTGTCACTCTCGGCGTATACCGCGAACTTAAAAAAGCAGCAGAAGCTGAAAAACAATTAGAAGCAGACCAACCATGATTGCATTGATACAGCGCGTAACCCGTGCCAGCGTCACCGTGGAGGGAGAGGTGACGGGTGAAATTGGCCCAGGACTTTTGGTGTTGTTAGGTGTCGAAAAGGATGATGACGAACAAAAAGCGAACCGCTTATGCGAGCGTGTGCTGGGCTACCGCATATTCAGCGATGCGGAAGGCAAGATGAACCTGAACGTCCAGCAGGCGGGCGGCAGCGTGCTGGTGGTTTCCCAGTTTACGCTGGCAGCGGATACCGAGCGCGGCATGCGCCCGAGTTTCTCGAAAGGCGCCGCGCCGGATCGTGCGGAAGCACTTTACGAATACTTTGTTGAGCGTTGTCGCCAACAGGAAATGAATACGCAAACCGGACGATTCGCTGCAGATATGCAGGTCTCGCTGGTGAACGATGGCCCCGTCACATTCTGGCTCCAGGTATGAGCCAACTGGCGGCGTGGCCGCGGGTAACAAGAGAGAGTACAGCTATGTATCACCTTCGAGTACCGCAAACGGAAGAAGAGTTAGAAGCGTATTACCAGTTCCGCTGGGAAATGCTGCGCAAACCACTGCATCAGCCAAAAGGCTCTGAACGCGACGCCTGGGACGCGATGGCCCACCATCAGATGGTGATGGACGAAGAGGGCAACCTTGTTGCCGTCGGGCGACTGTATATCAACGCCGATAACGAAGCGTCGATTCGCTTTATGGCGGTTCACCCGTCAGTACAGGATAAAGGGCTGGGGACGCTAATGGCGATGACGCTGGAGTCCGTCGCCCGTCAGGAAGGCGTTAAGCGTGTCACCTGTAGCGCCCGAGAAGATGCCGTGGAGTTTTTTGCCAAACTCGGTTTCGTTAACCAGGGTGAAATCACCGCTCCGCAAACCACGCCGATCCGTCACTTCTTGATGATCAAACCCATCGCCACGCTGGACGACATTTTGCATCGCGCTGACTGGTGCGGGCAGCTGCAGCAGGCCTGGTATGAACACATCCCTCTGAGTGAAAAGATGGGCGTGCGTATCCAGCAGTACACCGGACAAAAATTCATTACCACCATGCCGGAAATCGGCAATCAGAACCCTCACCACACCCTGTTTGCCGGCAGCCTGTTTTCCCTGGCGACGCTCACCGGCTGGGGGCTAATCTGGCTAATGCTGCGCGAGCGGCATCTCGGCGGCACCATTATTCTGGCCGATGCCCACATTCGCTACAGTGCGCCGATCAGCGGCAAGCCGAGCGCGGTGGCGGACCTTGGCGCGCTGGGTGGTGACCTTGACCGTCTGGCGCGTGGCCGCAAAGCGCGCGTGCAGATGCAGGTTGAGCTGTTCGGCGATGAAACGCCGGGCGCGGTGTTTGAAGGAACTTACATCGTTCTCCCTGCGAAGCCGTATGGCGCGTATGAAGAAGGGGGGAACGAGGAGGAGTAATCGCCTGTTCACTCTCGTCGGATGTGATGAATCCGCCATGCGATATCCCGGATAACGTCTCGCGCTGACTGGCTAATTCCACCAAGCTGGAAGAAGCCGTGGATGACACCCAGCCAGCGCTGAGCGGTACACGTCACCCCTTGTTCCGTGAGGCGTTGGAACAGCGCCTCTCCTTCATCGCGTAGTGGATCGTACTCAGCGGTAATGATATGGACAGCCGGCAGGCCGCTGAAGTCTTCTCGCCACTGCGGGCTAACTTCAGGGTGCTGACGGTCGGCTCCAGCCAGATATATTTCATAGCCGCTCAGCAGGGTATCGCGAGTAATCACGTAATCCATGCCGTTGAGGGTATAGCTTTCAAAACTGGCCGTGGCGTCGAGCATGGGGTAGATAAGGATAAGCTGCGCAGGCTGCCACAGCCCTTTAGCCTTAAGCCGCAGCGCCGTCACCAGCGCCAGATGTCCCCCCGCGCTGTCTCCACAAAGGGTGATCTGATTCCTATCCACGCCCAATTTGTCTGCATACTTCCAGATCAGATCCGCACCTTTTTCGGCATCGTCATGTGCGGCGGGGAAGGTATGCTCCGGTGCCAACCTGTACTGAACCGCAATCACCCGGCAATTGCCGTAGCAGGCTAACTGACGGAGTTGGTTATCATGGGTATCAAAGCCGCCGCTGATAAAGCATCCGCCGTGATAGTAGATGGCAGCAGGCAATATTTCAGGCGCATTGAGAGGTGAAAACACGCGAATGGTCATATTTTCAATAACAAGCGTTTTAATCTGGACGCGCGTTTCTGTCTTCCCGGCAAGACCTGTGCTGAGAACATACCCCGCTCGTCGTAACTCAATAGTCTGACGACGTGATGAGGGGCGACCTGCAGCGATAAATCCTTTAACAAACCGTTCAATACCCTTTTCCAGTGCCATGAAAACCCCCTTAAGCTGTATGGATGTACAGTTTTATAGCCTGGTTTGATTCAAAAGAAAACAAGAATATTGTCGAGGATTATAAGCTAGAAAGCGGCTCGCAAGGGTGAGTGTTGTTATAAGCTGCGCTGTTCTCGCTCCTTATCGAAGAGGGTGTTGATGGTGCCGTTTGCATTTTCCGTGTCGCAGGAGAGGGCGGCAGTGTCCTGCGTCTAATTTGCTTTATTACGCACCACAATACGCACCAGCGAGTTATTCTCCACCACGCTTTCCCCGGTCTGCGCCTATGCGAACGCAGATGCCGTGCTGTCGCCCGTCATTTCGCCAGGTTTGGCATACCGATTCTGATGGGCCTTCATTACAAGTTGTCATGTCAACACCATGCTGACGTGACCACATAACTTCACTCCGGTCATATCCCACAAATTTCTGAAGCGAAAGTGATCATTTTTTTAGCGAATTAGCAACCCATAACATTGAACCAACAAAGCTACCTATACTTACACTTAATTTGATTAACAAAAGAAAAAACCTTGATGAAAAAGACATTTGTATCCCTCTATAAAAAAAGAAAAAAAACTCCCCACATATATATAAAACCACCCCTGTTAGAAAAATTGACACTATGCTAAAAGCAATCAAAAAAATAAAGGGAACATGAAATTTAGTGATTTCATTTACCACCTCCTGCTTTTTTCATTTTGTATTCTTTATATGTACCGCCAACTTCTGAAGATATACTATCTCCAATGTCGCCAATTGAACTGGGAACATTACTTGGCACCATTTCCTTTGAAATCCAGAAATCTCCTTTTATTTCAGTCAGCTGCATTAGCTCTGGGTTGAATTTCGGATCCCATCCAACTTTCCACCAGTTTGCACCAGAGTTTATTCATCACGAAAGGCCCTTACCGATACCATAGCCTGCGACAGAACCCACACCATTGATTAATGCGCCAGACAACGGGACTTTACCATCAATCCAGTTACCCAATGCCCCTCCGGCGGCATTCCAGCCCACAGTACCTACTGCGCCATAACCCCTACTAATTACGTTTACCCAGCCAGCAATAACTGCATTTGCCGGATCAATTGTGCCATCAAACCAATAACTTATACCTGCATTCGCTCCAGCCCCTAATGCCCAAAGTGCCAGTGCCTCCCCTGAGAGAAAAGCCGTTCCTCCAGATGCAATCGCCAGTGTGACAGCATCCCGCTCATTTATTGCTTTCTGACATGCCGCCCCGGACGGGTTATCGGCACATGACGCCATATCCGTTCCGTGTTGTCGTAACCACGCCGCCTGTGCATCTTCATTCCCGGCCATCAGGTTATTCTCCACCGTCGTCTTCCCGGCCTGCGCCCCTTCCACCGCAGATGCCGTGCTGTCGCCCGTCAGCCCGCCCGCGATGCCTGCGGCGAGGGTCGCCAGGGCGCTGATGGTCTGCTTTTCCCTTTCGCTCAGCGCACTAACATCCTTCCCGTACATCTCCAGCGCGAGCGTGCCCGCCAGCTCTCCGGCCGCAGCACCCGCTGAACCCGCAAGCGCGTCTTTCCCCTGCATTGTTGCCAGTGCGGCATTTGCCACCGCGTGGGCAGCGCCTTTTTCCATCCCGTCGTCCAGTCCGGACCGGTGACCGATAATCTCCGCCACGTACGGTGCGGCGGCTCCGGCCAGCGCGGTGGTCGTAACCACGCTGCCTGTGCATCTTCACTCCCGCCCATCAGGTTATTATCAACTATAATTTTTCGTTTTTATAATAAATATACCAGCATCCAATGCCAGCAATGATTGCTCCAAAAGAAAACCCTTTGATTATCCTAAAAAAGCCAGGGAGATACGTACCAAAGGGAATATCGCGAACAAAATAAAGATATATTTTTGCAGCTAAATATATAAAACAACTAAGTATAAAAGATGAAAACATAAAACTTAGCACAAGAAAAATCAGTAATGATAGCCATTTTAAAAATAACATTTTTATTGTTCTCCATTAACGGTATTTTTATTGGGATCAACTAAAACATTAAATCCTTCACCTGCACCACCACCAAAGAAAGTGCCTGTTATACCGGGGGTAGGATTCAAATGTGAGGGCTGGGACATTCCCACCCCAATATCATCCCACTGTAATACTTTCCATGTTGGGTTAATGAAATCATCTAAAGCAGGGGTAAGTATTTTATTACCTAAGCCATAACCGATAGCACCACCGACGCCACTAATAGTGCCATATAAGAATGGGTTTTTTCCATCGATAGAATTAGTTATAGCGCCACTGGCCGCATTTATTAACACAGTAGATTTGTAGCCAGTATTTCTGGTTAAAACTCCAGTCCAGTATGCTGCTATGACATTTTTAGGATCAACTGAACCGTTAAAACCAAAGTCGATAGCACTAACTGCGCCAGCAGTTATAGCTCCAGAAATAACCATCGCTTCAGGAAGAACACCTCCTGACATCACGGTTCCCATTGCAGCCACAGCCATTTGACAGGACATTGGCGTATTCCCACTACACGCCTCCTTAATCGCAGCCTGCTGCTCTTCCTGCCACTTATCTACCGTACCTGATTTATTCGCCTCTGCCGCAGCAAGTACATGCGCCAGCGAGTTATTCTCCACCGTCGTCTTCCCGGCCTGCGCCCCTGCCACCACAGATGCCGTGCTGTCGCCCGTCAGCCCGCCCGCGATGCCTGCGGCGAGGGTCGCCAGGGCGCTGATGGTCTGCTTTTCACTTTCGCTCAGCGCAGTAACATCTTTCCCGTACATCTCCAGCGCGAGCGTGCCTGCCAGCTCTCCGGCGGCGGCACCCGCTGCACCTGCAAGCGCATCTTTCCCCTGCACTGCCGCCAGTACGGCACTGGCCACCGCGTGGGCTGCGGCTTTTTCCATCCCGTCGTCCAGCCCGGACCGGTGACCGATAATCTCCGCCACGTACGGTGCAGCCGCTCCGGCCAGCGCGGCGGTCATATCTCCGCCCGCCAGCCCCTGAGCCGCAGCGGTGGCGGCCTGGATGGCCCGCTGGATGTCGCTGCCCGTGCCGGACTGTGCCTCCCCGTTCAGCTCGCCCTGCGTGCGGGCGATATCAGACACCTGGCTCCCGATGTCGCTGATAAGCTGCGCCTCGTCGAGCCTGCGCTGCTCTTTTTCCTTATCGAATATCGTATCGATGGTGCCGTTTGCATTTGCCGTATCGCGGGAGAGGGTGGCTATGTCCTGCGCCTGATTCGCTTTATCACGGACAATCACCGAGCCATTCTCAATCGCAGCACGCGTGGTGCCTTCCGCGCTGCCGCTGCTGTCTGCCCCGCTCAGCTTGCCGTTTGCCATATTCCCGGCAAACTGTCCCGCAATGCTGCCGCCGGTGCTGATGCCCGCGCTCTGGTGCTCCACGCTGTATTCGGCTGTGTTATGGATATCCCGCCAGCCGAGCGTGCCGGTGTCGAGGCGGTTTTTATCCGCCGTGGCCGCAGAGGCCATCACGCCGCCGTCCAGCTGGGTGTGGCCGCCCACCGTGACGTCAAACCCGCCGGAGCCTGCGAATATCCCGCTCTGCTCCCGTACGGAGGCAAAATCGCTCTCCATTTTATCGCGGCTGTAGCTGATGCCGCCCGAGCCGGTCATGGTGCCGAAGCTGAAGCTGCCGCCTGCGCTGATGTTCTTCTGGCTGCTGTCGTAGTGGTCGGTGTCCTGCTCGCTGGTAATGGTCAGGTTGCGGCCGATATCGGCCAGCACGCTCTCCCCGCTGACCTGCGCCCCGGTGAGATTCGCATCGCGGCCGCTGACGATAGTGAGGGTATCCCCCGCGTTAACCGTGGTTTCGGTGTGGGTGAGGGTGGTGCCGTTCTCCTTACCTTTACCAGCATTCACGCTGGCGGAAATATTGATGCCCGCACCGCCGGATCCAAAGCCAATCCCGATGCCCGCGCTGCCGCCGTGGCTCTCATTTTTACCTTCAAGCGTTGAGGTGTTTTGTGCCGATATGAGGTTTACGTCGCGGCTGGCCTGAAGCAGCAGGTCGTTTCCGGCATCCAGCTGGCTGCCCTGCACCAGCACATCCCCGTCCGTCGCCACCACCGAGAGGTTATTGCCAGCGAAGAGGCTGCTGCCTTTCGCCGTGGTCTCCTTCATGGTCTGCGTCGATGTTGAGGCCTGGCTGCCGTAAGAGAGGCTGATACCGACGGTGTTGTCGTTGCCCGCCTGGTTGCCGGTGGCCTGGTCGCTGAGGACCGCCTGCGCCCCCTGTCCCGCGGTCATTGCACCTTTTACCGCCTGCAGCGCGGCCAGCCGATCGTTATCGGTCTCCCTGGCCTGTTTCAGGGTGCTCACGCTGGTGTTAAGCGCGCTGCCTGCGGAACCGGACAGGGCGAGCGTCAGGCCTGAGGACTTCTGCTCCACGGTATGGCTCTGTGCGCTGCTGTTCGCGGCGGCGGTGATGCTGACATTTTTCCCGGCAAGCGTCATGTCCTGCCCGGCGATCAGGTCTGAGCCGTGCACCGTCAGGTCATTACCTGCGCTGAGCGAGACAGTGCCGTTTACGGAACCGATGGTGCTGCCGCGATGGGTCACCTCCTGCGCATTATCCGCCACCTTCAGGCTCTGGCTGCCGTAGCTGATACCGATGCCGCCCGTGCCGGAGAGGCCGGATTTTTTCTCCTGTCGCTGATGGCTTTCCAGGCCGTGCTCTTCTGCTGAGGTGACGGTCAGATTGTTTCCGGCGGCGAGCCGGACATCGTTATCTCCGACAATATCGCTACCCTGGACCCGTAAATCATGTCCCGCTTGCAGGGTTACGCTGTCGCCGCTGAACAGGGAACCCTGTGCCGTCTCGCTATTTACCGCATCGTGCGTGGTCACGGTTTTTTTCGAGAACGCGCCGCTGCTGCCGGTGGATTGATGGTGTGATTCAAATTCGCTGCTGTCGATGGCGGCGGCGATGGACATGTCGCGACCTGCGCTGACGGCAAGGCTGCTGCCCGCTTCGACGGTCGCGGCCTGAGCGCTAACGTCGCGGCCCGCCATCATCGAGACATTGCCCCCGCCAGCCACCTCGCTACCCACCTGCTGCGTGGTGGACTGCTTCAACCAGTTATTTTTATCCCAGGTCAGGTTATCGCTGGCGGAAGTAGTCACGGTGGTGAGGTTCAGGTCACGTCCTGCGTTAAGCACCGTCTGGCTCTCGCTGCCGCTGTTAACGACCTGCGCCCCGGTCAGGTTGAGATCGCGCCCGGCGTTAAGCACAAGCTTGCCGTCGTCGCCCTGAACGTAGATGCCCGCAACACGCTCAAGGGTGGTGCGCTCAAAGCTGTTTTTCCCGGCGGTGCTTTTGGCGCTACGGGTCGTGGTGGTGAGGTTGATATCCCGCCTGGCGGTTGCCACTACGGAATGGTTACCCGAGATTGTGCCGCCGATGTTTTTAATATCCGTGCGGGCCAACAGGCTGACATCCGCACCGTGAATGGTGCCCGCGCGGTTGGTGAGGGAGTCTGCGCTCAGCTGAACCCTCTCCTTGCCGTGGATCGTGCCGCTATTGACCAGATCGCGGTTCAGGTTCATCACCACGTTCTGCCCGCCCATCAGCGCGCCCGCGCCGTCAACGTCACCCGGCTGTACGCGAACATAAACCTGCGGCACCATCACCGTCTGCCAGCTTCCGTCCGCAAGCTGGACGCGGGTGTTGACCAGCCAAACCATATCTTCCGTCAGCAGACCCATCTGCTCGGCGGTGAGCGCTACCCCTGGAACAAGCTAGGCGATACCGGCATCCATCAGCGCTTTGAACTGCGTTTCGTCGTCACGGTGATCGCCCAGGTAACGCTCGCCGGTAAGCGCAATCACCTGCTCCCGCACCAGCCGCTGCTCGTAATAGCCGTCGCCAAGACGCTTGTGCATATTGTCATGGTCCAGCGCGAACGCGTCCTGCATGTAGTCGCTGCCCAGCCACTCTTTATTGTTCGTGAACCGCGGGTCGGTCTCGATCAGGTAACGGGCATCGGGTGCTGGCAGCGTGTTAAACAGGCTGTTGTCCGGCAGGCGGATGTCGGGGGCGATTGCGCGGATCACATCGCCCTCTGCGCCGCTGGCAGGGGTTTCAATCCATTTTCCTGCCGTATTGCCTGCAGGTAATACAGGAGCAAGCTTTTCCTGTTCCGGTGAAGCCGCGTCCACGTCGACGGACAGGCTACCCGTCCCACTGAGCGCGGCATCTGTTCCGTGCGCGGTGGTGGGCGAAAGGGTCATGCCGCTGCCCTCGGCCTGGCTGTATCCTTCCATTTTTCCTGGCGACAGGGTGATAGACTGGATCACCACGGGTGGCAGATAGTCCGAGGTGCTTTTTCCCTGCGAGTCGCCACCTTTTTTGGTTTTACGGCTGTAGTGAGTAACCGAGCCAGCATCCGTTATCCACCGGCTGCCTTCCGGCATGAAGTTATCGACCGTATCGGCGAAAATACCGAGCGTCCCTCCCGCGACAATCTGGCTTTTGTCGTTCAGAACGTGGTCCGCGCTGATGGTCATTTGTCCGCCGGAGAGGATTTTGCCAGGGTCGCTCTCTGCGATGACCTCCTCTTCGATGGTGCGGGTGTAGCTGTATTCGTAAAAGTTGTCGTTGTTGGCGCCGGTATCGTCCGGCGTGTTGAGGTTCAGCAGGTCGTCGGACGAATTGTGGTCGACAAACACCCCTTCATCATCGGCGCTCCAGCGATTGGGCGACCCGCTGTGCTGGTATTCGTGGATCTGCTCCGTGGAGATCCACGCCACCTCGGTGCTGAAATGGTCGTTGATGTTATTAAGCTGGCTAACGGAGAGCGCCATATCACCAGCGGATTCAATGGTTGCGCTGTGGTTGTTCAGCGTTTGCGCCTGCCCGGTCGCAAAGCCATTTTCATCCACGCGTCCACCGATGGCCAGCACGCCGTCGCTGTAAATCAGCGCGTGGTCACGGTTGTTGATCGTCCCTGCCCCGATGTCCACGCGCTGGCGTCCGGCAATGGTTGCCGCCGTACCGTCCTGGGCGAGGTTATTGAGCGTTGTCGCCTGAAGTGAAATATGGTCGCCATAAAGTCGCCCCGTTCCGACGTTGGACAGCGTGTCAGCTTTGATCCATGTCTGGCTGCCGTCGATAAGACCGTAATTACTGAGTGAAGAGGAGACGGTCAGCCAGGTCGCTCCGGCGGCAATCTCACCGGACGCGGTATTGAGCAGGCTGGCGGCGCTGAGATCAAGTTTTGCCCCTGCCAGCAGGTTACCGCTATTGGTCACGCTACCCGGCGTGGTGAATGTCATGCTGCCGTTAGCGATGACGTCACCCGCGTTGTTAAAACTCTGCTGCGTGCGAACCATCATGTCGCCGAGCGAGAGGATCTGGCCATCGCCGGTCAGGGAGTCGGCTTCAAGTGTGACGTTCTCGCCGCCAATCACGACGCCGTCTGTGTTGATGAGGCGCAGAGCCGCGCCGCTCAGCGACAGCGTGCCCGCGGCGGACAGTTCGCCCTGAGCGTTATTAAGGGTTTCGGCTTGCGTGATGTGCAGCGTATCGCCTGAAATCACGGTTCCCTGCGCGTTATCAAGCTGCTGGCTGACGATGGCCACATCCAGCCCCTCAATCCCTTTCTCGGCGGCCTGGGTGTTACGGTTGATCAGGCTGGCGGCGTTGAGCGTCACCGTTGCGCCGCTGCGCATCAGCCCAAGCGTATTGTCGATAACCCCCGAAACGGCGTTGACCATCAGGTTACCGAAGGATTGTATTTGCCCCTCGTGGTTATCAAGGCGTTCGAGATTTAACGCGATCGCCTGCTCGCTGACCACGCGCCCGCCAGCGCGGTTATCCAGCGACGCGGCGTGCAGCGTGATATCGCTCTTTGCGCCAATCGTGCCATTCTGGTTATTCAGGATGGCAGTCGCCAGCTGCATTGACGCCAGGCTGTAGAGCGTGCCTTGCTGGTTATCCAGCTGATATCCGTGTGTATCCAGGAAAATGCCGTTGCCCTGCATCACTCCCTGACGGTTATCGGTATCGCTGCGCGTTGCAAGCGTGAGCGCGTCCAGCGCTACCAGCGTGCCAGCAATGTTGCTGAAGCGGGTGGTGTCTAGCGTCGCCTGTTTCCCCGCCAGCACGACTCCCGTATCGTTTTGCACCTCGGCGGCCAGAATCGCTATGTTCCCCTGGCTGACGATCCCGCCAGTGTCGCCGCTTTCGCGGTTGCTGATGTGCTCAACGTCCAGCGTCAGATCGCCGCCGCTCTGCACCAGACCGCCACCGTCGTTATCAAGACGTTGCGCCGTCAGCGTAACATCGCGTTGGGCGGCGATGAGCCCTCCCTGATTGACGATTTGCGCGGTTTCTATATGTGCGTCGTCACCCGAGACCAGCGTTCCCTGTGTATTCTCAAGCGTCCCGGTACGTGCATTAAGCGCTCCCGTCGCGCTGACCGTACCGAACCGGTTGTCAACGGAGAGCGCATCCAGCTGCAGGGTGGCTTCAGAGGCCAGTGTGCCGTTGCGGTTATCCACGCGGGTGGCCTGAATCGTGCTCTTTTGCGCACCGGCCAGCATGCCGTACTGGTTATCAATGGTGCTGGCACGAACGTCCAGCTCGCCAAAGCTGACGATGCCCCCCGTGGCGAGGGTGTCCTTGTTTGAAATCGCATTGCCGCGCGTGTTGATGGACATTGCCGAACCGGACTGGATAAGACCGGAATTATTATTCAAGGCACCGCTTTCGAGGGACAGCGTGGTGCGGGCGGCGATTTGTCCGCTGACGTTGGTAATCGGCTTAACGCTGGCGAGCGCGACGCGGCCCTTTTCCGCGGTAATAAGCCCGCTGTCATTGAACAGCTGGTCTGCCGTCACGCTAACGCTTTCTGCGGCGGCCAGAACACCTTCGCGGTTATCCGCCGCACCCGCGGTCTGTAACGACAAGCTACCCGCATCTGCCGCCAGGATCTGGCCTTTACGGTTATCCAGCGCGGCGGCACTAAGGGTTACAGCGGCGTTTGCGGCAATAGTACCGTCGCGGTTATCTATACCGTCCCGGTGGTTAAGTTCCAGCGTCTGCGTTCCGCTCTGGCTTATCTGGCCTTTCTGGTTTTGCAGCTTTTTCGCCGTGAGCGTGACGCGGTCGGCGGCAAGCAGGCCGCTGCTGTTATCGAGGGTGCCGTACGTGGTGACGCTGAGCCGGTCATTCGCGACGATTTGCGCGCTGGTGGTGCTGATATCGCCTTGTCCGGCATTGAGCGTAATGTTTTTTGCCTGCGTCAGGCTCCCGGAGGCATCAAGACCCAGCCCGGATGCGCTTACGTTTCCGCCCGCCGCGTTCAGGCCATGCATCTCAAGTTTTCCGCTGGCGTTGAGCGTTATGTCGCCGTCGCGGCCTAATGTGCCGTCCGGCTGTACGCCTGCGGCCAGCGTGCCGGTGCTGGCAATCGTGTTGCCTGTCAGGCTGACGTTACGCTGAGCCGCGATGGATCCGCTGTTTTGCATGGAAGCGCTGCCGGAGAGGGCAACGTCAGTGGAAGACCAGATTGCACCGCTGTTTTCGATACGGCCATCGGCTGAGAGAGTAACCATCCCGGCCTCTGCGCCAATATTGCCCGCATTACGCACGCCGACGCCTTTTTCCGTCCCGCGAAGGCGAATTTTGCCGGCGTACATGCCGCCCACCTGCGATACGTCCAGCGCCAGGCTGGGCTTTGCCGTGCCGTTATCCGCGAGCGCAGCGATCTGTTCATGAGCGGCATCCACGCTGTTTCGCCCGGTCGTAACGCGTAAATCCTGTGCATGAATGGCAGCATTTATCTGCACCGCTCGGCCAATGATATCGGTGTGGCTCTGCCCGGTAGCGTTCATTCCGTTACCGCTGATGTGGATTTCACCCTGCTCGACCCGGTAGCCCGTTATCTGACCGTTCTGCATTTGCGCCGTGCCTGTGGTGAGCGTGGCGCGCCCGGCGTTGATAAATCCGCAGCCGTTGCAGGTAATGCCCGACGGGCTGGCGATGACGACGTCCGCCTTTTGTCCTGCCACTTCGATAAAACCGTTAAGGTGGCTCGGATCGCGGGCGTTAACCTCGTTGAGGATAATTTTCGCTTCGCCTTTTGCCAGCCATGGGTTGGCTGCCACCATTCCGCCAAGCTGGGTGGCGGCATTTTTATGGGAGTTGTTAAGAACCACACCACTCTGGTCAACGTCGAACTGACTGAAGGTATTGCGGGAAACGCCGCCCGCTGAAGGGGTCTGGATATTCACCTGCGGCGTACCGTTGGCGGTGCTGATGATGGTAGGCTGCTGTTTATTGGGTGCAGATTTATCCGCCACAATCCCTGCGGCCTGTACCGTTACTGCTCCGCCTGCCAGCCACAGGCTGAGGCTAATCGCCCCGATACGGCAGATAAGCCGCTGGTGGCAATGTTGGATACCGGAAGAGGGCGCGCTGCCAGAACAGCCGCGAGCCAGCTCCGATACCACCATCAGCATGCCGCGAGCTTTGTTAAAGACGATACGGTAAAGGCGTTTGTTCATGTGAAAATCCTTTTATGTTTTATCCGTTCAGCGGGTGCGTCTTTTTCCAGTGCAGCAACGCGTCGCGCGTGACCCGTTTGCCGTAAAACGTTTTGATGCGGCGTCCTTTTTCTTCACCGCGATGCCAGAGAGAGCGGGCCATGTGATGCGGGAAAATCTCTTCGCGTAACAGGCGGAACATGTCCCGCGCGTGGCCAAAGGGAGCGATAAAGTCGCGAAACCACAGGCGATCGCCGCTGCACCAGTCTTTCTCCGGCAGAAAAATTGCGGCTTCGTTGAGGTAGCGGCGTTCAGCCTCTTCGTTCATCCACGCCCAGCTCAGAAAAAAGATCGGGCGACCTTCTTTTTCTACCAGTACGTACTGCTGGCGTTTGATGATGGGCAGAAGAACCACAGGCAGCACGTGCAGCGGCGCATCCCGGTGGTTGAAAGAATGCATCCAGAGCCAGACCGATGCGCCCAGCGCTTCTGCTTCGTTAAGGGTTTCACCCAGCATGAACGGACAGTGGACCGTGAACTCGCCATATCGCATCGTCAGAGATCCATATTCAGGTTGAAGCCGAAGGTGGCCGGGCTGGTTTTGAAGCCCTCGGGGCGAGAAAATGGCACGCCTGCAAACAGGTCGAAGCCGACTTTCCAGAGCGTGCCGCGTAGCCCGGCTGCGCCGCCGGCCAGATGATTTCCCGCCAGGTATTCCGTTCCGTTACCCGCAACTTCGCCGTAGTCGGCTGCCAGATAAAACTCGGTGCCCGGGAGAGGGGTTTGCCAGGAGAGATCGTTTCGCACCAGCCAGCCACGATCGGCATTCAGGGTGCGTTCGCCATCAAAGCCGCGCACTGTCCAGCGTCCGCCAATAGAGAATTGATCCTGCGAGGTCAGTGGAGTGGTGCTGGTCTGGCGCTGCCAGGCTATGTCGTAGCGGAAACGCTGGTCGATCAGCTCAAACGGCAGGCTCAGACGGGCATCCGTGCGAAGAATGCGCGTCAGCGCCGTGGCCTCATCGAAAACTTCTTCAGGCGCAGGCTGCGCGCCAAACCAGCGAGTACCGCGCTGATAGCTTATTCCCGCATCCAGCGTTGCCGGGCCGAAATAGTGACGGTGCGAAAGCCCTGCTTTCCAGGAGGAAACGTGGCGGCGTTGAACCTCAATTTCGGTGTCGCTGATGTAGTTTCGCGTTGTCCGGCTCTCAACGTCCCAGGTGAATGCGGTTTTTTGCGCGCTGTTGCGGTGCAGTACCCGGCTGATCTGGGCAGCCAGGCTCTGGCTCTTCCCGCTGTAGCGGTAATCACCGCTCAGTCCGGCGACCGTCTGGTGATAGTGGTAGTCGCTGCCGGTCAGGGAAAACCCCCACCAGCCAACCGGAACGGACCAGTGAGCGCTGAGGTTTTGGTTGCCTTTCTCCGGCCCGGTTTGCAGGTCGTGGTTAATGGAAAACCAGAAGAGATCGCTCAACGCCAGCGGGTTATCCAGTGAGAGGGTCAATCCACCCTGATAGCGCCCGGTTGATGACGAACCGGCGTCGTCAAGCGACAGGCCAAGCCGCCAGAACTTGCGCTGCTGGCGGGAAATGACAATATCGCTCTCGCCGGGCTGTTCGGCAGGAACAATCTCCATTTCCACCTGCACGGTGGGCAAACGCTGGAGGTTCTCAAGCCCTTGTTCAATGTCCCGTAAATCGAGCAGATTGCCGTCATGCGCCGGGAAGGCGCCGTAGAGCCAAATCCAGGGGCTGCTCTTGTCGGTTAAGGTGACGTGACGAATTTTTCCCGGTATCACGGCCAGTTTTAGATGGCCGCTTTTTATATCCTGAGCGGGGGCCAGCACGCGTGCGGTCGTCCAGCCGTGGGAAATCAGCCGGTTCTGAAGCGTGCTCATGAGGTGGTTAATCCCTTTCGCGCCGAGGCATCTTCCCACCGCCCGATCCGCGAGGCGTTGCAGCGGAAGCCAGTGTGGCAATGCCTCCTGTCCCGCGAGCGTGACGTCGTGAATAACAAAACAGGGTGTCTCGGCTGGGAATGTCGTGGTGATGGCTTTTTCGGCGGGGGGCTGCAGGCGAACGTCCGGTGCCTGCGGCGTCAGCTGGGCTTCCAGAGCATGCTGACGCTGTTGCTGAAGGATAAATTGCTCATCTGCCGGTGCGGCGACAGCCGCCGATGAAAGGCTGAGAACAGCGCAAATGAAAAAAGCGGTTCTGCCCGTCGTAAACAGTCGAAATTCCATTTCAACACTTTCCCTTACAAATAGTCATGTTTTGTTGCGAGGGATAGTGACGAAGTAATAGTGAGTTTTCTACGCGCAGCGCCTAAATAAAATCTGAAATTTCGCGCTATGGCAGGGGCTTGAGACGTGGGGAGGCGGATTTAAAAAAGCGGGAATTTACAGGCCGGGCAAGCGTGCGCCGCCCGGCACTGTCACAGGAGACTACTCCCCTTCACCCGGGAACAGGAACGGGTTAATCGAGCTGCGGGCAAAGCCCTCTTGCTCCATCTTTGCGTCCAGAATCAGCGAGGCGAGATCGTCCGCTACCGCTTCGACCTTCGGGTCTTTTTCCTGATACAGAATCTTCAGGTAGGTTCCGCAGTCGCCGCAGCTTTCGGCTTTCACCGCCGCGTCTTCATTTTCCAGCGACCAGTAGTTGAGATCGCGGGTCTGCTCGCAGTTGCTGCACTTGATGCGCACCACGTGCCACTCGGTTTCACACAGGTTGCAGTGCAGGTAGCGCAGCCCCTGCGTGGTGCCAATCTGTACCATGCTGGAGACGGGCATGGAGCCGCAAACCGGGCAGAACTGGCGCGCTTCGCCGTATTCGGCGCGGGCTTTTCCCGGGATAAGGCTTGCCATTTGCGCCCAGTAGAGCGACAGCGCGGCCCAGATAAACGGCGCTTTATCGCTGCTGACCAGCGAGAAGTCGGACGCGAACAGCGCGCTCGCCATCTCTTCCAGCTCCTGATCGGAGGCTTTTTCCAGGTTCTCAATGACCGCCAGCGCCGTGCCGCTCATCTCCGGCTTCAGCTCGGCAATCAGCGAATGCAGCAGCTTATGCCAGTGCTTGTCGCGCGGCAGGACGTGAATGTCCAGCGGCGGTTTGCCCTGCGCGTTGGCTTCTTTGATGCGTGCGGTCAGGTCCATTTGCAGCGGGTGGTCGTACAGCACCACTTCCTGCGCGTGGGCGACCAGCGCGGCAAAACGCAGAAAATCGCCCAGCGGGTTGTTCTCTGCCAGCTCGCGCAGACGCTCTGCGCGGCGGTTGTAGAGGTTCTTGAGTCTGGGGAATAACAACGGCGGAATATACTCCGCCGTGCGTTTCTCGCTCGACCCCAGCTCATCTTGCGGGATTATGCGAATACTCATTCAGTTTTCTTTTCCGTTGTCTTTCGGACTTCACGGTACCAGCGCGGGTGATGTTTCTTCGCCCACGTGCTGGTTACCCATCCTTCCACCATCGCGGTAATGGTGCCTTTCACCCAGAGGGCGGCGTAAATATGCACCATGATAACCACAATTAACGCCACTGCGGCAAATGAATGCAGCATCAGCGCGAATCGGATCACCGGGATTGAGAAAGCAGGCGCAAAGTACGGACGCCAGATGATCACGCCGCTCACCAGCAACAGGACCAGGAAGATAATCGCCGCCCAGAATACGCATTTCTGGCCGAAGTTATAACGCCCGGTATCACCTACTTCCTCGTTGACGACGATCTTACGAATATTCTTCGCCCAAAAGATATCATCCCGATTGATTAGGTTATGGTGCCAGTAGCGGAAAAACATGATGATAAACGAGGCAAACATCACCACACCCACGAATGGGTGAAGGATGCGCGCCAGCTGCGGCGTGCCCAGCACCTGCATCAGCCAGTTGAAGGAGGGGAAGAAGAACCCCAGCCCGCTTATCGCCGCCAGCATGAAGCAGAAGGCGGTGACCCAGTGGTTGATGCGTTCCGGTGCGGTGTAGCGCACGATGGTGTCACGTTTTCTCATTTGCGCACCTCGTCTTTCTCTTCATGCAGGTTGTCGTCTTCCTCTTCCGCGCGGTTCGGACCAACGCCGACGTAGTGGAAGATGCTCGCTGCGAAGGTGGCAGCAAAACCTACCGCTGCCAGCGGTTTCCAGATGCCTTTCCAGAACTTCACGGTGGCGCTGATTTCCGGGTTCTCCGGCAGGCCGTGATACAGGTTCGGCTTGTCGGCGTGGTGCAATACGTACATGACGTGCGTACCGCCAACCCCGGCCGGATCGTACAGGCCCGCGTTGTCGTAACCGCGGGTTTTCAGCTCGCCTACGCGCTCTGCCGCCAGCGTTTTCATATCCTCTTTAGAGCCAAAGTGGATAGCGCCGGTTGGGCAGGTCTTCACGCACGCTGGCTCCTGGCCCACGTTAACGCGGTCTACGCACAGCGTACATTTGTAGACGCGGTTGTCTTCCGGGTTCATGCGCGGCACGTCGAACGGACAGCCGGCGATGCAGTAGCCGCAGCCGATGCACTGCTCGGACTGGAAGTCGACGATGCCGTTGGCATACTGAATGATAGCCCCTTCTGACGGACATGCCTTCAGGCAGCCCGGATCCGCACAGTGCATACAGCCGTCTTTGCGGATAAGCCATTCCAGCTTGTCGTTCTGCTCCACTTCCGAGAAACGCATCACCGTCCAGGACTTGGCGGTCAGGTCTGCCGGGTTGTCGTACACCCCGACGTTGTGACCCACTTCGTCACGGATGTCGTTCCACTCTGAACAGGCCACCTGACAGGCTTTACAGCCGATACAGGTGGTCACGTCGATAAGCTTCGCCACTTCCTGCTGGTGGTCCCGCGCCTGAGGCGCGGGCGTGAAACCGTTAGTCGCGGAACGACGGATAATGTCTTGAGATTGATAAGCCATAAGTCGTCTCCGTTACACCTTTTCCACGTTCACGAGGAAGGCCTTAAACTCCGGCGTCTGCGTGTTCGCATCGCCGACAAACGGCGTCAGGGTGTTCGCAATGAACCCTTTCTTCGCCACGCCCTCATAGCCCCAGTGAATCGGAATACCGATAGTATCCACCTGCTGACCGTGAACGTTCAGCGTGCGAATGCGCTTGGTCACCACCGCCTTGGCTTTGATATAGCCGCGGTTAGAGGAGACCTTCACGGTATCGCCATGGGCAATGCCGAGCTTGTTCGCCAGCTTCTCGCCGATCTCCACAAACTGTTCCGGCTGCGCGATGGCGTTAAGCAGCGCGTGCTTGGTCCAGTAGTGGAAGTGTTCGGTCAGACGATAAGTGGTGCCCACGTACGGGAACTTGTCCTTTTTACCCAGCGCTTCAAAGTCACCCTTGAAGATACGGGCTGCCGGGTTAGAGACCACGTTCGGGTGCAGCGGGTTGGTGCCCAGCGGCGTTTCAAACGGCTCGTAGTGTTCCGGGAACGGCCCTTCCGCCATCTTGTCGATAGCAAACAGGCGCCCCATCCCTTCAGGCTGCATGATAAACGGCCCGACGTCGCTGCCCGGTGCG
Source organism: Enterobacter nematophilus (assembly GCF_026344075.1). NCBI lineage: Bacteria > Pseudomonadati > Pseudomonadota > Gammaproteobacteria > Enterobacterales > Enterobacteriaceae > Enterobacter > Enterobacter nematophilus. Next base: position 49,245 of record NZ_JAPKNE010000011.1, on the reverse strand, counting down.
GCGGTGCTGTAGTCCGGAATATCCACGCCGCCCCATTTCGCGCCGTCCCACTTCAGAAGCTGACGCTTCGGATCCCACGGGTTGCCCTGCGGGTCAGCGGAGGCACGGTTATAGAGGATGCGGCGGTTAAGCGGCCACGCCCATGCCCAGCCCAGCGTATTGCCAAGACCCGACGGGTCGGCGTTGTCGCGGTTGGCCATCTGGTTGCCTTTCGGCGTCCAGCTACCGGCAAAGATCCAGCAGCCGCTTGACGTGGTACCGTCATCGCGCAGGTGTGCGAAGGTGCTGAGCTGATCGCCTTTCTTCGCCAGAACCGCGCCGGTAGCCGGGTCGATAACGTCCGCCAGCGCCTTGCCGTTGCTCTCCATCGCCACTTCTTCCGGCGCAGGGTTTTCCGGCGTCGAGTAGTTCCACGTCATGTTCAGCACCGGCTCAGGGTTCGCGCCGCCTTCTGCCGCGTACATCTTACGCAGGCGTAAGAAGATACCGGCCAGGATCTCGCCGTCGTTCATGGCGATGCCCGGGGCGTCCGCGCCTTTCCAGTGCCACTGCAGCCAGCGGCCGGAGTTAACGATAGAACCGTTCTCTTCCGCGAAGCAGGTGGACGGCAGGCGGAACACTTCGGTCTGAATCTTCGACGGATCGACATCGTTCGATTCGCCGTGGTTCTGCCAGAAGGTCGAGGTCTCGGTATTGAGCGGGTCAATCGTGACCAGGAACTTCAGCTTCGACAGAGATTCAACAACCTTGTTCTTGTTCGGGAACGACGCCACCGGGTTAAAGCCCTGGCAGATATAGCCGTTGACCTGGCCCTGGTGCATCATCTCGAAGTACTGGAGAACGTCGTAACCTTTGTCCCACTTCGGCAGCCAGTCAAAGCCCCAGCTGTTTTCCGCCGTCGCTTTGTCGCCGTAGAAGGCTTTCATCAGCGAGACGAAGAACTTCGGATAGTTGCCCCAGTAGTTCACCTGGCCTTCGAGCAGCGGTTTTGGCGTGCTGGCCGTCAGGTAGGTCTGCAGGTCAGGCTGTTTCTCGCTTGGCAGGTTCATATAGCCCGTCAGGCTCTGGGACAGCAGGCCGAGGTCGGTCAGACCCTGAATGTTGGAGTGACCGCGCAGGGCGTTCACGCCGCCGCCAGCCATCCCCATGTTGCCGAGCAGCAGCTGCACCATTGCCATGGTACGGATGTTCTGCGCGCCGATGGAGTGCTGCGTCCAGCCGAGTGCATACAGGAACGACGCGGTTTTGTCCTTCGCGCTGGTCTCCGCGATCAGCTCGCAGACCTTCAGGAAGTCCGCCTTCGGCGTGCCGCAGATGTTCTCAACAACGTCTGGCGTGTAGCGGGAAACGTGCTCTTTCAGCAGGTTCCACACGCAGCGCGGGTGTTGCAGAGTGGTATCGCGCTTCGCAAAGCCTTTCTCATCCAGCTCGTAGTTCCAGCTGGTTTTGTCGTATTTGCGTTTTTCCGCGTCATAACCGCTGAACAGGCCATCTTCGAAGTGGTAGTCCTCACGCACGATCAGGCTGGCGTTGGTATAGGCTTCGGTGTACTCGCGGTTATATTTTTCGTTGGTCATCAGGTACAGCAGTACGCCTGACAGGAAAGTGATGTCAGTACCTGAACGAATAGGAGTGTAGAAATCCGCCACTGACGCAGTACGCGTAAAGCGGGGATCGATCACAATCAGTTTCGCACCGTTGTGGATTTTGGCTTCCATCGCCCAGCGGAACCCGACAGGGTGCGCTTCAGCGGCGTTACCGCCCATCACCACAATGAGGTTGGCGTTCTTGATGTCGACCCAGTGGTTGGTCATCGCACCGCGACCAAATGTTGGAGCAAGACTTGCTACCGTTGGTCCGTGTCAGACACGCGCCTGGTTGTCGACCGCGAGCATACCGAGTGCGCGCGTGAATTTCTGGGTTAAATAGCCGGTTTCGTTGCTGGAGGCAGAAGCACACAGCATCCCGGTGGAGAGCCAGCGGTTAACCGTAACGCCGTCGGCGTTCTTCTCAATAAAGTTGGCATCGCGGTCTTCTTTAATATGTTTTGCGATGCGGTCAAACGCCTCTTCCCAGCTGATTTGCTGCCATTTGTCGGAGCCAGGCGCGCGATATTCCGGGAATTTCAGACGGCTTTCGGAGTGGATAAAGTCCACCAGACCGGCCCCTTTCGGGCACAGCGCGCCGCGGTTGACCGGATGGTCCGGGTCGCCTTCGATATGGAAAATAGACGCTTTGGCGTTTTTCGCACCGTCGCCGAGGCTATACATCAACAGCCCACAGCCGACGGAGCAGTACGTACAGGTGTTACGGGTTTCGCGGGTACGCAGCAGTTTGTACTGCCGCGTTTCCGCCAGCGCTACGCCAGGCGCAAAGCCCAGTGCCGCTGCCGTGGTGCCTGCCATACCGCCAGCGCAGATCTTAAAGAACTGCCTTCTGCTGACCTGCATGGGTCACTCCTTGTTCGACATTGCTTATATATGTAGTTTTAACTTCGCGGTTGAGAATTGACCGCAAAGGAGAAAAATTTGCGTTAATCCCTCATTTCTCCGAGGGATATCATCAGAATACCACAATGTCGGTATACCTGTTCCAACGGCGTTAATACAAAGTGAACGTATTATCACTGTGTTGATTATAAAGTGTGATACTGATCACACTATTAGCTCTGCATGTTAAAGGGGTGTAGCGGGGGCCGGGTTGCACCTCTTCTTAATGAGTAGGAGAATGAGTGTCGAAAAGTTGATCCATACTATGCGTAAGGCCTGTGGTTTATGCTGCAATAGCAGGCTTACTTCCGTGGTTGTTCAGGAATACCGCTGTGTCTAAACAAAACCGTGCTACCCGCTCATCGCCACTGCCTGCGGGCATTGTGGAACTGTCGGTACGCAGACCGCCCCACATTACCCATGCCACGCCCGATTTTTTGGCTGAAGAAGTGCCCGTTGCCCTCGTTTACAATGGTATTTCGCACGTGGTGATGATGGCTTCACCCAAAGATCTCGAACTGTTCGCCATCGGTTTTTCCCTTTCGGAAGGCATCATTGCGCACCCGCAGGAGATCTACGGCATGGACGTGGTGCAGGCGTGTAACGGTCTTGAAGTGCAAATCGAACTCTCCAGCCGCCGCTTTATGGGGCTGAAAGAGCGCCGCCGCGCGCTGGCCGGGCGCACCGGCTGCGGCGTCTGTGGCGTTGAGCAGCTTAATGATATTGGCAAGCCCGTCGCGCCACTGCCGTTTACCCAGACCTTCAATCTGGCGCATCTCGACCGTGCGCTTGAGCACCTCAACGACGTTCAGCCCATCGGCCAGCTGAGCGGCTGCACGCATGCGGCGGCGTGGGTATTGCCCTCAGGAGATATTGCCGGAGGGCATGAGGACGTAGGCCGCCACGTCGCGCTGGATAAGCTGCTGGGACGCCGGGCGCGTGAAAGTGAAGTCTGGCAGCAGGGCGCTGCGCTTGTATCCAGCCGCGCCAGCTATGAGATGGTGCAGAAGTCCGCCATGTGCGGCGTGGAGATCCTGTTTGCAGTTTCAGCGGCAACCACGCTGGCGGTAGAAGTCGCGGAGCGCTGCAACCTGACGCTGGTGGGTTTCTGCAAGCCGGGCAGGGCGACGATTTATACCCATCCACAGCGGTTAATAGTTAATCAGTAATTTTGAATGATAATAGCAAATCCTTCCGCTTTTAGTTGTTCAGAATGAGGGCTAGTATTTACCTCATCAAGGCACGGTGCCTTACCTAAACAACTTAATGAAAGGGTTTATATTATGAAAAGCATCAAAACTTTTGTCGCTGTAATCGCTCTGGCTGCTTCATTTGGTTCTTTCGCTGCACAGACTGTGACCGCAACCGCGTCCACTATTGATAGCGCAGAAGCGAAAATCGCGGCTCAGGCTCAGGAAGCGGGCGCGTCCTCGTACAAAATCACCCAGGCGTTTTCCGGCAACCGCGTACACATGACCGCTGAACTGAACAAATAAGTTATGCTGCCGCTGTCCCTGCTCTTCGGAGCCGGGACAGGTTTACTTTCTGCTGTTCCTTCCCCGAATCTCCCGCATATCTTCCAGGGTATTCCTGATTAACGAAACAATAACTGTAAAAGTTTCTCCTCTTTAGTTACTTTTGTTTGAAATTAAGCAATTCCATACACATTTCAAATATAAGGTCAGACCAGCCTTCTCCATATATTTATCAAAATAATACATTGTGTTTTTTTAATGCTATCTTACCGGTTTCACATTCAATGCAAATATGATTGATCTTGAGTTTTAAGGAATTCCTCAGGCGTAAATCCTAAAAGAATTTTGAAGCATTGATCGAGTTTATCTGTGATGCTATTTTCCAAAAACAAGCTGTTTTACGTAATAACCCCAGGCCAGATATTAATTATCTGGTTTATTTTGTATTTCACTTATATAAGGAAATTAAATGAACGCGATGTTTAAAAAAGGGATGCTGGCGTCCGTGCTGGCTGTAGCAGCGTCTTCTGCAATGGCGGCATCCAGCATTGATATTCAGGTTACAGGTAAAATTGTTCCGGCCTCCTGTACGCCAGCCTTTGTTAGCGGTGGCGGGATTGCTGATTTCGGTACCATGAAAGTAGCTTCACTGAATTCGACGAAGGCAACGGCGCTGGCTGATGTGAAAATCATCCCTATTTCTATTACCTGTGAAGATGCGACCCGTATTGGCGTAACGTTTAACGATGCGCATGCTGACTCTGCGCCTACTGGGGACGTTCCTGTCGCTTTCATTGACCCGGACTTTGAAACATCAGCACGAAACACGGCGGGTTTAGGGATGTATAACGGCAAGAAAATTGGTGCCTATTCATTAGGTATTCAATCTGAAGCCGGTACGGTAACGAACGATGCGGGCGATAATCTCTACCCGATTTTCTCTAAGGACGGCGCCTCGTGGGGGAGTAAATCAGGTTTCCGCTATCTGCAAATCGCGACTGACAAGAGTGAAATTTATTCCTTCAGTGACGTTCCTTCTGGTCAACCTGTCGCACAAACTAAGGTTAACTTTAACGTTGGCGTCGCAGCACAGATCAACCCAACCAATGATTTAAATATTACGGATGAAGCCACGCTGGATGGTTTAACCAACGTTGAGCTGGTTTATCTGTAATTTGAGTTTTCACAAAATCATTTAGTCATAAGCCGCAGGTTAATATTTTCTATGCGGTAGCTATTTAATTTGAATAAGGAAATGAAATGAACGCAATGTTTAAAAAAGGGATGCTGGCATCCGTGCTGGCTGTAGCGGCGTCTTCTGCAATGGCGGCATCCAGTATTGATATTCAGGTAACGGGTAAAATTGTTCCTGCTTCCTGTACACCAGCCTTTGTTAGCGGTGGTGGTGTTGCTGATTTCGGTACGATGAAAGCGGCTGATTTGAATTCTACAGCGCAAACAAAACTGGCAGACTTGAAAGTAATCCCTATTTCGATTACCTGTGAATCCGCTACGCGTGTAGGTGTTACGTTTAATGATGCCCATGCTGACTCTGCGCCAACTGTTGATGTAACCACGAACTTCGCTGCACCAGATTTACAGCTTGATCCTCCATATACTGCCGGGCTGGGCATGTACAACAGCAAGCCAATCGGCGCCTATTCCATGGGTATTGATAAAAGAGCAGGTGCAGCGACTAACGCTGACGGTGATAACCTTTATCCTTTATTTTCATCAAACAATGGTGAAGTCTGGGGTAAAAAAGGTCTTGATTACATTCCTGTTAAAACAGACAAGAGCGAAGTATATGCATTTAGCGATGTACAGGGCGACTTAATGCCTTCTGCGCAAACTCAATTTAACTTTAATGTGGCTGTGTCTGCGATCATCAACCCAACTAACGATCTCAATATTATCGACGAAGCTACGCTGGACGGTTTAACCAACGTTGAGCTGGTTTATCTGTAATAGCATCAAATTAAACACTCCACATCCGTGGAGTGTTATTTCAATATTAATGGACTAATATTATGCTGCTTTTAAAAAGAACGCTGATTTGCGCTTGCCTCTTAGCCTCGTTTAATACGCTGGCCGCCGGAATGGTGCCAGAAACGTCGCTGCTGATTGTGAAAGAAGACGAGCAGGGTGCCAGCATGGACGTCAAAAATACGGATGCTGACGCGCAACTGCTGTATACCAAACTGGTCGACTTGCCAGATGACCCAAAACCCAGCCTGATTGTGACGCAGCCGGTGGTGCGCGTGGACGCGGGCAAAACCCAGCGTGTGCGCTTTGTGCTGAAAAACAGCGCCGAACCGCTGAAGGTGGAGCATTTAAAACGCGTTATCTTCACCGCTATTCCGCAGCGCGAAAAAAATAAAGTCAAAGTAACCTTTAGCCAGAACCTCCCCGTGATTATTCGCCCGGCAGGGCTGGCGCTCAATCTGGAGCCCTGGAAAGATCTGACCTGGCAGGTAAATAACGGTAGCGTGATTGTCGAGAATAAAACGCCTTACGTTGTGCGCATGGAGCAAAAAGCAAAATTATTGCCATCAGGTTCCCTTGCTCAGTTCCCTAAACCCTATATATTGCCCGGCGAGAAAATAACGCTCAGCATTAGAGGGAAAATAGCGCCTTCAGATAAGAAAATTGAAATATTACCGGCAACGCGTTATGGCTACAAAGCGCAGAGTTATGTTGCCGAGCTGAAATAATAGCAAAAATATAACAACACATGGAGTAGTTATGTTAACGGTTTCCTGTAAAAAGGGAATGCTGGCGTTTTGCCTTTCGGCGCTGGCTTTTAGCATTCGTGCGGAAATAAACCCTACCGCAAACGAGCCGATGGAACTGGCGAGAGCGATATTCGATGCAGACGCATTAAAAAACCAGGGCCTTGACCCTGCGATTGCTGAATACTACTCCATGGCACCGCGTTTTACGCCCGGCTACCATAACGTAACCGTGAATATTAACGGGAATAAGCGAACGCTGATGCCGGTGAAGTTTGATGAGGAAGGTACGCCCTGTATTGATGACGAGTTTCTGGAAAATGCGGGTCTGATTAAAAAAACCAGACGCGGTGATTGCCCAAAAATTCATCAATACTGGTCCGGCTCGACGATTCAGTCTTCCCCGGATATCGAAGAGATATCGGTCGTGGTTCCACCGGAAGCGCTGGATCCTGATTTCGGACGCCAGTTCGCGGAAGTTCAGGGTGGCCGTGCGGCAATGCTGAATTATTCCATGTTCGGCACCCATAACCAGTATGACGATGAAAACGCCGACCGTTTCCAGTCCACCTTCGAAATGGGCTTTAACGCCGGGGACTGGATTGTGCGCAGCACGCAGTTCATCAGCGACGGCAGCGATCAGAGCTTTGATGTCGATTCCTCTTATACCTACGCCCAGCGCACCTTTGCCGATTATGGCGTGATGGTGCAGGGCGGCCAGATTAACGTGGCCAGCAGTCGCTTCAGTATTCCGTCTATCTATGGGGTACAGATGATGCCGGATAACGCCCTCCAGCCGCAGGGCGGTACGGGCGTGGAAGTAAGCGGTATCGCCCGCAACCCTCAGGCGCGTGTGGATATCCGCCAGGGCGGACAGTTGATTTACTCGACGCTGGTCCCTGCCGGGCCGTTTAACCTGGATGACGTACCGCTGGCTAACCTCAACACCGACCTGAACGTAACGGTGACCGAGACAGACGGCAGCGAAAACCGTTTTACCGTGTCGGCGAGTACTTTCCGCAGCAATCACGTGGGCCGTGCACCGGGCTTTACCATGGCGGTAGGCCGTGTTGAAGACGACATGGGTTCGCGCTTCGAAAAGCCGTGGGTGGTGTCTGCCAATAACGGCTGGTCCATCAACAAGCGCGTAAATTTCCTCGCCGGAATGGTGATGGCGGATAACCACTATTACGGTTTCTCCGGCAACCTGGATACCGTCCCGGTGCAGAACCTGTATGCCTCACTCGGTTTTCTGGCGTCGATAGATAACCAGTCGCAAACGGACGGCAACAAAACGACGCTCGACCTGGGGTATTCTCTGCCATGGGGGATCGGCATTTCGATGGGCGGCAGCTACGGCACGCCGGATTACCGCGAGATGACGGAGCTGTACGGTGACGACGACGATATATCGCAAACCAAATATGACACCAGCGTGGGTATCAACTGGTCTAACAGCACGCTCGGCCGTTTCTCTCTCAGCTACTACCGCAATGAGAGCTGGAACAGCGAATACGACAGCCGCCGCTTTATTACGTCATGGTCACAGACCTTTAAATACTTCAACGTGAGCGTGAACTGGGAGTCTGACGTCAGCCGTCACGACGACAGCGATAACGACATGCTCTATGTGAACGTGTCGATCCCACTGGGACGTACGGGCGTAAATACCAGCTCCTGGTATCGTGAGAGTGAAGGGAATAGTTCCTGGGGCACGCGCGCAATGGGATCGCTCAACGATACGAACCAGTATATGGTTGGCGTCTCTCAGGATCATGATCGGAACACCACCAGTTGGGATACTTCGCTGAACAGCAATCTGCGTTACACCAACCTGGCGCTGGCGGCGGGTGGCGATAACGACAGCAACACGAACTATTCTGCGGCCCTGAGCGGCGGGATTGTGGCACACGGCGATGGTGTGACCTTCTCGCCTTACCGCGTGGCGGATACGTATGCCATCGCCAAACTGGATAAACCGGTAGCAGGCATTGAGATTGGTACCGCGCGTGGCCCGGTATGGACGGACAAATGGGGCCAGGCCGTAATCCCTTCTCTGTCACCGTTCCGCGAAAGCACTATTGAGGTCAACACGGAAAGTCTGCCGGGCAATCTCGATGTGCGAAACGGCAGGACAGCGATCAAGGCTTCTCACGGAGCCGTAGCGAAGTGGGAGTTTGCGACGTTAAGCCAGCGCCGCGTGCTGCTGGCTATCAGCCGCCCGGACGGTACGCCGCTACCGGAAGGTGTCTCCATTGTGGACGAAGCGGGTGAGTACGTCACGACGGCACCAGAAGATGGCGTGATCTTCCTTAACGATATCTCCGCCAGCCAGCAGCTCTACGCGAAGCTCGATAAGGGGCGTTGTAAGCTGACGTATACCCTACCAGAAACGGAGCCGAATAAATTCTATGAAGAGGTGACAGGGAAATGTCTCTAAATAACGTTCAGAAGTACGCGCTGACGATTGCGTTACTCTGCGGGGTGTCAGGGATGCCGACGCTAGCGCACGCCGATGATGGTCAGTGTGAAATGATGTCTGCGGTAAAGACGGTCGACTATGGTCGCTACCGTAAAGAGGATATGCAAAAGGGATCGGCCGAGCATGTCGGCAAAGTCTATAACGGCTATGGCTCGGTCACGCGGGAGTTCCAGGTCTCGGTACTGTGTCCGGATACGCGCAAAATGCGCGTATCTATCAGCGGGGCAGCCCGGCAGAATCTGGCGTATCGGTTTACGGAGAGCGGTGCGATGAAGATCGCGTTTAAGGATGGGCGGGTAGACGGCAACGCGGTGCAGCTGGCCGCGGTCGACATCGGGGCGGTTGCCGTTCAGGGTGGGGCATCCCAGGTGACGCTGCCGCCCGAGAAAGCGCTGGCGGCTGTTAACGGCACGGAAGTGGCGGGCCAGCAGTTCACCGCGACCATGATGGTCACGACCTATCTTTCAGAAAAAGCGTTCAGCGTGACCAATGCCACGGACTTTACCGAGACGCTGACGCTAAACGCTGACACCCTTCCTGCGCAATAAACCCTCTGATGCCCGGCAGACGCGTTCTGTCGGGCATTTCTCCTAGTGGATCCCCGCCAGGCGCAGCAGCGCCGTTACCACCGCCGCCGCGACGATCACCACAATTAACGGCATTTTGCGCCAGGCAAGAAACACCGCAAACGCCACGCCCAGCACGCGCGCCATCCCCGCGAAGTGTTCCCCTTCATAAAAGGTGGTCGCCAGCGCGACGGAAAACAGCAATACCGTTGCCGCATCCGAAAGCAGCGCCTGAGACCGTTCAGAGAGCGCCAGCCGGTTGCCCAGCTTTGCCCCGCCGAGCCGCATCAGGTAGGTTCCGGCAGAAAGAATGGCGATGCCGAGAATAAAAAACGTCATGTTTCCCATTATTTTTTCCTCGCAGCGAGACCGAGTAACGAGAGCAGCACCGGCAAGCCCACCGGGGCAAACGGTACGGCGGCCAGTGATAGCGCGGCGCCGCTGCAGGCGCGGATCAGGGTGATACGGTTTTTAAACGCGGGTACCACTAACGCGAGTAAAATTGCCGGGAATACCGCATCCAGCCCGATGGTTTCCGGGTTCGGCAGCAGTTTGCCGACCATGGCTCCCAGCAGCGCCCCCACCGGCCAGACGATCGCCACGCCTAAGCCGCATAGCCAGTAGGCCGCTTTACGCTGCTCGGGCGTTTTTTGCGACAGGCCAAACACCACGCTTTCATCGTTCATGATGTGACAGCCGAGATAGCTCAACCCCCGTTTGCCCACCAGTTCACGCACCGTCACGCCAAACGGCACGTGGCGCGCGTTGACCAGCAAACCGGCGGCCGCTGCCGCCAGCGGGTTGCCGCCGCTTGACACAATGCCGATAAACATAAATTCCGATGCGCCCGCCAGCACGGTGAGGGAGAGGACAAACGGCACCCAGAGCGGGAAACCGTAGGCCATCGCCAGTGAGCCGTAGGACATCCCAACCACCCCAACCGCGAGGCAAACCAGGATGATTGCTTTTATCGTGTCGCCTTTCAGGCAAGAGAGGGGATTCTTCATACCATTTTAGCCATATCGAACGTATTTCCATTATAATGAACGCATCAAAAACGTTTTACAAGACGAACGAATCGTTCGTTATAGAGAAATAGAGGCCGTTTCTATGACGCAGCCAATCAGCGTGATCGCCAAAAGCCTGGTGCGAGAACGCCTGCGAACCGGGCTTTCGCTGGCGGAAATTGCCCGCCGTGCCGGGATCGCCAAATCCACGCTTTCTCAGCTTGAATCCGGCAACGGTAACCCGAGCCTGGAAACGCTGTGGTCGCTTTGCGTGGCGCTGGATATTCCTTTTGCCCGCTTGCTGGAGCCGCAGCAGCCGACCACGCAGGTGATCCGCCGTGGTGAAGGCACAAAAGTGGTTGCCGGACAGGCTAACTACGAGGCGATTCTGCTGGCGGCATGTCCGCCGGGCGCGCGACGCGACGTATACCTCCTGCTTACCCAGCCGGGCGCAGACCGCATTTCCCAGCCGCATCCGCCGGGGTCCGTTGAACATATTATTGTGACGCAGGGGCGCGCGTTAGTCGGCCTGATCGACGCGGCGGAAGAACTCGGTCCGGGAGATTACATCTGTTATCCCGCCGATTTGCCGCATATCTTTAAGGCGCTGGAGCCGGATACGCACGCGCTGCTGGTGGCAGAACAAAACTAACAGAGATACGGAAACTCATGTCGCTCAAAGCCATTGCGAAAGAACTGGGGCTGTCAGTCACCACCGTTAGCCGCGCCCTCAACGGATATGATGACGTCTCCGCCGAGACGCGCGCCCGCGTGGAAGCAGAGGCCCAGCGCCGTAAAGGTGATTGCCCTGAAGATGCTGCACGCGCTGGAGGTGCCGTTCCTGCTGGTGGGCTGCTTCGTGCTGGTGATTACGATGGTGTCGGCGTTTACGCTGAGCAGCAGGCAGGAGATTGCCGCCGCCGCGGGGGCAGCAGCGTTAACGCATCAGTCCAGGTAAAAGACCTCTTTAAGTTCCGCACTCACCGGGCTGTTGTCCGGGTTCGACGGCATTACATCACGCATGTGTTTCCACCAGCGCTGGCAGACGTCGGTATTCGCGACCGCGTTCCAGCGCTCCTCCGATTCAATCTCCACCGTTGCAAACAGCAGGTTGCGCTCTTTGTCGAGATAAATGGCGTAGCGGTGCGCGCCGTGGTCTTTCAGCACCGCTTCCAGCTCTGGCCAGATAGGGTTATGGCGACGCGCGTACTCCTCGTGGGCGTCCGGGTTGACCTGCATAACAAACGCTTTACGAATCATAATGCCTCCAGATACAGCTCGCGGACCTCATCGCGGCAGGCGGCTTCGTCGCTCATCCCGCGCGTGTCGACGCCCATCGCCTGTTGCGTTACGCGTATAAATCCAGGGCCGACTGCATCGGGGTAACGCCAAAACGTTTGCCCAGCGCGATCAGCTCTTCCCGGGTGATGGTCTGCTTCATGCCGCCCATGGAATAGACCTTCACCAGCACTTCCGCGGATTTCTCGGCGGTGTCGATCAGACCGAAGGTTTCATCCAGCGTCGGTCCGCTGCCGAACACGCCGTGGAACGGCCACAGTACCAGCGAGTGTTTTTGCATGGCCGCTGCGGTGGCCTCGCCGATTTCGTCCGTACCCGGCACCATCCACGGCAGAATACCGACGCCGTCCGGGAAGACCACCAGGCATTCGGTACTGCCTTCCCAGAGCTTGCGGGTGATGTAGTCGGTGCTGTTTTCCAGCACGTAGGTCAGGGCAATCAGGTTGGTTGCGTGGCAGTGCATGATGACGCGGTCTTTACCGTGGGTAGCCTTGATGCGCTCGCAGTGAGAAAGGAAATGCGCTGGCAGTTCTGACGTCGGCACCGCCTCGTCCGTCAGCCCCCAAAGGATGTGGTAGCCCGCGCCGTCGCTGTCTACCCTCACGACGCCGAGATTGGCCTGCGGGTCGAGCTGAACGTTACGAAAGAACTTGCCGGAGCCGGTGACGATAAACGGAGTGTTCGCGAGCAGCGGCATCGGCTGACTCAGCGCAATATAGCGCGGTTTTTGATGGAAATCGGCGGCGTACGGCTCGATGTCGGCATCGTCCAGACGCAGCGTCAGGTTGCCGCCGTTGCGCTCGTCCCAGCCCTTCAGCCAGGCGTCAGAGGTGGCTTTGATCATGCCCTGGACGAACCAGGAAGTCGTGATGGTCTGCATAGTTTTCTTTTCCAGTTATCGTGGTGAGAGTTTCCCCTCACCCTAACCCTCTCCCCAGAGGGGAGAGGGGATTGTTTGCTCCCTCTCCCCTCTGGGGAGAGGGCAGGGGTGAGGGGCCAGTTACTCGCGCTTTCTCAATACGTCCTTCTCATACGCCCGCACGTTCTCCAGCCACTGGCTGCCCGCAGGCGCGTCGTTACGCTGGCAGTACATCTCCCACACCGCCTGCCACGGCAGGGATTTTTGCTCCTCCAGCAGCGCCAGGCGCGCGGTGTAGTCGCCGTTTGCTTCCAGCTGTTTCAGCGCGGCAGTCGGCTCCAGCAGAGCGCGAAGCAGCGCTTTCTTCATGTTGCGGGTGCCGATTACCCACGCCGCGATGCGGTTGATGGAGGCGTCGAAGAAGTCGAGGCCGATATGCACGCGGTCGAACAGATCGTGGCGGACGATCTCGCTGGCAATGGCCTGCGTTTCGTCATCCAGCAGCACCACGTGGTCGCTGTCCCAGCGCACCGGACGGCTGACGTGCAGCAGCAGGCGCGGCACGTAGAGCATGGCGGCGGAGATTTTGTCGGAGATCACCTCGGTCGGGTGAAAGTGGCCGGCATCCAGGCACAGGGCGGTCTGGCGGCTGGTGGCGTAACCCATGTAGAACTCGTTCGAGCCGACGGTGTAGCTTTCTGCGCCAATGCCGAACAGCTTGCTCTCCACGGCGTCAATGTGGTGCGCCGGGTCGAGTTTTTCGCTGATGGCTTCATCCAGTGCGGCCAGCAGGCGCTGGCGCGGGGCGAGGCGGTCAATCGTGATGTCCTTCATGCCGTCGGGGATCCAGATGTTCATCACTGACGGCGTGCCAAGCTGTTCACCAAAATAAGCCGAGACGCGGCGGCTGGCCTTCACGTGGTCGATCCAGAACTGACGGATTTCATCGTTGGCATGGGAGAGCGTAAAGCCGTCCGCGCTGAGCGGGTGCGAGAAGCAGGAGGGGTTGAAGTCCAGCCCCAGCCCATTGGCTTTCGCCCATTCAACCCAGTGCTTAAAGTGTTCCGGTTTAATCTCGTTACGCGCGACCGGCTCGTCGGACTCAAGATAAATGGCGTGCAGGTTCAGGCGTTTTGGCCCGGGGATGAGGCTCAGCGCCAGTTCCAGATCCGCACGCAGTTCGGTGGCATTACGCGCTTTGCCTGGGTAATTACCCGTTGCCTGAATGCCACCCGTCAGCGAGCCGCCAGGATCCTCGAACCCGGCGACGTCGTCGCCCTGCCAGCAATGCATGGAGACCGGCAGACGGTCGAGCTGGCGCAGTGCCGCTTCGACATCCACGCCGACGGCGGCGAAACGCTGTTTAGCCAGGTCCCAGGCTTGTTCAAGTTGAGTGGTCATGCACAAAGCTCCTTAGTCAGACGTTTTTGCTGAAACTGCGCCCGGTAGCGGGCAATTTCATGGCAGGGATTGGGGATGAATGTAGTCAGGCGGGTATTCGCGGTGACCACCGAACGGAATTCATCGACGTCTGAAAGTTCGTCCAGGGTCATCAGCTGAATACCAATGTTACCGAGCGTTGAGGCCTCCACCGGACCCGCCACCACGGTGATGCCGCAGGCATCGGCGCAGAGCTGGTTCAGCAGCTGGTTCTGGCAGCCGCCGCCCACGATATGCAGCTGGCTGAACGGCTTGCCGCGAAGGTTTGCCAGCTCGCTCAGCACATCCGCGTAAAGCAGGGCCAGGCTGTCAAAAATACAGCGCGCCAGCTCGGCAGGACGGGAAGGGACCGGCTGTCCGGCCTCGAAACAGGCGGACTGGATTTCGGCGCTCATATGCACCGGGTTAATAAAGCGGTCGTCGTTCGGGTTGATCAGGAACGTACAGGCCTTCAGCGTTTCGGTTTCTGCGAGAAGCGCAGGCAGGTCGAAAATATGTTGCTCTTTCAGCATCCGCTGGAGCAGCCAGAGTCCCATGATGTTCTTCAGCACGCGGTAGCGCCCTTCGGCACCGCCTTCATTAGTGATGTTCGCCGCCATCGCGGCGTCGCTGGTGTACGGCGTTTTGCTCTCAAAGCCCATCAGCGACCAGGTGCCGGAAGAGAGATAGGCCGCGTCTCTGCTGGCCAGCGGCGATGCAATCACCGCGCTGGCGGTATCGTGACTGGCGACGGCGACAACAGGGATGGCGTTCCCCTGCGGGCAAAGCCACTGCCCGATCGCATTACCCGGATGGGTCGGCGTGCCGAACCAGGAAGGCGGGGCGCCCGTCCAGGCCAACAGGTGTTCATCCCAGCTATCGGTGTTGATGTTGACCAGCTGCGTGGTGGTGGCGTTGGTATATTCCCAGTTCATGTTGCCGGTCAGCCGGTAGCTTAAGTAGTCCGGGATCAGCAGCGCATGCGCCACCTTTTTCACCAGCGCCGGCTGCTGCTCGACCAGCGCGCGCAGCTGATACAGCGTGTTAAACGGCAGAAACTGAATGCCGCTGCGGCCATAGATGTTGTCTTTGCCAAGCTGGGCGATGGCATGCTCCATCAGGCCGTCCGTGCGGCTGTCGCGGTAGGAGACGGGCAGGCCAACGCGATTGCCGTTGCGGTCCAGCAGCACGTAATCAACGCCCCAGGTATCAATGCCGATGCTGTCGATGAGGATCCCGCTATCGCAGACTTTTTTGAGCCCGGTACGGATCTCTGCCTCAAGTCCGTCAATGTCCCAGGTATTAAAACCGTCCTGTTTTTGCAGGCAGTTCGCAAAACGATGCATTTCGCGAAGCGAAAGGGTGCGCTGGGTGCAGTCCCAGGTGGCGAGCATTACGCGACCGCTGGATGCGCCTAAATCGACAGCGACACAATGGCGAAAGGTCATGGTCTAATCCTTCTGGAAATCATTAGCGCTGAGTGTAAAAAAGGGAAGAAAAGACCACCTTCTCGCCACGGACAGCCCCCATTCCGCGCTGGCAAGAAAGCAAAGATGAACGTGAGGGAGTTCACACTTTCCCGCTGAAGCGCGCCGTTCAGCCAGTGTGACGCTGACCGCAATTCCGGATCTTTCCGCCTTTTTCTTGAAAAACAGGCAGGTTTTGCGGCGTTTGCTGCCGAAAATTTAAGGTGAGTATGAGAGGCCTTATTTACTATTTTGAGAACTTTTCTCATTGGTGGGGGCCGTTATGACCGTACTGCACAGCGTGGACTTTTTTCCGGCGGGTGGTTCGCCTGTAGCGATAGAACCGCGGCTCCCGCAGGCCGCTTTCCCTGAGCATCATCATGATTTTCATGAAATTGTTATTGTTGAACATGGCACGGGCATCCACGTCTTTAACGGTCAGCCCTACACCATCAGCGGGGGCACCGTCTGCTTCGTGCGCGACCACGATCGGCATCTGTATGAGCATACCGACAACCTGTGCCTGACGAACGTGCTCTACCGGTCGCCGGACGCGTTCCAGTTTCTTGCGGGGCTTCATCAGCTACTGCCGCAGGAGAAGGAGGGGCATTATCCGTCCCACTGGCGCGTGAACCAGGCCACACTGCAGCAGGTTCGCCAGATCTTGCTCCAGATGGAGCAAAGCCAGGACGGACAGGATATGCACGCGATGGCCACGCGCGAGATGCTGTTTATGCAGCTGCTGGTGGCGTTACGCCGTAGTAACCCGGTGGAGGGGGAGAGTAGCGAAGCCCGTCTGAACCAGCTGATGATCTGGCTGGAGGAACATTTTGCCGAGGACATCTGCTGGGAAGCGCTGGCGAGTCATTTTTCGCTGTCGCTTCGCACCCTGCACCGTCAGCTTAAGCAGCAAACCGGGCAGACGCCCCAGCGCTACCTTAACCGTCTGCGCCTGATAAAAGCGCGCCACCTGCTGCGCCACAGCGATGACAGCGTCACGGACATCGCCTTTCGCTGCGGTTTCGGCGACAGTAACCACTTTTCGACGCTGTTTCGCCGGGAGTTCAGCTGGTCTCCGCGTGATATTCGCCAGGGAAAGGACACCTCACTGCAGTAACGCGAGCCCAGTCAACGTTTTGCTGTCGTAAAGCGGGTAATAATGTCAGGTTTTCGCCGTTGAGGTGGTGATGTGGCCGCGCCGTTAATTCTTCGCAAAGATGACTTTTTTGCCTCCGCTGAACAAGCCGTTGCGGTGGCGGATCGCTACCCGCAAAACGTCTTTGCTGAACATACGCACGAATTTTATGAGCTGGTGCTGGTGTGGCGCGGCAACGGTCTGCACATTCTCAACGATCGGCCTTACCGCATTACCCGGGGGGATCTGTTTTACATTCGCGCCGAAGATAAACACGCCTACGCCTCGGTCAATGACCTGGTCTTACAGAACGTTATCTACTGTCCCGATCGGCTCAAACTTAACGTTGACTGGGCCGCGTGCATCCCCGGCTTTAACGGTGCGAAAGGTTCACCGCACTGGCGCTTAAGCAGCAGTGGCATGACCGCTATTCGTCAGGCAATTTCTCTGCTTGAACAGGAGAGCGCTAAAACCGATCCGCTGGTTAACCCGATGTCAGAGATCCTCTTCGCGCAGCTGGTCATGATGCTTAAACGCTATCGCTACGCGACGGATAACCTCTCTGCCACGCAGCAGGAAACGCGACTTGATAAGCTGATTGCCACACTGGCGGCCAGCCTGAATAAAAGCTTTGTGCTGGAAAAGTTCTGCGAGCAGGAGCAGTGCAGCGAGCGTGCCCTGCGCCAGCAGTTCCGTACCCAGACGGGCATGACGGTAAATCACTATTTGCGCCAGCTGCGTATTTGCCACGCCCAGTATCTGCTCCAGCATACGGAGCTCATGGTCAGTGACGTGGCAATGCGCTGCGGCTTTGAGGACAGTAACTACTTTTCGGTGGTCTTTAACCGCGAGGTGGGGATGACGCCGGTGCAGTGGCGTCATCACAGTCGAAGGGCGGCGTAATCAGTTCGCCATACCGAGGCCTACAATGTTGGCCGCAATGATAATCACCACGCAGCCCAGGCTCAGAACGCCCACTGGTCGACGTCCGGCGTTGTTCCACTCCTTCAGTACCAGCCCAACCAGCCCGCCGCACAGCACGTAGAAGCTCATGTGCAGCATCCAGCTCATATAGTCGTATTGCGCCGGAATGCTGGCGTGCCCCCAGGCGTAGAAAAAGAACTGCAGGTACCACATCAGGCCGCCGAGCGTCGAAAGGAGTACGTTGGCGATGATGACCCGTTTTGCCAGCGAGAAGTCGGCTTTTAGCGACAAACTCTCAACTTTTGCCAGGCGAATAACGCAGAAGCCGAGGTTTACCAGCGCACCGCCGCCCATAATCACCACGTAGCTGGGCAGCGCCACGTACAGCGGGTCGACGCCCAGGGCGGCGGCGGCCTCATGCATCGGTTTTGCGGCGTTCATGGCAAACGACATGCCGGCGGAGAAGATGCCGCACATGACCGCCAGCAGCAGACCTTTTTTGAGGTTAAAGTCCTCGGCTTTAATGCCCATCTTGCGTTCTTTCAACTGGCCCGCGCGGGTCACGATCCCGACGCCGATAACCGCGACCAGCACGCCCAGCAGCGTCATTCTGCCGCCTTCGGTATTAAGCAACACGTCGAGGTTACCGTTGAGGACGGGCGTCATCAGGGTGCCGACAATTAGCGTGATGCCAATCGCGATGCCGATCCCCATCGACATGCCGAGATAACGCATGGTGAGGCCGTAGTTGATATTGCCTATGCCCCACATGGCACCAAACAGAAATACCGGCAGCAGGATGGAGGCGTTAAAGGAGGAGAAGTAGCCCCAGAAATCCGGGAGTAGCAAGGCGCTGATGGCCCAGGGAAGCAGGATCCAGGAGACCACGCCGCCAACGGACCACATTGTTTCCCACGACCACCCTTTCACCTTTTTGAACGGGGCATAGAAACAGGCTGCACTGGCTGCGCCTATCAAATGCCAGAAGATACCCATCGTAATCGCATGATTCATGTTTACGTCCTCATCGTTTTTATCGATCAATGGCTTCCCACCGACCCGATGAGTGTAAAAATTAAGCAGAATGGCCACCTTCGGGAGGCTGCCGCACTTTGGTTTTGAATGGCAATCAACGCGTTAAA
Source organism: Enterobacter nematophilus (assembly GCF_026344075.1). Classification (NCBI taxonomy): domain Bacteria; kingdom Pseudomonadati; phylum Pseudomonadota; class Gammaproteobacteria; order Enterobacterales; family Enterobacteriaceae; genus Enterobacter; species Enterobacter nematophilus. The sequence continues at coordinate 30,250 of NZ_JAPKNE010000011.1, read as the reverse complement.
CGGGTGAGCTGATTCACATTTTCGCGCTTCATCAGAAAACGAATAACCTTATAAAAACTACGGCATTGATAATCATTTTCAATATCATTTAATTAACTATAATGAACCAACTGCTTACGCGGCATTAACAGCTGTGCCGCCCGACAATAATGGAGAGGATTATGAGTTATACACTGCCATCCCTGCCGTATGCCTACGACGCACTGGAACCGCATTTCGACAAGCAGACGATGGAAATCCATCACACTAAACACCACCAGACCTATGTGAACAACGCGAACGCAGCGCTGGAAAGCCTGCCAGAGTTCGCTAACCTGCCTGTTGAAGAGCTGATCACTAAACTGGACCAGCTGCCGGCAGACAAGAAAACCGTGCTGCGTAACAACGCTGGCGGTCACGCTAACCACAGCCTGTTCTGGAAAGGCCTGAAAACCGGCACCACCCTGCAGGGCGACCTGAAAGCGGCTATCGAGCGCGACTTCGGTTCCGTTGACAACTTCAAAGCGGAATTCGAAAAAGCTGCTGCAACCCGTTTCGGCTCTGGTTGGGCGTGGCTGGTTCTGAAAGGCGACAAGCTGGCGGTGGTTTCTACTGCTAACCAGGACTCCCCGCTGATGGGTGAAGCGATCTCTGGCGCATCCGGCTTCCCAATCCTGGGTCTGGACGTGTGGGAACACGCTTACTACCTGAAGTTCCAGAACCGTCGCCCTGACTACATCAAAGCGTTCTGGGATGTAGTGAACTGGGACGAAGCAGCAGCGCGTTTCGCCGCTAAAAAATAAGGTTGCATTGACGCCTGTGAGAAGCGAGTCTGATGACTCGCTTTTTTTGTATCTGAAGGAGTTGAGATGCATTACCCGGTGAATGTTTTTACAGGCAAGGTAAGGGAGTACGACGGCAGCCGCCCGAGCGCCATCGCTAAAATTCAGGTCGACGGGGAGCTGACGTTAACCGACCTCGGGCTGGCGGGTGACGAGCAGGCCGAAAAGAAAATCCACGGCGGGCCGGAGCGCGCGCTGTGCCACTATCCGCGCGAGCACTATCAGCACTGGAAAGCGGAATTCCCCGAGCAGGCGGACCTCTTCGTCGCGCCCGCGTTTGGCGAAAATCTCTCGACCGAAGGGCTGAAGGAGAAAAACGTCTTTATCGGCGATATCTACCGCTGGGGTGACGCCCTGATTCAGGTGACGCAGCCACGCTCGCCGTGCTTCAAGCTCAACTACCATTTCGGGATTCAGGATATGTCGGCCCAGCTGCAAAGCGCGGGTAAAACCGGCTGGCTGTACCGCGTGGTGCTGGCAGGACAGGTATCTGCGGATGCGCCGCTGGAGCTGGTATCGCGCCTGAGCGACGTGTCCGTTTACGACGCCTGCGCGATTGCCTGGCATATGCCGTTTGACGACGAGCAGTATCACCGCCTGCTGTCTGCGGCGGGGTTATCGACAAGCTGGACCAGAACGATGCAGAAGCGGCGCTTAAGCAACAAGATCGAAGATAATTCGCGGAGATTGTGGGGGAAATAACTTCTCCTCACCCCGGCCCGTACACCCCAAAGAGGCGGGGGTGTTTTACGTCCCCTCTCCCCTATGGGGAGAGGGTTAGGGTGAGGGGATTACGAACGCTTATACAACGGCAGCCACAGCGTTAACCGCAACCCGCCCAGCGGGCTGTCGTCGGCTTTCACCCAGCCGCGATGCTGCTGCATGGCGGTTTCTACAATCGCCAGCCCCAGCCCCGTGCCGCCAGACTCGCGGTCGCGCGCTTCGTCGGTACGGTAGAACGGACGGAAAATCTGCTCGCGGTCTTCCGGGCTGACGCCAGGGCCGTCGTCATCGACAATGACGGTAATCCCGTCTTTATCCACCGAAAACGCCACCTCAATCTTCGTGTGCGAGTAGCGCAGGGCGTTACGCACGATATTCTCCAGCGCGCTTTCCAGCGTGTTGGGGTTACCGTACAGCGGCCACGGGCCCGGCGGGAAGTTGACGGTGAACGATTTACCCATCTGCTCCGCTTCGAACGCCGCGTTGTCCAGCACCTCGTGCCACAGGTGATTGGCCTTCACCGTTTCGCTCACCAGCGCGTTTTTCTGCTGATTGCGCGACATCACCAGCAGATCGTTAATCATGCTGTCCAGACGATGGGCTTCAGTTTCAATGCGCTCCAGCTCTTTGCTTTCGCCGCTGCGGCGGCGCAGCAGGGCGGTGCCCAGCTGTAAGCGCGTGAGCGGGGTACGCAGCTCGTGCGAGATGTCTGACAGCAGGCGTTGCTGCGCGGTCATCATCCGATCCAGCGCGCTCACCATCTGGTTAAAACTGGTCCCGGCGGCCAGGAACTCCTGCGGCCCGGATTCCAGCTCTGGATGCTGTCGCAGGTTACCCTGCGCCACTTCATCGGCGGCATTTTTCAGCTTACGCGCCGGTTTTGCCAGGCTCCATGCCAGCCATAGCAGCAGCGGGGAACTGACCAGCATCGTGACAATCAGCAGCAGAAGCGGACGGTCAAACAGCAGGTTGATGAAGTCGGACTGGGAGCTGCTCGCGGGGCGAATCAGATAGAGCTGATAATTGTCTTCCCCATCACGTACCGAGAAAGGACCGACCATCTCTACCCGACCATATTTCTTCTTCTGTGGGTGATCGGCGTTATCCGCCTGGCCAATAAAGTTGCGGATGATCTGCATTTCATTGCGATCGGCTCCGATCACGCGGCCTTCGCTGGTGACCAGCAAAAGACGTTGTCCTGGCGGCGCCCACTTGTCGATAGCGCGAAACAGCCTGCGCCACCACATCAAATCGTTCGGCGGATCGTTTGCCAGCTCCGCTTCCACGTGCTGCTCGATCATCACGCCCTGACGTTGCTCGCTGTCGAGAAGCTCCGTCATCTGGCGTGAGTCGAGTTTTGGCAACATCAATACGAGCATTAAAACCAGTGCCAGCGTCAGCCAGAAGATGGCGAAGATGCGGGCGGTTAAGCTGCCTATCATGAAGCGGAAACCATCAGATAACCGCGACCACGCAGGGTTTTAAACCATGGGTGACCGTCTTTACGCTCCGGCAGCTTGCGGCGCAGGTTAGAGATGTGCATGTCGATGGCGCGGTCAAACGGCGTGAGGCGTTTGCCCAGCACTTCCTGGCTTAAATGTTCACGCGAAACGACCTGGCCGAGGTGCTGCGCCAGCAGATACAGCAGCGTGAATTCGGTGCCGGTGAGTTCCAGCGTCTGGCCGTCGAAGCTCGCTTCCTGACGGCCCGGGTTCAGGCTCAGGGAGTCCACTTCCAGCGTTGGCGAGCTGTTGTCGGTATTCTGCTGCTGCTCGCTCCAGTGGGAACGGCGCAGGATCGCGCGAATACGGGCCACCAGTTCACGGTCGTTGAACGGCTTTGGTAAATAGTCATCCGCACCCAGCTCAAGGCCGAGAACGCGGTCAAGCTCGCTGCCGCGGGCGGTCAGCATGATAACGGGGGTCTGGTGTGTCTGGCGAAGCTCTTTCAGCGTATCAATACCGTTTTTCTTCGGCATCATTACGTCGAGCAAAAGTAGATCGATGCTGTCGTCAAGGAGACTCAGCGCCTGCTCGCCATCATGGGCAACCAGGACGTTGAAACCTTCCATGTCGAGCAACTCCTTTAAAAGGGATGTGAGCTCTCGGTCATCATCAACTAACAGGATTTTATTCATTGTTTAAATACCTCCGAGGCAGAAATTACGACATCAAGGCTATCTAATCCATGACTTTACGTTGTTTTACACCCCCTGACGCATGTTTGCAGCCTGAATCGTAGACTGTCTCTCGTTGAATCGCGACACGAAAGATTTTGGGAGCAAGTGATGCGCAAAGTTACCGCTGCCGTCATGGCCTCAACGCTGGCGTTCAGTGCGTTTAGCCAGGCTGCTGTAGCTATCATCGGCGATAACGGTTCCTCGCAAGAGGGCGCAACGCACAGCAGCCAAAGCCATATGTTTGACGGCATAAGTTTAACCGAACATCAGCGTCAACAGATGCGAGATCTGATGCAGAGGGCACGACACGACCAGCCCCCTGTTAATGTTAGCGAAATGGAGACAATGCATCGCCTTGTCACCGCAGAAAATTTTGACGAAAGCGCTGTCCGCGCTCAGGCCGAAAAAATGGCACAGGAACAGGTTGCCCGCCAGGTAGAGATGGCGAAGGTCCGCAACCAGATGTTCCACCTGCTAACGCCCGAGCAGCAAGCGGTTTTGAATACCAAACATCAGCAGCGGATGGACCAGCTGCGTGAGGTTGCACGGATGCAGCGAAGCTCAGAAACAACGTTTTTCAGTAGCAATAGCAGTACCCGTAGTAACCAGTAAACCCTGTTTTCCTTGCCATAGACACCATCCCTGTCTTCCCCCACATGATGTGGGGGTTTTTTTTGCCCCGCATTCTGATTTGTTAACCGATTATTCATCCTTTGCCTCCCCATGCTTCCGTTATACTAGCGGCATGACATGACAGGAGCGTTTATGAATCAATCCTATGGAAGGCTGGTAAGCCGGGCCGCCATTGCGGCGACCGTCATGGCCTCTGGCCTGCTGCTGATCAAAATCTTTGCCTGGTGGTATACCGGCTCGGTCAGTATTCTGGCGGCGCTGGTGGATTCACTGGTAGATATCGCCGCCTCGCTGACCAACCTTCTGGTGGTGCGCTACTCGCTGCAGCCGGCGGATGAAGAGCACACGTTTGGGCACGGCAAAGCGGAGTCGCTGGCCGCGCTGGCGCAAAGTATGTTCATTTCTGGCTCCGCGCTGTTCCTGTTTTTGACCGGTATTCAGCATCTGGTTTCGCCTTCACCGATGAACAATCCCGGGGTCGGCGTGGTCGTCACGGTAATTGCACTTATGAGCACACTTGTTCTGGTAACGTTCCAGCGCTGGGTCGTTCGCAAAACGCAAAGTCAGGCCGTACGGGCGGATATGCTTCATTATCAATCTGATGTTATGATGAATGGGGCTATTCTTATTGCGCTCGGTCTGGCCTGGTATGGCTGGCATCGGGCCGATGCGTTGTTTGCGTTAGGGATTGGTATCTATATTTTATATAGCGCCCTGCGGATGGGGTATGACGCGGTGCAATCACTGCTCGATCGCGCTCTTCCGGACTCAGAACGTAGTGAAATTTTTTCCATCGTGACCTCCTGGCCCGGCGTCAGCGGTGCACACGATCTTCGAACGCGGCAGTCAGGGCCGACCCGCTTTATTCAGATTCATATTGAAATGGAAGACAACCTGCCGCTGGTTCAGGCTCACGTGATTGCTGAACAGGTCGAGCAGGCGATTTTGCAGCGTTTTCCTGGTTCAGACGTCATCATTCACCAGGATCCCTGCTCGGTTGTACCCGGACATGTTGGGCTTTCGTAATTCGTTGTAAAAAAGTGAGCCAGGCCAGCATTTTGTGTATAAATTACCGCCATTTGGTCTGACCTGAATCAATTCAGCCAGAAGGGATTGATATACTATTTGCAGTATTCGTTGGTCGATAAGTTTCTTCCGGCAACAGATTTCAATTTTGCATTCCTAAGTTCAGAGGTAGTCATGATTAAGAAAATCGGTGTGTTGACAAGCGGCGGTGATGCGCCGGGCATGAACGCGGCAATTCGTGGGGTTGTCCGTGCAGCGCTGACGGAAGGTCTGGAAGTTTTTGGTATCTATGATGGTTACCTGGGTCTGTATGAAGACCGTATGGTTCAGCTCGACCGTTACAGCGTGTCTGACATGATCAACCGTGGAGGTACCTTCCTTGGGTCTGCGCGCTTCCCGGAATTCCGTGACGAACACATCCGTGAAGTGGCTATCGAGAACATGAAAAAGCGTGGCCTGGACGCGCTGGTTGTTATCGGCGGTGACGGCTCGTACATGGGTGCAAAACGTCTGACCGAAATGGGCTTCCCGTGCATCGGCCTGCCGGGTACCATCGACAACGACATCAAAGGCACTGACTACACCATCGGTTACTTCACCGCGCTGGGCACCGTTGTGGAAGCCATTGACCGCCTGCGTGACACCTCATCTTCTCACCAGCGTATCTCTATCGTTGAAGTGATGGGCCGCTACTGCGGTGACCTGACCCTGGCGGCGGCTATCGCCGGTGGCTGTGAGTTTGTGGTGGTTCCTGAAGTGGAATTCAGCCGTGAAGATCTGGTTGCTGAAATCAAAGCCGGTATCGCGAAAGGTAAGAAACACGCGATTGTGGCTATCACCGAGCACATCTGTGACGTTGACGAGCTGGCGAAGTACATCGAAACCGAAACCAAACGCGAAACCCGCGCGACCGTTCTGGGTCACATCCAGCGCGGCGGTTCCCCTGGCCCGTACGATCGCATTCTGGCCTCCCGTATGGGCGCGTACGCTATCGAGCTGCTGCTGCAGGGCCACGGCGGCCGTTGCGTCGGTATTCAGAACGAACAGCTGGTTCACCATGACATCATCGACGCGATTGAAAACATGAAGCGTCCGTTCAAAGGTGACTGGCTGGACTGCGCGAAAAAACTGTACTGATCCTTTGAGCCCTCTTCTTTCTGAAGAGGGCTTTTATTCCTCCACGTTATAGCCAATCTTTTTTTATTCTTTAATCCTCGATTCGCTTTCTGGCACGCTGCATTCATCAAAACACTACACAAGAGAGCTGGGCGATGAATAAATGGGGCGTGGGGTTAACGTTATTGCTGGCATCGACCAGCGTGCTGGCAAAGGACATTCAACTCCTCAACGTGTCGTACGACCCGACGCGTGAGCTGTACGATCAATACAACAAAGCCTTCGCGGCGCACTGGAAGCAGGAAACCGGCGATAACGTGGTGGTTCGCCAGTCGCACGGTGGCTCCGGTAAGCAGGCAACGTCTGTGATTAACGGTATTGAAGCCGACGTGGTTACCCTGGCGCTGGCCTATGATGTCGACGCCATCGCCGAGCGTGGTCGTATCGACAAAAACTGGATCAAACGTCTGCCGGATAACTCCGCGCCATACACCTCGACCATCGTCTTCCTGGTGCGTAAAGGCAACCCGAAACAAATTAAGGACTGGAACGACCTGATCAAACCGGGCGTTTCTGTGATTACCCCGAACCCGAAAAGCTCCGGCGGCGCACGCTGGAACTACCTGGCGGCCTGGGGATACGCGCTGCACCACAACAACGGTGACCAGGCAAAAGCGCAGGAATTCGTCAAATCCCTGTATAAAAACGTTGAAGTGCTGGACTCCGGCGCACGCGGTGCCACTAACACCTTCGTCGAGCGCGGTATTGGCGACGTGCTGATTGCCTGGGAAAACGAAGCCCTGCTGGCGACCCACGAACTGGGTAAAGACAAGTTTGAGATCGTGACCCCGAGCGAATCCATCCTCGCTGAGCCGACCGTTTCCGTGGTCGATAAGGTCGTTGATAAGAAAGGGACCAAAGCGGTGGCGGAAGCCTACCTGAAGTATCTCTACTCGCCGGAAGGCCAGGAAATCGCGGCGAAGAACTTCTATCGCCCACGCGATGCGGCCGTTGCGAAGAAATACGATAGCGAATTCCCGAAACTGAAGCTCTTCACCATTGATGATGTGTTCGGCGGCTGGACGAAAGCGCAGAAAGAGCACTTCTCTAATGGCGGCACCTTCGACCAGATTAGCCAGCGCTAACCGTCAACAAACGACACGGCGACCCGGTGTGAGAAATCCACCGGGTTTTTTATTTGGTCATCATTTTGCGTTACTCTTTTGCCTCTATTGAAAACAGGGAACGCGTTGTGAAAAAAATTATCTTATTGATCCTGATTGTCATCGCCCTTGCCGCAGGCGGCGTGTACTGGATAAAAGCGGGTAATCCGAATGCGTTGCGTCATATCGTTCTCGACCAGTGCCTGCCTAATCAACTGCAACACCGTAACCCGGCGCCCTGCGCGCAGGTGAAGCCTGACGCGGGCTATGTGGTGTTCAAAGACCGCAACGGGCCGCTGCAGTATCTGCTGATGCCAACGTACCGCATCAACGGCACCGAAAGCCCGCTCCTGACCGAGCCTCACACGCCAAACTTCTTCTGGCTGGCGTGGCAGTCGCGCAGCTTTATGACCCTGAAGCGTGGATCCGAGGTGCCGGATAGCGCCATTTCGCTGACGATTAACTCACCGACAGGCCGTACGCAGAACCATTTCCATATCCATATCTCCTGCCTGCGCCCGGACGTGCGCGAGAAGCTCAACGCGGCGCAGGGAGACATCAGCACCCAGTGGCTACCGTTCCCGGGCGGACTGGAAGGACATGAGTATCTCGCACGACGGGTGACGGAGAATGAACTGGTCCAGCGCAGTCCGTTTATGATGCTGGCGGAAGAGCTGCCGGAAGCGCGCGACCATATGGGGCGCTTCGCGCTGGCAATGGCGCAGCAGTCGGATGGTTCGTTTGTTTTGCTGGCGACCGAGCGTAACCTGCTCACGCTCAACCGCGCGTCGGCAGAGGAATTGCAGGATCATCAATGCACTATCCTGAAATGACCCCACCATAAATCGCGTTTACTCAGGCTGCCTGTCACCGTAGACTTGCTGAAAAATTCTACAGGAGACAGGTATGTCGCTCTGGTTAACGCATCCTCTGCTGCTGCCCTCGCTGATCGTCGGCGTCACCATCGTGCTGTGGGCGACGTCGCTATTGCCGGAATTTATCACCGCGCTGCTGTTCTTTACGGCGGCGATGGCCGCCAGAATCGCCCCTCCGGAAGCGATCTTCGGTGGTTTTGCCTCGTCGGCTTTCTGGCTGGTCTTCAGCGGCTTTGTGCTCGGCGTGGCGATCCGTAAAACCGGGCTGGCGGACAGGGCCGCCCGGTCGCTGTCGGCAAAGCTCACCGACTCCTGGATGCTGATGGTGGCGAGCGTGGTATTGCTCAGCTACGCGCTGGCGTTTGTGATGCCGTCGAACATGGGGCGTATTGCGCTGCTGATGCCCATTGTCGCGGCGATGGCGAAACGCGCCGGTATCGCCGACGGCTCCCGCGCCTGGTTCGGGCTTGCGCTGGCCGTCGGGTTCGGCACCTTCCAGCTTTCGGCCACTATCCTGCCTGCAAACGTCCCTAACCTGGTGATGAGCGGCGCGGCGGAAGGCTCGTACGGAATTCACCTGAACTATGTCCCGTATCTGCTGCTGCACACGCCGGTGCTGGGCATTCTCAAAGGCCTGATTCTGATTGGCCTCATCTGCTGGCTGTTCCCCGGCAGCCCTAAACCACCGAAGGATAGGGCGCCGTCTGAACCCATGGGGCGGGATGAGAAGCGTCTTGCCTGGCTGCTGGCGCTGGTGCTGGGGATGTGGGTAACGGAGAGCTGGCATGGCGTAGGGCCCGCGTGGACGGGGCTCGCGGCGTCGGTCATCGTTATGCTGCCGCGCGTGGGTTTCATTACCGGGGACGAATTTTCTGCCGGGGTGAACATGCGCACCTGTATCTACGTCGCGGGCATTCTTGGGCTGGCGATCGTCGTGACGCAAACGGGTATCGGAGCGGCCGTAGGCGAGGCGCTGCTGCGCATTATGCCGCTGGATGCGGACAGGCCGTTCACCAGCTTCCTGGCGCTAACCGGAATTACTACGGCACTCAACTTCATTATGACCGCCAACGGCGTTCCGGCGCTGTACACCACGCTGGCGCAGAGCTTCTCGGACGCGACCGGTTTCCCGCTGCTGTCGGTGATCATGATTCAGGTGCTGGGCTATTCCACGCCGCTGCTGCCGTATCAGGCGTCGCCGATTGTGGTGGCGATGGGGTTAGGAAAGGTGCCTGCAAGGGCGGGGATGATGCTCTGTCTGGCGCTGGCGATAGCGACGTATCTGGTGCTGCTGCCGCTGGATTATTTATGGTTTAGCGTATTAGGTAAAGTGTAGTTCAGTGCGAGGGGTTTCCCCTCACCCCAACCCTCTCCCAAAGGAGAGGGAGGAGAAGAGCGGTGGGTAAGCGCAAGCGCCACCCGCCGCAAAGGCCATTACGCCTGTTTAGCCGCTTCTGCCGCTTTAACGATCACCGCGAAAGCGTCTGCTTTCAGGGATGCACCGCCAACCAGCGCGCCATCGATGTCTGGCTGGGTGAACAGCTCAGCAGCGTTGGAGGCGTTTACGGAGCCGCCGTACTGGATGATCACTTGCTCAGCCACTTTCGCGTCGGCTTTAGCAATGTGGTCACGGATGAATTTGTGCACCGCCTGAGCCTGCGCAGGGGTAGCTGATTTGCCGGTACCGATCGCCCAGACTGGCTCGTAAGCGATAACCGCGCCTTCGAACGCTGCCGCGCCCTGCGTTTTCAGCACGGCGTCGATCTGACGTGCGCATACTTCTTCGGTTTTGCCCGCTTCGTTTTCTGCTTCGGTTTCACCGATGCACAGAACCGGGATCAGACCCTGCTCTTTTAGCACGGCGAATTTCTTCGCGATAAACTCGTCAGATTCTTTGTGGTAGGTGCGACGCTCGGAGTGGCCGATGATGATGTATTTCGCGCCGATATCTTTCAGCATTTCAGCGGAAGTTTCACCGGTGAACGCGCCAGACAGGTTAACGTCAACGTTCTGCGCGCCCAGCACGATGTGGCTTCCGTCAGCGGCACGTTTAGCCAGATCCAGGTACATATCTGGCGGAGCGATAGCAACCGCGCAGCCGGTCACGCCAGCCAGCTCTTTACGCAGGTTTGCAACCAGTTCGTTTACCATGTGGCGGCTGCCGTTCAGTTTCCAGTTACCCATCACTAAAGGATGTCGCATTTCAATTCTCCACGCTAAATAAGCGAATTAAGGAATATGGCCGCCCTGTCGGGCAGCATGGTCTGTGAATCAGTATAGAGATTTTCCCTCGAAAGGCTTTGCTTTTTGTCATTAATTCGCCCCGCCAAGGGTGTCAGATAGCGCCAGCTTAATCGGTTCAACGGCGAAGGTCAGTCCTTTTTCGCCGTTATCCGCTACCACATAACGAATCGCGCCTTCGGTGGTGGCGTAGTACCGCTTGTTTTTACCGGCGGCCAGCAGCTTTTGCAGCTTTTGCTGGCTCTGCTTTTTCGTCAGCGCAGGCGTAAACGCCTGCAGCACCGCGCTCATGTAATCAAGCGCCTTCGATTTAGCCGCTTTCTGCTCTGGCCCCTGAATCGGCAGCCAGGTGATTTGCATGCTTTTGATTTTTAACGTACCGCGCTCCAGCGCCGTAGAAGCATACAAATTCTCGTTAATCTTGCTCGCCGCACGGGTCAGGGTTGGGGTATCTCGTGAGCTATCAATGGCGCGAAATTCATCCAGCGGCAGCGCTGGGTTGGCCTGATTGAAAGCTTCGCGAAACTGGCTAATGGACTGATCGAAAGACGGTGCGCCCGCCAGTAAATACGGCGCAGCGGTGGGGGCCGCGGTGTTGGCGGCGTGCAGCGGAAAACCCGCGCCGAGCATCGCTAAACACAGGAAAAGAGAATGTGCCGAATTTTTCATCAACATTGCACCTGGCCGTAAGTGCTCATGATTAAAACGATATCTGGTCGGCTTGTCAAAAGGTCACAACTCCAGGGTAAAATGCGGGCTAAACGATAATAAGGAACCTTACATGACCATACAGCAGTGGCTGTTTTCATTCAAAGGGCGTATTGGACGCCGTGATTTCTGGGTCTGGATGGTGACGTGGGTTGTCGCCATGCTGCTTCTGTTTTTTGTTGCTTACAACGCCTGGCTGAGCACGCAAACGGCGGCCTTCACGCTGGTCTGCCTGCTATGGCCAACGGCGGCCGTCGTGGTGAAACGCCTGCACGATCGCGGCCGCTCAGGCGCATGGGCATTTTTGATTATTCTGGCATGGATGCTGGTGGCAGGTAACTGGGAGATGCTACCGTCCATCCTGCCGTGGGTCGTGGGCAGGCTGCTGCCGTCGGTTATCTTCGTGATGATGATTGTCGATCTGGGCGCGTTTATCGGCACCCAGAGCGAAAACAAATACGGTAAAGATACCGTCGAGGTGAAATACCGCTGATCACCAGTAGTGTTCGGCGGTCATATGGCCCGGTCGGCGGCGAAGATGTTTCGTCATCTGCCGGGTATCCTTCAGAAGCTGCTGCGTGTCCCGCACCATCTGCGGGTTACCGCACAGCATGACGTGGCTGGTTTCGGCCGTCATCGGTAAACCCACTGCGTCTTCCAGGGCTCCACTCTCGATTAGCGCCGGGACGCGGCCGGTAAGCGTTCCTGCTACGGTTTCACGGCTGACCACGGTCTGAATCTTTAACTTTCCACCGTACTGCTGTTCCAGCGCCTGCATTTGCGGGAGATAGCTTAAATCTGCGGCGTAGCGCGCGGCGTGCACCAGCACGATGTTTTTGAAGCGCTCCAGATCTTTGCCGTACTGCAAAATGGAAAGATAGGGACCGATGGCCGTGCCGGTTGCCAGCATCCAGAGCGTGTCACAGTCAGGGATCTCTTCGAGCACAAAGAAGCCCGCCGCTTCGCTCACAATCTGCACATCGTCGCCTGGCTTAAGGGCGGCAAGACGCGGGCTCAGCTTGCCGTCCGGGACGGTGACCAGATAGAACTCGAGGTCCGGGTTATCCGGCGCGTTAACGTAAGAGTAGGCGCGCTGCACGCGCTCGCCGTCGACATCCAGCCCCAGCTTCGCAAATTGCCCGGCCTTAAACGGGTGCACGGGAGCACGCAGGGTGAGACTAAATAGCGCATCGGTCCAGAATTCTATCTTAGTGACTTTACCTGTTACCCAGTCCGCCATGATCTTCTCCTGTGCTGTTTCTCTGTTCTATCTTCCGTACTTGTGGGAAACATTTCCAGCCCCTTCGGGCCGGAAAGCTCTATCGATCAAACGGTTTTACAGAATGTGCATCTGCACATCCGGGTCTTTGCGGTCGAGATAGTGGATAGACTGAATGCGGCGAATGGTGCGCGATTTGCCGCGGATCAGCAGCGTTTCAGTGGTCGCCATGTTGCCCTTGCGGGTGATGCCGTCCAGCAGGTCGCCTTTGGTGATGCCGGTTGCGGAGAAGACGACGTTATCGCTGCGCGCCATGTCGTTCAGCGCCAGCACTTTATTGGCTTCGATGCCCATCGCTGCGCAGCGCGCAAGCTCGTCCTCTCCGATACGACGGTTCTCGTCGCTGTCGCCTTTTACCTCATGACGCGGCAGCAGGCGCGCCTGCATATCGCCGTCCAGCGCGCGGATCACCGCCGCAGAGACCACGCCTTCCGGCGCGCCGCCGATGCCATAAAGCACGTCCACTTCGCTGTCCGGCATGCAGGTCAGAATAGACGCGGCAACGTCGCCATCCGGAATGGCAAACACGCGCACGCCGAGTGCCTGCAGATAAGAGATGGTGGCGTCGTGGCGCGGTTTCGCCAGAATAGTGACGGTGAGTTCGTTGAGCGGTTTACCCAGCGCCGCTGCGATGTTGCGCAGGTTGGCGTCCAGCGGCAGGCTGAGGTCGATTGCGCCTTTCGCACCAGGACCAACAATCAGCTTTTCCATGTACATGTCCGGCGCGTTGAGGAAGCAGCCTTTATCACCCACGGCCAGTACCGCCAGGGCGTTGGCCTGGCCCATCGCCGTCATGCGCGTGCCTTCGATTGGGTCCACCGCGATATCCACGGTATCACCTTTACCCGTTCCGACTTTTTCACCGATGTAGAGCATTGGCGCTTCGTCGATCTCGCCTTCACCGATGACGATAGTGCCGTCGATGTTGACCTGGTTAAGCACAATGCGCATGGCGTGGACGGCCGCGCCGTCTGCGGTATTTTTGTCGCCACGACCCAGCCATTTGTAGCCTGCGAGGGCGGCTGCTTCGGTGACGCGGGAAAACTCGATAGCAAGTTCACGTTTCATGAGGGACTCGTACAGTCAAAAGGAATTGCACGAAGTTTATCACAGAGTGGGGAGGGGGGAGGGACCGGTGCGGTTGGAGCCCCTCACCCCGGCCCTCTCCCCTTTGGGGAGAGGGTTAGGGTGAGGGGGATTGGCTTACTCGTCGTGCTCTTCCCACGCCAGGGCGCGTTTCACCGCTTTCTTCCAGCCGCTGTAGCGGTAGTTGCGCTCGGTGGTTTCGATGCCAGGGCGGAATTCGCGTTCGATGACCGCTTTCTCCTGCAGCTCGTCCAGGTTCTGCCAGAAGCCTACCGCCAGACCGGCAAGGTACGCTGCGCCAAGCGCCGTTACTTCACGCACTTCTGGGCGCTCAACGCGGGTGCCCAGAATGTCGGACTGGAACTGCATCAGGAAGTTGTTAGCCACCGCGCCGCCGTCCACGCGCAGGGCGTGCAGACGAATGCCGGAGTCTGCCTGCATCGCTTCCAGCACGTCGCGCGTCTGGTAGGCGATGGATTCCAGGGTGGCGCGGATGATGTGGTTAGAGTTCACACCACGCGTCAGGCCGAAAATCGCGCCGCGGGCATACGGATCCCAATACGGCGCGCCCAGACCGGTGAACGCAGGCACCACGTACACGCCGTTGGTGTCTTTCACTTTGGTCGCGAAGTACTCGGAGTCGAACGCGTCGCTGATCAGCTTCATCTCGTCGCGCAGCCACTGAATGGATGCGCCAGCCATAAACACCGCACCTTCCAGGGCATAGTTCACCTCGCCGCGCGGGCCGCAGGCGATGGTGGTCAGCAGGCCGTTTTCTGATTTCACCGCTTTCTCGCCGGTGTTCATCAGCATAAAGCAGCCGGTGCCGTAGGTATTCTTCGCCATCCCTTCCTTCACGCACAGCTGGCCGAACAGCGCCGCCTGCTGGTCACCGGCGATCCCGGCGATAGGAATACGGGTGCCGCCTTTACCGCCGATGTTGGTCTGGCCGTAGACTTCAGACGACTTACGCACTTCAGGCAGCATCGCGCGTGGGATATCCAGCGCGTCCAGCATCTTGTCATCCCACTCAAGGGTGTTGATGTTGAACAGCATCGTACGCGAGGCGTTGGTGTAGTCGGTAACGTGGACACGTCCCTGAGTCATCTTCCAGATTAGCCAGGTATCGACGGTCCCGAACAGCAGCTCGCCGCGTTTTGCACGCTCGCGTGAACCTTCCACGTGGTCGAGGATCCACTTCACTTTGGTGCCTGAGAAGTACGGGTCAACCACCAGGCCGGTGGCGCTGCGCACGTACTCTTCCATTCCGTCACGCTTAAGCTGTTCGCAGATTTCTGACGTACGGCGGCACTGCCAGACGATGGCGTTGTAAATAGGCTTACCGGTTTCGCGTTCCCACACCACGGTGGTTTCACGCTGGTTGGTAATACCAATCGCGGCAATCTCGTCGGAACTGATATCGGCTTTCGCCAGCACTTCCACCAGCGTGGAGCTTTGTGACGCCCAGATCTCCATCGGGTCGTGTTCTACCCAGCCTGGACGGGGATAAATTTGCTCAAATTCACGTTGAGACACGCTGACAATGTTCGCGTCATGATCCATTACGACAGCGCGGGAGCTGGTAGTGCCCTGGTCGAGCGCAACGATATATTTTTTTTCGGTCATGGTATGTGTCCCGTAGTCAGATTACAGCGAAGCTTTTTGTTGTGCGGTAGAAGTCGTTTCCTTCTCCTCGTCCACACAGGTGTCGCACGGTAAGTGGCGACCAATTAATTTGCGGTAGCTAAATGCGCCCAGCGCAGCCCCGACAACCGGCGCAAACAGCGGCACCAGGAAGTAAGGAATGTCTTTGCCGCCGGTGAAGGCCACGTCGCCCCAGCCTGCGATAAAGGCGAACGCTTTGGGTCCGATATCACGCGCCGGGTTCATCGCGAAGCCGGTCAGCGGGCCCATGGATGCGCCAATCACCGCAATCAGCAGACCAATCAGCAGGGGAGCCAGCGGGCCGCGCGGAATGCCGTTTCCGTCGTCGGTCAGCGCCAGGATAACGCCCATCAGAATAGCGGTAATCACCATTTCAACTGCGAACGCCTGCACAAAATTGATATGCGGGTTAGGGTAGGTTGAGAAGATGCCTGCCAGATCCAGACTTTCGACGCTGCCGCGCACCATATGATGCGTCTGTTCGAAGTCGATGAAAAGATTGTAATAAAGCCCGTAAACTAACGCCGCTGCGCAAAACGCGCCGGCAAATTGAGAAATAATGAAAGGAACAACTTTGCGTCCGTCGAAGCACGCGAACAGCCACAGTGCGATAGTCACCGCCGGGTTAAGATGTGCACCAGAGACCCCTGCAGTCAGGTAGATGGCCATCGCCACGCCCAGACCCCAGATGATACTGATTTCCCACTGACCAAAACTGGCACCTGCCACTTTCAGTGCAGCGACACAGCCCACTCCGAAGAATATCAACAACCCGGTACCAAGGAACTCGGCAATGCACTGGCCTTTTAAGGTTGATGTCTGACTCATAATCGGAATCCTGAAGAAATTGATGTTTATTGTTAGCGTGGCCGCCCGTGACAGCCACGATGCCCTGTAGACATAGTGTTAATTTATCGTTAACGAGCAAAAACGAGAAATATCGAAATTAAAATGTGTGGTCTATGTCAATAAAATGAGCGTTTTCGCGCCATAAAGCGCGTTTTTGCATCAGTCGCGCACGGCGAGTTGAATCATTTTTTTAACGAATGGGTTAACAACTTAGTGGTATATGCCGCGAACGCACCAGGACGAGGCCGAAAAGTGTTGCAAACCGCGATCTGCGTGGCATGCCGCTGGACAGGGGCGACTGCGCTCCATACAATCGGAACATATGTTGTGCGCGTTTACGTTAAAGCGTCGCCTTGCAATTCAGGAGAGGTAGGATCATGTCTTTAGAAGTGTTTGAGAAACTGGAATCGAAAGTACAGCAGGCGATTGACACCATCACGCTGCTGCAGATGGAAATTGAAGAGCTGAAAGAGAAGAACAACAGCCTGGCGCAGGAAGTTCAGAACGCTCAGCACGGCCGCGAAGAACTGGAGCGCGAAAACAACCAACTGCGCGAACAGCAGAACGGCTGGCAGGATCGCCTGCAGGCGCTGCTGGGACGTATGGAAGAGGTCTAATTCCTGTTGGGATTGCACTGAGCAGGCCGGGTAAGGCGACAACGCCACCCGGCTTTTTTATGGTTTGATGTCAGTCTGCAACAACCATAAAAAAGGCCGCCAAAGGCGGCCTTAACGCTACTTGTCCTGCGCTGTCATAGTAAGAGTAATTAACACATTGGATTCATCACTCTTTACTACGAGTACGCTGGCGACAATGAACGCAATACATAAATAGCGTTTCATTATGCGGTCCCTGCAGCTAACCGCTCCACCGTTCACCATCGGTGATAAGTCGGTGGACACAAGCCTGGTTAAAGGCTGCTTTACGGTTGTGAGTACACCTTTCCCTGGACCGATGCCCATTTGCGAGATGGCGGAAAGGGACGCAGCATCATAATGAGCAATACCTGCGTAGTTAAGGTTTCCATAGATAATTAGGAATTTATAAAGGGCTAACAGGGGTCACCTGAGGTATGAACCAGGGTAAGATAAAAATCCTGGTTAAAGGTTGCAAAATTTCCCAACGGACCGCGAATCCCGAGGGACAAAAAAACCGCCACATTGCTGTTGGCGGTTTTTTTATGGTTCACGCTGACTCTTTTACTACTCAATATCCAGCGGATCTTCGGAAAGGATAATGCCGGTATTATCGGCGTAGAGATGGTCACCGGAGAAGAAGGTCACGCCGCCGAAATTAACGCGCACGTCGCTTTCGCCGATGCCGTCACCCGCAGCGCCTACCGGAATGGCCGCGATGGCCTGAATTCCGATATCCAGGTCTTCGAGATCGTCCACCTGACGCACGGAGCCGTACACCACGATGCCTTCCCACTCGTTCTGGACGGCAATTCCGGCCAGTTCAGCATCAATCAGTGCGCGACGCACGGACCCGCCGCCGTCGACCACCAGAACGCGGCCACGGCCGTTCTGTTCGAGCAGATCGTACAGCAACCCGTTGTCCTCGAAACATTTCACCGTGACGATTTGCCCGCCAAACGATGACCGCCCACCAAAGTTGGAGAACAGCGGTTCAACGACGTTGACATCTTCCTGGTAGATGTCACAAAGCTCGGAGGTATCATATTTCATAGGTTTAACGCTCAGTTGCTGCGAATGTGTTCAGTATATCGTGCGAAATGCGTTGTTGGCAAAATCATCAATTGTTAATTGATATTTGTCAGCTAACTGAGCGTCTGGCTTAACACAATCCCAATGACGAACAACAGGTTAGTCAGCAGCGCGCCTTTTACCGTTCGCTCCAGCATCGGCGGCATGGCTACCGGGCTGAGTTCACGCATCACAAAGCGGGCCTGCTTAACCAGCAGAGGCGCGGCAAGCACAAACAGCCAGCCCCACAGACTGTGCAGGGAAATCAGGTTAAACAGCGCCAGGCAAACCAGCGCGCCAATGAGCAGGCAGGCATGATAGCGGCGCGCATTCACCGGCCCCAGACGCACCGCCAGCGTGTTCTTGCCGTTCTCACGGTCGCTGTCGATATCGCGCAGGTTATTGATATTCAGCACCGCCGTCGCCAGCAGGCCGCAGGCGGTCGCAGGGAGGAACAGGGCAGGGATCACCGTATGCGCCTGTAAATACCAGCTTCCCATCACGCTCAGCCAGCCGAAGAACACCAGCACGGAGATATCCCCGAGGCCAATATAGCCGTAAGGGCGCGTGCCGACGGTGTAGGTGATGGCCGCGACAATGGCGAGTAGGCCCAGCACCAGGAAGCCAATGAAATCGCTGGTGGTTTTCGAGGCAACCGTCACCAGCGCCAGGCCGGATAAGCAAATTAGCACTACGGTGATAATCAGCGCGCGCTTCATCTGTGCCTGGGTAATGACCCCTTTCTGCATCCCGCGCAGCGGCCCGATACGGTCAGGCTTATCGCTGCCTTTGACCGCATCACCGTAGTCGTTCGCGAGGTTGGAGAGGATTTGCAGCAGGCCGGCGGTAATCAATGCCAGCGCGGCGACCAGCGGATCAAAATAACCCTGCCACCAGGCAAGGGCGGTGCCGACGATAATCGCGGCAAAGGCCAGAGGAAGCGTTTTAGGGCGCAGACTTTCGAGCCACGCCTGAGTACGGCTGATATCAGTCATAGTAATTTAGCCAATAAAAATGGGGGCCTTAGCCCCCATTAACAGTGATGAGAATGCAATAACCGCGATTATAGGATAAAACGGCTCAGATCTTCATCTGCCACTAACGCATCCAGATGTTTGCTCACATAATCTGCGTCAATGGTAATGGTTTGACCGTTGAGGTCGCTCGCATCATACGAGATGTCTTCCACCAGGCGTTCCAGCACGGTATGCAGACGACGCGCACCGATGTTCTCGGTGGTTTCGTTGACCTGCCATGCGGCCTGGGCGATACGTTTGATACCGTCTTCGGTAAACTCGAGGTTCACGCCTTCGGTCGCCATCAGCGCTTTGTACTGCACGGTGGCAGAGGCGTTTGGCTCGGTCAGGATACGTTCGAAATCTTCGGTGGTCAGCGCCTGCAGCTCAACGCGGATTGGCAGACGGCCCTGCAGTTCCGGGATCAGATCCGACGGACTGGCCACCTGGAACGCACCGGAAGCGATAAACAGAATGTGGTCCGTTTTCACCATGCCGTGCTTGGTTGAGACGGTGCAGCCTTCAACCAGCGGCAGCAGGTCGCGCTGTACGCCTTCGCGGGACACGTCCGGGCCGGAGCTGTTGCCGCCGCGCTTACAAATTTTGTCGATTTCGTCGATAAACACGATACCGTGCTGCTCAACCGCGTCGATAGCGTCCTGCTTCAGCTCTTCCGGATTCACCAGCTTCGCCGCTTCTTCTTCAATCAGCAGCTTCATCGCGTCTTTGATTTTCAGCTTACGCGCTTTCTGCTTCTGGCCGCCCAGGTTCTGGAACATGGACTGCAGCTGGCTGGTCATCTCTTCCATGCCCGGAGGCGCCATGATTTCAACGCCCATCGGCGCGGCCGCGAGGTCGATCTCAATCTCTTTGTCGTCCAGCTGGCCTTCACGCAGTTTTTTGCGAAACGCCTGGCGCGCGGCTGAAGGCTCAGCCTGCTGTTCTGCCTGACCCCAGTTGTTTTTCGCCGGCGGGATCAGCACGTCGAGAATACGCTCTTCCGCCATCTCTTCCGCGCGGTAGCGGTTTTTCTCAATCGCCTGGACGCGCACCATCTTGATCGCTGAATCGGTCAGATCGCGGATGATAGAGTCCACTTCTTTACCCACATAGCCCACTTCGGTGAACTTGGTGGCTTCAACTTTGATGAACGGCGCGTTCGCCAGCTTCGCCAGACGGCGGGCGATTTCGGTTTTACCGACGCCGGTCGGGCCGATCATCAGAATGTTTTTCGGCGTGACTTCGTGACGCAGCTCTTCGTCGAGCTGCATGCGGCGCCAGCGGTTACGCAGCGCGATAGCCACGGAGCGCTTGGCGTTATCCTGGCCGATAATGTGTTTGTTCAGTTCGCTGACAATTTCGCGTGGGGTCATTTCAGACATGGGAGATCCTTACGCTTTGGAGGTCAATTCTTCGATGGTGTGGTTGTGGTTGGTATAGATGCAGATATCACCTGCAATATCCAACGCCTTCACCGCGATATCACGCGCGTTCATGTCGGTATTCTCCAACAGCGCGCGGGCTGCAGCCTGGGCATAAGGGCCGCCAGAGCCTATGGCAATCAGGTCGTTTTCCGGCTGAATCACGTCACCGTTACCGGTGATGATCAGCGAGGCGGTTTCATCCGCGACCGCCAGCAGCGCTTCGAGCTTGCGCAGCATACGGTCGGTACGCCAGTCTTTTGCCAGCTCAACGGCAGCTTTCACCAGATGACCCTGGTGCATTTCCAGCTTGCGTTCAAACAGTTCAAACAGCGTGAAGGCATCCGCCGTGCCGCCTGCAAAACCGGCGATCACTTTGTCGTTGTAGAGACGACGCACTTTCTTCACGTTGCCTTTCATGACGGTATTACCCAGCGTGGCCTGGCCATCACCGGCAATTACCACCTGGCCGTTACGGCGTACACTTACTATTGTTGTCACGAGCAGACCCCCTGGTTACAAATTCGGGAAACAGAAGCCCTGAGCCTGTGCTCAGGGCTGAATTAAATGATAGATGGGGGGGATTTTGGGGGTTTCAACCCCCGGAGGCGAGTCGAATGCAGTTTGTGTGACCGGCCACTTTCAGGCGCGAAATGGTGCCATCGGCATTTTCTTTGCCTTTGACCGGGCCAATCACCACGCGATTCCAGCCGTTGTTGGTGGTAATGCGTGAGTCAAATCCTTCAAAGGCCAGCTGAGCACGCACGGTTTCCGCCTGCTCGGCACCTTTAAACGAACCGCACTGCACCATCCAGCGGCGCTCGTCTTTTTTCTCTGCCGTCTGCTTCGGCGCTTCGGTCTCTTTGGTCACCGGCGCGGCCTGCTGCGTTTTCGGCTGCTGCGCGGTAGTATGCGCTGGCGTCTGGAGCAGATCCTGATACGGCTGCGCCGTTTGCTTTTGCGGCTGCGCTTTTGGCTGTTGAACAGGCTGCGACTGCGCCGTACGCGTTTGCTGCTGCGGCTGCTGGTATGGCTGGGCCTTCGGCTGCTGTACCGGCTGAGTTTGCGTCCACTGCTGCTGCTGCTGCTGTTGCTGCTGTTGAATTTGTGCCTGGCGCTGACGCTGCAGCTGCAACGTTTGCTGACGCTGCGCTGGCGTTTGTTCATTCCACGGCACTTCGTTCAGCTGCGTCGGCTGCTGGCGCATATCGGCCTGCATCTGTGCCAGCAGCTGCCGCTGCTCGTCCGTCAGCTGGTCGGCATTTTTCACTTCGCCACCGGCTGAGGGCTCAGTAGGTGCGCGCACGCCGGGCTGACGGCTTTCCAGCTCTTTAATATAGCGCCAGCGCTCTTCAGGTTTCGGCGGCAGACCATTTCCCACCACTTTGTTGCCCTGAAGCGCCTCGGACTCTTCTTTTTTATGGTGCGTGATGAAGTACAGGCCGCCAATAAAGGCCACCAGCACTGCCGCAGCAATAGCGACCATTGCTGGCGAGACCGCAGGCAGATTACGCTGCTTGCTTTTTGAACTACTCTTTTTGCGTCGCGAAGGTGCCGGCTGGCCGCGACGTACATAATCTCGTTGTGCCACTATCGTTTCGCTGTATTTATTCGTTCGTCAGCCCGCCATGTTACTTAAGCGGCGGGGCTTTGACCAGATAAGGGTGTCCGAAAGGCGTTTACTTTAAGTCAATGCCTGGGTAGAGCCGCGAACAATCAGCTCGCAGTCCAGTAACCGCGAACCGCTGCTAACCGTTTGACCCTGCAGCTGATCCAGCAGAAGCAGCATCGCTTCACGGCCAATCTGATAGCGCGGTTGTGAAACGGTGGAGAGCGGCGGATCGCAAAACTCTGAAAGCGAAATGTTATCGAAGCCGATAATCGACAGGTCTTTCGGCACGCGTAACCCACGGCGCTTGGCGTATGATAGCGCCCCCAGCGCCATCACGTCGCTGTGGCAGAACACCGCCGTTGGCGGTTCCGGCAGCGCCAGCAGTCTCTCCAGCGCCTGTCCGCCCGCTTCGAAAGTAAAATCACCGCGCGCAATGTAGTGCGGATCGACAATCGCCCCGGTACGGCGCAGCGCCTGAACATAGCCCTGCAGGCGATAGTGGCAGAGCGGCATCTCTTCCGGCCCGGCAATGCAGCCAATGCGCTTATGCCCCAGCTCCTGAAGATAGTTCACCGCGTTGAACGCGGCCGTCAGGTTATCGATATGCACCGTCGGCAGTTCCAGCTCAGGCGCAAATTCGTTGGCCATCACCATCGGCGGTAAATTACGCTGTTCTTCGATGCTGGCATCAAACGGCAGGCGCGATCCAAGCAGCAGCATGCCGTCAATCTGCTTGGTGATAATGAGGTCGATAAAGGTTTTTTCCTGCTGGTTCTGGTGGGCGCAGTCGCCAATCAGCACCAGATAGCCCTGCTCCGCCGCCGTCACTTCGATACCGCGAATGATCTCGCTAAAGAAGGGATCGCAGATGTCCGGCACTATCACCAGGATGGTCCGCGATTCATTGCGCTTGACGTTCCGCCCCATCGCCTGCGGGAAGTAACCCACTTCCAGCGCCGCCTGTTCAACCTTGTTACGGGTCGCCTGGGAGACTTTATCCGGGTTCATTAATGCGCGGGACACGGTTGCCGTTGAGACTTGTGCTTTCTCGGCAACGTCTTTCATGGTCGCCGTGGCAACCTCTTTCCTGGACTTCAACGTCTTCTCCTCGCCTGAACACCGAACTGCGGACGTCACCATTTTTACAGATAGTTAATGGAATCGGTTACAGAATTTTCATAAAAAGTGTGAGGCGCGTTAAATTTTTCGATCCGTCTTCAGCCTTCGATGGGATCGACATCCAGTACCCACTTCACTTTACGCGCTTCCGGCAGGGTGTTGATGAGCGCCAGCGTGCCGCTGACGATGTGCTGCAGGCGAATACGCGAGGGGTGCTGAAGCAAAATTTGCCAGCGGAAACGTCCACCGCGTTTTGGTGCCAGCGCCGGGACCGGGCCCAGGATCCACAGCTGGTTATCCACCAGCGGGCTGGCCTGCAGGAGATTCCTCAGCTGTTGCAGGAAAAGCGGCGCCTGCTGGTTGTTATGATCTTCCGCGCGGATGATGACGTGGCTGGTCCACGGCGGCAGCTGCATGGTCTGGCGTTCGGCCAGCGCCTGCTCGGCAAAGGCGTCATAGCCTTTGTGCAGCAGCGTTTGCAGCAGCGGGTGCTCAGGATGGTGCGTTTGCAGTACCACCTCGCCCTGCTTGCCAGCGCGTCCCGCACGCCCTGCCACCTGCGTATAAAGCTGGGCGAAGCGCTCGGCGGAGCGGAAATCTGCCGAGAACAGCGCGCCGTCGACGTCCAGCAGGGCGACCAGCGTCACGTCCGGGAAGTGGTGCCCTTTGGCCAGCATCTGGGTGCCAATCAGGATGCGCGCGCCGCCGCGGTGCACTTCCGCAAGCTGCTGCTCCAGCGCCCCCTTGCGGCTGGTGGTGTCCCGGTCGATTCGGGAAATAGGCACGTCCGGGAAGAAGGGGCCAAGCGCCTGTTCCAGCTGTTCCGTGCCCAGACCCACCGGCACGATATGCGTTGATCCGCACGACGGGCACTGGCGCGGCACCGGGCGCTGGCTGTCGCAGTGGTGGCAGCGCAAATGTCGCTGGGCCTGGTGGAAGGTGTAGTAGTGGTCGCAGCGCGGGCATTCGGCAATCCAGCCGCAGTCGTGGCACAGCAGGGCGGGGGCGAATCCGCGACGGTTCAGGAACAGGATCACCTGGTTCCCCGCCTGCAAATGCTGGCGCATGCGGGTAATTAAGGCAGGCGCGAGCCCGGCCTGCACCTGCTGGCCTTTGAGATCCAGCACGTGCTGAATGGCCGGGCGGGCATTTCCCGCCCGGCGCGTCAGGCGCAGCATGTGGTACTTACGCTGGCGTACGTTATGCAGCGTTTCGAGCGCAGGCGTGGCGGATCCGAGAATAATGGGAATTTGCTCGCTGTGCGCGCGGTAAACCGCCAGGTCGCGGGCATGGTAGCGCCAGCCTTCCTGCTGTTTATAGGAGCTGTCGTGCTCTTCGTCGATGACGATAACACCGAGGTTTTTAAACGGCGTAAACAGCGACGAGCGGGTGCCAATCACAATCGCCGCTTCGCCGTTTTTCGCTTTCAGCCAGGCGCTGAGGCGCTCGCTGTCGTTCAACCCCGAGTGCAGTACCTCAACCGGCGCGTTAAAGCGCTCGCGGAAGCGGGCGATGGTCTGCGGCGTCAGGCCGATTTCCGGCACCATCACCAGCGCCTGTTTGCCCTGAGCGAGCACGTTTTCCAGCACGCTCAGATACACTTCAGTCTTGCCGGAGCCCGTCACGCCCGCCAGCAGCCAGGCGGAAAAATGGTCCGAGGCGCTGTGAATGGCGCCTACCGCGGTAGCCTGCTCGGTATTCAGGCGCAGGCGATCGCCCGAGACGGAGAAGCCGTCGCGCCAGTCGTGAAGGGCGGGCGCTTCGCTGGCCAGCTCGCTCAGCCCTTTCTTTCTTAATGCCTGTAGCGCCGTTTCGCTGACCTCAAGCTCGTCGACCTGATGCCGCCAGATTTTTCCCTGACGCAGCGCCGCCAGCGCCTGCTGCTGTTTCTGCGAGCGCTTCAGGCTGTTGATGTCCACGGCCTGACCCTGTTCGGTGGCAAACCAGTACCACATCGGGGCGTGGCTGGCGCTCTTGCCCTGGCGCAGCAGGATCGGCAGAGCGTGGAAAAGGACGTCGCCAATCGGGTGATGATAATAATCCGCCGCCCACAGCAGCAGTCGCCAGGTGCTGGTGGAGTAAACCGGCTCGCTGTCCAGCACCTCAACCACCGACTTCAGTTCATTGAGGGGCAATTCGCTTTTATCGCTGACGGAGACGACGATCCCCACGCGCTGCTGTTTGCCAAACGGCACGGTCACGCGACAGCCCGCTTTGGCGCTCATGCTGTCGGGCAGCAGGTAGTCAAAGGTGCGGGGAAGCGGAACGGGCAGGGCAACGTGAGCGACGGGCATCGAATCTTCCTGACTTGAAAAGTGGCGCGTTAGTATACACATTAGTAAAAGCGGCGTGCGGATCAGTTTGCATACGTTGGTTAAATTCTGTATGATTCGCCGCCTTTGGTGTACTTTACGCCAAAGAACTTACATTCAACATCGCGTGGTGTCTGGCGTTAGGGCTGGAAGAGCGACGCGGCCTTAACTGAGGTTCTCCCATGAAAAAAGATATTCACCCGAAATACGAAATGATTACTGCAAACTGCTCTTGCGGTAACTCTATCCAGATCCGCTCTACCGTGGGTCACGATCTGAACCTGGACGTGTGCGGCAAATGCCACCCGTTCTACACTGGTAAGCAGCGTGATGTTGCAACCGGTGGCCGTGTTGACCGCTTCAACAAGCGTTTCAGCATCCCGGGCGCTAAATAAGTTTCCCGAAAAAAAGGCACCGCGAGGTGCCTTTTTTGTATCCGCTTCTCAGTATTCCCACGTCTCCGGGTCGATACCCAGTTCACGCATGATCACCTTCGCCTCTTCCGGGATTTCGTCGCTACGCTCTTTGCGCAGATCGTCATCGTTCGGCAACGGTTGGCCGGTAAACGCATGCAGGAACGCTTCGCACAGCAGTTCGCTGTTGGTCGCGTGGCGCAGGTTATTCACCTGACGACGCGTACGTTCATCGGTGAGGATCTTCAACACCTTCAGAGGAATGGAAACCGTAATTTTCTTTACTTGCTCACTCTTCTTACCGTGCTCAGCGTATGGGCTGATATATTCGCCGCTCCATTCAGCCATGAGATACCTTTAATCCTCTCAGTCATTAATCTAAAGGTGCAAACCGGTCACTGCCCGTTTTGAACCGTAATCTTGCGTAGTTTACCGTAGAGACGATACCGTGGCACGGATATTGCCGCTGCAGCGTGCACTAAAGCATATAATTTTAACGGCTATTTGCGCATTGCTCAATCTATACGCAAAGAAGTTTAGATGTCCAGATGTATTGACGTCCATACTTTCAATGTTTACTCTGATGCCTGACTTTTCACCTCATTCGCCAGGAAGCCCTCACCATGACGCGTAAACAGGCCACGATCGCAGTGCGTAGCGGATTAAATGATGACGAGCAGTACGGCTGCGTTGTCCCGCCCATTCATCTTTCCAGTACCTACAATTTCACCGGATTTAATGAACCGCGCGCGCATGACTACTCGCGTCGTGGCAACCCTACGCGTGATGTAACCCAGCGTGCGCTGGCCGAGCTGGAAGGGGGCGCAGGGGCAGTATTAACCAATACGGGGATGTCCGCCATTCACCTGGTGACGACAGTGTTTCTGAAACCGGGCGATCTGCTGGTTGCGCCGCATGACTGCTACGGCGGGAGCTATCGTCTGTTTGACAGCCTGGCAAAGCGCGGCTGCTACCGCGTGCTGTTTGTCGATCAAAACGACGAGCAGGCGCTGAAACAGGCGCTGGCAGAGAAGCCGAAGCTGGTTCTGGTGGAAAGTCCAAGCAACCCATTGTTGCGCGTTGTCGACATTGCGAAAATTTGTCAGCTCGCAAGGGATGCGGGAGCGATAAGTGTAGTGGATAATACCTTCCTCAGTCCGGCCCTTCAGAACCCGTTAGCACTGGGTGCGGATCTGGTATTGCATTCATGTACTAAATATCTGAACGGCCATTCTGACGTGGTGGCGGGCGTGGTGATTGCAAAAGATCCCGACGTTGTCACGGAACTGGCATGGTGGGCCAATAACATTGGCGTCACCGCGGGCGCGTTCGACAGCTACCTGCTGTTGCGCGGCATCCGCACGCTTTCGCCGCGCATGGACGTGGCGCAGCGTAATGCCCAGGCGATTGTCGATTTCCTGAAAAACCAGCCGCTGGTGAAGAAGCTTTATCACCCGTCGCTGCCGGAAAACCAGGGACACGAGATTGCCGCGCGCCAGCAGAAGGGATTTGGCGCGATGTTAAGTTTTGAACTGGACGGTGACGAGCAAACGCTGCGTCGCTTCCTGAGCGGGCTGTCATTGTTTACGCTGGCGGAATCCTTAGGTGGGGTTGAAAGCTTGATCTCCCACGCCGCGACCATGACGCACGCAGGTATGGCACCGGAAGCGCGTGCCGCCGCCGGGATTTCCGAGACGCTGCTGCGTATCTCGACCGGTATTGAAGATTCTGAAGATTTAATTGCCGATCTGGAAAATGGCTTCCGGGTCGCAGCCAAGGGGTAATCATGAGTGTGATAGCGCAGGCAGGGGCGAAGGGTCGTCAGCTGCACAAGTTTGGTGGTAGTAGTCTTGCTGATGTGAAATGTTATCTGCGCGTCGCAGGGATCATGACCGAATATTCACAGCCGGGTGACATGATGGTTGTCTCGGCGGCGGGCAGCACCACCAACCAGTTGATTAGCTGGCTGAAACTGAGCCAGACCGATCGCCTTTCTGCGCATCAGGTGCAACAGTCCTTACGTCGTTACCAGAGCGAGCTGATTGCCGGCCTGCTGCCTGCGGACGTGGCGGACGGGCTGATCGGCGCCTTCACGCATGACCTTGAGCGTCTGGCTGCCCTGCTGGACAGCGGGATTACCGACGCGGTGTATGCCGAAGTGGTGGGCCACGGTGAAGTGTGGTCCGCGCGCCTGATGGCCGCCGTGCTGCAACACCTGGGCGTGGACGCGGCCTGGCTCGACGCGCGTGATTTTCTGCGCGCTGAACGCGCCGCTCAGCCGCAGGTGGACGAAGGGTTGTCCTATCCGCTGCTGCAACAGCTGCTGGTGCAGCATCCGGGTAAACGTATTGTCGTCACCGGCTTTATCAGCCGCAGCAACGCCGGTGAAACCGTGCTGCTGGGCCGTAACGGCTCGGACTACTCGGCAACGCAAATTGGTGCCCTGGCGGGCGTGTCCCGCGTTACCATCTGGAGCGACGTGGCCGGTGTCTACAGCGCGGACCCGCGTAAAGTGAAAGATGCCTGCCTGCTGCCGCTGCTGCGTCTCGACGAAGCCAGCGAGCTGGCGCGTCTGGCGGCACCGGTGCTGCACGCGCGTACGCTGCAGCCGGTTTCCGGCAGCGATATCGACCTGCAGCTGCGCTGTAGCTACACGCCGGATCAGGGTTCCACGCGCATCGAGCGCGTGCTGGCATCCGGCACGGGCGCGCGCATTGTCACCAGCCACGATGACATCTGTCTGATTGAGTTCCAGGTCCCTGCGGGTCAGGACTTCAGGCTGGCGCATAAAGATATCGACACGATCCTAAAACGCGCCCAGGTGCGTCCGCTGGCCGTTGGCGTTCACAATGACCGCCAGCTGCTGCAGTTCTGCTATACCGCCGAAGTGGCGGACAGCGCGCTGAAAATTCTGGATGAAGCGGGCCTGCCGGGCGAGCTTCGCCTGCGTCAGGGGCTGGCGCTGGTGGCAATGGTCGGCGCGGGCGTCACCCGTAACCCGCTGCACTGCCACCGCTTCTGGCAGCAGCTGAAGGGCCAGCCGGTGGAGTTCACCTGGCAGTCGGAAGAGGGCATTAGCCTGGTCGCCGTCCTGCGTAAAGGCCCAACCGAAAGCCTGATTCAGGGCCTGCACACCTCGCTGTTCCGCGCGGAAAAACGCATCGGCCTGGTGCTGTTTGGTAAGGGTAACATCGGTTCCCGCTGGCTGGAGCTGTTTGCCCGCGAACAGGTCACGCTTTCGGCGCGTACCGGGTTTGAATTTATTCTTGCGGGCGTGGTGGACAGCCGCCGCAGCCTGCTGAACTACGAGGGACTGGACGCCAGCCGGGCGCTTGCCTTCTTTAACGATGAAGCGGTTGAGCAGGACGAAGAGTCGCTGTTCCTGTGGATGCGCGCACACCCGTATGACGATCTGGTGGTGCTGGACGTCACCGCCAGCGAACAGCTTGCCGATCAGTATCTGGATTTCGCCAGCCACGGTTTCCACGTCATCAGCGCCAACAAGCTGGCGGGGGCGAGCAGCACCGATAAATACCGTCAGATCCACGACGCGTTTGAAAAAACGGGTCGCCACTGGCTCTATAACGCCACCGTTGGCGCGGGGCTGCCGGTCAACCATACCGTGCGCGACCTGATTGAAAGCGGCGACAGCATTCTGGCGCTGAGCGGGATCTTTTCCGGCACGCTCTCCTGGCTGTTCCTGCAGTTTGACGGCACCGTACCGTTCACCGACCTGGTGGATCAGGCCTGGCAGCAGGGCTTAACCGAGCCCGATCCGCGCGTTGACCTCTCCGGTAAAGACGTGATGCGCAAGCTGGTGATCCTGGCGCGCGAAGCCGGTTATGACATCGAGCCGGATTCCGTACGCGTCGAGTCGCTGGTGCCTGCGGGCTGCGAGGAAGGGTCCGTTGACCATTTCTTCGAGAACGGCGACGAGCTGAATGACCAGATGGTGCAGCGTCTGGAAGCGGCGAACGAGATGGGGCTGGTGCTGCGCTACGTGGCGCGTTTCGAGGCGAACGGTAAGGCGCGCGTGGGTGTCGAGGCGGTGCGTCCTGACCATCCGCTGGCGGCGCTGCTGCCGTGCGATAACGTCTTCGCCATTGAAAGCCGCTGGTACCGCGATAACCCGCTGGTGATCCGCGGCCCGGGCGCGGGACGCGACGTCACCGCCGGGGCAATCCAGTCCGATATTAACCGTCTGGCTAAGCTGCTGTAATCTCTCCCCCTCACCCCAGCCCTCTCCCCAAAGGGGAGAGGGTGTAATCGTTCCCTCTCCCCTTTGGG
>NZ_JAPKNE010000010.1:0-141706 GCF_026344075.1 Enterobacter nematophilus | reverse complement strand
AATTAAGAAGAACCCCGTACCGAAAGGTGCGGGGTTTTTTGCTTTTGTTTTCTCCCTCTCCCTGAAACTTTCTCACCTTCGACTTGCAGGCTCGACATTCATACCATTTCTGGGTATCGTTAGCTGTCTGGATGTCTAAACGTTTATACGTATACTGTGAGGAAGTAAGGTTATGCCGATTCGGGTGCAGGACGAGCTACCAGCCGTCAATTTCTTACGTGAAGAGAACGTCTTCGTGATGACGGCTTCACGCGCGACAGGTCAGGAAATTCGCCCGCTGAAGGTACTCATCCTCAACCTGATGCCGAAAAAGATCGAAACGGAGAATCAGTTCCTGCGTCTGCTGTCGAACTCACCGCTGCAGGTGGATATTCAGCTGCTGCGAATCGATGCCCGTGAGTCACGTAACACGCCCTCTGAGCATCTGAATAACTTCTACTGTAACTTCGAAGATATTCAGGGGGAAAACTTCGACGGACTGATTGTGACCGGCGCGCCGCTCGGTCTGGTTGAATTTAACGATGTCGCCTACTGGCCGCAGATCAAACAGGTGCTGGAGTGGGCAAAGGATCACGTCACGTCAACGCTGTTTGTCTGTTGGGCGGTACAGGCCGCACTCAACATTCTCTACGGTATTCCCAAGCAAACCCGCACTGAAAAGCTCTCCGGCGTATACGAACACCACATTCTTCATCCACACGCGCTGCTGACGCGCGGGTTTGACGACTCCTTCCTGGCCCCGCATTCTCGCTACGCCGATTTCCCGGCCCAGCTGATTCGTGATTACACCGATCTGGAGATCCTGGCTGAAACGGAAGACGGGGATGCCTACCTGTTTGCCAGCAAGGATAAACGCATTGCTTTTGTGACCGGGCATCCTGAGTACGATCCGCATACCCTCGCGTCAGAGTATTTCCGTGATGTCGAGGCGGGTCTCAATCCGGATGTGCCGTACAACTATTTCCCGAAAGACGATCCGCAAAACAAACCGAGAGCGACCTGGCGCAGCCACGGCAATTTGCTTTTCACTAACTGGCTCAACTATTACGTCTACCAGATTACGCCGTACGATCTTCGCCACATGAATCCGACACTGGAGTAATCTTCTGCATTAAACGATCCTAAAGCGTTTCAGCTATTCAGATAAGGCACCTTCGGGTGCCTTTTTTTATTTCCGAAATTCCATTCAACACCCAATAAAACTTTAATCTCATAATAATCAAAAAGTTAACTGAACATATTAAATAAAATGGAAATTGTTTTTGATTTTGGAAAAATTATAGATAGTCTTAATTCTGCTGAGCGAAAACTACACAACGATCTTTCGTTCGCATTGGGGGCGTGATTTTGGATCTTTGATGAGGAGCAGAAAGATGACTCAACAGGCAACAACGGTCGATGAGCTGACCTTTACCCAGCCGTATGGCGAGCAAGAGCAGCAAATTTTGACGGCGGAAGCGGTAGAATTTCTGACTGAACTGGTGACCCGCTTTACGCCGCAGCGTAATAAGCTGCTGGCGGCACGCATTCATCAGCAGCAGGAAATTGATGACGGCAAGTTGCCTGGATTTATTTCGGAAACCGCTTCCATTCGTCGTGGCGAGTGGAAAATCCGCGGCATCCCTGAAGATTTACAGGATCGTCGCGTTGAGATCACCGGTCCGGTCGAGCGCAAGATGGTGATCAACGCCATGAACGCGAACGTTAAAGTCTTTATGGCCGATTTTGAAGACTCGCTGGCCCCGGACTGGAACAAAGTTATCGACGGGCAGATCAACCTGCGCGATGCCGTGAACGGTACCATCAGCTATACCAACGAAGCCGGGAAAATCTACCAGCTCAAACCGAATCAGGCGGTTCTGATCTGTCGCGTACGCGGTCTGCACCTGCCTGAAAAACATGTCACATGGCGTGGGGAAGCCATTCCGGGCAGCCTGTTTGATTTCGCACTCTATTTCTTCCACAACTACAAGAACCTGCTGGCAAAAGGTAGCGGCCCCTATTTCTATCTGCCAAAAACGCAGGCCTGGCAGGAAGCCGCCTGGTGGAGTGAAGTATTCAGCTACGCGGAAGATCGCTTTGACCTGCCGCGCGGCACCATCAAGGCCACGCTGCTGATTGAAACGCTGCCCGCCGTGTTCCAGATGAATGAAATTTTGCATGCCCTGCGCGACCACGTTGTCGGGCTGAACTGCGGACGCTGGGACTATATCTTCAGCTACATCAAAACCCTGAAAAATTATCCCGACCGCGTGCTGCCGGATCGCCAGGTCGTGACCATGGATAAACCGTTTCTGAGCGCCTACTCGCGTCTGCTGATTAAAACCTGCCACAAGCGCGGTGCCTTTGCGATGGGCGGCATGGCGGCCTTTATCCCGAGCAAAGACGCGGAGCGCAACAATCAGGTGCTCAATAAGGTGAAAGCCGATAAAGAGCTTGAAGCCCGCAACGGTCACGACGGCACGTGGATTGCTCACCCGGGCCTGGCCGATACGGCGATGGAGGTCTTCAACCGCGTTCTCGGCGATAACAAAAACCAGCTGTTTGTCACGCGCGAAGAAGATGCCCCAACGGCTGAAGAACAGCTGCTGGCTCCTTGCGCTGGTGAGCGTACGGAAGAGGGCATGCGCGCCAATATCCGCGTCGCGGTCCAGTACATCGAAGCGTGGATCTCCGGCAACGGCTGCGTGCCTATCTACGGCCTGATGGAAGATGCCGCTACGGCGGAAATTTCGCGCACCTCTATCTGGCAGTGGATCCACCATCAAAAAACGCTCAGCAACGGCAAGCCGGTGACAAAAGCGCTGTTCCGCCAGATGCTGGCCGAAGAGATGCGGGTGATCCAGGACGAGCTGGGTGAACACCGCTTCAGCAGCGGACGTTTTGACGACGCTGCGCGCCTGATGGAGCAAATCACCACCTCAGATGACTTAATCGACTTCCTGACCCTGCCGGGCTACCGCTTCCTGGCGTAACTCACCACATAACAATATGGAGCATCTGCACATGAAAACCCGTACCCAACAAATCGAAGAATTAAAGAAAGAGTGGACTCAACCGCGCTGGGAAGGCATCCGCCGTCCTTACAGCGCGGAGGAAGTGGTGAAATTACGCGGCTCGGTCAACCCGGAATGCACGCTGGCGCAAAACGGTGCGGCGAAAATGTGGAAGCTGCTGCACGGTGGTTCCAAAAAGGGCTATATCAACAGCCTCGGCGCGCTGACAGGCGGTCAGGCACTGCAGCAGGCAAAGGCCGGCATTGAAGCCATCTACCTTTCCGGCTGGCAGGTCGCGGCGGACGCCAACCTGGCCTCCAGCATGTACCCGGATCAGTCGCTCTATCCGGCTAACTCCGTGCCGTCGGTCGTGGATCGGATCAACAACACCTTCCGCCGCGCGGATCAGATCCAGTGGGCCGCCGGTATCGAACCTGACGATCCGCGCTTTATTGACTACTTCCTGCCTATCGTCGCGGATGCGGAAGCGGGCTTCGGCGGCGTGCTGAACGCCTTCGAGCTGATGAAATCGATGATTGAGGCCGGTGCAGCGGCCGTTCACTTCGAAGACCAGCTGGCGTCAGTGAAGAAGTGCGGACACATGGGCGGTAAAGTGCTGGTTCCAACGCAGGAAGCCGTGCAGAAGCTGGTTGCCGCGCGTCTGGCTGCTGACGTGCTCGGCGTGCCGACGCTGGTGATTGCCCGTACCGATGCGGACGCGGCGGACCTGATCACCTCTGACTGTGACCCGTACGACAGCGAATTCATTACCGGCGAGCGCACCAGTGAAGGCTTCTACCGCACCCATGCCGGCATTGAACAGGCGATCAGCCGCGGCCTGGCGTACGCGCCTTACGCGGACCTGGTCTGGTGTGAAACCTCCACGCCGGACCTGGCGCTGGCAAAACGGTTTGCAGATGCCATCCACGCGAAATACCCGGGCAAGCTGCTGGCCTACAACTGCTCGCCGTCCTTCAACTGGCAGAAAAAGCTGGATGACAAAACCATCGCCAGCTTCCAGCAGCAGCTGTCCGACATGGGCTACAAATACCAGTTCATTACCCTGGCGGGCATCCACAGCATGTGGTTCAACATGTTCGATCTTGCGCACGCCTACGCGCAGGGTGAGGGCATGAAGCACTACGTTGAGAAGGTCCAGCAGCCGGAATTTGCGGCGGGCAAAGACGGCTACACCTTCGTGTCTCACCAGCAGGAAGTGGGAACCGGCTACTTCGACAATGTGACCACGATTATTCAGGGCGGCACCTCCTCCGTCACCGCCTTAACGGGTTCAACCGAAGAAGCACAGTTCTAATTTTTTCCCCCTCACCCCGGCCCTCTCCCCGAAGGGGCGAGGGGGAAAACAGATTCGTACCAGACCGTTCCCCCTCCCCTTTGGGGTGAGGGGTAAGGGGAATATATGTCGCGTGGCCTGGAATTACTGATTGCCCAAACTATTTTGCAGGGCTTCGATGCCCAGTATGGCCGTTTTCTGGAAGTGACATCCGGCGCGCAGCAGCGCTTCGAGCATGCAGACTGGCATGCGGTTCAGCAGGCCATGAAGCAGCGTATTCATCTCTACGACCACCATGTGGGTCTGGTGGTGGAGCAGCTGCGCTGTATTACCGACGGTAAAAGCCCGGACGCGGAATTTTTACTGCGCGTGAAAGAGCATTACACCCATCTGTTACCCGACTACCCGCGCTTCGAGATTGCGGAGAGCTTTTTCAACTCCGTCTATTGCCGGTTATTTGACCACCGCTCATTATCTCCTGAGCGGTTATTTATCTTCAGCTCCCAGCCCGAGCGACGCTTTCGCACCATTCCGCGTCCGCTGGCGAAGGATTTCTTTCCCGATAGCGGATGGGACAAGCTCCTGCACCGCGTATTAACCGATTTGCCGCTGCGCCTGCCCTGGGAGAATAAAGTCCGGGATATCGGCTATATCCACGCGCATCTCAATGAAACCTTCGGCGCTGAGGGGCTCAGCCAAAGCCATTTGCAGGTTGCCAACGAGCTTTTCTACCGCAATAAGGCCGCCTGGCTGGTGGGAAAACTGGTTACGCCGACGGCCATCGTGCCGTTTCTGTTACCGATCCATCGAACCGACGACGGGGAACTGTTTGTTGATACCTGCCTGACTACCAGCGCCGAGGCCAGCATCGTGTTTGGCTTCGCCCGCTCCTATTTCATGGTGTACGCCCCGCTGCCTGCCGCCCTGGTGGAGTGGCTGCGCGAGATCCTGCCGGGCAAAACCACCGCCGAGCTGTATATGGCGATTGGCTGCCAGAAGCACGCCAAAACGGAAAGCTACCGGGAATACCTGCGCTATGTCACCACCGCCGATGAGCAGTTTATCGAGGCGCCCGGCATTCGCGGCATGGTGATGCTGGTCTTCACGCTGCCGGGCTTCGACCGGGTCTTTAAGGTGATAAAAGACAGATTCGCGCCGCAGAAAGAGATGACCGCCGCGCACGTCCGCGCCTGCTATCAGCTGGTTAAAGAGCACGACCGCGTCGGGCGCATGGCGGATACCCAGGAGTTCGAAAACTTTGTGCTGGATAAACAGCAGATCGACCCGGCGCTCATGGCGCTTTTAATGCAGGAAGCGCCTGCCAAAATCACCGATCTTGGCGACAAAATAGCAATTAGCCATCTCTATATTGAACGCCGCATGGTGCCGCTGAATATCTGGCTGGAGCAGTCAGACGGTCAGGCTTTACGAGACGCCATTGAGGAGTACGGTAACGCGATTCGCCAGCTTGCCGCCGCCAATATCTTCCCTGGCGATATGCTGTTTAAAAACTTCGGCGTCACCCGTCACGGGCGGGTGGTGTTCTACGACTACGACGAAATTTGCTACATGACCGAGGTGAACTTCCGCGATATCCCGCCGCCCCGCTACCCGGAAGATGAGCTCTCCAGCGAGCCGTGGTACAGCGTTTCGCCGGGGGACGTGTTTCCGGAGGAGTTTCGCCACTGGCTGTGTGCCGACCCGCGCATCGGCCCGCTATTTGAAGAGATGCATGCCGATCTGTTCCGCGCCAGCTACTGGCGCGGGCTGCAAACGCGGATCAAAAACGGGCACGTGGAAGATGTGTACGCTTACCGCCGCAAGCAGCGGTTTTGTGTGCGGTTTAACGAATCCCACCATACGCCAGCGTCACCTCTTTCGCGGCCTTAATCACCAGCGCGCCCAGCTCGGTCACCCGGTCGTCGGTCATGCGTGAAATTGGCCCGGAGATGGAGATCGCGGCAAACGGCTCGCGGTGCTCGTCAAAAATGCAGGACGCCAGGCAGCGCAGGCCCAGCGCATGTTCCTCGTCATCAAACGAATAGCCGCGCTTGCGGGTTAACGCCAGATCTTCTTTCAGATGCACCGGCGACACCAGCGTGGCGTGGGTGTAGGCGTGCAGCCCTTTTCGGTGCAGCAGCCCCGTCACCTGCTCTTCGCTCAGCTGCGAGAGAAACGCTTTCCCCGCCCCGGAGGCGTGCATCGGCAGCTTGCCGCCAATCGGCGCGGACATGCGCATCAGCTGCGTGCACTGCACCTGGTCGATGATAATCGCCTGGTGGTCGCTCTGGTCCAGCACCGCCAGGTTCACCGTCTCGCCGGACTCCTCCATCAGTTTGCGTAGAATAGGGTGCACAATCGCCAGCAGGTTACGGCTCTGCAGGAAGCTGCTGCCCACGATAAACGCGTGCGCGCCCACCGCCCAGTGCCCCAGCTCGCCTACCTGGCGAACAAAGCCCAGCTGCTGCATGGTGGTCAACAGGCGGTGCGTAGTGGAGTTCGGCAGGCCAGCCTGCTGAGCCAGCTCCGTCAGGGCCACGCTGCCGTGCGACTCGGCTATCCACTCCAGCAGCTTCAGACCGCGCGTCAGGGATTGAACCTGTCCGCCGGGTTGTGCGGCGGCGGTGGCGGCAGGTTTTCTGCCGCGTTTGGCGGGAACGGTCGCGACCATGACGATCTCCTTTTTCTGTATCGTGGAAATCATTTTCGTTTTATTTGGTGAATTTGCAACCGCTTTCCTGACTGATCGGAGGAGTGATGGTGAACATGTCTCATGTTACCGCGGTGTGACTTTTCCACCCTGCGAGATTGTGCCAGTATGGAACGCAGCCTTTTGGCCTTGTTGAGCGTTGTCGGGAGCAAGTGTGAGCAGCAAAGTAGAGCAACTGCGTGCGCAGTTAAATGAACGAATTCTGGTGCTGGACGGCGGCATGGGCACCATGATCCAGGGCTATCGCCTGAGTGAAGACGATTTCCGCGGCGAGCGCTTCGCCGACTGGCCCTGCGACCTGAAAGGCAACAACGACCTGCTGGTGCTCAGCAAGCCGTCCGTCATTAAGGATATCCACAACGCCTACTTCGAAGCGGGTGCGGATATCGTTGAAACCAACACCTTCAACTCGACAACCATCGCCATGGCGGATTACCAGATGGAATCCCTGTCGGCGGAAATCAACTTTGAAGCGGCCAAACTCGCCCGCGCCTGTGCCGACGAGTGGACAGCCCGCACGCCGGACAAGCCGCGCTACGTTGCCGGGGTGCTGGGCCCGACGAACCGCACCGCGTCGATTTCGCCGGACGTCAACGACCCGGCGTTTCGCAATATCACCTTCGATCAGCTGGTCGCGGCCTACCGTGAATCGACCAAAGCGCTGGTGGAAGGCGGTTCCGACCTGATCCTGATTGAAACCGTCTTCGACACCCTCAACGCCAAGGCCGCGATTTACGCGGTGAAAGAGGAGTTCGAGGCGCTGGGCGTTGAGCTGCCTGTCATGATTTCCGGCACCATCACCGACGCCTCCGGCCGCACCCTGTCCGGCCAGACCACCGAAGCGTTTTATAACTCCCTGCGCCACGCTGAAGCGCTCTCCTTCGGTCTGAACTGCGCGCTGGGGCCGGACGAACTGCGCCAGTACGTGCAGGAACTTTCGCGCATCGCCGAATGCTACGTTACCGCGCACCCGAACGCCGGTCTGCCGAACGCGTTTGGTGAATACGATCTGGATGCTGACACCATGGCGGCGCAAATCCGCGAGTGGGCCGAGTCAGGCTTCCTGAACATCGTCGGCGGCTGCTGCGGCACCACGCCGGAGCACATCGCCGCCATGAGCAACGCCGTGGCCGGGCTTCCGCCGCGCAAGCTGCCAGAGCTGCCTGTTGCCTGCCGACTCTCCGGCCTTGAGCCGTTGACCATCGGCGACGACAGCCTGTTTGTGAACGTGGGTGAGCGTACAAACGTTACCGGCTCCGCAAAGTTCAAGCGCCTGATCAAAGAAGAGAAGTACAGCGAGGCGCTTGACGTTGCCCGCCAGCAGGTGGAAAACGGCGCGCAGATTATCGATATCAACATGGACGAGGGGATGCTTGACGCCGAAGCGGCGATGGTGCGTTTCCTCAACCTGATTGCCGGTGAGCCGGACATTGCCCGCGTGCCGATCATGATTGACTCCTCCAAGTGGGAAGTTATCGAAAAAGGGCTGAAGTGCATTCAGGGCAAAGGCATCGTTAACTCCATCTCGATGAAAGAGGGCGTGGATATCTTTATCCACCACGCGAAGATGGTGCGCCGCTACGGTGCCGCCGTGGTGGTGATGGCCTTCGATGAAGTGGGCCAGGCGGATACCCGCGAGCGTAAAATCGAGATTTGCCGCCGCGCGTACAAGATTTTGACCGAAGAGGTGGGCTTCCCGCCGGAAGACATCATCTTCGACCCGAACATCTTCGCCGTCGCGACCGGCATCGAAGAGCACAACAACTACGCCCAGGACTTTATCGGCGCGTGTGAAGACATCAAGCGCGAGCTGCCGCATGCGCTGATCTCCGGCGGCGTGTCGAACGTCTCGTTCTCGTTCCGCGGCAACGACCCGGTGCGTGAAGCGATCCACGCCGTGTTCCTCTACTACGCCATCCGCAACGGGATGGACATGGGGATCGTTAACGCCGGCCAGCTGGCAATTTATGACGATCTCCCTGCCGAGCTGCGTGACGCCGTCGAGGACGTGATCCTTAACCGCCGTGACGACGCCACCGAGCGCATGCTGGACCTGGCGGAGAAATACCGCGGCAGCAAAGCGGATGAGTCGGCCAACGTTCAGCAGGCCGAGTGGCGTTCCTGGGACGTGAAAAAGCGTCTGGAATACTCGCTGGTAAAAGGCATTACCGAGTTCATTGAGCAGGATACAGAGGAAGCGCGCCAGCAGGCAGCCCGCCCGATTGAGGTGATTGAAGGCCCGCTGATGGACGGCATGAACGTGGTCGGCGATCTGTTCGGCGAAGGTAAGATGTTCCTGCCGCAGGTGGTGAAATCCGCTCGCGTGATGAAGCAGGCCGTTGCGTATCTGGAACCGTTTATCGAGGCCAGCAAAGAGAAAGGCTCCAGCAACGGCAAGATGGTCATCGCCACCGTGAAGGGCGACGTGCACGACATCGGCAAGAATATCGTCGGCGTGGTGCTGCAGTGTAATAACTACGAGATTATTGACCTCGGCGTGATGGTCCCGGCGGATAAAATCCTCAAGACCGCGCGCGAAGTGAACGCCGACCTGATCGGCCTCTCCGGGCTGATTACTCCGTCGCTGGACGAGATGGTCAACGTGGCTAAGGAGATGGAGCGTCAGGGCTTCACCATTCCGCTGCTGATTGGCGGGGCGACCACCTCGAAAGCGCACACGGCGGTGAAGATCGAGCAGAACTACAGCGGCCCGACGGTCTACGTGCAGAACGCCTCGCGCACGGTGGGCGTGGTATCCGCTCTGCTCTCCGAGACTCAGCGCGACGATTTTGTGGCGCGCACCCGTCAGGAGTATGAAACCGTCCGCATCCAGCACGGCCGTAAGAAACCGCGCACCCCGCCAGTTTCACTTCAGGCTGCGCGCGACAACGATCTGGCCTTTGACTGGTCCAGCTATACGCCGCCTGTCGCGCACCGTCTGGGCGTGCAGGACGTGACGGCCAGCATCGAAACGCTGCGTAACTACATCGACTGGACGCCGTTCTTTATGACCTGGTCGCTGGCGGGCAAATACCCGCGCATCCTAGAGGATGAGGTGGTAGGCGAGGAGGCGAAGCGCCTGTTTAAAGACGCCAACGATATGCTGGACACGCTGAGTGCAGAGAAAACCCTCAACCCGCGCGGCGTAGTGGGGCTGTTCCCGGCGAACCGCGTGGGTGACGACGTGGAAATCTACCGCGATGAAACCCGCACCCACGTGCTGGCGGTGAGCCATCACCTGCGGCAGCAAACAGAAAAAGTGGGGTTTGCCAACTACTGCCTGGCGGATTTCGTTGCGCCGAAGCTGAGCGGTAAGGCCGACTATATCGGTGCCTTTGCGGTTACCGGCGGTCTGGAAGAAGACGCCCTGGCGGACGCGTTCGAAGCGCAGCACGATGATTACAATAAAATCATGGTGAAAGCGATTGCCGACCGCCTGGCTGAAGCCTTCGCCGAGTACCTCCACGAGCGCGTGCGCAAGGTGTACTGGGGCTACGCGGCGAATGAGAACCTCAGCAACGAGGAGCTGATCCGCGAAAATTACCAGGGTATTCGTCCGGCGCCGGGCTATCCGGCCTGTCCGGAACATACCGAAAAAGGCACCATCTGGAAACTGCTGGACGTGGAAGCGCATACCGGCATGAAGCTCACCGAGTCGTTCGCCATGTGGCCGGGCGCGTCCGTGTCGGGCTGGTACTTTAGCCATCCGGACAGCAAGTACTTCGCCGTGGCGCAGCTGCAGCGCGATCAGATCGAAGATTACGCCCTGCGCAAAGGCATGAGCGTGTCAGAGGTCGAGCGCTGGCTGGCGCCGAATTTAGGCTACGACGCGGACTAACGTCACTTTTCCTTACAACAAACAGGGCACCTCAACGGTGCCCTGTCTCTTTCTTACGTTTAAACCCTTATACTCAATCATAAAATCTATAACGATAAGGAGAACCCACTTCCGTGCTGACGTTGTTACATTTGCTTTCGGCAGTCGCACTGCTCGTATGGGGCACCCATATTGTCCGCACCGGCGTGATGCGCGTGTTTGGCGCGCGCTTACGTACCGTTCTCAGCAGCAGCGTTGAGAAGAAGCCGCTCGCCTTCTGTGCGGGCATCGGCGTGACGGCGCTGGTGCAAAGCAGCAATGCCACCACCATGCTCGTCACCTCGTTTGTGGCGCAGGATCTTGTCGCGCTCGCCCCGGCGCTGGTGATCGTGCTGGGTGCCGACGTCGGCACCGCGCTGATGGCGCGTATCCTGACGTTCGATCTCTCATGGCTGTCGCCGCTGCTGATTTTCATCGGCGTGATCTTTTTCCTTGGCCGCAAGCAGACCCGGGCCGGGCAGCTTGGCCGCGTGGGCATTGGCCTCGGACTGATTCTGCTGGCGCTGGAGCTGATTGTGCAGGCGGTGACGCCTATTACCGAGGCCAACGGCGTGCAGGTCATCTTCGCCTCGCTGACCGGTGACATTATGCTGGATGCGCTGATCGGGGCAGTATTTGCCATCATCAGCTACTCCAGCCTGGCCGCCGTGCTGCTGACGGCCACGCTCACCGCCGCGGGCGCGATCTCCTTCCCGGTGGCGCTGTGTCTGGTGATCGGCGCTAACCTCGGCTCTGGCCTTCTGGCGATGCTCAACAACAGCGCGGCCAATGCCGCTGCCCGCCGCGTGGCGCTGGGGAGCCTGCTGTTTAAGCTGGTGGGCAGCCTGATTATTCTGCCGTTTGTCCATCCGCTGGCGAACCTGATGGACAACCTCCCGCTGCCGAAAGCGGAGCTGGTGATCTACTTCCACGTCTTCTACAACCTGGTGCGCTGTCTGGCTATGGTGCCGTTTGCCGCGCCGATGGCCCGCTTCTGCGAGCGTCTAATCCGTGATGAACCGGAGCTGGACGCGCGCCTTAAGCCGAAGCATCTGGATACTTCCGTGCTGGACACACCGGCGCTGGCTATCGCCAACGCCGCCCGC
Organism: Enterobacter nematophilus; assembly: GCF_026344075.1. Lineage (NCBI taxonomy): Bacteria > Pseudomonadati > Pseudomonadota > Gammaproteobacteria > Enterobacterales > Enterobacteriaceae > Enterobacter > Enterobacter nematophilus. The sequence goes on along the minus strand of NZ_JAPKNE010000010.1, from coordinate 129,744 downwards.
GAAACGCTGCGCATGGGCGATGCGATGGAAACCATGCTTGAAGGCCTGCAGAAGGTGATGCACGGCGAGCCGCGCGAGGAAAAAGAGCTGCGCAGGCTGGCGGACGACATCAACGTGCTGTATACCGCCATCAAGCTCTATCTGGCGCGTATCCCGCAGGACGAACTGGCGGAGGAGGAATCCCGCCGCTGGGCGGAAATCATCGAGATGTCGCTTAACCTTGAGCAGGCCTCGGATATCGTCGAGCGTATGGGCAGCGAGATCGCCGATAAATCGCTGGCCGCGCGACGGGCGTTTTCTGTTGAAGGGTTAAAAGAGCTGGAAGCGCTGCACGAACAGCTGGTGAGCAACCTCAAGCTGGCGATGTCGGTCTTCTTCTCCAGCGACGTGCCGAGCGCCCGCCGCCTGCGCCGCAACAAGCATCGTTTCCGCATCCTCAACCGCCGCTACTCTCACGCCCACGTTGAGCGTCTGCACCAGCAGAACGTGCAGAGCATCGAGACCAGCTCCCTGCACCTGGGGCTGCTGGGAGATATGAAACGTCTTAACTCCTTGTTCTGCGCGGTGGCCTATAGCGTGATGGAACAGCCGGATGAAGACGACGAGCGGGACGAGTATTAATCTCTGAAAGCGCCTCGCAAAACTGTTTTGCGAGGCGTGACACCTTATAAAGCAGCATTTACTCTTCAGACCTTACATTTTGAAGGGAATAGAAAATGCTCGTTTATTACGCTACACTTCGTCAATTCATACGCATTCCGATGGGGGTTCTCATGCGCACTACTCCTGGCATTAAAAAATCAGTCAATGTGTCGTTAGCACCAGACATTCTTGAAGAGGCGCGACGGCTTAAACTTAATCTTTCCGCTGTGCTCACGGCTGCACTGCAGGAACAGTTTCGTGCGCATCAGCGCGCAGAGTGGTTAGCAGAAAATAAAGCTTCTATCGAGGCCATTAACCACTGGGTTGATGAAAACGGCTCCTTTAGTGATTTTCAGAGGTCGTTTTGATGGAGCAATATTTTGCTTATGAGAATGAAGGTAGGGGAAAAACTGCCTATCCCTGGCTAATCAATATGCAGCATCCCGTGGCTAATGTGATGAAGCATGTTCTGGTCGCCCCCGCAGTTGAGCTTAGCCACCTGGGAGGCATTCAGCCGCCTGCGAAAGTGTGCCCCGTCGTTGAGATAGCGGGTAAGCCCTGCGTGGTCATGATGCACATGATGGCTGGCATATCGCCAAGAGAGTTAGGTGAGCGTGTTGCCGATCTTACGCAAAACCGGGCTTCATTGCGGGATGCACTCGATTTTTTAATCAACGGTTACTAACACTTTTTTGTCAGCCGCAAGGTAAGGTATATTTCGCCCTTCACAGGAGAAACTATGCTGCCAACTCAATCAACCCGATTAAACAAATACATTAGCGAGAGCGGGATCTGCTCACGTCGCGAGGCGGACCGTTACATTGAACAAGGTAACGTGTTCCTCAACGGCAAACGCGCCACTATCGGTGACCAGGTGGTCCCTGGCGATGTGGTTAAAGTAAATGGTCAGCTCATTGAACCGCGCGATGCAGAAGACCTGGTGTTTATCGCGTTGAATAAACCGGTTGGGATTGTCAGTACCACGGAAGACGGCGAGCGGGACAACATCGTTGATTTCGTGAACCACAGCAGCCGCATCTTCCCAATTGGCCGTCTGGATAAAGACTCTCAGGGGCTGATTTTCCTCACTAACCACGGCGATCTGGTCAACAAAATCCTGCGTGCCGGTAATGACCACGAGAAAGAGTACATTGTGACGGTAAATAAGCCGGTCACGGACGAATTTATTCGCGGCATGGGTGCCGGTGTGCCGATCCTCGGCACCGTCACGAAGAAGTGTAAGGTCAAGAAAGAAGCGCCATTCGCGTTTCGCATTACGCTGGTGCAGGGCCTGAACCGTCAAATCCGCCGCATGTGCGAACACTTCGGCTATGAAGTGACGAAGCTGGAACGCACGCGCATCATGAACGTCAGCCTGTCCGGGATCCCGCTGGGCGAGTGGCGTGACTTAACGGATGACGAGCTGATCGAGCTGTTCAAGCTTATCGAGAACTCGTCGTCAGAAGCGAAGCCGAAGGCCAAAGCAAAACCGAAAACACAGGCGATTAAGCGTCCGGTCGTGAAGGCGCCGCAGGCGGAAGAGAAAGGACGAGGCAAGCCGGGCAACGGAAAACGCTTTACCCAGCCGGGTCGCAAAAAGAAAGGGCGCTGATTAGCGCCTGCCACGGGTTGATGTGTTGGCGGACCAGGAAAAGGTCGCCTCTGCATCCGGCTTATAAGCCTGTTCTTTTTTCAGCTTGCGGGCTTTTTTCGCCGCAGCCTCACGTTGCGCCATCAGCTTATCGATGTACTCTTTTTTAACCTGATTGGTTTCGGCGTTCGTCAGCGTGCGGCCATGCGCGATGCGGGCGCGGTCGAGGAGCGTTTTCAGTTCACGCTGCTCGGCTTCCGTCATGTCTTTCTGGGTCAAACGTGTTGTAGCCATTGCTGAAGCCTCCTGATGGGGAGGCTTCAGTGTAAAGCAAGCCGCGTAAATTAACCCTGCTTCACCGCATCTTTTTTCGTTTGTTCATCAATCGGTTTACCGGACCAGTAGCCCGCCAGAAGCGAGCCGGACAGGTTGTGCCAGACGGAGAACAGCGCGCCCGGCAGGGCCGCCAGCGGCGAGAAGTAGATTTTACCCAGCGCCGCAGCCAGGCCAGAGTTCTGCATGCCCACTTCGATTGCCAGCGTGCGGCAGGTGGACTCGTCAAAGCCAAACAGCTTCCCGCCCCAGTAGCCGCCCAGCAGGCCAATGGTGTTATGCAACACTATCGCGATGATCACTACAAATCCCACGGAGGCAATGTGCGACGCGGAACCAGCCACCACGGCGCTGATGATCGCCAGGATGCAGAGCATCGAAAACGCGGGCAGGTACGGCTCAACCGCTTTCACCACGCGCGGGAAAAGATGGTGAATGACCAGCCCCAGCGCAATCGGGATCACCACGATTTGCAGAATGCTGAGCAGCATGCCCATCACGTCCACCTGAATATGCGCGTCCACGTACAGGCGGGTTAACAGCGGTGTGGCAATCACGCCAACCAGCGTGGATACCGAAGAGATGGTCACGGAGAGCGCCACGTCACCTTTCGCCAGATAGATCATCACGTTAGATGCCGTACCGCTGGCGACACTGCCCACCAGCACCATCCCGGCGGAGAGGTCGGGCGGCATCTTAAAGGCCATCGCCAGCAGCCAGGCCGCGAGCGGCATCACCAGGTAGTGCAGGAAGATCCCTGCGGCCACCGGCGCCGGGCGCGACAGCACGCGTTTAAAATCGTCGATTTTCAGGTGCACGCCCATGCCGAACATAATCAGCATCAGCAGCGTGGTGACCCACGGACCAATACCGGTGAACGTGGTGGGCATGTAATACGCGAGTACGGAGAGCAGCAGCGCCCATAGCGGGAACAGCCGGGTGATAGCGGATAACATAGTGAATTCCTTGCAGTATTGTCGTGTTGTTTAGTTATGAAAAAGCCGGGTCTGTGCCCGGCTTATAGGTATTGTTTATCGTGCTAACGAATTTTATTCAAACAAATTCTGATGAAGTTTCTGCACCACCTGCTCGGCCTGATCGGCAGGGACCAGGAAGCAGAGGTTATAGCTGGAGGCACCGTAGCAGATCATGCGGATGTTGAACGGGTCAAGCACGCCAAACACCTCTTTGCCCACGCCGCAGGCGCGAGACAGCTTGTTACCGATGATGGCCACCAGCGCCAGGTCTTCTTCCACCTCCACGCGGCACAGCTCAGACAGCTCAATCAGCAGCGACTGCGTTAGCAGGGTGTCGCCGGTGGAGGTTGAACCCGTGGTGTCCAGCGTCAGCGCAATGCTCACTTCGGAGGTGGTAATCAAATCTACAGAAATGTTATGGCGCGCGAGGATGCCAAACACTTCCGCCAGGAAACCGCGGGAGTGGAGCATATTATGGCTGTGCAGCGTCACCAGCGTCTGGCGGCGGCGCAGGGCCAGCGCGCGGAACAGCGGCGGGTTCTCGGTTTTCTTGCAGACCAGCGTGCCGCCCGCTTTTGGATCTTTACTGGAGCCAACGAAGACCGGAATATCGCTGCGCACGGCAGGCAGCAGCGTTGCCGGATGCAGCACTTTCGCGCCGAAGGTGGCCATTTCCGCCGCTTCTTCAAATGCGATCACATCAATGCGTTTTGCCGCGGAAACGACGCGCGGATCGGTGGTGTAAATACCCGGCACGTCAGTCCAGATATCCACGCGCGTTGCGTGCAGGGCTTCGCCCAGCAGCGCGGCGGTGTAGTCGCTGCCGCCACGGCCAAGCGTTGTCGTGCGTCCTTTTGCTTCGCTGCCGATAAAGCCCTGGGTGATCACCATGCCTTCTGCCAGGCGCGGCGCCAGCTGCTGGTTGGTGAGCTCGGCCAGCATCTCAACGTCCGGTTCGGCGCGCCCAAAACGATCGCTGGTGCGCATCACTTTACGCACGTCAAACCACTGCGCCTGAACGTTACGCTCGCGCATAATTTCAACGAACAGCAGGGTAGACATCAATTCACCGTGGCTGACCAGTTCATCGGTCAGGGCGGTAGAGGTGGCCAGAGACGCCGCTTCTGCCAGGGTGGTAATATTTTCCAGCAGGCGCTCCACTTCTTCGCGGATCACGTTTGGATTTTGCAGACGTTCAAGAATGTCGAACTGAATTTTGCGCAGTGCATCCAGCTTCACGAAACGTTCTGTCGCTTCCAGTCCTTCAGACAGAGAAACCAGCAGGTTCGTCACGCCGGCGGATGCAGAGAGCACCACCAGGCGGGTATTCGGATCGGCCAGCACCACATCGGCGCTGCGGTTCATGGCATCGTAATCGGCCACACTGGTGCCGCCAAACTTGGCGACCACAAAACTCGTCATAACAACCTCGTGTCAGGGAATGAATAAGCGACCTTGGCACAAGAATGAAACGAAAACAGGTGCAGGCGCAAAATACGGCCCTATAAATAAAATGCGGGGGAGGTCCTGTCAATGCTGGGATTATGCGGATTTTTTATGGGGGGGTACCCCTGAGAAACAGGACTTATAACAGGGCCATATTTTATGCTCCATTTTACCCTGTTTTGGCCGACATTTCGCCGCCCCGGGAGGGCTCTTCAGCAGCTATACTTTTCGGGTCTTTTCACCTGTGTTTGATACAGGCCAGGGCAATGGCATAAAAACCATCACAATTTTTATTTGCAGGCGCTACAATCGACCGCAGTCACAATTCTCAAATCAGAAGAGTATTGCTAATGAAAAACATCAACCCAACGCAGACCGCTGCCTGGCAGGCACTACAGAAACATTTTGATGAAATGAAAGACGTCACCATCGCGGATCTGTTCGCGAAAGATGCCGATCGTTTCACTAAGTTCTCCGCGACCTTCGATGACCTGATGCTGGTGGATTTCTCCAAGAACCGCATTACCGAAGAGACGCTGGCAAAACTGCAGGACCTGGCGAAAGAGACCGAGCTGGCCGACGCCATCAAATCCATGTTCTCCGGCGAGAAGATCAACCGCACCGAAGACCGTGCCGTGCTGCATGTGGCCCTGCGTAACCGTAGCAATACGCCAATCATCGTTGACGGCAAAGATGTGATGCCGGAAGTGAATGCGGTGCTGGAAAAGATGAAAGCTTTCTCCGAAGCGATCATCTCAGGCCAGTGGAAAGGCTACACCGGCAAACCAATTACGGATGTTGTTAACATCGGTATCGGCGGCTCTGACCTCGGTCCGTTCATGGTGACCGAAGCGCTGCGTCCGTATAAAAACCACCTCAACATGCACTTTGTCTCTAACGTCGACGGTACCCACATCGCCGAAGTGCTGAAGAACGTAAACCCGGAAACCACCCTGTTCCTGGTGGCGTCCAAAACCTTCACCACCCAGGAAACCATGACCAACGCCCACAGCGCGCGCGACTGGTTCCTGAAAACCGCGGGCGACAACAAGCACGTGGCGAAACACTTTGCGGCGCTGTCCACCAACGGTAAAGCCGTCAGCGAGTTCGGTATCGACACCGCGAACATGTTCGAGTTCTGGGACTGGGTTGGCGGCCGCTACTCTCTGTGGTCTGCAATCGGTCTGTCCATCATCCTGTCCGTGGGCTTCGACAACTTCGTTGAGCTGCTCTCCGGCGCGCACGCGATGGATAAACACTTCTCCACCACCGCACCAGAGAAAAACCTGCCGGTGCTGCTGGCGCTGATTGGGATCTGGTACAACAACTTCTTCGGCGCTGAAACCGAAGCTATCCTGCCTTACGACCAGTACATGCACCGCTTTGCGGCCTACTTCCAGCAGGGCAACATGGAATCCAACGGTAAGTACGTTGACCGTAACGGCAACGCGGTGGATTACCAGACCGGCCCAATCATTTGGGGCGAGCCGGGCACCAACGGCCAGCACGCGTTCTACCAGCTGATTCACCAGGGCACTAAAATGGTACCGTGCGATTTCATCGCGCCGGCAATCACGCACAACCCGCTGTCCGACCACCATCCGAAGCTGCTGTCCAACTTCTTCGCGCAGACCGAAGCGCTGGCGTTCGGTAAATCCCGTGAGGTGGTAGAGCAGGAATACCGTGACCAGGGTAAAGATCCGGCCACGCTGGACCACGTTGTGCCGTTCAAAGTGTTCGAAGGCAACCGTCCAACCAACTCCATCCTGCTGCGCGAAATCACTCCGTTCAGCCTGGGCGCGCTGATTGCGCTGTACGAGCACAAGATCTTCACTCAGGGCGCTATCCTGAACATCTTCACCTTTGACCAGTGGGGCGTTGAGCTGGGCAAGCAGCTGGCAAACCGCATTCTGCCAGAGCTGGGTGACGATAAAGCGATCGACAGCCACGACAGTTCTACAAACGGTTTGATTAACCGTTATAAAGCATGGCGTGCGTAATTAATATGTCATGAAAAATGCCGGCGATATGCCGGCATTTTTTTATCGGATAATTCCTGATGTCTGTTAGTTAACTCAAATTCTGACTCTGAGTTTAATCTGAAAAAGGCGGTTAACCTGCTAATTGCTGCGGTTTATTTTAAGAAAATACGTAGAAGTAAGATAAAGAGATCATATTATAAATATTTGATTTTGTTTGTTTATTTATTTTGATTTTTTATTTTTCATTTCCTTTTTATCCATTAGTCCGAAAACCATCACCCTATTTCCCCCCACGGTAAACCCTCTGCTGTAGTTGTGTATACTCGATTCCGCCTGAATTTCTTTTCGGGCAAATCTCCATTCATTCATTGAAGGGAAATTGTTATGAAGAAAGTACTGTATGGCATTTTTGCCATATCTGCACTTGCGGCGACGTCTGTCTATGCAGCTCCGGTCCAGGTCGGGGAAGCAGCAGGGTCGGCAGCGACGTCTGCGTCTGCGGGAAGTTCTACCGCAGCCAGCACCAGCACCGTAAGTTCAGCCGTGGGTGTCGCGCTGGCGGCAACCGGTGGCGGTGATGGCTCCAATACCGGAACCACGACCACTACGACAACCAGCACCCAGTAATACCGGGTGTTTTAATCATAACCACACTTCGGTGTGGTTATTTCGCCCCTTCGGAGAAGAGTCGTGAAGCGACCTGCAATCATTCTGATTTGCCTGCTGTTGCAGGCGTGCTCAGCCACCACCAAAGGGCTGGGACATTCACTGTGGGACAGCCTGTTCGGCACGCCGGGCGTACACCTGACCGATGACGAACTTCAGAACATGCCGTACGCCAGCCAGTACATGCAGCTTAATGATGGCCCGCAGCTGTTTGTGGTGCTCGCTTTCGATGAAAACGGGCAGCAGAAATGGGTGACGCAGGATCAGGCCACCATCGTGACGCAGCATGGACGAATAGTGAAAACGCTGCTCGGCGGCGATAACTTGCTCGAGGTGAATAATCTCGCCGAAGATCCGCTCATCAAGCCAAATCAGATCGTCGACGGCGCAAGCTGGACGCGCACGATGGGCTGGACCGAGCACAAGCAGGTGCGCTATGCCACGGCCCGCTCCACCTTCCGCTGGGACGGTACGGACAGCGTGAAGGTCGGCAGCGACGAAACCCAGGTGCGCGTGCTGGATGAGAAGGTGACAACCGACCAGGCCACCTGGCATAACCGCTTCTGGATCGACGAGGAAGGGCAGATCCGTCAGTCCTTGCAGTATCTCGGTGCCGGTTTCTTCCCGGTGAAAACCACCCTGATCAAGGCGGCGAAATCATGAAAATGCTCATCCACGCTGCGCTTCTCGCCAGCCTTGCCGCACCGCTGGCATGGTCCGCAGGAACGGTAAAGGTCTACACGCCGGACAGTGAAAAACCCAAAACCTTAACTAACGCCGAGCATCTTCTCGATCTCGTCGGGCAGCCAAGGCTTGCCAACAGCTGGTGGCCGGGAGCGGTGATCGGCGAGCGTCAGGCGACGGTTAAGGCGGAGCAGGAACACCATGCCCTGCTGGCCCGCCTGACGGGTCTGGCGGAGCAGGAAGACGGCGACGATGCCGCAGCCATTAACAGCGTTCGCCAGCAGCTTCAGGCGCTGAAGGTGACAGGCCGCCAGAAAGTCAATCTTGACCCAGATGAAGTGCGCGTCACGGAAAAGGGCAACCCCACGCTTGAAGGGGAGTACACCCTCTGGCTTCCGGCGAAGCCGACGACGGTGACCGTGATGGGGCTTATCAGCAGCCCCGGTAAAAAGCCCTTTACGCCCGGTCGTGACGTGGCGAGCTATCTCGACGAACAAAGCCTGCTGAGCGGCGCGGATAACAGCTACGCATGGATTATTTATCCAGACGGGCATACGCAAAAAGCGCCGGTGGCGTACTGGAATAAACGCCATATCGAACCCATGCCGGGCAGCATCATTTTTGTCGGTTTTGCCGACCATTTCTGGACGAAGGCATATGACGGGCTTAACGCCGATATCCTTCACTCCCTGACACAGCGGATACCGGAAGAATGAAAAAAACCTATCTCTACAGCATGCTGGCGCTCTGCGTAAGCGCTGCCTGCCATGCAGAAACGTATCCGGCACCTGTTGGCCCGTCTCAGTCAGACTTCGGCGGCGTCGGTTTACTGCAAACGCCCACCGCGCGCATGGCGCGTGAAGGGGAAATTAGCCTGAACTACCGCGATAACGACCAGTATCGCTACTATTCCGCCTCCGTACAGCTTTTCCCGTGGCTCGAAACCACGCTGCGTTACACCGACGTGCGTACGAAACAGTACAGCAGCGTCGACGCCTTCTCCGGCGATCAGACCTACAAAGATAAAGCCTTCGACGTCAAACTCCGCCTGTGGGAAGAGAGCTACTGGATGCCGCAGGTCTCCGTGGGGGCAAAAGATATCGGCGGGACCGGCCTGTTCGACGCGGAATACATCGTGGCCAGCAAGGCCTGGGGACCGTTTGATTTTTCTCTCGGTCTTGGCTGGGGCTATCTCGGCACCAGCGGCAACGTCAAAAACCCGTTCTGTACCTACAGCGACAAATACTGCTACCGCGATAACAGCTATAAGAAAGCGGGGTCCATCAACGGCGACCAGATGTTCCACGGCCCGGCCTCGCTGTTCGGCGGCGTGGAATACCAGACGCCGTGGCAGCCGCTGCGCCTGAAGCTGGAGTACGAAGGGAACGACTACTCCCAGGATTTCGCCGGGAAGATTGAGCAGAAGAGCAAGTTTAACGTCGGCGCCATTTATCGCGTCACCGACTGGGCCGACGTTAACCTCAGCTACGAGCGCGGCAACACGGTGATGTTTGGCTTCACGCTGCGCACTAACTTTAACGACATGCGGCCGCACTACAACGACAACGCGCGGCCTGCCTACCGGCCGGAGCCGCAGGATGCGATTCTGCAGCACTCCGTGGTGGCAAACCAGCTGACGCTGTTGAAATACAATGCCGGCCTGGCCGATCCGAAAATTCAGGTGAAAGGCGATACGCTGTACGTCACCGGCGAGCAGGTGAAATACCGCGACTCGCGGGAAGGGATCGAACGCGCCAACCGGATCGTGATGAACGATCTCCCGGACGGGATCCGCACGATCCGCGTGACGGAGAACCGCCTGAATCTGCCCCAGGTCACAACCGAAACCGATGTCGCCAGCCTTAAGCGCCATCTTGAAGGTGAACCGCTCGGGCATGAAACCGAGCTGGTGCAAAAACGCGTAGAGCCGATCGTGCCGGAAACCACCGAGCAGGGCTGGTATATCGATAAATCGCGCTTTGATTTCCATATCGATCCGGTGCTGAACCAGTCCGTCGGCGGGCCGGAAAACTTCTACATGTATCAGCTGGGTGCGATGGCGACGGCGGATCTGTGGGTCACCGACCACCTGTTGACCACCGGTAGCCTGTTCGGCAACATCGCGAACAACTACGACAAGTTTAACTACACCAACCCGCCAAACGACTCGAAGCTGCCGCGCGTGCGTACCCGCGTGCGTGAATACGTGCAGAACGATGTCTACGTGAATAACCTGCAGGCCAACTACTTCCAGTACTTCGGCAACGGCTTCTACGGCCAGGTTTACGGGGGCTATCTGGAAACTATGTTCGGCGGCGCGGGGGCGGAGGTGCTGTATCGTCCCGTCGACAGCAACTGGGCGTTCGGGATTGATGCCAACTACGTTAAGCAGCGTGACTGGCGCAGCGCGCAGGACATGATGAAGTTCACCGACTACAGCGTCAAAACCGGCCACCTGACCGCCTACTGGACGCCGTCGTTCGCGCAGGACGTGCTGGTGAAAGCCAGCGTCGGCCAGTATCTGGCGGGCGATAAGGGCGGCACGCTGGATATCTCCAAACACTTCGACAGCGGCGTCGTGGTGGGCGGCTACGCCACCATCACCAACGTCTCGCCGGACGAGTACGGGGAAGGGGACTTCACCAAAGGGGTTTACGTGTCGATTCCGCTGGATCTGTTCTCGTCAGGCCCAACCCGCAGCCGCGCGGCCGTGGGCTGGACGCCGCTGACGCGTGACGGCGGCCAGCAGCTTGGGCGTAAGTTCCAGCTGTATGACATGACGAGCGATAAGAACATTAACTTCCGTTAATGTTTGCCCCCTCACCCCGTCCCTCTCCCCAGAGGGGAGAGGGTGAAAACCGCACCGAGCAGTTCCCTCTCCCCTCTGGGGAGAGGGTTAGGGTGAGGGGTAATCCTCTCCGTTGCGCCAAACATAAACAAAAAATATAGATCCCCGTCACATTTTTGCGTTATACAGGAATCTCGCCCTGGAGAATGAGGTGCTGTATGACATCCCTGACTCGCCCGCGCGTTGAGTTTATCTCAACTATCCTCCAGACCGTGCTGAACCTCGGTCTGCTGAGCCTTGGCCTGATCCTGGTCGTCTTTCTCGGTAAAGAGACGGTGCATCTGGCGGATGTGCTGTTCGCCCCTGAGCAAACCAGCAAATATGCGCTGGTGGAAGGCCTGGTGGTCTACTTTCTCTACTTTGAATTTATCGCCCTGATTGTGAAGTACTTTCAGTCCGGCTTTCACTTCCCGCTGCGCTATTTCGTCTACATTGGCATCACCGCCATTGTGCGGCTGATCATCGTCGATCATAAATCCCCGCTCGACGTGCTGATCTACTCGGCGGCGATCCTGCTGCTGGTGATCACCCTCTGGCTGTGCAACTCAAAGCGGCTGAAACGGGAATAAAAAAATGGCGCTCCGAAGAGCGCCTAATAACAGTCACAAGTTGGGTCAATACAATACGTCTAAAGTTGAGGGTTGCAGTGGCATAACAGATGAAACTTAACCTTTCACGCCGCCCGCCGTCAGGCCGTTAACCAGCCAGCGCTGGGCCAGCAGGAACACCACGGTAATCGGGATGGCGGAGAGTACGGCCGCCGCGGCAAAGTCGCCCCACAGGTAGTTTTGCGGGTTGAGGTATTGCTGCATACCCACGGCCAGGGTGTAGCTGTTCACATCGCGCAGTAACAGTGAGGCAACCGGTACTTCGGTGATCGCCGCGATAAACGACAGGATAAACACTACCGCCAGAATCGGCACGGACAGCGGCAGCAGCACCAGACGGAACGCCTGCCACGGGGTAGCGCCGTCCAGCGACGCCGCCTCTTCCAGCGAGCCGTCGATGGTTTCGAAATAGCCTTTGATGGTCCACACGTGCAGGGCAATACCGCCGAGATAGGCGAAGATCACGCCGCCGTGGGTGTTCAGGCCGATAAACGGCACGTACTGGCCGAGACGGTCAAACAGGGCATACAACGCGACCAGAGACAGCACGGCCGGGAACATCTGGAAAATCAGCATGCCTTTCAGCAGCGTTGCTTTGCCCGGGAAGCGCATACGGGCGAAGGCGTAGGCACAGGTGGTGGAGAGCGTCACGATGCCGATCGCCGTGATGGTCGCCACTTTCACCGAGTTCCACAGCCACAGCAGCACCGGGAACGGCGGCGGGGTGACGCGGCCATCCGCGTGCTCCACGCTGAAGCCCAGCGCGAGCTTCCAGTGCTCCCAGGAGATTTCATCCGGGATCAGGCTCCCCGTCGCAAAGTTACCCGAACGCAGGGAGATGGCGATAACCATCAGCAGCGGGAACATGATCGCCGCGATGAAAATCAGCAGGCCTAAGTGCGTCGCCAGGAGGCGCAGTTTCTGAGATTTGGGTTGTACCATTGCCATGTTCAGTGCCCTCCTTAGTCAAATTTCATTCGTGTAGCTTTAAGGTTCACGATCGCCAGGGCGCCAACCAGCAGGAAGATCAGGGTGGCAATCGCCGCCGCCCTCGAAGGCGATACGGTAGGTGTAGCTCACGAGCAGGTCGGTATAGCCTGCCGGCGTGGTGGTGCCGAGACGGTCCGGGCCACCGTTGGTCAACAGCTGAATCAGCACGAAGTTGTTAAAGTTAAAGGCGAAGCTGGCAATCATCAGCGGCGTCAGCGGCTTAATGAGCAGCGGCAGCGTAATTTTAAAGAAGTTCTGGAACGGACCCGCGCCGTCCATCGCCGAGGCTTCGTACAGATCGTCCGGGATAGCCTTCAGCAGGCCCATGCACAGGATCATCATGTACGGATAACCCAGCCAGGTGTTGACGATGATAATCATCGAACGGGCGGTGGTCGGGTCGCTGAACCAGGCCGGTTTGATACCGAACAGCGCGCTCAGCATCATGTTGATTTCACCGAAGCTCTGGTTAAACAGCCCTTTGAAAATCAGAATCGAGATAAACGACGGTACGGCGTAAGGCAGAATCAGCAGCACGCGGTAAATCGCTTTGCCTTTAAAGGACTCCCACTGCACCAGACAGGCCAGCACCATGCCCACGGCCACGGTCAGGATCACCGTCAGCACCGAGAAGACCACCGTCCAGACGAAGATGGCAAAGAACGGTTTCTGAATGCCTTCGTCGGTAAACACGCGGGTAAAGTTGTCCCAACCGATGGTGACGGTATAGCCCGGGCTGAGCTTGTCATCACCCCATTTTCCGTCGGCGGTAATGGACTGATAGAAACCAATGTCGTTATTCGGACGGTACTTCACGCCGCTCTGGTTGTTGGTCAGCGTGCCGTCGTCCGCCAGAGTATAAAGCGGCTGCGTGCCGGAGAACTGGCGCAGCGAGCTCATGGTCACTTTGCTGTCATCGGGCAGTACGGCGGTAAGCTGGGTCAGCGCCTGGCGATTCTGGGTGATGATACGCAGGTTGGCGCGTTCACCTTCCGGCAGGGCCGCAGCCTCTTTTAAGGCCAGCTTCTGCTCGCCGCCAAATTTGAACGCGTCGGAAATATAGTTTTTGCCGCTCTCACCGTCAGTAAGCGCTAACTTCCACTCGTCACCCGCAGGATACAGGCCGAAGTTAAAGGTTTTACCCGCCTGATAAGAGCGATCCAGAAGCACCTGAGTGGCGCGCTCCTGCGCAAGCTGGTTGGTGCTGCTGTAGTTGGTGAACGCAATGGCGATGGTGCAGATCAGCGGGAACAGGACAAACAGCCCCATCCCGGCGACGCCCGGGTAGACATAGCGCCAGGCATAGGCTTTACGGTTGGCGAAAATATACAGGCCAGCAGAGCTTAAGATCAGCGTCATGATGGCAAACAGATATTCCCCTTGTACGTACATTAAAACAACAAGGTAACCCACCAGCAGACACAGCAGGCCAATCGCTGACCACTTCAGCGCGTCGCTTTGCCACCAGTGCTTCTTTTTAATGACATCCATGGGGTTCTTCCTCTACAACGTTTGATCTTTTCTCCCTCTCCTGGGGGAGAGGGCCGGGGTGAGGGCGTGCGGATAGCGACAACCCTCACCCTAACCCTCTCCCGGAGGGAGAGGGGACTACGGCATTACTTGGTAATACGACCCTGCGCATCCTTCAGCGCGGCATCGACAGTCTGACGACCGCTTGCAGCGTTGATGACCGCAGTACGGGTGGCGTACCAGAACGCAGCCATCTGTGGGATGTTCGGCATGATTTCGCCTTTCTGGGCGTTATCCATGGTCGCCGCGATGCGTGGATCTTTCGCCAGCTGATCCTGGAAGGATTTCAGCGCCACGGCGCCCAGCGGTTTGTCCTTGTTCACTTCACCCAGACCCTGATCGGTCAGCAGGTAGTTTTCCAGGAACTCTTTCGCCAGCTCTTTGTTCGGGCTGGCGGCGTTGATGCCCGCGCTCAGCACGCCGACGAACGGTTTAGACGGCTTGCCGTTGAAGGTTGGCAGCAGCGTCACGCCGTAGTTGATTTTGCTCTTGTCGATGTTGGTCCAGGCCCACGGACCGTTGATGGTCATCGCGGTTTCGCCTTTGTTGAACGCCGCTTCCGCGATGGAGTAGTCGGTATCCGCGTTCATGTGTTTGTTCTTAATCAGGTCAACCAGGAAGGTCAGGCCTTTTTTCGCACCCGCGTTATCCACGCCCACGTCTTTCACGTCATATTTGCCGTTTTCAAACTTGAACGCGTAACCGCCGTCGGCAGCAATCAGCGGCCAGGTGAAGTACGGCTCTTGCAGGTTGAACATCAGGGCGGATTTACCCTTCGCCTTCAGTTCTTTATCCAGTTTCGGGATCTCTTCCCAGGTTTTCGGCGGGTTTGGCACCAGGTCTTTGTTGTAAATCAGAGACAGGGCTTCAACTGCGATTGGGTAAGCAATGAGCTTGCCGTTATAGCGAACGGCGTCCCAGGTGAACGGGAACAGCTTGTCCTGGAAAGCTTTGTCTGGGGTGACTTCAGCCAGCAGACCAGACTGCGCGTAACCGCCGAAACGGTCGTGCGCCCAGAAGATGATGTCCGGACCGTCGCCGGTTGCTGCAACCTGCGGGAATTTCTCTTCCAGTTTGTCCGGGTGTTCTACGGTGACTTTAATACCGGTGTCTTTTTCGAATTTTTTGCCCACTTCGGCCAGGCCGTTATAGCCCTTGTCGCCGTTAATCCAGATAACCAGCTTGCCTTCTTCAATTTTGGCGAGCGCTGGGGCGGAAACCATCATTGCTGCAAGGGCGGACAATGCGAAAACGCGTGCGCCAGTCTTGATATTCATATCTGCCATCCTTTTTGGTGATGTGCTCGTGGATACATAAGGTGGTTCAACGTGACTCAGTCTCCTTATTTGACATCCTCTTTCCATCCTCCCAACCCCTACGCCCCACCCCCCGTTTGTGTGATCTCCGTTGCATAAATTTAAGTTATGAGTGCTGGCGCACATAAAAACCCACCGAATTTTGCAGGCCGCTTCACGAATTTCGCCTCAGCCCCCCGGCTGCGGTCGCAGAGCCTGCTCTCTCATCCTCCCGCCTCCTCCCCCATAAAAAAGCCGGGGGGTGGAGGATTCACGAAAGTAATGGATACCCCATAGTGAACTTATCTTGAATGTTTCTGTCGGTGACAGGTTGTAACGAAGGGAGAAGGGCATGGCGAGCGTACAGCTGCGTAATGTAACGAAAGCCTGGGGCGACGTAGTGGTGTCGAAAGACATCAATCTGGACATCACTGAAGGCGAGTTTGTGGTGTTTGTGGGCCCATCAGGCTGTGGTAAATCTACTCTGCTGCGTATGATTGCCGGTCTTGAAACCATCACCAGCGGCGATTTGCTGATCGGTGATACCCGAATGAACGACATCCCGCCAGCCGAACGCGGCGTAGGCATGGTGTTCCAGTCTTATGCGCTTTATCCCCATCTTTCCGTTGCCGAGAACATGTCCTTTGGCCTGAAGTTGGCAGGGGCGAAAAAAGAGGTCATTAACCAGCGCGTCACGCAGGTGGCGGAAGTGTTGCAGCTGGCGCACCTGCTGGAGCGTAAACCGAAAGCGCTTTCCGGTGGTCAGCGTCAGCGTGTGGCGATTGGCCGTACGCTGGTGGCCGAGCCGCGCGTGTTCCTGCTCGATGAACCTCTCTCTAACCTGGATGCCGCCCTGCGCGTCCAGATGCGTATCGAAATCTCCCGTCTGCACAAGCGCCTTGGCCGCACGATGATTTACGTCACCCACGATCAGGTCGAAGCGATGACCCTGGCCGACAAGATCGTGGTGCTGGATGCCGGTCGCGTAGCGCAGGTGGGCAAACCGCTGGAGCTCTATCACTACCCGGCAGACCGCTTTGTTGCGGGCTTCATTGGCTCGCCAAAGATGAACTTCCTGCCCGTCAAAGTGACGGCGACAGCCATTGAACAGGTACAGGTGGAGCTGCCAAACCGCCAGCAAGTCTGGCTGCCGGTGGACAGCGCCAACGTACAGGTAGGGGCAAATATGTCCCTCGGTATCCGTCCTGAGCATCTACTGCCAAGCCACATTGCGGATGTGACGCTGGAAGGTGAAGTTCAGGTCGTTGAACAGCTTGGTCACGAAACACAGATTCATATCCAGATCCCCGCCATCCGTCAGAACCTGGTCTACCGCCAGAATGACGTGGTGTTGGTAGAAGAGGGTGCCACATTCGCTATCGGCTTGCCGCCAGAGCGTTGCCATCTGTTCCGTGAGGATGGCACAGCATGTCGTCGGCTGCATAAAGAGCCAGGCGTTTAAGCAATCCCAAAAGAAGACACGAAACCGACAGGTGAAGTGTTCAAAGAAAAGCAATGATCTCAGGAGATAGAATGATGATTACTCTGCGCAAACTTCCTCTGGCAGTTGCCGTCGCAGCGGGCGTAATGTCTGCTCAGGCACTGGCCGTGGATTTCCATGGTTATGCTCGTTCCGGTATCGGCTGGACGGGTAGTGGCGGCGAACAACAGTGCTTCCAGGCAACCGGTGCCCAAAGTAAATACCGTCTTGGTAACGAATGTGAAACCTATGCGGAACTGAAGCTGGGCCAGGAAGTGTGGAAAGAAGGCGACAAGAGCTTCTACTTCGACACCAACGTAGCGTACTCCGTGGCGCAGCAGAACGACTGGGAAGCCACTGACCCGGCATTCCGTGAAGCTAACGTGCAGGGTAAAAACCTGATCGAATGGCTGCCAGGTTCCACCATCTGGGCCGGTAAGCGCTTCTATCAGCGTCATGACGTCCACATGATCGACTTCTACTACTGGGATATTTCAGGTCCTGGTGCGGGTCTGGAAAACATTGACGTCGGTTTCGGTAAGCTCTCTCTGGCTGCAACCCGTTCTTCTGAAGCAGGCGGTTCTTCATCCTTCGCCAGCAACAGTATCTATGATTACACCACCCGCACAGCGAACGATGTCTTTGACGTCCGTTTAGCGCAGATGGAGATCAACCCAGGCGGTACGCTGGAGCTTGGCGTTGACTACGGTCGTGCAAACCCACGTGATGATTATCATCTGATCGATGGTGCATCCAAAGATGGCTGGATGTTCACCGCTGAACACACGCAGAGCATGCTGAAAGGCTACAACAAGTTCGTTCTGCAATATGCAACTGACTCTATGACCTCTCAGGGCAAAGGTCTGTCGCAGGGTTCGAACATCGGTACCTCCGACGATATCAACTACGGCATCAACAACAACGGTCACCTGTGGCGCGTACTTGACCACGGTGCTATCTCTCTGGGCGATAGCTGGGACCTGATGTATGTCGGTATGTACCAGGATATCAACTGGGATAACAACAACGGTACCAAATGGTGGACCGTGGGCGTTCGTCCTATGTACAAATGGACGCCAATCATGAGCACCCTGCTGGAAGTGGGTTATGACAACGTCAAATCCCAGGAAACCGGCGAAACCAACGACCAGTATAAAATTACCCTGGCCCAGCAGTGGCAGGCAGGCGACAGCATCTGGTCACGTCCGGCAATCCGCGTATTCGCAACCTATGCGAAGTGGGATGAGAAGTGGGGCTATGCGCCAACCGGTAAAAACTCCGTTGCGGGTTACACCCCAGGCATGGCCTATAGCGATACCACTGCGAAAAGCTTCAGCCGCGGCGACAACGACGAGTGGTCCTTCGGCGCCCAGATGGAAATCTGGTGGTAATCCCGTCTTAACCTGACGTAATGACCAAACTGAGGGGCGCATGCCCCTCAATCCTTGGGACGGCGCGCTATTGCCTGGCTACCGCTGAACCTGTGCATTTTGAGGTGATAACAATGAAAATGAACAAAACTCTCCTTGCCCTTTGTTTGTCCGCAGGGCTGCTGGCAAGCGCGCCTGTCGTAACGCTCGCTAACGTCAACTTCGTTCCGCAAAACACAACATCTGCGCCAGCTATTCCAACAGCGGCACTGCAACAGCTTGTCTGGACGCCTGTCGATCAGTCTAAAACCCAGACCACCCAGCTCTCAACGGGCGGCCAGTCGCTTAATGTACCGGGTATTACCGGCCCGGTCGCTGCGTATAGCGTACCCGCCAATATCGGTGAATTGGCCATTACCCTGACCAGTGAAGTCAACAAGCAGACGAGCGTATTTGCGCCTAACGTGCTGATTCTCGATCAGAACATGACGCCGTCAGCCTTTTTCCCAAGTGAATACTTTACCTATCAGGAACCCGGCGTGATGAGCGCCGATCGTCTGGAAGGCGTCATGCGCCTGACGCCTGCGCTGGGCCAGCAAAAACTCTACGTGCTGGTCTTTACCACCGAGCAGGATCTCCAGAAGACCACCACGTTGCTCGATCCGGCTAAGGCCTACGCAAAAGGCACCGGCAACGCGGTTCCGGATATTCCGGACCCGATCGCCCGTCACGTCACCGACGGAACGTTAAAGCTGAAGGTGAAGACGAACAGCGGTTCCAGCGTGCTGGTCGGCCCGCTGTTTGGCTCCTCCGGTAACGGCCCTGTTACCGTGGGCAATACGGCTGCACCTGCTTACGCCGCGCCTGCTGCCACGGCAGCCGCACCGGTCGCCGCCGCAGCGCCAGCCCCGGCGAAGAAAGCCGAGCCCGTGCTGAACGACACCGAAGAATACTTCAACAACGCCATTAAGCAGGCGGTGAAGCGCGGCGATGTCGATAAAGCGCTGAAACTGCTTGATGAAGCTGAACGTTTAGGTTCAACCACTGCCCGTTCCACCTTTATCAGCAGTGTAAAAGGCAAGGGGTAACCGTTCCCCACAGTGCTGATTTGTTAGTAGTTTAGTGCGCCTGAGTGGGCGCACTTTTTTTCGTATTCGCCAGGCTGTTGCGCCCATGTTGCGATAGTGATCGTTAAATAACGTTTGGCCCCCCCTCATTGCCCGTTTCTGCGATACAATGCCATTACGTTATGTATCGGAGAGTCTGGCATGTCACACCCCGCGCTAACGCAACTGCGTGCGCTGCGCTATTTCGACCAAATACCTGCGCTTGATCCGCAGCAGCTGGACTGGTTGCTGCTGGAAGATTCCATGACGAAACGTTTTGAACAACAGGGTAAAACGGTCACGGTGACCCTGATACAGGAAGGGTTTGTCTCCGGCGATGAGATCGCCAGCGAGCTGCCGCTGTTGCCGCAAGAGGAACGCTACTGGCTGCGCGAAATTTTGCTCTGTGCCGATGGCGAACCCTGGCTTGCCGGGCGCACGGTGGTACCCGAGTCCACCCTGTCCGGGCCCGAGCTGGCGCTGCAGCGGCTGGGGAAAACGCCGCTGGGACGCTATCTTTTCACCTCGTCTGAGTTGACCAGGGATTTCATTGAGATTGGGCGTGATGCCGAACTTTGGGGGCGCCGTTCCCGCCTTCGCCTGAGCGGTAAGCCGTTAATCCTGACGGAGCTATTTTTACCGGCATCACCGTTGTACTAAGAGGAAGAAAAAATGGAGTGGAGCCTGACGCAGAATAAGCTGCTGGCGTATCACCGCTTAATGCGTACCGATAAACCCATTGGCGCGTTGCTGCTGCTGTGGCCGACCTTATGGGCGCTGTGGGTGGCTACGCCTGGCGTGCCGCCGCTGTGGATCCTGGGCGTGTTTGTTGCCGGCGTCTGGCTGATGCGCGCGGCGGGCTGCGTGGTGAATGACTATGCCGATCGTAAATTTGACGGCCACGTAAAGCGTACTGCCAACCGTCCGCTACCCAGCGGCCAGGTGACCGGAAAAGAAGCCCGCGTGCTGTTCATCGTTCTGGTGCTGCTCTCTTTCCTGCTGGTGTTAACCCTGAACACCATGACGATTCTGCTGTCCGTCGCGGCGCTCGCTCTGGCCTGGGTTTACCCCTTTATGAAGCGCTATACCCATCTGCCTCAGGTGGTGCTGGGGGCGGCTTTTGGCTGGTCGATTCCGATGGCGTTTGCAGCAGTTAGTGAGTCCTTACCGCTTAGCTGCTGGCTGATGTTCCTGGCGAACATCCTCTGGGCCGTGGCGTATGACACGCAGTATGCGATGGTTGACCGCGACGACGACCTGAAAATTGGCATTAAATCGACCGCCATTCTCTTTGGACGCCAGGACAAACTTATCATTGGCATTCTGCAGGTTGCGGTACTGGCGCTGATGGTCGCGATTGCGCGCCTGAACGGGCTTAACTGGGAATTTTACTGGTCGATACTGGTGGCCGGGCTGCTGTTTGCCTACCAGCAGAAGCTGATTGCAAAACGCGAACGCGAAGCCTGCTTTAAAGCGTTTATGAACAATAACTATGTCGGTCTGGTGCTGTTTTTAGGGCTGGTCATGAGCTATTTTTCCTGATTAACGCGCGGTCATGCCCCGCCGGGTATGACCGCATCGTTACCCGGCACTACCGCCCTCACAAATTTAAACCATCGTTTCATAAATTCGCGCTTTTGTGAGGCGCTTCACCTACGCTTCTCCCGGGCTAGTCTATTTTCTAAGCGTAAAAAAATAAAACACTGTTTTAACGCTGACATCACTACCCTGGAGCTGACTCAATGAAAACGACCCTCAAGCCGTTACTGGCCGCGCTGTGCCTGTCTGCTTTTGCCTGCACCGTTTCTGCCCAAACTATCAAAGCTGCCGATGTGCATCCTGAAGGCTACCCGAACGTGGTCGCGGTTCAGCACATGGGTGAAAAACTCAAACAGCAAACCGACGGCAAGCTGGAGATTAAGGTCTTCCCGGGCGGCGTGCTGGGGGATGAAAAACAGATGATTGAACAGGCGCAGATGGGGGCGATTGACATGATCCGCGTCTCCATGGCGCCGGTTGCCGCCATCCTGCCGGATATCGAAGTCTTCACGCTGCCGTACGTTTTCCGCGATGAGGACCACATGCACAAGGTGATCGACGGGGATATCGGCAAGCAGATCGGCGACAAGCTGACCGCGAACCCGAAATCCCGCCTGGTCTTCCTCGGCTGGATGGATTCCGGCACCCGTAACCTCATCACCAAAGAGCCGATCGTGAAGCCGGAAGATCTGAAAGGGAAGAAAATCCGCGTGCAGGGCAGCCCGGTGGCGCTCGCCACGCTGAAGGACATGGGGGCGAACTCGGTGGCGATGGGCGTTAGCGAGGTTTACAGCGGCATGCAGACCGGCGTGATTGACGGCGCGGAGAACAACCCGCCCACCTTTATCGCCCACAACTACATGCCGGTTGCTAAAAACTACACCCTCAGCGGTCACTTTATCACCCCGGAAATGCTGCTCTATTCAAAAGTGAAATGGGACAAACTGAGCGCTGATGAACAGCAAAAAATCCTGACCCTGGCCCGTGAAGCGCAGTTCGAACAGCGCAAGCTGTGGAATGCGTATAACGACCAGGCGCTGGCGAAAATGAAGGCGGGCGGCGTGCAGTTCCACGATATTGATAAGACGGTATTCATCAAGGCCACAGAGCCGGTGCGCGCCCAGTATGGCGACAAGCATCAGGATCTGATGAAAGCCATCGCTGACGTCCAGTAAGCCGGAGCACGTATGTCCGAACTCTACCTGAAGTGGATGGACCGTCTGTACCTGCTCGCCATGGCGGTGGCGGGCATTTCGCTGCTGGTGATGACGATTGTCATCCCCATCGGCATCTTCTCACGCTACGTGCTCAATCGCGGCGAATCCTGGCCGGAGCCGATCGCTATTATCTGCATGGTGACGTTCACCTTCATCGGCGCGGCGGTGAGCTACCGCGCCGGGTCGCACATTGCGGTCAATATGCTCACCGACCGTCTGCCCGCGTCGCTGCAACGGCTGTGCGCGCGGGTGGTGGATCTGCTGATGCTGCTGATCTCCGGCCTGATGTGCTGGTACAGCTACTGGCTGTGCGTCGAGCTGTGGGAGCAGCCGGTGGCGGAGTTCCCGATCCTGACCTCCGGCGAAAGCTACCTGCCGCTGCCGATCGGGTCGGCGATTTTGATCCTGTTTGTGCTTGAACGCCTGCTGTTTGGCTCGCAGGAAAACCGTCCGGTCGTGCTGATCGGCAATCACAGTTAAGGGGTGAACGATGGATGCTTTTGTTTTGTTATTCACCCTCGCCATTTTGCTGGCGCTGGGGATGCCGGTGGCCTTTGCCGTCGGCCTGAGCGCCGTGGCGGGGGCATTGTGGATTGACCTGCCGCTGGAAGCGCTGATGATCCAGATAACCAGCGGGGTGAACAAATTTACCCTGCTGGCGATCCCGTTCTTCATTCTCGCCGGGGCGATCATGGCGGAAGGGGGCATTGCCCGGCGGCTGGTGAATTTCGCCTACGTGTTTGTCGGCTTCATTCGCGGCGGGCTGTCGCTGGTGAACATCGTCGCCTCAACCTTCTTCGGCGCGATTTCCGGCTCGTCGGTGGCGGATACGGCGTCCATCGGCAGCGTGATGATCCCGGAGATGGAGAAGAAGGGCTATCCGCGCGAATACGCGGCGGCGGTCACGGCCAGCGGGTCGGTGCAGGCGATTCTGATCCCGCCCAGCCATAACTCGGTGATTTACTCCCTGGCGGCGGGGGGCACGGTCTCCATCGCCACGCTGTTTATCGCGGGCGTGCTGCCGGGCCTGCTGTTGGGTATGGGGTTGATGGCGCTCTGCCTGTGCTTCGCCCGCAAGCGCGGCTATCCAAAAGGGGAGCGAATTCCGTTAAGGCAGGCGCTGAAAATCATGCTCGACGCGCTGTGGGGACTGATGACGGTGGTGATTATCCTCGGCGGGATCCTGTCCGGGATATTTACCGCCACCGAATCCGCCGCCGTGGCCTGCCTGTGGGCGTTCTTCGTCACCATGTTTATCTACCGCGACTACAAGTGGAATGAACTGCCGAAGCTGATGTGCCGCACGGTCAAAACGGTCACCATCGTGATGATTTTGATTGGCTTTGCCGCGGCGTTTGGCGCGGTGATGACCTACATGCAGCTGCCGATGCGCATCACCGAGTTCTTCACGTCGCTCTCCGATAACAAGTACGTGATCCTGATGTACCTCAACATCATGCTGCTGCTGATCGGCACGCTGATGGACATGGCGCCGATCATCCTGATCCTGACCCCGGTTCTGCTGCCGGTGACCAACTCGCTGGGGATCGACCCGGTGCATTTCGGGATGATCATGATGGTTAACCTGGGGATCGGGCTGATCACCCCGCCGGTCGGGTCGGTGCTGTTCGTGGCGAGCGCGGTGAGCAAGCAGAAGATCGAGCACGTCGTGCGGGCGATGCTGCCGTTTTACGGCATGTTGCTTCTGATCCTGGGAATGATTACGTATATTCCGGCGATCTCATTATGGCTGCCGGGGGTGTTAGGGATGCAGTGACACCGCCCTTCTCCCCCTCCCCGTGGGAGAGGGTTGGGGTGAGGGCATCAGGCCGCACCCCGACCCAACCTGCCCGGCGTTTTTACCGACGGCGCAATAATCGCAGCGCGTTCGCCGTGACCAGCACCGTCGCCCCGGTATCCGCCAGCACCGCCAGCCACAGCCCGGTCAAACCGAGCAGCGTGGTGACGAGAAATATCCCCTTCAGACCCAGCGCAATGCCGATGTTCTGGCGAATATTGGCGCGCGTCGCCCGCGCAAGATCTATCATCTGCGCCAGCCCGGTCAGGCGGTTGTGCGTCAGCGCCGCATCCGCCGTCTCCAGCGCTACGTCGGTGCCGCTGCCCATCGCAATGCCGATGGTTGCGGCCTTCATCGCCGGGGCATCGTTAATCCCGTCACCGACCATCGCCAGCGGCGCGCGGCTGTTCAGTTCGGTTACCGCGCTGACCTTATCCGCTGGCAACAATCCAGCCTTAAACTCCAGCCCAAGCTCGCCGGCAATCGCGGCCGCCGCGCGCGGGTTATCGCCGGTGAGGATCACGCCCTGTACGCCCAGCTGATGCAGCGCCGCTACCGCGTCTTTGGCGTCATCGCGCAGGGTGTCGCGCAGTGCCAGCATGCCCTTCGCCACGCCGTCCTGCATCACGGCAACGACCGTCTGCCCGGCCTGCTCTAACGCCTCAACCTGTGGATGGGAGGACGTGCCCGCCGCGACAATCAGCACCTTTTTGCCGTCGACGACGGCCTCAATCCCAGACCCGACCAGCGCCCGCTGGGCGGTCGCCGAAGGGATAGCCAGCCCGCGCCCCTGCGCTTCACGCACTATCGCCTGCGCCAGCGGGTGAGTTGAACCCTGCTCAACGGCGGCGGCCATTATCAGCAGTTCGTCTTCACTGATGTCATGCGGATAGACGCCGGTGACCTGCGGCTTGCCAACCGTCAGCGTGCCGGTTTTATCGAAGGCGATGTGCTGAACCTGGCTCAGCTGTTCCAGCGCCGCGCCGCCCTTAATCAGCGCCCCGCGACGTGCCGCCGCCGCCAGCCCCGAGGTAATCGCCGCGGGCGTGGAGATCACCAGCGCGCACGGGCAGCCGATCAGCAGCAGGGTCAGCCCTTTATAAATCCAGCCCTCCCACGGCGCGCCGAAAAACAGCGGTGGAATCACGGTAACCAGCAGGGCAACCAGCATGATGGCGGGGGTGTAAATCCGGCTGAAGCGATCGATAAAGCGTTCGACCGGCGCGCGGCGCTCTTCGGCTTCTTCGATCAGCTTCAGGATGCGGTCGATGGCGCTGTCGCCCGGCTCGGACAGGACTTTGAGCTGCACCAGGCGGTCAACGCTGGTGGCACCGGCAGGGACTTTTTCGCCTGCCGCACGCTCCACCGGAATGGATTCCCCGGTCAGGGCGCTTTCGTCAAAACTCGCGGTGGCGGTAACGAGAGCCCCATCGGCAGGCAGACGCCCGCCCGCGGCAACTTCAATCACGTCGCCCGGTCGCAGCGTGTTGATGGCGACCGTTTCACGTTTGCCTTCATTAACCCGCGTGGCGGTTTCAGGCTTCAGCGCCATCAGCGCGCTCACCCCTTTGCGTGCCCGGCTCGCCGCCCAGCCCTCAAGCCGTTCGCCAATCAGGAACAGCAGCAGCACCATCGCCGCTTCCGCCGTCGCGCCAATAAACAGCGCGCCAATGGCCGCCACGCTCATCAGCGTTTCAATGGCGAACCAGCTGCCGCTTCTTATCAGGCGCAGCGCCTGGCGGGCAATCGGGAACAGCCCGACCAGCGTGGTGGCTATAAACGCCAGATTGCCGAACGGGTGGTTAATCTGCTCCAGCCCCCAGCTCAGGGCCATCATGATGATGAGCGTGATAAGGGGCAGGTTTTCTTTTAGCGGAGACGTTTTTTCAGCAGGGACTGCTTCGCTGCGCAGGGCATAGCCCGCCTTGCTGACGGCGGCTTCAACCTGTTTGCTGACGTCGTTATCGGCGCTGACCAGCAGCTTTTCGGTAGCGAACAGCACCTGAACGTGGTTTACGCCCGGCACCTGCTTCACCGCGTTTTCCACTTTGCGGGCGCAGGCCGCGCAGTCCATGCCGTTGACGACCCAGCTGTAGTGATTGCCGTTTTCAGGCAGCGCTTCGATCTGCGTTTCGCACGCGCCCTCGCAGCAGCAGTCGTCTTTCGGCGGAACCGGGCTGAGCTTAAGTGCCGAGAATTGTGGGACTTTTTTCGGTGTTTCTGGAGTCGACATGGCAGTCTCCGGTAATGATAATTTTCTCATTAACCGCAGCATACACTCTGGAGTCGACTCCAGAGTCAAGCGTTATTTAGATATACAATGAACGCACGATCAGGAAGTGCCCGGCAAAGTAGCAGGCGGACGCAATCGCGTTATCGGCGCGGAAGCGGCGGCGATAGTGGCTGCCCAGCCAAACAATATTGCCGATTAATAGCAGCGCCGCCCCGAAGAACGCGGACATCGCCTGAGATGTTGGACGGAAGAACCACAGCTCCCCGGCCAGCCACACCATCACCAGCGTCATGGCGATAAACGTGCCTACCGGCAGACGCATCTCTTCCAGACGCGACCAGATCACCGCAATCAGCAGCGCGCCAATCACCAGCAGCACCAGCGGCAGCGGCCAGAAGAAGGAGAGCGTCATCTGGCTGGCAAAGTAGATGGTATACAGCAGATGGGAAAGGAAGAATGCCCCCACGGCATACAGCAGGCGCTGACGCGGCAGCAGGGTTAAGGCATCACCAATCAGGGAGGCACACAGCCCGGCGAGCACCAGATAGCTGATGGCGTTAAACATCGGGGCCTGCCAGGCGAGCAGCAGAAGCAACAGCAGCGTGACGGGTTTAAACAACCAGCGCTGCCAGGCTGGACCGCGATAGGACGCATCGACATAAAGCCATGCGGAAAAACAGACAGCGATAAATGACCAAAGCATATTAACTCCCTGTAACTGTTGAGGCTGAATAATCAGTTTCTGATCCAGTGTAGTGACGCGGGCGGGCGTTTGGCAATGCCGGGGCAGGCGAGGTATCCTGAATTCCGCATAATCTGATGGGATGTTTCAATGAGCAAGATGCCGCTGTTTTTCATTATCGTGGTGGCGATTATCGTCATTGCCGCCTCGTTTCGCTTCGTGCAGCAGCGCCGCGAAAAGGCGGACAACGACGCCGCGCCGCTGGTGCAAAAGCGCGTGGTCGTAACGAACAAGCGCGAGAAGCCGCTTAACGATCGCCGCTCGCGCCAGCAGCAGGTGACGCCTGCGGGATCCGGTATGCGCTATGAAGCGAGCTTTAAGCCAGAAACGGGCGGCCTGGAGATGACCTTCCGCCTGGAGGCGCAGCAGTACCACCAGCTGACGGTAGGGGAGAAAGGAACCCTGAGTTATAAAGGGTCGCGGTTTGAAGGGTTCAGGACGGAATAATGCACGAACGGTTCCCTCTCCCCGTGGGAGAGGGTTAGGGTGAGGGCATCAGGCCGCACCTTACTTCTTCACCTGCGCCTTAAACTTCTTCATCCACACCAGCAGTTCAAACACGCCGAAAATAAACACCCGCAGCTGCTGCCAGCCGGTCATCGGCGGGCCATCTTTCGGCAGGCCGTTTTTCAGCATCACCATCTGCAGAGCGTGCATGAACGAGGTGAAAATCAGCGCCACGTTAACGAAAATATTCAACGGGCGCGGGAACGGGTGCACCAGATTCAAAATCAAAAATGCCCAGACGCCCAGCATCAGCAAGCGTCCCAGGTTAATCAGTACCGGCATCGGATCCTCCTTGTGCCTGACGGTGATAAAGACGATAAGCCACCTGGCCTGCAACCTTTTCGCGGTGCAGATCCCAGTGAACGGGAACGGGTGGCAGGCCGTTTTCCACTTCGCTTTCTACATAAATTAGCGCGTCATCCGCCAGCCAGCCATTGTGCTCCAGCAGGGATAACGTCTCTTCCAGCAGCCCCTTGCGGAACGGCGGGTCGACAAAGACCACGTTATGCGGCGTGCCCTGCTGCGCGAGGAAGCTCAGCGTATTGGTATTTACCACTTTCGCATTCGTCGCCTTCAGCGTCGCCAGATTTTGCTGCAGCGTCTGTGCGACGCCGCGCTCCATCTCCAGCAGCGTGGCGCTGGCAGCATAGCGCGACAGCGCCTCCAGCCCTAAGGCACCGCTTCCGGCGAAGCAGTCCAGGCAGTGGGCGTCTACCATTGACGGGGCAAGCCAGTTAAACAGCGTCTCGCGAACGCGGTCGGTGGTGGGGCGTAAACCGGGGCTGTCCGGCACCGGTAATTTCCGGCCTCGCCACTGGCCGCCGATAATGCGAATTTGACCGGCCGGGGCGCGGGTGGGTTTCTTCATCTCTGGAAAGCTCTGTTAACCATAGCCCTGCGATTGCGGGCGGTGATGTCAATTAAGTAAAGTGTTAGACTATTTCATCATTTTTTTAGCTTCCCTGTATATAGCGCCGCGAGGAGTGTAGTCGCAGATGGCAAAACAAAAAAAACGTGGCTTCTTTTCCTGGTTGGGTTTCGGTGAAAAAGAGCAAGAAACAGAACAGAAAACCGAAGAACAACAGGTTGCAGAAGAGCAGTCACAGCCTGAAACGCCAGTAGAAACCGCTGCGGTTGTCGAAGCGGAAGAGCCTGCCCACAGCAAAGAAGAGATCGAATCCTTTGCTGAAGAGGTGGTTGAGGTCACTGAGCAGGTTCAGGAGAGCGAGAAGCCAGAACCTGTCGTCATCGAAGCCGTTACCGAGGCGCCGCAGGCTGTAATCGAACACGAAGAGCTGCCGCTGCCGGAAGAGGTCAACGCCGAAGAGGTGTCTGCCGAAGAGTGGCAGGCCGAAGCGGAAACCGTTGAAATCGTTGAGGCGGTGGAAGAAGAAGCGGCACTTGAGCCAGAGCTGACCGACGAAGAGCTGGAAGCCCAGGCGCTGGCGGCGGAAGCGGCTGAAGAAGCGGTAATCGTCGTGCCGGTAGAAGAGCAGGCCGAAGAAGAGATCGTGCAGGAGCAGGAAAAACCGACCAAAGAAGGTTTCTTCGCGCGCCTGAAGCGCAGCCTGCTCAAAACCAAAGAAAACTTAGGTTCCGGATTTATCAGTCTGTTCCGCGGCAAGAAGATCGACGACGATCTCTTTGAAGAACTGGAAGAACAGCTGCTGATTGCGGACGTCGGCGTGGAGACCACCCGTAAGATCATCGCCAACCTGACCGAAGGGGCGAGCCGCAAGCAGCTGCGCGACGCCGAGGCGCTGTACGGCCTGCTGAAAGACGAGATGGGCGAAATTCTCGCAAAAGTTGACGAACCGCTTAATATTGAAGGCAAAACGCCATTTGTTATTCTGATGGTTGGCGTCAACGGCGTGGGTAAAACCACCACCATCGGCAAGCTGGCGCGCCAGTTTGAGCAGCAGGGCAAATCGGTGATGCTGGCGGCGGGCGATACCTTCCGTGCGGCAGCGGTTGAGCAGCTGCAGGTTTGGGGCCAGCGCAACAACATTCCGGTGATTGCCCAGCACACCGGCGCGGATTCCGCATCCGTGATTTTCGACGCCATCCAGGCGGCGAAGTCGCGCAACGTGGACGTGCTGATTGCCGATACCGCAGGGCGTTTGCAGAACAAATCGCACCTGATGGAAGAGTTGAAGAAAATCGTTCGCGTCATGAAGAAGCTGGATGAAGATGCACCGCATGAAATTATGCTGACTATCGACGCCAGCACCGGGCAGAACGCCATTAGCCAGGCGAAGCTGTTCCATGAAGCGGTAGGGCTGACGGGGATCACGCTGACCAAGCTGGACGGCACCGCGAAAGGCGGAGTGATCTTCTCCGTGGCCGACCAGTTCGGCATTCCTATCCGCTACATCGGTGTGGGCGAGCGTATTGAGGATTTGCGTCCGTTTAAGGCGGACGACTTTATTGAGGCATTATTTGCCCGAGAGGACTAACAATGATTCGCTTTGAACACGTCAGCAAGGCCTATCTCGGTGGGAGACAAGCGCTGCAGGGGGTGACGTTCCACCTGCAGCCAGGCGAGATGGCATTCCTGACCGGCCATTCCGGCGCGGGGAAAAGTACCCTGCTCAAGCTTATCTGTGGGATCGAACGGCCAAGCGCCGGGAAAATCTGGTTCAGCGGCCACGAAATTAGCCGTCTGAAAAACCGTGAAGTGCCGTTTCTGCGTCGTCAGATCGGCATGATTTTCCAGGACCACCACCTGCTGATGGATCGCACCGTTTTCGATAACGTGGCGATCCCGCTGATTATTGCCGGCGCCAGCTATGACGATATCCGCCGTCGCGTCTCTGCGGCGCTGGACAAGGTCGGGCTGCTGGACAAAGCGAAAAACTTCCCGATCCAGCTCTCCGGCGGTGAACAGCAGCGCGTGGGCATCGCCCGCGCGGTGGTGAACAAGCCTGCCGTACTGCTGGCGGATGAACCGACCGGTAACCTGGACGATGCCCTGTCCGAAGGGATTTTGCGTCTGTTTGAGGAATTCAACCGCGTAGGGGTAACGGTACTGATGGCGACGCACGATATGGGGCTGATTTCCCGACGTTCGTACCGCATGCTGACCCTGAGCGACGGGCATTTGCACGGAGGCCACGGTGAACAAGCGTGATGCAATGAACCAGATTCGGCAGTTCGGGAACCGGTTTGACCGTTTCCGTAAGCCGCAGGGCGGCGGTGACGGCAATCGTAATGCGCCTAAGCGCCAGAAAGCGGCGCCGAAGCCGGCTTCCCGCAAGACCAACGTGTTTAACGAGCAGGTGCGCTACGCCTTCCACGGCGCGCTGCAGGACCTGAAAAGCAAGCCGCTGGCGACGTTCCTGACGGTGATGGTGATCGCCATCTCCCTGACGCTGCCAAGCGTCTGCTACATGGTCTATAAGAACGTCAACCAGGCGGCGTCGCAGTATTATCCGTCACCGCAGATCACCGTTTATCTGGATAAAGCGCTCGACGATAACGCGGCGGCGCAGGTGGTCGGGCAAATCCAGGCCGAGCAGGGCGTGGAAAAGGTCAATTATCTCTCCCGTGAAGAAGCGCTGGGCGAATTCCGTAACTGGTCAGGCTTTGGCGGCGCGCTGGATATGCTCGAAGAGAACCCGCTGCCCGCCGTGGCGGTGGTGATCCCGAAGCTTGATTTCCAGGGAACCGATTCGCTGAATACCCTGCGCGACCGCATCACCCGCATCAACGGGATCGATGAAGTGCGCATGGACGACAGCTGGTTCGCCCGTCTTGCGGCGCTGACCGGGCTGGTGGGACGCGTGTCGGCGATGATCGGCGTGCTGATGGTGGCGGCGGTGTTCCTCGTCATCGGTAACAGCGTGCGTCTGAGCATCTTCGCGCGCCGCGATACCATCAACGTTCAGAAACTGATTGGCGCAACGGATGGTTTCATCCTGCGCCCGTTCCTTTACGGTGGCGCACTGCTCGGTTTCTCCGGCGCATTTCTTTCACTGATATTGTCAGAAATTTTGGTGATGCGGCTTTCGTCTGCCGTCACTGAAGTGGCGCAGGTTTTCGGAACTAAGTTTGATATCAGTGGGTTAGGCTTCGATGAGTGCCTGCTGTTGCTGCTGGTGTGCTCCATGATCGGCTGGATTGCCGCATGGCTGGCAACGGTTCAACATTTACGCCACTTTACTCCCGACTAATAAAAGCGTGATATAATCTTTCCCTGCACCGAGATGTTCGCTC
This sequence comes from Enterobacter nematophilus, assembly GCF_026344075.1. Lineage (NCBI taxonomy): Bacteria > Pseudomonadati > Pseudomonadota > Gammaproteobacteria > Enterobacterales > Enterobacteriaceae > Enterobacter > Enterobacter nematophilus. The sequence goes on along the minus strand of NZ_JAPKNE010000010.1, from coordinate 97,945 downwards.
TGCAGGGAAAGCGTCCCTGTTGTCTCTTCCCCTGTTATCATCTCCATGTCACATTTTGTGCGTAATTTATTCACCGTTGCACCTGGAACTTGTGGATAAAATCACTGTCTGATAAAAGAGTGAATGCTAATCTCGTTGCTCAAACGCTTTGGCATGGTTGTTGCCTGACGGGGACAGCCTGGACCAGAAGAAACATTGAGAGGAATGAATGACCAAAGAAATGCAAACTTTAGCTTTAGCCCCTGTTGGTAACCTGGAATCTTACATCCGGGCTGCGAACACCTGGCCGATGTTAACGGCCGAGGAAGAAAAGGAGCTTGCTGAAAAGCTGCATTACCAGGGCGATCTGGAAGCAGCGAAAAAGCTGATCCTGTCTCACCTGCGCTTTGTTGTTCACATTGCTCGTAACTATGCGGGCTATGGCCTGCCGCAGGCGGACTTGATTCAGGAAGGTAACATCGGCCTGATGAAGGCTGTACGTCGCTTTAACCCGGAAGTGGGCGTGCGACTGGTCTCCTTCGCCGTGCACTGGATCAAAGCAGAAATTCATGAATACGTGCTGCGCAACTGGCGTATCGTGAAGGTCGCCACGACAAAAGCGCAACGTAAGCTGTTCTTCAACCTGCGTAAAACCAAGCAGCGTCTGGGCTGGTTCAATCAGGATGAAGTGGAAATGGTGGCGCGCGAGCTGGGTGTATCCAGTAAAGACGTCCGTGAGATGGAATCCCGTATGGCCGCGCAGGACATGACCTTTGATATGTCCTCCGACGACGACGCATCTGACAGCCAGCCGATGGCCCCGGTTCTGTATCTGCAGGATAAAACCTCTAACTTTGCCGACGGCATTGAAGAGGACAACTGGGAAGATCAGGCCGCGAACAAGCTGACCCATGCGATGGAAGGTCTCGACGAACGTAGCCAGGACATTATCCGCGCCCGCTGGCTGGATGAAGACAACAAGTCCACGCTGCAGGAGCTGGCCGACCGCTACGGCGTTTCTGCGGAACGTGTCCGTCAGCTTGAGAAGAACGCCATGAAAAAACTTCGCGCCGCTATCGAAGCGTAATTACCGCGAAGTACACCGAGAACCCCTGGATGCGAGTCCGGGGGTTTTGTTTTTTTAGCGCCCGCTCTGGCGAATTCCCTCTCCCTGGCAAACACTTACTGATGCGCTAAGCAGGCGACTTTCTCAGGGGGACAGGGTGAAAAATACCGAACTGAACGACCGGCGTTTACAGGCGACGCCGCGCGGCATCGGCGTGATGTGTAACTTCTATGCCGACAAAGCCGAAAACGCCACGGTGTGGGACGTGGAAGGGAATGAGTACATCGACTTCGCCGCCGGGATCGCGGTGCTGAATACCGGCCATCGCCATCCCAAAGTCATCTCCGCTATCGAAAAACAGCTCCACGCGTTTACCCACACGGCCTACCAGATTGTGCCGTACGAAGGCTATGTCGCGCTTGCCGAGCGCATCAACCAGCGCGTGCCGATTGACGGCCCTGCCAAAACCGCCTTCTTCTCCACGGGCGCTGAAGCGGTCGAAAACGCGGTCAAAATTGCCCGCGCGTACACCAGACGCCCAGGCCTGATCGCCTTTGGCGGCGCGTTCCACGGGCGTACCTTTATGACCATGGCGCTGACCGGTAAGGTCGCGCCGTACAAGCTGGGCTTCGGCCCGTTCCCCGGCTCTGTGTATCACGCGCAGTATCCGAACGAACTGCACGGCGTCAGCACGGCGGAAGCATTAAAAAGCCTGGAACGCATCTTTAAAGCGGATATCGCCCCAGACCAGGTGGCGGCCATTATTCTCGAACCGGTTCAGGGGGAGGGCGGTTTCAACATCGCGCCCGCTGATTTTATGCAGGCTCTGCGCGCCCTGTGCGATACCCACGGTATCTTGCTGATTGCCGACGAGGTGCAAAGCGGCTTCGCCCGCACCGGCAAGCTGTTCTCGATGGAGCACCACTGCGTGAAGCCGGACCTGATCACCATGGCGAAAAGCCTCGCGGGCGGGATGCCGCTCTCAGCGGTATCGGGCCGCGCCGAGGTGATGGACGCGCCCGCGCCTGGCGGACTGGGCGGTACCTACGCGGGTAACCCGCTGGCGATTGCCGCGGCCCACGCGGTGCTGGACGTGATTGACGAGGAAGATCTCTGCACGCGCTCGGCGCATCTCGGCCATCATCTGGTAGAAGTGCTCAACAAAGCGAAGGAACACTGCCCGTTCATCGCCGACATCCGTGCCCAGGGCTCGATGGTGGCGGTAGAGTTTAACGATCCGCAATCCGGACAACCGTCGCCGGAATTCACCCGGCAGGTGCAGGAACGCGCGTTGAACGAAGGGCTGCTGCTCCTGAGCTGCGGCGTTTACGGCAACGTGATCCGCTTCCTTTATCCGCTTACCATCCCCGAAGCGCAGTTCCGTAAAGCGCTGGACATTATCTTCGCGTCGCTGACACGTTAAAGCCGCCAGCCCGGCGTTAAATCCTGTCGGGCTTATCATATTTTCATTTCAAATTAGCTATTCCAAAATCATAAAAATGGGGTATGTTTTAGCAGAGTATGCTGAAAAAGCGCGAACAGCACACCAATAACTGAAATAAAGCGCTGCACAACAACATCACAACAATCGTAATAACCATAATAATGGGGAATCTCAGGATGAACATGAAGGGTAAAGCGTTACTGGCAGGATGTATCGCGTTGGCATTCAGCACCATGGCGCAGGCAGATATTAAAGTGGCCGTGGTGGGCGCAATGTCCGGTCCGGTAGCACAGTACGGCGACCAGGAATTTACGGGCGCTGAACAGGCGGTTGCAGACATTAATGCCAAGGGCGGCATCAAGGGCGAAAAACTGCAGATCGTAAAATACGATGATGCCTGTGACCCGAAGCAAGCGGTCGCGGTGGCGAACAAAGTGGTCAACGACGGGATCAAATACGTTATCGGTCACCTGTGCTCCTCTTCCACTCAGCCAGCGTCTGACATCTACGAAGACGAAGGCATTCTGATGATCACCCCGGCCGCAACTGCACCAGAGCTGACCGCGCGCGGCTATAAGCTGACCCTGCGCACCACCGGTCTGGACTCCGATCAGGGCCCAACGGCGGCTAAGTACATTCTGGATAAAGTGAAGCCGCAGCGTATCGCGATTGTTCACGACAAACAGCAATATGGCGAAGGTCTGGCCCGTGCGGTGCAGGACGGTCTGAAGAAAGGCAATGCCAACGTGGTCTTCTTTGACGGGATCACCGCCGGTGAGAAAGACTTCTCCACGCTGGTGGCGCGTCTGAAGAAAGAGAATATCGATTTCGTTTACTACGGCGGCTACCACCCGGAAATGGGCCAGATCCTGCGTCAGGCGCGTGCGGCGGGTCTGAAAACCCAGTTCATGGGACCGGAAGGCGTGGCGAACGTTTCCCTGTCTAACATCGCGGGTGAATCTGCTGAAGGTCTGCTGGTGACCAAGCCGAAGAACTACGACCAGGTCCCTGCGAACAAACCTATCGTAGATGCCATCAAGGCGAAGAAACAGGATCCAAGCGGCGCGTTCGTCTGGACCACCTACGCTGCGCTGCAGTCTCTGCAGGCGGGTCTGAACCAGTCAGCCGATCCGGCTGAGATTGCCACCTGGCTGAAAGCGAACACGGTCGAAACCGTCATGGGGCCGCTGTCCTGGGACGCGAAGGGCGACCTGAAGGGCTTCGAATTCGGCGTGTTTGACTGGCATGCTAACGGTACTGCTACTGACGCAAAATAAAAGCAAATGGTAACCGTAAGGTTGCCATTTTAGTGTTTGCACCCTCTCCCCGTGGGAGAGGGCCGGGGTGAGGGCATCAGGCCGCACCGCACACATCACCCCGCACAAATCACCCCAAACGCTTCTCCCACCCGCTCTCCTGCGCCGTAAACCCTAACGCCTGCATAAATGCCGCCATCACGCCGCGGTCTTCCACGCCCACGTCGGCCATCCACCATGAGTTCACGTTCGGGTTTTCGCGGATCACTTCTTCAATTAAATACTGTCCCACACCGCGACGACGGGTCACGTCACGCACGCGCAGCGAGTCCAGCGCTCCCTCCGTGCCGCTCAGGGTCACGCGAACCGCGGCCAGCAGGCGCTCGTTGAAGCGCGCGGCATAAATGCGGTGGTTCTCGTCAACATGCAGCGACGAAGGGGAATATTCCGGCCAGATCTTGCCCAGGTCGATATGATCCTGGTCGCTAAAGGTCACCAGACGCACGATAGTCAGTTTCATTAGCAGCTTGTCCAAATCAAATTGAGTAGAGGCAGTGTACTCAATTTATTCACTCAGCGGCTTCCTCTTTTTATTCTCATTAACCAGGTGATTAGTTTTTTAGCAATGCAATGGGCAGTTTGAAAACACATGAATCGAAAAATAAGCAGAATTTTAACCTGAATGGCAGCGATTTATTCGGCGCTTTGTACCGTTATTTTATGCTGCAAACTGCACTTTTATTTGTTTATCTCTGCCTGATTTCAGAATATTATCTTTCCTTAATAGCCTGAAAAATAGAGATTTTAGTCTGGTTTTTGACAAAAAACTGCGCTAAACCATTAAAGGCACTGGTAAAAATAGCGTTGTTCATTAAAAGTACAGAATGCTTTTTAACCATAATAAAACAAAATATAAACACGACATCACGAATGGGGATTCTGAGATGAAAAGGAACGCGAAGACATTTATCGCGGGAATGGTTGCACTGGCGATCTCGCATGCGGCCATGGCGGAAGAGATTAAAGTGGCGGTAGTCGGTGCGATGTCCGGCCCTGTTGCCCAGTGGGGTGACATGGAGTTTAACGGCGCGCGTCAGGCCATCAAAGACATCAACGCCAAAGGCGGCATCAAGGGCGACAAGCTGGTGGGCGTGGAGTATGACGACGCCTGCGATCCGAAACAGGCCGTTGCGGTCGCCAACAAAATCGTCAACGACGGCATCCAGTACGTCATCGGCCACCTGTGCTCATCCTCCACCCAGCCCGCGTCCGATATCTACGAAGACGAAGGTATTTTGATGATCACTCCGGGTGCCACCAACCCGGAGCTGACCCAGCGCGGCTATCAGCACATCATGCGTACCGCCGGTTTGGACTCCTCGCAGGGGCCAACCGCAGCGAAATACATCCTCGACACCGTTAAGCCAAAGCGTATTGCCATCATTCATGACAAACAGCAGTACGGCGAGGGCCTGGCGCGTTCCGTGCAGGACGGCCTGAAAAAAGGCGGCGCGAACATCGTCTTCTTCGACGGCATTACCGCCGGCGAGAAAGACTTCTCCGCGCTGATCGCCCGTCTGCAAAAAGAGAACATCGACTTCGTCTACTACGGCGGCTACTACCCGGAAATGGGTCAAATGCTGCGCCAGGCGCGCGCCACCGGTCTGAAAACCCAGTTTATGGGGCCAGAGGGCGTGGGCAACGCCTCCCTGTCAAACATCGCGGGGGATTCTGCCGAAGGGATGCTGGTGACGATGCCAAAACGCTATGACCAGGATCCGGCCAACAAGGCTATCGTGGATGCGCTCAAGGCGCAGAAGAAGGATCCGAGCGGTCCATACGTCTGGATCACCTACGCGGCCGTGCAGTCTCTGGCAACCGCGCTGGAGCGTACCGGCAGCAAAGAGCCGCTGGATCTGGTGAAAGATTTAAAAGCGCACGGGGCGAACACCGTGATTGGGCCGCTGAACTGGGATGAGAAAGGCGATCTGAAGGGATTTGAGTTTGGTGTCTTTAAGTGGCACGCCGACGGTTCGTCCTCGGTCGCCAAATAATTATCCCACCGCCCGGCTCACCGGGCGGGTATAAAAAGGTTTGCATATGTCCGAGCAGTTTCTCTATTTCCTGCAGCAGATGTTTAACGGCGTCACGCTGGGAAGCACCTACGCGCTGATCGCCATCGGCTACACGATGGTTTACGGCATTATCGGCATGATCAACTTCGCCCACGGCGAGGTGTACATGATCGGTAGCTACGTCTCCTTTATGATTATCGCCGCGCTGATGATGATGGGCATCGACAGCAGCTGGCTGCTGGTCGCCGCCGGGTTTGTCGGCGCGATTGTGATTGCCAGCGCCTACGGCTGGAGCATTGAGCGCGTGGCCTACCGGCCAGTGCGCAGCTCCAAGCGCCTGATTGCCCTGATCTCCGCCATCGGGATGTCCATCTTCCTGCAAAACTACGTCAGCCTGACCGAAGGTTCGCGCGACGTGGCGCTGCCAAGCCTGTTTAACGGCCAGTGGATTGTGGGCGCCAGCGAAAACTTCTCTGCCTCTATTACCACTATGCAGCTGGTGATCTGGGTCGTGACCTTTGTCGCCATGCTCGCCCTGACGCTGTTCATTCGCTACTCCCGCATGGGACGCGCCTGCCGCGCGTGCGCGGAAGACCTGAAGATGGCGAGCCTGCTCGGCATCAACACCGACCGCGTGATCGCTCTGACCTTCGTGATTGGCGCGGCGATGGCTGCCGTCGCAGGTGTGCTGCTCGGCCAGTTCTACGGCGTAATCAACCCGTACATCGGCTTTATGGCCGGGATGAAAGCCTTCACCGCGGCGGTACTGGGCGGCATCGGCAGCATTCCGGGCGCGATGATCGGCGGCCTGATCCTGGGCGTGGCGGAAGCGCTCTCCTCGGCGTACCTGAGTACGGAATATAAAGACGTGGTGTCGTTTGCCCTGCTGATTCTGGTTCTGCTGGTTATGCCTACCGGTATTCTGGGCCGTCCGGAGGTAGAGAAAGTATGAAACCGATGCATTTTGCAATGGCGCTGCTCTCTGCCGCCATGTTCTTCGTGCTGGCCAGCGTCTTTATGGGCGTCCAGCTTGAGCTGAATGGCACCAAGCTCGTTGTCGATACTGCAGCTGATATTCGCTGGCAGTGGGTCTTTATCGGCACCGCCGTGGTGTTCCTGTTCCAGCTGCTGCGTCCGCTGTTCCAGAAGACGCTGAAAAATGTCTCCGGACCGAAATTCGTCCTGCCGGCGATCGACGGTTCTACCGTTAAGCAGAAGCTGTTCCTCGTGGCGCTGCTGGTGGCCGCCGTGGCGTGGCCGTTTATGGTGTCGCGCGGCACGGTGGATATCGCCACCCTGACCATGATTTACGTGATCCTCGGCCTGGGTCTGAACGTGGTAGTAGGGCTGTCTGGTCTGCTGGTGCTGGGCTACGGCGGCTTCTACGCCATCGGCGCCTACACCTTCGCGCTGCTAAACCACTACTATGGCCTCGGCTTCTGGACCTGCCTGCCGCTGGCGGGGCTGGTCTCTGCCGCCGCGGGCTTCCTGCTCGGCTTCCCGGTGCTGCGCCTGCGCGGTGACTACCTGGCGATTGTGACCCTGGGCTTCGGCGAAATCGTCCGTATCCTGCTGCTCAACAACACCGAAGTGACCGGCGGCCCGAACGGCATCAGCCAGATCCCGAAGCCGACCTTCTTCGGCCTGGAGTTCAGCCGTACCGCCCGCGAAGGCGGCTGGGATACCTTCAGCAACTTCTTCGGCATCAAATATGACCCATCTGACCGCGTGATCTGGCTCTACCTGGTGGCACTGCTGCTGGTGGTGATTACCCTGTTCGTGATCAACCGCCTGCTGCGCATGCCGCTGGGTCGGGCGTGGGAAGCGCTGCGTGAAGATGAAATCGCCTGCCGCTCGCTGGGCCTGAACCCGACCCGCATCAAGCTGACCGCGTTCACCATCAGCGCCGCGTTTGCCGGTTTCGCCGGAACGCTGTTTGCCGCGCGTCAGGGCTTCGTCAGCCCGGAATCGTTCACCTTTGCCGAATCCGCCTTTGTGCTGGCGATTGTGGTGCTGGGCGGGATGGGATCGCAGTTCGCCGTTATCCTGGCGGCTATCCTGCTGGTGGTTTCGCGCGAGCTGATGCGCGACTTTAACGAATACAGCATGCTGATGCTGGGTGGTTTGATGGTGCTGATGATGATCTGGCGTCCGCAGGGTCTGCTGCCGATGACGCGTCCACAGCTGAAGCTTAAGAGTGCGGAAGCGAAAGGAGAGCAGGCATGAGTCAGCCATTATTATCGGTTAACGGTCTGATGATGCGTTTTGGCGGCCTGCTGGCGGTCAACAACGTGAATCTGGATCTGCACAAGAAAGAGATTGTCTCCCTGATTGGCCCGAACGGGGCGGGGAAAACCACGGTCTTTAACTGCCTGACCGGCTTCTACAAGCCGACCGGCGGCACCATCATGCTGCGCGACCAGCATCTTGAGGGGCTGCCGGGCCAGCAGATTGCCCGCATGGGCGTGGTGCGTACCTTCCAGCACGTGCGTCTGTTCCGCGAGATGACGGTGATTGAGAACCTGCTGGTGGCTCAGCATCAGCAGCTGAAAACCGGCCTGTTCTCCGGCTTGCTGAAAACCCCGGCCTTCCGCCGCACGCAGGAGGAGGCGCTCGACCGCGCCGCCACCTGGCTCGACCGCATCGGCCTGCTGCAGCACGCCAACCGTCAGGCGAGCAACCTGGCCTACGGCGACCAGCGTCGCCTGGAGATTGTGCGCTGCATGGTGACCCAGCCGGAAATCCTGATGCTCGACGAACCGGCGGCGGGCCTCAACCCGAAAGAGACCAAAGAGCTGGACGAGCTGATTGCCGAGCTGCGCGATAGTCACGACACCACTATCCTGCTGATTGAACACGACATGAAGCTGGTGATGGGTATTTCGGACCGTATCTACGTGGTAAACCAGGGTACGCCGCTGGCGAACGGTACGCCGGAAGAGATCCGCAATAACCCGGACGTGATCCGCGCATACCTTGGTGAGGCATAAGATGGAAAAAGCGATGTTAACGTTCGACAAGGTCAACGCGCACTACGGCAAGATCCAGGCGCTGCACGACGTCAGCCTGCACATCAACCAGGGTGAAATCGTCACCCTGATTGGTGCCAACGGCGCGGGCAAAACCACGCTGCTCGGCACCCTGTGCGGCGACCCGCGCGCCACCAGCGGGCGGATTGTGTTTGATGATAAAGACATTACCGACTGGCAGACCGCAAAAATCATGCGCGAGGCGGTGGCGATTGTCCCGGAAGGGCGCCGCGTCTTCTCCCGCATGACGGTGGAAGAGAACCTGGCGATGGGCGGCTTCTTTGCTCACCGGGATGAATACCAGACCCGCATAAAATGGGTATACGAACTCTTCCCGCGCCTGTGGGAGCGCCGCATCCAGCGCGCCGGCACCATGTCCGGCGGTGAGCAGCAGATGTTGGCGATTGGCCGCGCGCTGATGAGCCAGCCGCGCCTGCTGCTGCTGGATGAACCGTCGCTCGGCCTGGCGCCGATCATCATCCAGCAGATCTTCGACACCATCGAGCAGCTGCGTAAAGAGGGGATGACTATCTTCCTCGTCGAACAGAACGCCAACCAGGCGCTGAAGCTCGCTGACCGCGGTTACGTGCTGGAGAACGGCCGCGTGGTGCTGGAGGATACCGGCGATGCGCTGCTGGCGAACGAAGCGGTGCGGAGCGCGTATTTGGGCGGATAGGTAAAAACAAAAAGGCAACGAAAGTTGCCTTTTTTAGTGTTTGCTCCCTCTCCCTGTGGCAGAGGGCTGGGGTGAGGGCACCCAACCGCACCCAACCAAAACCCCCTTCACACAACCATCATCCCCCTGACGCCTGGCTGTCACTTATCTGTAAGCAAACAGTTATTTTTCTGTCATTCGAGCATGTCATGTTACCTCGCGAGCATAAAACGCGTGATATCGCGCATCCGGCACAATAAGAGAGATGACAATGACATCGTTACGACACACAGCTTTGGGTCTGGGACTGGGTCTGGCTTTTGCGACGAACGCAATGGCTGTGACCACCATTCCGTTCTGGCATTCCATGGAAGGGGAGTTGGGTAAAGAGGTTGACTCCCTGGCGCAGCGTTTCAACGACACCCACCCGGATTACAAAATTGTGCCGGTGTACAAAGGTAACTACGAGCAGAGCCTGAGTGCGGGCATCGCCGCCTTCCGTACTGGCAACGCGCCGGCGCTGTTACAGGTTTATGAAGTGGGCACCGCCACCATGATGGCCTCCAAAGCCATCAAGCCGGTGTATGAAGTGTTCAAAGAGGCGGGCATCAACTTCGACGAGTCGCAATTCGTGCCGACCGTCGCGGGTTACTACACCGATTCCAAAACTGGCCACCTGCTGTCCCAGCCGTTTAACAGCTCCACGCCGGTGCTGTACTACAACAAAGACGCCTTCAAAAAAGCCGGCTTAGATCCGGAGCAGCCGCCAAAAACCTGGCAGGACCTGGCCGAATACACCGCAAAGCTGAAAGCGGCAGGCATGAAGTGCGGCTACGCCAGCGGCTGGCAGGGCTGGATCCAGATTGAAAACTTCAGCGCCTGGCACGGCCTGCCGGTTGCGACCAAAAACAACGGCTTCGACGGCACCGACGCGGTACTGGAGTTCAACAAGCCGGAGCAGGTGAAGCACATTGCGCTGCTGGAAGCTCTGAACAAGAAGGGCGACTTCAGCTACTTCGGGCGTAAGGACGAATCCACCGAGAAGTTCTACAACGGCGACTGCGCCATTACGACCGCCTCGTCCGGCTCGCTGGCGGACATCCGTCACTACGCCAAATTCAACTACGGCGTGGGCATGATGCCATACGACGCCGACGTGAAGGGCGCGCCGCAGAACGCCATCATCGGCGGGGCGAGCCTGTGGGTGATGCAGGGCAAAGACAAGGGCACCTACAAAGGCGTCGCCGAGTTTCTCGACTTCCTGGCCAAGCCTGAAAATGCCGCCGAATGGCATCAGAAAACCGGCTACCTGCCGATCACCAAAGCCGCGTATGACCTGACCCGCGAGCAGGGCTTCTACAGCAAGAACCCAGGGGCAGATATCGCGACGCGTCAGATGCTGAACAAGCCGCCGCTGCCGTTCACCAAAGGCCTGCGTCTGGGCAACATGCCGCAGATCCGCACCATCGTGGATGAAGAGCTGGAAAGCGTCTGGACCGGGAAGAAAACGCCTCAGCAGGCGCTGGACTCTGCGGTAGAGCGCGGGAATCAGCTGCTGCGCCGCTTTGAGCAGTCGACGAAGTCGTAATTCAAACTAATCCCCTCACCCTAACCCTCTCCCCAAAGGGGAGAGGGGACGATTACACCCTCGCCCCTTTGGGGAGAGGGCCGGGGTGAGGGGGGTATACCTACAGAGCAAACCTATGTCCTCATCCCGTCCGGTGTTCCGTTCCCGCTGGCTGCCGTATCTGCTGGTCGCGCCGCAGCTGGTCATCACCGTTATCTTCTTTATCTGGCCTGCGGGCGAAGCGCTGTGGTACTCGGTACAAAGCGTCGATCCGTTCGGTCTCTCCAGCCAGTTTGTCGGGCTGGACAACTTCACCGCGCTGTTCCACGACAGCTACTACCTGGACTCCTTCTGGACGACGATGGAGTTCAGCGCGCTGGTGACCGTCAGCGGGCTGGTCGCGTCGCTGTTCTTCGCCGCGCTGGTAGATTACGTGGTGCGCGGCAGCCGTCTGTACCAGACCCTGATGCTGCTGCCTTACGCCGTGGCGCCAGCCGTCGCCGCCGTGCTGTGGATCTTCCTGTTTAACCCGGGGCGCGGGCTGATTACCCACTTCCTGGCAGAGTTTGGCGTTGAGTGGAACCACGCCCAGAACAGCGGTCAGGCGATGTTCCTGGTGGTGTTCGCCTCGGTGTGGAAGCAGATCAGCTACAACTTCCTGTTCTTCTTTGCCGCGCTGCAGTCCATTCCGCGCTCGCTGGTGGAGGCCGCGGCGATTGACGGCGCAGGGTCAGTTCGTCGCTTTTTCAGGCTGTCGCTGCCGCTGATTGCCCCGGTGAGCTTCTTCCTGCTGGTGGTAAACCTCGTGTACGCCTTCTTCGATACCTTCCCGGTGATCGATGCGGCTACCGCAGGCGGCCCGGTGCAGGCGACCACCACGCTGATTTACAAAATCTACCGCGAAGGCTTTGCGGGGCTGGATCTCTCCGCTTCTGCCGCCCAGTCCGTCGTGCTGATGTTCCTCGTCATCATCCTCACGGTGGTGCAGTTCCGCTATGTTGAAAGTAAGGTGCGCTACCAATGATTGAGAACCGTCGCGGGCTGACGATTTTCAGCCATACCATGCTGATTTTAGGGATTATCGTCATCCTGTTCCCGCTGTACGTGGCGTTTGTCGCCGCCACGCTGGACACCAAAGCGGTGTTCGACACGCCGATGACGCTGATCCCAGGCGGGCATCTCTTCGAGAACATGAAAACCATCTGGACCCAGGGCGTGGGCGCCAACAGCGCGCCGTTCTGGCTGATGATGCTCAACAGCTTCATCATGGCGTTCGGCATCACCGTTGGCAAAATTACGGTGTCGATGCTGTCGGCCTTCGCCATCGTCTGGTTCCGCTTTCCGCTGCGTAACCTGTTCTTCTGGATGATCTTCATCACCCTGATGCTGCCGGTGGAAGTGCGTATCTTCCCGACGGTGGAAGTGATCGCCAACCTGAAGATGCTCGACAGCTACGCGGGCTTAACCCTGCCGCTGATGGCCTCGGCGACCGCCACCTTCCTGTTCCGCCAGTTCTTTATGACCCTGCCGGACGAGCTGATTGAAGCCGCGCGCATCGACGGTGCCTCCCCGATGCGCTTCTTCCGCGACATCGTGCTGCCGCTGTCGAAAACCAACCTTGCGGCACTGTTTGTGATCACCTTTATCTACGGCTGGAACCAGTACCTGTGGCCGCTGCTGATTATTCAGGACGTCAACCTCGGCACCGCCGTAGCGGGCATTAAGGGCATGATCGCCACCGGCGAAGGCACCACCCTCTGGAACCAGGTAATGGCGGCGATGCTGCTCACCCTTATCCCCCCGGTCGTTATCGTTTTAGCCATGCAGCGCGCGTTTGTGCGTGGTTTAGTGGACAGTGAGAAATAAGATGGCAGGTTTAAAATTACAGGCAGTAACCAAAAGCTGGGACGGCAAAACCCAGGTGATTCAGCCGCTGACGCTCGACGTGGCGGACGGGGAATTCATCGTCATGGTCGGCCCGTCCGGCTGCGGAAAATCCACCCTGCTGCGCATGGTGGCGGGGCTGGAGCGCGTGACGTCCGGGGATATCTGGATTGACCGTCAGCGCGTCACCGAAATGGAGCCGAAAGACAGAGGCATCGCGATGGTGTTCCAGAACTATGCGCTCTATCCGCACATGAGCGTGGAGGAGAACATGGCCTGGGGGCTGAAAATTCGCGGCATGGGCAAAGGCCATATCGACGAGCGGGTGAAAGAGGCGGCGCGCATTCTGGAACTCGACGGCCTGCTGAAGCGCCGCCCGCGCGAGCTCTCCGGCGGCCAGCGCCAGCGCGTGGCAATGGGGCGCGCCATCGTGCGCGATCCGGCGGTATTCCTGTTCGACGAGCCGCTCTCTAACCTCGACGCCAAGCTGCGCGTCCAGATGCGTCTTGAGCTGCAGCAGCTGCACCGTCGTCTGAAAACCACCTCCCTGTACGTGACCCACGATCAGGTTGAAGCCATGACCCTCGCCCAGCGCGTAATGGTGATGAACAAAGGCGTTGCGGAGCAGATTGGCACTCCGGTGGAGGTGTACGAGAAACCGGCCACCCGCTTTGTGGCGAGCTTTATCGGCAGCCCGGCGATGAACCTGCTGGAGGGGCGCATCAGCAGCGCGGGCACGCATTTTGAGCTGGAAAGCGGGATGGCGCTGCCGATCAACTGGTACTATCGTGGCTACGCCGGGCGTAAGATGACGCTCGGTATCCGCCCCGAGCATATTGGTTTAACCTCTCAGGCGGACGGCGGCGTGCCGCTGGTGATGGACACGCTGGAGATGTTGGGTGCAGATAACCTGGCGCACGGGCGCTGGGGCGAGCAAAAAATGGTGGTGCGCCTGGCGCATCAGGAACGCCCGAAAGCGGGCAGCACGCTGTGGCTGCACCTGCCGGAAAACCATCTGCACCTTTTTGACGGTGAAACAGGACAACGAGTATGAGCAACTGGCCTTATCCCCACGTCGTCGCCCACCGGGGCAGCGGTAAGCTGGCCCCGGAAAACACCCTGGCGGCGATTGATGTCGGCGCGCGCTACGGCCACACGATGATCGAGTTCGATGCCAAGCTGTCAAAGGACGGCGAAATTTTCCTGCTGCATGACGACAACCTCGAACGCACCAGCAACGGCTGGGGCGTGGCGGGTGAACTGCCGTGGCGCGATCTGCTGAAGGTGGACGCTGGAAGCTGGTACAGCGGCGAATTCAAAGGCGAACCGCTGCCCCTGCTGGCGGAAGTGGCGGATCGCTGTCGCCAGCACGGCATGATGGCCAACATCGAAATCAAACCGACCACCGGCACCGGGCCGCTGACGGGCAAAGTGATTGCCCTTGCCGCGCGCGAGCTGTGGGAAGGGATGACCGCGCCGCTGCTGTCGTCCTTTGACATCGACGCGCTGGAGGCCGCACAGGCGGCCGTGCCTGAGCTACCGCGCGGGCTGTTGCTGGACGAATGGCGCGAGGACTGGCGCGAGCTAACGACGCGCCTGGGCTGCGTCTCGATCCATCTGAACCACAAGCTGCTGGATGCGGCGCGGGTGAAAATGCTGAAAGACGCGGGTATGCATATTCTGGTTTACACCGTTAACAAACCCCAGCGTGCAGCCGAACTGCTGCGCTGGGGCGTGGACAGTATCTGTACCGATGCAATCGACCTGATCGGCCCGGACTTTAATTCTGCGGATTAAGCATACTGCCATTCGACTGCGGCGGCAGCATGTGCTGCTGTCCGCTGCCTGTAGACGTCATGCCACCTAACATCCCGCCGTTTTTATTCGGCAGCGGCTGCTCGCGCACCTGCCCCTGCTGCACGCGCTGGATGTTGGCGTTCATCTGGTTTTGCAGGCTTTGCTGCTGCATCTGGGTCTGCGTTCTCAGCTGCTGATTCAGCATCCCTTTTTGCTGTTGCTGCTGGCTCATCATCTCCGTCTGCATACGCTGCTGGCTCGGGATAACGTAACCCTGCTGGTTCGGGTTGTTCATGGTGTTGAGTGGCTGTGCGAGCGCGGCAAACGGGATCAGCGCCGTAAGAATCATCAAGCGTTTCATTGTCATTTCCTCCTCTTGAGGCCTCTCTTAAGTTTACCCTGATTTCACCATGACGATGATTTTTTAGGAGTTGTGAACCAGGCTTAAGCGGGGAATATGGATCCCTTCACCTGGAGAACAATAATGATGAAACCAACCTTCTTGCGCTGGGTCGCCATCGCCGCGCTGATGGCAGGCGGTACATTTAGCGTGGCGGCCAACCCGCCGGCGGCGCCTCCGGTCTCTTACGGCGTGGAGGAAGATGTTTTTCATCCCGTGCGGGCAACCCATGGCATGGTGGCATCGGTGGATGCGCTGGCAACCCGCGTGGGCGTCGATATTCTCAAACAGGGCGGTAACGCGGTGGATGCGGCGGTCGCTGTCGGCTATGCGCTGGCGGTGACGCACCCGCAGGCGGGGAACCTGGGCGGCGGCGGCTTTATGATGCTGCGCACCAAAGACGGGAAAACTACCGCCATCGACTTCCGTGAAATGGCGCCTTCGCAGGCGTCCCGCGATATGTTCCTCGACGACCAGGGCAACCCGGACAGCAAAAAATCTCTCACCTCGCATCTTGCGTCCGGCACGCCGGGCACCGTTGCGGGCTTCTCGCTGGCGCTGGAAAAATACGGCACGATGCCGCTGAACAAGGTGGTGCAGCCTGCCATCAAGCTGGCGCGGGAAGGTTTTGTGGTGAATGACGCCCTGGCGGACGACCTCAAAACCTACGGCAGCGAAGTGATTCCGAACCATGAAAACAGCAAGGCCATCTTCTGGAAAGACGGCGAGCCGCTGAAGAAGGGCGATAGGCTGGTGCAGAAGAACCTCGCCAAAAGCCTGGAGCTGATTGCGGAGCACGGTCCGGATGCGTTCTACAAAGGAGCGATTGCCGACCAGATTGCGCAAGAGATGCAAAAGAACGGCGGGCTTATCACCAAAGCGGATCTGGCGGAATACAAGGCGGTGGAGCGCGAGCCGATTAGCGGCACCTACCGCGGCTACGAGGTCTTCTCCATGCCGCCGCCGTCCTCTGGGGGCATTCACATCGTGCAGATCCTCAACATTCTTGAAAACTTCGATATGCACAAGTTCGGCTTCGGCAGCGCGGATGCCATGCAGGTGATGGCGGAAGCGGAAAAACGCGCCTATGCTGACCGCTCGGAATATCTTGGCGATCCGGACTTCGTGAAGGTGCCGTGGCAGGCGCTGACCAACAAGGCGTATGCCAAATCCATTGCCGATCAGATCGACATCAACAAGGCTAAGCCGTCGAGCGAGATCCGCCCCGGCAAGCTGGCGCCGTATGAAAGCAACCAGACGACGCACTTCTCGGTGGTGGATAAAGACGGCAATGCGGTGGCGGTAACCTACACGCTCAACACCACCTTCGGTACCGGGATTGTGGCGGGCAACAGCGGCATTCTGCTGAACAACGAGATGGACGACTTCTCCGCCAAGCCGGGCGTGCCGAACGTCTACGGGCTGGTCGGCGGCGATGCGAATGCGGTAGGGCCGAAGAAGCGTCCACTGTCGTCCATGTCGCCCACCATCGTGGTGAAAGACGGGAAAACCTGGCTGGTGACCGGTAGCCCGGGTGGGAGCCGTATTATCACCACCGTGCTGCAGATGGTGGTCAACAGCATCGACTTTGGGATGAACGTCGCCGAAGCCACCAACGCCCCGCGTTTCCACCACCAGTGGCTGCCGGACGAGCTGCGCGTGGAGAAGGGCTTTAGCCCGGACACCATCAAGCTGCTGGAGCAGCGCGGGCAGAAGGTGGCGGTGAAAGAGGCGATGGGCAGCACCCAGAGCATTATGGTCGGGCCGGACGGCGCGCTGTTTGGGGCGTCGGACCCGCGTTCGGTGGATGATTTAACGGCGGGATATTGAACATCCCCCTCACCCCGGCCCTCTCCCCAAAGGGGAGAGGGTGTAATCGTTCCCTCTCCCCTTTGGGGAGAGGGTTAGGGTGAGGGGTCTATGTCACTTCATTCTCGCCATATAATACGCATCCACATACTCGCCGTTGCGCAGGCCGTAGCGCTTGCCGGTGCCTTCAATCTCAAACCCATGCTTTTTGTACACCGCGATAGCCGGTTCGTTATCCACAAACACCGTTAACTCGATGCGGTCGACGCGCAGCCAGTTGTCGCACATATCAATCATGGTTCGCATCAGCGCGCTGGCAACGCCCCGATTTTGCCACTGCGCACCCACACAAATACCGAAATCGGCAACGTGGCTGCGGCGCGGGCGTTGTGCGACGGCAATGCACAAATGCCCGGCGACGGTATCGTCGATGCAGGCGACCAGCTGCTTGATGCCGGGCTGGTCGGTTAGCCGGTCATGCCACATCTGCTCTGAGGGATGAGGAACCTGTAGCGTGTTGTGGTACACCTCCGGCTGGGCGTGGATCTGACGAATGGCGTCGTAATCTCTCGGTTCAGCGTGGCGTATCACTATCTCACTCATTCCTTGTTCCTCAGTCGGTTAAAAGTCCCCTCCAACATCAATGACTTTAAAATTTGAGTCAACCGCTATTTTTTGCAAAAAGTATTGGACAAGTGCGAATGAGAATGATTATTATTGCTTTGCATTCAGGAAGACCCCTACGGGAACCTGAAAGCACGACATTGCTCACATTGCTTCCAGTATTACTTTAGCCAGCTTCTCGCTGGCTTTTTTTTTGTTATGGTTAGACTCAGTAACCTTAAAAAGGACTGAGCCATGACACTACATTGCGCATTTATTGGATTTGGCAAAAGCACCACGCGTTACCACCTTCCATATGTCCTCCACCGTAAAGACACCTGGCACGTCGCCCACATCTACCGCCGCAGCGCGAAGCCGGAAGAGCAGTCTCCGCAGTATTCCCACATTCACTTCACCAGCGATCTTAATGAAGTATTGAATGACCCGCAGGTAAAGCTGGTGGTCGTCTGCACCCACGCCGACAGCCACTTCGACTACGCGAAGCGCGCGCTCGAAGCGGGTAAAAACGTGCTGGTCGAAAAGCCGTTCACTCCGACCATTGCCGAAGCGAAGGAATTGTTCGCGCTGGCGAAAAGCAAAGGGTTGACCGTCACCCCGTATCAGAACCGTCGCTTCGACAGCTGCTTCCTGACGGCGAAAAAAGCGATTGAGAGCGGCAGGCTGGGCGACATCGTGGAAATTGAAAGCCACTTCGATTACTACCGCCCGGTGGCGGAAACCCAGCCCGGTCTGCCGCAGGACGGCTCGTTCTACGGCCTGGGCGTACATACCATGGACCAGATCATCTCCCTGTTTGGCCGCCCGGACCACGTGGCGTATGACATCCGCAGCCTGCGCAATAAAGCCAACCCGGACGATACCTTTGAAGCGCAGCTGTTCTACGGCGACCTTAAAGCCATCGTCAAAACCAGCCATCTGGTAAAAATCGACTACCCGAAATTTATCGTTCACGGCACCAAAGGCTCGTTCATTAAGTACGGCATTGACCAGCAGGAGACCAGCCTGAAGGCCAACATCATGCCGGGCGAACCGGGCTTTGCGGCGGACGATTCCGTGGGCGTGCTGGAGTATGTGAACGATGACGGCGTAACGGTCAAAGAAGAGCTGAAATCGGAAACCGGCGACTATGGCCGCGTCTACGATGCGCTGTATGAAACCCTCACCAGCGGCGCGCCGAATTACGTCAAGGAATCTGACGTTCTGACCAATCTCGAAATCCTTGAGCGGGCCTTCGAGCAGGCTTCTCCTGCCACGGTAACCCTCGCGAAATAAGCAAAAACGGCTCCTCTGCGCTTGTTCATAATTTTTGAACAGAGGAGTCAATTTTCACCCTCTATGATCCCCGACCGTTTGAGTCCACACTTACTCCATCGAAACGAACTGAGGGTGAAAACAATGATCTACTTACGCAAAGCAAACGAACGTGGTCACGCAAATCATGGCTGGCTGGACTCATGGCATTCATTCTCGTTTGCCGACTACTACGACCCGAACTTCATGGGCTTCTCCGCACTGCGCGTGATTAACGACGACGTGATTGATGCAGGCCAGGGCTTCGGTACTCACCCGCACAAAGACATGGAAATCCTGACCTATGTGCTGGAAGGGGCGGTTGAGCACCAGGACAGCATGGGCAACAAAGAGCAGGTTCCGGCGGGCGAGTTCCAGATTATGAGCGCGGGTACCGGGGTGCGTCACTCCGAGTACAACCCGAGCAAAACGGAAAAACTGCACCTGTATCAAATCTGGATCATTCCAGAAGAGACCGGCATCACGCCACGCTACGAGCAGCGCCGCTTCGACGCGAAACAGGGCAAACAGCTGGTGCTGTCCCCGGACGCGCGTGAAGGTTCTCTGAAAGTGCATCAGGATATGGAGCTGTACCGCTGGGCGCTGGCGAAAGACGAACAGTCCGTGCACCAGATTGCCGCCAATCGCCGCGTCTGGATCCAGGTGGTGAAAGGTGAAGTGTCTATTAACGGCACCAAAGCCACCACCGCCGATGGTCTGGCCGTCTGGGATGAGCAGGCGCTCTCTGTGCATGCCGACAGCGAAAGCGAAATCCTGCTGTTTGACCTGCCTCCGGTCTAAATAATTTCTCAACCTTCCCTTTAAACGGGGAAGGTTGAGCTTTGTCCGTGATAAACTGAGCAAATCTCTCACTTCAAGATTTCTCAGGACGATGAAAAAGAAACGCCCCGTACTTCAGGATGTCGCCGATCGCGTCGGTGTGACCAAAATGACGGTCAGCCGTTTTTTACGTAACCCGGAACAGGTTTCCGTGGCGTTGCGTGGCAAGATTGCTGCCGCCCTTGATGAACTGGGTTATATTCCCAACCGCGCACCCGATATTCTCTCCAATGCGACCAGCCGTGCGGTGGGCGTCCTGCTTCCTTCCCTGACCAACCAGGTTTTCGCTGAAGTTCTGCGCGGCATTGAAAGCGTCACCGATGCTTTTGGCTACCAGACCATGCTCGCGCACTATGGGTACAAGCCGGAACTGGAAGAGGAACGTCTTGAATCAATGCTTTCCTGGAACATTGACGGCCTGATTTTAACCGAACGTACCCACACTGCCCGCACGCTCAAAATGATTGAAGTCGCCGGTATTCCGGTGGTGGAGCTCATGGACAGCCAGTCGCCATGCCTCGACATCGCCGTTGGGTTCGATAACTTTGAAGCGGCTCGTCAGATGACGGCGGCCATTATCGCCCGTGGGCATCGTCATATTGCCTATCTGGGTGCGCGTCTTGATGAACGTACTATCATCAAACAGAAGGGATACGAGCAGGCGATGCTCGACGCGAACTTAACCCCGTACAGCGTGATGGTGGAGCAGTCCTCATCTTACACTTCGGGTATTGAGCTGATGCGCCAGGCACGACGCGAGTATCCGCAACTGGACGGTATTTTCTGTACCAACGATGACCTTGCGGTCGGTGCAGCGTTCGAATGCCAGCGTCTGGGGCTGAAGATCCCTGAGGATATGGCGATTGCTGGCTTCCACGGCCACGATATTGGTCAGGTGATGGAGCCGCGTCTGGCGAGCGTTCTGACACCGCGTGAACGCATGGGCCGCATTGGCGCAGAACGCCTGCTGGCGCGCATTCGTGGAGAGACGGTTACCCCTAAAATGTTAGATTTAGGTTTCACCTTGTCACCGGGTGGATCTATTTGAACTGACAAATTTGAAGTAGCTCACACTTATTCACTTCGCGCACGTTTGGATATTGCTTCTCTTTTGCCCCAGCAGGACAATGTTACCGATAACTGTTACCCGTAACAATTGACTGAGGGACACCCTTTGAGCACGACTAATCACGATCACCACGTTTACGTCCTGATGGGCGTGTCCGGTAGCGGTAAATCTGCCGTGGCGAGCGAAGTGGCGCATCAACTTCAGGCTGCGTTTCTTGATGGTGACTTCCTCCATCCGCGCAGCAACATTATGAAAATGGCCTCCGGCGAGCCGCTGAACGATGACGACCGCAAACCGTGGTTGCAGGCGCTGAATGACGCCGCGTTCGCGATGCAGCGCACCAATAAAGTTTCCCTGATCGTCTGCTCCGCGCTGAAAAAAACCTACCGCGACCTGCTGCGCGACGGCAATCCGAACCTCTCCTTCATCTATCTGAAGGGCGATTTCGAGGTCATTGAAAGCCGTCTGAAGGCGCGTAAAGGCCACTTCTTTAAAACCCAGATGCTGGTGACGCAGTTCGAAGCGCTTCAGGAGCCGGGTGAAGATGAAAAAGACGTCTTAGTGGTTGATATCGATCAGTCACTGGAGGGTGTTGTAGCCAGCACCATCGAGGTCATTAACAAAAGGCAGTAAGTTTTGAGTACATTAACGCTAGTTTTGACAGCAGTGGGTTCAGTATTGCTGCTGCTGTTTTTAGTGATGAAGGCGCGTATGCACGCTTTCGTTGCTTTGATGGTGGTTTCTATTGGTGCAGGTCTCTTTTCCGGTATGCCGCTCGACAAGATCGCCGCGACGATGGAAAAAGGGATGGGAGGCACGCTGGGCTTCCTGGCGATTGTGGTCGCGCTGGGCGCGATGTTTGGCAAGATCCTGCATGAGACGGGCGCGGTCGACCAGATTGCCGTCAAGATGCTCAAATCCTTCGGTCACAGCCGTGCGCACTACGCGATTGGCCTGGCCGGTCTGATTTGCGCGCTGCCGCTGTTCTTCGAAGTGGCGGTGGTGCTGCTCATCAGCGTCGCCTTCTCCATGGCGCGCCATACCGGCACTAACCTCGTGAAGCTGGTTATTCCGCTGTTTGCGGGCGTGGCGGCGGCTGCGGCGTTTCTGCTGCCCGGGCCAGCGCCGATGCTGCTGGCCTCCCAGATGCACGCCGACTTTGGCTGGATGATCCTGATTGGCCTGTGCGCCGCTATCCCCGGGATGATTATCGCCGGTCCGCTGTGGGGCAATTTCATCAGCCGTTACGTTGAGCTGCACATTCCGGACGACATCACCGAGCCGCACCTGGGCGAAGGTAAAATGCCGTCCTTCGGCTTTAGCCTTTCTTTGATCCTGCTCCCGCTGGTGCTGGTGGGCCTGAAAACCATCGCCGCGCGCTTTGTGCCGGTCGGCTCTACCGCGTACGAATGGTTTGAGTTCATTGGTCACCCGTTCACGGCGATTCTGGTGGCGTGTCTGGTAGCGATTTACGGCCTGGCGATGCGCCAGGGAATGCCGAAAGACCGCGTGATGGAGATCTGCGGTGCGGCGCTGCAGCCTGCGGGGATTATCCTGCTGGTGATCGGTGCCGGCGGCGTGTTCAAGCAGGTGCTGGTAGATTCCGGCGTGGGCCCGGCTCTGGGTGAAGCGCTGACCGGGATGGGCCTGCCGATTGCGGTAACCTGCTTCGTGCTGGCTGCGGCGGTGCGTATCATTCAGGGTTCTGCAACCGTGGCGTGCTTAACCGCCGTAGGTCTGGTGATGCCGGTAATTGAACAGCTCAACTACTCCGGTGCGCAGATGGCCGCGCTGTCTATCTGCATCGCGGGCGGTTCGATTGTCGTCTCGCACGTTAACGACGCCGGCTTCTGGCTGTTCGGTAAGTTTACCGGCGCGACCGAAGCGCAAACCCTGAAAACCTGGACGCTGATGGAAACCATCCTCGGCACCACCGGGGCCATTGTCGGGATGATTGCCTTTACGCTGCTGAGCTAAATGCGGTGATTTAACAAGGCTCAAAAATAAGGCCCGGTAGCGTTAGCGCTTACCGGGCCTTTTTATTATGCAGAACGTCAGGCCGGGCAAGGTGAACCACTACCCGGCTTTTTTACATCACTCGCCCTGCGTCGCGCTCTCAATCGTCAGGCGCACATCAGACGTAATCAGTTCAGCCAGCATCTGATAAACCTTCAGCGTCTCTTCCGGCTCAGCATCGCCCGTATCGCTGATGAAGCCTTCGTCACGCAGCGTCAGCACCAGAGAGCTGAAGACCGCCTTGTCGAAGAATTCTGGGGCGTTAATGCCGTGCAGAACGGACAGGCGCTGCGCCAGCGTTCGGCTCTCTTTCTCCAGCGTGCCGCGGTTGATCGACGGGTTCGCGCTCAGCAGCCAGAACGTAATGGCGTAGCGCTGCAGCGTTTCGCGCGCGCCGGCCGCCAGCAGTTGCAGGGTGCGGGAGCGTGACGGATTGATGTGCAGCTCGTCGTCCGCAACGGTGATCAGCCCCTGACGGCGCAGCTCTTCCGTCAGTTTATCCAGCTCAACGGCCAGCTCTTCCTTGCTCCAGCGCAGGAACAGCTCCGCTTTCAGCATCGGGTAGAGCGTCTCAACGTGGCGCAACAGCTCCTGACGTGAAATCCGGCGATGCTGGGTGATAATGGCCGCCATGAGCGACGGCAGCATCAGCATATGAGCGATGTTGTTGCGGTAGTACGTCATCAGCACCGCCTGCTCGCGCGGCAGAATGATGATGTCGCCGATCGTGTCTTTCTCGACTTCGAACTTGTTCATCTGCAGCGCGTGATCGATAAGCTCGCTGGCGGTAGCAGAAGGGGCTGTCGAATCAACCGAGTACGGCACGTTACGCATCATGTCCAGGTAGCAGTCCAACTGCTCCGTGAGCTGTTCACGGGTCAGGGAACGCTGACGGGAAGCCAGCAGCGCCGTACAGCACAGGTTCATGGCATTGGCCGCACCGGCGTTGTTAATGCGCACCATCAGCTCGGACGCGATGCCGTTCACCGTTGGCGTCAGCCAGGCCGGACGAACCGCTTCGATAGGGTCGATGGACTCGCGCCAATCCGGAACATGATGGTTCAGATACGTCATCAGCGGCATCGGCTCGCCAAAGTTTACGTAGCCCTGACCCAGGTTGCGTAACTTGCTCAGGCCACGCAGCATCTGCGGCAGGCTCTCTTTCTCTTTGGTCGCACCACGCAGCTCTTTGGCGTACGTGCCCACTTCCATCACGTGCTCATAGCCAATGTAAATTGGCACCAGCGTAATCGGACGGGTTCCTCCGCGCAGCATCGCCTGAATGGTCATCGACAGCGTGCCGGTCTTCGGATCGAGCAAACGACCGGTACGGGAACGACCACCCTCCACGAAGTACTCTACGGAATAGCCGCGGCTGAACAGCTCGCCGAGATACTCGCGGAACACGGTGGAGTAGAGCTTGTTGCCCTTAAAGGTACGACGAATAAAGAACGCACCCAGGCGGCGGAAGATCGGGCCTGCTGGCCAGAAGTTCAGGTTAATACCGGCGGCAATGTGCGGCGGTACCAGCCCCTGATGATAGAGCACATAGGAGAGAAGCAGGTAGTCCATGTGGCTGCGGTGGCAGGGGACATAGACAATCTCATGGCCGTCGTGCGCCAGCTGCCGCACACGTTCGGCGTTATGCACGTTGATGCCCTGATACAGGCGGTTCCAGGTAAAGCCGAGAATACGATCGGAAAGACGAATCATCTCGTAAGAGAAGTTCGCTGCGATCTCTTCCATCAGCGCAATGGCGTTCTGCTGGGCTTTCTCATGGGAAATTTTCTTGCTGCGCGCTTCGTCTTCAACGGCGCGAGCAATCGCTTTAGAGGCCAGCAGCTTGTTGAACAGGTCCTGACGCGCAGGGAGACGCGGTCCTACGGCCGCCAGGCGCTGACGGGCGAAGTGCATACGCGCCACGCGCGCCAGTTTTTGCGCGATGATCTTGTCCGTGCCGTGCTCGTCCGCCATTCGGCGAAGGGAGACGGAAGGGGAGAAGCGCACAAAGCTGTCGCGTCCCAGCCAGGAGACCGCGAAGAACTTCTGGATGCCGTTAAGCATGCGCAGCGGCGGGTTCTCTTCGCCTTTTTCGCGGCCCGGACGGCGACCAAACATCACCGATACCGGCACCATCTGTACATCCAGGTCAGGATTGCTGCGGTGCAGGTCGAGATAGTCGTGGAACAGCTTGATGGACTCTTCTTTCGGCGTGTAATAGGTGAACACGCGCGGCCCACCGTGGATGAACACGTAGCGCGGCAGCAAAGTGCCGTCAACTTCCAGCGGTTCAAGAGGGTCGGGTAAATCATGCGCCAGACACTGGGCGCGAAGCGTTAGCAGGTCCGCCTTCGAGTTATAAGGCAAAACGTACATAATAGGGCGCGACGTATCGAGCCCCAGTTCCAGCGCGGGTTCTGCTGGGATAGACTTGCTTTTTACCAGTATGCTTAATGGTAAATTAAGTAATTTGTAGTAAATTCGTGGCCAGCCGGACATAAACGATGTAAAGCCTCTGGTTAATAATGCAATTGCGGCGCAAGGATAACAGAAAGCGCGCAAAATTTCTGTTGTTACCCGTCATACTTCAGGCGGCAGCGAAACGCGCTTCAGCCCCTGTTACTGACGCTCTTTTTTAAAAAAGGTTCTTTTAATGGCCAATAATACCACTGGGTTAACGCGTATCATCAAAGCTGCCGGCTATTCGTGGAAAGGTTTCCGTGCCGCCTGGGTTAATGAAGCTGCTTTTCGCCAGGAAGGTGTCGCCGCTATCGTCGCGGTTATCATCGCCTGTTTCCTTGATGTAGATGCCATTACCCGCGTGCTTCTCATCGGTTCCGTACTTCTGGTGATGATAGTGGAAATTCTCAATAGCGCTATTGAGGCTGTGGTCGACCGGATCGGCTCTGATTTCCACGAGCTCTCTGGCCGCGCGAAAGATATGGGCTCTGCCGCTGTGCTGCTGGCGATTATCACAGCAGCCATTACCTGGGTCACGCTGCTTTGGTCACATTTCCGATGAGCCTCGAGGAATAATTAAGTCCCTGGTTTTTTGTGCAGTTTTTGGTTCCAAAATCGCCTTTGACTGTATATACTCACAGCATAACTGTATATACACCCAGGGGGCGGAATGAAAGCATTAACGACCAGGCAGCAAGAGGTGTTTGATCTCATTCGGGATCATATCGGCCAGACGGGTATGCCACCCACGCGTGCGGAAATCGCGCAGCGTCTGGGCTTCCGTTCTCCGAATGCTGCCGAGGAACACCTGAAAGCGCTGGCGCGTAAGGGTGTAATTGAGATTGTGTCAGGCGCGTCGCGTGGTATCCGCCTGCTGGTGGAAGAAGAGACGGGCATTCCGCTGATTGGCCGCGTTGCCGCAGGTGAACCGCTGCTGGCACAACAGCATATAGAAGGTCACTACCAGGTCGATCCTGGTATGTTCAAGCCGAGCGCTGATTTCCTGCTGCGCGTTAGCGGGATGTCGATGAAAGACATCGGCATTCTTGATGGCGACCTGCTGGCCGTTCACAAAACGCAGGATGTGCGAAACGGCCAGGTGGTGGTTGCGCGCATTGATGACGAAGTGACCGTTAAACGCCTGAAAAAACAGGGTAACACCGTTCAGCTGTTGCCTGAAAACAACGAGTTCACCCCGATTGTGGTCGACCTCCGCGAACAGAGCTTCTCTATTGAAGGTCTGGCGGTTGGCGTGATTCGCAACGGCGAATGGCTGTAATCTCTTCCTGACAGGCTACGCTTCCGCTGTAGCCTGCTTCATTTTCCATTCCCGGTATTTCTCATGTCACTGCTGACGGCATCTGATAAGGCATTGTGGCGTCTTGCCCTGCCGATGATTTTCTCCAATATCACCGTGCCCTTGCTGGGTCTGGTCGATACGGCCGTTATTGGTCATCTCGATTCCCCTGTTTATCTTGGCGGCGTGGCGATTGGCGCGACGGCAACCAGCTTCCTGTTTATGCTGCTGCTGTTTTTACGTATGAGCACTACCGGGCTCACGGCACAGGCGTATGGTGCGAAAGACCCGTTACGTCTGGCGCGTGCGCTGGTGCAGCCGCTGATCCTGGCGCTAGGCGCGGGGATGTTGATTGTTTTACTGCGCACGCCCCTGATTGACCTTGCGCTCCATGTTGTTGGCGGTAGTGAGGCGGTACTGGAGCAGGCGCGTCGCTTCCTGGAAATCCGCTGGCTCAGCGCGCCCGCTTCGCTGGCAAACCTGGTTCTGCTGGGGTGGCTACTGGGCGTGCAGTACGCCCGTGCGCCAGTGATTTTGCTGGTCGTGGGAAACCTTCTCAACATTGTGCTCGATCTCTGGCTGGTGATGGGACTGCATATGGACGTGCGCGGGGCGGCGCTGGCGACGGCGATTGCCGAATACGGAACATTTTTCATTGGCTTGTGGATGGTCTGGCGCGTGCTGGCGATGCGCGGGATCTCCCTTGCGCTGCTCAAAAACGCATGGCGCGGCAATATCCGCAGGCTGCTGGCGCTCAACCGTGACATCATGCTGCGCTCGCTGCTGCTGCAGCTCTGTTTCGGCGCGCTGACGGTTTTTGGTGCCCGTCTTGGGCCCGAGATCGTCGCGGTGAATGCGGTCCTGATGACATTACTGACCTTTACCGCCTACGCGCTGGACGGCTTCGCCTATGCCGTTGAGGCGCATTCCGGGCAGGCGTACGGTGCGCGGGAAGGTGGGCAGCTTCGGGATGTCTGGCGAGCAGCCTGTCGACAAGCGGGACTGGTGGCGCTGGCGTTTGCACTGATTTACGCCTGTTTTGGCCGTGACATTATTGCATTACTCACTTCGTTACCGGCTTTACGCGAACTGGCGGACCACTACATCGTCTGGCAGGTGATCTTGCCGGTGGTGGGCGTCTGGTGCTATCTGCTGGACGGCATGTTTATCGGTGCAACGCGCGGGGCGGAGATGCGTAACAGTATGGCGGTCGCGGCGGCGGGGTTTGGTTTGACGCTGCTGACGCTTCCCTGGCTGGGTAATCACGGTTTGTGGCTGGCGCTTGCGGTATTCCTCTCCCTGCGCGGCCTGTCGCTTGCCTTTATCTGGCATCGGCACTGGCAAAATAATACCTGGCTTCCCTCCCGTCACGATATATCGTGACGGTTAAAGATTCCGAATATGAAATTAACCGCCGAATCCTTAGCTACAATTATTATCACGTCCAGCAGAAAAGAACGTAACGGACGTTACGACCCGACGCTTAACTAAGAGGACACGATGATGAATAAAGACGAAATCGGCGGCAACTGGAAGCAGTTCAAAGGTAAAGCGAAAGAACAGTGGGGTAAGCTGACTGATGACGATATGACCGTCATTGAAGGCAAACGCGATCAGCTTGTCGGTAAAATTCAGGAACGTTACGGCTACGAGAAAGATCAGGCGGAAAACGAAGTCAAAGACTGGGAAACCCGTAACGACTACCGCTGGTAACGCTGAATAACCCACACAGGCGGCTCTAAGCCGCCTTTTCTTTTGCCCTTAACGCGGCTTTTTCTTTACCAGAATAGAGTGGTCGTGCTGACACGCATCCTGATGCCGGCAGGCTTCCACCTCAACGCATGCTGAACACAACCCGTGTGCTTCAATCACGTTATGGCGCAGGGCAAAACCCATTTTTGCCGCCAGCGAATGCATGATGTCTTCCACGCCTTCCGCACCCTCTTCTTTTACCACGCCGCAACGATCGCAGATAAACATGGCCGATGTGTGCGTTGGCTGATCGAAAAGATGGCACAGGACATAGCTGTTTGTGGATTCAACCTTATGCACAAACCCTTGTTCCAGCAGGAAATCCAGCGCGCGATACACCGTCGGCGGTTTAGCCTGCGGCTCGCTTTCGCGGAGCAGGTCGAGCAGATCGTAGGCGCTGATGGCGCCCTGTTGCAGGCTCATCAGGCGTAAGACTTCAAGGCGCTGCGGGGTCAGGCGCACATTGCGTTGCGCGCACAGCTTTTCGGCCTGCGCTAACAGCTCTTTTGTGGACTTATCCATTTAGCACCTCGGATGTTCTGGGACGTAAAACCCTCACTTTATCATGTTCTGGCAAAAACACCGATATCCGCCAGGCTGTGCTATACCTGACGCATCGCAAACCGGGAATGTAACCATGAAGAAACCAGACTGTATCAAGCACTGGCGCGACGTAGAAGGGCCAGATGACGCCACCTACCCCGACAGTAATGAGCTTTTTTCCATCGGTGCACCGCTGGCGCGCAGGCTGGGCCTCAGGCGCATAGGCATTCATCATGAGCGTTTACCGCCGGGGCGTCGAACGTCTTATCCCCATGCGGAAAGTGACGAAGAAGAGTTTATCTACGTGCTTGAGGGCTATCCTGAAGCCTGGATTAATGGCTATTTGTGGAAGCTTGAACCCGGCGACAGCGTGGGCTTTCCCGCCGGAACGGGGGTGTGCCACACCTTTATCAACAACACCGAAGAAGAGGTGCGGTTACTGGTGGTGGGTGAGGCCAACAAGAAGCAAAACCGCATCTACTATCCGCTTAATCCGGTCTATGCCGCCACGCGAGAGGACCGCTGGGTGGATCATCCCCCTCAATTTTTCGGGCCACATGATGGAAAACCTGTGAAAAAATAATTTCCTCTTCTATAAATATTGAGGGCCGTCACAAATTACAACAGGCCGTAAGGAAGTTTTACTTAGGGAGTGAATTAGCGGGTCTTTTTATCTTTATTCACAGCAATAGTTCGCGCCTGTTTGGGGGATAACAGACAGGGGTTATTTCATAACAGACTATAAGACGGGCATACTGTGAAAAAACATTTTAAATTTTCGGTGGTTAGCATAGCTGTCTCCTTGTTTATGGCAAATCAGGCGGGAGCAGCCAATACCTGGACAGAATCACGTAGCGACGCGATGGGGGGGACCGGCGTTGCTTCGGGCAGCTATGGTAGCGGGGCGTTAATCAACCCCGCGCTGCTGGCAAAGGCAAAACCGGACGATGATGTGACGGTCATTTTGCCGTCCGTTGGCGTACAGGTGACGGATGAGGACAATCTTCAGGACGAGATTGATACCATCAACGACAAAATCAATCACTATAAGGATGTGGTTGATAACCTTACGCCAGTTGAGGTCATCACCAATCCGCTAGGCTCGATTAACCAGTTCCAGGGCGCGGCCAAAGATCTGGCCGATGAGCTGGACTATCTCAAGGGTAAAACCGCACGCGCGACGGCAGGGGCAGGGCTTGCCGTGAGTATCCCTAACGATGTGCTTTCCGTGGCTTTTATGGCGAAAGGCTATGCCCATGGTCGGGTGAGTTCGTCTATCGACCAGCAGGATATTGATTATCTGCGCGGTATTCAAAGAAGCAATCTGGTGGCTGCCGGCGTTGCCCTGGATGCGGCGCTGAACGGCACGGACCAGATCACTAAAAACCTCAATTCAACGGCGTCCGGTCGGGCGGCGATTGTCTCCGACTACGGTATTGCCGTTGCGCGTCAGTTTGACCTGGGCGGCGTTCCGGTTTCCGTGGGCGTTACGCCAAAACTGCAAAAATCCTGGATCTATAACTACACCACCTCGATCTACGATTACGACAGTAATAAGTGGAACGACAGCCGCTACCGTACAGACGATACCGGCTTTAACGTCGATGCCGGTATTGCCGCTGATTTTGGCGAAAACTGGACGGTCGGCGTGAGCGGGCAAAACCTGATGTCGCGCGATATCGACACCAAAGATATCCGCATCCGCAACGGGCGTACGGGGGAAGTGGTGAGCTATAAAGACACCTACCAGATCCGTCCGCTGGTGACCGCGGGCGCCGCCTGGCACAACGATCTGGTGACGCTGACCGCCGATGGCGATCTGACCGAAACCAAAGGCTTCAAGAGCGAAGATACGTCGCAGTATGTTGGGGTCGGTGCTGAAGTGACTCCGCTGAGCTGGCTGGCGGTGCGCGCCGGTTATCGCGCGGACATGAAAGGGAACGACAGCAACGTCTTTACCGGCGGTGTCGGTTTCGCGCCGTTTAATACCGTGCATGTTGACCTGATGGGCCTGTATGGTGAGGACGAAACCTGGGGCGCAGGGGCTCAGCTGAGCATGACGTTCTAAAGTGCACCGGAGGCGCTGCGCCTCCGGCTTTTCTTTGTGCTATAGTAGCGCCCCTTTTCCACCAGATGCTTAAAACTTCGCCATGTCGTCAGAACACCAGACCGCTTTTCCTGCACACCGTTTCTCCATTGCGCCGATGCTCGACTGGACGGACAGACACTGCCGCTATTTCCTGCGCCAGCTCTCCCGCCATACGCTGCTGTACACCGAGATGGTGACCACGGGCGCAATTATTCACGGGAAGGGCGACTATCTGGCATACAGCGAAGAAGAGCATCCGGTCGCGCTGCAGCTGGGGGGGAGCGATCCGGCCGCGCTGGCGCAGTGTGCAAAGCTGGCGGAAGAACGCGGCTACGACGAGATCAACCTCAACGTCGGCTGCCCTTCCGACCGCGTGCAAAACGGCATGTTCGGCGCCTGCCTGATGGGCAACGCACAGCTGGTGGCGGACTGCATCAAAGCGATGCGCGACGTGGTTTCCATTCCGGTGACGGTCAAAACCCGTATCGGCATTGACGACCAGGACAGCTACGAATTCCTGTGCGATTTCATCAACACGGTTTCAGGGAAAGGCGAGTGCGAGATGTTTATCATCCACGCCCGCAAAGCCTGGCTTTCAGGCCTGAGCCCGAAAGAGAACCGTGAGATCCCGCCGCTGGACTACCCGCGCGTGTATCAACTGAAGCGTGATTTCCCGCACCTGACGATGTCGATCAACGGTGGTATCAAGTCGCTGGAGGAGGCGAAGGCGCACCTTGAGCATATGGATGGCGTGATGGTCGGCCGCGAGGCGTATCAGAACCCGGGCATTCTGGCGACGGTCGACCGCGACATCTTTGGCGCTGCAGGCGCAGACGCCGATCCGGTCGCCGTCGTGCGCGCCATGTACCCCTACATTGAGCGCGAGCTGAGCAGCGGCACGTATCTTGGCCACATCACCCGCCATATGCTTGGCCTGTTCCAGGGGATTCCGGGAGCGCGCCAGTGGCGTCGCTACCTCAGCGAGAACGCGCATAAAGCCGGTGCCGATATTGAAGTGCTGGAACATGCGCTGCGGCTGGTGGCAGACAAGCGATAATTTTCGCTAAAAGATCGTCAAATTCACCACGCCCTGCGAATTCTCGCGGGGCGTTTTGCTTTAAGAACAATACGTTAGCTTTGGCATGATTCTTGTAATGATTGCAGCATCATTCGGGAACTTGTGGGAGAGCACCATGCTTGAACTACTTTTTGTGATTGGCTTTTTTGTCATGCTGATGGTCACGGGCGTGTCGCTGCTCGGCATTCTGGCCGCGCTCGTTGTAGCCACGGTGGTAATGTTCATTGGCGGATTGTTTGCCCTGACGATCAAACTGCTGCCGTGGCTGCTGTTGGCTATCGCCGTGGTGTGGGTAATACGGGCGATTAAAGCGCCAAAACTGCCGACTTATCAGCGCAATAACCGCTTCCGTTACTAAGGTATTGAGGGGTTCGTCACATACTTGTAACTTTTCCGGCAGCATGGCTTAGAACAGAATAGGATTTACTTATCGAATCTGTCACTATGGCTGCCGCTACAGAATTCATCGAGCTGTACCCTACATACAGCCGAACTAAAAAAAGAAAGGGCTTCCCACGGGAAGCCCAATTTCTTTTTAGGGCTCAGGGAATTAGCAAACTTGAACCCTGCGTCGCCCGGCTTTCCAGCACCTCATGCGCACGCTGCGCATCGGTTAGCGGGTATTTTTGCGCATCCGCCACATCCACCTTAATCACGCCGCTGGCGATCAGCGAGAACAGCTCGTTGCTGGCTTCCTCCAGTTCTTCCCGGTTGGTGATGTAACCCTGCAAAGAAGGGCGCGTCACGTACAGAGATCCTTTCTGGTTCAGAATGCCCAGATTAACGCCGGTTACAGCGCCTGAGGCGTTACCGAAGCTCACCATCAGCCCGCGACGCTGCAGGCAGTCCAGCGAGGCCTCCCAGGTATCTTTCCCCACCGAGTCATACACTACGCGTACTTTTTTGCCGCCAGTGATCTCTTTTAGCCGCTCGACGATGCTCTCTTCCCGGTAGTTGATCACCTGCCACGCGCCCGCGTCCAGCGCCCGCTGCGCTTTTTGCGCACTGCCTGTGGTGCCGATGAGCTTCGCGCCTAAGGCTTTCGCCCACTGGCAGGCAATCAGCCCCACGCCACCGGCGGCAGCGTGGAACAGGAACTGCTCATCGGGCTTAATTTCGTAGGTTTTGCGCAGCAGGTAATAGACCGTCAGCCCTTTCAGGAATGAGGCGGCCGCCTGCTCAAAGGAGATGGCGTTCGGCAGCAGGGCGGCTTTGTCCGCCGGGACGTTGTGGACGGAACTGTAAGCGCCCAGGGCAGACTGTGCATACACCACACGATCGCCTTCTTTGATGTGCTTAACCGCACTGCCCACTTTGCTGACAATGCCGGCCGCTTCGGTGCCCAGGCCGCTCGGCATTGACGGAGGCGGATAGAGACCGCCGCGAATATAGGTATCAATGTAGTTAATGCCGATAGCTTTGTTTTCAACCTGAATTTCGTTCTCGCCAGGCGCAGCGGGGGTAAACTCCACCGCTTTCAGCACTTCAGGACCGCCGTGTTTCTGGAACTCAATGCGCGTTGCCATGCTCCCTCCGTAAGAAAAATATGGTAATCTTTCGACCCACTCTTTATCTCGGTAACTCCATTCACTATGGCAGGAAACAAACCCTTCAACAAACAGACTGAACCTCGCGAGCGTGATTTCCAGGTCGCAGGGTTAAAAGTCCCGCCGCACTCGATTGAAGCGGAACAGTCGGTGTTGGGCGGTTTAATGCTGGATAACGAACGCTGGGACGACGTCGCCGAGCGCGTGGTGTCTGAAGATTTCTACACCCGTCCGCACCGCCATATCTTTACCGAAATGGCGCGCCTGCAGGAGTCCGGCAGCCCGATTGACCTGATCACGCTCGCGGAATCGCTGGAGCGTCAGGGTCAGCTGGACAGCGTCGGTGGCTTTGCCTACCTGGCAGAACTGTCAAAAAACACGCCAAGCGCGGCGAACATCAGCGCTTATGCCGATATCGTGCGCGAACGTGCCGTCGTTCGAGAGATGATCTCGGTAGCGAATGAGATTGCCGAGGCCGGATTCGACCCGCAGGGCCGCACCAGCGAAGACCTGCTCGACCTTGCCGAGTCCCGCGTCTTTAAAATCGCCGAAAGCCGTGCGAACAAAGACGAAGGGCCGAAAAACATCGCCGACGTGCTCGACGCCACCGTGGCGCGTATTGAGCAGCTGTTCCAGCAGCCGCACGACGGTGTAACCGGGGTGAACACCGGCTATGACGATTTGAACAAGAAAACCGCCGGTTTACAGCCCTCGGATTTGATCATCGTCGCGGCGCGTCCGTCGATGGGTAAAACGACGTTTGCGATGAACCTCGTCGAAAATGCGGCGATGCTGCAGGATAAGCCCGTGCTGATTTTCAGCCTTGAGATGCCCTCCGAGCAGATCATGATGCGTTCTCTGGCGTCGCTGTCGCGCGTGGATCAGACCCGCATTCGTACCGGCCAGCTCGACGATGAGGACTGGGCGCGCATCTCCGGCACCATGGGCATTCTGCTGGAAAAACGGAACATCTACATTGATGACTCCTCCGGCCTGACGCCGACGGAGGTCCGTTCCCGCGCTCGCCGTATCGCCCGCGAGCACGGCGGCATCGGCCTTATCATGATCGACTACCTTCAGCTGATGCGCGTCCCGTCGCTCTCCGACAACCGTACGCTGGAAATTGCAGAGATTTCCCGCTCGCTCAAGGCGTTAGCTAAAGAGCTGCACGTGCCGGTGGTGGCGCTGTCGCAGCTGAACCGCTCTCTGGAACAACGCGCCGACAAGCGCCCGGTCAACTCCGACCTGCGTGAGTCCGGCTCCATCGAGCAGGATGCCGACTTAATCATGTTTATCTACCGTGATGAGGTTTATCACGAGAACAGCGACCTGAAGGGGATCGCCGAAATTATTATTGGTAAGCAACGTAACGGCCCAATCGGTACGGTGCGTCTGACCTTTAACGGACAGTGGTCGCGTTTCGACAACTATGCCGGTCCTCAATATGATGATGAGTAATTTCTAAGGAATTCAAATGCAAGCGGCAACTGTTGTAATTAACCGCCGCGCTCTGCGACACAACCTGCAACGTCTGCGTGAACTGGCGCCCGCCAGCAGGCTCGTTGCAGTCGTGAAAGCGAACGCTTACGGACACGGTCTTCTTGAGACCGCGCGAACGCTCCCCGATGCCGACGCCTTTGGCGTCGCCCGTCTCGAAGAAGCTCTCCGCCTGCGCGCAGGCGGCATTACTCAACCGATTCTGCTCCTCGAAGGCTTTTTTGAAGCCAGCGATCTGCCGACCATTGCCGACCAGCGTCTGCACACGGCGGTGCACAACGAAGAGCAGCTGGCCGCGCTGGAATCCGCCGAGCTGAGTGAGCCGGTGACCGTCTGGATGAAGCTCGACACGGGCATGCACAGGCTGGGCGTGCGTCCGGAAAACGCGGAAGCGTTTTATCAGCGTCTGAGCCAGTGCACAAACGTGCGCCAGCCGGTGAACATCGTCAGCCATTTTGCCCGTGCCGATGAGCCCGAGTGCGGAGCAACCGAACAGCAGCTCGATATCTTCAACACCTTCTGCGAAGGCAAGCCGGGGATGCGCTCGATTGCGGCCTCCGGCGGGATCCTGCTGTGGCCGCAGTCGCACTTCGACTGGGCGCGTCCAGGCATCATCCTTTATGGCGTTTCCCCTCTGGAGAACAAACCCTGGGGGCCGGACTTAGGCTTTAAGCCGGTTATGTCGCTGGTTTCAAAGCTGATTGCCGTGCGTGAGCACAAAGCGGGAGAGCCGGTGGGTTATGGCGGTACCTGGACCAGCGAGCGCGACACGCGGCTCGGCGTGGTGGCGATGGGCTACGGCGACGGCTATCCGCGCGCGGCGCCAACGGGTACGCCGGTGCTGGTTAACGGTCGTGAAGTGAAAATTGTCGGCCGCGTGGCGATGGACATGATTTGCGTTGATCTGGGGCCTGAAGCCCAGGATAAAGCGGGCGACGATGTGGTGATGTGGGGTGAAGGTCTGCCCGTTGAACGCATTGCTGAAATAACGAAAGTAAGTGCTTACGAACTTATCACGCGTCTGACGTCGCGGGTTGCGATGAAGTACCTTGACTGATCCTGCAAAGAGGGGTGGCGCCTGGGGTGCCACCCGTACTGTTTTATGGGCGAAGCAGCATCACAAAGGTTCCGGCAATAATAGGTTGCCCGTTCGCTCTGTTAATCACCCGCACCGCGTGTTGCCCCTGATGCTCGACCACATCAATGTCCAGGTTTGCATAATGCTCAACGTGCACCTGGTTGATATCCGGAGACGGGATCACGTGCACAAACCCCGTGCTTGTTCGGTAAATCACAGTCGCATGCCCGACGCCGATAATCATGGCGCTATAGTCATCCAGATAGCGCTGAGTCTCCTGCTCCAGCGCCTGACGATTAACGTAATCTCCCAGCATTGAAGGCGTAATGATCCGGCAGCCTGCACCCTTCAGATCGGTACGTGCCAGGTTGTGATTAACGTCATCTTCATTCGGCGCCTGGGTAGCGAGGCCGGGAAGATGGCGGGCAACCTGAAGAGCATCCCACTGGTTTTCGAGATTATCGTTGCGCGAATAGGTCCCAAAATTAGCCAGAACCATCTGCAGGCAATTCGGGAAGCACGAATTCTGAAAAACCATATTTTTGTAATTAAAACCATATTGATTTAACCACGGCATATCTTTCTCCTTCGTTAATTGTATTTACAGCACAGAAATAATAAATAGCCGCGCTGCGAATGAATATATGCCCTGTGGGAAATGCTATTTTTCGTAGAAAATGATGCAGGGCATGATTTGTGAATTGTACTCCTGCTTCAACTTGATTTTAGTCATGCTGTATATGATGTTTGCCCTATGGCAAAAGATGTTTTATAAGATCTCATTTAACGCTCATACTCATTTTCTGAATATGTTGTTATTCATAACCTAAAAGAATAGTACTCATATGAGGTTTAATTGAGATGAATATATTGATGATCGATGAATTACCGATCTACATTCATGGTATGAAAAATGAACTGAAGAGAGTCATGCCAGAATGTACTTTTTCTGCTACCAACAGCTACGAAGATGCAAAAGAAGTGCTCAAGTCAACGCCTGTCTCGATTGTGCTGCTTGATGGCGATATGGACTATTCTGGGTTTATTGATGAACTTGAGCTTGAATGGCCGACGGTTCCGGTAGTAATCATGTTCCGTAAAGCGTGCGAGCGAAATTTTAATCTTTATCAGCATCATAATATAAAGGGCGTCGTAACAAAATCACTCTCAGC
This sequence comes from Enterobacter nematophilus, assembly GCF_026344075.1. Classification (NCBI taxonomy): domain Bacteria; kingdom Pseudomonadati; phylum Pseudomonadota; class Gammaproteobacteria; order Enterobacterales; family Enterobacteriaceae; genus Enterobacter; species Enterobacter nematophilus. The sequence goes on along the minus strand of NZ_JAPKNE010000010.1, from coordinate 60,632 downwards.
CGAGAAAATAATGCAGGTGATCAACATGGTGTTATCAGGTGTTATCTGTATTCCTGAACAGGTTATTATGCACGGCGGCACAACGACAGTTAGTTCTCCGGTTCTTATGCTCAGTCAGCGCCAAAGAGAGGTATTAAGCTTACTGGCAAATGGAGGAACAAACAAGCAAATCGGTAGAGAATTGAACATTAGCGCAGGTACCGTCAAGGTCCATCTGGAATCAATATTCCATCGTCTTCAGGTGAATAACCGCACACAGGCAGCAAGATTGTATTTTAAATATATTGATAAATGAGTCACCTTCTTTAATACATTATGTGCTGAAATCCTTTTATTTAAAAATGCGTGACAACGATGGCGTTTGTCACGCATTTTATTGTGTGGTGTCTATCTTGCTAAAAAGAAACGAATGATGATCATTAAGGTTCCAGCATCCTGAAGAAACCAAAAAGGGATGCTTGCGCTTAAGTTATCATGGCCCGTCAGCAAGCTTTCAATATTTAATCCACTCTGAGCAAATAACCCGAAGGCAATCGCAGCAAATCCTATCTTGTAGAGGATGGGTTGTTTTTTAATTCTTTTACTGTATGCGCAAAAGAGGATCACAAAAGATATGAAGAGGTCCAGCATGATTGTGATGAATAACATCCACCAGTCCGTTACGCTGTTCATGTTAATCCTCTTTATCCGTATTGATCAGGGATGAATCGGGGAGTGTCTCGTTGCGCACCCTTTTTTTGATAACAGAGGCAACATCAAAAATATCTTGCTGCTCGTGGCGGCGGAAAAAATTAGCCAGCCAGACAATAAGGCCATTGCTCATTGCTCCTAAAATATAACCTAATCCCAGGGTAATATCCGGCTGGTTTAAATCAATCTTTAACCATCTTGCGGCAAGGCCACCTAACGCTACGGCGGCTCCCATACTTATTCCACCAAATATTATGCCCGCAATAAACTTGCTGTGCTGATGCAGGCGCTGTGGTTGCCAAAAAAAAGAGATGCTTACGCCACCGAATAATCCTGCTAGTGCCAGGAGTGAAGCGCTAATTAACGCCGGAGGAATAGAAGCATTCATGTTAATCTCCTCATTGATAACAAGACCCTCAAGGGAGGGTCTTGTGGTCAGTACAAGCCAGGACGTGAAGCCTATTTGACATAATTAATCAATGACTGGCCGATCCCATTTATGAAGTTTTGCTGCTTATAGCTTTGTAGCGTGACGTTATCAACCAGTTCATTCGGTATGATGATTTCCATATCGTTGCTATCTTCATTGTTGTAACATTTGAAGTAGAAACGATGGCGGGCCAGCGTGGGTATTAATAAATCGCTATCCGCAACAGGAATACCCATTCTGCGTAACGCTTCTTTAAGCTCTTTCAATAATGCAGGTTTGTCTTGCGTTGGGGATTTAAATCGCTCATCGCTACAGACAATAATTCGTGCAGGTGTATTAATGTCGACAATATTGAGATAGGCCATCCCATTCCCCTGCTTGTCGGCGCAATCCGGCATATAACCGAGCGTCAGGGTTTCCGTACTGCCAACATAAAACCCGGACCACTCCTCATCATTTTTTGTCTCTTTACGATATTTCGTCGGATCCCACTCTTTTGCTTTAAATTTGCTGGCCTTATAGCCGAGCACGCCTGCAGGAAGGCATTCAGTTTTTAGTTCCATCATGCATCTCCGGTGTTAACGTAAGGATTATTGGCAGGAGCTAACTTCTACCAGGTGTTGGTATTTATCGGTGGTGATATAGCGCTGTGGCCCGGAAAGGGTATAGACCAGGCGTTTGACACCCCGGTAGCCTTTAAAGACATCTATATCGGCGCTAAACCAGGATTGCGATGAGGGGAGTTTCGGGCTGATATAGTTATCCCCACCGATCCATTTGTTATTGGTGGGTTTAACACCCCAAAGTGATTCGGTTTCATTACCTGACCAACCCAGGCGTTTCGCTTCGTCGCTGGTGATATATCGGGCCGGCAGGCGCCCGGTTTGCGTCAGGCTGCGCAACGTTTTTGCCAGGTCATCAACATCGTTTATTCGGGCGACACCCTGCTGGATCAGGAAGGTGTTAACGTCCCTAATCTCGTTTTCGCAGGTGGGTAACGCTGCATTGGCCTGCATAACGGCCAGCAATGATGCAAAGAAAACGGCTTTTTTAAATGTCACAGATAACGTCATGTTAACCTCCAGATTTAACTAAGAAATAATTTCATTTCGGCGTCACGGCGACGCGTCAGACCGGCCAGTACTTTACCGCCTGCCTTATTCCAGCTTTTGAACTGAAGCGCGGCGCCCTGTATATCGCCCGCGTTGAATTTTTTGAGCAGCGTTGATTTCTTTAAATTGCCAACGCCGAGGTTAAAGGCGAATGAGACCAGCGCGTCGAATTGCGCCTGCGTTGCAGACTGGTTCAGCAGCTTTTTCACGCCACCTTCCGTGCGTTTCAGATCTTTGCGAAGCAGATCTTTCGCTTCACCGGTAGTGATTTTGGTGAGCTTCTCCATCTCCTCTTTGAGGATTAAATGGCCATAGCCGATGGTCCACAAACCGACGGCATCGCGATAGCGCTCCAGCTTCAGCCCTTCAAACTGACAAATAAGCTGGATCCCTTTTTCACCTGTACGTTCCGGTTGTTTTTGCATTACGTCGTCTCCTCTGCTTTCGGGCGGGGAACCACTTTGTTGGTGTACTCATCAATCAAACGCATGACGCTTTCCGGTGGCGCAAGCGCGGTAAATTGCATCTCCACATCCACGTGGCGGCTGTCACGCCCGCCTTTGTTATCGCTTGAAGGCGAAAGGGTGACGTGAAAGCGGCCAAATTCGTTTTCACCGGACTGGCGGGAAGGTGCCTGCACGCCCTCCGTGCGGATGGTCAGGTTGACCTTCATCTTTTCCAGCATCAGCCCGCGCGGTGTCGAAAGCGCCACTAAGGGCAGGTCAAAGTAGTGCTTTTCATCCAGTGCCAGCTGTACGGTGCGCGGAATCAATGACCCGTCTTCAGCGGGTTCGAAAAAGGGATCCAGCGCTTTCATATACTGCTGAGCAATTAGTTCGTTTGCCGCCGTGGCCGCGTACTGCATCCCGCGCGTGATATCTTCAAGCGAGATCGGTACGCCGGGCATATCCGTCGGGGGCGATGGAGGCGTGTTGTCCTGCACCGGCGGTGATGCCCCTTCCGCCTTGTTTTCCGGCTCTTCATCCTTGCCGCCGCGCAGCCATGTTTTAAAAGACATAATTCGCTCCTGAAAAAGGGCCACCCCAGGTAGCCCCTGCGTTACGGAATCGCACTTCTGTCGCGGCGTGAACGTTACTGCGCGGCGACAGGTTTCGTTTTGGCGTTGGTCAGATAATCAATGACGCGCTGCAGAGCTTCGGGTGGCTCCTGGCGTTTAATCTGCGTATGAATGGAGTATTTCGCGCGTGTATCCGTTGAGCGGGTCTGCTCAGATTTATGAGAAACCTTGCCGGTCATTTTCGCTTTAAAGACGCCCCAGCCGACCGAGGCCTCCACGGAGGCTTCCGCTTCGGTACTGCTGGAACTGGCCTCGCTTTGGCTCACTTCCAGCTCAAAGTCGATGGTGCCGTCTTCGATACAGATGATAGGGTGGGTGACCGCCGCAAGAAGCGGAATACTCATCTTGCGGGTCACGCTGCCTTTATTGACCCCCTGTTCGTCTACCACCGTTTCGTCGTAGTCGAACTCGATCGCGACGGCTTTGCCGTCTTTAATACAGACGGAAAGCAGGAAGTCGGTATAGGCCTTGCTCGCCTGAACCTGTGCTTTGATCATCGCCTGCAGCGGACCGCCGATCATATGCTCCAGCGGCAGGGCGTTAATGACTGAACCAATAAATTGTGAATCCATGATGTGAACTCCTTGAATCAGTGAATGCGCGGTTGCGCAGGAGTCACATTACGGAAACCCGGAGGGCGAAAATATTGGGTAAATGTCATGGCGAGCAGGTGCAAAAAACCTATGCCGATCGCAGGATAATCTTAAGGGGTGGTGTTGCGTGATATTCCGGTTTATTGTTGAAATTCCTGCCTCATCGAATTCCGGAGAACCATCGCGTGTTTCAGAAAGTTGACGCCTATGCCGGCGACCCTATTCTCTCCTTAATGGAGCGTTTCAAAGAAGATCCTCGCAGCGACAAAGTGAACCTCAGCATTGGCCTGTATTACAACGAGGATGGCATCATCCCGCAATTAAAAGCCGTTGCCGAAGCCGAAGCGCGCCTTAACGCTGTTCCACACGGCGCGTCTCTTTATCTGCCGATGGAAGGGCTTAACACCTACCGCAATACCATCGCGCCTCTGCTGTTTGGGGCCAATCACGCGGTACTCGCGCAGAAACGCGTGGCGACCATCCAGACGCTGGGCGGCTCAGGGGCGCTGAAAGTCGGTGCTGACTTCCTGAAAAAGTATTTCCCGGATTCCGGCGTGTGGGTCAGCGACCCGACGTGGGAAAACCACGTTGCGATCTTCGAGGGGGCAGGCTTCAAGGTCGAGACCTATCCGTGGTTCGACAGCGAAACTAACGGCGTGCGCGTTGAAGCGCTGCTGGAAAAACTGAACACGCTGCCGGAGCGCAGTATCGTATTGCTGCATCCGTGCTGCCATAACCCAACGGGTGCGGACCTCACCAATGCCCAGTGGGATGCGGTGATCGAGGTGCTGAAGGCACGTAATTTGATCCCGTTCCTCGACATCGCCTATCAGGGCTTTGGCGCAGGCATGGAAGAAGATGCTTATGCCATTCGCGCCGTTGCCAGCGCCGGGCTGCCAGCGCTGGTCAGCAACTCCTTCTCAAAAATCTTCTCTCTGTACGGCGAACGCGTTGGCGGTCTGTCCGTGGTGTGTGAGGACTCAGAAGCGGCAGGTCGCGTGCTGGGCCAGCTTAAGGCGACGGTTCGCCGCATTTACTCCAGCCCGCCAAACTTTGGTGCGCAGGTGGTGGCGACGGTACTCGGTGATGAACAGCTGAAGGCGTCCTGGCTTGCCGAAGTGGAAGCGATGCGTAAGCGCATCCTGTCCATGCGTCAGGAGCTGGTTAACGTGCTGAAAGAAGCCGTGCCGGGACACAACTTCGACTATCTGCTCAAGCAGCGCGGGATGTTCAGCTATACCGGACTGAGCGCGGCACAGGTCGATCGTCTGCGCGAAGAGTTCGGCGTCTACCTGATCGCCAGCGGCCGCATGTGCGTGGCGGGCCTGAATGCTAGCAACGTTCACCGCGTGGCGCAGGCGTTTGCTGCAGTAATGTAAGTGCTTACTTACCCTCCCTCTCCCTGTAGGAGAGGGCCGGGGTGAGGGCCTCAGGCCCCGTAAACACGACCCCCGGTACTTTGTGATCGTCTTCTTTTTATTCATCTTTATAAGTAAAAACTCCTTTCCTTCACCTCCCGCTGGGGTTATGGTCGGATAGTTTTTTGACCATTCACTCAAAATAAAACGATAACAAACTGAATATTCAGGGGAAAATATGCGCAAGATCACACTGGCGCTCAGCGCCGCCTGCTTATTGTTCTCGCTTAATAGTGCCGTTGTGGCGCGAGCTTCTGCTCCGACGCCGCTCTACACCGGCACCACCGCCGCCATGCTTGCCGAACAGGCACCCATTCACTGGGTTTCGGTCGCCCAAATCGAAAACAGCCTGATGGGCCGTCCGCCAATGGCCGTGGGCTTCGACATTGACGATACCGTGCTTTTCTCAAGCCCTGGCTTCTGGCGCGGTAAGAAAACGTATTCCCCGGACAGCGAAGCGTATCTGAAGAACCCGGATTTCTGGGAAAAAATGAATAACGGCTGGGACGAGTACAGCATCCCGAAAGAGGTCGCCCGCGCGCTTATTGCTATGCACGTTAAGCGCGGCGACAGCATTTACTTTGTCACCGGCCGTAGCCAGACCAAAACGGAGACTGTTTCCAAAACCCTGCAGGACGATTTTCAGATCCCGACGGCCAGCATGAACCCGGTCATTTTTGCGGGTGATAAAGAGGGACAAAACACCAAAACCCAGTGGCTGGAGCAGAAAAACATCAAAGTGTTCTACGGTGATTCGGATAACGACATTACCGCGGCGCAGGATGTGGGGGCCAGAGCGATCCGGGTGCTGCGTGCCTCTAACTCGACCTATCGACCGCTGCCGATGGCAGGCAAGTTTGGCGAAGAGGTGATCGTTAACTCCGAGTATTAGTTCATGAGCGGCGGGTATGATTCTTTTTTGAACAAATCCGCCGCTGCGGGTTTTACCTTTTGCCTTCTTGCTGCACACTTAGAAAGATTCATCTTTCAGAACGGAGCAGCACATGTGGTATCAACAGACCCTGACCTTAAGCGCTAAACCCCGCGGCTTTCACCTGGTGACGGAGGAAGTCACCGGGCAAATCCGCGACCTGTCGCGCGTCAGAACGGGTTTGCTGCATCTGCTGCTTCAGCACACGTCAGCCTCTCTCACGCTTAATGAAAATTGCGATCCCACCGTCCGGTCTGATATGGAACACCATTTCCTGAAAACGGTTCCGGACAACGCCCCCTACGAGCACGATTATGAGGGCGCAGATGACATGCCTTCGCATATCAAATCTTCTCTGCTGGGCGTATCGCTGATGCTGCCGGTACACAACGGGCGGCTACTGCTGGGAACGTGGCAGGGGATCTGGCTGGGAGAACATCGCATTCACGGTGGTTCGCGTAAAATTATCGCAACGCTACAAGGGGAATAAAGATGACAATTTCGGAGCTACTTCAGTACTGCATGAGTAAACCTGGCGCTGAGCAGAGCGTTCATAGCGACTGGAAAGCCACGCAGATTAAAGTGGGAGACGTGCTGTTTGCGATGGTGAAAGAGGTGGAGGGACGTCCGGCGGCGTCGCTGAAAACCAGCCCGGAACTGGCGGATCTGTTACGTCAGCAGCATGATGATGTGAGGCCAAGCCAGCACCTTAATAAGGCGCACTGGAGCACCGTTTATCTGGACGGCTCGCTGCCCGGCTCGCAAATTTATTATCTGGTGGATGCGTCCTACAAGCAGGCGGTTGAGCTGCTGCCGGAAGCGACCCGACAGCAGCTCTCCGTCTGAGATTACAGCAACGGTTTAAGGAAGCGCGCGGTGTGCGAGGCTTCGCACTCTGCAACGGTCTCTGGCGTACCGGAGACGAGAATTTCACCGCCGCCGCTGCCGCCTTCCGGGCCAAGATCGACAATCCAGTCCGCGGTTTTAATCACGTCCAGGTTATGTTCGATGACCACAATCGTGTTGCCCTGATCGCGCAGCTGATGCAGAACCTCCAGCAGCTGCTGGATATCCGCAAAGTGCAGGCCGGTGGTTGGCTCATCCAGAATGTAGAGCGTCTGGCCGGTTCCGCGTTTGGAGAGCTCACGCGCCAGCTTCACGCGCTGGGCTTCACCGCCGGACAGCGTTGTCGCTGACTGCCCCAGACGAATGTAGGTCAGGCCTACGTCCATCAGCGTCTGCAGCTTACGCGCCAGCGCAGGGACGGCGTCAAAGAACTCGCGCGCCTCTTCGATGGTCATGTCCAGCACTTCGTGGATGGTCTTGCCTTTGTACTTAATCTCCAGCGTTTCGCGGTTATAGCGCTTGCCTTTGCACTGGTCGCACGGCACGTAGATATCCGGCAGGAAGTGCATCTCAACTTTGATCACGCCGTCGCCCTGACATGCCTCACAGCGGCCGCCGCGCACGTTAAAGCTGAAACGTCCTGGCGTATACCCGCGCGAACGCGCTTCCGGTACGCCGGCGAAGAGTTCACGTACGGGCGTGAAGACGCCGGTATAGGTCGCCGGGTTGGAACGCGGCGTACGGCCAATCGGGCTCTGGTCGATGTCGATAACCTTGTCGAAATGTTCCAGCCCCTGAATGTCGCGATACGGTGCAGGCTCGGCAAGCGTCGCGCCGTTCAGCGCCGTCTGCGCAATCGGGAACAGCGTATCGTTGATCAGCGTCGATTTACCGGAACCGGACACGCCGGTGATGCAGGTAAACAGGCCAACCGGCAGCGTCAGGGTCACGTCCTTCAGGTTGTTGCCGCGCGCCCCGGTGAGCTTCAGCACTTTTTCCGGGTTCGCCGCGACGCGCTGTTTCGGCACTTCAATTTTGCGCTTGCCGCTCATGTACTGGCCGGTCAGCGACTCGGGCACCGCCATGATGTCCTTCAGCGTCCCTTCCGCGACCACCTGACCGCCGTGTACGCCCGCGCCCGGCCCGATGTCGATCACGTGGTCTGCGGCGCGAATGGCGTCTTCGTCATGCTCCACCACAATCACCGTGTTGCCGAGATTACGCAGGTGGACAAGCGTGCCGAGCAGGCGTTCATTGTCGCGCTGGTGCAGACCGATGGACGGTTCATCCAGCACGTACATCACGCCGACTAAGCCCGCGCCAATCTGGCTCGCCAGACGGATGCGCTGGGCTTCACCGCCGGAGAGCGTTTCTGCCGAGCGGGAAAGCGTCAGGTAGTTCAGGCCAACGTTCACCAGGAACTTCAGGCGATCGCCGATCTCTTTCAGCACTTTTTCGGCGATTTTTGCACGCTGGCCGGAGAGCTTAAGGTTGTTGAAGAAGTCCATCGCGTGGCCGATGCTCATGTCTGAGATAGTCGGCAGCGCCGTGTTTTCCACAAACACGTGGCGCGCTTCGCGACGCAGACGCGTGCCCTCGCAGGTGGCGCAGGAGCGGTTGCTGATGAACTTCGCCAGCTCTTCGCGCACCGCGCTGGATTCGGTCTCTTTGTAGCGGCGCTCCATATTGTGCAGCACCCCTTCGAACGGGTGGCGACGCACAGAGGTGTCGCCACGGTCGTTCATATATTTGAACTCGATGTTCTCTTTGCCGGAACCGAACAGGATCACTTTGTGCACGTTCGGGCTCAGGCTGGCCCACGGGGCTTCAACGTCGAACTTGTAGTGCTCCGCCAGCGACTTCAGCATCTGGAAGTAGTAGAAGTTACGCTTGTCCCAGCCGCGAATGGCCCCGCCCGCGAGCGACAGTTCCGGGTTCTGGATCACGCGGTCCGGATCGAAATACTGCTGCACACCCAGACCGTCACAGGTCGGGCACGCGCCCGCCGGGTTGTTGAACGAGAACAGGCGCGGCTCCAGCTCGCGCATGCTGTAGCCGCAAATCGGGCAGGCGAAGTTGGCTGAGAAGAGCAGCTCTTCCGCTTTCGGGTCGTCCATGTCGGAGACCACGGCCGTGCCGCCGGAGAGTTCCAGCGCCGTCTCAAAGGATTCCGCCAGACGCGTGGCGAGATCGTCACGTACCTTAAAACGGTCAATTACCACTTCAATGGTGTGCTTCTTCTGCAGCTCCAGCTTTGGCGGATCCGACAGGTCACACACTTCACCGTCGATACGGGCGCGGATATAGCCCTGGCTTGCCAGGTTCTCCAGCGTTTTGGTGTGTTCGCCTTTACGCTCTTTGATGATCGGCGCCAGCAGCATCAGGCGTTTGCCTTCCGGCTGCGATAGCACGTTATCCACCATCTGGCTCACGGTCTGCGCCGCCAGGGGGACGTCATGGTCCGGGCAGCGCGGCTCACCCACGCGCGCATACAGCAGGCGCAGGTAGTCGTGAATTTCAGTAATGGTACCGACCGTTGAACGCGGGTTATGCGAGGTCGACTTCTGCTCAATAGAGATAGCAGGCGATAACCCTTCAATATGATCGACATCCGGTTTTTCCATCAGCGACAGGAACTGACGCGCGTACGCAGAGAGTGATTCGACGTAACGACGCTGTCCTTCGGCATACAAAGTGTCGAAGGCCAGTGAGGATTTGCCAGACCCCGAAAGCCCGGTCACGACGATGAGTTTGTCGCGAGGGATTATGAGGTTGATATTCTTGAGATTGTGGGTGCGGGCGCCCCGAACTTCGATCTTATCCATTCACCTTTCCCGGTTGGAACACGGATTGCCTGGTTTGTTTGAAGGACAAACGGCTGTCAGAAACGGCTAATTATGACACAATTTAACCTGTTTGAATATACAGTATTGGAATGCATTTTCTGATTCGCTGTGTAACAATGTCGAGTTCGCGAGAGATTTCTGAACCGACTACGCAACTATGCAAATTGCCGCGTGGAAATGGTACACTCGCGCGTTTACACTATTAAGAAACGTATTCAGGAGACACGAACATGGCCAGCAGAGGCGTAAACAAGGTGATTCTCGTCGGTAATCTGGGCCAGGACCCGGAAGTACGCTACATGCCGAGTGGTGGCGCAGTTGCCAACATTACGCTGGCTACTTCCGAATCCTGGCGTGATAAAGCGACCGGTGAAATGAAAGAGCAGACCGAATGGCACCGCGTTGTGCTGTTTGGCAAACTGGCGGAAGTGGCCGGTGAGTATCTGCGTAAAGGTTCTCAGGTCTATATCGAAGGCCAGCTGCGCACCCGCAAATGGACCGATCAGTCCGGCGCTGAGAAGTACACTACGGAAGTGGTGGTGAACGTGGGCGGCACCATGCAGATGCTGGGTGGCCGTCAGGGCGGTGGCGCACCGGCAGGTGGCGGTCAGAACCAGCAGCAGGGTGGTTGGGGTCAGCCTCAGCAGCCTCAGGGCGGCAACCAGTTCAGCGGCGGCGCGCAGTCTCGTCCGCAGCAGCAGTCTGCTCCTGCCCCGTCTAACGAACCGCCAATGGACTTCGACGACGATATCCCGTTCTGATCAACGGATGCTAAAACAAAAAACCCAGACATCGTCTGGGTTTTTTTATTGCTGAAGGGATCAGGTAATCACCATCGGCCAGTCTGGTGGCGTGTGGCTCATCGCCTCAACCATCACCACTTTTATATTTTCCCAGACCGCTGCCATATCCAGCAGGGTGATGCCCAGCAGGCCCGTTGCGAACCAGCAGGCCGCGCCAAGCCCTAACAGGGTACTGATGACGGCAAGACCCGCGTAGTCGGATTTACGAAACTGAATGTTCAGCGTGCTGGCTAAAAACATCAAAACCGCGCTCAACAAGGGCCAGCGCAGGAGAACCATGCTGGTAGTAATGGTTGCCATAAAACCCATCCTCTACAAAACAGACGAACTGAATGAAACAGTGTTTCTCGTTACACAATATGTGTGAACTATATCACATTTGTTGATTTATTCGCCAGTGTCTGCGTAGCCAAAAAAGGGGATTTTATTACCCGTAAAAAAGAGGGTGCGGTACGGGACTGCTTTCACACAGGGGGATGCGGGTCCAAAACGTGCCGGGATAATGCTCGCCGGGCAAGCGGTGAAGAGTATCCGCGAGAAAGAGACGGCCAGCCGTGCCGTTTTTAGGGGACGCATTATTTTCTGATAATATTGTGGTGATGTCTGATTATTTATAAAACAACGAACAAAATATACCCGCAGAAATAGGATAAAACGTCACGTTGATGTTGTACTTTTTTCATGCCGCCAGAAGTTTTGCTTAATCAGCGATCCTCTGTTGTGTTCTCTTCAAACCTCCCGTGCGCGATGGATAATTATTTTCCTTAATTGAAACGGAACGAATACTTACAGTTTAGCTTACGGGAAAATATTATCGTCATAACGAAATTTAAGATTTTTAATACTAAAAGTCAGTTGCTAACTTCGCATGATTCATGCAACGTAATCACCTGTTTAACAAAGCATCCGGCCTTCATTACTACAGGCGTACAACATGCAGGGATATAGGGCGGGAAATGAATCGTAGCGCGCGGCGCAAAATGCTCAGGGTGGTAGGGATCATCATGGTAGTTATGCTGCCGGTGATGCTTGCTCTATGGTTTGCCCAGCTACGAGCCGAGTCGGAAACGAGCGCTCAACTACGTACATTTGCTGAACTGGCTTTAGACAAAACAGAACTGGTAATTCAACAGGTTGAACTGGCCAGGGGCGAGGCAGAAAAATATCAGGGTGAACGTTGTACGCCGGAACATCGTCAATATATGTTGAACGTTGTTCGTGGCCGCCTGTTTGTTGCCGATTTAATTTATGCTGAAGGTCAGAATTTTCATTGTTCGACCATTTTTACACCGGATCAACCCTACGTCATTCCGGTCGCTAATTACACGCGTAAACCTGACGTTGCTATCTATTATTTTCGCGATACGCCATTTTATACTGGCTATAAAATGACGTATATGCAGCGCGGAAATTATGTCGTGGTGGTCAATCCGCTTTCTTACAGTGAAGTAATGTCTACCGATCATTCCCTCGCATGGGGGGTATACGACACGGTAACTAATGCCTTCTTTTCCGTCAGCCAGAACGCCAATGCGACTTTATTAAATTCGATGATTCGGGATAAGGAATCGGTATTTCAAAAAGATAACCGTTTCTATACCGTTGTAAAATCGCCAAAACGGCCTATTGCCGCTATCGTGTCGACGTCAGATAAACGTTTTTATGAAACGCTCTATCACCAGGCGACGTTGACGCTACCGCTGGGAATGATCTGCAGCATTATTATTTTGCTGGTGTGGTCCCGCACCCATCGTGAGCTTAATTCGCCGGGGCGCTTACTGCACCGGGCGCTGAACAAACGTCAGCTTTGCCTGCACTATCAGCCGATTATCGATATCAAGAATAACCAGTGCGTGGGGGCAGAGGCGCTGTTGCGCTGGCCTGGTTTCAACGGGCAGGTAATGAGCCCGGCTGAGTTTATTCCGCTGGCGGAAAAAGAGGGAATGAGCGAGCGGATCACGGATTATGTCGTTGAGGAGGTGTTCAGCGATCTGGGCCATTTCCTGGCGGCGCATCCGCATCTTTATATTTCGATTAACCTGTCGGCCACGGACTTCCACTCCTCGCGGCTGATCGCCATGATTTCTGACAAGGCCCGGCACTACGCCGTACGCGCCCAGCAAATTAAAATTGAAGTGACGGAACGCGGCTTTATCGATGTGCCAAAAACCACGCCGGTGATTCAGGCCTTCCGTCAGGCGGGCTATGAAGTGGCGATCGATGATTTCGGGACCGGTTACTCCAACCTGCACAACCTCTACTCGCTGAACGTGGATATTCTGAAAATCGATAAATCGTTTATCGACACCTTAACCACCAACAGTACCAGCCACCTGATCGCCGAGCATATTATCGAGATGGCGCAAAGCCTGCGGCTTAAAACCATTGCGGAAGGGGTGGAAACGGCTGAGCAGGTGAGCTGGCTGTTGAAGCGCGGCGTGCAGTTCTGTCAGGGATGGCACTTCGCGAAAGCGATGCCGCCCCAGGAATTTATGACCTGGCAGCAGCAACCTTTGCACTGATACGCATTAATTCAACTGGTGGCGGTAATCGCTTGGCGTACGGTCAAACTCGCGGCGAAACACGCGGGAAAAGGTTTGTTGCGACACATAGCCAAGATCCATCGCGATATCAAAAATCGGCCGCTGCGTTGAGCGTAACGCCTGCGCCGCCAATAGCAGCCTGCGCTGACGAATGTACTCTCCCAGCGTCTGGTGCATGACCGTGCGGAACATTCTCTGTAAATACCATTTCGAATAGCCCGATTTTTTTGCGACCACATCAATGTTCAGCGGTTGGTCGATATGATCGTCAATCCATTCAATAAGTGTCTGAATAATTTGCTGATGCGACATAAGGTTGCCCCTCTGTAGATACAACTTTCTCGGTTGATTCGTCGTTTTCTCTGCGGGGGAGTATAATTCCTCAAGTTAACTTGAGGTAAAGAGGTTTTATGGAAAAGAGATTGCCGCGCATTAAAGCGCTTTTAACTCCCGGCGAAGTGGCAAAGCGAAGCGGCGTTGCGGTATCGGCGCTCCACTTCTATGAAAGCAAAGGGTTAATTAAAAGCATCCGTAACGGCGGAAACCAGCGCCGCTATACCCGCGACGTGCTCCGCTACGTGGCGATTATCAAAATTGCGCAACGCATCGGCATTCCCCTGGCGACGATCGGTGAGGCATTCGGCGTGTTGCCGGAAGGGCATACGCTGAGCCCGAAAGAGTGGAAAGAGCTTTCGTCCCAGTGGCGTGAAGAGTTGGACAGGCGTATCCACACGCTGGTGGCGCTGCGTGACGAGCTGGACGGCTGTATCGGCTGCGGCTGCCTTTCCCGCAGCGACTGCCCGTTGCGTAACCCCGGCGACAGGCTGGGCGAGCAGGGAACGGGGGCGCGGCTGCTGGAGGAGGATTGAGATTGCGCAGCCGCCACCCGGAAAAAGCACAATAAAGAACTAAAGCGCCACAAAGGGCGCTTTAGTTTTTCCCGGTCTTTGTCTTTCTCTCTATCCCGCTGGTTCACGGGAGGGTTTCCCCCGACATCAGCACCCCTCGTGTCGAGCTGGTTGGGGAGGTTCCGGATTGTGCTGACACTTTAATTTTATGCAAGACCCGTTTTTTCGCCAGCCGCGCCAGCCGTTTTTTAGACGAAATTTTTTCGCGGTGTTGTTCGATTTTCTATAGTTAAAAAGTATGAATAACAGGAGAAAATCATGCTCACGGTACATCATCTTAACCAGTCGCGCTCGCACCGCGTCATCTGGGCGCTGGAAGAACTCGCCCTGCCTTATGAGATCGTTCACTACCAGCGCGAAAAGAACATGCTGGCACCCGAGTCCCTCAAAAAGGTACATCCGTTGGGCAAATCGCCGGTCATTGAAGATAACGGGCTGATCCTTGCGGAGTCAGGCGCCATTCTGGAGTATCTGCAGGAAACCTATGATGCCGAATCGCGGCTAAAGCCTTTAGACCCCGCGCATAAGGTGCAATATCGCTTCTGGCTGCATTACGCAGAAGGCTCGCTGATGCCGCTGCTGCTAATGAAGCTGGTCTTCAGTAGTCTCGGCAAGCCGCCCGTGCCGTTTGGCATCCGAACGCTGGGCAAGGCGCTGGGGCAGGGGGTACAGAAAGCGTATCTCAACCCCCAGCTGGAGACCCACGCGCGCTTTATTGACTCACATCTCGCTAAAAACAGCTGGTTTGCCGGAGAGGCGTTAAGCATGGCCGACATTCAGATGAGCTTCCCCCTCTTTGCCCTGCTGGCGCGCGGCGGCATTGCTAATCTGCCGCATATTCAGGCATGGAAGCAAAAAGTGGAAAGCAGCCCCGGCTGGCAAAGAACCCTGCAACAGGGTGGCCCATTAACGATCCCGGGCGAGGAGTGAAATGTAAACAAATTGCGCATAGACGATAACGTTTGCGCATCCTCTGTTTATTTCTTCATCGTCATAAGTGAATTTTAGCGATAAACGACAAAGTTCAGTTGAAAAGGGCGGGTATAAGGCTGGATAATCGTTTGCCTTAATTTGACCACCCGTTTTATAAGCGCGGAGCTAAACGTTTGCTTTTTTGTGACGCCCTTTCGTCGCATACGCAACACACGGATTTGACGTTTAGCTGGCAGCGGTGTCTCCACCACGCTTATGAACGTTCTATAAAAACTCTCAGGGGATGTTTCTATGTCTACGCCATCTGCGCGTACCGGCGGTTCATTAGACGCCATGTTTAAAATTTCGGCTCGTGGCAGCACCGTGCGCCAGGAAGTCGTTGCCGGTCTGACCACGTTTCTGGCGATGGTTTACTCCGTCATCGTGGTGCCGGGCATGCTTGGCAAGGCGGGCTTCCCGCCTGCGGCAGTCTTCGTCGCCACCTGCCTGGTGGCTGGTGTGGGCTCCATCGTAATGGGCCTGTGGGCGAACCTGCCGCTGGCGATTGGTTGCGCCATCTCGTTGACCGCCTTTACTGCGTTCAGCCTGGTGCTGGGCCAGCAGATCAGCGTACCGGTTGCCCTCGGCGCCGTGTTCCTGATGGGCGTGCTGTTTACCGTTATTTCTGCCACCGGCATCCGTAGCTGGATTTTGCGCAACCTGCCGCAGGGCGTGGCGCACGGCACCGGTATCGGTATCGGCCTGTTCCTGCTGCTGATCGCCGCCAACGGCGTTGGCCTGGTGATTAAGAACCCGCTGGACGGCCTGCCGGTAGCGCTCGGTCACTTCGCGAGCTTCCCGGTGATCATGTCGCTGGTGGGTCTGGCGGTGATTATCGGCCTGGAAAAACTGAAAGTGCCGGGCGGCATCCTGCTGACCATTATCGGCGTGTCTATCGTCGGCCTGATTTTCGATCCGACCGTCCACTTCTCCGGTATTTTCGCCATGCCGTCCCTGAGCGATGACAAAGGCAACTCCCTGATCGGCAGCCTGGATATTGTCGGCGCGCTGAACCCGGTGATCCTGCCTAGCGTGCTGGCGCTGGTGATGACCGCGGTGTTTGACGCCACCGGGACCATCCGCGCGGTGGCCGGTCAGGCCAACCTGCTGGATAAAGACGGCCAGATTATTGACGGCGGCAAAGCGCTGACCACCGACTCCCTGAGCAGCGTCTTCTCTGGCCTGGTGGGTGCGGCGCCTGCGGCGGTGTATATCGAATCCGCAGCGGGTACGGCGGCAGGCGGTAAAACGGGCCTGACGGCAATCACCGTCGGCGTGCTGTTCCTGCTGATCCTGTTCCTCTCTCCGCTCTCTTACCTGGTCCCGGCTTACGCGACCGCGCCAGCGCTGATGTACGTCGGCCTGCTGATGCTGAGCAACGTGGCGAAAATCGACTTTGCGGACTTCGTGGATGCGATGTCCGGCCTGATTACCGCAGTGTTTATTGTTCTGACCTGTAACATCGTGACCGGCATCATGATCGGCTTCGCCTCGCTGGTGATTGGTCGTCTGGTCTCCGGTGAGTGGCGCAAGCTGAACATCGGTACCGTGGTGATCGCCGTTGCGCTGGTGGCGTTCTACGCGGGCGGCTGGGCAATCTGAGTTATCCATTGATGCGAAAACGGGTGGCTCAGGCCGCCCGTTTTTATTTTCAGGACTCATCCCGTTGCCTTTTGCGTTACTCTGGAGAAGATAGAATAAAAGGCACGACGCCTTCCGTAGTACATAAGTAACACAGCAAACAGGGAACGCATGGAAATCTTCTTCACAATACTCATCATGACCCTTGTGGTCTCGTTATCCGGGGTGGTCACACGCGTACTGCCCTTCCAGGTCCCCCTGCCTTTAATGCAAATAGCTATCGGTGCGCTGCTGGCGTGGCCGACGTTCGGTCTGCACGTGGAGTTCGACCCGGAACTGTTCCTCGTGCTGTTTATCCCGCCGCTGCTGTTTGCCGATGGCTGGAAAACCCCCACGCGCGAGTTTCTGGAACACGGTCGAGAGATCCTCGGCCTGGCGCTGGCGCTGGTCGTCGTGACCGTGGTCGGGATTGGTTTCCTGATCTACTGGACCGTACCGGGTATCCCGCTCATCCCCGCCTTTGCGCTGGCCGCCGTGCTGTCGCCTACCGACGCCGTGGCGCTTTCCGGCATTGTGGGCGAAGGGCGCATTCCGAAGAAAATTATGGGCATTTTGCAGGGCGAGGCGCTGATGAACGACGCTTCCGGCCTGGTTGCCCTGAAGTTTGCCGTGGCGGTTGCCATGGGAACGATGATCTTTACCGTGGGTGGCGCGACCCTGGAATTCTTCAAGGTGGCGATTGGCGGTATCCTCGCGGGCTTCGTGGTGAGCTGGCTGTACGGCCGCTCGCTGCGCTTCCTCAGCCGCTGGGGCGGCGATGAACCGGCAACGCAGATCGTCCTGCTGTTCCTGCTGCCGTTTGCCTCTTACCTGATCGCTGAACATATCGGCGTTTCGGGCATTCTGGCGGCGGTAGCGGCGGGGATGACCATCACCCGTTCCGGCGTAATGCGCCGCGCGCCGCTGGCGATGCGCCTGCGCGCCAACAGCACCTGGGCGATGCTGGAATTCGTGTTCAACGGCATGGTATTCCTGCTGCTGGGCCTGCAGCTGCCGGGCATTATGGAGTCCTCGCTGATCGCGGCGGAGGCGGATCCAAACGTTGAAGTCTGGATGCTGTTTACCGATATCGTGCTGATCTACATGGCATTGATGCTGGTGCGTTTCGGCTGGCTGTGGACGATGAAAAAATTCAGCATGCGCTTCCTGACCAAAAAGCCGATGGAGTTCGGCTCCTGGACCACGCGCGAGCTGCTGATTGCCTCCTTCGCGGGCGTGCGCGGGGCAATTACCCTCGCCGGTGTGCTCTCTATTCCGCTGCTGCTGCCGACGGGCGACGTCTTCCCGGCGCGCTACGAGCTGGTGTTCCTGGCGGCGGGCGTGATCCTCTTCTCGCTGTTTGTCGGCGTGATTATGCTGCCGATTTTACTCCAGCACATTGATGCCGGTGACTCGACCCAACAGCACAAAGAGGAGCGGATTGCCCGCGCGGCCACGGCGGAAGTGGCGATTGTGGCCATCGAGAAGATGGAGGAGCGCCTGGCCGCCGATGCCGAAGAGAACATTGATAACCAGCTGCTGAAGGAAGTCAGTTCCCGCGTGATAGGCAACCTGCGCCGCCGCGCTGACGGGCGTAACGACGTGGAAAGCTCGCTGCAGGAAGAAAACCTGGAGCGCCGCTTCCGCCTGGCGGCGCTGCGCTCAGAGCGCGCCGAGCTGTACCACCTGCGCGCCACGCGTCAGATCAGCAACGAGACGCTGCAAAAGCTGCTGCACGATCTGGACCTGCTGGAAGCGTTGTTGATAGAGAATCAGTAGCGTTGTTTTTTCCCCTCACCCTAGCCCTCTCCCCACAGGGGAGAGGGAACCGATCGAGCCCCTCGCCCCTATGGGGAGAGGGGTTGGGGTGAGGGTCAGGGCACCCAAAACCCCTCACAGCATTGCAGCCACGCCTGCGCGCTCTGTGATAAATACACTCCTTCACGCCATATCATCCCCAACTGCCAGTGCAGATCGCTCTCCAGCGGGATCCAGCGCAGCGTGTTTTTATCCAGCCGCTCGCAAATCGGCTGCGGTAGAATGGCAATCCCCACGCCCGCCTGCACCATCGCCGCCAGGAAATCCCACTGACCGCTGCGCACCGCAATGCGCGGCTTCACGTTATGGTGGTTAAACAGGGTCATCAGCTGGCGGCTTAAGGCGAAGTCTTCGTTGTAGATCAGCAGGGGATGCTCGCCGAGAAGCTCGGGCTTCACCGAATCTATCTTCAGCCAGTCGCCGGAGCGGGGCACCAGCACGCACAGAGGGTGGCTAAAGAGCGGCAGCGTCGCCAGTCCGCTCTCCTCCTCCACGGGAAGGGCGGTCATCGCCACGTCCAGCTCGCCGTTGATCACCGCCTGCTGCACGGTCAGGCCGCCAAATTCAGAAATTTTAAGCTCAACGCCGGGGTAGCGCTGGCGGAACAGGCTAATCGGCCCGGCCATCATCATGCCGACCATCGGCGGAATGCCCAGGCGTAACAGCCCTTTAGTCAGATGGTTGATGTCCGCAAGCTCGGCCTCAAGCTGGCGGAACTCCGCCAGGATCGCCAGCCCGCGCTCGAACACCACGCGTCCGGTATCCGTCAGCAGCAGCTTGCGTCCGTCGCGGATCAGCAGGGTACAGTTCAGCTCATCTTCGAGGTTTTTCAGCATCTTGCTGATGGTCGGCTGGGTAACGAACAACTTCTCCGCTGCGCGGGTGAAACTTTGCTGGCGAACCACCTCGACAAAATAGCGCAGCGTTCTTATGTCCATGATTATTCCTCGAAACTATACCTTCGATGATTTTAATTCATTTCAGTCGATGACGTACGCTCACTATACTGGCGCCTCGTCTCATTTCTGAGGAAAACCCCCATGGCCGTGGCGTTAAGCCGTGTTACGCCTGCCGTTGTGCAACGACTCCTGGTACCGGTTCAGGTACTGCTCTACGCGGGACTGTTTGTTTTTGCGGAATACCTTGTCGACTGGCTGCACCTGCCTTTACCCGCCAACCTGGTGGGGATGGTACTGATGCTGACGCTGATCCTCTCACGTGCGTTACCCCTTAGCTGGGTGCGGGCCGGCGCGCGCTGGCTGCTGGCGGAGATGCTGCTGTTCTTCGTTCCGGCCGTGGTCGCCGTGGTGAACTATGCGCAGCTGCTGATGGTCGACGGCTGGCGCATCTTCGCGGTTATCGCCCTGAGCACGCTGATGGTGCTGGGTGCCACCGCCTGGGTGGTGGATAAAGTGTATCGGTTTGAAATCAGCAGGCAGAAGCATGACTAACTTTCAGATAAGCGTGCTGTGCCTGATTGCGACGGTCGTCATCTACTTTGCCAACAAACGCCTGTACCGCCGCTTCCGCGCACTGCCGCTGATGCCGCTGGTCTTCACGCCCATCCTGCTGGTGCTGATGCTGGTCTTCGGCCATATCTCCTGGCAGAACTACATTGGTGAGTCCCACTGGCTGCTGTGGCTGCTCGGCCCGGCGACCATCGCTTTTGCGGTGCCGGTGTATGACAACCTGAAAATCATTAAACGCCACTGGATGTCGCTCAGCGCGGGCGTCGCCACCGCCACGGTGGTGGCGGTGTGCAGCTCGGTCTGGCTGGCGCGGCTGTTTACGCTGCCTGATGAAATCCAGCGCAGCCTGGCCGTACGTTCGGTGACCACGCCGTTTGCGCTGGCGGCGGCGAAACCGCTCGGCGGACAGCCGGATCTGGTGGCGCTGTTTGTGGTGGTCACGGGCGTCTTTGGCATGGCGGTGGGGGATGTGCTGTTCCTGCGGCTCTCTATTCGGGAAGGGATGGCGAAAGGGGCAGGGTTTGGCGCGGCGTCGCACGGCGCGGGGACCGCGCGTTCGTATGAGCTGGGTCAGCAGGAAGGGGTCGTTGCAAGCCTGGTGATGATGCTCTCGGGCGTAACGATGGTACTGATTGCGCCGCTGGTGGCGTGGGTGATGTTTTAAGCTCCCCGGCCAGATTGACCGGGGAGAAAGGCTTAGTGCGCGCGGCCCTGCTCGACGCCCAGGCCGGTCTGTGAACGGATAAACTGGGCGCGGAATTTCTCACGCTCCAGGTTACCCTCCGGCGAGTTGTCGGTGGCCGAGAAGACCCAGATACCGATAAACGCCACGGCAATAGAGAACAGCGCCGGGTACTCGTACGGGAAGATAGCGCTTTCGTGACCGAGGATCTGCACCCAGATGGTCGGGCCGAGGATCATCAGGATCACCGCCGTCAGCAGGCCCAGCCAGCCGCCAATCATCGCCCCACGGGTGGTCAGTTTTGACCAGTACATGGACAGCAGGATGATAGGGAAGTTACAGCTTGCCGCAATCGAGAAGGCCAGCCCCACCATAAAGGCGATGTTCTGCTTCTCGAACAGAATGCCTAACAGAATGGCCACAACGCCCAGCACCAGCACGGTGATTTTGGAGACCTTCAGCTCATCGCGCTCGCTTGCGCCTTTGCGGAAGACGTTGGCGTAGAGATCGTGCGATACCGCAGACGCGCCCGCCAGCGTCAGCCCTGCCACCACCGCAAGGATGGTGGCGAAGGCCACGGCGGAGATAAAGCCGAGGAACAGGTTGCCGCCCACCGCGTCGGCCAGGTGCACCGCCGCCATGTTGTTACCGCCGATCAGCGCGCCCGCCGCGTCTTTAAACGCCGGATTCGCCCCCACCAGCATGATTGCGCCGAAGCCGATGATAAAGGTCAGGATGTAGAAGTAACCCATAAAGCCGGTGGCGTAGAAGACGCTCTTGCGCGCTTCACGCGCATCGCTCACCGTAAAGAAGCGCATCAGAATATGCGGCAGGCCAGCGGTACCGAACATCAGGCCGAGACCGAGAGAGAGCGCGGAAATCGGGTCTTTCACCAGCCCGCCAGGGCTCATGATCGCTTCCCCTTTCGGGTGGACAGCCATCGCTTCGGTAAACAGATTATTGAAGCTAAAGCCGACGTGCTTCATCACCATAAAGGCCATAAAGCTGGCGCCGAACAGCAGCAGCACCGCTTTGATGATTTGCACCCAGGTGGTCGCCAGCATGCCGCCGAACAGGACGTACATCACCATCAGCACGCCCACCAGCACCACCGCGACGTGGTAGTTCAGGCCGAACAGCAGTTCGATCAGCTTGCCTGCCCCCACCATCTGGGCAATCAGGTAAAGAGCCACCACCACCAGCGAGCCACAGGCGGAGAGCATGCGGATAGGGCCCTGTTTCAGGCGGTATGAGGCCACGTCGGCAAAGGTATAGCGACCGAGGTTACGCAGGCGCTCGGCAATCAGGAACAGAATGATCGGCCAGCCGACGAGGAAGCCGAGGGAGTAGATTAGCCCGTCGTAGCCGGAGGTGTAGACCAGCGCGGAGATCCCGAGGAACGAGGCGGCAGACATAAAATCACCCGCAATCGCCAGCCCGTTCTGGAAGCCGGTAATGTTGCCGCCCGCGGTGTAGTAATCGTTACGGGAGCGCACGCGTTTCGACGCCCAGTAGGTGATGTAAAGCGTCAGCACCACGAAAATCAGGAACATCACAATCGCCTGCCAGTTGGTTGGCTGGCGCTGGACTTCGCCGGTAAGGGCATCCGCCGCGCTTGCAGCAAAGGGAAGTGTGGCGGCAATCGCCGTCAGAACTCGCTTCATGATGCTTTTACCTCTTGCAGTACCGCTTTATTGAGACGATCGAATTCACCGTTGGCGCGCCAGACGTATACGCCGGTCAGCAAGAATGAAATCACAATCACGCCAATGCCAATCGGAATGCCGCGCGTGACGCTGGTACCCGCATGCAGCGGGGTGCCCAGCCAGTGCGGCGCAAAGGCGATCAGCAGAATAAAGCCGACGTAGATAATCAGCATGATGATAGAAAGTAAGAAGGCAAACCGTTGCCGTTTATCGACGAGCTCCCTGTAGTGCGCACTATTCTCTATCTGCTGACAAATATCATGATTCATCACAGAAATCTCCAGAGGTAAGGTTGGTTTGTTTTATCCCCTCTCCCCTATGGGGAGAGGGTTAGGGTGAGGGGAGGAAGGTGCGGTCTGATGCCCTCACCCCGGCCCTCTCCCACGGGGAGAGGGAGAAAAATTAGGAAGGCATTGCGATGGCCTGCTTCTCTTCGAGCAGTTTGTCCACCACGCCAGGATCCGCAAGCGTCGAGGTATCACCAAGGTTGCTGGTGTCCCCCGCCGCGATTTTGCGCAGGATACGGCGCATAATCTTGCCGGAACGGGTTTTCGGCAGCGAGTCGGTCCAGTGCAGCACGTCCGGCGTGGCAAGCGGGCCGATCTCTTTACGGACCCAGTTGCGCACTTCGGTATACAGCTCCGGCGAGGGTTCTTCGCCGTGGTTCAGGGTGACGTAGGCGTAAATCGCCTGGCCTTTGATGTTGTGAGGAATGCCCACAACCGCCGCTTCGGCAATCTTCGGATGCGATACCAGCGCAGACTCAATCTCCGCCGTGCCCAGACGGTGACCGGAAACGTTCAGCACGTCGTCCACGCGTCCGGTGATCCAGTAATAGCCGTCTTCGTCACGGCGCGCGCCGTCGCCGCTGAAGTACATGTTTTTAAAGGTCGAGAAGTAGGTCTGCTCGAAGCGATCGTGATCACCGAACAGGGTGCGCGCCTGGCCCGGCCAGGAATCGACGATCACCAGGTTGCCCTCGGTGGCGCCTTCCTGCGGATTGCCTTCGTTATCCACCAGCGCAGGCTGCACGCCGAAGAACGGACGGGTTGCCGAGCCGGCCTTCAGCTGCGTTGCGCCCGGCATCGGGGTGATCATGAAGCCGCCGGTTTCGGTCTGCCACCAGGTGTCCATCACCGGGCACTTCTCGTTGCCAATCTTCTTCCAGTACCACTCCCAGGCTTCCGGGTTAATGGGTTCGCCCACGGAACCGAGGATGCGCAGTGAAGAGCGGTCGGTGCCCTCGATGGCCTTATCACCTTCCGCCATTAGCGCGCGGATCGCCGTTGGCGCGGTGTAGAGAATGTTGACCTGGTGCTTATCGACCACCTGACACATGCGCGCCGGGGTCGGCCAGTTCGGTACGCCCTCAAACATCAGCGTCGTTGCGCCGCAGGCCAGCGGGCCGTACAGCAGGTAGCTGTGGCCGGTCACCCAGCCCACGTCGGCGGTACACCAGTAGATGTCGCCCGGATGGTAGTCGAAAACGTATTTGAAGGTGGTGGCCGCATAGACCAGATAGCCGCCGGTGGTGTGCAGAACGCCTTTCGGTTTACCGGTTGAGCCGGAGGTGTAAAGAATAAACAGTGGATCTTCCGCGTTCATCTCTTCAGGCTGATGCTGGTCGCTCGCGTTTTCAATCAGGTCGCTCCACCACAGGTCGCGCCCCTCGTTCCAGTCGATCTTGCCGCCGGTACGCTTAAGGACAATGACGTTGCTGACCGTTTTGACGTTGGGGTTTTTCAGCGCTTCGTCGACGTTTTTCTTCAGTGGGATACCGCGTCCGGCGCGCACGCCCTCGTCGGCAGTGATCACCAGCTTCGAGTTAGAGTCAACGATGCGCCCGGCAACCGCTTCCGGCGAGAAGCCGCCGAAGATAACGGAGTGGATCGCGCCGATGCGCGCGCAGGCGAGCATAGCCACCGCGGCTTCCGGCACCATCGGCATATAGATAGCGACCACATCGCCTTTTTTAATGCCTTTTTCCAGCAGGACGTTGGCGAAGCGGCAGACGTCGCGGTGCAGTTCTTTATAAGAGATGTGTTTGCTCTGAGAGGCATCGTCGCCTTCCCAGATAATGGCCGTTTCGTTGCCGCGCTCGGCGAGATGGCGGTCCAGGCAGTTCGCCGCCAGGTTCAGCGTGCCGTCTTCATACCATTTAATGGAGACGTTGCCCGGCGCAAAGGAGGTGTTCTTCACCTTCTGGTAAGGTTTGATCCAGTCAAGGATGTGACCCTGCTCGCCCCAGAAGGCGTCCGGGTTAGTAACAGATTGCTGATATTTCTCGTGGTACTGCTCCGGGCTGATCAGGCAACGGTCCGCAATGTTTGCGGGAATGTCGTGTTTGTGTATTTGGCTCATGGCTTTTTTTCTCCTTGTAAGATGTTAATAATATGTCGCAAAAACGTTAATAGTAGGGGCTTTACAAGCTTTGTTTATTATTTGGGCGACAGATCACGCATTGTTTGAACAGGCTGAAAATTGAGCGAATGAAACTTTGAAGGGAAATAATTCACGCCATCGATTATTCACAATTCTTTATAAAAAAGCGTTTTTATAACAAAAGGTTATTTATCAGAATTATGACAAACTCGCGTCATAACCGCTTTTGGGAGTGAAATGCGTCGTTCTTTAAGGCTTGCGCAACAGGTCGTGCAAATGATACTCATACGCCGCGTTAAAAAATCCCATAAACCAACGCAACACAATTCATACCCTTTCAGTATGTCTCCATATTCATGCAGTTTTGCTGGTACGGAGATTTCATTGAGGAAGTCAGTTTCTATGAAAAATTTGAAAGTCAGCCTGGCCTGGCAGATCCTGCTGGCCCTTGTGCTGGGCATCTTGCTGGGCAGTTATCTTCATTATCATAGCGACAGCCGCGAATGGCTGATTGCGAACCTGCTCTCTCCGGCAGGCGATATTTTTATTCATCTGATTAAGATGATTGTGGTGCCGATTGTGATCTCGACGCTGGTGGTCGGTATCGCGGGCGTCGGCGATGCAAAGCAGTTAGGCCGCATCGGTGCGAAAACCATTCTCTATTTCGAAGTGATCACCACGGTTGCGATTATCCTCGGCATTACGCTGGCAAACGTGTTCCAGCCGGGCTCCGGGATCGATATGTCGCAGCTGGCAACGGTGGATATTTCGAAATACCAAAGCACCACCGCTGACGTGCAGAGCCATTCTCACGGTCTGATGGGAACTATCCTGTCGCTGGTGCCGACCAACATCATAGCTTCCATGGCGAAAGGCGAGATGCTGCCGATCATCTTCTTCTCGGTGCTGTTTGGTCTGGGGCTTTCCTCCCTGCCGGCGACGCACCGCGAGCCGCTGGTCACCGTGTTCCGCTCTATCTCCGAAACCATGTTCAAAGTGACCCATATGGTGATGCGCTACGCGCCGGTCGGGGTGTTCGCGCTTATCGCAGTGACCGTGGCGAACTTCGGTTTTGCCTCCCTGTGGCCGCTGGCGAAGCTGGTGATTCTGGTGCACTTCGCGATCCTGTTCTTCGCGCTGGTGGTGCTGGGCATTGTGGCGCGCCTGTGCGGGCTGAGCATCTGGATCCTGATCCGTATCCTCAAGGATGAGCTGATTCTGGCGTACTCGACGGCAAGCTCCGAGAGCGTGCTGCCGCGCATTATTGAGAAGATGGAGGCCTACGGTGCCCCAGCGTCTATCACCAGCTTCGTGGTGCCGACCGGCTACTCTTTTAACCTGGACGGTTCAACGCTGTACCAGAGTATCGCCGCTATCTTTATCGCGCAGCTGTACGGCATTGACCTTTCGCTGTGGCAGGAGATCGTGCTGGTGCTGACCCTCATGGTGACGTCTAAAGGTATCGCAGGCGTGCCGGGCGTCTCCTTCGTGGTGCTGCTGGCGACGCTTGGCAGCGTCGGTATTCCGCTGGAAGGTCTGGCATTTATTGCCGGTGTGGACCGTATCCTCGACATGGCGCGTACGGCGCTGAACGTGGTGGGTAACGCGCTGGCGGTGCTGGTTATCGCCAAGTGGGAACATAAATTCGACCGTAAAAAAGCGCTGGCGTATGAACGCGAGGTGCTGGGTCGTTTTGATAAAACGGCTGACCAGTGATGTAACGATTCTTCCCTCTCCCCTTTGGGGAGAGGGTTAGGGTGAGGGGATTTTACTCCCCGCTCAACGCATCAAACTCTTCACACCCCGTATCAAACCCTTCCGTACAGCTCAGGTTCAACCAGTACAGCGCTTTCTGTTTATTGGGCGTGATAAAGCCTTTCTCACCCTGCTGGAACAGCATTCCTGCCCAGTATTCCGCATAGCCAGTACGTGACAGAGACGAGCTGCGCTTAAACCAAGATGCCGCCTGTACGTCATCCTGCGCCACTTCTACGCCGTTGGCATAAATCAGCCCCAGCAGCAGCTGCGCATCGACCGCCGAGTCGTTGTCGATATCTTCGGTCGCCGTTTGCAGGAGCTTGATGGCCTGAGGATAGTCGGTTTTACCCGCCTGCGTATTCACCAGAATGCGCGCCAGCATAATCGTGCCGCGCTTGCTGCCGGCGATGGTGGCCTGCTGCGCCAGCGCTTTAGCCTGCGCGTAATCCCCCTGCGTAAAAAGGATCTGCGAGAGTAATCCCATGGCGTCGACATCACCGCCTTTCGCGGCTTTCTCGGCCCACAGCGCGGCCTGCTTTCTGTCACCGGAGCTGAAGTACGTATCGGCGAGATAATACTGGGCGCGGGCATCGCCGGCTTCCGCCTGCTTCTGATACTGGCTGCCTATCTCATCCGCGCGGGCGAACGACGTAAAAAACAACAACAACAGAAAAATGGCTTTCATGGATTCTTATCATCTGGGTACACGCCGCGCAGTATAATCGCGGTAGCAAAAGAAAAAAATGGGTGCATTAAGACCTCAGCATCCTACAAGCCGGGCGGAACCGTGATTCCGCCCGTAGAGGTTAGCCTGCCAAGCAGGCTAATTTCGCCGCCACCTCCTGATGTTCACTCTTTATTGAAAACTCGCAGAGTCTACCGCGAGTAATAAAGGTAAAAATCACTATCGTCAGGCAGATAATAAAGACGATGCCTAACGCAGCTTTTAATGGAGTCATGCCTTTTACTCCTTGTCAAAAAAAGAATAAGAGGCTACTCTCAACCTGTTGGTAGTTGAGGGGTAGCCTCGGGTGAATGAAAATTTCCCGGGGCTTTCCACTTTCTGTCCCTCAACAATGCTCAAGACAGAAAGTCTTAAGCACCCGCCGCACATCTTATCTCTCTGAATTAAAGTGCAAAGATGTAATTCTGTTCTGCGCGAATTACATTATTTTTGCGAGCCGCTTTCCAGAATAATAATTGATATTTTTAATGTTTTAAGCGGAAATAAAAAGGGAGTGAATAAATCACTCCCTTTATTCAACGATCAATTAACGGCTTCAACCCATTGCGCTTTCACGCAGCCGTGCTTTCAGCTTGTTATATTCGTCGATCACATACTGTTCCGCCGCGTGCTGATCCGCAATCGGCTCCACGTTGACGGCGCAGTATTTATACTCCGGCGTTTTGGTTATCGGGCTTAGGTTCTCCGTCACCAGCTCGTTACAGGCACCAATCCACCACTGGTAGGTCATATAGACCGCCCCTTTGTTTGGACGGTCGCTGACCTGCGCGCGGGTAATGATGCGGCCCTTGCGAGAATTCACCCACACCAGCGCTTCATCCTCAATGCCGAGGCGCTCCGCGTCGGCGGTGTTGATCTGCGCGTAGCCCGGTTCGTCCGCCAGCGCCGCCAGCGCGGCACAGTTGCCGGTCATTGAACGGCAGGAGTAGTGGCCCACTTCACGCACGGTAGAGAGCACCATCGGATACTCGTCGGTGAGCTTGTCGATCGGCGCGACCCAGTCGCAGGTGAAGAACTGCGCCAGCCCGTTCGGGGTGTCGAACTTCTCTGCGAAGAGGTACGACGTGCCCCGATCTGCCTCCGACTCGTCCCGGCACGGCCACTGGATGTAACCCAGCTCACCCATTTTTTCATAGGTGGCTCCGTAGAAGTCCGGACACAGGTGACGCAGCTCGTCCCAGATCTCCTGGGTATTGTTGTAGTGCATCGGGTAGCCCATGCGGGTGGCGATTTCGCTGATGATCTGCCAGTCCGTTTTCAGATCCCACTTCGGTTCAACCGCCTTAAAGAAGCGCTGGAAGCCGCGGTCCGCCGCCGTGTAGACGCCCTCATGCTCGCCCCAGGAGGTCGACGGGAGAATCACATCCGCCGCCGCCGCGGTTTTGGTCATGAAGATATCCTGGACAATTACCAGCTCCAGATCCTCAAAGCCTTTGCGCACCGCAGACAGCTCGGCGTCGGTCTGGAGCGGATCTTCACCCATGATGTAGGCCGCACGTACTTCACCGTGCGCCGCGCGGTGCGGTAGCTCGCTGATGCGATAGCCGGTGTGTGCCGGCAGGCTCTCCACGCCCCAGGCCTTCGCGAACTTCTCGCGGTTTTCCGGGAACTTCACGTACTGGTAGCCCGGATAGGTATCCGGCAGCGCGCCCATATCGCAGGCACCCTGGACGTTATTCTGGCCGCGAACCGGGTTAACGCCGACGTGCGCCTTGCCCAGATTCCCCGTAAGCATCGCGAGGCTGGTCAGGGAACGCACGGTTTCCACGCCCTGGTAGAACTGGGTCACGCCCATGCCCCACAGGATGGCGGCGGTTTTCGCCCCGGCATACATCCGCGCCGCCTGGCGGATCTCCTGCGCGCTCACGCCGGTGATCGCTTCTACCGACTCCGGCGTATAGCCTTCGACGATTTTCCGATATTCTTCAAAGCCTTCCGTACGGCTCGCGACAAACGCCTGGTCGTACAGGTTCTCCTCAATAATGACGTGCCCCATCGCATTCAACAGCGCGATGTTCGAGCCGTTTTTCAGCGCGATGTGCATATCCGCAATGCGCGCGGTTTCGATTTTGCGCGGATCGCAGACGATGATTTTCGCCCCGTTCTGTTTAGCGCGAATAACGTGATTCGCGACGATAGGGTGAGAATCCGCCGGGTTATAGCCAAAGATGAACACCAGATCGGTGTTATCTATCTCGTTGATGGCATTACTCATTGCGCCGTTACCGACCGACTGGTGCAGACCTGCAACCGATGGGCCGTGTCAGACGCGAGCGCAGCAGTCGACGTTATTGGTTCCAATAACGGCGCGCGCGAATTTTTGCATCACATAGTTGGTTTCATTCCCGGTCCCGCGTGAGGAGCCGGTGGTCTGAATGGCATCCGGGCCATACTTGGCCTTAATGGCGCCGAGGCGCGTGGCGACGTAGTCCAGCGCCTCGTTCCAGGAGACGGCTTCCAGCTTGCCGCCGCGCTCGCGGCGGATCATAGGGGTTTTCAGGCGCGGGGTGAGGATTTGGGTATCGTTAATAAAATCCCAGCCGTAGTACCCTTTCAGGCACAGCGTGCCCTGGTTGGTTTTCCCCTGCGCGGCCTCCGCCCGGACGATTTTGCCGTTATCGACCACCAGGTGGATCTTGCAACCTGAGGCACAATAAGGGCAAACCGTGACGACTTTTTTCATCAGTCTGCTCCAGTTAATCAAATCTTTCGCACCGACTAATGCAGCTTCTATGCCATGTTTTTAATGTGGTTACTTCAGGGCTTGATGGGCGATTTTCTGGCGAAACCCCTGACGAAAGGCCGACAATCGTCAAAATTGACGTGTCGAATGGGCAGCGGATGTGACATGGGTTGAATTTCCGTCATGGAAAAAACCATTTCACTGGAGCCGACGGCAGAATGGTTCAGACTTAACATAATCCCCTGACGGAAGCATATGATGAAACCGGCGATACTGGTGGTTGATGACGATATGGCAGTCTGCGAACTGCTGCAGGACGTGCTGAGCGAGCACGTCTTCAGCGTGCTTGTCTGCCATAACGGTCAGGATGCGCTGCGGCAGGTCCAGCAGGAGCCGGCTATCGCGCTTGTGCTGCTGGATATGATGCTGCCGGATATCAACGGATTACAGGTTTTGCTGCAGCTGCAAAAGCAGCGCCCGGCGCTGCCGGTGATCATGTTAACCGGGCTGGGCAGTGAATCAGACGTGGTGGTGGGGCTGGAGATGGGGGCCGACGATTATATTGGCAAACCGTTTAATCCTCGCGTGGTGGTGGCCCGCGTAAAAGCCGTGCTGCGACGTACCGGGGCGCTGGCGGCAGAAACGCCGATGCCGCGCGCGGCGGGGATAACCTTTAACGACTGGACGCTGGATACCACCCGCTGTGAACTGATTGATCCGCAGCGTAACGTCGTGCCACTGACTCAGGGTGAATATGGCCTGCTGCTGGCGCTCACGCAGAGTGCCCGTCGGGTACTGAGCCGCGAGCAGCTCCTTGAGCTCACCCACAGCGAAAGTACCGAAGTGTTCGACCGCACGATTGACGTGTTGATCATGCGCCTGCGCCGGAAAATTGAAGCTAACCCGCATCAGCCTGCGCTTATCAAAACCATACGCGGGCTGGGCTACGTTTTTGCAGCCGATGTGTCCCATAGCGAGAAAGCGGCCTAAGTATTCTCTTTAATAAACAGCTGCAGTTCGGCCAGCGTTTTCGCGCCGTCAATCGCATTGGCCGCCAGCAGGCTGGCCCGCGCGCAGGCGTGCGCCAGATAAATGCTCTCCGTTAGCGACAGCGATTCATGGCAGCCGTATAAAAAGCCCGCGCAAAAGGCGTCGCCCGCGCCGACGCTGCCGATAATCTCGTTCTGCTCCAGCCTCCACGACGGAACCCATTTGCCTGCTTCTCCCGGGGCTTCACCCCATGCCCCTTCGGGGCAGTGAATCACCACCCGCTGGCGAACGCCTGCCGCCAGCAGCTGCGCGGCGGCGTCGGCGATATGGGCCATGTTCAGCGCGTCACTGTCGTTGCGCATCTCAAGCCCGCTAAACTCCCCGGCTTCCAGCTCGTTAATCACCAGATAATCAAGATGGCGCAGGGCGGGGAAGACCAGCGGCTGATAGCGCGGGTCGCCCTTGCGGGACACCAGATCGAGCGACGTTTCATACCCTTGCTCGCGCATCTGCGCCAGCAGCCGCGCGCTGCGGGTGCCAAATTCCTCATCCGGCATGTCCAGGCTGTCGAGCAGCAGCAGGTAGCCGAGATGGAAGATCTTCATCGATCCGTCGAGACGATCGAAGGCGGGAAGATCCAGCAGGCGGTTGGCGCCCGGCGAGTGGAAAAAGGTGCGCTGTCCGCTGGGATCGGTCATCACCTGCGACATGGAGGTCGGGGCGAAGGTGGTGCGCTGCACCCGCTGGCGGTTAACGTGATACTGGTCGAGCATCGCCAGAATGTAATCCCCGTCGCCGTCTTCCCCAATCAGCCCCACCGCCTGCAGCGGCAGGCCAGCGTGCATTTTCGCCAGCGTCAGCAGCACGTTCAACGGCGCGCCGCCGGTGGAGCGTTCGCTGTGGGTGATTTCCGCCAGCCAGCCGCGCTCCGGCCACTGCACGATCTGGTGGACGTGATCCACCAGCATGTTGCCTGCGGCGATGATGCCTTTGCGTTCCATTATGCCTGCCCCGCGCTGCCGAAGATGCGCATCTGTTCGGCGACCGTATCGGTTATCGCCTCTTCTATCCCCAGCAGCAGTTCGGCAAACTCGTCATAGAGCGGCTGGCGGTTCGCCATGCGCAGCTCGACGGCAGCGAGCGCGGCCTGCGACATGCCGGTGTAGAAGTTGATTTTATGAATGCCGAGCTCGATGGCGCGGCGGAAATCGGCATCGCTAATCCCGGATCCGCCGTGCAGCACCAGCGGCAGCCCCGTCTGCTGACGAATGGCGTCCAGGCGCGGGAAATCGAGCTTCGGTTCGCCTTTGTATTTCCCGTGCGCGTTACCGATGGCGACGGCCAGCGCGTCGATGCCGGTCTTATCGACAAACTCCCGCGCCAGCTGCGGGTCGGTAAAGAACGCTTCGTCCGCATGCCCGTACAGCGCGCCGCCTTCATCACCGCCTACCGCGCCCAGCTCCGCCTCTACCGAGACGCCCACCGCGTGGCACATCTTTACTACTTCCCGGGTCTGGCGAACGTTATCCTCGTAGCTCAGCGTCGAGCCGTCGAACATCACCGAGCTAAACCCCAGGCGCAGAGCGCGCACCACCGCCTCGAAATGCAGGCCGTGGTCGAGATTCAGCACCACGGGAATATCGTGACGGGCGGCTTCGAACTTAACCGCTTCGACAAGCGAATCCAGGGACACATACTTAAAGTGCACTTCGGCGATGTTGATGATAAACGGCGAGCGTTCCTGCTTTGCGGCGGCAAACAGCGCGCGCAGAAAATGGGAGTCGAGCACGTTAAACGCGCCCAGCGCGTAGCGATGTTTCCTGGCGTGCTCAAGACCGTCGGCAAGAGAAATCAGTGGCATCATTCACTCCTTATCTCTGAAACAGGTTGTACTCGTTGCACAGCACCAGCACCGCCGGTTCGTCTTCTTCAATGTTGTTATAGCGGGCAATGGGCTGTAAAAAGTGGTTGTCGTGCTCGTCGTCATTCACCGACGACACTTCGCCCACCAGCACGTCGCCAAAGCCGCGTTCGCCCCAGAAGCTGTGGTACAGGCCGGGCGTCAGACAGATGCTTTCCCCTGGCGTGAGGCGCAGCTGGCTGCCGGGCGCGTGGGTTTGCCGACAGCCGTCAATCGTGACGGTCACGTCCGTGTTTTCAGTCTCTTCATGCATCCCGGCATTCCACAACTCAATAATCAGATTCCCGCCGCCCCGGTTGATGATGTCTTCCCGCTTGCGCCAGTGAAAATGCATCGGCGTCACCTGGCCGTCGCGAACGTGCATGATTTTTTCGGCGTAGCATTTCTCATACGGTGCGCCGTTCGGCGAGCCGTTGCGCAGGGTAAACAGCGTCAGGCCCTGGGTGGCAAAGCTGTTGCCGCCGAACGCCGTCACGTCCCAGCCGAGCTTGAGGTCAAATACTTCCTGCCACGCAGCCCGATCGAGCTGCTGCCATTTGGTTGGCGGAAAGCTGGCAAACGGCGGGAGATGAACGTCGTGCATGGAAAAAAACTGCCGCGTGTGGCCGAGAATTTCATTGATGTCGGAGCGTTTCATGGGGACTCCTGGCATTATGTGCAAAACGTACCCCTCACCCTAACCCTCTCCCCAAAGGGGAGAGGGAACGTGAACACCCTCTCCCCTTTGGGGAGAGGGCCGGGGTGAGGGGGGGCTATTTAACCGTCCACCCCTTATATGTGCCGACGTTCTTTTTATCGATCATCGTCACCGGGATCAGCACAGGCTCTTTTGGCGCAGGTTTGCCCTGCAAAATGTCATAGCCGATCTCCACCGCCTTCGCCGCCATCACCTGCGGATCCTGCGCCGGGGTCGCCACAAACAGGGAGTTTTCGCGCTTCAGCGCCTCTTCACCGTCCGGGGAACCGTCCACGCCGACGATAAAGAACTCGTTGCGCTGGGCCTGTTTCGCCGCCAGATCGGCGCCGATCGCCGTCGGATCGTTAATTGCGAATACGCCGTCGATCTTCGGATTAGCCGCCAGCAGAGAGGTCATCACTTCCAGCCCGCCTTCACGACTGCCCTTGGCGTTCTGGTTGTCCGAGAGCACCTTGATGTCCGGATGTTTTTTGAATTCCGTCTGGCAGCCTTCCACGCGGTTCTGCACCGCAGAGACCGGCGGTCCGTTGATGATCACCACGTTGCCTTTGCCTTTCAGGCGGTCGGTAATGTACTTACAGGCCATTTCCCCCGCCTGGGTGTTATCGGAGGTAATGGTCGCATCGGCCCCTTCCGCCGCCACGTCCACCGCCACGACCACGATCCCCGCCTCTTTAGCGCGCTTCACCGCCGGGCCGATCCCTTTGGAGTCCGCGGCGTTGAGGATGATCATGTCCACC
Organism: Enterobacter nematophilus; assembly: GCF_026344075.1. Classification (NCBI taxonomy): domain Bacteria; kingdom Pseudomonadati; phylum Pseudomonadota; class Gammaproteobacteria; order Enterobacterales; family Enterobacteriaceae; genus Enterobacter; species Enterobacter nematophilus. Next base: position 26,251 of record NZ_JAPKNE010000010.1, on the reverse strand, counting down.
TTCGCGGCGATGAAGTTATCGATCTGCGATACCTGCTGGCCCAGATCGTAACCGCTGGAGACCAGCGTCACCTTGACGTTATCGCCCGCCAGCTTGCGCGCTTCCAGCTCGGCACCTTTGGTGATCTGCACGAAGAACGGGTTAGCCAGGTCGCCCACCGTCACGCCGATGGATTTCAGATCTTTTGCCTGCGCAAACGGCGTTGCGGCCAGCAGCGCGCCAGCACAGAGCGCGGTCACTAAGGGTTTCAAACGCATCTTGTCTTCCTCGCTTGTAGGGTATTGTTGTTATGCACTTTGATGGTGTCGGGTACGGTATTTGTCGATCAGCACCGCTATGATGATCACCGCCCCTTTGATCACCAGCTGCCAGAAGTAGGAGACGCCCATCAGCGTCATGCCGTTGTTGAGGGTGGCGATGATCAGCGCCCCCACCAGCGTGCCGGTGATCGTGCCGATCCCGCCGACGAAGCTGGTGCCGCCGAGGATCACCGCCGCAATCGCATCCAGCTCGTAACCCGTGCCGAGGTTGCCGTTGGCGCTGTAGAGGCGCGAGGCGCTCATCACCCCGCCGAGGCCGGAGAGCAGGCCGCTCATGCCGTAGACAAACAGCAGCACCAGCCAGACCTTGATGCCGGTTAAGCGCGCCGCCTGCATGTTGCCGCCGACCGCGTAGATATGAACGCCGAGCGTGGTGCGGCGCAGGATAAACCAGCACACCGCAATGACCGCCAGGGCAATGACCACCAGCCACGGAATCGGGCCGAGATAGTTATTGCCGATCCACTCGAAGCTGATGTTGGAGTTAATGACCGTGGTGCCGTCCGCCAGCAGGTAGGCCGCGCCGCGCAGCGCCGTATAGGTGCCGAGCGTGACGATAAACGGCGGCAGCCCGGCGAAGGCCACCAGCGCGCCGTTGAACAGCCCCAGCACCATGCCGAGCATCAGCGCCGCCGGAATGGAGAGCATCGCGAATTCAGGGATAAGCGAGACCACCATCGCCGCCACCGCCGTGGTGCCCAGAATCGAGCCCACGGAGAGGTCAATCCCGCCGGTCAGGATGATGAAGGTCATCCCGGCCGCCAGCACGATGTTGATCGACGCCTGACGGGTAATGTTGAGCAGGTTACTTTCGGTAAAGAAGTTCGGGGCGATAAAGCCAAACACCGCCACAATCAGGATTAAAATCGGCAAAATGCCGACCGTTTGCATCAGATCGCTCATCAGCATTTTTTTGGCGGAGGCGGATTTCGCCACCTGCTGCGGATGGGTTGGAGTTGTCATGATTGCACCGCCTGATGATGTGTGTCGTTTACGCCGGTTGCCAGCGTCATAATGTTTTCCTGAGAGATGTCGCGCCCGTGCAGTTCACCCGCAATGCTGCCTTCCCGCATCACGTACACCCGGTCGCTCATCCCCACCACTTCCGGCAGCTCGCTGGAGATCATCAGAATCGCCACGCCCTTGCGCGCCATCTGGTTCATGATGCGGTAGATCTCGCTTTTGGCGCCGACGTCCACCCCGCGCGTGGGTTCGTCGAGAATCAGAATGCGCGGGCCAATCGCCACCCAGCGGGAGATCAGCAGCTTTTGCTGGTTGCCGCCGGAGAGCCCGCCCGCGCGCACCTGAGAATGCGGCACGCGGATGTTTAGCAGGGCGATAGCGTCGTCGGAAATGGACTGGGCTTTTTTGCGGTTAAGCATGCCAAAGGTGGCGTCGCGCTCCAGCGTCGCCATGGTGATGTTCTCCTGCGCCGCCAGCTCCAGAAACAGCCCCTGCTCCTTGCGGTTCTCGGTAAGAAAACCGATGCCGTTTTCAATGGCCGCGCGCGGGGAGTGGATCACCACCGGCTCGCCGTCCACCTCAATCATGCCGCCCGTGGCCTTGCGCACGCCGAAGATCAGCTGCGCCAGCTCGGAGCGTCCGGCCCCGACCAGCCCCGCCAGCCCGACGATTTCGCCGGAGCGCACCTGCAGGCTGCACGGCTGCACTTTTTTACCGTCCGTGAGGTGGTGTACGTTGAGACGCGGGCTGCCGAGAGGGATATCACGCTCTTTGTTGAACAGATCGCTGAGCGGGCGGCCCACCATCATTTTTACCAGCTCGGAGGCGTTGAGCTTGTCGCGCGTCAGGCTGCCGACGTACTGCCCGTCGCGCAGAACGCTGACGCGGTCTGAGAGTTCATACACTTCCGCCATGCGGTGGCTGATATAGATAATCGCCATGCCCTCATCGCGCAGGCGCAAAATCAGTTCGAACAGGCGGTGGGTTTCGCGGGAGGAGAGGGCGGCGGTAGGTTCGTCCATCACCAGAATGCGGCTGTTGCGGTGCAGCGCGCGGGCGATTTCCACCTGCTGCTGCTCGGCGATGGTCAGCTTCATCACCAGGTCGGTGGCGCTGAACTGCGCGCCGAGACGGTCTATCACCGCCTGCGCCTGGGCGGCCATCTCCTTGCGCTGCACCAGCCCCCCGCGCGACAGCTCGCTGCCGAGGAAGATATTTTCGGCCACGGTCAGATTGGGGGCGAGCTGCATCTCCTGGTAAATCAGTGTGATGCCTGCGGCCAGCGCGTCCTTCGGACCTTTAATGTGAAACGGCTGGCCGTCGATCAGGATCTCTCCGCCGGTGGCGGTATAGGCCCCCGCGAGGATCTTCATCAGCGTGCTTTTTCCCGCGCCGTTTTCCCCCATCAGCGCGTGGATCTCACCGGGGAAGACCGTCAAATCCACGCCCTTGAGCGCGTGGAAATTGCCAAAGGTTTTGGCAATGTGGCGCATCTCTAAAACCGGGGTTCTGCTCATGGCGGATCTCCTGTGAACGTCGATATCTGCACTTCATCACAGGTGCGTAAATGCAAAATGTCAGAAGCTGTTCATATTTGTCATAGTTATGAATAGCGAATGTGGATCACAGTTACGGAGTCAACATGTCTTCACGCCCCCCGTTCTTCGCCAGTGCCCGCGGCCGCCTGCTGATTTTCAATCTGCTGGTGGTCGCCGTTACGCTGATGGTGAGCGGCGTGGCGGTGCTCGGCTTTCGTCACGCCAGCCAGATTCAGGAGCAGGTGCAGCAGCAAACGCTGGACGACATGACCGGCAGCATGAACCTCGCGCGCGACACGGCCAACGTCGCAACGGCGGCGGTGCGGCTTTCGCAGGTGGTGGGGGCACTGGAGTACAAAGGCGAGGCCGAGCGGCTGAAGCAGATGCAAACGGCGCTGCGCCGCTCGCTGGAACAGCTTGCCGATGCCCCGCTGGCGCAGCAGGAGCCGGCGCTGGTGGCGCGGATTATTCGCAGAAGCAATGAATTACAGCAAAGCGTAACGGAGATGCTGGAGCGCGGGCAAAAGCGGCATCTTGAGCGTAACGCGCTGCTGAGCTCGCTCTATCAAAGCCAGAGCTATTTACGCCATCTGCAGGACATCAACCGCCGCTTCGGCAGCAACGTGCCTGACGCGCGGCAGCTGATGGAGATGGATCGGCTGATCGTGGCCGCCATTGATACGCCTTCGCCGCGCGCGACCATTCAGCAGCTGGACGCTGTGACCGCCGCGCTGCCACGGAGCGCCATACAGCCGGTCGTGGAGGGCGTTCTGCCCGATTTTAACGCCGAGCTGCGCAAGCTTGCCCCGCTGTCGAAGCAGCTGGAGGAGAGCGATCTGTCCATCAGCTGGTATATGTTCCACATCAAGGCGCTGGTGGCGATCCTTAATAGCGATATTAATCAGTACGTTGAGCAGGTGGCGCAGGCCTCCCGGCTTCGCACGGCCCAGAGCCATCACGAGCTGCAATCCATCAGCGTGTTTATCAGCATCTTCGCCGTGCTGGCGCTGGTTATCACCGGCTGCGCCTGCTGGTATATATACCGCAATCTGGGCTCCAACCTGACGGCCATCTCCCGGGCGATGTCGCGACTTGCCCACGGTGAACAGGATGTGTCGGTGCCCGCCCTTCAGCGGCGCGACGAGCTGGGCGAGCTGGCGCGCGCGTTTAACGTTTTTGCCCGCAACACCGCCTCGCTTGAACACACCACGCGTCTGCTGAAAGAGAAAACCACGCAGATGGAGATCGACCGCATCGAGCGTCAGGGGCTGGAAGAGGCGCTGCTGCACAGCCAGAAGATGAAGGCCGTCGGACAGCTGACCGGCGGACTGGCGCATGATTTTAACAACCTGCTGGCGGTGATTATCGGCAGCCTCGAGCTTACCGACCCAGAATCAAACGACGCGCCGCGCATTACCCGTGCGCTGAAGGCGGCCGAACGCGGCGCGCTGCTGACCCAGCGACTGCTGGCGTTTTCCCGCAAACAGTCCCTGACGCCGCATGCGGTAGAGATGCTGCCCCTGCTGGAAAACCTCCGTGAACTGATGCGCCACTCGCTGCCCGCCACGCTTACCCTGGAGATTAAAGCGCAAACCCCGGCGTGGCCCGCGTGGATTGACGTCAGCCAGCTGGAAAATGCCATTATCAACCTGGTGATGAACGCCCGGGATGCGATGGAAGGCCAGAGCGGGGCGATCAAAATTCGCACCTGGAACCAGCGCGTGACCCGCAGCGACGGACGCAGGCAAGATATGGTGGCGCTGGAGGTCATCGACCGCGGCAGCGGGATGTCGCAGGAGGTGAAGTCCCGGGTTTTTGAACCGTTTTTCACCACCAAGCAGACCGGAAGCGGCAGCGGGCTGGGCCTGTCGATGGTGTACGGTTTTGTGCGTCAGTCCGGGGGGCGGGTAGAGATCGAAAGCGCGCCGGGACAGGGAACGACCGTGCGGCTGCACCTCCCGCGCTCGACGCTGCCCGCCGTTTCGGAGGATGTAGCGCTGGCTGCCACAACGTCCGTGGATAACGAGCGGCTCGTACTGGTGCTGGAAGATGAGGCGGACGTTCGTCAGACCCTGTGCGAACAGCTGCATCAGCTTGGCTACCTGACGCTCGAAGCGGACAGCGGCGAACAGGCCCTGAGCATGCTGGCGGCGTCGCCGGATATTGGCATGTTTATCAGCGACCTGATGTTGCCCGGAAGCCTGAGCGGGGCTGAGGTGATTAACCATGTGCGCAGTCATTATCCGCAGCTTCCGGTGCTGCTGATTAGCGGGCAGGATTTGCGCCCGGCGCATAACCCGCAGCTGCCGGACGTTCAGTTGTTGCGTAAGCCGTTTACCCGCCAGCAGCTGGCGCAGGCGCTGCGGAAGGTCTGTTGATAAGCGGTAATATTTAGGAATTCATCAAGAGCCTGCGTGAACCGGGTGATGCTAATCTGCGCAAAATTTAGCAGATTGGGATATAAAGGGAACTATGCCGGTACTCACAAGAGGGGACTCACATATGATCGTGATGCCTACAACATACAGCCCCAGGACGGTTGCAAGGTCATTTAAGCTCGTTGATGAATTTGAACTCTCCGGGCGGGTGTTACATGTCATTTTTGATAGCCTGACGCCAAGGGCTGCGATTATTGAAGCAGATGTCGAAACTTTTGATGGTGTGCCCAGACATCGGGTAGTTGCTGCCCTGGATTTGCAACGTAAAACGCATTTGGGTGAAGACATTATTGCCGTAGAGCGCTGCTGGGAAGATGCCAACGTTATTCAGGTAGAAGGGATATGCGTTGATCCTGCCGAGCGTGATAAGGGACTGGCAACCCGCCTGTATGAAGCCCTGGTATTACAATGTGGCGTGACGCTTGTCAGCGATTTTGAGCAATATGAAGGCGGCAAGATGCTTTGGCAGAAAATAGCCCGCGAATCAGACCAAATTGCGGTATTTGTACTTGATACCGAGCAGGGGGCATTTTGGCCGTATGACGGTAGCAAAGTTATTTATGATGGAGGCTGTATTCCTGAAGATCGTATCTGGAGCCATTCACCGGATCAAAAATGTTATGGCATCGTTCTGGTTGCAGAAAATAAACGCCGAGCGAATCAGCTAATGGAAGAGTCCGCTCGCAACAGAATTTGAGATTCCTCCGCTACCCCGGTTCCCAGCCATTCATTACCGTAAGGCCAGTTCCCCTGCGAGTCTGGCCTTATGAAACGTTACTCTACCGTCCTGTTATTTGGTCTGCTGACTTTAACCAGCCAACTGGCGCATGCCGATGTGATTGATGACGCCATTGGCAACATTCAGCAGGCGATCAACGATGCCTATAACCCAAGCAGCAGCCGTAATGATGATGACGACGATCGTTACGACCGCAGCCGTCAAATCGACAGCCGACAGTACGACGACCGTCGTCGGCAGCTTGAAGACAGACGCCGCCGCTTAGACGAGCGTCAGCGCCAGCTGGATGACGACAGGCGTCGGTTAGAAGAGGATGAGCGCCGGTTAGAGGATGATTACGATCGAGGCTAAGTGCGGCCTGTTGCCTTCACCCCAACCCTCTCCCACGGGAGAGGGAGAAAACCTAATCCAGCACCAGCACCATCCCGTCATACCCTGCCTCAATGCCGTCCGGCAGCGGGTTATCCATCATCCACACGTCAAACTGATGGCTGATGTGGGTCAGGATCACATGCGGGCAGCCAATCACCTCGTTCAGCGCAACCACGGTATTTAAATCACAATGGTTGCGCGGGGTCTCGTCGCGCGGTTCATGGCTGCAGTCGATGATTATCGCCTGTGGCTGATTGTTGAGCAGAAACGTCACCGTTTTATCCGGCAGCCCGGCGGTATCAGAGAGCCACGCCACGCGGCTGTGGGCGGATTCCAGCAGATAGCCAAACGTGAGCTTCGAGTGGTTGAGCGGCAGCGGCGTGACCCGCAGCCCCTGCAGTTCAAACATCACGAACGGCTCGACCGTGTGGCTGAAATCCAAAATTCCCGGATGTTTAAACAGGTCGTCACACCCTGCGTCGTCCGGCGGACCGTACACCGGAATCGTTGCGCCCACGCCCCAGCGCAGGGGGAAGAGCCCCTGGACGTGATCCATATGGTAGTGCGTGAGCAAAAACTGCTGGAAGCTGCCCGCCGGCCAGTCGTCCATCAGGTGCGGAATGCCCGCATCCAGAAGGGTGACCGCGTCGTTGAATTTGACCACCGCGCTGCAGGGGCGACGGCGATAGTTGTCCTGCAGGCGCGCCCGGCGGCAGGCCGCGCAGTCGCAGCCAAAGACCGGCACGAGCTGTGCGCTTCCGGTTCCCGTTAACGTGATGGTCAGACTCATCGTGCACCTCTACAGCGGTTTGGTGAATCGAAAATGGCTCTGCGTATATCCCTCACGAACGTAAAAACGGTGCGCGTCCGTGCGCTTCACGCTGGTGGAGAGCTCGGTCAACTCCGCGCCCGCCTCTCGTGCTACCTCTTCCGCCCAGGCCAGTAGCTGGCTGCCCACCTTTAGCCCGCGCGCCTGCGGCATCACCACCAGCTCCTGGATCTCGCCGATCCAGCGGGCGTGATGCAGGTGAAACTGCATGTGCAGGCCGATCATGCCGACGACCTGTCCGTCCAGCTCGGCAAGCTGGTAGCGCATGTTGTGATCCTGCAGATTGGCAAGATAGCCGGCGTGAAACGCCTGATGGTCAAATTCACACTGCTTAAGCTCGCAGATCAGAGCGTAAACGATCGGCGCATCGTCGGCGGTGGCGGGGCGAAGCGGGCAGTCAGGCATGCTGTTTCTCCTTCTGGCGTATCAGCGATAAAAAGGTCTCGACTGACTGTAGCAAACTTCCGTCGTTATTGAGGACGTGGCAGCCCGACGGCGTGTAGCGCGCCGCGCGCTCGAGGCGCTGGTCTATCTCACGCGCATTTTCCCGCCCCCGGCTTTGTAGTCGGCTGCGCAGAACGTCCTGAGAAACCTGCAGGCAGACCGGCAGCAGCGCCGCTTCGTACCGGGCTTTTGCCTGCGGCAGATGCGCGCGCGAGCCGTTGACGAGCACGTCGAAGCCCGCGTGCAGCCAGAGGTCAATCTCAATGCCCACGCCATAATAAAAGCCGTTGGCGTGCCAGCTCAGCGCCAGCAGGTTTTGCCCGGCGCGGGTAAAAAATTCCTGCTCGCTCAGGGCGATATGGTTTTCACTTCCGGCGTTCGCCGCGCGGGTAATGTAGCGGTGCGCCACCAGCAGCTGTGAATGTTCCCGCTGCCGTAACGCCGAGAGCAGGCTGTCCTTACCGGAGCCGGACGGTCCCATTAACCAGATGAGTCTTCCCATCAGAACACCCTTTTTCCCTGACGCCAGACGTGGTCGATATGAACGTGCTCGCCCTTGTGGTGGGCGAGCACCAGATCTGCCCGTTTCCCTTCGGCAATCTCACCGCGGTCGTGAAGATTGAGCGCGCTGGCCGGGTTTTTGGTCACCAGTCGAATCGCCTGCGGCAGCGTAAAGCGGTTGTCCTCGTCGTCCGCTACCCGGAACGCCGCATCCAGCAGGCTGGCGGGGTAGTAGTCAGACGAGAGGATATCCAGCAGGCCGAGGGAAGCGAGTCTGCTTGCCGCCACGTTGCCGGAGTGCGATCCGCCGCGCACGATGTTCGGCGCGCCCATCAGCACGTTCATGCCGTGTTTGCGTGACGCTTCCGCCGCTTCAAACGTGGTGGGAAATTCGGCTATTACGCTGCCAAGCTGGTGGGATTCGCGCACGTGATCGTGGGTGGCGTCGTCATGGCTGGCCAGCGCGATATTCCTGTCCCGGCACATTGCGGCAATCTTAAGGCGGTTGGGCTGCGACCACTGGGCCGCCAGGGCCAGCTGCTCTTCTTCGTAGCGCGCCATCTCCGCGTCGTTGAGCGAGTATTTGCCCTGATAGTATTCACGATACTTTTCAATGTTGGCGAACTGGCGCTGCCCCGGCGAGTGGTCCATCAGGGAGACCAGCGAGACCGGCTCGCGCCCGACCAGCTTTTCAAACAGCGGCAGCGTGGTGTGGTGCGGCAGCTCGCAGCGCAGGTGCAGACGGTGTTCGGCGCGGTTGAGGCCGCGCTTTTGCGTCTCCTCCACGGCGTTGATCATCTTCTCCAGATTCTCCAGGCGATCGCCTCCGTCGCGCACGTCGCCGATCGCTACCGCGTCCAGCACCGTAGTAATGCCGCTGGCGACCATCAGCGCGTCGTGGCTGCTCATCGCCGAATGGGCGGGCCAGTCCACCTTCGGTCGCGGGGTGAAGAATTTGTCCAGATTATCGGTATGCAGCTCAATTAACCCCGGCAGCAGCCAGCCGCCGTCGCCGTCCATTGCTTCAGGGGAACGGCTTTGGGTTTCGGCAAAGGCGCGGATGATGCCGTCCTGGATTTCAACCGAACCCTTCACGACCTCATTTTCCAGCACCAGCCTGACGTTATTGATAATCATGCGTTTGCCCCCATCGGGTGCAGCCTGTCCGCCACGCGGCTGCGTACGGCGTCGTCGTGGAAGATCCCGACGATCGCCGCGCCCCGTGCTTTGGCCTGTTCGATCAGCGCTATCACCGCTGCGCTGTTTTTAGCGTCGAGCGAGGCGGTGGGTTCATCCAGCAGTAAAATCGGATAGTCGACGATAAACCCGCGCGCGATGTTCACGCGCTGCTGCTCGCCGCCGGAAAAGGTCGACGGGGCGAGGTGCCACAGGCGCTCCGGCACGTTGAGGCGCGTCAGCAGGCTGGCGGCCCTGGCGGCGCAGGTTTCGCGCGGCACGCCGAGATCCAGCAGGGGCTGCATCACCACGTCCAGGGCGGAGATCCGCGGGATCACCCGCAGGAACTGGCTGACCCAGCCGATCGTCGAGCGGCGCACTTCCAGCACCTTGCGCGCCGGGGCCTGAACCAGATCGACCCATTCATCATTGTGGCGGATGCGGATGTGCCCTTCGTCCGGTAAATAGTTGGCGTACAGGGAGCGCAGCAGGGTCGATTTACCGCTGCCGGAGTGGCCGTGCAGCACCACGCATTCGCCCTGATTCACCTCTAACGAGGCGTTTTGCAGCACCGGCAGGCGCACGCCGTTTTGCTGATGGAGCACAAAGGTCTTACTGACGTTTTCTACGCGGATCATGTTGGCCTCTTAATTCTGTAATACCGAGGACACCAGCAGTTGGGTGTACGGATGATGCGGGTCGTCGAGCACGCGGTCGGTTAACCCACTTTCCACCACCTGACCCTGCTTCATCACCAGCAGGCGGTCCGCCAGCAGGCGCGCGACGCCTAAATCGTGGGTGACAATTACCACGGCGAGGTTCAGCTCTACCACCAGGCCGCGCAGCAGGTCGAGCAGGCGGGCCTGCACGGAGACGTCCAGCCCGCCGGTGGGTTCATCCATAAAGACCAGCTTCGGATGGGTGACCAGGTTGCGGGCAATCTGCAGACGCTGCTGCATGCCGCCGGAAAAGGTGGTCGGCAGGTCGTCGATGCGCGAGGCGGGGATTTCCACCTCCTCCAGCCAGTGCTGCGCCGTGGCGCGAATGTTGCCGTAGTGCCGCGCGCCGGTGGCCATCAGCCGTTCGCCGATATTGCCTCCCGCCGACACCTGGCGGCGCAGGCCGTCCATTGGATGCTGATGCACCACGCCCCACTCGGTGCGCAGCAGGCGGCGACGCTCGGCCTCGCTTATGCCGTAGAGGGAGCGTCCCTGATACAGGATCTCGCCGTGTTGCGGCGTCAGGCGCGCGGAGATGGACTTCAGCAGGGTAGTTTTGCCGGAGCCGGACTCGCCGACAATTCCCAGCACTTCGCCCGGCCACAGCTCGAACGACACGTCGCTGAAGCCTTTTCCCGGTGCATAAAGATGGGTCAGGTTATTAACCGAAAGCAGCGGTTTCATTGTTCGTTCGCCTCGCTCTGTTGGCGGCAGTAATCGGTGTCGGAGCAGACAAACATCCGTTTGCCCGTGTCGTCCAGCACCACTTCATCCAGATAGCTGTGTCTGGAGCCGCAGATGGCGCACGGCTCGTCCCACTCCTGCACCGTAAACGGGTGATCGTCGAAATCCAGGCTTTCGACGCGGGTGTAGGGTGGCACGGCGTAGATGCGTTTTTCACGTCCGGCACCAAAGAGCTGCAGGGCAGGCATCATGTCCATCTTCGGGTTGTCGAATTTAGGGATTGGCGACGGGTCCATCACGTAGCGCCCGTTGACCTTCACCGGATAGGCGTAGGTGGTGGCGATATGGCCGAAGCGGGCGATATCTTCATACAGTTTGACCTGCATGATCCCGTACTCTTCCAGCGCGTGCATGGTGCGGGTCTCGGTTTCGCGCGGCTCGATAAAGCGCAGCGGCTCCGGGATCGGCACCTGGAAAATCAGAATCTGATCTTCCGTCAGCGGGGTTTCCGGGATGCGGTGGCGGGTCTGGATCAGCGTCGCGTCTTCCGTTTTTTCGGTGGTATTGACGCCCGTTACGCGCTTAAAGAAGTTGCGGATCGACACGGCGTTGGTGGTGTCGTCCGCGCCCTGGTCGATGACCTTCAGCACGTCCGCTTCGCCGATCACGCTGGCGGTCAGCTGGATGCCGCCCGTGCCCCAGCCGTAGGGCATCGGCATTTCGCGCCCGCCGAACGGCACCTGATAGCCCGGAATAGCCACCGCTTTTAAGATAGCGCGGCGGATCATGCGTTTGGTTTGCTCGTCCAGATAGGCAAAGTTGTAGCCGCTTAAGTTAGCCATTGGCGCGCTCCCGTTGCAGGCGTTTCAGCAGTTCCAGTTCGGCCTGGAAATCGACGTAGTGCGGCAGCTTGAGGTGCGAGACAAAGCCTGCGGCCTCGACGTTATCCGCGTGGGCCAGCACGAACTCTTCGTCCTGCGCCGGGCCGGCAATGTGCTCGCCGTACTCCGGCGCCTGCAGTGCGCGGTCAACCAGCGCCATCGCCATCGCCTTGCGCTCGCCGAGGCCAAACACCAGCCCGTAGCCGCGGGTAAAATGCGGGTCTTCATTCTCCGGCGCGACGAAGCCGTTGACCATTTCGCACTCGGTCATCAGCAGTTCGCCGACGTTCACCGCAAAACCCAGCTCTTCCGGCACGATTTCAACGTCGATATAGCCGCTGCGGATCTCTGCCGCGAACGGGTGGTTGCGCCCGTAGCCGCGCTGGGTGGAGTAGGCCAGCGCCAGCAGATAGCCTTCGTCGCCGCGCATCAGCTGCTGCAGGCGGGACGAGCGCGAGCACGGGTAAACCGGCGGCGTGCGGGTGACGTCGTCCGGCGTGGCTCCCGTGTCCTCTTCCGCCTTCGCCAGCCCCTGGTTTGCCAGCAGGCTAAAGACGTGCGGAGACGGTTCTTGTTCGGCGTCTGAAGTGCCGAGCGCTGGGGCTTCGCCGTTCGCCAGCAGGGTGAAGTCCAGCAGGCGATGGGTGTAATCGTAGGTAGGGCCAAGCAGCTGGCCGCCGGGAATATCTTTATAAACGGCAGAAATGCGGCGCTCCAGGCGCATCTCCGCCGTGTTCACCGGCTCGCTGACCGCCAGACGGGGAACGGTAGTGCGCCAGGCGCGCAGCAGAAAGATGGCTTCCACGTTGTCGCCGCTGGCCTGCTTCAGCGCCAGCGCTGCAAGCTCGCGGTCGGCAACGCCGCCCTCGGTCATCACGCGGTCAACCGCGAGGTTAAGCTGCTGCTCAATCTGGGCGACGCTCAGCTCGGGAAGCTGTTCATCGCCCCGGCGTCTGTGCTCCTGCAAGGCATGGGCGGCGGCGATGGCCTTTTCGCCCCCTTTGACGGCAACGTACATCAGCACACCTCCACGTGGGTGGTTCGCGGGATCGCCAGCAGGCGCTCGCCGCAGGTCAGGATCAGGTCAATGCCCAGCGGGAACGGGTGCGGGCGTTCGGTCAGCTCGTGAATGATGCACTCCGGCAGCTGCGGCGCGACCATGCGCTCGTCGGCGATGCCTGCGCCCGTCAGGCGCAGCATGCGGCCGCCGCTCAGGCTGGAGACCTGCAAAATTAGCGTGGCGCTGGTCTCCGGGGCGACGGCAGTGCCTTCGCTCAGGGCGTTAAGCTGCTCGTGGCTAATCTGTTCGTCGGCCACGGCAAACACCGCCTGCTGCGGCTGTTCGACCAGCGGAGCGCTGGTGTGGAAACGCAGGTTCTGGCTGGCAATATCGTTCGACAGGGCGCCTGACAGCCATACCGGGGTGTCGTTGTCGGCCAGCGTCAGCAGCACGCTGGTGGAGGCGAGGTTCAGCGGCAGCCAGCCCTGCGAGAGCTGGTGCAGGGAGACAATCACGCCCGGCTCGCTCATGGCCTTCAGCAGGCGACGAAAACTTTGTTGGGCATCCTGGACGGCCAGGGTAAAAGCAGGTTGAAGCGTCATGCGTTATCTCCGCGAACGAGCGTAAAGAAGTCGACCCGGCTGGTGTTCACTTCGGCCTGACGTGCGGCAATGCGTGCGGCGCGGTCGGCTTCCAGCGGGGCAATAAGGGTTTCCATTAACGTCTGGAAATGCGGTGGTTCCTGCAAAAGGGCGTCGATTACCGCGCAGCGCTCGGCGTGCGCTTTATCGCGACCCAGCACGTAGCTGTAGCCCAGCGTGCCGCTGTTCAGGCGGATAGCCGCGCGGGTGAGGGTGGCGTCGCCCGCGAAAAAGCGCTCGCCGGTGCCGCCCATCCGGGCCTGAATTTGTACCAGACCGATTTCCGGTGCGCGGATAGTGTCGTAGTCAGGCGTCAGGCCCAGTGCGTTCATGCGCTCACGCAGGGCGGCAGGCTGGCTGTGGGCCAGCACGCGCATCCAGCGCTGTCGGGTGGAGGTGTCGACGTGCATTCAGTGCTCCATGGTGAATTCAATCATGTCGGCGCGGGTCAGGCTGACGGAGTATTCCGTCGCGTTGATCTCACCGTCACGGTGGTTAAGGGTACGCACGCAGAGCAGCGGGGCCATGTTGGGAATTTCGAGCACTTTGCTCTCTTTCGCCTGCGCGCGGCGGGCGCTGATGCGCGTCTGGGTGCGCTTGAGGGCGATGCCCGTGGCGTCCTGAAGAAAGTCGTGCAGGGAACCGCTGGCAAAGTTTTGCAGCACTGGCCAGAGGGCCAGGTCCGCGAAGTAGTGGTCAATCTGGCACACCGCAACGCCGTTGACCCGGCGTAACGTGCGCAGGTGAATGACGTTATCGCCCTCCTGAATCCCCAGCGCGTCCGCCACGTGGCTGGAGGCCGGGCGCAGGACCGAGAGCAGCTTTTCGCTGGTCGGGTGGCTGCCCTGATCCAGCAGGTTCTGGCTAAAGCGCGCCTGGGCGTTAAGCGGGTAGTCGAACGGGCGCATCAGCACCAGCACGCCGACGCCCTGACGGCGCTGGACCCAGCCGCGCTCGACCAACTGGTCAATGGCGCGGCGTAGCGTATGGCGGTTCACCTCGTAGCGGTCGGCAAGCTGCTGCTCGGCGGGCAGGTAGTCACCGCAGCGGTAGTGCGTGCGCAGCTCCACTTCGAGCTTCGCCGCAATCTCTTGCCAGCGGGTGGGGTAACTGGTCGGATGTCTGGATAAGTGCATACAAATCAAAGCCTCGCTTCTCAGATGAAGTGCTTACGCAAACGTTGAGAGAGGAAATCCAGCAGGCTGACGGTGACGATGATGAGCACCATCAGGGCGCAGGTTTGCTGGAACTGGAAACCGCGAATCGCTTCCCACAGGGTGACGCCAATCCCGCCTGCGCCCACCATGCCGACCACGGTGGCGGAGCGGACGTTGGACTCAAAGCGGTACAGGGAGTAGGAGATGAGCAGCGGCATCACCTGCGGCAGTACGCCGTAGAGGATCTCTTCGATTTTGTTGGCGCCCGTTGCGCGGATGCCTTCCACCGGGCCGGGCTCGATGGCTTCGACCGCCTCCGAGAGCAGCTTGGAGAGCACGCCGGTGGTGTGGATGAACAGCGCCATCACACCCGCGAACGGACCCAGGCCGACGGCCACCACGAACAGCATGGCGAACACCATTTCGTTGATGGCGCGGCAGGCGTCCATCAGGCGACGCATCGGCTGGTAAACCCACCACGGCACGATGTTTTCGGCGCTCATCAGGCCAAACGGAATGGAGAGAACGACGGCAAGGGCGGTGCCCCAGACGGCGATTTGCAGGGTAATGGCCATCTCGCTGAGATAATCCGACCACTGGCTGAAATCCGGCGGGAAGAAGTCGGCGGCGAAGGTGGCCATGTTGCCGGAATCTTTAAAGAGCAGCAGCGGATCCATCTCTGCGCCTTTCCAGGAGATAACCAGCACCGCGAGCAGGATGGCCCAGCTTATGAGCGAGAACCAGCTGCGCTTTGGCGGCGGGAGTGTGATGGTTTGCATGTTGACTCCTTTGGGTTTAGTCCCCTCTCCCTTGAGGGAGAGGGTTAGGGTGAGGGGGAAATGTGCGCGCTGATGCCCTCACCCCGACCCTCTCCCACAGGGAGAGGGAGAAAAGTGTTACTGCACCGCTTTATTCACGCTGGTCATCGCGCCGAGCGCGGCGGTCAGGCGGTCGAGGTCTTCCAGCTGCGCCTGGATTTCAGACACTTTGCTGGTCTTCTCCTCTTCCTTGAGCCCTTTGTTGTCCTTCACGGCCTGCATCTGCTTGAACAGCGCCAGCTGGCGAATCGGGACCAGCTGCAGGTCGCTGGACGCGCGGAACGGTGCCCAGCCCAGACGTTCCAGAACCGCTTTCTCTTCCGGCGTTTTGCCGTAGTTCATAAAGAAGTCGTAGACCTTGTCCTTGGTGCTTTCGGAGAGGTTTTTGCGCCAGACGATTGGGTCGCCGGGGATCAGCGGCGATTTCCAGATGACCTTCAGCTCTTTCAGCTTGTCCGGCGCGGAGGTCTTCAGCTTGTCGAGGTTTTCGGTGTTGTTGGTGGCAACGTCCACCTGCTTGTTCGCCACGGCCAGCGCATTGGTTTCGTGCCCGGCGTTCACCGTGCGCTTGAAGTCGCTGGCGGAGATGTTGTTTTTCGCGAAGACGTAGTAGCCAGGGACGAGGAAGCCGGAGGTGGAGTTTGGATCGCCGTTACCAAAGGTCAGCTCTTTGCGTTTGGCGATCATGTCGTTGAGGGTGTTGATCGGGCTGTCTTTGTTGACGATCAGCACGCTCCAGTAGCCCGGGGAGCCATCTGCCGCAACGGTCTGGGCAAAGACCTGGCCGTTGGCGCGGTCCACCGCTTCCATAGCGGAAAGGTTACCGTACCAGGCGATGTCCACTTTGTTGAAGCGCATCCCCTGAATGATGCCCGCGTAGTCCGGGGCGAAGAAGGCGTTCACTTTGATCCCCAGTTTGGTTTCCATATCTTTCAGGAACGGTTCCCACTGCGGCTTCAGGTTTTGCTGTGATTCCGTCGAAATAATGCCGAAATTCAGCGCTTTTTCCTGCTCTTCCGCATACGCCGGGCTTAACAGGGTGCTGATGCTGAACATGCTGGTAAAGGCCAGCGCGGCAACGGCTTTGTAGTTCATTTCCATTCCTCGTTATGGGGACGTTATGCAGCCTGCGCGCGTTCTTCGACGCGGTTTACGCTGCGGTAGAGATGATCAAAACGTTCGTTATCAAACTGGTGGCTTGCGCCATCAAAGAACACATGCCCCTGACGCAGGGCGACGATGCGCTCGCAGTAGCGCAGGGCGTAATCCACCTGATGCAGCGTGACCACCACGGTAATGCCGTCGTTCTGGTTGATGTCGCGCAGGGTTTCCATCACGATGCGCGCCGATTCCGGGTCCAGTGAGGCGATGGGCTCGTCGGCCAGAATGATTTGCGCTTTCTGCATCAGCGCGCGGGCGATGGCGACGCGCTGCTGTTGTCCACCGGACAGGGTGGAGACGCGCTGGTGGGCGAAGTGCGCCATGCCGACGCGGGTTAGCGCCTGCAAGGCTTCCTGCTTCTGGGATGGGGAGAACCAGCGCAGGCAGGTGCGCCAGAACGGGGTGCTGCCAAGCGCGCCAATCAGCACGTTCTCCAGCACCGTCAGGCGGTTCACCAGGTTGAACTGCTGGAAGATGTAGCCCGTCCGGGCGCGGCTTTTTCGGATATCGCTCGCCAGACGCCCCGCGCGCTGCACGGTGTTGCCCAGCAGCTCGACGTGGCTTTCCGGCGTTTTATCGCAGGTAATGAGGCCGCTTAAGTGACGTAAAAGGGTGGATTTCCCCGAGCCAGACGGCCCGAGAAGCGCCACCATTTCGCCCTGCTGGACGGTCAGATCAACGGCATGCAGCGCCTTGTTGTGATTGAAGGTCTTGCTCAGTTTCTCGACGCGGATGACGGTTTGCATGTGCTGGGCCTCACGATAAATGTGGCCTCATGCTGGCGCATCAATATGACATTTGGGTTAAGTGCAGGTTGCGGGAGTTTGAAGAGTTAAGGGGAGTTTGATGACAGGCGGAGGCAGACCGCCCACCGCCCGAAAACTAGTGCTGCTGCTTAACGACGTTTATCATCCACGGCACGCCGTATTTGTCGGTGACCTTACCGAAGCCGTGCGCCCAGAAGGTTTCCTGCCAGGCCATTTCGATATTGCCGCCGTCGGCAAGGTTGTCGAACCAGCGTTTGCCTTCCGACACATCCTGCGTGTCGAGCACCAGCGTGAAGCCCGCGTACTGCGCGCTGCTGCCCGGCGGCAGCCCGTCGCTCATCATGATATCGCTGCCCGCAATGCGAACGTTGGAGTGAGCGATAGCCGAATCCGGAAACTGCATGCCGGACGGACAGCCTTCTTCGCTGTTATCGCTTTTTGGCATTTCGCCGAAGGTGATTTTATAGAGGAGTTCTGCGCCAACGGCCTGCTGATAGAAGGCCGTAGCCTCTGCACAGTTGCCGGCGAAAGAGATGTAGGGACTTAACGGCATAATCTTTACCTCACGTAAGAAAAGCCCGTTAAGTGTAGTTCCCGAACGCCCGGTAAGCGAAGCGCCACCGGGCGGGTAAATCAGTTCTTTTTCACGAACTCGGATTTCAGCTTCATCGGACCGAAGCCGTCAATTTTGCAGTCGATATTATGATCGCCTTCCACCAGACGGATATTCTTCACTTTGGTGCCGATCTTCAGCATAGAAGAGCTGCCTTTCACCTTCAGATCTTTCACCACGGTGACGCTGTCGCCATCCGCCAGCAGATTACCGTTCGCATCTTTGACGACCAGCGCATCAGCGTCCTGCGCCGGCTCGGCATCATTCCATTCGTGTGCACATTCCGGGCAGATGAACATGCCATTATCTTCGTAGGTGTATTCAGAATTGCATTTTGGGCAGTGTGGGAGTTGCATATCGGTATCCTCAAAAAGTGTTAACGCGCTGGAAAGTGCCAGCTAAATGACGGCAGGGTGCCGAAAAAGGCGGCAAGTATAACGCAAATCCACACTTTTGTCGGTGCTATTGTGAATTTAAAAAACGCAGAAAATGTGTTGTGAGTGACACTTACTGTCAGTCAACTAAGCGATGCTAACGTCATTAACACGGTGGAAAGAGAAGTCGCTAAATATATCGAATATTTTATTGCGGCAAATTGCTACGCACCTTCATTTCGGATAAGGTGAAGCAACACATTGTTATTTATCTTCGATCTTTACTGCCATACATTTCTTATGGCGGCGGCCTATCCCTCTCTTTTTAGGTGGGTAAATAATGATGATATATCCTGAAGCTTCTTAAAATGGGCCAGGCTTTTTATCTTTTGGCTTTCAGGCCTTGAGGAGAGCTTTACACGCCATGCAGGGATAGCCATTTATTTCTGATTATCTTCAATCAGTTATATTTCGGTGAACATGTTTTCCACACGTGATCATATAAGCCTGAACATCATAATTAATACAAGTGGCTTAATAAAAGTAATAAATTTGCGTTAAGGAAAGGCTTTTATCATGCACACACAGACCATTTTTGAATTAAGTCAGGAAGCTGAACGTTTGTTACAGCTCGCCCTGCAAAATCTTGATACCCTGAAATCAATGCCGACAGCGATGCTGGAGAACACGACGGCCGCTATTACGGGTGAAAAGAACAACGTTCTGCCTTTGCATTTTAGTGCGCGAGGCGTCGAAGCACAGCAGGCAACGCTGAATAATGAATTACGCAAAATAACACGTCTGGAAATGGTTCTGGCTATCGTTGGCACGATGAAAGCGGGGAAATCGACCACCATTAATGCCATTGTGGGTACCGAAGTCTTGCCGAACCGCAACCGCCCAATGACGGCGCTTCCTACGCTTATCCGTCATACGCCAGGCCAGAAAGAGCCGGTGCTCCACTTCTCGCACGTCTCTCCTATTGATGATTTGATTCACCTGCTGCAGAAAAAGCTTGGCGATTACGATCGCGGCAAGCTGGCTCTGCATCTGGAAATTGATAAGGACATGAATACGCTGCTTGAACGCATTGAGAAAGGCGAGGCCTTTGAAAAGCATTATCTGGGTGCGCAGCCAATATTTCATTGCCTGAAAAGTCTCAATGACCTTGTGAGGCTCTCCCAGGCGCTGGGCGTGGCGTTTCCGTTCTCGGAATACGCGGCCATCGAACATATTCCGGTGATTGAAGTGGAGTTCGTGCATCTTGCGGGTCTCGATGCCCACCTCGGCCAGCTGACGCTGCTCGATACCCCCGGCCCCAATGAGGCCGGACAACCGCATCTGCAAAAAATGCTTAGCGAACAATTAGCCCGCGCGTCGGCGGTGCTGGCGGTGATGGATTATACCCAGCTTAAATCTATTTCTGATGAAGAGGTCCGCCAGGCTATTTCGGTTGCGGGGAAATCAGTGCCTCTGTATGCGCTGGTGAATAAATTCGACCAGAAGGATCGCAATAGCGACGATGAAGAGCAGGTCAGGGCGATGATCTCCGGTACCTTAATGAAAGGCAATATTTCGCCTGGCCAGATCTACCCTGTTTCCTCTATGTGGGCGTATCTGGCAAACCGCGCCCGCTACGAGATGAATGTCCGCGGACGCCTGCCGGATCATCAGGAGCAACCCTGGGTGCAGGATTTTGCCGAAGCCGCCCTCGGACGCCGCTGGCGTACGGCGGACCTGGACGATATAGACCATATCCGTCACGCAGCCGATTTGCTCTGGGAGGATTCGCTGTTTGAACAGCCGATACGCAAGCTGATTTACGCCGCCTATGCCAATGCCTCGCTATTCGCGCTGCGCTCGGCCTCGCATAAGCTGCTCAACTACGCGCAAAATGCCC
Organism: Enterobacter nematophilus; assembly: GCF_026344075.1. Lineage (NCBI taxonomy): Bacteria > Pseudomonadati > Pseudomonadota > Gammaproteobacteria > Enterobacterales > Enterobacteriaceae > Enterobacter > Enterobacter nematophilus. The sequence goes on along the minus strand of NZ_JAPKNE010000010.1, from coordinate 6,216 downwards.
GGGAGTATCTCGACTTCCGCTATCAGGGGCTGACGGTGGCCTTTGAGGCGCTGAAGCTGAACATCGCGCGTCTTGAAGAAGATATGGCGCTGCTGCAGACGCGCCAGAGCGCGGTGAGCGATGAGGTGAAACATGAAGTTGAGCAGGCGCTGAACGCGACCGCGGACTTTATGGAGGCCGAAAAAACGGCGCTTCATCAGGCAGTGGGCCAGGTGTTCAGCACTCAAAATATTCTTGATCTGGCAGGCATTGAGCGGCTGAATCGCCGCAGTGATGAACCGCAAGAGCGGGAACCGCTGGTTCTGGATGATGAAGGTCAGGCGCAGATCGTCCTGAGTAAAATTCGCTCCTCCTGTGAACTTATCATGCTGGATGCGCAGGCAAAAATCGCCCGGGAGCTGGCGTTACGCTTCGATCAGCTGGAATCTACGCTGGCGCGCTCGCTGAATGAAGCTATGCGCCCTATTGAAACGCGTATTAAAGAGCACCTGAGCCATGCCGGCTTCCGGGCGCGGATCAGCTTCCCGGCTTTTCAGGCTAACCAGCTTAACTTCAATACGCGGGCACTGTTTAACGATGCCATTGCGCAGGATAACCGGCCGGCAGGTCAGCCTTCCTCCGGGAGCAGTATGCGTGAAACCGTTTCGCGTTGGCTCAATAATCCGGGCTGGGGCTGGGATGATTATGTGGTCACGCGCACGCGCTATGTAATCGACATTGCGCAGCTGCATGACAAATTTAAGCAACATATTGATCAGTTTTGTGAACAAATACGTAAAGCTTTGTCCGCGCAGGTCGATGTCTCTGTTACGGCCGGAATGGCGACGTTCTTTGCAGAATTTTCGTTATGCCTGACCGGGTTACAGGAAAGCTTGCGTGATAGCCTCGCAGTGCGTCAACAAAATGAGCATTCAACCCGAGCGCTCAGCCAGCTGTTGAAGCAAAGCATTACGACTGCGACGTGGATTCAGGAAGATACCCGACTGTTACGCGATGACATTCAAACTCTATTCGCAGCAGAGCAACCATGACAACACAGCTACTGGACGGTCCCGGGCGGACGCTGGAGTGTATTCATCCCAAGTTTATGGTCGATCTTGTGCAGGGCGTGGATGCGGCGCGCCATCCCCGTCTGGGGCCGCAGCAGCTGCAGTTTCGTGAACGTTTGACTCAGGAGATCATGACGCATACCCGGCTGCGGCCCTGGGCGATGGCGGGAATGCTTAATGAGAACGCGGCCCTGCGCCTGGGGCTGGCGGAAAAGCTTGCAGGCATGCTGGATCCGGGCCATCTCGCGCTGACGCTGATGGCCGATAAGCTGATTGCACTGCGCCAGCCGGCTCACCTGCGCGCTCAGCCATCTCCCGGCCTGCTTGAACAGTATGCGGAGCTCTCTTCTCATTTTACCCAACGTGCCGCCTATAAAGAAAAGGCGCTGACCCAGCGTGGGCTGACGGTACAGGCAGGCGAGCACAGTGAACAAATTTTCACCCGCTGGCGAGCCGGTCACTATGATGGCTGGTCGTTGGCCGGTCGCTGCTTCATTGTTCTGGAAGAGCTGCGCTGGGGAGCATTCGGCGATGCATGTCGTCTGGCGAACAACGATGTGTCGGCAATGCTCAAGGATAATTTACGCAGCATGGCCGCCAACTACCTGGCGCAGGGCATCAATGCGTCCCCCACGACGCGCCATTTTTATCATCAATGGCTGACCACACCCGCTTCGGCGGGTTTAATCGATCATAAAGACATGCTGGGCTGGCTGGGCGACTGGTGTCAGGCGGATCTACACCCGGTGAGCTGGTCAGTGACGCAAAACTGGCAGACCGTCGCGCTGGGTATGCCGAGGCTGTGTTCGGCAAAACGGCTGGTGGATGCGATGGTGGAAGAGATTTTTGGTTGAATACCCCTCACCCTGACCCTCTCCCCATAGGGGAGAGGGGATAGACTGGTGCGGTGTGTTAATGATGAAGTTCTACCGCTTCCCGTTCTAATTCCTGCTTGGGTGCATTTCCGTAGCGTTTTGCGTACAGCGCCGTGATGATGGGCACCAGAATCGCGGTGACAATCACGCTGGCGGCAACCAGTGCCGTCGCGGAAGCGGCCACCGGTTCGAAGGCCGGGTTGATCTGGGCGATAATGACCGGGTTTGCGACGGCAGCGCCTGCGGCTGAAGAGGCGGCGACGCCCGCCGTGCCGTTTCCTCCGCCGATCACGCGGTCGGCAATAATCAGCGGAATACCGGTGATGATGATAACCGCGACACCCAGCACAATCCCCAGCAGTCCCGTATCAAGGATCACGTTCAGGTTGATGGTGTTGCCCAGCGCAAAGCCAAAGAACGGGATCAGCACCGGCGTGGCTTTGCTGAAGAAATCACGCAGATCGTGATCCAGATTCCCCAGGGCAAAACCGATCAGGAACGGCAGGATCGCCCCGACAAAGTGATGCGGTTCAAAAGAGGCAAGGCCAGCGGAGCCCAGGATCAGCATCGTCATGAGCGGGCCGGACTCCAGAGACATCAAAACAAATGCGCCTGACTCCTCTTTCGTTCCGTACTGGTTCATCAGGCTGGCATACAGCCCGCCGTTGGTCATATCCATCGCCGAGACAATCGCCAGGACGGATAGCCCGGCGAAGAAACCGGTCTGAATTCCATTTTCCGGAATGAACATCGCGCATATCATTGCGACAACCCAGGCAACCGCTATTTTGGTTATCACCAGCGTTCCGGATTTGCGTAATACGGTACCCGTAGCGCGTAAATTTATCGATGCGCCGATACAAAAGAACCAGACCGCCAGGATGGGAACGGTACCCGTAATCATCCCCTTTGTGAAACCACCAAAATAAGCCCCGGTATCAGGCGCTAATGTATTCAGAATGGCACCGAGTACCAGCGGCACCAGCATCATACCACCCGGTATGCGTTCTATCGTGGCTTTAATCTTCATATACAACCCTCACAATTTTTACCACTCGTGGCGAGCGGCAGGTGTAAATAAAAAATCAATAAATTCAATTTGATGAAGGGTTTTTTGATGGTTTGTATTTGATAACCCCGCAACTCATTTTCAGCAAGCGCTCTCGTTTTCTCTTGTCAGAAAGCACTCGGCGCTGTGTTTCGGGAATTATCATGCGATCACTGGAATAATGATTCAATGAAAATAAAACGGTGTTTTAGTTATCTGCATCACATATTGAATGTAAACTTTACGACGCGTTCTGGCAGGCTTAGATTTATGTAAATCCCTTGTAAAAAAATGGCTTTTTATTCCGTGATTAAAAAGAAAAAGCTTTTGACTGAAATCTTCATCCGGGGACGGCTTGAGGAAGGTCTTATTTGCGGAAGTTGACAAATACTGTCTTCACTTTACGCAGCATAAATATATATGTGAAGTTGATCACAAATATAAACGCTGGTAGGGTAAAAAGGTCATTAACTGCCCAGACAGGCGTCAACAGGTTCGGTTGTATCGACGGAAAACGTCAATGTAAGTAAACCTGCTACGCTTGAATAAGGCGATTCGCATGGAGCGGATCCCATGGTTCACAGCACGTAAACAGGACTGTGAAACAGACAGGGCCGAGTCAACGAGGATAGCTATGCTGAGAAGGAAAAAAGTTAAACCCATCACGCTGCGCGACGTCACCATTATTGATGACGCAAAACTGCGTAAAGCCATTACCGCAGCCTCGCTTGGTAATGCGATGGAATGGTTCGATTTTGGTGTCTATGGCTTTGTCGCCTACGCGTTAGGTAAAGTGTTCTTCCCCGGGGCTGACCCCAGCCTGCAGATGATTGCCGCACTGGGTACGTTCTCCGTTCCCTTCCTCATTCGCCCGCTGGGTGGTCTGTTCTTCGGTATGCTCGGTGACAAATACGGTCGCCAGAAAATACTCGCTATCACCATTGTCATTATGTCGATCAGTACGTTCTGTATCGGCCTAATCCCGTCCTATGCCACGATCGGCATCTGGGCACCTATTCTGCTGTTGCTCTGTAAGATGGCGCAGGGCTTCTCCGTCGGGGGTGAGTATACCGGGGCGTCGATCTTCGTCGCGGAGTATTCCCCTGACCGTAAGCGCGGCTTCATGGGCAGCTGGCTGGACTTCGGTTCGATTGCCGGGTTTGTGATGGGCGCAGGCGTCGTGGTCCTGATTTCAACCGTGGTCGGTGAGGAGAACTTCCTCGACTGGGGCTGGCGTATCCCGTTCTTTATCGCGCTTCCGCTGGGTATCATCGGTCTTTACCTGCGTCACGCGCTGGAAGAGACGCCTGCGTTCCAGCAGCACGTTGAGAAACTGGAGCAGGGCGACCGCGAAGGGCTGCAGGATGGTCCAAAAGTCTCCTTTAAAGAGATCGCGACGAAGCACTGGCGCAGCCTGCTGACCTGTATTGGTCTGGTGATTTCCACTAACGTCACTTATTACATGCTGCTGACCTACATGCCGAGCTATCTGTCGCATAACCTGCACTACTCGGAAGATCACGGCGTGCTGATTATTATCGCCATCATGGTGGGTATGCTGTTTGTGCAGCCAATGATGGGGCTGCTTAGCGACCGCTTTGGCCGTCGACCGTTTATCATCCTTGGGAGCGTGGCGCTGTTTGCGCTGGCGATCCCGGCCTTTATTCTGATCAACAGTAACGTGCTGGGTCTGATTTTCGCGGGTCTGCTGATGCTGGCGGTGATCCTGAACTGCTTTATCGGGGTGATGGCGTCTACATTACCTGCGATGTTCCCGACGCACATTCGTTATAGTGCGCTGGCGGCGGCGTTCAATATCTCCGTTCTGATTGCCGGCCTGACGCCTACGCTTGCCGCCTCTCTGGTGGAAAGCACGCAGAACCTGATGATGCCAGCCTACTATCTGATGGTTATCGCGGTAGTCGGTCTGGCGACCGGCCTGACCATGAAGGAGACGGCGAACCGTCCTCTGAAAGGGGCGACGCCTGCGGCATCCGATATTCAGGAAGCGAAAGAGATCCTGCGCGAGCACTACGATAACGTTGAGCAGAAGATTGAGGATATCGACGCAGAGATTGAAGAGCTGCAGAAGAAACGCTCCCGTCTTGTTGATCAACATCCACGGATTAACGAGTAATAAAAAACCCGCCAACGGCGGGTTTTCTTTTATTAGCATCCGGCGGCGATGTAGTCGCCGTTGGCGCTAATGGGGATGACCGTCAGGAACAGGACGGTCGCGAACAGGATCAGGACGATCCCTCCGGCAATTTTAACGGCCGGCACCAGCCACCTGAACGAGCTATTTCCCCCGAACCATGCCACCGTGCGTTCACGGGCATAACGAACCGCCAGTGATAGCCCCATAATAGAGAGTGCCGTTCCTAAAGACATGGTCATAACGGCCGCCATTCCCCAGGTGACAATGCCCAGCGCGTTCGAAAACATCAGAATCATGATCGCACCGCTGCACGGGCGTGCGCCAATTGCCAGAATGACGCCCAGACGCGTTTTCCAGTCTCCTTGTGTCAGATCTGCGCCCACGCCGTGATGACCACAGCCGCAGCGTTCATCATGCTGATGAAGCGGCTTAATAGCTGAGATCGACATTCGCTGCGAACGCAGGCTCTTCAGCGCCTGGTAAATGATGAAAGCACCAAACGCGCCAATCAGCACGGCGCTTATCTTCTCAACGTACCAGCGGCTGGTACTGATATCCCCAGAGGCGAGGTTAAACCCCACCGCCAGTATAAAGACGAACAGAATGGCGCTGACGCCCTGCATCAGGCTGCCAATGAAGGGGACCACACGGGCGGCCAGCTCGCTCTCCTTATTGGTGGTCAGATAGGTCGTCATTATGAATTTCCCATGACCCGGCCCGATGGCGTGAAGGACGCCATAGAGGAAAGCGCCTGTTAAGAGCCATAATCCGCCGCTGTACTGGTGGTTATTAAGCTGCAGCAGATACATCACCAGATAACGGTGCAGGGTAATTTGCGTAGCAAGACACCACTGGATAAAGGTGTTCCAGTGCGTATGCAGGGTAAATCCTGCGAAGAGGATTGCCAGCAACATTAACCCGGCTCCAGGGAGATGCCAGTCGCGGCGCAGGCGTTGTGTATTCATGAGGGGGCTCTGCGGAGAAGAATATTTGCCGCTAGTATAGATGATCTTCCGTTTCAGTTCGCAGGATCGCACCGGGATCCCGATGAGATTGTGGATAAGTCTGTGCGTAAAAAGGTATAAG